>NZ_JVLH01000001.1 GCF_001070855.1 Trueperella pyogenes | reverse complement strand
CTCCGGCGACATTTTTTGAAAAGCATCTTGCTCTTTCTTCGACCAAGCATGAGTACCTTTTCCAGAAGCAGAAGACGTACTTCCCGGCATACCCGCCGAACCTAGACGTGTCACAAAAGAAGCATCCGCATACTCTGCCAAGGCAAGTGCCTGACTTACAAGCAATGTAACCGCGAGCAGGGCATCATTTTTTCCTTGTTCGGTATACATGTAACTTGTGTTCTCGTACGTCACTACACCGCTATCGGAAATACTGCACATGCGAGATTTTGCTTCAGAAGTAGCTTTCTTAACAGCGCTTTCCACTTCAGAGACATTTCCGGCTGCGGTACTCACCGCGTCCTGAACCTCTGCCAAGTCATCGGCAAGAGTTGTCAGAGCTTCATGCGCTGTCGTCATTTTGTCGCGCAAAGTCTGCGCAGTTTCACCCTCACCTTGGAAGGAGGTCATGCTTTGCTGGAGTGCATCGGCTTGTTTCACAACAGTGTCGCGCCGAGCACCAACCTTTCCGGCGTAGCCCGATAGACCAGTTGAGCTCCAGGTTTTCACCTGACCCCAAGTTAATGACATTCTTGTCCCTCTCCTTCCACAGGCAGGCGCTACAGGATGTTCTTTACAAGCTATTTCTCTGGGATATCGATATCGACGCGGCCGGAGATGAAATCACGAGGGTCAGCAGTTGTCCCATCCGAGGGGCGCAATCCCGTCTGGTAGCGCATTAAGGTGGCTTTTCCCTCGTGAACGGTCACATAGAGGAAACCACCATTAACCGGATCACTCCACGAAAGCTGACGAACACCGCCTTTATCCGAGCCCAGTTCAAACTGTGAGTAGGTTTCAGCTAGGACTTCCCTGCCGATCCTCTCAACTTCAGCCACGGGCACATACGGACCCGCAACATCTTGCCCAACAAGCTCCCACGCCGGCTGCTCGTGGCCTGAGGATTGGTCAGTCTCTTTATTGATCTCGGACCCAAAGATGCGCGCTTCCCACGCACCTCCACCGCCGGCCTCGGCAAGGCGACGACGGAACTCAAGTATCTTCGGCTCCTCATCACGCTGAAATGCCTGAATGGACTGACGCTGCTCTAGGGGAAGGCTTCCATCCCAATAGACCATGCTTGTTGCCTTTCCGCTCTTAGATGGTGATGCCGATTGTGTAGTCGTACTCTGGGGATCCCTCAGGACGGGCGAACATGCGGCCAGGGCCAGCACACATGCCACCCCCAACACAGGGCGCCACAACGTGCGCATCAGCGCTTCACCCCTGCAACAACACGACCGATGTCCTGAAGCGTTTCGGTGCCGTCTTCCAAATAGATACTGTGGTTATCAAAATTTCCCTTAATAGGCACACTTGCGGGCGCATCATTGTTATATTTCGACGAACCGGTTGCATCGCCGGACAGATGAGTAAACCCTGAGTCAGCATCCATCGGGTTCTTACCTAAGTGACCAACAGAGCGAAAACCAGCTGCGCCTATTCCTTGAACGCTATCCCCCTTCGGAACCCCGGAAACCCACAGATGATTCCGATCGACACGGTAGTCGTTTGCGTCATAAGTTCCCATTCCAGGTGAGCCACACAACGCTAGATCATCAATGACACCGGGCTTAACCTTCGTGGCGGCCATACCAGACGTTGTCGAACCATACGAATGGCCCACCAACGTCATATGCGCATCACCAGCACCATACTGACGAGACGCCTGCAAACCCGTCAAGAAACCAGCTAATCGATCAGAACCCTCCTGTGCGAGCGTTGGAGAAGCAATATCGCGGGCATTCAACGCATTTGCCTCACCAGGAGCATCGTAGCCAAGCCAAGCAACCGTCGCGACATCTTCTAAGGGTATATTTCCCTGAGCAGCCGCTGCCCGACGAAGATTCCCCGTATGACGTAAATTGGTATCAAGTCCCCCCTCAACGGTTGTGCCAATGCCAGGAACCAAGGTGGCAATATGCTTCGCATTGTCCACATCGCCTTGAGCGACAGCAGCCTTCACACGACGACCATCATCTTGCAGAGTCAGGAGAGAAATCGGTTCCCCTTGCTTCCCGTGCTGGTAATCTTCGAGACTGATGCCATTCGCAAGCGTCGAGCGGATTTTTTCATAAGCTTGAATATCCGAAATTGCACGTTTGTATTTTTTCTCGATCTCCTTGTACTCATCTTGATCGCGAGCTCCACTTAATTCGCGTATATAGCGAGCTTGGTCCTCCCTAGCGCGGGTTAACTTGGCATCAAGATTCAACCGATTTGCGCGGTCCCGCGCCCATCCTTCCACACCATCAGCGTTACCAATCATCTCAGGGTAGGTATCACAGAGGTGACGTTTCTGTTCATCGCTTTGCGCCGACCAGTACTCTGCTCGTTCCTCTGGAGACATATTCTTGAAACGCTCTTGCTCGGCCTTGGATAGGTCGCGAATTTGTCCGGGTTTCGTGGGTTCCTTTCCCGGGGCTGTCCCGAAAGAACTCAGTTTCTGACTGAGCGTGCTATCTGCGGAATCTGCCAATGCAATTGCACGCGCCACCATTCGTTCAAGGTTCGCCTCAGCACCGTGTCGATAGCTTTCAGTCTGCACACTTGTCGCGTCTCTCCACGTAACTTTTCCATCTTGGGAAATTACGCAACCATATCCAGCAGCAACTTTCTCTACCTGTTTAATCGCTTCCGCTACTTCAGCAACCTCAAATAGAGCGTTCCTCAAAGCAACTTGGAGGTCACCTAGCTCATCGCTAAAATTCCTGAGCTGCCAGCGAGCTTTCCCCACTGCTCTGCGTAGTGCATCTGAAGTTGCTCCTTCGCCGCTGAGAGACAACGTAAGCTGCTGCAGAGCCTCAGTCTGTCTATCCACAACGTCAAGACGAACTCCAACTTTTCCGACATAGATATCCAGATCTGATGCTCTCCAGGTTTTCACCTGCGCCCAGGTTAACGACATTGTTATTCCTTTGAGTCCACTGGATGGATACTACAGCGCTTGCTTCACAAGCTAATTTTCAGGGATATCGATATCGACGCGACCAGCAATAAAGTCACGAGGATTTTCGGTCGTCCCATCGGAAGGACGCAGACCTGTCTGATAACGCATCAACGTTGCCTGGCCATCATGAACAGTCACATACAAGAAGCCACCGTTATGAGGGTCACTCCACGACAGCTGACGTACACCGCCCTTATCTGAACCTAACTCATATTCAGAATAAGTCTCAGACAGAAGCTCGCGACCAATCTTCTCAATCTCAGGAATAGCAACAAAGGGACCAGCAGTCATCTGGCCTTGCAGCTCCCATGAGTCTTGAGAAAACCCAGCAGAATCGTCATCCCATTTCGAGATGCTCGACCCGAAGCTACGTGCTTCCCACTCTCCTCCACCGACCTCGGCAAGCCGACGACGGAACTCAAGAATCTTCGGTTCCTCATCACGCTGAAAAGCCTGTACAGACTGACGCGCTTCTAGAGGAAGATCCCCATCCCAATAGTTCATTTTCTTTGTCTTTCCACTTGATGACGATGATGATGCTGTCAAAGTACCGCCGTTTGGATCAAGCACGCCTGGCGAACACGCGGCAAGCACGAGTGCACTGGCTCCAAAGAGGCAAAAAGCTTGCAGATGCTTCAAAGTCTTCATTTCTTTGTCCCTGCGACAACGCGGGCAATATCTTGAAGTGTCTCGGTTCCTTGTTCGAGGTAGATATTGTGGTTAGTGAAGCTCGGAAGTGAAGGGCGCCTACCTGTGAGAAGACGGCCTATGGTGTCGAGAGCGTAATTACCTGGGTTACTGGGCGGTGCATTGTGGTCATAACCTTCATAGCCGGTTGCATCGTCTGAAAGATGTGTAAAACCGGAATCTGCATCCATAGGGTTCTTGCCTAGACCGAAACGACCAATCTTTCGCCTCAATATTCCGCCCAGCCCCTGGACGCTATCGCCCTTAGGAACACCTGACACCCAGCGATGAGCTTCGTCAACGTGATAATCATTCGAATTATAAGTTCCCATGCCGGGAGAGCCGAATAGTACCAGGTCGTCGATGATACCGGACTTGACCTTCGTGGCGGCCATACCAGACGTCGTCGAACCATACGAATGACCCACCAACGTCATATGCGCATCACCAGCACCATACTGACGAGACGCATGCATACCCGTCATAAAGCCAGCCAAACGATCAGAACCCGCCTGAGCCAACTTCGGCGAAGTTATATCACCCAGGTTTTCTAGCTTTGCTTCACCCGGAGCGTCATAACCCAACCATGCAACCGTCGCCACATCGCTAGTCGACATATTCCCCTGAGTAGCCGCAGCCTGACGAAGATTCTCCGTTTGACGAAGATAATTGTGAAGCTGTCCCTCAACGGTTGTCCCGATACCAGGAACAAAGGTCGCAACATGCTTCGCATGATCCACATCGCCTTGAGCGACCGCAGCTTTCACACGACGACCATCATTTTGCAGCGTCAACAGTGAGATCGGATCACCTTTCTCTCCATGCTGATAGGCTTCCAGCGAAACGGCATTTCCTAAAGCAGACTCAATTTTGTTGTAAGCTTCAAGATCCATTTTTGCACGCGAAAGTTTCGCGCTAAGACCCCCATCGTGCTGGTATAGAGTCGGGTCATGCACGTCTCCCGGATAGGTATATCGAACCCTATCACGCATAGCTGCCTCAAGATGTTGGACAAGTTTCTCGGTCTTGAGTTTTTCTTCCCTCAAGTTAATTCGGTTTGCGCGGTCGCGTGCCCAAGCTTCAACACCATCAGCATTACCGATCAGCTGAGGATAG
>NZ_JVLH01000014.1 GCF_001070855.1 Trueperella pyogenes | reverse complement strand
ACCGGTGTTAACGCCGTGAGAGGGCGTCGTCCTAGGCCGCTAGACGATGGGGGCGGCGCGCCACTACGTGCGCTATTCCCGTCATACCGAGGCATGAACAGGATTTGTACCCCCAACCGGATTTGAACCGGTGTTAACGCCGTGAGAGGGCGTCGTCCTAGGCCGCTAGACGATGGGGGCCTTTCAACTCGCAAGAAGTCTTGCGATGGCTGGGGTACCAGGACTCGAACCTAGACTAAATGAACCAGAATCACTCGTGCTGCCAATTACACCATACCCCATGGCGCAATCCGCTTAGGTCTAAACCCAAGGCGGCGACAAGAGAAAAGAATACTCAAATGCGCTTCAGATGCCAAATCGCAGGCACGTGGCACTGATCATATTTGGATCACCACGCACCTGCGATCAGGCGTCAGTTAAAGGCTCAGCCCAGCTGGTTACGCAGAGCGTGCAGACGGTTCAACACGCTTTCGCGGCCCAAGATCTCCATGGACTCAAACAGCGGCGGGGAAACCTGGCGGCCGGTGACAGCCACACGAATCGGACCAAAGGCCACGCGAGGCTTGATATCCATACCTTCAACAATCAGCTCACGGAGGGCATGCTCCAGAGCCTCGGTTGTGAAGGGGCCGTCGTAGTTCTCGATGTAGTGAATCGTCGCGTCCAGAACCTCGGGAGCATTCTCCTTGAGCTTCGATACGGACTTTTCATCCAGCTCAAGCGCATCGTCTTCGGTGAAGAGGAAGCCCAGCATTCCAGGAGCCTCACCCAGCAACTGGATGCGGGTCTGGATGAGCGGAGAAGCGTGCTGCATAATCTTCTGCTCGTCAGCGGTCAGCTCCTCATAGGAGTCAGCCGAAACCAATCCCTCACGGTGAAGGAAGGGGATGATACGGCCTCGGAAATCATCCGGAGCAAGCAGACGAATATGCTCGGCGTTAATCGCGATGCACTTCTTGTGGTCGAAGCGTGCCGGGTTCGGGTTCACATCGGTGATATCGAAGGCCGCGGCCATCTCTTCCATAGAGAAGACGTCGTTATCCGGGCTAATCGACCACCCCAGCAGGGCCAGGTAGTTGTTCAAGCCTTCGGGAATCATTCCGGCTTCGCGGTGCAGGAGCAGGTTCGATTCGGGGTCGCGCTTGGACAGCTTCTTATTTCCTTCACCCATCACGTAGGGCAGGTGACCGAAGCGAGGCATGAACTTGGCAATGCCCAGCTCTTCCAGCGCACGGTAGAGAACGATCTGGCGCGGGGTCGATGAGAGCAGATCTTCACCACGCAGGACGTGGGTGATCTCCATGAGTGCATCATCAACGGGGTTGACCAGCGTGTACAGCGGGTGGCCGTTGGCGCGAACAATCACGTAGTCCGGGACCGAGCCGGCCTTGAAGGTGATCTCACCGCGGATCAGGTCGGTGAAGGTGATGTCCTCGTCGGGCATGCGCAGGCGAAGAACTGGCTGACGACCTTCAGCGCGATAAGCAGCGATTTGCTCTTCACTAAGGTCGCGGTCAAAACCGTCGTAACCGAGCTTGGGGTCTTCCCCCTTGGCCAGGTGACGAGCCTCAACCTCTTCTGGAGTTGAGAAGGATTCGTAGGCGTAACCGGCCTCAAGCAGCTTCGCGGCGACATCGCGGTAGATGTCCATACGCTCACTCTGGCGGTACGGCGGGTGCGGGCCGCCCTTACCGACGCCTTCATCCCAGTCCAGTCCCAGCCAGCTCAGCGAGTCAAGAATCTGGTCGAAAGATTCTTGAGAATCACGGGCAGCATCGGTGTCTTCGATACGGAAGACGAAGGTGCCTCCGGTATGGCGCGCGTATGCCCAGTTGAAGAGGCAGGTACGGACCATTCCCACGTGGGGGGTTCCAGTTGGCGAGGGGCAGAATCGGACGCGAACATCGGCGCCACTTGCAGTAGTCACACTCATAATCCCCTAGTTTAGCCCCCTTCTTATTGCGCTCGCGTCAATTCAATGGGTGTGAGAGGACTGAGCAGGGGCTCTCCCCCATTGAGGGATGACCGCACTGTTACCTTCGCTCACACCATGAAGGCGAATTCCGAATTATCAGCACTCCCCTTACACTGGGAGGTAGCTCACACACTTTGCCTTTTTGGGCACGTTTGGAAAGAAGTTTTCGCATGGATTTTTGCAGCGCTGAGGAACTCCGTCGCATTGGTTCACTGAAGTGGACGGGAGTTAAGCCCGCGGACGGCAGCGATGTCTTGGGCGCTTGGGTTGCAGAGATGGATTTTGGTACCGCTCCTTGTGTCGAGGAACGAATGACCCGCGCTATCCGCGAGGGTTTGCTTGGTTACAACCCCCGTTGGCTTGCACCAGAGGTTGCCCAAGCCACGGCCCAATTCCAAAAGAAGCGCTTCGGCTGGGATCTTGATGTCGACTCAATTCGCATGGCGCCCGCTGTCCTTCCAGCGTTGGAAGTAATGATCCAGTATCTGGTGCGCCCCGGATCAGCGGTTATCGTGCCAACCCCCGCTTACATGCCATTCTTGACAATTCCTCCCGCGCTAGGGCACCCGGTCATTGACGTGCCCTCATTGCACGATGATGCATACCCGGGTGGGTGGACCCTTGACCTCGAAGGGATTAAGGCAGGTCTCGAGGCCGGGGCTGGCCTAGTAATTCTCTGCAATCCGTGGAACCCCGTGGGGCGCGTATTAACAGAGTCCGAGATGCGGGCTTTACAGATGCTGGTGTCTCAGTACGACGCTTTGATCTTCGCGGATGAGATCCACTCCCCTCTGGTTTTGGGTGGCCGAGGCTTCACCTCCTATGCGCGGCTGGGCGCAGAATTTGCAGCACATACGATCACCGCAACTGCGGCAACAAAGGGCTGGAATATTGCCGGGCTACCGAATGCTCAGGTCATCGTTCCCGATGAAGAATTGCGCACGCGTTGGGATCGCCTGTGCCAGGAGAAGCTCCCCCATTCGACCTCAACAATTGGTGCGCTAGGCACAATCGAGGCCTACATAAACGGTGATGACTGGCAGCACGAAGTCCTTTCCGTCATCGAAGGCAATATCCGCACCGTTAACGAGGCGCTGACACCCACCGAGATCGACTTCCGCCCCCCGCAGGCAACCTACCTGACGTGGTGGGGTTTCGAGGCCTACCCAGAGTTGGGCCCCAACCCTTCCAAGACTCTGCTCCAACGCGCGCACATCGCGACGAACGAAGGAATCACCCTGGGTGAGCGCTACTCGAAGTGGGTGCGTGTGAACCTGGCGTGTTCCCCGCAGGTTACTGAAGAATTGGTTTCTCGGGTTCTAGGCGTTCTTTAGGCCTTTCTCCACGGCCTGCGCCAGTTGTTCACTCCGCGTCCAGAGCGGCCTCGATACCGGCAACGACCATTGTGGATGCCTTTCGCGCGGCGTCCACAACGTCTTGCGGGTCGGTTTGCGCCTGAGCGAAAGACAGGTCTGAGACAACAGACATACCGGCAACACGCACTCCCAGTGCGTGGGCGGTGATTGCCTCAAGAACGGTCGACATCCCAACGCAATCAACGCCCAATTGTGATAAGGCTCGACTTTCTGCACCTGTTTGATACTCAGGCCCACGAAGGAAGGCGTAAGTCCCCTCTCGACTGCAGTGTTCACGCATCCTCTTGCTCATCTCACTGTCCCAAACCTGTGAGATATCGACAAATAGGGGCCCATCAAATGGCGAGGAACCGCTGAGATTCATGTGATCCGTAATGATCATGACATCACCCAAGGACCAGTCGCGCAGGCATCCATTCGCATTGGTCACAATTGCGCGTTGGATACCCGCGCACGCAGCCGCACGGATCAGCGCGGTGACAGCAAGAGGCCCGTGTCCCTCATACAGGTGAGTTCGTCCGGTTGCGACCAGAACGGGGCCGCATTCGCGCATGTAGACACGAAGTTCATTGCGGTGTCCATCCGCAACCGGGGCGCTCACACCGGGAAGTGACCCCAAAGGCTGCGAGGCCAATGGCTCTCCCCACTGGTCGTTTAGCGCGTCAGCTAAGCCTGATCCCAAGACGACCAATGCGAAGGGCACTCCCCCGCAAAGGGTGCGAATCTGCTCCGCGGCGGCAGTGGCCTCGGGATCAAAAAGAACAGAAGAAAAACGGGGATCAGCTGTCAAAGCACACCTTCCTCAACTGTTAGCCGAGCGTGTGGGAAGGCGTGGCTTCCTGCGCACGAACGCGACGCGCACTGGTCAGCCAATATCCGCAGAAGCCTACGAGAAGGGCAAGAAGGATTCCGATGTTGGAACCGGCCCAATCTCCCTCTCGACCTCCGAGCGGACCAAGGAGATAGCCCTGCCACGCAAGCCACGAGGCATTTGCATTGACAACAAAACCCCAGCCGACGAAGGAACCGACAGCCAGTGTGACGATTGCTCCCCAGTTAACGGAACCGTAGCGTCCCGCTGATGTGAAGAGTGAGGGCTCGTCGTAGTCCTGATGACGGAGCGCGATGTCAGCAAGCATGACGCCGCCCCAGGTGGCAATGACCACGCCAAGGGTTGTGAGGAAGGCAGTGAAAGGAGTGAGGAAAGAATCAGCGAAGAAGACAACGACGATCGTTCCGATGGTCATGATGGTGCCGTCGATTGCGGTGGCCACGGGGCGGGTGACCGGGACGCCAGTTGCCAACAAGGAAAGTCCAGAAGAATAGATATCCATAACGATTCCACCGACAAGGCCAAGGATTGCAACGATCGCAAAGGGAATCAGGAACCAGGTCGGAAGAATTGTTGTCAACGCGCCGATCGGGTCGTTGCCGATGGCTTCAGAAAGAGTGTCATAGTTGGAACCAACTAGCAGCACACCGAAGATCACCAAGATAATGACGGGCAGCGCGGCACCTGCGGTCGTCCAACCAACGACCCCGGCGGTTGAGGCCTTGCGAGGAAGGTAGCGTGAATAGTCCGCTGCTGCGTTAATCCATCCAAAACCAAAACCAACCATGAGCATGCACATCGCACCCAGGAGCATTGCGAAGGGAGCCGCGGGACGTGCAGAAAGAACTGTGAAGTTGATTGTCGAGGCCGAGAGCAGAAGGTAGACGATCGTGAGGATTGCCGTCGCCCAGGTGATCCACGTTTGGACCTTCATGATCGCTTCAAATCCGAGGATGCCCGCTCCTGCTGCAAGGACAACAACGACGACCAAGGCGATGATCTGTGCAAGCAGGTGGTTGCTGAAACCAAGCGCTCCCATGACGGTCGCGGTTGCCTGAACCGCCATGATGGCAAGGAAGGTCTCCCACCCTACAGTGAGGATCCAGGAGATTGCTGCGGAGATACGGTTTCCGTTATATCCGAATGCCGCACGAGAGAGTACAAGGGTCGGTGCAGAGCCCCGCTTACCCGCGATAGCGATCAGCCCACACAGAAGGAATGAGAGTGCAACGCCAACAACGCTCACAAGGATCGCCTGCGTGAGTGAAAGGCCAAAGCCCAGCACCCACGAACCCCAGGAAATACCGAGGACAGAGATATTAGCGGCAAACCAAGGCATGAATAAGGACGATGGCGTGCCTTTTCTTTCGGATTCGGGGATCACATCTAGGCCGGCCATCTCGATGTTTAGACCAGACGAAACCTGAGTGGTCTCACTCATGAACAATGCTCCTCTGCATTCGTCTTCCCGCAGTTCATGTGGCGTTCAATCCACACTATGAACTATAGGGAAAGCAAGCAGCCGAAGGGTAGGTGCTCACGAAACTAATTCGAGGGATTGCCCACACCTTCGCAGGAGGAAAAAGCGGCCGGGTGAACTCAACATGTCCACCCGGCTGCCTCGGCCTCGAAAATCGAGAAACTAACTATGGCGAACCCAGTTCCGCAGAATTCCACCATCTTCAGACATATATGCATCCAGCAATTTTTGGGAATCAACAGGTGCAATATGCGCAAACTCAGTGAGTTCTCGGTGGGTGGGGAACATTGTGCGGACGGTTAAAGGCAGGACTTTTCCATCCAACTCAAGCCCTCCAACCCACGGAAAGAACTGCGAATACACGTAAGGATGAGCAACGGGATCAGAATCAACCTGCGGAATGATGATCGGATCCCAACCTAGATAACTACGTACGAACTCGCCCACGTGGATAATCGCGCCCTTTGCCGTCCAATCCTCGAAGGGCGAAGCAACGAAAGTCGAGCGATCCTCCCAACGTTCACTGGGACCATACTTGTACAGCAAAGTGCCCCGATCATCGTATTCGGTCCACAAGTTATGCCAGTAGATCCCGCTATCCCACGTCAGTGCAATACCAGTGCCGCGATTCATCCAGAAAGCGCCAGAGGATTTAGCGAATTCGATCAGTTGACTGGTAGTACTCATGACAGAGACCGTCCCTTCAAGATACCCAGTTCAACGCACTCGGCGACCGTCAAAAGTTCGCCACCGTAGATGAAACGTACTTCCCGCGCGCCACCTTCCATTCCAAAGTTCGGTGCAGTCACTCCGGTCACGATCAACGCGTACACGGGAAGCTTCGCAATCGTATACGCGTAGTAGGGCGAGTGGACATCGGTGATTGCCAGGCAGCGCTGCTCAAAAGAATAGGGCTTGCCATTGGGATCAACCTGCCACACGCGCGAAAGATAGGGGTAGCCGATCATATCGACCATGTCGCCGTACTTAGAGGTGTAGGCCTCCAAGCTGGTGAACTGCTCAATGCTGGAACGCAGCAGTGAAGAACTGACTTCTTCACTATCCATCAACCAACGCCAAGGCCCCTGCGGTTCCTTAGACTCTGGAGTCATCACTGAATCCATGTATTTCACCTTTCCATGAGCTGCTTCCCATCATATGCCACGAAAAATGTCATCCTGCGGGCTTCGAAAGCCACTGCGATAAAAGCGGCGCAGCATCCTCACGCAAGTAACACTCCAACACATCCAAAGGCGAATACTCAACCACGTGAGAAAGACCTGCAAGCAGGCGAAAATCGCTGGTTTCGCATGGATAGAAGTTCCCATCGTCTGAGCGAATTCCAAGGTAATCATGTCGAAGCGAAGAACCCGTGTGAACCATTGCCCACCCCGGATGGATCGAAGCGCTGTCTCCCAGTGTCAATTTGGGAAAACCGTATCGACTGCGCAGAGGATTTCCATAGTATTGAAGTACACAGTGGTCGAAAACGTCCCGATTAGTCGTCTGGAACAGAGCAGCACCTCTGGAGGCACGCTCGCAGTAGTAGAAGGAATAGACACCCTCTTGGTAATCGGCCTCTTCGTGGGGAGCAGCAAAAACCCCAGCATTGAAGACGACCCCACCGGCAGCGGCGAAGCTCCCAGTAACCTTCATACCCCAGGCATCATAAAGCACCTCGGCGAGGCGATCAGCAAAGTCCATTAGGCACCTCCTCAGGCATCCTTGTCTTCGCCGAAACGTAGCGTCTTTTGAATCCGCTCAAACCCGACAAAGCTGCCATGCTTTTACGCTACATCCGCAGAGCGACTCTCTACCAACTTTCAACAGATTTGACGTCACAATGTGGTCATCAAAAACCTTGGGGTGGCCGTGTTAAGCGGCCACCCCAAAGAAAACTACGAGTAGAAATAATTTCTACATCGCCAGGTTTGTTAGCGTCCCAATTCCTGCGACCTCAACCTCGACGCGTTCACCGTGCTTGAGCGGTCCGCCGGCCGGAGTACCGGTCAAGATGACATCTCCGGGAAGAAGCGTGCAGATCCCCGACACATAGGAAACAATCCGTGCAACGGAATATCCCATTTGAGAGGTGCTTCCACTGCCCCGTTCTTCCCCATTGATGCGGACCGAAATTTCAGCATTGTCGGGATCAAAATCCCCGCCAACAGTGATCCACGGACCCAGCGGGCACGCGGTATCCCAACTCTTCGCGCGACCAAGTGCTCCCCCGTCATCGCGAGCTGCATCCGCAGCGGTCAAGTCATTCGCGCAGGTGTAACCCAAGATCACGGAATGGGCGTCCTCTACGCTGACATCCTTAGCCAGCGTCTTGATGACCACGGCAAGCTCGGCCTCGTAAAAGACTTCCTGTCCCCAGGAAGGAAAGACAATCGGATCATCCGGGCCGATGACGGCAGTATTCGGCTTGAAGAAGACGGAGGGACGCGCCGGATCCTCACTGCGCTGCTCGCCAGGTGCCGGGTAGTTTCCGCCCAGACCAATGACTTTCGACCGAGGGATCACCGGAGAAAGCAAGCGAACCTCATCCAGTTCAAAGATCTGGCCAGAGGGCTCGACCGGCGAAAACAAAGGATCGCCCTTCAAACCAACAATCCGAGTCGATTCATCTTCCAAAGCCCCGTAGTGAATAGAGCTTCCTTGCGAGAAACGAGCAATGCGCATCGCGACCTCCTAAGTCTTGCCTGTAGCCTAACGCGAAGCGGGTTCTGCAGCCCAAATATCACCGGGAAGGTCGCCCGGAAGAAGGTCATTAGCCTGCGCAACGAAGACAGGATCTGCAATGCCGCGACGCCGCTGGGCCTCGTAGTCACGAAGAGCACCCAGACCCCACGGGGCAAGGACAATCAAGGCGACCAGGTTCGTCAAGGTCATAATGGCCATCGCGATATCGACGGAATTCCATACAAGATCCAGAGTGGTCAGCGAACCGATCACGACCGAGGCAACGGAGATCACTCGAACAGTCCAAGTCGCAGCCTTCGACTTCACGACGAAGGACAGATTGATTTCGGAATAGACGTAGGCCGCAATGATCGATGAGTAGGCAAGTACGAAGATCAGAATCGACATCGGCATGATGGTCCACTGCCCCAGCTGGTCGGCCACAGCAAGTGTCGTGAGGTTCGCGGGGTTTGCCTCGGGGTTCGACCAGACCTTTTCGCCAGCAATCAAGATGACGAAAGCGGTTGCGGTACACACGATGATCGTGTCAACGAAAACGCCCAGAGACTGGATGAGGCCCTGACGAACGGGGTGAGCGACGGTGGCGGTTGCAGCGGCATTGGGAGCAGTACCCTGACCGGCCTCGTTGGAGAAGAGGCCGCGCTTCGTGCCGTTGATGACCGCAGCGATAATCCCGCCGCCGAGGCCTGCAAGCGTCGGTTGCGGAGCGAAAGCTGCGGCGAAGATCTGACCGATGACAGCGCCGAACTTGGGCAGGTTCATCACGCAGATCACGGCAACCATGATGACGTAGACGGTGGCCATGATCGGTGCCATCCATTCGGTCACGCGAGCCACGGTCTTAATTCCACCGAAAATCACCATGGCCGAGAAGACAAAGAGCAGTGCTGCGATGACTAGGTGCGCACTGGAAAGGCCGCCCAGTCCCGGCAGAGGCTCGCGGCTCGAGGGGCTGAGCGCACCCAGAAGAGTCGTGGCGATCGCGTTGGACTGCACGGAGGTGATGACGAATGCACAGGTCACAACCGTGATGACAGCAAAAATGCTTGCCAAAACCTTATTCTTCATGCCTCGTGCAATGTAGTAGGCAGGGCCACCGCGGAAGGTTCCGTCAGCCGAACGAACCTTGAAGATCTGCGCAAGTGTGGCCTCGAAAAAGGCGGTCGACATACCGACCAAGGCAACAACCCACATCCAGAAGATCGCACCTGGACCGCCCATGAGCAGCGCAACGGCCACGCCAAAGACGTTACCGACGCCCACGCGTGCGGCCAAGGAGATTGTGAATGCCTGGAAGGAGGAAATCCCACCCTTTGCGCCACCGCGAGAACCCGAAATTGAGCGAATCATTTCGGGGAATTGACGAATCTGCATGAATCGTGATCGCACTGTGAGGTAAAGTCCCGTGCCAATCAGGATCCACACGGTTAGGTGCAAGGTTATCCAGTCAGCGATGTTTTGGATGGACTGTGCCAGATCCGCCATTCGTTCCTCCGCTATCTACTTTCAACAAGGTTGTGGGTCAGCGCCTCGAAGTCTATCGCGATGGGGCAATCTTCTTCGCTTTTAGCCGCAAACTGGACGCAGATGCGGGGAGGTCTGGGAAGATAGAAGCATGAGCGCTCCGTTAAATGAACTCCTCGACGATCTGGAAGATCGCGGTTTACTGGCCGACGATGATGCCCTCTATGAGGCATTTTCATCGTGGGCATCATCAACGGGGCGTCCTCTCTACCGACACCAAGATGAGTCTTTGATTGAGATTTTGTCTGGAAACCACGTCATTGCAGCAACGCCCACGGGCTCTGGCAAGTCAATGATTGCTTTGGCTGCGCATTTTGTGTCCATGGCACATGGCGGCCGCTCGTACTACACGGCGCCTTTGAAAGCACTGGTCTCAGAAAAGTTTTTCGACTTGGTGTCGCTGTTCGGCGCCGACAATGTCGGAATGGTGACGGGCGATGTCTCATTGAACTCAGACGCTCCGATCATTTGCTGTACCGCGGAAATCCTGGCAAATCAGTCCCTGCGTGAAGGACCGACGCTCGACGCGGACATGATTGTTATGGATGAGTTCCATTTCTATGCTGATCCGCAACGAGGCTGGGCGTGGCAGGTTCCTCTTCTTGAACTCACTCGCCCACAGTTCATTGCAATGAGCGCGACGCTTGGAGATACGACTGTTTTCCGCAAGCAATGGACGGATCGCACGGGACGGCCGACGGTAGAAATTACCGATGCGCAGCGCCCTGTTCCCTTGGAATACGACTATGTTGTTGACCCTCTTCAGGACACGGTCGAGCGTCTACTGTCAGAGGGGCGCCACCCGATCTACATCGTTCATTTCTCACAAAAAGATGCGGTTGATACGGCCTCATCATTGATGGACCGCAAGCTGGTTTCACCCGAAATTCGTTCTCAGATCTCGCGCGAGATTTCGACAGTGTCGTTTACGAAAGGTTTTGGGCAGACTCTGCGCGGACTCCTCTCCCACGGCATTGGCGTTCACCACGCTGGAATGCTGCCGCGCTACAGGCGCCTCGTTGAGCGCCTAACCCAGCAGGGGTTGCTCCCGGTTATCTGCGGAACTGACACCCTTGGAGTCGGAATCAATGTCCCCATTCGCACGGTATTGCTGACCTCCTTGGTGAAGTTCGATGGAAGCAAGATGCGTCACCTACGTTCGCGTGAATTCCATCAGATCGCGGGACGCGCGGGGCGTGCAGGTTTCGATACCGTTGGTTTTGTCCGAGTTCTGGCCCCAGAGCACGAAGTGGAGACGGCCCGCGAGCGCGCTCGTTTAACAGCTGCTCAAGAGGCTGCTCGTGATGAGCGCGAAGCAAAACGCGCAAAGAAGAAGGCGTCCAAAAAGCGCAGCGGTCCGAAGGAAGGCCAGATCACCTGGTCGCGTTCGACTTTTGAGCGTCTCCGTGATGCTGCTCCCGAGGCATTGCAGTCTCACTTTGAGATCACTCACTCCACTGTTCTCAACGTGTTGGGCGGCGCAGCAGATGCTGGGCGAGATCCTGCGGAGCACCTTGTCTACTTGGCATTGCACAATGATGACCAGCCGCTTCCAGCTAACCCGCATATCCGTCATCTTGCAGATATATATACTTCTCTGCTTCAAGCCGGGGTTGTTGAGCATCTCTCCAGTTCCCGCGCTCAGGAGTTGGGTGTCTCTAGATTGCAGTTGGTTGCGGACCTGCCGGATGATTTTGCGCTCAATCAGCCGCTTTCTCCCTTCGCTTTGGCTGCATTTGAGTTGCTCGACCCCGATTCGCCGACATTTGCTCTTGACGTGATTTCCATTGTCGAGGCCGTGCTTGAGGATCCCCGGCCCCTGCTGTATGCGCAAGAAAACCAGGCGAAGGCTGCGGCCGTTGCGTCCATGAAGGCGCAGGGCATGGAATACGACGAGCGCATGGCTGCCTTGGAAGAGATCTCGTGGCCAAAGCCTTTGGAAGAACTCCTCTCCCCCGCATTTAGTGTCTATGCGCGTTCAAACCCATGGGTGGGAGATCTTGAACTCTCACCAAAGTCTGTCATTCGCGAGATGATCGAAAACGCTATGACCTTCACCGAGCTCATTTCCCGTTACGACGTAGGGCGCTCAGAGGGCGTTATCTTGCGCTATCTCAGTGATGCCTATCGAATGATGCGCCAAGTGATCCCAGAAGAAATCATGACCGAGGAACTTGAGTCCATGATTTCGTGGCTGGCTGATCTGATCCGTAGCGTTGATTCTTCTCTTCTGGATGAATGGGAAGCAATGATGAACGGGGAAGAATTGGTCGAGGCTGAAGGAGTTTCTTCTGCCGTTGGAGCTGAGCGCGCATTTGGAGCCGATGAGTCCGGCGCAATTGCTTTCACGGCAAATCGTCATGCTTTCCGCAATACCGTACGTCGCACGCTCTTTAATTTTGTTGAGTTGATGAGTCGTGATGATGTCGATGAACTCGAGCGAGCAACTGCGCAGGCCGCAGATAACAACGAGCTCTTTGCTCAGGTGGCGCCATGGACAGGTGATGATTGGGATCATGCCCTGGAACGCTACTGGGCAGAACATGACTGGATCGACATCAATCAAGGTGCGCGTTCCCAAGCGCTATGCGCATTGGAGGAACAGGTCAGCGGCGAAGATGTCTTGGCCTTGATGCCCTTCTCTGTCAGGGATAACGCTAATCAGCGCAGTCGTTTCGAGGCCTTTGCTCGGGCTGTTGATGAAGCTCCAGCTGGTTCGGTCTGGCTGGCGACTCAGACCATCACGGATCCTGAAGGCAATATGGACTGGCGTATTGCCGCACTCGTGGATCTGGCTGCCTCGGACAAGGAAAAGCGGGTGGTTCTAACAGTGCTCACGGTCGACGCGCGGTAGGTGCCTACTTCGATACCTGCACGGCCTCTGGCTTCGACATAGCTCTCAATTGCCGCCTCGGCAGCTTCATAGTTTGCGACGCGCGCTCTCCCTCACAGGACGCTCGCCAATCTCCTGCTGAAGACGTAGAAGGTACCCGTCGGGATCCTGAACCAAGAACTGGCGGACGCCGATCTCAATATCGCCTGCCCGATACCACTTCTCTTCAGGCTCAACGAAGATTGGCCACCCTGCGCTCTCGATACGCCGCAATACGGTATCCACATTCTCGACCTGCACCTCAAAGTTGATCCCGCGACCAAGCGGTGGCTCAAGGGCGCCGGTCTCCCACGTCCTCCCCCGGTTGATCTGGTCGAGCATCAGGTGCGCATTGCCCAAGACGAGGTACCCAAATCCCTCCTCGAGTCGCTCATAGCGGAGAGAAAAACCGACCAAATCGCACCAGAAATGCCGGGAGGCCTCATAATCGGTGACGGAAAGTTCGGGAACAAGCCCGGGTTCGCAGGTCATTTCTGCACTCTATCAGGTAAATCGGATGCAGAAGCCAAACTCGGTCATGCCTGTTGGACAATCTTGATTCCCGCGATTTGCAGGGAGGTTACTGAAACAGGTCTGAGTGGGAACCTGTACGAATTGCTGTCACTACGCAAAGCTCAGGTTCGTCTAGGTAGATCAGCAACCAATCCGGTTGAATATGACACTCACGAAACCCCGCATAATCACCGCTCAGAAGGTGGTCACGGTGCTTAGGAGGCAAGTCTGCGCCTTCAAGGATCGCGTCGATGACCGCTTCAAGTTCCCCAATTGGAAGCCCCCGTTTACGAGCCCGCTTCAAATCCTTCTTGAACTGACTTGTCATCACAAGGGCCCGTCGCCCTTGTTGAGATTTACTCACCATCGACATCAGCGAACGCCTGCGATGCCGACACATAGCGACTAGCAGTGACACGTCCGGCAGCAATTTCACGAGCTTCACGCATCGCAGCTTCAGTTTCAGCATTGAAACGAGGCTGGCGCAGTTCGAAGGGCAAACCACCTTCCATGATCGATTTGTGCAGAAACACGTTTACTGCGTCGGTGAGGTTCATACCAAACTGGGCATACACCCGTTCAGCCTCTTCTTTCACGCTTGGGTCCACACGCATGTTGAGTGTTGCAGTCTTCATCACTCAGCCCCTTCGACAAACAGATGTACAACAGAAATCTTACAACGCCAACACAATGTACGTCATGTGACATATATCTTCCCTTATTCAAGAGTAAACGTGTCATACACTTTCCCGAGTTCGATCGCATCAGTCAGAGAGCGCAATGAAAATGCAAAAGTGCGCCACTCCGGACGATTAGGCCTGGGCTGCAAGGTCGACGACCTCGGCGCCAACAATTTCTGCTAGGTCAAGCGGGCTCAGCTCTACACTCACTCCCCTGCGACCTCCCGATACCAGCATCGTTTCATGATCCAAACACGAGGAATCAATAAAGATTCGATGCTTTGTTGTTTGCCCCAAAGGGCTAATCCCGCCAACGACATATCCCGTGCGGCGCTGCGCGACGGCGGGGTCGGCCATCGCAGCATTCTTTGCTCCGGCAGCTTTGGCAATGAGCTTCATTGACAGGTGTGCAAGCGCGGGGACACAACCCACGACATACTCCCCCGTCGGCTCAAGCTTGACCATCAAGGTCTTGAAAGCAATTGCCGGATCGATCCCCAATTTCTCAACGGTTTCTTCACCGTAGGCACGCGCGGAAGGATCGTGCTCGTACTCGTGAACAACAAAAGGAACCCCGGCCTCGTTCAATTCCTCAATTGCGTGAGTGGGTCCTGAAGCGTGATCTTTAGAGTGCTTGCGAGCCATACCTCCAGTGTAGGGACCTGAGATCAGATCGCAGCAGTGGGATCATCAATCACCATCTTGCCGAAGGGGAAGCAGGTGATCGGGATGAGCTTAAGGTTGGCAATTGCAAGGGGGATACCGATGATCGTAATTGCCTGCGCAAAAGCAGTCGCAATGTGTCCCAGCGCCAGCCAGAACCCGGCGATGATGAACCACACGAAATTCATCAATGCGGATCCCGCACCTGCACCAGGAATGGGAACAACTCGCTTCCCAAACGGCCACAGCACGTAGCTTGCAATGCGGAAACTTGCGACGCCTGCGGGGATGGTGATGATGAAAATGCAAGCCAGAATACCAGCAAAAATGTAGCCCAAAAATAGCGCAAAGCCACCAAAAACCAACCAAATCACATTCAGCAAGAAGCGCATGTGCATCCTTTCGCTTTTCCGCTTCACTTTCGAGTTACATCAAGTCTGCCATGTCACCGCATGGTTCAGCTGCGCTTTTTGCCCTGATCTTCCCCTGATTCGCCCCTGAGTCGTGTGGCTACACTGAGACCATGAGTATTCCTTCAGCGATTGCCGAGGCCCTTGACCGAATTGAGTGCGCACGCCAAGCCGCCGGACGCACCGATCGCGTGGCCTTGGAACTCGCAGTGAAGACGCGCACCCCCGATGAGTGCCGTGAGGCAGCCCAAACCCTGAGCGACCTGGGACAGCCGATCCTCTTGGGACACAACCGAGTGCAAGAGGTGAAAGCAACCGTAGACGCAATCCGCGAGGTCCCGGGGGCCGAGATTCACCTGATCGGGCCGCTCCAATCCAACAAGATCAACCAGGCGCTCTCCTGTGTCGACGCGATTGAATCGATTGATTCTGTCGCGATGGTACAGAAAATCGATTCACGAGCGACCACAGAACTCCCGGTATTTATCGAAGTCAATGTCTCGGGCGAAGACACCAAACACGGCTGCTCTCCTGCTGATTTTTCGTCGATAGCCGAGGCCGTCGCTACCTCTACGCACCTCAGGCTCGCAGGCCTGATGACCGTCGGCCTCAACTCCCCCACTGAAGCGAATGTTCGCCGCGGCTATGCGCTCCTGCGAGAGCTCCGTAACACCGCCGCGCAGCAACTTGCAATCCCAGCAAGCAAGCTGGAACTGTCCATGGGAATGAGCCACGATCTGGAATGGGCGATCGCAGAAGGCGCAACAATCGTCCGCGTGGGAACCGCAGTCTTTGGTCCGCGTCTCTCAGTTGCGCGTGGGTAGAGCCTTCCCCACACCCCAGTCAATTCCGGCAATGACCGCAAGAAATACCAGAGCACCGCACAAAATCGCAACGATGTTAATCAGGACTTGCTGGTAGCCCAGGACGCTCACGTTTACGAAATCGTAAGGGTACTGATGGACGAAAGCCCCTCGAATCAAGGTGTAGACCACCCAGATCACCGGGATCACCAAGGCTTTCAGCACAACCGAAGCATCTAGCCCACCCCTTGGCCCACAGACTAGAGCCGCCAGAATCATGAGCGCAGGAACAACAACGTGCTGGAGCGGGTTCGTGAACACCGACCAGCCACTGAGCACTTCAGTGGGGCGAATCAAGAAGTGGTAGACGATCGCCGTCACGGTAATCATCATGAGCGCACACAATTGAAGCGCCCGTCCCCACGAACCGATGTCAGGACCTTTCCACACGATCAACGTCGCGACAATGGCGACCAGAATATTTGACCACTCAGTGAAATAGGAAAGGCATTCAATCATTCGCTGGCCGAAGCCGGACCAGCCAAAGGGAGCTCCACCGAACATGCCGGGCCGGGCCACGGCCTCGCGAGAATATCCATCCACACCGGTAATAACCAGGGTGAAAACGACACCCACCCACGCGGCAATCGCGACAAGCAGATAGGCCCAACGGCCAAAGGTCGCTAAGGTCATCGCTTTATCCTTCACGCGCTCAGGCCCAATCGGGCAGAATACGCACGCCGCCCTTATCGGCAGATGCGGCAAGCATTCCGTAGACCTTCAAGGCATCAGAGACGTGACGCGAACGAGGCTTGGAAGGCTTCCACGGGGTGGCACCCATCTCCTCGCGGCGGCGCTCAAGTTCTTCATCACTGACATTCACACGAAGCAGACGCTTGTTGACGTCGATCTCGATCTCATCGCCCGTGCGGACCAAGCCGATCGCGCCGCCGGCAGCGGCCTCGGGAGAGATGTGACCGATGGAGATACCGGAGGTGCCGCCGGAGAAACGGCCATCGGTGATCAGTGCGCACTTCTTACCCAGACCCAGTCCCTTGAGGTACGAGGTCGGGTAGAGCATTTCCTGCATGCCCGGACCACCCTTGGGGCCTTCATAGGTGATGACGACGACGTCGCCTTCCTGCACCTTCTTGCTCAGAATCGATTCAACGGCCTCTTCTTGAGACTCCACGACGAAAGCACGGCCAACGAAGTGGAAGAGCGACTCATCGATACCCGCGCTCTTAATGATCGCGCCCTTCTCGGCGATGTTGCCGTAAAGGACCGCAAGTCCACCGTCCTTTGTGTATGCGTGCTCAACATCGCGGATGCAGCCATTCTCGGAATCAGTTTCCAAGGACTCGAAAAGGTTTGCGGTCGAGAAAGCATGTGTCGTGCGCACGCCACCGGGCGCAGCAAGGTAACGATGCTTGGCCTCGTCGCTCGCGCTGCCACTGCGGATATCCCACTGAGCAAGCCACTCTTCCAAGGAAGGAGCATGGACAGAGTGCACATCGCGCTGCAGCAAACCGGCGCGGTTGAGCTCACCCAGGAGTGCGGGAATACCACCGGCGCGGTGGACGTGCTCAATGTGGTACTTCGTCGAGTTCGGAGCAACCTTGCACAGGCAAGGAACCCGGCGTGAAATCGCATCGATATCATCCAGGGTGAAGTCCACTCCGGCCTCGTGAGCGATCGCAAGAATGTGAAGAACAGTGTTGGTCGAGCCGCCCATGGCAACGTCCAAGCTCATCGCGTTCTCGAAAGCGTGCTTGGTAGCGATCGAGCGCGGCAGAACCGAATCGTCATCGTTGTCGTAGTACGCGCGGCACATATCAACAATGCGGTGTCCTGCCTCCAAGAAGAGCTTCTTACGCTCAACCTGCGTGGCCAAGGTGGTGCCGTTACCGGGAAGCGCCAGGCCAATGGCCTCGTTGAGGCAGTTCATCGAGTTCGCGGTAAACATGCCAGCGCAGGATCCACAGGTCGGGCAGGCATTCGCTTCGACGCGTGCCAGCTCAGCATCGGACACCGAGTCATCGACAGCCATGACCATGGCATCGATGAGGTCAAGGCGGTGCTCAACAACGCCTTCAATGGAAGCGCCGGATTCCATAGGACCACCCGAGACGAAGATCGTCGGGATGTTCAAACGCATGGCGGCGATGAGCATACCGGGGGTGATCTTGTCGCAGTTCGAGATGCACACCAGCGCATCGGCGCGGTGAGCGTTGACCATGTATTCGACCGAATCTGCAATCACCTCACGCGAGGGCAGCGAGTAAAGCATGCCGTCGTGGCCCATTGCGATGCCGTCGTCAACAGCGATGGTGTTAAATTCCTTCGCAACGCCGCCTGCTTCGCGAATCGCTCCGGCGACCAAGTCGCCCATGTCCTTGAGGTGGACGTGGCCGGGAACGAATTGGGTGTAGGAGTTGGCGATCGCGATAATCGGCTTGCCGAAATCCCCATCCGTCATTCCGGTCGCACGCCAGAGCGCACGTGCTCCGGCCATATTGCGTCCTTGAGTCGATGTTGCTGAGCGCAAAGGCTTACTCATGGATTTCTCCCCTATGACGAATTTGTAACGCCTTCAACCCTAGTTCGACCTCCGGGCAACGGCTCGCTAGGTTCACGAGATGGATGAGGCATTGCGCACGTTTTCACCGCAATGGCGCGCTTTCACTGCACTTTCACGGGGTCTACGCACTGTCCACTTCCTGACCATCCACACGATGAGAGCAATGCCGGCCAGGCCAAAAACGATAAGTTGGTATCGCGAAATCCATTCTTCGACGATCGCCCAGTTCGCTCCCAGCGCATATCCGGCACCAATAAGAACGGAATTCCACAGGGCCGAACCAATTGCCGTGTACAGAGTAAAGGGCAAAAGTTTCATCCGTTCGATACCGGCCGGGATAGAAATCAAGGAACGAACAACAGGAACGACGCGTCCCAGAAGAACTGCCAGCGGGCCTCGGCGCACAAACCACGCCTCGGCGCGTTCGATATCTGCTTCCTTGACGAAGGGAATCTTCGAGGCCAAGGAGTAGAAGCGCGCGCGACCAAACCACGCGCCCAGTGCATACAGCGCCAATGCGCCGACAACCGATCCAATCGTTGCCCATACAATTGCGCTCACCAATCCCATACTTCCCGAGGCCGCAGCAAATCCCGCGGAAGGCAGGATCACTTCGCTAGGGATCGGTGGGAATAGGTTTTCTGCTGCGACAGCAATTCCCACCCCGGGAGCACCAAGGGCACCTACAAGAGAAACAACGGCTTGGACAATAGGTTCAAGAAGATTACTCATGCCTGTAGCATCGCCGCACAAGACAAGGAAGAGTTTTGCTCACCCTTTGCGTGGGCTGTGAAAGCCAATCACGGCGCGGAGCACTGAACCAGTTCACCCTCACCTGTAATACGCAGCTGGCGTTCGGATGCGGAGATGAAAACCGCCTCGCCTCGGCCCAGGGTGCACTCCCCGGCCTCGGTCGACAAACTCAAGCGTCCGCGGGTCACCATTGCAATACGAGGCCCCTCGCCCGGAACGCGAAGATTGCTGAGGTCAGGGGTGCAGGTCGTCACGGTGAGCTCAAATTCCTGAGCGGGCGCCAAGAAACGATCCGAATGAGGGCTGGGATGCTCGGGAGCCAAACGGACGGGAGGAAGCGCAGAGAACTCGGCAATTTCAACCAGTTGTGCACTGTCAACATGCTTGTGGGTCAGTCCCGCTCGAATGACGTTATCCGAGGCCGCCATCACCTCGATTCCCAAACCGCGCTGGTAGGCGTGGATCTGGCGCGGCGGAATATACGCAGCCTCACCGGCACGAAGCGAAACGGGATTCATCAGGAATGCCAAGATGATTCCAGAATCACCACCGTGCACAGCTTCCAACTCGCACACCAATTGATCGGCACGAAGCGAGGGAGAATTTCCTGATTCCAAACGCGTGCGGCAGGCACCAACAAATTCCTCGACCAAGGCTGGGGTAACGGGTGAATCGATATCGAAAACCCACGAGGCCAAGGAACGCAGGCCCCCGCGCACGGTTGAGAGCTTGAGTCGTCGGCGAAGAAGCTCTGCCAGCTCACCCTCGAGGCCTTCCAGAAGTCGTCGTGCCTTTCGAGGAACCCGGAAACCAATGAGGGCCTCGAAATCGGTCAAAGCGTAGAGCATTTCGGGCTTATGGTTCATATCCCGATAGGAACGGTTCGGAGCGGTGCGCTCGATTCCCAGCACTTCTTCGCGCAGGAAGCCTTCTCGAGCAATTTCCTTTGTGGGATGAACCTGAAGAGAGAGCGTCTCATCGGGTGCGATGACCTTCATGAGGAAGGGAAGATTGCTTCCAAAGGCGTAGAGGATTCCCGATCCCAGGGCCTTCTTCGGATCCTGTGCGATGAGGTCGCCCAGAGTGGAACCGTCTTGGAGGAGGGTTGGACCATCTGGGTGATTACCGAACCAGAGTTCAGAAACAGGCCGAGGCCCTGGAGTTTCGCCCAAGAATTCGGCGATTGCGCTCTGCGAACCCCAATCGTCAAACTTGCGCCAGCCCTGAAGCTGCTGCATCCCGGTCTCCTCAACTTCTCTGTAACAGCGGTGTATCCGCGCGTTGTCACAGATGAACTATGGCGTTATTTCTTCACAAAACGCGTGGTATCTGTGAAAAGTTTAGCGTGCACCTTCTTCTCGGTCCGCCAAAGCGCGCAGGGCACCTCCGGATTCATAAAGTTGATCCCAAGTTCCAACTTCAACAATGCGCCCCGAATCCATAACGATGATTTGATCAGCATCGTGAATGGTATCCAAGCGGTGCGCAACAACAATCAAGGTCTTATCGCTGGTGCGACGGCGAATCCCCGCCAGAACGCGAGCTTCGGTTTCGCGGTCAACTTGGGAGGTGGCCTCGTCAAGGATCATGATGGGGGTTTCACGCAGGAGTGCGCGGGCAAGAGCGAGGCGCTGGCGTTGTCCGCCGGAGATGCGCTCGCCCATTTCGCCGACCTTGGTGTCGATTCCTTCGCTTTCGGCCGCGATCCACTGGCTGAGGTCAACTGCCTCCAATGCGTCTTTAAGTTCTGCATCGCTTGCATCGGGGCGTGCAAGCAGAAGGTTTGCGCGAATCGAATCGTTGAAGACGTGAGCACGCTGCGGGGCCAGGGTGACAACAGAACGAATGTGATCTTGAGAGTCTTGACGTAGGTCCACTCCCCCGATGCTGATCGATCCGGAGTCCGGATCCCACACGCGAGCAAGCAGAGCAGCGAGCGTCGACTTACCCGAGCCCGATGCGCCGACGATTGCGGTTGTTGAGCCGGCAGGAATAGTGACGGTCACGTCGTGGAGCACCTGGGGGCGATGGTTCTCGTATCCTTCTGAGTCATCTTGAAGGCCTGAAGCTATAGCAACCTGCGGGTAGGTAAAGTCCACGCCCGTAATCTGAATATCGCCGCTGCCGGCGATGGGGCGAGGGGCCTGCGGATCGGGAACCAGTGGTTCGCGATCGGTCACCGCGAAGATTCGCGCCGCCGAGGCGTAGGCCTGATCCAGATCCGCAGTCAGATCCTCAACTGCCAAAACCGGTGCAAAAGAGGCCAGCGCAACGCCCAAGGACATGGTGACTTGCGCGATGGTCAGTGTGCCCGAGGGGTAAGCCGAGCAGGCGACAAGGATCTGAGCGACAACAGCCAGGGGAAGCAGTGCTTGGTTAAAGCCTCGTCGAACGGCAATCCAGAAAGAGGTCTTGTACTGAGCTTGGAAAATGTATTCTTCCAGCTCGTCAGCCATTTCGTTCATGCGATGTTCCTGCGCGCCGAAAGCAATGACTTCGCGCACGCCTTGAACCGAGTCGGTGACGTGGTGCGAAAGCCTACCGCGAGTCGCGCGAAGTACTTGCGCAGCTTCGTCGGTAGCCTTGCCACCGAAGGTCGGAACACAAATCCCTGCCAGGACAAGGAAAGGCGCAAGGACAAGCGCATTGAGCGGCGAAATTGCAAATGCCATCCACACGACAGTCCCGATAGGAACGATCACCGCCGTTGCCAGGGGCACCAGGGTGTGAGCGAAGAAGACCTCGACACGATCGACGTCTTTCGTAACTCGCGAGAGGAGGTCACCGGTATCTGCCCCCTCGGTCATCGCCGGGGCTTGAGGCTCAAGCGAGTCGAAGAAGTAGTTACGCAGCAGCGCAAGAGACCGGAAAGCAACGTAGTGTCCCGCGTATTGCTCAAGGTAGCGGAACAGAGCCTTGAGCAAGGACATGATCACCAGCGCCCACACGACCCATGACAGGGTGACCGAAGCCGGATCCGAGGCATAGGAGCCCAATGCCCATGTTCCCACCGCAAAAAGCGCGATCCCCAAAACCAGCGCAACAATACGCGCAAGTAGAGAGAAAACAAGCGGGAAAAGGACGGGACGAGCGACGCGAATGAGGCGGCGCGAGAGGTCCATGCGCGTGAAGTTCTGGGGGTTCATCGAAGTTCCCCTTCCTTCAGTTCAACTTGGCGGTCTGCGTGAGCGATCGTTGCTCCTCGGTGAGAAATCGTGATGGTCGTACGCCCACGTGCAACGGTATCGATGGCGTTAAGAATCTGTCTTTCACTTTCCAAATCGACGTGTGCAGTGGGCTCATCGAGCAGAAGGATTGGGGCGTCTTTGATGAATGCCCTGGCAAGTGCAACGCGCTGTGCTTCACCGCCTGAGAGAGCCAGTCCTTTGTCGCCGACACGGGTATCCAAGCCCTCGGGAAGGCGGGCCAGAAGATCCTCGAGGCCGACGGTACGCAATGCAGTGAGGATCTCCTCATCGCTCGCTGCGGGGTTGGCGATCAGGATGTTCGCGCGCAAAGTATCAGAGAAAAGGTAGGTGGTTTGTTCGACGACGGCAATTTGCGAACGAACCCATTGCAGAGGCACCTGGGAGATATCAACGCCATTGATGAAGATGGATCCCTCGCTGGGACGGTGGTGCGCCTGGATCAAGCTTGAGAGCGTTGACTTTCCAGCGCCCGAGGTACCCGTGATCGCAATGTGCTCACCGGGGGCGACACGAAGGGAAGCTCCGCGCAGGATCGGGGTATCGGCCTCGTAAGCGAAGGAGACGCTGTCGATGCGTACTTCCCCGGGTGTGGGAAGGACTGTGGGAGCAACAGCACCGTGTTCTGCGGGGTCGACAACCTCTGGGGTTTCGCTGGTGAAGCGCTTGATTTCGCGGGTTGCAGCGATTCCACCCATGCCGATGTAGAAGAATTGGCCGATTCGATCCAGAGGGTCGAGCATGATCGAGGAGAGCAGAACAAGGGTGATGGCCTGACCGATTGTGAACCAACCGTCACTCAGACGCCAGTAAGCAAGAGCGGTCGCACCGGTAATCATTCCCAGCGAAAAGACACCGTCAACGACCAGCAGGACCATCTGGTTTCCGGCAAGGTAGCGCATGACTTTGCGGCGAACGTTTTCTGCGGCCTGTGCGAGGGTACGGCCCACGCGCTTTCCAGCGCCGATGTAGGACAGCGTTGAAAGCCCCTGGATCGCGTCTAGTTCTTGAGCAGCAAGCGCGCGAGAGGAAGCACGATAGCGGGTGGAAACCGGGCGAAATGCTCTTTGGAAAGCACCGACAGTGAGGGGAACAACGGGAATGGAGATTGCCAGGACCGCTGCCGATACCCAGTCGAAAGTAAATACGACTGCAACGACCATGATCGGCGTGATCAGCGAGGCCAGCATGGGAGCAATGAAGGTGCCTCGATAATTCGAGCTGCGCTCAACACCATCGGTTGCAGTATTGACGATGCGACCTGAGCGTTCCTTCGTGCGCTCGCTGACTCCCAAGCGGAATACCTGGGCGACCATGGCGTGACGTAGACGCGGTTCTTCTGTGCGCAGGCGTGTACCGCCCGAGAATGAGGCACTAAACGCCATCATTCCTGCTGCTAAGGCAAAGAGTAAAAGGCACCCCAGTGACAGGAGGCTGACCTTGCCGCTGATGAGAGCGTCAATGACCGAACCGAGCTCGATATAGAGGATGATCAGGAACATCGCGGGCAGCAGATTCTTGACGATCTCGATCACAGTCGCGAGCCGCTGTTTCGGGTATGGCTGCGGTAGTGCGCTAGGCGAGGCGTTGGACGCGGGTCCCATCGATTCGCTCTCCTCATTGGGCTTTATGACGTCATTTCATTATGACGCTACTTAGGACTACCTTAGCTTCTTAATGACAGAAAGTCATATAGAAGGGAAAGCTTCGTACCGAAGACGTTTGAGGGGCGTTCGGATCACTCCGAACGCCCCCACAAACTGAAGTTTTACGACGCAAAACTGCGGACACACCCACGCTTAAGCGCGCGGGAAGGCGGCCACGGCCTCGTCAATCGGGTCAGGCCAGACGGTACATCCAGCCGAAGGGATCTTCCGCGCGGCCCATCTGGATGTCCGTGATGTCCTTCCAGATCTGATGGGTGACGGGACCCGCAGGAAGCTCGACGTCGAAATCATCCGAGGCGAGGCGTGCAATCGGGGTCACGACAGCGGCGGTACCACAGGCGAAGATCTCAGCGACCGAGCCATTCTTAATGCCCTCAACCAGGTCAGCAAGGGCGATCGATTCCTCGGTTACCGGCACACCACGCGAACGCAGCAGTCGGCAGATCGCGCTGCGGGTGCCGCCCTCGAGGATCACGCCGGTGAGCTTGGGGGTACGCACGCTTCCATCGGCCATGACGACGAACATGTTCATGCCGCCGAGCTCTTCGAGGTACTTGTGCTCGTAGGTATCCAGGTAACAGACCTGCTTGAAACCGCGCTCTGCGGCCAGGTTCTGCGGGAGCAGCGAGGCCGCGTAGTTACCGCCAGCCTTTGCCGAACCGGTTCCACCGGGGCCAGCGCGGTGGTAGTGCTTCTCAACCCAGATGGACACGCCGGTCTGAGTGCCCGACTTGAAGTAGGGGCCAACCGGGGAGCCGATGACGTAGAAGTCAACCTGGTGAGCGGAGCGCACGCCAAGGAAAGGCTCGGACGCGAAAGTGAAGGGACGCAGGTAGAGAGAAGAACCTTCAGCACCCGGAACCCACTTTTCATCTGCACGCACGTAGTTCACCAGCGCGGCAACAAAGTCCTCGCGGTCCATCTGCGGCATGGCCAGACGCCAATTCGAGTGGTTCATACGCGCGGCATTGAAGCCGGGACGGAATGTCCAAATACTGCCGTCGGAGTGACGGTAGGCCTTGATACCTTCGAAGGCCGACTGGCCGTAGTGAAGGACAGCTGCTGCCGGGGAGAGGTCAAGAGGACCGAAGGGAATGACCTCACGCTGGCCCCATCCAGTTTCGGGCGTCCAGCGCATGTGTGCCATGTGATCGGTGAAAACTGTTCCGAAGTTCAGTTCCTCCATGGCCTTTTCGTAATCCGCCTGCGGGGTCGGATTCGGGTTCTGGGTCAGCGGGAAACGACCAGCCAGTTCATCTGCCGAAGGCAGAGGTTCCTCCCCCAATCGCTCCAATTCGGTGGGAGTGTGCTGCGTTTCTGTCATCGTGTCCTCCTCAAAAGCTGAAGTACGTTCAGAATATTCCCCTTGCGAGGGTCAAGCATTAGGTGGTCCGCCATCTGACCCGCGGCCTCGTCAGCGGCGAATCAGCGCGACCAGGTCGTTGCCGATCTGCTCGGTCGTGCGGACCAAGGGATCACCGGCCGCATTCGCGGCCGCACGATTGCGCATGTCTTCTTCAATCGCGTCCATGATCGCGCGCGACTGATCGGCATAGCCGAGGTGATTGAGCATGAGCGCAACAGAGGCGATAGTTGCGGTCGGATCTGCCTTGCCCTGGCCTGCGATGTCAGGAGCGGAGCCGTGGACAGGCTCGAACATTGAGGGGTGTGCACCTTCGGGGTTGATATTTCCCGAGGCCGAGAGGCCAACACCGCCGGTGACGGCTCCCGCCTCATCGGTCAGGATGTCGCCAAAGAGGTTATCGGTGACGATGACATCGAAGCGGCCCGGATCGGTCACCATGTAGATCGTTGCGGCATCAATGTGGCAGTAGTCAACGCGGACCTGCGGGTATTCGCGGCCCACTTCCTCGACGATGCGGCTCCACAGGCCACCGGCGAAGACCAAAACATTGTGCTTGTGAACCAGGGTGAGGTGGTGAGCCGGACGGGCTGCTGCCTGTTCAAATGCGTAGCGCACCAGGCGCTCAACGCCAAAGGCCGTGTTAACGGAGATCTCCTGTGCGACCTCGTGAATAGTGCCCTTGCGCAGGGTTCCACCGTTTCCGGCATAAAGGCTTTCAGTGCCCTCGCGCACGACGATGAAATCAATGTCTCCGGGGTTCGCCAGCGGGGTCGGGACACCCGGGTAGTAGTGCGAGGGACGCAGATTGACATAGTGGTCCAGTGAGAAGCGGAGCTTGAGGAGCAGGCCGCGCTCAAGAACACCTGAGGGGACCGACGGATCGCCAATCGCACCCAAGAGGATGGCATCGTGCTGGTCGATGACCTCGAGGTCCGTGTCGGTCAGGATCTCGCCGGTGCGGTGATAGCGGCGAGCACCCAAGTCGAATTCTGTGTACTGCAGCGTGACATCAGAGGGAATGACAGCTTCCAGAGCCTTGATGCCTTCGGGGACGATTTCCTGCCCGATGCCGTCACCGGGGATTACTGCGAGTTTCAGATTTGTCATGTTGCCATTGTTGCGCGGGGGCGGCGGGTCGGCAGAAGGTGTCCACATTTCGGGGTGCGCAGGGCGGGGCCTCGTTCCTGAAGTCAGCTCCCCACGCTTCCCCTATCGACACCACTCGGCGACATTGGCAGCACTTGGCGGCATCGCGTAGCCCAAAAACCGCAATGCCCGTCCTCCAAGCGGTGTCAATCGCGCCAAACAGTGTCAATCCGCCTCGAAGTCACCGAATCGCGCCTTAGACGCCACACACGAACCGCGAAACAGCGCTAAACCGCCCAAACACCACCCAAAAGATCCGCTTCGCACACAACAAACTTTTCCACAACGCTGGATTGCAACGATTCATCCACATGTTTTCGGCAGGAAAACACACATCCGCCTCCCTCGCCCCACACTGTCCACTATGAGCACGCAACTGCCGCATGTAACCCTGAGCCATCGCGGGAGCTCCTCCAAAAGTTCCCATCTCAAAGGGCAATTGCGCTTACACCGCGGCGCATACGTGCAGTTACCCTTTGACGCCACCCGCGCAAAACCGTGGGAAATCTGGGAATCAATTGCGCTGGCACGCATCATTGCGTCAGTACAGCAAGGGCAATCAAGACCGCTTATCGTTGGCACCTCAGCGCTTCTACTCCACGGGGTACAAGGCTGGATCTCAAACCCAAACGTTGAGTTGTATCAGCCGCAGCGCCGGACAAGCCAGCTCATTCCTCCGTGCAGATGCGGAACAATCTCCGTGCCCGCGGCCCTGCGAGTCTATCGGCGCACTCCCCCGATTACCTCGGAACGCACGCAGGTTTCAGGACTGCTTACCGAGCACCCCTACGATGCGCTGATCCGCTGCGCGATGCACGATGATGCGCTTCAAGCCTTCACCCTGGGATGCAGCGCCCTCCACAAGTGGTCTGGGTTTAGTAATTTTTCGCAAGATGCGTGCCGAGGCCGTGCCGAAGTCATTCGAGAGAAGCTCCTCTCGCGTTTGGAACGTGCAAAGGGACTCCGCGGCTTTGCCCGCGCGCGACGGATCCTGAGGTCGATCGATCCGGGTTGCGACAACCCTGCCGAGGCCGCACTGACTTGGGTGGTTCGCGCGCTATGCCCCTACGAAGTTTCGATGCAATATGAACTCTCAGCAGGTGGACGACGTTTCTTTGCCGACATCGCAATTCCGCATTGCAAACTCATCATCGAGTTCGATGGGATCGAGAAACTGGGTTCAACACAGGGAGAATTCGACCGCGCAAAACGCTCGTGGCTTCAACGCGAGCAAGCTCTGCAAGACCAAGGCTGGCGTTTCCTTCGAGTCAATTGGATAGATTTCAATGATTGGAATGCGCTGCGAGGTCGGATTAGCTCTACGATCGGGGTAGCCTCGCAGCCTATTCCCGCTCGTTTCGCGCTATTGTGGGAGCCTCCAAGCGAGCGTTGCGATGGTGAAGGACGGCGCTTTCGTGCCCACGAGTGGAATGGGTCAGATGTGGGCTGGACTTAAAATCTGTTTTCCGTTTGTGAGTCAAACCGGCGCGAACTGAAGGTGGGAGTCAGTAGCATAATCACATGTCGACAACCATTGATGTTTATCCGACAATAAATGCCCTTCCTCTTGTCGAGGAGATTCGTGGGCGCACACAAGAGTTATTTCAAACATTGTTGAACCGTCACGGTATCGGTTCAACAATCGAGGTTAAAGCTCGCTATCCCTCTCCAGCGGATAGGCCAATTGAGTACGTTGAAAAAGACACGGTGTGGACACCGGATTTGTATCTCACTTTCGATTACTTGATTGACGGGATCTGGGATTCGGCTTCTTGGCCTAGTTGTTCTTTCGTCGAAGATGACGATCGAATTAGCGAAGAAGACTTGGTCTACCCATTCAACTCGAAACCAGAGCACCTTGGCTTGTGGTACATCGTTGAAGAATTCGAAGATATTGTTCCTCCGACTCGACTGGCAAAAATTCTGGCACAAGACCACTACTGGTCCGACGAACGTAACTTTGCTGGCCCTCCCGTTGCTTCAACCGGTTACGGATTGGTTTGCGCAGCCCTGGCTGAAGCAACCGATGGAATCATCGCTTCATTTGACAGTGCATTCGACGGAAAGCACAACGGCGAAACTGCTGAGGAGTTCCTTTCCTGGTGGGGCGACAGACAAATCAATTTCTATGGCGAGGACGCGTTCAGAAATCCGCGAGGGAAGAGATACCAACTAGTCATTGGCTTGAAAGCTGGTGCATCTGCCACCAGATACGAGTGCTTCACAGTAAAGTGAAAGCATGCTTGACGATGCGGTTGCACAGAAATTACGCGCGTTCTGCGAGGAACGCGATTGGGACCAGTTCCACACACCCGAAAACTTGGCAAAATCAATTTCAATCGAGGCCGCTGAACTCTTGGAGTGTTTCCAGTGGACGTCTAATGGGGATCCCCAGGCAGTCAAGGAAGAGCTCGCCGACGTCCTCACCTACTGTTACTTCCTCGCGATGAAGGTCGGACTTGAACCCGATCAGATCGTGCTGGAGAAGCTCGCCGTCACCGCCCAGAAGTATCCGGTTGAAAAGTCTCGTGGGAGCAGCGTGAAGTATGACCAGCTGGATTGATCCGGCTGACAACGGCGATTGACACCTGCACAAATCCGCGCAACACCAATACAAAAACAGCGAAAAGCAACACGCAAAAATTACATCTACGTCATTCGGATGCATTAATCTGGGAATACGCAGCACGCCTTCGGGAAAATCCCCAAGAACGCAGCCAGTGATCAGCGATGTTCACTCGGCACCTATCCGCCACAGAGAAGGGTATCTCCATGCACAGTGATCCCAATGCAGACCAGCTTGCATTTGACGTTGATGGCGTTCCAACGCCCAACGAGAGCTCTATTCCTTCTGCATCTACGGTCACTGCCCCTTCCGCTCCCTCATCTTCTTCAGCCAGCGCACTGGACACGCTGCTGAACGAGTACCGTGCGCGCGCAACAAGCGAACGCGAGAAGGGCACGCTTTTCGAAGAACTCACCCGTCAGTTCCTGCTACATGACGCGCGTTTCGCTCACCAATTCAAAGAGGTCTACCTGTGGGGAGAGTGGCCGGAGCGCCGCACGGGTGACACTGGCATCGACTGGGGCAAGAACGCCCAAGACGCGATCGAAGGCCAGCCAATCCCCGTCTCGCGTATCACCTTGGCGGATCTGCACGATTCAGACATCGACTGGCGCACGTATTCACTGGGCTCGATGCAGGCACCCAAGACCCGCGAGCGCAAAGTTCCTCGAGATCACCAGGTACGCGCACGTTCCGCAGTCATGGAGGGGTTCACCAAACACAACCGTGGAACCATGGTCATGGCTTGTGGCACCGGCAAGACCTTCACGGCGCTTCCTCAACACCATGAGGCAGCCATGGTGATAATTTGAGGAGCAGTCTTTACGCACAATCGTGCGCAAAGAAGCCAGCAACACCCACTCTGTTAGCCACCCCAAGGCCTGCGGCGTGCCCAACCAGGAGCAGCACGAATGAGCGAAGACGACAACCTCGTGAAATCCAAACAACGAGTTGCCGACCACGGCGAAGTCTTCACACCCTCCTGGATGGTCAACGACATGCTTGACCTCATCAAAGACGAGTCAGAGCGCATCGACGCCAGAGTGCTCGAGCCAGCCTGCGGTGAAGGCGCATTCCTGCAAGAGGTACTGCGCCGCAAACTCACAACCTGCCAGGCACGCTACGGCAAGAACGAGTTTGAACGCCGCCACTACGGACTGCTCGGCCTGATGTGCACCTACGGTATTGAACTGCTCGAGGACAACGCCCAGATCTGCCGAGACAACCTGCACGCGATCTTCGTCGACTTCCTCGGCCCAAACGCAGAACCCGAGTGGGCACAGGCAGCCCGCGTGGTCCTCAAGACCAACATCGTCCAAGCGGACGCACTGACCATGAAACTTCCGAACGGTGAGGCAATCACCTTCGCCGAGTGGGGGTATCTCGGCAAGGGACGTTTCCAACGCCGCGACTTCCTCTACGGCGACCTAGCCAAGCGATCCGCCTTCGGTGAGGACACTCTGTTCGGGAACATGGAGATCGCCGACATCTTCACCCCCACCACGTCGTTTCCCGTGATGAGCGTGTCTGACATCGCCGCACTGGAGGCGTGAACATGGAGGGACTGCTCGGACGCGCACACAACCCTGATGTGCTCACCTGTATCGCGAACCTGTCCAACGACGAGGTCTTCACCCCGCCAGAGATGGCCAGCGCAATGCTCGACATGGTTGCCGAGGCATGGGCCGCCGACCATGGCGGTGAGAACCTGTGGGCGAACCCAGACGTGACGTTCCTGGATCCGTTTACGAAGACGGGCGTGTTCCTCCGGGAGATCACCCGCCGACTCGTCGAAGGCCTCGAGGCACAGATTCCGGACCTGCAAGAGCGGGTCAACCACGTTCTCACCAAGCAGGTGTACGGGATTGCCATCACTGAGCTCACTGCGTTGATGGCTCGGAGAAGCCTCTACTGCTCCAAACGCGCGAACAGCGAGCACTCGATCTGCACTGCCTTTGACACCCCGGACGGGAACATCTGGTTCGAACGAACCGAACACACCTGGACGGGCGGCACCCGCGAGAGCCGCATTGATCCAATCACTGGAGACAAGATCTTCGTTTACACCAACCGCAAGTGCCCCTACTGCGGGGCAGGCGAAAAAGAATATGGGCGTGGCGAGGGTCTTGAGACACACGCGTACGCGTTCATCCATACCGATGACATCAAACAACGTATCAACGAAATATTTGGAGCCGCCATGCACTTCGACATCGTGATTGGAAACCCTCCCTACCAGTTGGGATCTGACGGCGGTACGCGAGACATTCCTATCTATCAACACTTCGTCCGTCAGGCTAAAGAACTTGACCCAAGCCTTTTGATGATGATCATCCCATCTCGTTGGATGGCAACGGGTCTTGGTCTAAACGATTTCCGTCGTGAGATGCTGACAGATCGCCGCATCCGAGCTCTCGTTGACTATCAAAATGCGGCAGGCATCTTTCCCGGAGTCGGGATTAACGGTGGTGCATGCTACTTTCTATGGTCCAATCAATACAAGGGTGACTGTGAAGTCACCACAGTTCGTGCTGACAAATCGACAAGTAGCTCAACGCGCCGGTTGGACGAATTTGACATCCTCATCCGTGATGCCCACGCACTCCCCATCCTCAGAAAAGTGCAAGCTGATGACCCACCATCAATTAATACAATCCTTGCCCGCGACAAAGAGTTCGGATGGACCTCAAACTTCCGAGACTTCGGATCGCGCCCAGGTGAAGATTCGGTTCCGATCTACTACATCGAGTCCATGCAGCGAAAGATGGGTTATATCTCGAGGAATAGAGTAACCAAGAGTGCCGAGCTGATCGACACCTGGAAGCTCCTGGTGCCAGAAGTCGGCTCCGGACGGGAGCGGGAACGTACTGGCGTCGATCTAGTTCTCGGCCCGTCGCAAATCGCACCGTCACCATCGGTATGTACGCAGTCGTTCCTATTTTTCTATGCCGACACGGAAGAAGAAATCCGATCTATCCGGTCCTACTACTCCACAAAATTCTTTAGATTTCTGGTGTCACTGCGAAAGATCACCCAGCATGCGACACACGCTACCTACCGCTGGGTTCCTATCCAATCCTGGGATCGGACGTGGACAGACGAGGAACTCTACAAAAAGTATTCGCTGACCGAGACTGAGATCGCCTACATCGAATCGCTCATTCGTCCGATGGATCTGGACTGACAACCATGCGCTCTGTCGAGGATCTCCTACCTGTCCGTTCGTCTGTGCGGCTGCGGATCTACGCGTGGTCACCAAAGAACCCCGCGCCTGAGTATCAGGGACTCATCAAGGTCGGTCAGACTACGCGTGAGGACGTGCGTGAGCGAATCCGCGAGTCCCAGGGCCAGGTGCAACAAGAGTTCACGCTGTATGCCGATGAGATCGCCCAACGTGACGATGGGTCACTCTTCCGCGACAAGGACGTCATCGAGCGCCTCAAGGCCAAGGGATTCGAGAACCCTCACTTCGGGTCCGCAACTGAGTGGGTGCGATGCAAGCCGCGCGACGTCCTGTCGGCGATTGCAGAACTACGTAAGGGTGTGGTCTTCACCGGCCACCACTACCAGACTTTCGGGATGCGACCTGAGCAGGCGCGTGCGGTGGACCAGACCATCGGCTATTTCGAGTCGATCTGGGCAGAAGACCCCGACGCTGTGCCGCGCTTCTTGTGGAACGCGAAGATGCGTTTTGGCAAGACCTTCACCTCCTACCAGCTCGCCAAGCGCATGGGAGCTCAGCGCGTCCTCGTGGTGACGTTCAAGCCGGCCGTGCAGGACGCATGGCATGAGGATCTAGCCAGCCATGTTGACTTTGATGGCTGGCAGTATCGCAACACCGATCTCATGGCTGAGCAGGGCCCCGGCGACCCGGACAAGCCGCTGGTGTACTTCGGCTCCTTCCAAGACCTGCTGGGACGGGATAAGAAGACCGGGCTGATCAAGTCAAAGAACGAGTGGGTTCACACCATTAACTGGGACCTGGTGATCTTCGATGAGTACCACTTCGGTGCCTGGCGCGAATCGGCCAAGGCTCTGTTCGAGGGCGAGGATCAGAAGGTAGCCGACAAGGAGTTGGCTGCCGAGTTCGCCGATGGCGCGCTGGACACCTTCGATACCGAGCTCGATGAGTTGGGCAGTGAGGAGGCAGAGTTCTTGCCCATCACCACTCGCGCCTACCTCTACCTTTCCGGCACTCCGTTCAAGGCTCTGTCAACGGGTGAGTTCATTGAGGAGCAGATCTTCAACTGGACCTACACCGACGAGCAGGAAGCCAAGGCTCGGTGGGAGCTCGAGCGCCCTGGTGAACGAAACCCTTACGGGTCGTTGCCGGAGATGCGGCTGCTGACCTATCAGATGCCCGATGACATCCTCTCGGTGGCCGCACAGGGCGAGTTCGATGAGTTCGACCTCAACACCTTCTTTGAAGCCACTGGAGAGGGGGACGCTGCCCGTTTCGTTCACGAGTCGGATGTGCAGAAGTGGCTTGACCTGATCCGTGGTGAACACGCACCGACGCAGCTTGACTCCCTCAAAGCCGGCAGCAAGCCACCCTTCCCCTATGCGGATGCTCGCTTGCTGCCCTACATGCAGCACTCGTTCTGGTTCCTTCCCTCGGTCGCCTCGTGCTTCGCGATGGCAAACCTGCTGCGCGCCCGCCACAACACCTACTGGCACTCCTACGACGTCATCGTTGCCGCAGGAGCAAAGGCCGGCATTGGTGTGGCAGCCCTGCCACCCGTGCGCGAAGCAATCGATGACGGCTACGACACGAAGACGATCACGCTCTCGTGCGGCAAACTCACCACGGGAGTGACGGTGAAGCAGTGGTCAGCGATCCTCATGCTGCGTAACCTCACCAGCCCCGAAACCTACTTCCAAGCTGCGTTCCGGGTGCAGTCGCCATGGGCGATCACCAACCCCAACGGTGACAACCCGCACGAGGAGGAGGTCCTCAAGCCGGTCGCCTTCGTTTTCGACTTCGCCCCCACCCGGGCACTACGGCAGATGGCCGACTATGCCAGTGGCCTGAACCCCACCGCTGAGAGCCCCGAGCGAGCGGTTGCTGATCTGGTGAAGTTCCTCCCGGTGCTCGCCTACGACGGGGCGAACATGAAGGAGATCAACGCCGGAGAGATCCTCGACATTGCCATCTCCGGCACCTCAGCCACCTTGCTGGCCAAGAAGTGGGAGTCCGCGATCCTGGTGAACGTGGACAACATGACTCTGCGCAAGATCATGGACAACCCCGATGCCATGAACGCCATCATGAACATCGAGGGCTTCCGTGCGTTGGGCACGGACATCTTCGAAACGGTTGTCAACAAGAGCGAAAAGGTCTCGGCCACCAAGAAGGAAAAGGGCGGCGACCTGACCAAGAAGGAGAAGAAGGAACTCACCGAGGAAGAGAAGGAGTACAAGTCCAAGCGCAAGCAGATCCAGGAAAAGCTCATCAAGTTTGCTACCCGGATCCCCGCGTTCATGTACCTCACCGACTTCCGTGAGAACACGCTGCATGACGTGATCACCAAGATCGAGCCGGACTTGTTCAAGAAGGTCACCGGCCTATCGGTGGCTGACTTCAACCTGCTCGTGAACCTCGGAGTCTTCAACTCGATCCATATGAACCAGGCGGTCTTCGCGTTCCGCCGCTATGAGGACGCCTCGCTGCACTACACCGGCATCCGCTCCCACCCGGAGCAAAAGCGCCTGCTTGGCCTCTATGACACCGTCATCACCTTGGAGGAGCAGCGCTGAGCGACCGATAGGCGCTAACACACCGCTAACGGGCGCATCGCTGATAGCCGACTTGGGGACATTCCTGTTCCGGAGTCGGCTATCAGCGCATCTGCCCCCCTTGGTCGCGGGCTCAATTCAGCTCTGTAATTTGCCGGTTTTCCCTTGAGTTTCATCGGTTTCAACACCTGCCCAGCGCTTACCCCTTTGTATCAAAACCGAGGTGGTCACAGAGCCCTTCGCGGGGACGGGCACGTTCGTGGCGCGCCTGCTGCAGCTGGGGGTCATCCCGCCCGAGGCCCTGGAACACAAGTACAAGAACGACATCTTTGCCAACGAGTTCGTGCTGCTCTCCTACTACATCGCATCGATCAACATCGAGCAGGTGTACCACCAGGTGCGCGCCTAGCAGGGCGTGAACGAGGGCTACGTCGAATTCCCGGGCATGACCCTGACGGACACCGTCCAGCTCCACGAGGCCGACGGCACGATCACCGAGGACTTCGAGGGCCTGGCCGCCAACAACGAGCGCGCAAAGGCAGAGAAGGACTCGGCGATCACGGTCATCGTCATGAATCCACCGTACTCGTCGGGTCAGAACAGCGCGAACGACAACAACCAGAACCTGGCATATCCGCGCCTGGACGAGCACATCGCGGACAGCTACGCAGCTAAGTCAACCGGAGCAAACAAGAACAGCCTCTACAACTCCTACTTCCGCGCACTTCGCTGGGCGTCGGACCGCATCGGGCAGCGCGGCGTGGCCGGCGGCTTCGTGGGCGAGCTGGACGTCATGGACACGTGGGCAACCTCCTCGCTGTCCCCACAGCTGGCGTGCGGCTGGCTGGATGACTAGGATCTGTTCGCTCGCACGTACCCGATGGATCTGCGCCCGCAAGGCCAGGACATCATCCGTACGTGGCTGTTCTCCACCGTCGTGGGCGCGGACCTGGAGTTCGGCGCGCTGCCGTGGAAGCACGCGGGCCTGTCGGGCTGGATCCTGGATTCGGACCACAAGAAGATGTCGAAGTCCAAGGGCAACGTCATGACTCCCATGGGCATCCTGGAGAAGTACGGTTCGGATGCCGTGCGCTACTGGGCGGCGTCGGCTCGACTAGGCCTGGATGCGGCGTTCGACGAGCAGCAGATGAAGATTGGTCGCCGCCTGGCGATCAAGGTGCTGAACGCGTCGAAGTTCGCCCTCACGATGGGCAGCGAGGGCGCGGCGATCGATCTGGATCCGGCGCTGGTGACGGTGCCGCTGGATCATTCGGTGTTGGCGGCGCTCGCCTCCGTCATCGACGAGGCCTCAGCTGCCCTCGCGTCCTACGAGCACTCTCGCGCGCTTGAGGTCACGGAGTCGTTCTTCTGGACGTTCTGCGACGACTACCTGGAGCTGGTCAAGGAGCGCGCCTACAACCGTGACGGCGCATGGGACGAGGCCTCGGCCGCGTCTGCCCGTGCGGCTCTGGCGATCGTCATCGACAACGTTGTGCGCCTGCTAGCCCCCTACCTGTCGTACGTGACGGAAGAGGGGTGGAACTGGTACCGCGAGGGCAGGGTGCACACCGCCCCGTGGCCGGTCGTGGCGGACCTGGCTGGTGTCGAGGGCGATCCCTCGGTGCTCGAGGTCGCGTCCTCTGCGCTGATCGCGCTGCGTCGCGTGAAGTCCGAGGCGAAGGTATCGCCGCGTACACCGTTCCTGGCGTGACGGTGCGCGCCCCGCAGGCTCAGGTCGAGGCCCTGGAGTCCGTGAAGGGCGACCTGGAGGCCGCCTCGAAAGCTGTGGGTGCCCTGACCGTGGCTACCTCCGCCGACACTGAGACCACCGAGGCCACTATCGAGTCCTTCGAGCTGGGCGAGGCTCCTGCTAAGCGCAAGGGCTGAGCGTTAGGCTGCTGGGGGCCGCCCGTGGGAAACCACGGGCGGCCCCTTTTTCATACCTGTTTCTCAAACGGGCTTCGCAGTAAAGATGTTGAGACCCACCACACTTCTTCTTGTACTTGTCAGACAAGTGCATAACACACACCGACCGCATTGCAGGACATTAGACTACAACTGTCAAGACATAACCCAAAGGAGGGCACATGATCACCGAAGTAGACCTCAGCGGAACCCCATGCTTCGCGCCGGGCACAAAACTGACTGAACTCCGAACATTCAATTTCATATTCGGACCAAACGGATCAGGTAAAACAACGATTTCAAATCACATAGGCGCGATGAATTTTGAATCGAGCGACAGCGAAATAGAAGAGGTAGCAGTATTCAACAGAGACTACATCAGAGGAGCTTTTCGAACACGCCAGGCGCCAGGTCACATCACGCTAGGAAAAGAGAGTTCTGAAGCAGCGGACGAAATAGATAGACTAACCACCACGCTCAAAGAATTAAGAGAGAAACATGCAGTAATGCAAACACAAATTGAAACTGCAAACAAAAGCGAAGAAACCCTTAGAAACCATACCCAAAAAGGGCTAACAACGCGCAGAAAAGCGCTGGCAGAAATGCTATCAGAGTACGACGGACTACTACCTAGCAGAAGAAGCTTTATACCGGGAACAAATGCCACACTGCTCAACAAGATGCTTTCACACGAATCACAGACGATTCAAGATAGAACCACGACTCAAAACAACATTGACAGCATCATTGAAAAAATAAAACTGATTCCCAAAGCTGGCGCTTCAGAAGTTCCGGAGCCTCAGATTCCACAATCAGAATATTCACTTGAGACAATCGAGGAACTCTTGAGTAAAGTACCTCCATTAAACAACGATTCAGAAATGGCAGCGTTCGCAAGCGCACACGATCTTTCCGACTGGATCAGTAAAGGACTCGACCTACTAGCCGAAGAAGAAATATCGGCATGCCCATTCTGCCAACGCGAGCTTACACAATCGATCATTACAGGACTGAACAACTTATTCAACACAGAACGTGAAACACAACTACAAAGCATCAAACAAGCAAAGCAATCAATAGGACAATACATTGAACAAGTCTCAAGTCTTATCGAATTACTCAGGAGCGATCCGACATACAAATCCATTGAGTTCAATGGCGAAATTCAAGCAATGTCTGATGCACTCACAAATATAAAGCTAATCAAAGACCACATTCAACTGAAGGAGCTCAAACCCAGCACCCCACTATCAACAGGGCTCACCAAAGATCCTATGCGAGAAACAGATAGATACCTAAATCAAGTTTCAAACATAGTTAAAAGTTACAATCAGACAATTCAAGCTGGCCGCCACACAAGAAGCCAGATGCTCACCGAAGTTGAGAACAGTCTTTATGACTATCTAACTTTTGTAGAGTTTAAGACAAACCTAACACAGTACAAAGAACAGCTTGACGAAATTATCAAAACCAAACCCTCTAACACCGACATGTATAACATAGAGAGAGAAATCGCAGGAACACAAAATAGGATTAAAACAGAGGAAACAAAGCTAACTAGCGTTGGCATAAAAATGGAGTTCATCAACGACTTACTTAAATATATCGGATTTACTTCATTCAGCCTAATTATTCCACCAACAACACACACGGACAACAATACCGCAACAGTTGGCCAATATGTCTTAATCAGACACACTGCAGATGGCACGAACGTCCCCATTGACACATCAACCTTATCAGAAGGCGAGCGAACGTTACTTACATTTCTCTACTTCATTACAAAGTACTATGACGATAGCGGAAGTCCACAAAACAACACTCATCTACCGCACACTCTGCTCGTAATCGATGACCCTATCGCCTCCACAGATGCTGAGACATTCTTTCTCATTACCAACATTATTCGCCAACTGTTGAAACAGATTTCCGACTTCCGCAAGACACATCCAGTTAAACAGGTTGTCATAACCTCACACAATACCCGCTTTCTTAAGGAAGTTGCCTACAGCTATCTCAGTGACAACAATAATGACGATAACGTTGCCGGCTTCTATCTAATTTCCAAAGATGAGGGAGGATCGGTTATTTCCGGCCCAGAAGCCACATCACGTATCACTAACGAATACAACGACCTTTGGGCAGAAATTAGACGTTGTCGCAATCTCATCAAGAGCACAAAAGGCCGGCCTATTCCGTCGCCAAAGTTTCCTCTGCTTGGCAACGTGATGCGTCGCATTATCGAGTCATATTTCCTCGACATTGGCGAAAAGGGGTCAATCACATCGCTGGGCCTATCAACCAATAAAAAGGTGGCAATTTTGCTCGCATTCTGTAATTCAACTTCTCACTCCGCGATCGGTTCAGAGATTTACGAAATTTCTTCTTGGAAACCAATGCAGCTGCTTAACGCTTTTGAAGAGGTATTTTCAACTATTGACGATGGAGCACATAGAGGGCATTACGAAATGATGATGCGAGCACGACCAGGCGATCCAACATTCAACTAGCGACAGGCACTAGTCAATGTTGTACATCCCCCGCAATGCCAGAAGGACATTACTTGCGTTTCCTCTATTGAACGCAAGGGCTGAGCGTTAGGCTGCTGGGGGCCGCCCGCGGAACACCACGGACGGCCCCTTTCGCACATCAGTGACGCAGGCCCCAATGCAAGGCTTCCATCACCACGCGTGCCGCAGATGTACATGGGCCTTGTTAGGGTGACGGTATGGCGGCTCTTCGCATTTGAGGGTGTAGGTGTTGTGGGCGGGGTTGGGGGTGTCGCGGCCGGGCAGGGGGCGAGGTCTTCCGATGACGGAGATTCCTACACCGTCCATCCGAAAGACCTCGACATGCCCAATACTATCTTTGATCGCCCTGATCTGAGCGCGTTCACGCGCCTGGATGACCTGGGGTTGGAGGTGACGGGTCAGCGCATTGAGGCAGACCATGCAGTGTTGGCGTGCCGTATTACTGGTGAGGACCGGTGGTGTCGACGCTGCGGGTGCCAGGGAATTTCTCGTGGCACGGTGGTCAGGCGCTTAGCGTACGAGCCCTGCGGGTGGCGCCCCACGATTTTGCATGTGAGCGTGCGCCGCTACCGGCGCCCAGAGTGTGCCCACGTGTGGCGCCAAGACGTGAGTCAAGCGGCCGACCCGCGTGCCAAGGTCTCGCGCGCAGCGGTGCGCTGGGCGCTGACGGCGTGTGTGTCATGGGGTTACTTCCGGTGGAATGCGGGGCTGGTACCCAGATGCGGTGTCTGGGGCAGGAATTACGCGTGGATGTAGATGTCGTCCGTTCCTCGACACACGTACGTATCGTCAAACCTGCCCAGCGGCGCCTCAGCGCGCCCGTCCCCGTAGTCGCGGACCATCTCAGTGGTGGGGTACGCGTCGTCAGCCTTTTGGCTCACGGGATTCTCATCAGAATACTGAGAGGGATTCGTATTGATGAGCGCAACGGGGTTGGCGGCTCCATAGCCCGTGCGGTTGTTCCACGCATTCTGGGCGTTTGAACCGGTGTGTATAAGCAGCTGCAGGAGCTGATTCGACGTTGCGTCAGGCCACTTTTGACGTGCCAACGCAAGAGACGCGGCAACGATGGGGGTTGCAATAGAGGTGCCGCTTGTATGGCTGATCTGTCCCTTATCATAGTCACGGACTTTAATAGGAACTCCGAACGCCGCAGTGGTGACGCTGTAGCCGTAGGAAGAATAGTCTGATGCGAATGACCCATCCAGATTAATGGCGGAGACACCGGGCTAAGCCCAAATTTAGAAGAGAGCGCCGATACAGTTCCGTGCGTCTACATTCCAGCTTCCGAATGAGTAGTTTAGAGCTACTGCCGCGTACCCCTCACGAATTCGGGTCGGCGTCGATCGCTCCTTGAACGTCGTTGAACAGCAGGTTCGAGATCTCCACCTGCACGATCTCCACATTCGGCACATCGTGCAACAGCAGCGGGTCGTCAGCCGAGGTCTGTAAGGCCAGAGTTCCACATCCGAACAGGCGATCGTTCAGATCCTTGACCATCTGAATGTCCGAGATACGACTGAGCGGCAGGTCGTGCCCCGTGCGCTGGAAAATACCCGAGCGCGTAATGATCCGCTTCGTCGTCACCGTGTAGGTCGCCGACAACCACTTCAGCCAAGGAATGACGAACAGCGGAATCGCCACGATCACAAAGACGATCCAAATCGCGGGCAGCGCCCACTTTCGCGAGTCCACAGGCACAAACACCGATCCAACAATCGCGGCAGCAAGCAGCAGCACAACCGCCACGATCCTCCACAGCAGCACCTTGATGTGCGTGTGCATGTGGCGAACAACGACTTCATCTTTGCTCAAGAGCTTCTTCGACAAACCCATGGCCTCATTCTGCCAGACCGCGAAGAAACCTTCTGGAAATTTCCTCTCCCCACGATCCTGCTAGTCTGGAACAGTCGAGAGGAAACACATGAACACCCTGGTCACTATCCTTCTGGTTTGCGCCGCACTCATCGTTGTCATTGCCGGCCTCCACCTCTTCGTGACCGGGCTTCTGGTCCGCAACCAAGCCGTTCGCCCTCCCCTCGGCCTCTATCTGCGCGATATCCCGGTCGGCTCGCACGCCTGGAATGCAGGCCATCAAGCCGTGTGGGTCCTCCTCTTCATGGGCGGAGTCTTGGGAACCGCGCAAGGAATCGCCGTCATTGCAATGGCCTTCATGCACTCAGCTGGCTCAACCTCGACCAGCCTCATTTTTCTTGTGATGGGCGCTCTCACCGTCGGAGTCCTCGGCTGGAACGCGCGAGCAGGTGCAACCCAGGTTGCGCTGGCGACGATCGAAGAAGACCAGTCCTCCGCCGACGAGGCCTAGCCCTCTCCTTCCCCTCGCTTCCCTGTCCCGATAGCAATCCCTCGACCGGGGAACCGTGGGCACGGAACGTGGACTTGCTTACCTACCCCGATAGCAATCCCAAAGAAAACCGGGGCCGGGGAGCATAATCGCACTCCCCGGCCCCGGCCTCGTTAATCAACGACACATCAGAGGATCAGCTCAGATCCACGCTCCCGAACGAGCGAAGTAGTACCAGCGACCATCGATCATCTGCCAGCCGGTACGCATCTGACCATCGTTCCCGAAGTAGTACCAGGACAGGCCAATTCGCTGCCATCCGGTCGCCATATGACCGTCAGTTCCAAAGCGGTACCAGTGCCCGTCGAGGTTCCTCCAGCCGGTCACCATGCGGCCATCAAGTCCGAAGTTGTACCAGTGGCCGTCAATCTGCGCCCACCAGATCTTCATGACACCCGTGCTCGAATCGAAGTAGTACCAGTGACCGGCCTCCTCGAACCAGCCATTCGTGCGCGCACCATAGGAGGTGTAGTGGCTCCACTTTCCGTCCTGCTGGTCCCAACCGGTGACCATGATTCCATCGGCATTGAAACGGTAGGTCGCATCGCCAATGACGACGCTTTGCGAGGCCGCGAAGCTGCCGTCCTCGAGCTGCCACTTCCAGCCAGCGCCGGTGTTCACCCAGTGCGCGGGTGTTGCGGAAGGCGTGGGATCGGGGGCCGGAGTCGGCTCAGGATCAGGGGCGGGCTGCGGAGCAGGCGTGGGATCGACTGACGGGGCCGGAGTCGGGTCCACCGAGGGAGTAGGTGCCGCCGTGGGAGCCGGAGTCGGCTCTACCGTCGGAGCCGGCGTGGGCGCGGGCTGCGGATCGACCGAAGGGGTCGGCTGCGGAGTAGTTGCAATGTCCTCGCCCGGGTCGCTCAAGCCCAGGTACGCAGCGTCAACGCGCATGAAATCAATGTTCTTGTACCCACCGGTCTCATACAGCAGGCCCCAGGTTCCATCATTCAGCGCGTGCAGGGTCGAGTAGGCCATGTCTCCGCTTTCGAAGACCTTGCCCTCATTCCAGGTAAAGCCATCGTCGTAGGACACGCGAATCGTTCCATTCGCGCGGGCACTGGAGGAATCCGCGTTCGAGAAGAGCAGCACGCGAGCACGCGCCGAGCCCTGAGGCGCATTCGGGTATGCGCGAATGATCGAGGCATTGTTGCGAGGATCCGTCAGGTCCCAGTTGTGGCGGAAAGGTCCCCAGGTCTGGCCACCATCGTAAGAAATCGCCTCGAGGCGCTGGCCCGCGGTTCCCTGAGTACGAGAGTTGAGCAGCAGGCGACCGTCGGAGAGCTCGACAACCTTATTCTCATCAGCGCTGCCCTCGCTAGGTGCCCCCGGCTTCCAGCTTGCGCCGTGGTCATCCGAGTAGACCGAAACGGCCATGAGCGAGGTGCTACCAGCATTTGCGACCGCGTACTGCTGAATCAAGCGACCGGCATGCGCGCCGTAGCGCAGCTGGATGCCTTCACCAGAAGATGCGAAACGCGTGAACCACTGGTCGTCATGCCCCTGCGTCACCTGATCGGTAATCGTGCGGGGATTCACCCACGTCTGACCGTTGTCGTGCGACTCGACAACGTGTGCGTGAAGGATGTTGCGAGCGTTGGGATCGGTTCCCAGCTGCGACTGGAAAAGTCCCGCATCAAAGGACTTCACCGAGAAGAGGAAGATCGTCCCGGTGGTGCGATCGACGACAAAAGAAGGATCAGAGAAACCGACCTTAGTCGCGCCGGGCGTCCCAGCTAGAGCAGTTTGGATCGGCGTCCACGACTTACCGCCATCCTTCGAAATGCGGTAGACGATCGAGTTTGCTTGGGGTGCGTCCTGGCAGGTTTCGGGGCGTCCATCCCACGCAGCGATGATCCAGCCGTTGGTGGCAGTGGTCAGCGCGGGGATGCGATGGCATTTAAAGCCCGCCACCCCGGGCGAGGCCAGGCGTGCGACCTCGCCGATCGCGTAGTCCTTAGGGGTTTCCACCGGGTCGGGTTCAGGTGCGCGAGAGCCGGGAAGAACGGTGACGGCCTCGGCATTGGCGGAAATTCCACCGGCGATCACGTCGTTGCCATTGCGGTCACGGGTCGCCGCCCAGGCCGAGGTCGGGGTGAAGGAACCGGCTGCTAGGTCGGCCTCGGTCACTGTATACGTCGCGCTGGTGCACTGCTTAGTGGTGTGTGCAGAAAGATTGTGCCAGCGACAGTTCGGTGCACCGGTCGTCAGGACGCCAGAAAGGTTTGATTCCTTCGGGAATACGGTCAGAGCACTGTCAGTCTGGTTCGTGTAGGTGAAGGTATACGTGAGGGTATCCCCGACGTAGACTTTGTCCCCCAGTTTGTCGCTTCGCGTTGCAGTAACGGTGATGGGAGCCGGCGTTGTTTCACTTGCCGAGGCCGTGGCTGCGTTGCCGGGTTGCGTGTCACTTTCGGGGGTTGCCAGTGCCGGCACGGAGAGCGAAGCACACATGAGTGCCGCACCTGAGACGGCTGCCAGGGCCCGCCCATATCGACGGAGGGTCATCTTTGGTCCTTCTGGATGAATGATATGGATGCGCGACTGAAAAGTGACACGTGAGTCAGGTCTCAGTCACCACATAAGTCATCTTACAAATTCACGGGACATTCAGACAGTTTCACCAGGATACTATTCGCCAACTTTCAGCATATTTGCACCAATTTTGTTGATGTGCGTGCGAATACGGGTGGCGCTGTGCGTGTGTAGCTGGCTTTGACACAGGAAAGCTTCAATAGGCACACGTTGTTCTTAACTAGACCGAAGTTTCCTTCGTTTCCTCAGCCAAACAGGGAGCGTTTGTCACATGAAGTCGAGAAAATGCGCAGGTTATCCAGGGGCTGTCCTCGCCCCTCCACACGAAGTCACCAAAAGACACAGGCTATGAGGCATGACATTTACCAACTTCGTGTGTCTTTTGCTGGCACAAAAAGCTGTGGGCCGGTGCGTACGCACCGGCCCACAGCCGTTTGATTAAAACCTCTGTCTTAATCAGTAGTCAGGTCAGCTTAGGAAGCCAGCCGAACCTTAGATCGCATCAGCTCAGCGAGCAGCGCTACCTTCGGTGTAGTCCTCATCGGCCTGGGTCCAACCGAAAGCCTTACGCAGCTTCTGGCCGGTGGCCTCGATCGGGTGAGACTCTTCCTCGGCGCGCAGAGCCTTGAACTCAAGAGCACCATTGTCCTGGTCCTCAATGAAGCGGCGCGCGAAGGTACCGTCCTGAATATCAGTCAGGATGTCGCGCATAGCCTGCTTGGAAGATTCGTCGATCACGCGCGGACCAGAGATGTAGTCGCCGTACTCAGCGGTGTCAGAGCAGGACCAACGCTGCTTGGTGATGCCACCTTCGTTGATCAGGTCGACGATCAGCTTCATCTCGTGGCAGACCTCGAAGTAGGCGATCTCGGGCTGGTAGCCAGCCTCAACCAGGGTCTCAAAGCCAGCCTGGATCAGGTGGGAGACACCGCCACACAGAACTGCCTGCTCGCCGAAGAGATCAGTTTCGGTCTCTTCGGTGAAGGTGGTCTTGATGACGCCTGCGCGGGTACCGCCAATAGCCTTGGCGTAGGACAGAACGAGGTCCCAAGCCTGACCGGAAGCGTCAACCTCAACGGCGACGACATCCGGGGTGCCCTTGCCCTGGGTGTAGGTCTCGCGGACCTTGTGGCCGGGGCCCTTGGGGGCAACCATGATGACATCGTGGCCGGTGGGGACCTCGATGTAGCCGTAACGGATGTTGAAGCCGTGTGCGAAGAGCAGGGCTGCGCCTTCCTTCAGGTTGGGGGCAACCTGCTCGGCGTACACGTAGCGCTGGACCTGGTCGGGCAGGAGGATGGAGACGACGTCACCCTCGGCGACGGCCTCGGGAACATCCTTCACCTCGAGGCCAGCGGCCTCGGCCTTGGCCCACGAAGAGGAACCGGGACGCAGACCAACGACCACGTCAACGCCGGAATCCTTCAGGTTAAGCGCGTGTGCATGTCCCTGGGAACCGTAACCAATGATGGCTACCTTCTTGGACTGGATCAGCGACAGGTCTGCGCCGTCATCGTAGATGATCTCTGCCATTGTTAATTCTCCTTTAGTTGATCCGTAATCGAGTGGTCACCGCGGCCGATCGCCACGGCGCCCGATTGAACGAGTTCGGTGACGCCGTAGGGCTCAAGTGCCCGCAGCAGCGCCTCCAGCTTGGGTAGTGAACCGATCGATTCAATAACGACCGCTTCGGGATGGACATCAACGACGTGTGCGCGGAACAAATCCACGATCTGCAGCACCGAGGTCCGGCACGTGTCATCAGCACGGACCTTCATGAGCAGCATGCGACGCTCGACGGCCTCGTCAGGGTTAAGCTCAACGATTTTCAGGACATTAATCAGCTTGCCCAGTTGACGCTTGACCTGCTCAATGGGGGCAGTATCCGCATCAACAATGATGGTCATGCGGGAAATATCGGGATGCTCGGTCTCCCCCACCGTCAATGACTTGATGTTGAAGGCTCGGCGAGCAAACAAACCGGAGACGCGGGTCAGCACGCCGGGCTTGTTTTCCACCAGAACAGAAAGCGTATGCCTCATCAGTCTTCCACCTCCCAGTCAGGGGCGATATCTCGCGCATAGCGGATATCGTCATTGGGGACGCCGGCTGCAACCATCGGCCACACCATAGCATCTTTAGAAACCCTAAAGTCCAACAAAACTGGACGATCGTTAATTGACATGGCCCATTCAATGGCCTCTTCAATATCCTCAGCATTGCGCACGGTCCGCGCGGCCATTCCATAGGCCTGAGCAAGCATCTCGAAGTTCGGAATCTGCTCGCCGTCTTGCGGGTTCAGGGTCGTGTTCGAGTAGCGCTCACCGTAGAACAGCGTCTGCCACTGGCGCACCATTCCCAACACGGAGTTGTTGATCAAGGCGACCTTCACAGGAATTCCATTCACGGTGCACGTTGCCAATTCCTGGTTGGTCATCTGGAAGGAACCGTCACCGTCAATCGCCCAGACGACCGATTCGGGGACGCCAACCTGTGCGCCCATCGCTGCGGGAATGCAGTATCCCATGGTTCCCAAACCACATGAAGAAATGAAGTGGGATGGCTTTTCCAGCTGGAGGAACTGAGCAGCCCACATCTGGTGCTGGCCCACACCGGTCACGTAAATCGCATCGGGACCGGCAATCTCAGAAAGCTTTGAGATCACCTCTTGGGGAGCCATGAAACCGTCGCTTGGCTCGCTCCAGCCCAGCGGATACTTCTCACGCAGGCGGTTAAGGTAACGCCACCATCCCGAAAGATCGGGGCGCCCCAAGCGCTCATAGGCCTCGGGAAGGGCAGCATTCAGGGCAGCCAAGGCAGGCTTCAAATCCGCAACCACGGCCACGTCTGCATAGCGATTCTTCGACATCTCGGCCAGATCAATATCGACGTGCACGATGCGTGCGCGAGGTGCGAAGGAGTCCAGCTGGCCGGTCACGCGGTCATCGAAGCGCGCACCCAGAGCCACAATCAAGTCCGCGCGCTGCAATGCGCCAACCGCTGGAACCGTACCGTGCATTCCCGGCATCTTGAGGTTGTGCGGGTCAGAATCGGGGAAAGCTCCACGTGCGGGAAGCGTTGTCACGACGGGCGCGTCGGACAGTTCCACCAGCGTGCGTAGTTCCTCTTCCGCACGGGCGCGGACGAGGCCACCACCGACGTAGAGCACGGGAGCCTGCGCTCGCGCAATTTCCTCAGCAGCGCGAGCAATTTGGCGCGGAACGGGCTCAAATGCGGGCTCATAGCCGGGAAGCTGCAGCTCAACCGGCCAATGGTATTCAAATTCTTCGACCTGAGCCGAACGGGTGATGTCCACGAGGACCGGACCGGGGCGACCGGTCGAGGCGATGTGGAAGGCTTCAGCAAGGCGCTGGGGGATCTCAGCCGCGCGAGTGACCAGGAAAGAATGCTTTGCCAAGGGCATTGATGCCCCAACGATGTCAGCTTCCTGGAATGCATCAGTTCCGATCAGCGAGGCGCCGACCTGGCCGGAAATCACAACGATCGGGACCGAATCAATATTTGCGTCTGCGATTGCGGTCAAGGTATTCGTTGCACCCGGACCCGAGGTCACGATCGCAACACCGACCTTCCCGCTTGCCAGTGCATAGCCTTGAGCGGCATGTCCTGCGCCCTGTTCATGGCGAACCAAGATGTGGTGCAGTGACGAGCTCATCAAGGGGTCATAGGTGGGAAGAATTGCTCCACCGGGCATACCGAAGACGTCGGTGACCCCCAGGGCTTCAAGGGTATTCACAATGGCCTGTGCGCCGGTCATGACCTGGCGTTTTTCTTCAGTCATCATCAGCCTTCCAGTCGGTTCTACGCTTCCGCTTCAAGGAGCACGGTTTGCGCCGCAATTCCTTGCGCGAATCATGGGGTGTTGGCATGAAAAAATCCCCTTCACAGGTGCGGGCGCGTTCTTCTCTGTTCCCGAGGCCGAAAACGCGTAGCGCAAGTGCGCGGGGATTGTGGCGTGCGTTCCATCCGACAATTCACACGGCAGGAATCGCACGCCTGGGTACGATGACCGAGACGAGAATTCCTGAAATGCGAAGCTTCATCACGTCTCTAACCGTACGGGCTTGCGTCACCATCGGCCTTTTGATCTCACAGTGCAAGATAACTGGGACCTTGGCCTCAAAATCGAAAATTTGTCAGACGTGAGCTAAGAGCAATTAGCACCATTTCCGCAGAATCTTGCGAATCGCCCATTTTGTCCTTTTCCAGAAGAGTCAGATACTGAAAACGGATAGAAAAAATCCTGATCACCAGACAATGGAGCCCTCACAGTGGAGATCTTATTTACCAAGCTTGCTGATCAGCCCGTCCTATTCTTGTTCCTCCTCATTGGCGTGGGAATGGCTTTTGGCCACATCAAGATCAAGGGCATCGGACTGGGCGCAGCAGCTGTCCTTTTCCTTGCAATCATCCTGTCCGCATGGGCTGAAACCTACGGAATTCACCTACGCGTCACCCGAGAGCTGGGCACACTTGGCCTTGCGCTCTTCGCCTTCGCTATCGGTATGAACTCCGGCGCTTCCTTCTTCCACAACATCAAGAGCGCGGTGGGACCAATTTTGGCCATGGTTGCCCTTTACGGCGTATCCGCAGCCGCCGGTGAGGTCATCGGCCGCATGTGGGGAATGGACCCCGCACTCATCGCGGGCACCTTCGCCGGGTCGGTAACCAACACTCCCGCCTTGGCCGCTGCTGGCGAGGCCTCAGGAAAGCTGGACCTTGCGACGGTCGGTTATTCGATTGCTTACCTCTTCGGCGTCGTCGGAATGCTTATCGCTTCCGCAGCAGCTCTCTCTTACGGCAAGCGCGATAAAGATGCTCCCTCTCCCCTAGCAAACCGTACAATTCGCGTCGAGCGTGGCGACCATCCCTGCATCGGCGATATCCACACAATGATGGGTTCAAAGGTGACCTTCTCACGTCTGCGCCGAGGTGAAACCGGCCCCATCATGCGTCCTTCACTGAACGACACCCTTGACCAGGGTGACTTGGTGACCGTCGTTGGCCCGCGTGAGTTGGTTGCCCGAGTTGCAACTGAACTCGGTCACCCCTCTTCGCACTCCTTGATCGAAGACCGCGCCTACTTGGACTTCCGTCGCGTGACGATTTCTAACCCGAAGCTCGCCGGTCATACCGTTGAAGAACTGGGCCTGGCGGATAAATACTCCGCAACAATTTCCCGTGTGCGCCGAGGCGACGTCGATATGATCGCCGAACCCGGACTGATCCTTCAGCAGGGCGACCGCGTTCGTGTCGTGGCCCCGACCTCAAAGATGCGCGAGATTACGAAGTTCTTTGGTGACTCTGCACGAGGCCTCTCCGACCTGAACCCAATCGCCTTGGGCGTCGGCATGGCACTGGGCATTCTGATTGGCGAAATCCCGATCTTTACCCCAACCGGTGCTTACTTCTCGATTGGTTCGGCTGCTGGAACATTGATCGTCGGCCTGATCTTCGGACGCCTGGGACGCATTGGTCCCTTCGTGACCGCGATGCCTTTCACGGCCGGTCAGGTCTTGGCAGAGTTCGGCCTTCTGGTCTTCCTCGCACAAGCGGGTGCTAACGCAGGTGGACAGATCGAAAAGGCCTTCACCTCTGGAACCTGGCTGCAGATCCTCTTGCTGGGCATCATCATGACCTCGATCATGGCCGTTGGCCTGTACGTTGTCATGCGCTGGTTGTTCAAGATGGGGGGAACGAAGCTCTCCGGTCTGCTCGCTGGTGCTCAAACACAGCCTGCAGTCCTTGCCTTCGCAAACTCTCGCACAAATATGGATCCGCGTGTCTCCTTGGGCTATGCGCTGGTCTACCCCGTTGCCATGATCGGCAAAATCCTCGTCGCACAGATCATGGGCGGCATGTAATCGCTCCCTCGCTGTTTTGAGTGCAGTCAATCACGCCGTGCTCGAAACAGCGGCTCAGAGAACTAAAGTTTGGGCCCCGCACCACCAGGTGCGGGGCCCAAACCCTTGTCTCAGCGAAGACCTCAGTCACGCGGCTTTTCGCGCATTTCCCAGGTCTCGATGATGTCGCCTTCTTGAATGTCCTTGTAACCCAAGGTGATACCACATTCGTAGCCCTCGCGGACCTCGGTGACATCGTCCTTCTCGCGGCGAAGCGATGCGATCTCCAGGTTGTCTGCAACAACCACACCATCGCGGACCAAGCGAGCCTTGGTTCCACGCTTGATGGTGCCATTGCGGACAATCGAACCTGCGATGTTGCCGAACTTGCCGGAACGGAAGACCTGACGGATCTCCGCGCTGCCCAGTGCGACCTCTTCGTAGATCGGCTTGAGCATGCCCTTCATCGCGGCCTCGACATCGTCGATCGCCGAGTAGATGACGTTGTAGTACTTGATCTCGACGCCCTCGGCGTCGGCCAGTTCCTGAACGCGTTCAGCCGGGCGGACATTGAAGCCAATGATGACCGCGTTGTCCACGGTTGCCAGGTTGACATCGTTCTGGGTGATTGCACCAACACCGCGGTGGATGATGCGAAGAGCAACTTCTTCGCCGACATCGATGCGCAGCAGCGAGTCTTCCAGGGCTTCAACAGCACCGGAGACGTCACCCTTAATGACCAGGTTGAGGGTATCAACCTCGCCTTCCTTAAGGACCTTATCGAAGTCCTCAAGGGAGACGCGCTTACGGCGCTTGGCCAACATGGCCTGACGCTCTGCGGCCTCGCGCTTATCAGCGATCTGGCGGGCAGTACGGTCATCGGTGGCAACCAAGAAGGAGTCACCAGCGCGAGGAACCGAAGTCAAGCCCAGCACTGCAACGGGGGTCGAGGGACCGGCCTCGGCAACATCGTTACCGCTGTCGTCGAACATTGCACGAACACGGCCGTGCGAAGAACCGACAACCAGGGAATCGCCGACGCGCAGGGTACCGCGCTGAACCAGCATGGTCGCCACTGCACCGCGTCCCTTATCCAGATTCGCTTCGATAGCAACACCGCGGGCATCGGTATCGGGGTTCGCTTCAAGGGTCAGAGCTGCATCAGCGGTCAGCAGCACGGCCTCGAGAAGCTCACGGATACCCTTGCGCTGCTTGGCTGAGATATCGGCGAACATGACGTCGCCGCCGTACTCTTCGGCAACCAGGCCGTACTCGGTGAGCTGGGCGCGAATCTTATCGGGGTTCGCGCCTTCCTTATCGATCTTGTTGACGGCAACAACGATCGGCACGCCGGCGGCCTGCGCGTGGTTGATTGCTTCAACGGTCTGAGGCATGACACCGTCATCCGCTGCAACCACAAGGATCGCAATATCGGTGACCTGCGCACCACGGGCACGCATAGCGGTGAAGGCCTCGTGACCGGGGGTATCGATGAAGGTGATACGGCGAGGAGTTCCATCCTCGGACTTCACCTGCACCTGGTAGGCACCAATGTGCTGGGTAATACCACCGTGCTCAGAGTCGACAACGTCGGTGTGACGGATCGCGTCGAGCAGCTTGGTCTTACCGTGGTCGACGTGGCCCATGACCGTGACGACCGGGGGACGCGGCTGCATGTTCTCTGCGTCGTCCAGTTCTTCGGCTTCGAGGTCGATGTCGAAGGACTCGAGCAGTTCACGATCCTCATCTTCAGGCGAAACAACCTTGACGTCGTAGCCGAGCTCTGCGCCCAGTGCTTCGAAGGTGTCCTGATCCAGCGACTGCGTGGCAGTTGCCATCTCTCCCAGGTGGAAGAGGACGGTCACCAGCGCTGCGGGATTGACGTTGATCTTCTCAGCGAAGTCAGCAAGAGAAGCACCCTGACGGATGCGGATCTGCTGTCCATCGCCACGAGGAATCGAAACGCCGCCAATGACGGGTGCGTTCTGCTGTTCAAACTCTTGACGCTTTGCGCGCTTCGACTTACGTCCGCGCGAGCTCTTGCCGCCACCGCGACCGAACGCGCCCGGCGTTGCGCCGCGGCCGCCACCGCGACCACCGCGAGGCGGAGCGAAACCGCCACCGGCATTTGCTCCGGGAGCGCCCTGACCGCCGCCGTTACCGCCACCGGGACGGGTACCGCGGCCTCGGCCACCACGAGGACGATCAGAAGAAGGTGCAGGACCCTCCGAGCGAGCGAAATTCGCCTGTCCGGGCATCATTCCCGGGTTTGGACGCGGGCCGCCGCCGGTAGGTGCGCCACTGCGCTGCGGACGAGGCCCACCCTGACGTGCTCCCTGAGGACCACCGGGACGTGCGGGACGTTCACCCTGTGCGCCACGTGCGGGACGGTTTCCACCGCGACCACCCTGGCTACCACCGGGACGGGGCATACCCTGGCTGGATGCGTAGGGGTTGTTTCCGGGGCGAGGACCACCGGGACGGGGCGCTCCGGGACGAGGCGCACCCGGCTTGGCTGCAGAGCCACCGGGACGCGGGGCGCGAGGAGCTCCGGGCTTCGGAGCGCCAGCTGCAGGCTTGGGGGCTTCCTCGCTGCTTCCACGAGCCTGGCGCGGTGCCGGCTTGGGAGCGCGGGGGGCAGCTTCAGCCTTTTCGGAAGCTGTGGCCTTTGGTGCTGCTGCCTTGGGCGCACGAGGCCCAGGCTTATGAGCAGAAGGCTTGGGAGCTTCGGCAGATGCAGGAGCGTCGTCCTGTGCGGGTGCTGCCGAGGCGGTCTCAGCGGTCTTGGCGGAAGCCTTTGCCTTGGGCTTGGGGGCCGCCTTCTTCGGGGTGCTCTTAGCGTCACCCGATGCTGAACCGGAAAGCTTTTCAAAGTGCTCGCGCGCTTCACGCGCTACGGGCGGTTCAAGTGCGGACGAAGAAGCTTTAACGTATTCGCCCTTGTCTCGCAGGTAGGCCAGCAATTCCTTGCTGGGGATTCCGAGCTCTTTGGCGAGCTCGTGGACACGCAGTTTTGCCACTTTTCTCCTTGTTCGGGAACGTCCCCGAACGGAGACGTATCACTGATAATGCAGGCAGCTCATCGCTGGGTACTCATCGGGTGCCCATGGGCTTTCAACCCGCTTTCGCTACTCGTTGTCCGGCGCCCTGTGCGCCGCAGACAGAATTTCCTTCCCCAGTTCAGCCCACTGTTCATCAGTCATTTCTACTGATCGACGCAGTGAACGCCCGAGCGCCCGCTTGCGGCGGGCGAGGTCTAGGCAGCGGGCCTCGGGATGAAACCACGCTCCCCGACCGGGAAGGTTGCGACGGTGATCAACATGAAGATCCCCGTCAGAGGTCGCAACAACACGGATAAGTTCCGCACGTTGCGCGCGTAATCCACACCCCACACAGGTGCGAAGCATCAGAGTGGAGTCAGACACGCCTTTAAGCTTAGCCGAGTCAGTCCTCTTCCAAGCCATCGGATTGTGAGCGACTGATCACGTCATCTGGTGTAGACGAACGCGATGCCAGTCCTTCTTCGCCATTCTCAGTGTCGGAATGGATGTCGATGTGGTAGTCGGTCAGGCGCGCCGCAAGTCGAGCGTTCTGCCCTTCCTTACCGATTGCCAGCGAAAGCTGGAAGTCGGGAACGATAGCTGTTGCAGTGCGTTGCTCCACAGAGTGAACGACAACGCGAGCCACGCGCGCCGGGGACAGCGAATTCGCAACGAAACGTGCCGGATCTTCAGACCAGTCCACAATGTCGATCTTCTCGCCACCGAGCTCTGTCATGACCGCACGAACACGCGAGCCCATCGGGCCAATGCACGCGCCCTTGGCATTCACGCCTTCGCGAGTAGCAACCACGGCAATCTTGGAGCGGTGACCAGCTTCGCGGGCAATGGCCTTGATTCGGACCAAGCCCTCTTGAATCTCAGGAACTTCACGCTCGAATAGGCCTTTGACCAATCCGGGGTGGGTGCGCGAAAGGGTGATGCGAGCACCGCGTTCGGTACGCTCGACGGAAACGATCAGTGCGCGCAGGCGGGTTCCGTGCGAGTAGTCCTCTCCGGGGACCTTCTCAGAATCGGGAAGAATGGCCTCGAAATCGTCAGCCAGCCTTACGGTGGTCAGGCGGGAGTCACGCGACTGCTGCACAACGCCGGTCACAATCTGACCGGTCTTGCCGGCAAAGTCACCCAAAACGCGCTGATCATCAGCATCGCGCAGGCGCTGCATGATGACGGAACGCGCGGTGGATTGTGCAATACGGCCGAAGTTCTTGGGGGTGTCATCGAATTCGCCGATGGGGTTACCCTCTTCGTCTTCTTCGGTGGCCATAACGGTTACGCGACCCGTACGCTTATCGATCTCAATTCGAGCCTTTGCAATTGCGCCAGGGATGTTGTGGTACGCCTTCAGCAATGCCTCTTCAATGGCATCAACAAGGGTATTGAGCGATACCCCTTTCTCATGTTCGACCATTCGCAGGGCGGTCATATCGATTTCCATAGCGTCCCTCATTCCCACGAGCCGAAGTCGACGCGCGAACGCGCCTTCTTGATCTCGTCATATGCAATTGTGTGGCTTTCAGCGCCAGTATCTACAGTAGCGCCTTTATCGTCGGCATTGCTGACCCGTCCCACAAATTTGTCACCATTTCGCATCTTGACGCTGACCAATCCGCCAATTTGGCGCTTCCAATGGTCAGGTTTCTTCAATTCGCGTTCCAGACCGGGGGTGGAGACTTCCAGCATGTATGCGTCAGAAATCGGGTCAGCGGCATCCATGGTTTTGGAGATTGCGCGTGAGATATCCGCGAGCGCATCCGAGGATAGCTTTTCGCTTCCCAGGGGCTCTTCAACGGTGATTCGGCAGACCAGGGCGCCATTCTGCTTGAGAATAGTCACCGCATCAAGTTCGGCTCCGGCCCCGGTGACAATACCTTCAACCAGTGCACGGACTTGTTCTTCAATCTGTGTGGGTGCCACCTTCACTCCTTCACGCGACACGGTATTCTAGGCAATCGTACTCGTCTTTTGACCATGGGATGATGTTGTTGTGAAACACCCGAAACTCTTCACTGCGTTCGTTGCTGCCTGCGCTCTTTCTCTTGGAGCGTGTGGAATCCACGTGGAATCCACCAGCAGCCTGCCCGCTTTGACCGGTTTCGCGCTCTCTCGTGATACCTCTGCGCGCACCGAGGCCGCGGCCGCCGAACGCGCACATTCCCTTGCTTCCCTTGCCACCCAGTGCGCCTCGTGTTCTTCCGCTCTCGAGGCCGTAGCAACGAGTTCCCGGGAACGCTTGGAATTCCTCGGAGGAGTATGGGAGCCCTGGAAAGGCCGCGAGGATGCCGCTTCACTCCCCCAGCCCGACACGATTGCAGAAGCTCCCTACACGGTGAAGGATTTCGTCTCGTGGCTGGTGATCTCAGCTCGTCGAGATCTTCAGACCGCGGCAAACCCGACCATCACCTCGAGTGAAGAAGCACGCCAACTCAGCGCAGTCGCACTGGGGCGCTACGCCTCGGCAGTGCAATTGGCGAATGCCTACGCGCTTGACGTGGATGAGGGCGAGCATGATGTTGATGCGCTTGCACAGCGACTGATTGGCCAGAGCGGAAAGACACCTTCTTGGATTGTTCGTACCGGCTCCTCTTCAGATTTAGCCCTCCCCCAGCCTTCACAAACGACTTCTGCTTTTGCGAACTCAGAACAGGCCGCTCAGACAACGGCCAATTGGGATTGCATCGCTCAGACACTGCCGAAGTCTGCGGCAACAAGCGAGGACTTCGCATCTGCAGAAACCATTGAAAACGCACTTCTTGATCGGGCCTCACGCTCTTTGGAACGCGGGAGCAAAGACACACGCCAGCTGCGTTGTTCGATGCCTGATCACTCCCCTTCTTCTCTTGCTCAAGCATCGATGCGTGCGGATATGAATCTCTTCGCTTCAGATTCCCAAGATGTACGACTTTTCGGTGCTCGCGCCGCACTGGATGATGTTCGCCTGTGGACGCATGCTCCCGGTATCTCGATTCCAGCGGTGGTGACACTGCAATGAGCACGGAAACTGAAAATACAAAACCGGCCTGGCAAGACATTGTTCCCACAGGGGACGTCAATTCGCCTCATATTGAGCTTTCCGATTCGCGGATTCTGGTTTCGGGGCGTTTTGCTTTGATCCTGATCGAAGAGGATCACGTTGTTGATTCGGGAATGTGGTACGAAATCCAAAACGCGCGATGGAACGGCGAAAAGCAGGAACTTCGCGTGACCTGGGTTGATCCTTCCCGCGCTCCTTTGACTCTGAAATCCAGTGACTCATCAATGCGTCCTTTTATGGAAGACCTCTCCGAGAAGGTGAACCGCACCCAGGTCGTTGTCCGAAATGTCACGGCTCCTTCCGGAACGGTGATCACCGGCCAGATTCGCAGACGCGAAGACGGTGAGTTGTTTTCCGTCCTTTCGGCCAACGGCCCACTGGATGATGAAGGAATCGCAGTGGCTCAAACATTTGAACGCCAACTGCGAGAAAGCGTTGGACTGGAGTAGTACCTGCCGCAGGACTATTGTGCGCGTTCGGTAAAGCGGCGACGCACTTCTTCCAGACGCATCAGCTCTCGGAATGCTTGAGTGTACTGCGGGTCATCTTCACTCAAACGCTGAAGGTTCGCATTCGCATCGGCCAGCCTGCGCGTCACGTCCAAACGCACCATTGCCCCCATCGCTCCACGACAGTATGCGCGAAGTTGATCTTCGCGATCTTGCGGTAGCGGGGCAACCGCAAGTTCCATCAAAACCGCTGCAACTTCGGGAATCATCAGCTCGCGCACGTCATCAACGAAGGCACGAGTCGCGGCTTGCGTGGCTTTCTCCCCTTTACCGAAATGTTCTTCGGCCTGACGAAGAAGTTTGACGAAGGAATCAAGCCCACCTGCGGCTCGAATCGCGTCGTGAACTGCGCGGTAGGAAGGCACCGAGAATGCCTCCCCTCCAAGTTCTTCAAATCCCGAACCCACCACGTACATGGGGTATTGAACCAGCGCTTCCAAGGCCTGGCGTTCGATCTTTGACACGGGGTCTTCCGGACCGCGCCTAGCGGGCATAGGGGCCGAGGCCTCGGGAGTCGCTCCCCCGCGCCCGTTCGAGGCCGGGCGCGAGTTCCCAGAGGAGCGCACGGCGCGTGCGACCTCGGTGATATCCATGCCAATCCACCCGGCAAGCGACCTGGTGTATTCACGTTGAAGAGCGCGGTCACGAATGCGGGCAACCACGGGAGCCGCGGCACGAAGGGCTTTAACGCGCCCCTCTGCAGTCCTAAGGTCCAATTGGCGCAGGACGGAGCGAATGACGAACTCGAAAAGCGGGGTCCGAGAGTTCACCAGCTCCATAACCGCACGCTCGCCTTGAGCCATCCGCAATTCGCAGGGGTCCATACCATGGGGCTCGACGGCAACAAAGGTCTGCGCCGCAAAGTTTTGATCCATATCAAAAGCACGAAGCGCAGCTTTTTGACCAGCCGCATCACCATCGAAGGTGAAGATCACTTCACCGCCATGGGTCTTCCCATTACTTAAAACGACTCCCGCCGCACTATCGGCGGTATCTCCCAGCAGTCGGCGAACAATCTTGACGTGTTCTTCCCCAAAAGCGGTGCCACAGGTTGCAACCGCACACCCAACTCCCGCAGCATGGGCAGCCATGACATCGGTGTAGCCCTCAACAATGACAACCCTGCGTCCCTGAGTGATTTCTTTCTTCGCAAGATCCAAACCGTACAGGACTTGGGACTTGTGATAAATCGGCGTTTCAGGGGTGTTGAGGTACTTCGGGGATTCCTTGTCCTCATCGTTCAAACGCCGGGCACCAAAACCAACAGTCGCGCCCGTAATATCGCGGATTGGCCACATCAGCCTTCCACGGAACCGGTCATAAAGTCCGCGGTTACCCCGAGTCGCCAGGCCGGCAGTTTCAATCTCTTGATCGGTGAATCCCTTCGAACGAAGGTGACGCGTCAGCGCATCCCACGAGGCCGGAGAGTAGCCAATTCCGAAGTGACGGCACATCGCTTCATCAAAGCCCCTACGTCCTAAAAATTGACGCCCAAGATGCGCTTCGGGGGAAGTGAGCTGTGCCTGATAAAACTCCTCAGCCACGCGGTGCGCATCAAGAAGGCGCTGGCGCCGCCCCGGCTCCTCGCGGCGAAGAGTCCCACTTCCCGCGGCCTCGTAACGCAAAGTAATCCCAGCTTTGAGGGCCAAGGCTTCCACGGCCTCGGTAAAGGAAAGAGAATCAACTTTCTGAACAAAGCTGATGACGTCCCCGCCTTCTCCACAGCCAAAACAGTGCCAAAACCCTTGGGAGGGACGAACGTGGAACGAGGGCGTGCGTTCATCATGAAATGGGCACAATCCCTTCAAAGAATCAACACCCGCAGGGCGCAGTGCGACGCGCTCGCCGACGATTTCTTCAATGCGCGAGGCATCACGTACGGCGGCGATGTCTTCTTTGAGGATCAGGCCGGCCATGAGTTCAGTTTAGCGAGTGGACACTTCCTTAGCAGGGGCATGTGTATCGGTACTGTTCCTCTGATTAAAGCTGGGAGGACAGCATCCCACACAGCTTCGCGTGCCAGCGCGAGGCGGAAATATCTGTCAACGAGGCGACTTGGTCGATAACGACCCGCAAACGCTTCCCCTCATCCGTGGTTGCGCGCCATTGAGCGGCAAAGGGAGGTTCAAGATATTCGGGGCCTGCGTTGATAAGAGCATCAACCAAGTCATTGAGCAGCGTGCGCTGCTGATAGTAAACAGGTTCGCTTTCGCGCGGGCTCATGACATAGTGGACAGCCATGCCCTTAAGAACCTGAATTTCTGCCCGGGTTTGCGCCGGAACAACGAGCTCCGCGCGATAGCGGCCCAGGGGTTCGTCTCCTGCAATTTCACGGGTGGCCGCGACTGTCGCGTTACAAAATCGGCCGATCAGTTCGCTGGTGAGGTCCTTTAAGGCAGCCAAATCCGCATATGAGCCACTGAAGGTACTGAGCCATTCGGGCATGCTCACCAGGCGCTCAAACGCCTGAACCAGATCGTCTTCAGAAACCGAAGTCCCGTACCACTTCATGGTCGAGTCGATGACACCCTGGGTGTGCGCATCGCTGCGCAAGTTCTCAAGATCCATCTTTCCGGTTGCGACCGCATCTTCAACGTCGTGCACCGAGTACGCGATGTCATCGGAAAGATCCATGATTTGAGCTTCCAAGCAACGTGCACCGGGAGTTACGCCTTCACGCATCCATTCAAAAGTTGGGCGATCATCGTCATAGACAGAATACTTTCGCAGGGATTTTTCCCGGTTCGGACCTTCGCCCTTCGCCCAGGGGTATTTGCAAATCGCATCAAGGGTTGCGCGCGTGAGATTCAGCCCTGCGGGGCCTTCCTCAGCGATGACCTTTGGTTCAAGGCGTGCAACGATTCGCAGTGTCTGCGCATTCCCTTCAAAGCCGCCGATTTCAGCCGCCAGTTCATTGAGTGCACGTTCGCCATTGTGTCCAAATGGCGGATGACCGAGGTCGTGGGATAAACATGCAGCATCAACAACATCGGGGTTGGCCCCCAGTTCCTTCCCCAGCTCGCGTCCCACCTGTGCAACTTCAAGGGAGTGGGTCAGGCGCGTGCGCACGAAATCGTCCGAGGTTGGCCCCAGCACCTGTGTTTTTTCGCCCAAACGGCGAAGTGCTGAGGAATGCAGCACTCTGGCTCGATCGCGTTCAAAATCTGTACGAACAGAGGACTTTTGAGCCTCTGAAACGTAACGGTCACGGTCTGCGGAGCTATACGGATACTGAGTGTGCACGTGATAAGCCTAACTGCTTCAACTACCCTTTCGATGCCTAAAACTGCAAGAATAGTGCTGTGAGTGCAACAAAGGGGACCCAGGTAGTAACGACGTTGGTTCATGCTGCCCGGAAAGGCACACACCCTTGGTGGTATTCACCTGCAATTTGCCGTATCCCCCAGCGCGTTGATCATGAGCTTGCTCAGCTGCTGAGCAAGGAAGCGATTCAGTTCGCTCGAGTAGGCGTAGATGCTCTGCTCATTTCCCCGATTCCGCAAATGATCTGGGGCGTCAATCCGGAACTCGCTGCTCTTGTCAGGCATTTCCATAGGGTCGGAGTCAAGATCATCGTCCATCTTCCCGCCTCTACTGAATGGAATACGCACGATTTCAACGGGCCTTATTCCAGCGATGAAACGGTAACAACGCTGCTTGGCCGCGTACGGGCATGCGTTGATGCAGAAGCCGACGGTATCGATCTTGGGACTTTGCCGTTCACACACTACGGACCGAATTCATCTGAGCGCCAAGAGTTCATGCATCTACTTCGCCTGGTGATGGCGGAGGTTGCTAATACTGATACTCTGCCTATTCTCACCTCCAGCCTGCCGCATATGGATGATGCAGATCTGAAGGAAATTCTTCAAGAGTCCTGGTTCCACCACCTGCGCAATGACACTTTTCTCGACATCGAGTGGAAGAACCCGCAGCTGTGCGATGCCATCGCCAATACTTTTATGAACCGTGATCCTTTGGGACACGTGGCTGCATGGCCGGCACTTCCTTACGAGGATAGCGAGCTCCATCGTGCGCGAACTCTGTTTGCGCTCGCCCTTCCTGGAGCCATTTACTTTGATTCGCCACCAAGAGACGCCATTTCTCATTCCTTTGTCTTGTTGATCCAGCAGGCGCTGCGTACCCGAGCTGAGCACGGAATGGGAACTGGATCCCTTGCTCATGTACGAGGCCTCTCTTGGGCTGGACCTGATTGCCTGGTCCATATGAGCGCTCAAGTTTTGGTTGTTTTCAACGCCTCGGACTCCACTGTCGTTGTGCCTTCAGAGCACCGACCGCTTGTCTCGACGGGGGTTTTACCCACTCAGCTCAACAGCGATACCCCTCTTGCGCCCGGGCAATGCGCATGGTTTGAAACCGCACGCGTTCGACCTCGCGTTTTTGCCACGGAATAAGCGCCTCCGTCCCTTTACACTTAGGGTATTGTTCCATCAAACCTGGAGACCACGTGGACTTCATTAAGCGACTTCTCGCGATCTTTATCCAGGCCGCAGGCCAAAGTATGAAAGAGGAAATGGGTTCCTCGAAGGGACGCAAACGTTCCTCGTCACGCTCCTCCTCCAGTTCTTCCTCTTCTTCACGCAGTTCACACACCGCACGTACTTCTTCCTCCGCCGCCCAGGCCTCGGGGAAGGGAAACAATGTGTGGGACGTTCGCGAACACGGACTCCCTCCATTCCAATACGAACCAAATCCCGATGGGGATGCCGATCCCGGCGAGGTCGTGTGGACGTGGGTGTCCTATGAAGAGGACCCAACCCAGGGCAAGGATCGTCCCGTTGTCGTGCTTTCGCGAGTGCAGCAGGGGCTTGTTGTTGCCCAGTTGACGTCCAAGGACCACCGCAAAGATGCCGAGCAAGAGGCACATTGGGGGCGCTACTGGTTCCCGATCGGAACCGGCGCATGGGATCCGCAGGGCCGCCCCAGTCAGGTGCGCCTGGACCGCCTACTCATTGTTGCCCCCGGCGATGTTCGCCGCGAAGGAGCGACCGTAGACCACTCAACCTACAATGCCGTGTGCGACGCGCTGCGTCAGCACTGGAATGCCTAACGACCACTTCCACCACAACACTGCGAGGACCCACAATGACCGATTCCGCTGAAATTGCACGCCTGAAGGCCGAGGCCGCGCAGGCAGCCGCCGAAGCAGCTGCCGCAAAGGCTCAGGCTGCACAAGCTGCTCTCGATGCTGCTCTTGCCGCTCAAGGTGGCCAGGGCGACCAGAACGAGGCCGCGTCCCAGGCCGCCGCTGCCGACGCAGCGACCGAAAAGGCCGAGGCCGCGCAGGCAGCCCTCGATACCGCTTTGGCTGAGCAGGCAGCTCCTTCCGGAGCCGCTCCCACCCAAACCCCGGAGCCTGCGGAAAGTGCGCCGGCTGCCCCCGCTGCACCTGCGCAAGCCGCTCCCGCCGAGCCGGCCCAGGCCTCGGCAAGCGAAGGCGAACTGCAGGGCTACGCGGAGCAGGTCCGCGCGGGCTACTCCTTTACCTCGCCTTCAATGCGACTGGGTGCTTTCTTGGATGGCGATACTCCGGTTCCCGGTGCACCTGTCGGAATTCCGCTGGGGCTCATGAACCGTCACTGCTTGGTTGCCGGCGCAACCGGTACCGGTAAGACGCGAACCCTCCAGCTGATGGCCGAGCGTCTCTCAGAAGCGGGAGTCCCCGTTTTTGTCACCGATATCAAGGGTGACCTCACTGGCTTGGCTCAGGCGGGTACCTCTTCTGAAAAGCTCCTTGCACGCTGCGCAAGCATTGGCCAGAACTGGGAAGGCAAAGCATTCCCCACGGAACTGCTCACTCTGGGTGGCCGCGGCGAAGGCGTGCCGATCCGCACAACCATCACCGAATTTGGCCCTCTTCTGCTTTCGCGCGTGCTGGGCTTGAACGACACTCAGGCCTCAGCCCTTCAGTTGATCTTCCACTGGGCCGATGGTCAGCAGCTCGCGCTGATTGACCTCAAGGACCTGCGCTCGGTCATTGACTACCTGACAAACCATGATGAAGGCAAGGAAGAACTCAAGGGAATCGGCGGTGTTTCACCAGCGACCGCAGGAGTCATCTTGCGCGAGCTTGCTGCTCTGGAGGCATCGGGCGGCGATGTATTCTTCGGTGAGCCGGCCTTCAATATCGCTGACCTTATGCGCGTGTCAATGGACGGTCGTGGCGTCATTTCGTCGCTGGAACTACCCGACTTGGGCAGCCAGGGCGCTTTGTTCTCGACATTCCTCATGTGGCTCTTGGCTGAGCTCTTCGAAACTTTGCCGGAAGTGGGCAACCCCGATAAGCCGAAGTTGGTCTTCTTCTTTGACGAGGCTCACCTGCTCTTCACCGATGCCTCGAAGCAGTTCCTCCAGGCAGTCGTGCAGACAGTGCGTCTGATTCGTTCCAAGGGCGTGGGAATTGTCTTTGTTACACAGTCCCCCACCGATGTTCCCGACGAGGTTCTGGCTCAGCTTGGTTCACGCGTTCAGCACGCACTGCGCGCGCATACTCCAAACGATGCAGCAAACCTCAAGAAGGCAGTTTCGACCTTCCCGACTTCTCCCCTGGATCTGACTGAGGTGTTGACTTCGCTGGGTACCGGTCAGGCTGTCGTGACGGTTCTGGATGAGAAGGGACGCCCGACCCCAGTTGCTCCGACCATGCTGGACGCACCTGCCGCTGTCATGGGCCCGGCTGATCCCGGTGTTGTCTCTTCAATCATCAATTCCTCGCCGCTCCTGTCGCGTTACCGTGACGCGGTCGATAACGAATCAGCATTCGAATTGATGCAAGCCCGCCTTGCAGATGCCGCTAAGGCCGCAGAGGAAAGGGCCGCCGAGGCCCAACGCCAGCTTGAAGAAGCGAAGGCACAGAAGGAAGCCGAGAAGCTGGCAGCGAAGGAAGAGGCAGCACGCCAGAAGGAACTTGAGCGCTTGCAGCGCGAGGTCGAGAAGGCCGAAGAGCGTAAGCGTCGCGAGGCCGAAAAGGCTGAGGAGCGTCGTGCACGCGCTACACAGCGCGTGATTGAGTCGACGGTCAAGTCCGTTGGAACGACTGCAGCACGCTCGCTGACACGTTCGATTTTGGGAACACTGTTTAAGTAAATTCCACGATTTTTCAGTACTTCTGAACACTTTATCAACGTCGTGTCACAACCCTTGTCGGATATTTCACCTTATGGTGCAAAAGGGAATGTGATCGCCAAAAATGGAGTTGTTAGAAGTGATAGCAATGGTGCGTCCTATTACGGGGCGCACGTTTAGATAGGTTTTAGGAGAACAATATGACTCAAGCACACCCCGTTGTTGCAGCAGCTTTGCAGCAGGCTCTTGTTGATCTGACCGCTCTGTCGCTTCAGGGCAAGCAGGCGCACTGGAACATCGAAGGCCCCGGCTTCCGTTCGCTCCACCTGCACCTGGATGAAATCATCGACCAGGTTCGCCTTGCCGCTGATGATGTTGCTGAGCGTATGGCCGCCATTGAGGTTTCACCCGATGCGCGCGCAGCGACCGTTGCAGCGACCTCGCTGGTTGACCCGCTGGATCCCGGCTTCCTGCCCACCGATAAGACTGCTCGCCAGTACGAAGAGCACCTTCTGGCGACCTCCGAGCGCATCAAGGCAACCCTTGATCCCGTTGACGAGCACGATCACCTGTCCAACGATCTGCTGATCGGCATTGCAACCGGCCTGGAGAAGCAGGCCTGGATGCTGCGCGCAGCAACCAAGGATCTCAACTGATTAGTTGAATCTGACTTCAACTGGGGCGTCTCTTCGGAGGCGCCCCAGTTTCCTCTCTGTAAACCTCCCTAGGCTGCCGAGAGGAAATACTTTATAACCCAGCTAGTCACCTGTGTGATTGAGAAAGAGATTCGAGTTCTATAAGCAGGATCTGCCCAGGGTTCAGGTATGGGAGTGGGAGTCCTTCAGAGACCAGTAGCTCACCGTCGAAGACAAGAGGGTCTCGACTATCCTCGTCCAACCATCTCGGCCCACTGATTTGGTGCAGAGAGGGAGTAAAACTGCCGCCGAGCGCACGAATGCTATAACAACGGTCTGGAGCTAACCCCGGAAAAATAACTCTTGGCGTGTATCCTTCGCTACTTGTCTGGAGACGAGCAAAAGCAAACAGACTCCATCCAGAGTCCTCTGCAACTATTCCTCGTAAGATGCATCCCTCTGGGACGAAATCAGCATTAATCGTAATTCCCGAATGTAAGCGATGACGATATGCCTTGTAGATTTCAACCCATTTACGGAGTTCGTCTAGTTCTTCGGACGAGCAGGATAACAAATCCCATTCAATCCCTGCATGGCCGAAAAGCGCAGCGGCCATTCTGGTTGCCAGATCGGTCGTTCGATGGGTCGTATGGGCAATTCGATCGCCAACATGCATCCCAATGAATTCCGGGGGGACTAGTAACTCAGTGCTTTGCTGAATCCGCACTCGCTCAAGAGGATCGATACAGTCTGATGCCCAGACTCTATCTGCATAGCGCAGAATTCCAAGATCAATACGTCCACCTCCGCTCGCACAACTCTCGATTTCAAGGGCAGGGAAGCGCGAACGTATGCGCTGGAGGAGCTCATAAAGCGCAATGGTCTGTTGGTGAACACTCACACGGCCTGAGGAGGGCGAGATTGCAGCAAATAAATCACGATTGTGATCCCATTTGATGTAGTCGACTCTATACTCCTCGACGAGCGCGCAAATGCGTTCTTCTAGATATGAGCTCACTTCTTCACGCGATAAATCAACAACAAATTGGTGTCTCCAACTTAAATTGCTCAACTCGCCAAGAATCCAATCTGGATGCTGCCGGGCGAAATCAGAATTTAAATTGACCATTTCAGGCTCGAACCAAAGCCCAAATTCCATCCCCAGTTCGTGCACGCAATTTGATAACTTAGTAAGCCCGTTCGGCCACACTTCAGGATCAACAAACCAATCGCCTAGTCCTGCTTGATCATCACGTCTCCCTAGAAACCAGCCATCATCAAGCACAAACCGCTCAAGGCCGATGGAAGCAGCGGAACGTGCAAGGTTAATTAGCCGTTCCTCGTCATGCTGAAAGTAGACAGCCTCCCAGGTATTTAGAGAAACGGGACGCGGTTTCTTCCCAAGTGAATTCCAGCTCCGAACGTAAGTGTGGACGCACTTCGAAAGCCCATCAAGTCCGTGATCGCTCCACATGAAGAGAGCCATCGGAGATTCGTATTCCTCACCGGAAGAGAGAATAACTTCTCCATCTTGTAGAAGCTCTCCTCCACCCAAGACACCCGAATGCACACCGCACCCTTCAGGGAGCCGTTCGGCCACAACCTCACAATTCCCACTCCAAGCAATGTGACATCCCCATACTTCACCACTCCTAAATGAGAATCCCCGTGTTCCAAGTACCGTCAAGTAAGGGGAATCATGGCCTGGCTTTCCTCGAAAGGCGCCCCTTCTCCAGGCTCCATTCCGAAGCTGCTGACGCTGAAGTTCGCGTTCGTTCGCCCATTTTCCACTGCAATCAACCAACTCTTGCGCCCGGTGAGGTACTGGAAGCAAACAACTGAGAGCGGAGACAAAAAGCTTATGCCCACCCCTGCTTGTGTTTCGAACACTGGATTTTACGGAAAGAACCCCGGAATCATGTAGCTCGAAATTCTGGGTAACCTCCGCAACTACTTCACTCGCATCATCGCGTTTGCTGACAGATTGACGCGCACGGTAGACAATCGTGATCGTTCTGGAATCCGTTGCTATCTGTTCCATGAAGAAAGGAAAAACCTTCCCTTCTTCAGTACACCATTGAATTGCTGGAGTTCCAGAGTTTCCCTGAAAGACGGTGTCCAGCAGTCCCCTCGTACGCGGACTATCGAACGAACTATTCATTACCGAAGCAATACTGGTATCAGCGATCTGCTGAACCTGGGCGTCACTGACGCGTCTTCCCCAGTGGACAACGTACGGGGCAACATCCTTCGCAAAAGCGATGGCAAAACTGACATGATCAGAATGAATGCAATGTACCTGGTATCCGACTGATTGAGCTTTCATAGCGCATCTCCAAAACCATTCTTGACACCGTAAATTAATACCGTTACTCTTTCGTGTCAACACAGCAAAGATGCTTCAACGTTAATTTCGAGGTCACCATGGGCAGCAGCTCCCTCACACAATCCCAACGGTTAATTCAGACCGATCGTTGGGAACTCTCATGCGATACTCGGCTACGCCTACGATTGTTCCCGGATTCTGCACGCACACAGACCGAGATCACTTTCGGACTGACGACAAACACAGGGACGATCGGCCTCGCCCCTTCTTTGATTAAAACTACGTCGCGAGAAGTTGATGAGCAGTACACGGCTCTATTCGGCAAGAAAACAGGCACTCGTTATGTTCGGCATCTGGAACACTGCTTATTCTTCGAAGAGAACGGAATCGAATGGAATCTCTATCTCCGAGAATGCACCGATGGACTAGCCTTTCGCTACGACCTGCCCTCATCAACCCCATTCAAAATTCTGAAAGAAAATACGCAGATTCACTGCCCAACAGCCGCTAAGGTCTGTACGCTCCCCTACACCACCTGGTATGAGGAAGCACGAATAGTCCATACGGCTGCAGACTTACCGCGCGGAGCCTACGGCTTACCGACACTGATCTACTCCGATGCAGAAGAAAACTACCTCATCAGCGAGTCCGATATCGATGGCAGCAATTGCGGGGCACACCTTGTGTGGACAGACGGCTACTTCACTTTCACCCTCGCCGATGAACAGATTTCAGCCGACAGCCACTTCACATCACCTTGGCGAGTACTTATCGTTGGTTCACTCACTTCAATCGTTGAATCCACTCTTGTTGACGATTTAGCTCGCGCGCACATTGCAAAGGACACAGAACCAGACCCAATCTCATACGTTTTACCCGGCCACGCGGCATGGTCTTGGTGGTCAAGCCAATACTCCGGGGCATACCTTGAAACCCAGAAAAGCTTCGTCGACTTTGCTTACGAGCAAGGGTGGCATCATGTTCTTGTCGATTGTGGCTGGGATGCGGCCTGGGTTCCGGAGCTCGTCGCATACGCTTCTCAACGAAATGTATGCGTTCACTTATGGAGTGCATGGAATGACCTTGACGGCCCCGAGAATATAAAGAAGCTTGCCCTCTGGCATTCGTGGGGAGTCTGCGGAGTAAAAATCGATTTCATGGAGTCCGAGAGCCGCGAGCGCTATCAATGGTATGAGTCAATTTTGTCTGAAACCGCTCGTTTAGGACTGATGGTCAACTTTCACGGGAGTGTAATTCCGCGAGGATGGGCACGCACTTATCCTCAGGTGATCGGATACGAGGCAATTCGCGGGGCAGAATACTACGTTTTTTATAAGGAGCCGCTCAGTTCACTCCACAACGTTTGCCAGGTTTTCACTCGCAACGTCATAGGATCAATGGACTACACGCCAGTGACTTTCAGTGCCCCTAAGCGCACAACCAGCAATGCACATGAACTTGCACTCTCGATCGCTTTTGAATGCGGTATCACGCACTTCGCCGATTCCCCAGATTCTTACCGCTCCCACCCAGTTGCACAGGAATTACTGAAGAGTCTTCCAGACACTTGGGATGAGACCAAGCTTTTGGGTGGGACGCCTGACTCATACGCTCTCATCGCACGTCGTACTGGCTCTAAGTGGTTTGTCGCTTGCATCAACGGTCAAAATGATTCACGCGTCCCCCTAAATCTGTCGAAAATCATCCAAACAGATCACGACTTTCGAAGTGCAGAGCTAACGTTAGTGCGCGATTCTGGCTCCTCAAAAGATCAGGGGAAGTCATCGCTAGTTGTCAAGTCCCTCTCTCAAATCCGAGAAGACACCTTTATTAATGTTCCCAGAGACGGCGGTTTCATCATCGTTGTAGACCTTGAAAAGAATAGTTTGCATGGCATTCCACCAGAGGTATCTCATCCTTTAAGCCCCACTTCAGTGCATCCCGGCCTAGCACAAGCAGATTACAGCGGTAAAGTTACGCTTCCCTGCGAATCCGAAGAAATCTGCCGTCCCGCTCCCGGCTGGGAGATCACTGCACGGTCAGAAACAGAAGTGACCCTCCAAGCACCTGAAAACGGTATTCCAGGTGATTTATACACCATGACTTTTATTCAAGGAAACCACTTAACAGATAGAAGAATTCGACATATCAAGGTCCTTCTCCCACACGGCAGCCTCACAAATCTTCACAAGACGACATTCTTTGGATGCGCCAACGCAAATGGACCTGTTGAAAGGGATCAGTCCAATGGCGGAGGCGATCCAAATGATGGATCACCACTAACGATCAACAATGTTGGATACTCTTGCGGTTTAGGCGTTAGCGATCGCGCGTTCGTTGAAATCGCACTAAGCCAGGACGAATTCACATTCACCTGCCTGGTTGGCATCGATGACGAAACACCAAATACATCGGCACAAATCCACATCAGTGTGGATGGCAAGCCGCTCCTCCAAAAAGATATCGAGTCGAAAGAACCACTCGATATTTCTCTTCCGAATCTGTGCGGGGAAATTCTCCGCCTCGAAACACGACAGAATTCTGATCGAGAAGCACACATTGATTGGGTTAACCCGCAATTGATTAGGTCAGCCCATACTCACCACACAACACCTCAAGAAAGGAATTGAGCGATGAAACACCCTGCATCCGCGCTCGCTCTCACCCTTACCGCAGTACTCACTCTGGGAGCCTGCTCCCAGAGTGGAGGATCTCAATCAACCGAAAGCAAAGATGCGACGGTTACTTTGACATACGGTGTCTGGTCACAACAAGACACCATGCAGAAACTCGTTGATGAGTTCGAAAAAGAGAATCCCAATATCAAGGTCCAACTCCAGGTTGATCCCTGGACAGACTACTGGACTAAGCTCCAGGTCGGCGCACAGGGAGGAACCGCGCCCGATGCATTCTGGATGCTTGGAGATCGTTTCCAGGTCTACGCTGCAAACGATCAGCTTTTAGAGCTCGACGATGCAATCCAAAAGGCTGGCGTCGACTACAAAGCCTACCCACAGCCACTTGTCGATCTGTTCACATACAACGGGAAGCATTACGGACTCCCGAAAGATTTTGACACGATCGGGCTTTGGTATAACAAAGAAATTTTCGACAATGCAGGCGTTGCATACCCAACAGCTGATTGGACTTGGCAGGACGTAAAGGCTGCAGCTGAAAAACTGACGGATTCCAGCAAGGGAATTTACGGTATTGCAGCTCCTCTCAATCGACAAGAAGGCTTCTACAACACCATTGCGCAGGCAGGCGGTTCCGTCATCAGCGCAGATGGAAAGAAGTCGGGCTACTCCGATCCTAAAACTCAGGCAGGACTCCAGTATTGGGTGGACTTCATCCAGAAGGGACAATCGCCAACCCTAGAGCAATTTGCCGACACGGAAGCTGTTGCCCAGTTTGAAAATGGAAAAGTAGCCATGTACTACGGCGGATCGTTCTACGCCCAACGTTTCTACGAAAACTCAGCACTGCGTTCCAAGGTGAATGTGACGATTTTGCCAAAGGGAGAGAAACGAGCAACTGTCATCAACGGCATTCAGAATGTTGGCTATTCCAAGTCAAAGCACCCCGAAGAGTTGAAGAAGTTCCTCGTGTTCCTTGGAGGGAAAAAAGCTGCTGAGATTCAAGCAAGTACCGGAGCTGTGATCCCCGCATACGAAAACACTCAGCAGGCCTGGGTATCTTCAATGCCTGAGTTCAACCTCCAAGCATTCCTTGATCAGATCCCTGATTCAGTGGTCTACCCAGTCTCTGCAAATACCGCAGTCTGGAACAAGTTTGAAGAAACAGATCTTGCTCCCGCATGGGAGGGCAAGGAAAGCGTTAAAGATGCTTCCAATAAACTTGCCGATCAAATGAACGACGCATTGGCGAAAGAATGAACCAGCGTTCAGTAAGGTCCCTGGCGCAGCACTCCCCTGCTGCGCCAGGGCACCGGCCCCTAACACAGAAAAGGAAGCGCAGCCTTAGGGAAGCCGGGACCGGATTAGCCTTCATCTTCCCTGCGCTCCTTGGCCTGCTAGCTCTCTATATCTGGCCGTTGCTAACAACAGTCGTCGTTAGCCTTTCGATAACTGGGCCATTCGGGAATCGAAAACCCGCAGGACTCTCACAGTACGCGAAACTATCCAAAGATCCTGAGTTCTGGGGCGCGCTTCAAAACTCAGTCATTTATTCTGCAATCGTTCTAATCGGGATCCCGATCGCTGTACTGATAGCAGTGATGATTCATAATGTTCGTCGCGGGGCATCTATTTACCGCGTTTTATTCTTTCTCCCAGTTGTTACACTTCCTGTCGCAATTGGGATGGTCTGGAGATACCTCTATAACGGCGAATTCGGGCTAATTAACCAGTTCCTCCAGATTTTCGGGATTAAGGGAGCAAACTGGGTTGCAAATCCTCACACGGCAATCTATGCGCTCTCAATCGTCGGAATTTGGATGAGCCTTGGTGTCAACATCATTATCTTGGGAGCGGGACTAAAAACCATTCCGACCGAGCTTTATGAAGCCGCATCAATTGACGGCGCCGGATCTAAACGCCAGTTTTTCTCGGTTACGCTTCCTCTTCTCAGCCCTTCGATTTTTCTCGTCTCAGTACTCTCAGTTATTTCTTCTCTCCAGATGTTCGATCTGATCTACGTGATGATCGGAAAAGGATCTCCAGCAGAGTCCTCATCTCAAACCGTTGTCTATCTCTTTTTCCGCAAAGCGTTTATCGAAGGAGATCAAGGCTACGGCGCTGCAATTGCGATCACTCTTCTTCTGCTCATCATGACAATTACTGCGATCCAATTCCGTGTACAAAGGAAATGGGTGTTCTATGGGTAAAACTTCTTCCACCGGAATCAGGCAGCTCGGGCTCCACATTGCGCTTGCTACGTGTTCTTTGTTTATGATCATGCCGTTCATTTGGCAAATTTTGACGGCGTTTAAGAGTGTTCCTGAATCTCGTGCAGTTCCACCGGTTATTTTTCCAGGTGAGCTACATCTTGAGGGGTTCGAACATTTCTTCAGCGCTTTACCGTTAGGGCGTCTCCTGACGGTCTCTTCTCTCGCTTTAGTATTTCGCGTCCTTGGTCAGGTGACGGTCTGTTCACTGGCCGCGTATGGATTCGCACGATTCCGTTTTCCTGGAAGAGGCCTGCTTTTCGGGTTATTCCTTGTCATGCTCATGGCGCCGAGCCAGCTATTCCTGATCGCGCAATTTACCCTAGTCAGAGATCTCCATCTGTTGGATTCTATTCCTGCGATCTCACTCCCAGGAATTTTCTCAGCGTTCGGCACCTTTTTACTCAGGCAAGCTTTCATCTCCGTTCCCAGAGAGTTTGAAGAAGCTGCGCGACTCGACGGTGCGGGCGCGCTGAGAATTTTCTTCACGATCATGCTTCCACTTACTGCACCCTCATTGGCTGCATTAACTGTGCTAACCGCGTTATATTCATGGAATGATCTACTCTGGCCACTAGTTATTACGTCTTCACCCGAAAACATGACGTTGCCAGTTGGCTTAGCGACTTTGCAAGGACAACACGGAACGGACTATCCAACGCTTATGGCGGGTTCGCTTCTTGCTTCACTGCCGTTAATCGTTATCTTTGTCCTCCTACAGAAACAGTTCTTTGAAGGAATCGCCAGCTCTGGGCTGAAGGGATGAATATGCCATGCCTGATATTCCGCTAATTCCAGTAACTTCGCCGGCGTCAATATCAATCTTCCATGCTCTACTAACCCGAGGACCGATGGCTCGTGTCGAAATTGCACAGACACTCGGACTCTCCCAAGCAGCGGTCACAAAAGCCATCCGCCCGTTATTGAGCGAGGGCTTCGTAGAACTTACCAACGATATAGAGCCTGATCCTACGCGCAAGGGACGTCCCCTAGAGCCTATCCATCTAGTTGCAGATCGCGTTTTTACTTTGGGGATAAAAGTTACTCAAGATACGCTCTATTCAATTGGCATGAATTTCGACGGAAGCATCCAGTTTTCGCATATAACAGAAAGATCCGGCGAGAAGTCTCAACAGCTCATCGATGATCTTGTCAAATGTTGCCGATTTCTCTCACACGAGTGCTCGACTAGGGGAATTAATCCAGATGGCATTGGGATTTCAATATCCGGCGATGTTGATAACGAACAGGGAATTGTTCGAGACTCGCATCTACTAGGAATTCACGACTTCGCGCTTGCAGACAAGCTAGCAGAACAGTTGGAGGTTCCGATCTTTATCGACAATGACGTAAGGGCATTAACGAACGCCGAAAGCCTATACGGCTCTGGACGCAACGTCAGTTCATGGGCAGTCGTAACAATTGGCGAAGGAATTGGCTGCGGAATATATGTAAACGGAAAGATCCTAACTGGAGCCTTCGGGGTAGCCGGCGAACTCGGGCATCTACCCCTTGGCCCCGTCTCACACCGTTGTTCGTGTGGGAAAAACGGATGCGTCGAAGCTGTTGCCTCCACTCCAGCAATTCGCGCAGCAATCAAGGAGACGCTCAACGAGGAGTTAACTCTCGATCAAGCATTGTCACGTTACACGCATGATGAGCAGATTCGCGGAATTATTGATCAAGCAGACATGGTATTGGCTGATGCATTGGGAACTCTGGCTTGCCTGATCGGACCGAGAAAGATAATGCTGTCAGGTGAGAGCATTGGTGCACTCGCAGCTGAGCCGAAACGGCTTGAGAACATCAGATCTCATTTCACCAAACGTGCGTTTGGCAATTCTGCTCGTTGTGAGCTCATCCTGACACAACAAACATTTCTCGACTGGGCACGTGGGGCCGCTTCAATCGTCATCAGCCGAATCGCACGATTGTCATAATCTAAGCCCCTGAGGTCCTCTCAATATCCATATTTTCTTGCTCTGTAGAAGCCTATTTCGCGCTAAACCAAATCCCTTAGACTTTCAAAACCCCACATAGATTGTCGAGGAATGTGACTACTCTGGGCTCAGTGGAGGCTCGTCATAATCGCAATTCCCACCATGAAACCAAAGACAACAAGCCACATCGGAAGTGCAATCTACTTGCAAGCAGCCTCAGCTACGTCCGAACCTCTCCGCCAATTCCTGTGCACCCCACTGACCGGGCGCACTCTCACGTCCGCTCACGGCAACGAAAGAGGCAACTCCCCCATCTTCAGGCTGAGTCGCACGCGTCTGACGGCCGAACTCACCCATCGCCAAAACGATTGAGGGAACCGACACGTACTCAGCTGCCCACCTTTGCACCAATTCAACATTGAGTGCATCTCTCTCCGAATTGGCCAAAACCGCAAGCTTTGCGACGTCCGCGCCCAAAACTGCCATGGTTTCCAAAAGCTCCCGCATGATCTCCGATTCGGGAGTCACCTCAAAGTCATGGAAGGACATGACGACCTTCGCGCCAGCGACGTGGGCCTTCTCGGTCAATGCTGGCGCAGCCGGAGCCATTTCCACATCTACCGCATCCATTCCACACTCGGCCAGTAGCTCAACAATCTGGCCATAAACCGGCGTTGAAACTTCAGCCTTTCCACCCTGAGCAACTGTGCGAACAGTAGCCAAAACAGGCACATCCGAAGCACCCAAGATCTCTGCAGCAAAGTTCGAAATTTCTTCTCGAGCCTGGTCACTCAGTTCTTCACTTGAAAGCCCCGTTAGAACGTCTAAGTAGTCCACGCGCCACTCGAACATATCGTGCGGCTCAGATGCGGCGGCCTCGATCTGTTCAAGGGCTCCACGCGCATCCCCCGCCATCAGAGGAACAATGAAAACTACCGGCTGCCCACCGCCCAGAAGCACTCGGCCTCGTGGAGGAATAGCACCCGCGGGGTCAAGCAATCCCGCGCCCACACCCGAAGGTGCTGCGCCGTAGGCCTCGCCCAAATCACTGCGTCCAATAACAACAGGCTCCATGACGTCCCCTCTACTCAGCAGCCCTTTAGTAGCCAACTTCTGCATGATGAATCGACGCCCGCTCGGCGTCGGTCAAGTATCGGTGTTCCAACCACCCATCGGGCAGGTGCGGGGTCTTCTCTCCCCCGGCGCGCCCACGAGGCCCACGCGCGGCCTCGGGAAAATCTTGATCAAGATCCAAATCAGCCAGGCGATCGCTCAGTTCATCAAGCGTAGAGACCATCCCGAGCGCGTGGCGCTGCGGCCCACCCACCTTGAAACCACGCAGGTACCAGCCGATGTGCTTACGCATTTCGCGCATCGCGCGGTCTTCATCGCCTTCTTCTTCCACGCACCAACGAGCATGGGTTTCGATGATAGCGGCAACCTCGCGAAGTGAAGGCGCAGGGAAAGCCGACCGCCCATGGTAGGCGGCAACGATATCGCGGAAAATCCACGGCCGCCCCTGCGCGCCTCGGCCGACGGAAATGCCATCGCACCCGGTCTGACGCATCATCGCGATCGCATCAGCGGCCTCGAAAACGTCACCATTACCGAAGACCGGAATATCCAGGGCTTCCTTGACGCGCGCAATGTAGTCCCAATGCGCTTGGCCCGCGTAGTGCTGAGTTTGGGTGCGAGCGTGTACGGTTACGGCTGCAGCACCAAGTTCCTGGGCGATCTGCGCGGCCTCGAGGCCGGTTTCGTGCTCGCTATCAATTCCCATGCGGATCTTTACCGTCACCGGGATCTCACGGCCACGCGCATCCCCGCTCACGCGCGCTTGCGTGACAACGGCTCGCAGCAAGTCGGTGTACAGATCACGTTTCCACGGAAGCGCCGCTCCCCCGCCCTTGCGCGTCACTTTGGGGACGGGACAGCCGAAGTTGAGGTCGATATGATCGGCGTACTCGCCTTCGATCATGATCTGAGTTGCACGTGCCATGACCTGCGGGTTCACACCGTAGAGCTGTACGGAGTGCACACGTTCGGCAGGGTCTGGGCGAATCATCGCCATCGTGCGCGCGCTTCCCTCAACGAGCGCCCGCGAAGTCACCATCTCCATGACATACAGGCCCGCTGGCGCATCGACGTGGGGCGTCAGTTCCGCGCCCGCACCGCTTTCATTCCCAATTTCCGAGGCCGCGGCCGGGCGAGCGCTTTCAGCAACGCCGGGGAAAGAAACCGGGCTGGGCGTGCCAGTCAGGGGCGACGGCCCACCCAAGGCCTCTTCACCAAACATGCGGCACAGGCGGCGGAAGGGCGCATCCGTCACTCCGGCCATCGGGGCCAGAACAACGGGAGTAAACAGCCGCAGTGGCCCAACCTGCAAGCAGGCTGGGCCACTAGCGTCAGACTGCGAGGTCACTCAGCAAACTCCCAAGCGCTCAATCAGGTAGGACTTGACCTGGTCGAGCGGGATACGGACCTGCTCCATCGAGTCACGCTCACGAATGGTGACGGCGTGATCCTCAACGGAATCGAAGTCGTAGGTGATGCAGAAGGGCGTACCAATTTCATCTTGGCGACGGTAGCGACGGCCAACAGCTCCGGCATCGTCGTACTCGATGTTCCACAGATCGCGCAGCTCCTGAGCCAGTTCCTGTGCCGGGCCGGTCAGTTCGTCCTTGCGCGACAGAGGCAGGACAGCAACCTTGACGGGGGCCAGACGCGGGTCGAGCTTGAGGACGACGCGCTTATCGACACCACCCTTTGCGTTGGGGGCTTCGTCCTCGTGGTAGGCCTCGATGAGGAAGGCCATGAGGGAACGGGTCAGGCCAGCGGAAGGCTCGATGACGTAGGGGGTCCAGCGTTCGCCGGTCGCCTGGTCGAAGTAGTCGAGCTTGGCGCCACTGGCCTCAGCGTGAACACCGAGGTCGTAGTCGGTGCGGTTGGCAATACCCTCAAGTTCGCCCCATTCAGAGTTCTGGAAACCAAAGCGGTATTCCAGGTCAACAGTGCGCTTAGAGTAATGCGAAAGCTTTTCCTTCGGGTGCTCGTACTCGCGCAGGTTTTCCTCGGCGATACCCAGGCCGACGTACCACGCCTTGCGGTAGTCGATCCAGTACTGGTGCCACTCTTCATCAGTTCCGGGCTCACAGAAGAACTCAAGTTCCATCTGCTCAAATTCGCGGGTACGGAAGATGAAGTTACCGGGGGTAATTTCGTTGCGGAAAGACTTGCCGATCTGGCCGATGCCGAAGGGCGGCTTCTTACGTGCCGCCGTCATCACATTGGCGAAGTTGACGAAGATTCCCTGTGCGGTTTCGGGGCGCAGGTAGTGCAGGCCGGCCTCGTCATCAACGGGACCAAGGAAGGTCTTGAGCAAGCCCGAGAATGCCTTGGGTTCGGTCCACTGACCACGAACACCACAGTTGGGGCAGGCAATGTCTTCCAGCGACAAGGAAGATTCGTCAACACCCTTCTTATCAGCCAGTTCTTCAATGAGCTGATCTTCGCGTTGACGCTTGTGGCAGTTCTGGCACTCGATGAGCGGGTCGGTGAAGGCCTTGACGTGTCCGGATGCAACCCACACCTCGCGGGGCAGGATTACCGAGGAGTCCAGCCCGACGACGTCTGCGCGGCGGCGAACCATGTAGTTCCACCACTGACGTTTGATGTTCTCTTTGAGTTCTACACCCAGCGGGCCGTAGTCCCAGGCGGAGCGAGTACCGCCATAAATCTCACCGCAGGGGAAAACAAAGCCGCGACGCTTGGCAAGAGAAATAACTGAATCAAGACGAGAGGTGGATGGCTGTGCCACGAAAACTCCTTTATTAGGGCTCACCGCACCTGGCTGGCGCAGTGGTCTGTGCATATTTTAGCCGCTGTATGCATAGGGAGCTTGGGGACTGCCAGGCGCGCCAACGATTGGTGACATTTCAGTGAATTGATTTGCTCTTGTTCCCTGTCATAGCATCGATGCGTGCGCACGGTGATCACGACCTTGGCCTACGCCTTCCCACGCGAGATAGTGATCGTGTGGGTCCTTGCTTTTGCTCTGCGTCTTCTTTTCATACTTTTTGTCGCATTCAGTAAGTCGCGTTTAGCGCAGCGAGCCTGGCCCTTCACGAACGTCCACACATTAGATCCGGCAAATTTCCTGCGATTATGTGCATGGACATTAACTGCGTTACTTGGCGGAATGGCAATTTTTGCCCGGCAACACGGCTTTAGCACAGATATCGTTCTTGCCCTTGGCTGGCTCACAATCGCTTCAGTCCTTCTTATTCCCCTGTGCCATCTCCCTCTGAATTTTCCGACGTGGCTGGATCCCCGGTGGTACGACAACGCCCGTAAAGGGCTTGTTGACGAATTAGGAAACCTTCTTCCCCGAGGCGGTACGGTTCGTACCACTACAGAACTCACGCTGGGCGGTAGCCAGAAAAGAGAGTTCTCGACTCGTATTGACCTTCCCCTAGGCTGGCAGCGCGTTGAGGAAATGCCCTCTTATCTCACGCCTACTCCTTTGGCCCCCGTTGTTCTGGTCGCCCAAGGACCTATGGATTACAAGAATCTGCGGCCATCAACACTGTCAATCTGCGCGACTCCGGCCAGCAGCGAGCAACGTCTGCCTCTGGGAACTTTGAGCGAGGCAATTGCACGGCAGATTCCGGGGTGGTTCACGCTTGACGAGATCACGCAGAGTAAGCCGAAAGCCTCCCTCATGTGCACGGGTACCTACACCGATGGAGGTGTTTCCTTCACTGCAATTCAATGGTCATGGAGTGAAAAACTCGACTCGTCGACATTCGTCAGGATCACCGCCACAGCAACAACAACGACGCGCATGTTTCCCGAGCATTTCAAGGAGATGGGCACGATGGTAACGAAGATGAGCGTGGCATTATGAGCACTTATTTCTCCGCTCCCCTCAGCCTACCGACAGCCTCGGTTCCCGCGTTCATTGCTCTCGCGGGCCCCGAAGAATCTGTGCGGGAAGGTATTTCGGGGGAAGCCCAGATGCGCCTCGACACTATTTACGAGGCCGATGGCCAGTTGCGTACCCAAGCGAGGAAAGCGCTTGCTGCGATCGGCGAAGCCAAGACTCCTCTTAGTCACCTCTCACTATCGCCACGATTTCACCCCAATCCTCTTCACGGTTTTTGCTATTTCTTCGCCGCTGAAGAGAGCGCAATTGTTCAAACTCTAGGAGATTGCGAAACAGTGGAAGTTTTCTGTCATAAGAGCCAGGATCTTCCACGTTTCATCGCTGAGAGGTCGCCCTTCCCATCGCGAAAAAATCGATTTGATGGGCCGAAACGAATCTCTTCTGTGTTCCTCGAAGCAGTCCACCGCGGTGATGTGGAGGGTGCTCAAAGGATCCTCTACGAAGATGTGAGTTCAGAAAAGAAACGCTCTTCCTTCTTGCGACAGGTCAGAGAGGGCCAGTGGGAGTATCACATGTGGACGCAGTGGGAGCGCAGTACCGATGGGTACCGGGCCCGGCAGACAATCAGTACGCTCTCTGTTCCTTCAGCGTTATACCTGGTTGAGTCGTCCTCAATTCCAACATTTTTCCCACCGCTGATGCCCAGTTTCACTGTTGCGGAGGACAAAACGAAAATTCCCCTCTCGCGATGCACCCGCACCGAGTTGTGGAGTCAGTTAGCACGCTTCTTCGCCGTGGACGTAACTACTAGTCACTAGTCGCTTCGTAGATATCAGTGTGGGGAGCAGCTGTAGCTGCTCCCCACACTCATTTGGCCGATCTGCCTTTCAGCCGACGCGCCGGATGTGGCCGGATGCCGTCAGGGGCCAGCCCGCGACGACAACTGCTGCCGAAATAAGGCCGAGCAGCCAAAAGGCCGGATTCATCGGGGGCAGATAGCCTGACTTGTGGACAAGCGTGAGAATCACCCAAGTGATCGGCACGCCGATGCTACAGATACCCAGCGGGATTGCGAGCATGAACGCGAAAGTCCTCTTCCAGGTCGAGCCGATGCAACGAGAAACTCCTCCGATGAAACGTCCGGCCCCATCGCAGACGACCCAAGCAAAGACAACAAATAACCACGTGTCGACGCCGAGCGGAAAGGAGCCGCGTCCCATGAAGAAGAGCAGGGGATGGATTGCGATAAGAAGCCACCAGATAAGAGACCCCAAGCCAATGATGACAATGGAATGCAGGTAACTCGCTGCGGTGAGTGCGGTGCGCGAGCCGCCGCTAAGAGCAGAAGCGCGCAAGTCGACGGTAGCGCTGACGAGCCCGCAAACAAAGAGGAAAGTACCCGTGACAAAAGCGGAGTTTGTGGCGGACTGTTCAATGTTCTTGGTGACATCGGAGACTGAGAGGTAGACGATGCCGTTGATCACGAAGTTGACCAGGAACTGGCAGCCCACTACCAGCAGGTAGAGCACCACAGTGAATCTCGAGTTGACAAGGCCAATGCGCAGGGGCGAGGGGGAGGATTTGATGAGGTCTGGGGTTGCGGTGTTCATTGGTCGTTCTCCTGGATGAGGTAGGCGAAGGCGTCCTGGAAAGAACAGGGTGAGGAGGTCAGTGAGTGGGATGCAATCTCATGGTCAGCGACACCACGGCCACGCAGGTCCACGATGACTTCTCGTGCGGACCCAAGTGCGCGAGAAGTGATGACGGAGATATCGGAATGATCGGCCAGGAAGCGTTCCACGTCGGCGGCGTTACCGGTAATCACACAGATACGCGAAGTGAACTCGTCAACGCCCTCATGGGCAAGCAGACGCCCATTTTTGAGGGCTACGACGTCTTCGGCAACGTTTTCAAGTTCGGACACCATGTGCGAAGAAATGAGGAACGTACGCCATGGCCGACGCCCCTCCATGATGTCGCCGGCTAGTGAGAGCAGTTCCTCGTAGAACGCGTATCGGGTGGGGACGTCCATTGGAGCCTGAATCTCATCAAGGACGGTGATGGGCGCGCCCGAGGCCAGCGCGACAGCACCGGTCAAGATAGCAGCCTGCCCCGAAGACATTTTGCGCAACTTCTTACGACCCTTCAGCTGAAAGTCAAAACGCTGGACGTAGTGGTCAAAAAGTTTCTGATCCCACGTCTGACGCAGTGAGGCATAGGCGACCAGTGCAGCAGCCGAAGAGTTGTCGAAGTCCCTGTCGGAGGAGGCCATGATCGAGTACCCGAGCAGGTCGTTAGAGCTCACCTTCGTTCCATTTATGGACACGTTTCCTGCCGAAGACGGGAGCAGACCGCTGAGGATCTGCATGAGCGTCGTCTTGCCCGAACCGTTAGGGCCGACCAAGGCTGTGACGGTCGCGTCTCCGAGGGTCAGGGAGACATCGCGCAGGGCTGGTGCTGCCTCACCCGGATAGGTGTGGCTGATGGAGTCGAGGGTAATCATGAGCGTTCCTTGGCAGTCGTGTCAGCGCTGTAGGCGCGGACGTGGTCGATGATGGCGTCGATATCAAGGCCCAGGGCCAGGCCCGCTTCGACGGCGGGGTTAAGAGTTTCCTCCACGTAGGTCGCAAGCCCATCGGTAACGAGCGCATTGCGTGCCCCCTCAGCAACGAACATGCCAATGCCGCGTCGCTTTTCGACGAGCCCTTCATCGACGAGGATCGCGAAGGCCTTGCCGACGGTTGCCGGGTTGATGCGGTAGGTCGCGGAGTATTCCGTGGTGGAGGTGAGCTGGTCCCCGGCGCGCAAGGCGCCGCGCAGGATCTGCGCGCGGATGTCGTCGGCGATCTGGACGTAGATCGGGATCCCCGAGACGAATGTTGGTGCCATGCGCAAGCCCTCCCTTCAGCTTCAGTGGTTCATTACATGACTAATGAACCATATAACCAACTCACCTGTCAAGCGATCTCACCAAACTGGCCTCAGCTCACCCCCCCGTTCCCCCGCTTTCGCGCACAAAAAGAACCCCGGCCTCGTCCCCACAATGAGGAACGAGGCCGGGGTCAGGTCGGCGAGAAGCGGGCGCTTAGCCCTTCACCGCACCGGAGGTCAAACCAGAAACGATGTACTTCTGCAGGTACTGGAAAAGCAAGATCACCGGAATTGCAGCAATGATCGAGCCCGCCGCGAAGACACCCCACGGGGCATTCAGTTCACTCGACCCCCAGTTGTACATACCAACCGCCAGCGTGTACTGATCGGGAGTTTGCATAACAACCGTGGCAATGACGAAGTCGCCGAAGCTGGAAATGAAGCTCAGCAGGCCAACAACTGCCAAAACCGGTAGAACCAGCGGCATGATGATGGTCCAGAAAGTCTGGGCATGCGATGCGCCATCAATCTCTGCGGCCTCGTCAAGTTCACGAGGAACGGAGTTGAAGAAACCGAAGAGTAGGAAGGTGTTCGAACCCAATGCGCCACCGAGGTAGACGCAGATCAGGCCGAGCTTCGAGTTCAAGCCCAGAACCGGGAAGATATCCTTAATTTCCAGCAAGAGCAGGAACAGCGCCACGAAAGCTAGCATCTGCGGGAACATCTGGACCAGCAACAGGAAGGTCAAGGTTCCTCGACGGCCTCGGAAACGGAAGCGACTGAAGGCGTAGGCTGCGGCTGCGCCCATGAGAACCGTTCCAATTGCCGTAACGCTTGAAACCACCAGTGAATTAAAAATCCACTTCCAGTACATGCTGTACTGGTCACTCCCCAACGCCTTGAAGTGATCGAGGGTTAGTCCATCAGAGAAGCTAATATCAGAGGTCAGCGTCGCGTTCGGAATGAAGGACACCGAAAGCACATAGAGCAGCGGGATAAGGCAGTAAATAATCACCGCAATACCCACGATATGCCTCCAGCCAACTTCCTTCCACCAACGTGAGCCGCGGAGCGTTGTCAACTGTGTCTTTTCTTTGCTTTGTGCAGTCATCACAGTTCCTCCAATGCCTTCGTCTGACGGAACCCAAGCCAGGCAATCACACCAACAACAGCGAAGATGAAGATCGACATCGCCGAGGCCAAACCATAGTTGTGCTGGTTACCTTCGAAGGCAATCTTATAGACCATCGAGATCAAGATGTCGGTCTGCCCCAAACCATGGGGCGCACCATCGAAGTCCGGGCCACCCTTCGTCAGCATGTAAATCAACGAGAAGTTGTTGAAGTTAAATGCGAAAGAGGCAATCAGCAGCGGGGTCGTGGACTGCAAAACCAGCGGCAACTTAATTGACCACACGGTACGCAATCCAGATGCGCCATCCATCTTCGCGGCTTCTTCAACGTCTCCCGGAAGAGACTGAAGCGCGCCCAAGCAGACGAGGAACATATAGGGGAATCCCAGCCAGAGATTCACACCGAGGATCGCGACCTTTGCCATGAGTCCATTGGTCAGCCAATGGATTTCCGCCCCACCGAGCAAGACCTTGTTAATGAAGCCAAATTCCTCGTTGAGCATGCCCTTCCACACCAGGGTCGCCAGGAAGGCTGGGAAGGCATAGGGAAGAATCATGAGCGACTGGTAGATCTTTCGGCCTCGGATGCGCTGATCCGAGAAGATCAGCGCAAGGACCAATCCGAAGGCGAAAGTCGTCAGCACCGAGCCAATAGCAAAAACGAAGGACCAAACAAGCGCATTCAGGAAGGGCTTGACAATTCCGGAACCCGAAAACATCTGCGAGTAGTTGGAAGCGCCAACAAAGACTCGCCAGCCGGTGGGCAGCTGGTTTCCCTGACTGTCTTCAAAGACACCCTTTTGATTATTCGCTTTGTAAACGACACCAGTCTCAGCGTTCGTCAAAGTATCGGCGGCTTCGTCATAGGTCAAGGTGGACTTGGCGAGGTAGCCGGAGGTTCCGTCCGTCGTCAGATAGAAGCCATCATTCGGGTTAGAGCTTACGGGGACCGTCAGTTGAGAAACTTCCGCCTGGCGGCTGGCAAGAGCAGCTAGGTCGAGGACTTTATAGCCCGAAACCTCGGTAATACCCATTGCAGTGACCGTACCCTGGACACTCTTGAGGGGCTTGGTTGCCGTACCAAGCTTCAGTTCGCCGGTCGCGGGGTCTGCGACAACGAGGCCAAGCTCGCTTCCGTCTTCAACAACCGCGGTCTGGACAGTCGGAGCTCCTTCAACACGCTGACGGTTCGACGAAAGAGCAACTTCGATCGCGTCTGCCTTTGTCGAGTTGTGGCCATCCCCGTAGTTAGTCAGAGAAACATACCCGGTGTAGCCCATGACGAAGAGCTGATAGATCAAAAGGAAGATCATGCCGGGAAGAAGATATTTGGCAGGAAGTGCCCTCTTCGAGAAATACACCCAGTTGATGATGATGAGTAGGACCGCCATCACGCCGATGATGATCCGAGAATTGACGGCCCATGCCGCCATGATTCCATAGATGCCCAACGCGTCAATGAGCATCATAATGATGAGTTTTGCAATAAAACCGGGTCGCATGACGTCACGCGCATGCGAGGTACGGTCCTTTGGAACGGTATTCGAGGAAGAAGCTGCAGGCATTGTGGTCCTTCGTTACCTTGAACAGCGATTAAGGGACCATGAGCACAAGATGCTCAGGTATGGGTTTTGCGGGCGCCCCGTTTTGGCGCCCGCAAAACCGTGAGACCTCACTACTTGTTGATGGAAGTCTGAATGTTGTTGACCATGGTCTCCCACGAGGAGGCAGGATCGGCGCCATTCACGATGGAAACCTCAGTCTTGCCCCAGTAATCCCAGACGGAACCCATTGCGGGGATTGCCGGCATGGGGAGGCCGTTGCCTGCGATGGAAGCGAACTGCTTAAGGTTCTCATCACTCAGGGAGTTAGCAACCTCGGTCATTGCCGGAACGCGTCCGCCCAGCTGCTGCAGCTTGGACTGTGCTTCCTTGGTCTCCAGGTACTGGAAGAACTTGCTGACCAGAACCTGGTTCTGGGTCTTTGAGCTCTGGTAGAACATCTGAACACCAACAAAGGGCTTAGCTTCCTTACCGCCAGCGGAAGGAATCGGGAGGACGGAAACGTCAAGTCCAGCCGCCTTGGCAGCAGTCACGTTCCAGGGGCCGGTCACCATGTAAGCCGCATTGCCCTTGAGGAAAACGTCCTTGGCAATATCGGAGGTGATATTCGGGTTGAGGGTCTTTGCTGCACCCTGCTCCTTGAGCCACTGGGTGAACTCAGATGCGCCTTCGCCGCCCAAGGTCAGCTCGGAGGTGTAGGAGCCGTCAGCGGACTGCTTGAAGACCTCGTTACCGAAGGAGCTCTCGAAAGCGTAGAGGTGGTAGGGGTCGCCGTCGGTGCTCATCTGAACAACGAAGGGGTACTCCGAACCGGCCTTCTTACCCGATGCAATCATTTCATCGAAGGTCTTCGGGGTGTCAGTGGTGAGCTTGTTGTTACGAACCAGTGCAACAGACTCGACCGCGTAGGGCACGCCGTAAGTCTTGCCATCGTAGGTGACGCCCTGAACTGCTGCCTCGGAGAACTTGGACTTTGCTTCACCCAAGTCCACAGGGGAAACAACGCCGTTCTTCACCATCTGGCCGAGCTTGTCGTGGGCCATAACAATCACGTCGGGGCCATTGCCGGTCGGAACCTGGCTAATGAATTCCTGGTCCATATTGGTTTCAGACTTCTGAACAACCTGAACATCCACCTTGGTGGCTGCAGTGAAGTCCTTGGCCAGTTCCTGAATCTGCGAGTAACGGGTGTCATCGGCCCAAACCGTCAGCGAACCGACGGAAGAACCGGAACTTGCGGATGCAGACTGGCTGCTCGAAGAGCCCGAGCTTCCATTGGAGCACGCTGCAAGCGTTGCTGTAACTGCCAAAACGCCGAACATCGCGATGCCTCGTCGCATGTCAACTCCTGATCAATTGAGTTCTGCTCGTACACAGTTGTACTTCGCACTTAAGGACACTGTAGCTGCAGAAAATCATTTTCAGCAAGCGTTTTCAGGATTGTTAGAGAAATGATATCTTTACCCCAGATCCCAACCATCACACTTGCCCCCTTCTGAAAGGCACTTCGATGTCGAAGAACCGCACCCGCATGGCGGATATCGCCTCACATGCCGGTGTTTCCATTGCCACAGTTTCTCGTGTATTTAACGGAGTCGGGCAGGTCTCAGACGACACTCGATATCGAGTTCTGACCGCAATCGACGAGCTTGGCTACGAACGCCCCACCATGCTGGCTGACGACAATCGCCTCATCATCGGGGTCATCGTCCCAGAACTCACAAACCCCATCTTTGCCACTTTCGCCCACACCCTTCATTCCGAGGTCGACAGGGCGGGGGCCCAAGCCTTCATCGCCTCGCAAACTCCGGGCACCACCAGCGAAGAGGAACACACTCAAGCTTTTCTTGCGCGAGGGGTTTCAGGCTTAATCTTCGTCTCCGGTCGACACGCAGACCTTCAAGCAGACTTAAGTCGCTATACGAATCTTTCACAGATCCACATGCCCTTCGTCACCATCAATGGCGCCCGCAAGGAAGTACAAGCACCAGACTTTTCAACGGAAGACGCACTTGGAATCCGTGCCTCGATCCAACACCTCAAGGAACTGGGGCACCGCAAGATTGCCATGCTGGGTGGACGCCACCACGTCGTCCCCGCGCGACGCAAGGCCGAAGCTTTCCGCCACGTGATGGCTCAAGAATTCGGAATCACCAATCCCACGATCATCGAGACCTTCTACACCTACGAGGCCGCGGCCTCGGCAACTCATGCGCTGATCGACGCCGGAATCACAGCCATCATCGCCGGCTCAGATCTCCAGGCAATGGGAGCAATCAGAACAATCCAATCTCGAGGCCTCAGCGTTCCCGGAGACATTTCGGTGATCGGCTTTGACGACTCTTTCCTCATACCTCACCTCTCCCCAGCACTGACGACGGTTCGACAACCGGTTCAGGCAATTTCACACTCGGCCGTGTCGTCACTTTTTGATGCGATTCATTCCCAGAACCCGCAGCAACACCAAGATTTTGCTTTCACTCCCGACCTTGTGGTGCGCAGCTCTACGGGACACGCTCGCTTTTGACAATCATTATCACTTCCTCTGATAATGATTATCATGAGTTTTTCGCGTTCACACACCGTATTTGCCATTACAGCCGCTGCAGCGCTTGCATTAAGCGCATGCTCCTCTTCGGCCTCGTCATCTTCAAGCGCCTCCAGCTCCCAAGCTTCCGCTTCTCCCATGAAGGTCATGGCCAGCTTCTACCCGCTCCAGTACCTCACCCAGAAGATCGGCGGCGATCTGGTTGACGTCGAATCTCTCACTCCTCCGGGAGCGGAGCCTCACGACCTCGAACTGTCGAACCAAAAGGTTCAGCAGCTCTCCCAAGCAGGGGCTGTCGTTTACCTCAAGGGCTTCCAATCCGCTGTTGACAAGGCAGTTGAGCTGAACGCCCCCAAGACCGTCATCGACGTTTCCGGCAGCGTTGATCTGGTTGATGCTGAAAAGCACGAAAGCGAATTGGACGTCGCTGACGACGGTGAAAAGACCGAAGAAGCTCACGAACATGAGCACGATCACGGCTCAACCGACCCACACTTCTGGCTGGATCCCACGCGCATGGCCAGCGCAGCAACCCAGATTGGGGACGCTCTTGCTCAAGCCGATCCCGCCAACGCAGAGACCTACAAGAAGAACGCTGCAACCACAAAGTCTCAGATGGAAGCACTGAGCAAAAAGCTCGTTGACGGCACCGCAAAGTGCCAGCACAAGGAGTTCGTCACGTCTCACGAGGCCTTCGGATACCTTGCCGACCGCACCGGCCTGACTCAGTTGGGACTGTCCGGCCTCGATCCCGAGTCCACGCCTTCCCCCGCTCGCCTCAAGCAGATCTCGGACGCGGTCAAGGCCAAGGGAATCACCACAATCTTCACCGAAGAACTCCTCAGCCCCAAGGTTGCTGAAACCCTGGCCAAGGACCTGGGAATCACCACTGCAGTTCTCGATCCGATCGAATCACAGGCCGATGATTCGAAGGACTACGAAGCAGTGATGAACGAGAACCTTGAAGCACTGCAAAAGGCTCTGAGCTGCGAGTAAGCATTTCACTACAAGTCAACTGATATCTCCGCGTTGGGGCGGCATGATTCCACAGTGAACCATGCCGCCCCAACGACTACACTCGACACTAATGGGAACGACCTTCAATATCTCTACTGAACCGGTGATTTCACTGGACCATGTCCACGTCGCCTGGGACCATGACCTCATTCTTCACGGCATCACCGCATCGATTCCCCAGGGGCAATGCGTCGCAGTCACCGGCCCAAATGGCGCAGGGAAGTCCACCCTGATGAAAGCAATCCTCGGAACTGCACCAATTTCCTCGGGCGATATCAGACTCTTTGGAAATTCCATCCGCAAACGTTCCTTGATTCCATGGCAGCGTATTGGCTACGTTCCTCAGCGGGCTTCCTCCGGCGGTGCGATCTCTTCATCATGCATCGAAGTCGTTCTTTCCGGGCTCCTGGGCACTCGCAAGTGGTGGCACTCCCGCGGTGACCGAGCAAAGGCGCTGGAAGCACTGCGTTCCGTCGGCCTCGCACATCGCGCGAAGGATCCCCTCCACATTCTTTCCGGCGGACAACAGCAGCGCGTACTCATTGCGCGCGCGTTGGTCCGAAAGCCCGAGCTCCTGATCATGGACGAACCGATGGCCGGAATCGATGCCTCTTCGCGCAGCAGACTGGCCGAAATCTGCCAGGCGGCAAAGGACGAGGGCGTAACGATCCTGCTGGTCCTTCACGAACTGGGCGAACTCGCCCCAGTGCTTGACCGCGAGCTCCACATCCGTTCGGGACACTTCACCTATGACGGGCCCGCGCGAAGCGATTTGCGTGATCCTCACTCTGACCACTGCAACACGGCCAACCACCACGAAATGGAGGGCAGCCGATGATCCTCGACATGCTTGCATCCCCCTTGATGCAGCGTTCCCTTCTTGCCGCACTCCTCGTTGGATTATGCGCACCGATCGTCGGAACCTACCTAGTTCACCGACGCCTCGCAATGCTCGGTGACGGGATCGGCCACATCTCCCTGACCGGGGTTGCACTGGGATGGCTTGCCGGAACCGCCGCAAATGTCACGCCACACGATCAATGGGCAATCCCCGGAGCCTTAGTTGTGTCTTTGCTTGGCGCGATCACTATCGAGCTCGTCCGACAGTCTGGTCGCACCTCCTCTGATGTTGCACTTGCCATGCTCTTTTACGGCGGGATTGCCGGAGGCGTACTCCTGATCGGCTTGGCAAATGGAACATCCTCCCAGCTCAACGCCTATCTTTTCGGCTCAATTTCAACGGTTTCAAGCAGTGATGTCTGGTCAATTTGCTTGCTCGCACTGGTCATTGTCGTGATCGGCATCGGCCTGCTTCCGGCACTCTTCTCAGTGACAAATGACGAGGAATTCGCTCGCTCGACCGGGCTTCCTGTTCGCGCGCTCACCATGCTGATCGCGATTTTGTCTGCTCTGACGGTTGTCGTTGCCATGCGAATTGTTGGTTCGCTTCTTGTTTCAGCCCTCATGGTTGTCCCTGTTGCCATCGCACAACTGGGGGCTCATTCCTTCCGACGCACCATGGCTTACGCAATGGTCTTAGGAGCCTTCCTCTGTCTGGGAGGGCTAACCCTGACCTACTTCATCGATCTCTCCCCCGGTGCAACGATTGTTGTGGCCGCGATTGCTCTCTATGCTGTTGGATGCGGAATCCGAGGATTGCGTGATCACTTCCGTCGCAAGCAGCGAATGCGTGAACTATCCGCACCCGCGGAACATCCCGAGGCCTCGCCAAGAGATCGTGCGGACACCACCGCCGCGCGCGGGTAGGGAAAAGAAAACTCACCACAGGCCTCGTCAATGAAAGGGACGCCATGCAACGAATGACCAAGCAACGCCAGGCGGTTTTCGACAACCTCAGCGAGCACCGCGACTTCCGCAGCGCACAGAAGGTGTTTGAGGACCTCACCGCTCGCGGGCACAAAATCGGTCTGGCAACCGTGTATCGCAACCTCCAGGCGCTGGCCGAAGACCACCAAGTCGATGTTCTGCGCTCCGCTGAGGGCGAGGCGCTCTACCGAAAGTGCGACACTCAAACTCACCACCACCATCTGGTCTGCCGTAACTGTGGGCGTGCTGAAGACCTGGGGGCAGGCGAGATTGAAAAATGGATCTCTGCGGTGGCGACCTCGCATGGATACACTCAGATTGAGCACTCAATTGAGCTATTCGGGCTCTGCTCTGATTGCACGCGAAAGGCAGACAGTTGACTCCTTCATGGGCTTCCTCGGGACTCCCGCTTTTTATCTTCCTCTTTTTCGTTGTCTTTCAGCGCGCACAGCTGACCTACTGGCTGGGTCGCGCCGCAGCTAAAGGAGCATTGACTGCATCAGGAAAGAAGGGCCTTCGCGGGAAGATCGCTGCTTGGTTTGAGGGGCCTGTCCCCCGTTCGGGCGCTCATCTTTTGGAACAGTGGGGAATTATCATCATTCCGCTGTGCTTCCTGACAGTTGGCGTACAAACTGCGGTCAATGCCGGAGCAGGTATCGTCCGCATGTCGTGGAAAAAGTACACGCTTGCCATGATTCCAGGCTGCATTGCGTGGTCGATCATGTACGGCCTGGGAATGCTCGCAGTGTGGATGGCTGTCGTTCGCGCGGCAGCAGGTTCAGTGTGGGGTTGGCTGGGGCTCGCGGCAATCGCAGCGATTATCACCGCAGTGGTGCTGATGAAGCGGCGCCGCGGACGCGAGCAGCGGCACGCCGAATTGACACAGGAAGTCGCAAAATAACACGCGACTTCCGCATCTCACCTAGTTGCCACCACTTCCGGCAACTAGATCTTGCGCACCGCCAAAACGCCTCTCACGTCCGGCGTATTCAAGTAGGCAGTCCCACAGAGCTTCGCGGTCAAAGGTCGGCCACGGCTTAGGACTAAACATGAACTCCGCATAGGCCATTTGCCAGAGCATATAGTTCGAAAGTCTTTGTTCCCCCGAGCTTCGGATCATCAAGTCAACATCGGGAACATCGGGCAGATACAGGTGGCGAGCGAAAGTTCGTTCATTTACCCCGCGCGGCGACAAACGCCCTGCGGCGACATCTTGGGCAATTGAGCGCGCAGCATCTGCTATTTCTGCACGGCCCCCGTAATTCACGCACATCACCAAATCCAAAGTGGTGTTGTCATGCGTCTTTTCTTCTGCACGCTCCAAAGCGTGAATGACCGATTTCCACAGTTTCGGCTCGCGACCGCTCCACCGGACGTGAACTCCCCACTCATTCAGCAGGTCCGTTCGCCGAGCCAAAACATCACTGGCGTAGCTCATGATGAAGCGAACCTCTGCTGGCGACCGCTTCCAGTTTTCCGTTGAGAAGGTATAGACGGATAGATAGCGCACACCGGCATCGATAGCCCCGGCAATTGTGTCGAGAAGCGCATACTCACCAGCCCGGTGGCCCTCTGTGCGCGCAAGCCCCCGTTCATTGGCCCAGCGTCCATTACCGTCCATGATGATGGCGACGTGGCGTGGCACTTCCCCGGCTGCAAATTCGGGTGCTTGCCGAGGCCACTGCCCCGGTCCTGCGACCGGCTGACGTGGGTCTTTGGGAGCACGTTCCATGGGCGTCAGTGACGCAATTTCGGGGCTCATGCGTGCGGGCTCCTTTCCAGGAGTTGCAGGGATTTCAGTCGTCGTTCGATATGCCATTGAGTGTAACTAGAGACCAGGCCCATCATCTCGCTGCGAGCCCACGTTGGTGCGCTATCCGCGCTTTCCCAATCACCACTGAGAAGATCGCCCATCAATTCCATCGAATCGGGAGCGGGAAGCGAGGCACCGGGCGGACGGCAGTTATCACACACCGCTCCGCCCTCAGTAATGGAAAAACCAAGGTGTGGTCCTTCGCTGCCGCACACCGCGCAGTCGTAACACGATGGCGCCCATCCCGCGATGGCCAAGGCGCGAAGCATATACGAGGCCAAGATCAGAGCCGGGTCGTGCCGGCGATGAGAAAGCGCATGGAGAGCTCCGACCAGCAGAAGATACTGCTGGTGGGTTCCATCATCTCCATCGCTCGAAAGCTTATCTGCGGTTTCGACGATGACCGAAGCACGCGAGTACAACTCGTAATCCGCAGCGAGCAATTCCCCGTGCGAGGCAATTGTTTCTACCTGAATAATCGTGTCGAGGCTCCGCCCACGGTGAAGCTGAATATCAACAACGGAGAAGGGCTCAAGTCGCGCTCCGAACTTCGATGTTGTTCGGCGAACACCTTTTGCGACCGCCCGAATCTGGCCGTGTTCAGAGGTCAGGAGCCAGATGATTCGATCAGCCTCGCCCAGCTTTTGCGTACGCAAAACCACGGCCTCATCCCTGTAACTCCTGATCACTTTCTTATTGTCACATTCCCTGCCAGAGCAGGCCCACCACGACACAAAATTGCGCTTGGGGCCGAAAGGGCCCCAAGCGCAATATGCCTGCATGATTTCAGATATTGGCCTCGCGAACGCTCTTGTATGCCTCGAGATCGGTGTAGAGCTCATCGCGCAGCGGGTTCTTACGCCGACGGACAATCACGTAGATCTGATAGAGCGCAACAGCCACGTTAGCCGCGAGTGCGATCGCAGAAACAGTCATCAGAGCCGCGTCATTGTGCGAAGCGTTAACCGCAAACTTCGACGAAGTCACGAAGGAAGGAACTGCCATGGTGAACATCATCCACAGTGCGAGGGTGTGCGCACGGTGTTGGAGCCAGGCGCCTCGTTTAATGAAGAAGGCGGGGATGGTGCAAGAAATCAGCAGTGCAGCACCCGCGTAGAAGGAGTGGTCTCCCACGCAGTTGTAAACGTAGGCGAAGTTCCACAGATCGTAGGCGATGATCCAGAACCAGAGCATATCGGGCCAGATCATGTCCTTTTCTTTATCGCGAGAGATAAAGATTCCAAACCACCCACAGATCGTCAGGAGGTTAAGCAGACCGGCGATACCGTTCATGTAATTCCAGGGGCCTGAGACCATGAAGACTCCGTCGACCATCTCACGCACACCCATGGCGCCAACTTGGAAGTCACGGATGCAGGCCTCGGTGATGTTAATGGCCAAGATCGCCGGCGGGAAAGCAAGCGCCCAACGATTCGTCTGCAACTTGGGAATGTAGCGGATTGCCATGAAGCCCAGACATCCGGCCAGGGCTGAGTACACCTTGACCCAGTGGAACCAGGTCCCCGTCGAGGAATCCGGTCCCGCTGTCGTGGGCCAGACGAAGATTGTCAGAACGATGGGAAGAACAATAAATACTGCAATTCCTGCCCACTTCCAGCGACGGGTGATCTCGTTGCCAATGATCAGAGCAGCAAGGACTCCAAACCAGGCGAGCCAGGAATACCAGGGGATCGATTCAAAGAGGAACAACTCTCCAACTCCTTTGGTGAAATAAGCTGATGAGGAAACATTAAGGTTATTTTCAGCAGGAGTCATTGGACATCATTTCGAAAGTGTCTAATACTCAAAGGAGTGCGACTCATACGCATGCCTGAACGCGAATCGATCCCATCAAGGAAGTCATGTCTACCAGCGCAGAAAACACCCGCGAGAAGCTCGGTGCTGCCCTCAAAGACGAATTGCGTTCAACACCGATTACAAAGGTGACGGTCCGTCGTCTTACCGAACGAGCCGGTGTCACTAGGCAAGCTTTTTACTATCACTTCCCCGATGTCATGTCCTTGGGAACCTGGGTTTTCGAACGCGAGATCGTCGCACACATCATGGCTCATGCGACCTACCAGGAATGGTCAGATGGACTATGCGATCTCTTGGTCTATATGCGCCAGCACCATGAACAGACCTACGCTGTCGTCTCCTCGCTTAGCCGTAAAGAGGTGGAAGAATTTTTTTACCATGCGTTCCGCGAAATGATGGCCGCGATTATCACTGAGCTCGAAGGGGAAGCACCTGAGCGCACCGGCGATGACGGCACCACAACTCCAGTTTTTTCGCCTCTTTCCGCCCAATACCGTGATTTCATCATCGACCACTTCACATTAAGTGTCGTCGCGCATGTCTTACATTGGCTGAACCAGGATATGCGCGCCGATCCATACATCCTGGTGGAGAACATCGAAGTCATCATGCGTGGAAGCGTTCTTACCGCCTTGAAACGTTATTCCACCACTCCTCCCCCGCCGCTGCACTGACTTCCCTCCTTGCATCCCCCAGCCTCGATACATCAAGCGGCCTATCATCGAAGACGATTGAAAAACTGTAAGTGGAGGCCATCATGTCAACTCATCCCCAAGACGTGTACAAAGATGCCGGCGAGTGCGTCCTTTTCGTTTACCTGCGGTTCAATCGCAAGGATCAGGCCGCAGAACTGGAGGCCTTCCGCGACTTCGCCGATCGCAGCCAGGCGATCAACCGTTCGATGAATATCCGAGCCCAAAATGATGATCTGCGCGTTGCGCTGGGAGTGAGTCGTAAGGGCTGGGACTACCTCTTCCCGGGCGCACCCCGGCCGAAGGAACTCGAGGAATTCACCGGACTGACCAATCAGGACAATCCTTCCATTGCCATGCCCGAAGGCATCGGTGAAGATGCTGATCTCTTCCTTCACATTCGCGCACAGCGCGAAGCCGTGGTCTACGAAGTAGCCGAGCAGTACCGCTTATCCTTCAAGGAATTCGCGACGGTCGTTGATGAGACCCACGGCTTCCGTTACCTCGAAGGCCGAGCAATCATCGGTTTCATTGACGGCACCGAAAATCCAACAAACGCCGATGCCCCCTTCTGGGCAGAGATTGGCGACGAGGACCCCCAATTCGCAGGAGGTTCCTATGCATTTGCTCAAAAGTGGGTTCACGACATGGATGCGTGGCGTTCACTGGGCACCGCTGAGCAAGAGCGTGCGATCGGACGCGAGAAGTTCACCGACCTTGAACTTGATGACGACGCGAAGGCAGCGAACGCACACAATGTTTCCTCAAAGTTCATCGTCGATGGCGAAGAAAACAAGATCGTTCGCATGAACGTGCCCTTCTCTGACCCCGCCGCAGGTATCACCGGCACCTACTTCATCGGCTACTCTGCGCGTTGGAGCATCACCAAGGGCATGATCACGAATATGGTCGCGAAGAAGGACTACCTGCTGACCTTCTCGCATGTGCTCTTTGGTCAGGTATTCTTCATTCCTTCCCTTGAGCTTCTTGATGAGATTGCCGGTGGCGATTTCCCCTCGAACGAGGCCAACTAAGCTTCCGCGTAAGACTTCTTTTTCCCTGCGTTAGCGAGGAGAAAAATGGGTGAGGGGGCATCTTAGCGATGCCCCCTCACCTATACGCTGCACTGGGCGGTTTACTCACTCACCACAAAGTGCGCGTTGATTATAAAACCTACTTACTGATCTCGAAGTGCACGGTTCACTGCTGAGATCACAGCTTTGTACGACGCGCGGGTAATCGAAGAGTCGATTCCAACGCCCCAGACGATCTTTCCATCAACAGCTGCTTCGACGTAAGAAGCGGCCTTCGCATCTCGTCCCTGGCTCATTGCGTGCTCGGAGTAGTCCAAGACGCGCACGTCCAAGTCGAATTGATGCAGTGCTGAGACAAAAGCGTCAATCGGACCAGTTCCGTTTGCATCGATTGCAGTGAGCGCACCGTTGTCCGTGAGCTCTGCGTGCAATTCAACATGCTCGTCGTCGACCGTTCCCACCTGGGACTTACGCAATTCGAAGCGACCCCACGACTGAAGACCAGGAGCCGCACTTGTCGGCAAATACTCGTCCGCAAAGATCTTCCACAATGTTTCGGCATTGATCTCTCCGCCGTAAGTGTCGGTGTGGCGCTGAACAATTCGCGAGAACTCCACCTGCAGGCGGCGAGGCAGCTCCAGGTTGTGTGCCCGCGACATAAGGTAGGCAACCCCACCCTTACCGGACTGGGAATTCACGCGCACAACGGCCTCGTAGGAGCGACCGACATCGTGAGGATCGATGGGCAGGTAGGGAAGCTCCCAGACCACTGCGTTCTCGTCGCCCCCTGCGGCGTCCACCTTCGTCTTACGGGCGGCAAAACCCTTCTTGATGGCGTCTTGGTGAGAGCCCGAGAAGCTGGTGTACACCAAATCTCCGACATAGGGAGATCTCGGCGAAGCCTCCATCTGGGTGCAGTGCTCCACGGTGCGGCGGATCTCGTCGACGTCCGAGAAGTCGATGCCCGGATCAATTCCCTGGCTGAAAAGATTCAGGCCCAAGGTCAGCAGGTCAACGTTACCGGTACGTTCGCCTTGTCCCAGGAGGCAGCCTTCGATGCGGTCTGCGCCGGCGAGGAGTGCAAGTTCAGCACTGGCGACACCGGTTCCACGATCATTGTGCGGGTGAACAGACAGCGCAATGTGCTCGCGTCGGGAAAGGTTACGCGACATGTACTCGATCTGGTCGGCGAAGACATTGGGGGTCGCGCGTTCAACGGTCGAGGGCAGGTTGAGGATGATCTCGCGGCCTTCTTGTGGCTGCCAGATGTCCATAACGGCTTCGCACACTTCCAGTGCGAAATCACGCTCGGTATCAATAAAAACTTCGGGAGAATATTCAAAGCCAAAGATAGTCTCGTCACCCAGTTGGCGTTCGGCCTGTGCAATGACTTCACGCGTACCGAAGCGTGCGAGCTCAATGGTCTGCTCGCGGTCTGCGTGGAAGACAACCTCACGAAAAACCGGAGCGGTTGCGTTGTACAAGTGCACGGTCGCCCGGGGGAAGCCAATCAGCGATTCGACGGTACGCTCAATAAGCTCGGGGCGCGACTGAGTAAGCACCGAAATGGTGACATCCTCGGGAAGGGCGTCGTCTTCCAACAGAGAACGAACAAAATCGAAATCAGTCTGTGAAGCCGAGGGGAATCCAATTTCGATTTCCTTGTATCCCATGCGAACAAGAAGATCAAACATCTTGCGCTTACGTGCCGGATCCATGGGCTCGATCAGAGCTTGGTTTCCATCGCGTAGATCCGTTGACATCCACCGAGGCGCATGGGTGATACGCTTCGAGGGCCACTGTCGGTCAGGAAGGTCAACAGGGTTCGTGTCGAGGAATGCTCGGTACTTGACCGTGGGCATTCCAGAACCTGCAGGACGAGGAACATTCGATGTAGTCTTCACACCTTCAGTCTATGAAGACCCACTGATACTGGCACTTTGAGTGCACATGGTGGACAGTGTTTACTTGGCGTGCTCGCCTTTACTCGGCGTCGCATTCCCCGAGCTTCGGGACGCACACTGGTTTCTCCATGAGCCACGCGCGGTCGGTAAGCATTCGTGAAATCGCCAGGCCGATACCAATCGCAACAATCGTGAAGAGGACCGTAAAGAGCTGCGCCAATGCGTCCAGGGTCTGCCCATTGTTCAAGTATGTGAGCGAACGGTACAGGGGCACACCCGGGATCATGATGACCACCGCGGGAACGGAGAGTGTCACACGCGAGAAGCGCGTGCGGTTTGCAACTGCTGCCGCAAGAAGACCAGCTGCAAGCGCTGCAAGCCCGACTGCTGCGGGGACCGGAACACCCACGACAACTGCAAGGAAGATACGACCGGTATTAATAGCCGCACCGATAAGAGCGGCAGCCGTACATACCTTAGGCGGAGAATTAAAGAGCATCGCGAAGCCATACGCCGCAACAAAGCTGGTAAAGAAGCGCAATGCAAAGTGAATGATCGGCGGAAGTTCAACGATGTATTGCGGGGTGACCGACCAATTGAAGACCTCCGAAATTGTCCATACCGCAACGCCCGCAGAGACCACGAGCATTGCAACATACACGATTCGCTGAATACCACCCGCAAAGTCGTGACGGACCAGGTCAATAATTCCTGTCACCAATGGGAAGCCAGGAACCAAGAAGAGCAACGCAGAAATGAAGCCCGCTTGATGTGTGGGTTCAACACCCAGATATTTCTGAGCCATATAGACGCACAGAATGTAGATAGGAGAAGCAACTGCACCACAAAGCATCCACACACCAAAGTGGTTCATGTGTCGCTTGAGCATCTGGCGCCGGAGGAACTGCCCGAAGAAGGCTGCAATTGCCACGACAGAGCACTCAACCCATCCCCCGGCGTTGAGGAAGGAGAAGGCCGCACAGGCTAAACCAGAAGCAAGCGCATTCGCTAGCCAGCCATACAGCGGCTTCACACATTCGATCCGGTCAAGAGCCTTATCGACATCCTCAACAAGCACCTGCTTGCCTTCAATGGATGCCAGGTAGTTTGTAATGCGGTCAATCTTGTCCGCATTCACTCCCAGAAGACGCTGCTCAGCAAGCTCGGTACGGAAAGTACCATTCGCATAAGCTGTCGCAACAATCTCGGTAAAGGTCACCTGAGCATGGTGCTTCTCAATACCAACGGCCTCGGCACAGGTCCGCATCGAAGCCTTCACGCGGTACGAGCCCGCGCCGGCAGAAAGAAGCATCTGGCCAAGGCGCAGAACGACTCGGGACTGATGGGACAGACGATCATGTGCAGCCATGCGGTGCACAGTCAGTGATGCGTCGTCCTGGTCAAACGGAAAAGGCGCTGAAGCGTTAGGGTTCTGGGGATTTTCGCTCACGGGATAAGCATGCCACGAAGAAGACAGCAAAGCTCGGGACCCTGGTCAGGATCCTTTTGTTGCATCCCCCACGTTCAGGTATTAGAAGCCCAAACGCTGAAGCATCTTCGGGTCGGACTGCCAGTCCTTTGCGGTACGCACATGCAGATCGAGGTACACACGGCGCCCCAGATATTCTTCAATATGCACTCGGGCCCGAGTGCCGATCTCCTTCAAACGCGAACCTTTCTTGCCAATAATGATGGCTTTTTGGGAATCGCGTTCGACATAGACATTGACGTGGATATCCAGCAGAGGCGGACGATCATCGCCTTCACGCTTGGGGCGTTCAATGATCTCTTCGACCTTTACCGCAAGCGAGTGCGGAAGCTCATCGCGCACGCCCTCCAGCGCGGCCTCGCGAATAAATTCTGCAATCATCGTTTCGCGTGACTCATCGGAGATGTCGTCCTGCGGGTACAGGGGCGGTGAGAGAGGAACCTTTTCCGCCAAAACTTCACGCAGGCGATCAATGCCTTCGTGCTTGAAGGACGAAACCGGAACAATCGCGCTCCACTCCCCCAGCTTTTCAATTGCCAGAAGGTGTTCAAGCACGCGTTCGCGCGGCACACTATCGCACTTCGTTGCAACCGCAATCACGGGGCGTCGGACAGAACGCAGCTCCCGAGCAATGAACTGGTCTCCCGGTCCGATGCGCTGATCCGCAGGCATACAGAAGACCACGCAATCGACTTCGGCCAAGGCCTCGCGAACCATGTCATTGAGACGCCTACCCAGCAGCGTGCGCGGACGGTGATATCCGGGCGTATCGACCAATACCAACTGGTAGTTTTCGCCGTGGACGATCCCGCGAATGTTGTGGCGTGTCGTTTCGGGGCGACCCGAGGTGATGGCGACCTTGTGGCCGACAAGAGCGTTGGTCAGCGTCGACTTTCCGACATTAGGGCGGCCAACAATGGAGATGAAGCCCGCGCGAAAGTCTTCTGGGAAGTCGGGAACAATGATGTCTGCGCCCGCATTTGTTTCTGCGCGGAGTTGACGCAAGGATTCGACGGAATCCTCAACGTCGTGGGCGCGCTCATCATCGGCCTCGTCAAGCTCAGCATCGACCTCTTCATCGTCCTGCGAGTCCTCATCAGGAAGTTCAAGAGCATCGAGATCCACGCCTTCGAAGGCGTTCGGACCGGCCATCAATTCATCATCGCTGGGGAAATGCATCTTTCTCACTCCTGGTGATCTTCAGAGTCTTCGGTCTGGGTTTCAGGGACATAGGAACAGACAATTGTGCCAACTTGGCGACGGCGGCCTCGGGCTTCTTCGGCAACCATGTGCACACCGAGCATATCGCCAGTTGCCCCCGGAAGCGGAACACGGCCAATCGCTTTGGCCAGCAAGCCGCCAACGGAATCAACGTCTTCATCTTCGAGTTCCAATCCCCACAGCTCTCCGAGCTCGCTAATGGAGAAACGCGAAGGAACGCGCCAGACGCCCGGGGAAATTTCTTCGGGCTCGATGGTGTTGCGATCGTGTTCGTCGGTGAGTTCGCCGACAACTTCTTCGATGATGTCTTCGAGGGTAACGAGGCCCGAGATCCCGCCATATTCATCGACGACCATCGCCAGGTGGAAGTGTTCGGACTGCATCTGACGCAGCAGATCATCAACCGGCTTCATTTCGATGGTGAACTCGGCAGGACGCATCATCTGATCGGCGCGAAGTTCATGTTCTCCATCATGGTTTTCAAGGCGCTGAACGACATCCTTAAAGAACAAAATTCCACGGACGTCGTCGGTGTCCTCTCCAATAACGGGCAGACGCGAGAAACCGGAGCGTACAAAGAGGCGTAATGCCTTCCGAGCCGGAACATCGAATGCGATCGTCAGCATTTCGGTCCGCGGGACCATCACCTCACGAACCAAGGTATGCCCTAATTCGAAAACCGAGCGCAACATCTCTCGGTCTTCTTCTTCAAGGCCTTCGGTTTCGCCAACGCGATCAACCATTTCACGCAGTTCATCTGCCATGTCTGCACGCATCTCAGCTTCGGTTCGCTCAGACTGCGGAAGATAGGCCTTGACCTTCTGAGCAGCAGGCGAGAAGAAATGTGCAATTGCGACCAAACGGCTCATCAGGGGCGTGAAGAAGAGCGCGATACCAGTGGGATTGCGCTGTGCCCAGCGCGTGGCAATGATGCTGTTAGCAAAGAATTGCACAATCGTCACAATGACGATTGCAACTAGCCCTCCCAGCCACCAGTAGTGTGAAAAATGCAGAGCAATGGTCGCCATTGAAACGGCAAAGACAACCTGCAGGAAGGTGCGGACGCCTCGAAGGACAAAAATAACTAAGCGACGTTGATCAACCAGTTTGAACAGGGCTCGGGCGTTCTTTTTGTCGTCCTCGATCAGGTCTTCAACCGCGGCGTGGGTGAGCTTAGCGATCGAAAACTCACTTGCCGCAAAAACCATTGCGCTCAGAAGAGCAATTGCGGCAAGGATACTCATCCCCGCGACGGGGATAGCAGCTTCGATCATCGCTGTGCGAGGAAGCTCAAGAGGAGCTGGCGTTGCAGGGTGAACATTTCTTCTTTTTCAGCCGGTTCTGCATGGTCATAGCCCAGAAGGTGAAGCATGCCGTGGGTCGCCAAGAAGAGCATTTCTTCAACCGAGGAATGTCCGGCCTGGCGAGCCTGCTGCTCTGCAACCTGCGGACAGATGCAAATATCGCCCAGGGTTCCCGATTCCGTCGGATGATCCGCAGTGCCCGGACGGAGCTCGTCCATGGGGAAGCTCATGACATCGGTCGGGCCTTCCAGATCCAGCCAGCGAACATGGAGTTCTTCCATGGGTTCGGGGTCGATGAAAATGATATTGAGCTCGACCTCTGTGGAGACATGCATGGCGCTGAGCACGAAGTCGGCCAAGCGCACGAACTCTTCACAGTCGATCTGGTAGTCGGTTTCGTTAAGAACTTCAGTCATGACTCAGCGTCCATTGTGTCGGTTACGGGTGTGCAGGGAACGGTCACGGCGTGCTTTGAGGCTGGCCATGGATTCGTCCCAACGTTCGTATGCGTCAATAATTTGGCCGACAAGGCGATGACGCACAACATCGGCGCTTGTCAGATGACAAAATTCTATGTCATCGATGCCACTGAGAATATCTTCAATGACGAGAAGACCGCTGGAGCGCTCCCCCGCTAGGTCAATCTGTGAGGCGTCACCGGTAACAACAACCTTTGAGTTAAAGCCTAAACGGGTCAGGAACATCTTCATCTGCGCGAGCGTCGTGTTCTGAGCCTCGTCCAAGATGATGAATGAATCATTGAGCGTTCGTCCGCGCATATATGCCAAGGGCGCGACCTCAACTGCACCAGAGGCCATAAGTTTTGGCAGCGCATCCGGATCCATCATGTCTCCCAGCGCGTCATAGAGCGGACGCAGATAGGGATCGATCTTGTCCGTGAGCGTGCCCGGAAGGAAACCAAGATTTTCTCCCGCTTCAACTGCAGGGCGGGTCAAGACGATTCGGCGCACCTGTCCGGAAAGCAGGGAGGATACAGCTTGGGCCATCGCAAGGTAGGTCTTTCCAGTGCCGGCAGGTCCCAACCCAAAGACGACGGTCGAACGCTCAATCGCCTCGACATACGCTTTTTGCCCGGCAGATTGCGGTCGAATGGATCGTCCCCGCGAGCGCAGAATTTCTTGGGGGCGTTCATCCGTGGAGCTAGCAGTCATGAGCAGAGCAATTGCCTGTTCAACGCCGTCAGCGTCAAGAGAATGCCCATCTCGAGCAAGTTCAATGAGCTCTTCGACCAGCTGAGCGGCCATATCCACAATTCCTTCGGGGCCAATCATGGATAAAGTGCGGCCAAGTAAGGTGAAGCGGACCTGAGGGAAACCGTTTTCAAGAGCTCGCAAAACGCGGTCTGAAGTTCCAAAAAGTACGACGGGATCCACGCCGCGGGGAATATCAATTCGTTTGGCGTCCATGTCACCATCTCCCAATAGCGTCGCTGATCAGTGAAAGCGCAACTGGTCCGGCGCTTGAAGCGCGAAGGACGGTATTTCCCAGCAGGCAGATTTTCGCTCCCGCGGCCTCGAAAAGAGAAAGCTCATCGGGGTCAACCCCACCTTCAGGGCCAACGATGACGGCGATCTTGGGAGGACAAGAAGGCTGGGACTGGGCGGCCAAGGCCGACGAAGCGTGGGCGCTTAGCTCGCGCAGCTGAGGAAGGAGTTCACTCAGGCGGCGATCGGTACTCTCGTGACAGACCAAAACCCAAGCATCATGTTCCGTGGCTTGTGAAATCCATTGTGCTAAGGCAGCAGACGAATGGGCTTCTTCAAGGCGTGGGATAAATGCGCGCCGCGATTGTTTTGTCGCTGATCGCAAGGTGGATTCCCACTTTCGCATGCCCTTCGCGGCTTTTTCGCCCTTCCAGCGGACCTCACTGCGATTTGCCTGCCACGGCATTACTGAGTCAACGCCAACTTCTGTTGCCATTTCGATGGCCATTTCATCGCGTCCACCCGTCGAAAGGGCTTGGATCAGCATTAGTTCAACCTCAGGCTGATCCTCACGTTCAAGGTGGTCAATGCGCAGAGTCAGGGCCTTTTTTGCGCGGTCAATAACCGTGCAACGGGCGCGAAGCCCCATCCCGTCAACGACATCAAGCATGGCTCCGACATCGATCCGTCGAACGGTTGCCGCGTGAAAGCCTTCATCCCCGTCTAAAACGTAGGAATCTCCCCGTGCGCAGGCACTCAATTCGTCCGCGTCGGGAGCGATGAAAACCGGAAGCGTCATACAGGTGATGTCCTTAACTAGGCGCCGAAGGTTTCACGAAGCTTGTCGAAGAAGGAGGATCCGCGCTTTTCAGGACGGACGCTTTCTTCTCCGCGAACCTGGGAGAGCTCTTCAAGGAGCTCGCGTGAGCGGTCATCAAGTTTGCGCGGGATTTCGACGTTAATTGCGACGTGAAGGTCTCCGCGACCGGGGCGTTGGAGATGGCCAACACCCAGTCCATCCAAGCGAACCTCATCGCCGGGCTGCGTACCGGGCTGAATGGTCACGGACTGGGCGCCGTCCAAGGTCTCCAGCTCAAACGTGCTTCCCAAAGCAGCTGCGGTCATGGGAACGGTCACCGTCATGTACAGGTCGTCCCCCTGACGCGAAAAAGTAGGATCGCGCTTCTCGACAATGTCGACGTAGAGATCGCCATTGGGACCACCGCCGGGACCGGCCTCGCCCTGTCCGGCAAGACGCAAGCGCATTCCGTCGCCCGCGCCGGCGGGGATATCAATGGTCAAGGTGCGATGCGCACGAACGCGTCCCTGACCGGAGCACTCGTGACAGGGGTGTTCAATGACAGTCCCATAGCCCTGACAGCTTGGGCAGGGAACCTGAGTTTGCATGGTTCCCAGCATGGTGCGCTGCTGCTGAATCGAGTACCCCTGTCCCTTACAGGTCGTGCAGGTCACCGCTTCGGTTCCCGGCTCACACATAGCCCCGTGGCACACCTCGCAGGTCACATAGGTGTTGAGCGAAATCTGCTGGTGAGCACCAAAAGCGGCGTCCTTCAAGGTGATTGCAACCTGGGTTAGCTGGTCGCGTCCTTGGCGAGTTCGCGATGCAGGTCCTTGGTTTCCGCCAAAGCCTCCGCCAAAGGCACCTCCGAACATTGTCGTCAGAATGTCACCGAAATCGAAAGACTCCGCACCGTAGCCGCCACCACGCGCAGCATCGGGACCACCGATGTCGTACATGCGGCGTTTTTCTGGGTCGGAGAGGGTTTCATAGGCAACCGACACGGCCTTGAAAGCCTCCTCATCCCCACCGTAATCGGGGTGAGTTTCGCGGGCCTTCTTGCGATAGGCCTTCTTAATCTCGCTCTGGTCAGCGTCGCGAGAGACTCCAAGGATTGCGTAGTAATCGTCGTTCACGAATGTCCTTTTGTAACCCGTTCAGTGTGTGGAATTCAGGAATTTAGAGAGGTAGGCGGCCACGGCGCGGACCGTGGACATTGTCGAGGCGTAGTCCATGCGCGTGGGGCCAAGAACCCCGAGGTGCGCCGAGTTTTCTCCGGAGGCATAGGTTCCGGAAACAAGAGAGGTTTCAACGAAAGCATCGTGGCCGTTTTCAGAGCCAATGGAGACATGAACATCGCCGTTGCCTTCATCCATCTCAGCGAAAAGACGAAGAAGGACAACCTGTTCTTCCAAAGCATCCAAGACCGGTGCAATATCGTGGAAATCAACACCGCTGCGCGCAAGATTCGACATTCCTGCCATTGCAATGCGCGAGGAGGGCTCCCCTTGAAGCAATGTCGCGACGGTGTCGCTCATCTCTGTTGCAAACGCAAGCAGCGTCGGGGGAAGTGTCTGAGAGAGAGCCTCACAATGCGCACGCACCTGAGCAGCACTCATTCCCTGGTAAGCAGCATTAAGAACCGCTCGGACAGCCAAAAGATCATCTTGAGTGACGTCTTGAGGCATCTCACGCAGGCGTTCAAAAACTTTGCCCTGCTGGGTAATAACAACAACCAACAATCGCTGATCTGACAGGTCAACGCATTCAATTCGACTGAGCGTCGAGCGCGCATGAACGGGGTATTCAATGAGCGCCACCTGATGCGTCACTTGAGCAAGCAAACGCACGGTATTCATGACGACATCGTCTAAATCCTGCGCCTGTGCCAAGAATTTTTCGACGGCTTGGCGTTCTGCCGGACTCATCGGCTTGAGAGTGGACAGCTGATCAACGAAGGCACGATAGCCTTTATCAGTCGGAACACGTCCCGCACTGGTGTGAGGTTGGTAGATCAACCCAGCTTCTTCAAGGACGGCCATATCGTTACGAATAGTCGCCGAAGATACCCCGAGGTCTTGAGATTGCGCGATCGCTTTAGATCCGACGGGTTCGCGTGTGTGGACATACTGGGACACGATGGCACGCAGAACGTCCAGACGACGGTCGTTCATTCATCCTCCCTCATTTGGCACTCACACTATCTGAGTGCCAGTTTACCGCGAGATTACCTTTTTCGTCCCCTCATCAACACTTTCCGCCGCGTTATTCCAGACCCGGCTGCGTCACAAAATCAATAAGCTCTTCAACCCGGCCCAAAAGTGCCGGTTCAAGATCCTTGTAGTTACGAACGGTTGCCAAGATCCGCTTCCAGCCCTGAGCAATATCCGCCTGATTTGCGTGAGGCCACCCCAGATATTCCAAGGTTCCGTGCTTAATATCGGTCCCCCTGGGGACATCCGGCCATGCCTGGAGCCCCAGGCGCTGCGGCTTCACAGCTTGCCAAATGTCAACGAAGGGGTGCCCAACGACCAACACTGCGTCTTCCCAACGGATAGATACGGCCTCGGCAATGCGCGATTCCTTGGAGCCCGGGACCAGGTGATCAACCAGGACTCCTGCACGGACGGTCTTCGTGGGTCCAAAAACCTCAAGAATTTCCTCTAAGTGGTCCACACCTTCTAGAAGCTGGACGGCAACGCCGACATCGGCCAGATCCTCGCCCCACACGTGCTGGATCAGTTCCGCATCATGACGCCCCTCAACCCAGATGCGCGATTGCCTGGCAACCCGAGCCACACGCTTCTCAGGTGCGATCGACCCCGAATTCGTCAGCGCACGACCACCCGCAGTGGTGAGCGCAGGAGCTTTTTGAGCGGGAGCAGCCTTCGGAGGGAGCGCAATAATCGGCTTACCCTCCAGCCAAAACCCGCCTCCCAGGGGGAAAGAACGCTTCCGGCCTCGACGGTCTTCAAGCTCGACCAGGTGCACTCCCCCGGATTTTTCGACGCGAGTTACCGCACCAACCCATCCACTGGAAATATCCTCAAGCACCATGCCGTACTCGATGGGCACCTCCACTGAGCGCGGTCGTCGAGCACCCGGCCCATCGCGGTGCGGGTCGAATTCAAAGATATTTGTCCCGTACATATCTGAAGTCACCGCACCACACTATGAGTGCGAGCGCTCAAGGCAGGCTTCAACACTCGGATGCAGAGAAGTTGTGCGACTCCTAACTGAGTAGCCGCAGAGGCTCAGTAACCCAGGGGACTCAGTAACCGATGGGATTCAGTATCCCAAGAGGCACCGAGTCACATAATCCGCCAGTAGACGTCCCTGAAGAGTGACGATCGCGCGGCCTTGGGCAGCGGGTGTTGCCTCGATGAGGCCTTCCGAGGCCAAAGTCGGGAGGGCTTGAAGGAAAGTGTCGCGCTCTGCCCCAGCGCGAGGCGCGTCCACGCCTTCGCTGGTGCGCACCGCAAGCAAAACACGTTCCATTTCTCGTGTTTGAGCATCGAGAATTTCGCCTGCCTGCGCGGGGGAAAGCCCCTGGGTAACACGTTGCGCATAGGCAGAGGGATGCTTGACATTCCACCAGCGGTAGCGACCGACATGTGAGTGCGCTCCGGGGCCGAACCCCCACCAATCCCAGTCACGCCAATAGGCAAGGTTGTGTTTCGAGGCATGACGAAGCTGGGTCGAGGGGCCTTCTTCTCCCGATTCCCTCCGGGCAAAATTCGAGATCTCATACCAGGCGTATCCGGCCTCCCCCAGCAAGCGATCGGCAATTTCATATTTCGAGGCCTCATCGTCGGGGTCTGGCATGGGCAACTCTCCGCGGGCTACCTGCGCTCCCATCTTGGTTCCCTCTTCGATGACCAGCGCGTAAGCACTGATGTGATCCGGTTCCATTGCGATAGCCTCGCGAAGAGAAACTTCCCAATCCTGCAGGCTTTCGCCCGGAGCACCGTAAATGAGATCAACAGAGACATCTAAACCCAGCTGACGAGCAGCTAAAACCAGTCCGGGAAGTTTTGCGGGGTCATGGCGGCGGTCCAGCGTGCGCAAAACCGTGGGGACAGCGGATTGCATGCCAAATGACACGCGAGTAAACCCGGCCTCACGCAGACTTTCAAGAACGGCCTCGTCAACGCTTTCGGGATTGGCTTCCACCGTGACTTCTGCACCGGGAGCAATCCCAAAGTTTTGGCGAATGCCCTCAAGCAGGCGAGCCAAGGCGGCTGGATCAAGAAGGGTGGGGGTTCCCCCTCCAAAGAAAATGCTCGAGGCCGGGCGCGCAGGCATCTGAGCATCGCTGAGAATTTGCGCGGCTAGGCGCATTTCCGCGAGCGCGCTGGAGTCGTAGCTCACCCGGTCTGCACCGGGACCGAAGCCCACCGTGTAGGTGTTGAAGTCGCAATAGCCGCAACGGACCTGACAAAAAGGGATATGGACATAGATCGACAATGGGCGATTAATACTCGCTTCTGCCAGCTGCGGAAGAAGGAGGCCGTGTGGATCCCAGGGCTGACCGTCGGGCTGTGCTGGGCTCATCGCGAGTGCGGCCTGGAGGTCGAGCGGGCAACAACTTGAGAAATCACAACAAGGCTTCCTGTCAGTACCGTCAATACGATGAAGGGCCAGAACCAGTTCGCTGTCAGATCCACCATGCGCCCAATAGCCCACGGCCCCAACGCACCAAGACCATAGCCAAGGCTTTGGACGAGCGCCGAAAGCGTTCGTGTCTGCGCTGTGGTGGCCGTGCGTTCAATAACCAGCGTAAAGGTAATTGAGAAGAATGCACCTTGGCCCAGTCCTCCGCAGGCGCTCCACACAACCCACCAGGAGGGAAGCAGGAGCATACCAAGGGGCATGAGAAGCCACGCGCAAGAGACTATCCCCAGAATTGTCGAGGTTTGGCCGCGGATCAGTCGCTGCAGGGCCATCATTGTCAGAGGGGCGATGACCCCGATGACGTGGTAGATCGAGGCGGCAAATCCGGCATCAGCGCTGTTCATCTGCAGCATTTCTGCCAAGATTCGCGGCAGCCATGCAGCAACACCGAAATAGCAGAAAGTATTGATCGCGAAAGCAAGCGCCATGAGCCAAGCGATCGGCCAGCGATAGATTTCCGAGGCCGTGGCCGCTTCGCTGGTGACAAGCGCATCGTCTGAGCGGACCTTCCAACCGGCCTTGCGTGCCAAAAACGGCCTAATCCCTGGGTGTTTGAGGGGATAGACAATCAAACAAGCTACCAGTGCAAGTAGAGCTGGACCAACTCCCCATACACCGGCAGCGCCCTGCCAACCGATGTAGGCAACCAGGGGAAAGGTAAAAGCCGTCGAGGCCGCGATCGTCACATCGATCATCGTGGAGTAAACGGCAGTCATGATCCCAGCGCGATGGCGAAAGTCCCTGCTGATCAGCATGGTGATGACAAGATTTCCCGCGGTTGTTCCAAGGCCGATCAGGAAGGTCCCCAGAAAAAGGGTGGAGCTCAATCCTAGAGAGCGCACAATCGCACCCACAATAACGATTGCTAATCCAAGAGAAACGGCTTGGTTGAGAGCAAAGTGGCGAAGAACAATCGAGGTCAGCGGGGTGAAGAAGCCAAAACAGAAGACGGGAATAGAAGTGACCAAGCCTGCCTGGGCCGCAGAAAGTCCCAATTCTCTTTGAACAACATCAATGATCGGCGGCAGCGCGGTGATGCCTCCCCGCAAAGAGCCGGCAAGAAGGATGAAGGCGCTGAGAATGACGAGGATCCACACGAACCTACGCTGGAAAAATCGCGCGTAAGCACCCTGTTTCACGGCAAGCTCTTTCTTCGTTGTGACCGTACACACCCATCGGCAATGTTTTCACAGTTCGCGCAGGAAATCACCTAGCGTACAGATTCCTCCGAAACAGCGGGCACAACCACAAAAGAATAAGAGAGTGCCCGCTTCCTCTTTCGAGGAAGCGGGCACACGTTGCGGACCGAGGCGGGGAATTCTCGGTTCATCGAGGAAGCCCCGCCCCGCGCGTTCTCGAGAGAACGCATCTCCACTCTTCGCAGATCCGCCTATCGCGAAGAGGAAGCCGGCGTTTCACGCAAGGTGAAAGCTCAATGCACCAGACAGCATATAAAACTTTGTCAACCGCGTGAAATATTGACACCCAGAATGTCACGCGAATCTCTTTGTGATATGGGAGGAAAGGATGCTGATCGCGCAACAATTTGGGCTCCGATCGTCATCATTGTCGAGGCACGCGGACTCCGACGATGTCATGAGCCCTGCGCCCCGCGTCAATGCCTCGGGTTTCAAAATGGGTAACGACTCGCCCCTCGTAGCGGGGAGCAAATCCGCCGCGCGCAGGTTCGGGATCTTCTAAATCAGGTCTTTGCCCTCGATAGGGATTTTCAAAAAGCGGGCAGGCTTCGACGGCATCACGCATTTGCCATGCGTAATTGTCCCAATCGGTTGCAAGACGCCACACTCCCCCATCACGAAGGACTCGGGCAACTTCTCTAGCGAACTCATCACTGACAAGTCTCCGCTTATGGTGACGTGCCTTTCGCCACGGGTCAGGGAAGAACGTCCAGACCTCATCAAGGCTCGCATCCGCTAAAAGGAAGGGAAGGGCTTGGGCTGCATCGGCCTCGAGAACACGAATATTGTCGACGCCGGCTTCTACAGCCTTTGAAACCAACTTGGCAATCCCGGGAACCCACACTTCGAGCGCAAGATAATCACGATCGGGATGAGCAGCAGCCGCAGCAACGATCTGTTCGCCCGTTCCCGAGCCGATCTCCAAAGTCAGCGGAGCACTACGACCGAATAGTTCCACGGGGTCAAGTCGAAAATCTTCGGCAACGGTCGTGTAACCAATACCTCGGCGAGGCTCAATGACGTAACGCTCGGCGTGAGCATCCCACGTCCGCGCAAGGTTTGGAGGAAGCTCGCGACTGCGCCTGGTGAAGGATTTGGTCCGGCTCATGAAGACGGTGCCCTCGGGTGCGTCTCCCGGTCGGCGACCATTGCGGATATTGGCGCCGGCGGACTGAGCGATATCAGCAGCCTGTGCTGCTGACCCGCCCACGGCCTCGTTATCCTCTGCCACGATCATTTTTTCCAGTGGGCACGTCAGAGGTCAATGCAGCGATGAAGGCCTCTTGGGGCACGTCCACGCGCCCGATCGACTTCATACGCTTCTTGCCTTCCTTCTGCTTCTCCAGCAGCTTGCGCTTACGGGTGATATCGCCGCCGTAGCACTTGGCAAGCATGTCCTTGCGAAGAGCCTTGATGTTTTCGCGGGCAATGACGCGTGCACCCACTGCAGCTTGGACGGGGATTTCGAACTGTTGACGAGGGATCAGTTCCTTCAAGCGCTTCGTCATCCGCAGACCGTAGGCATAGGCCTGGTCCTTGTGGACGATCGCACTGAAGGCATCCACGCGGTCACCGTTGAGCAAAATGTCGACCTTCACTAGGTCGGCAACCTGCTCGCCGCTTTCGTGGTAGTCCAACGATGCATAACCGCGAGTGCGTGACTTCAGGTGATCGAAGAAATCGAAGACGATCTCTGCCAGGGGCAGCTGATAGTGCAACTCAACGCGGTCCTCAGAGAGATAGTCCATTCCTCGCATGGTTCCACGGCGATCTTGGCACAGCTCCATAATCGTGCCCGTGAATTCAGTCGGAGTCAGGATCGTTGCGTTAACAACTGGCTCACGGACCTCAGAAATCTTTCCCTCGGGGAATTCTGAGGGGTTATCGACCTGGATTTCGGTCCCATCTTCAGCAACGACCTTGTAGACAACGTTCGGTGCTGTGGCAATCAGGTCCAGCTTGAATTCACGCTCTAAGCGTTCGCGAACAATCTCAAGATGGAGAAGGCCCAGGAAGCCGCATCGGAAGCCAAAGCCCAGTGCCGCACTGGATTCGGGTTCGAAAGTGAGCGCCGCGTCATTGAGCTGGAGGCGCTCAAGCGCGTCTCGCAGATCCGGGAAATCCGATCCATCGACCGGGTAGATGCCCGAGAAAACCATGGGCCGTGGATCACGGTAACCGGCCAGCGGTTTCTCGGCGCCGCGAACTGCCAAAGTCATGGTGTCACCAACACGGGATTGGCGAACGTCTTTCACACCGGTGATGAGGTAGCCAACTTCACCTGCACCAATTCCTTGCGAAGGCGTTGGTTCTGGTGAAATAACACCAATCTCAAGAAGCTCGTGGGTCGCGCCCGTCGACATCATTCGGACGCGCTCGCGGGTGGAGAGCATGCCATCGACAACTCGGACATAGGTAACGACGCCTCGATAGGTGTCGTAGACAGAGTCGAAAATCATCGCTCGGGTCGGGGCGTCGGGGTTGCCCGAAGGCGAGGGAATCTGCCGGACGATCTCATCAAGAAGGGCGGGAACACCTTCACCTGTTTTGCCTGAAACTCGCAGAACTTCGTCGGGGTCGACGCCAATGAGCTGGCTAATTTCCTGGGCGTACTTTTCAGGCTGAGCTCCGGGAAGGTCGATCTTGTTCAGCACTGGGATGATCGTGAGGTCATTTTCCATGGCAAGGTAGAGATTTGCCAGAGTCTGGGCCTCAATCCCCTGTGCGGCGTCAACAAGGAGAACCGCGCCTTCACATGCGGCCAGGGATCGCGAAACCTCGTAGGTGAAGTCGACGTGTCCGGGGGTGTCGATCATATTCAGCGCAAAAGGTTCACCCTCATAAGCCCATGGCATACGCACGGCCTGGCTTTTGATGGTGATGCCGCGTTCGCGCTCAATATCCATACGATCCAAGTACTGATCGCGCATATCTCTGCTAGCGACCACACCGGTGAGTTGGAGCATGCGGTCAGCCAGAGTGGACTTGCCGTGATCGATGTGAGCGATGATGCAGAAATTACGGATACGTTCCTGCGGAGTGGCCGCGGGTTGGATCTGCGCGAGCTGCTCAGGAGTAGGAATCGGGGACAAGCAAGACCTCCGGAAGGGTTGTGACGTCTGGTCTATCGTCCCATTAGTAAGCACCGGGGTGCCAATTCCACGCCGATAGGGTGTGCGTTCTCACCATTTATCGGGCTTTTATGGGGATATCGGAGGTCGTTCTGCGCTTCGATTTCTGCTAGAGTTGTCCTTCGGACTCCCAGCCTGGTCGGGCAGGGGGTCTGGTTAGAGTCGTTTGCGGGTGTCCCCATGCCCCAGTCCCGACACTGACACAGCCCTCACCGACCTGTACGAACGAAAGACCAAGGAGTAATCCGACTGTGGCGAACATTAAGTCTCAGATCAAGCGGATCCGCACCAACGAGAAGCGCCGTCAGCGCAACCTGGCAGTCAAGTCTGAACTGAAGACCCTGGTGCGCAAGACTCGCGAAGCCGTCGAGGCTGGCGACAAGGAAGCAGCTATCGAAGCTCTGCGCGTCGCATCGCGTAAGCTCGACAAGGCCGTCTCGAAGGGCGTTATTCACCGCAACCAGGCCGCGAACCGCAAGTCCAAGCTTGCCCGTCGCGTCCAGTCGCTCGGCTGATTTAATCGCTTGATGTGGCCCTTGCAGGAAACTGCAGGGGCCACATTTTTGTCTACAAAGGCTTGAATATCGCCATAGAATACGGGACAGAAGAACTCATTTCCCCGTGGCAGTTTGCACCTTGCCCGCCACACATTGAAGGAGCCAAAGATGACCACTAATCCTTCACCCACTACTGACCACTTCGCTGCAGGGCCACACCAAGACTGGCCTCGTCTACCAGAGGGCGCCGAGCGCTACCTAGACTCCCCTACTGCGGGCACTCTTCCCGCAGACATTCCAGGTGGCAGGCATCCAATCTTAGATGCGCTTGAACTTCACCCGGTAAACGGAACGCGCGCGACCGATCCGGTTCCTACCGGCTTCGAGGTGCTCTACCTTGCCGCGGGCTGCTTCTGGGGCGTTGAACGCATCTTCTGGCGCCAAGAAGGAGTCTGGGCAACGGCCGTCGGCTACATGGGTGGCGGGAATGCAAACCCCACCTACCGAGAGGTATGTACAGGACGCACGGGCCACGCCGAGACCGTTGCTGTTGCCTACGACCCCTCCGTAACCGGCGAAGGCGGAGCGAGCCTGATCAAGACCTTCTTCGAAAACCACGATTCCACTCGCCCCAACCGTCATGGCAACGACGTGGGCACTCAGTACCGGAGCGCGATTTGGGTGACGACGCCGAGGCAGGCTGAGGTGGCATCGCTTCTGCGCGGTGCGTGGGTGGCTGAGTTGGAGCGCGCGGTGCCGGGAGCCCGCTGCTACACAACGATTGGCGAGGCCGGGGCCTGCTTTGCCCAGTCAGGTGGCCCTTTCTACCTGGCCGAGGACTACCACCAGGCCTACTTAGAAAAGAACCCTGATGGCTATTGCAATCACGGGCCAAATGGAGTGAGCTGCCCCGTGGGAATCCTCAATATGCCCGCACAAGTAAGCATCGAACCACCGCGGTAGACACTCATACACTGCAGCGCGCTGCGGGCATTTGGGAATATAGAGAGCTGCGACGCATCACAACACACTTTCTGCTCTCTATTAATTACAGTCCCCATGCGGGAGCAAATAATTTGGGGGAGGCAGAAACTGCCTCCCCCAAATTGCGTTTAACAGCTAACGGCTCATGCCTCTTCAGGCGTGATGGTCACGCCCTCAACGTCCATTTCGTCCAAGCTGACGGTACGATCCTTCTTCACCAGGTGGTAGCCCAACCAGATGAGCAAGAAGATCGGAAGGCCGATGTACGAGGAGGCAACCTGCAGGAGCTGGCCGCGGAAGACGGCCTCGTAATTCTGGCCCAGCAGAACGATCAAGCACATGGTGAAGGCCAAGATCGGACCGAAGGGGAAGAAGGGCGCCTTGTAGGGAAGCTCGTCAAGGGAGCGTCCCTGCTTGACGTACGCCCGGCGGAAACGCCAGTGGCATGCCGCAATACCCAGCCAAACGATGAATCCGGAGAGGCCTGAAACGTTGAGCAACCACGTGTAAGCGGTGTCTTCACTCACCAGTGCTGCAACGAATCCCAGTGCACCAACAGCCGAGGTTGCGAGCATTGCGTAGATCGGCACGCCGTGGCTGGTGACCTTTCCAAAGAAGCGAGGAGCCTGGCCACTCAGTGCCATCGAGTGGAGCATGCGAGTGGATGCGTAGAGTCCAGAGTTTCCTGCGGAGAGAATCGCGGTCAAAATGACGGCGTTCATGACGGCTGCCGCGGCAGCAACACCCATACGCTCAAAGACCAAAGTGAAGGGCGAGTAGGCAATATCCGAGGCAGAATCGCGCAGCAGGTTCGGATCGGTGAAAGGAATCAGAGTGCCGATGATTGCGATTGCGCCAATGTAGAAGAACATAATGCGCCAGAACACGGTCTTGATTGCGCGAGGCACATCGCGGCGAGGATTCGATGATTCGCCTGCGGCGACACCCACAAGCTCGGTTCCTTGGAAGGAAAAGCCTGCGATCATGAAGACTGAGATGATGGCCAAGAATCCGCCGTGGAAGGGAGCATCGCCGGTCGTCCAGTTCTGCACTCCCGGAGAGTCGTTGAAGATTCCGAAGATCATCAGGGTGCCAGAAATCAGGAAGATGACGACGGTGATGACCTTGATCAGGGCGAACCAGAATTCTGCCTCACCATAGACACGGGCGCTCAGGGCATTAAGAACAGTCAGTAAGACAAGGAAGGAAATTGCCCAAACCCATGAGGGAACATCTGGCAACCAGTAAGACATCACCAATCCCGATGCCACAAGTTCAGCAGCGACGGTAATCGCCCAGTTGAACCAGTAATTCCAGCCCATTGCAAAACCGAAGGAAGGGCTGACGAAACGCGTGGCGTAGGTCTGAAAAGATCCCGCAACGGGCATGTGTGCGCTCATCTCACCAAGAGATTGCATAAGCAGAAGCACCATGAGGCCAATGACGGCGTAGGCAGTCAAAGCGCCACCGGGGCCAGCCGTTGAGATCGTTGCGCCCGAGGCGACGAAGAGACCGGTACCAATTGCACCACCGATCGCGATCATCTGCATGTGGCGTGCCGATAAACCACGCTTGAGTTCCGTGCGCTGGGGCTTGTCCTTGGACTGTACCTGCTGGTCAGTCTCAAGGTTCACTTCCACTGCACTGGGGTTCGGCGTTTCCATGCCGCACTCTCCTTTGGTTTATCAGTCTGCGGCCGGACGCCGCCGACTCTGGTTCCACTAGTGTGCCATCTAATGACCCACTTTTTCCAAACTGTTTACCTTTTGGACATGCTTGTGAGGGAATTTATATCCGTGTTACTTCGCCAACATATTCAACCAGCAACCCGAAGAAGCACAGTATCCTTGAGAAAAACAGATCAATCCTACAACTGCATGATTGGAATAATTATGAGGCGAAACCTTCCGAAGATGTTATGGGTATGCAGTCTGTCTCTTTCAGCGCTCTTCATTGGCAGTTCAAGTTACGCAGCCCCTACCCTCAGCGTCGACGAAGGCTATGACTTCACCACGCCTTCACACATGAGCTATACAGCATCTATCACTGACGCGTCAGGGGCAATCCTCACGGAAGACATGTGCAGCAAGCTCCAACTCGGTGGAGAAACCCCCATTTTTGAGTCCAATGGATCAGCTCATACATGCAGGATTTCAGCTGATTATGAGGGATCATCGCTTTCACAATTCCTGACCACCAGCGAGGCAGGTTTTTCTTTCACATCCCAAACGTCAATAATCTTGGCGGGAATCGCCGACGGGGCTAATACAAGCGGCGATAGCCCAACAGTCAACATCAACGCCCAATTCCCCGAGGGATACGTACCAACATCCGCCGATAGTTCAGGAGAAGTTGACCCAGCCAAGCGTGCAGTGCATTGGACCAATGCGCCTTCTATAGTTAGCGCGACTGGAGAGGTCGACGCTACCCAACAAGCGGCTCCTTCTGCATCGACCAATGATGATCAGCCTTCTTCCCAAGACGGAAGTCAAGGGGTACCAGCAAAGTACATCGCTATTGGAGTCTCCTTCCTTGCAGCCATCACCGCTTGGACCGTAAGGCTGCGTAAGGGGAAGGATTGTCGCCCTGCCCAGCACCAACAGCGCTAACTAGGGCCTTTTACCCACTTCAAGAACTCTCACGTTGATACAAAACTGGATCACCTGACGCTGGTTCTGTATTCTGTCTTCGCTTTAAACATCACACACAGAGGGGGCGATTTATGAAGCGCCGTATTTTTGGATCTCTTGGAGCAATTGCACTCACCGGGGCATTGGCTTTGTCTGCAGGTACCGCCAGTGCTGATTCCACCATCAGCCTTGAAGAGGAGTACAACTTCTCTTCCGCAACAAAGATGACCTACACCTTAAGGATGAGCGATTCTTCGGGCACCGTGGTCACGAAGGAGTCGTGCGAGAAGGCGCGATCCGCTGGTGCAAATACAGTTTTTAAGCAGGTGAATTCCAGCACTACCTGCGCAATTTTCCAAGACGCTCCTTCTGACGAAGTCGCAAAAATCCTGAAGGTCAGCGACGATACTTTCACTTTCGAATCACAGAGTCGCACTGTTTTAAGCAGTATCGGTTCCCGCATGGGCATTGAAAACATGAAGGTGATCGCGACCTTCCCCAAGGGATACAGGATCGAGTCTGCAGTTGTTCCAGACGGTGGCGACACACAGATTGCCCCAACCGGCGATTCGGTTACCTGGATCAATGCGTCAACGGATGTACATACCGAAGGCAAGATCTATTCATCTTCATCATCCTCGACAAAGTGGATCCTTCTGCTGATCCTTGGAGTTGTTGTTATTGGCGGCATTGGTGCGTTCATTGTCATGAGCAACCGCAAGAAGAAAGCCCAGCCGCAAACCGGCCAATTCCCCGTCCCGCCTCTCGGAGGCGACTTCCCACAACAGGGCCAGCCACCCGTACCCGGGCAATACCCCGAGCAGTACCCGGCCACGGCTGGACAGCCCCAGCCCGCTCAGTACCCAGCGCCGAGCGAACAGCCCCAGGCAGGTGTCTCCCCCTCGCCGGATCAATATCCGCAGGCTCCGCAGCAACCTGAGCAGGGCCAAGTTCCTGAGCAAGGAGAGCAGCCAGGTCAGTACCCCCAAGCCTGAGCAATACTCGTGATACATGTGGTGGGTGGCGCGTTATATACGCGCCACCCACCACACTTTTGCACTCAATTCAGCTTCTTTAAAGCCTTTCGTTATTCAAACGATACTCAATTCGTCACAGCCCTTAATTACTGCTTATTCTGTGAGCAAGCTTCCCTCTAGACAAAGGAACTCTCATGAAGCGACGCACGATCGGGGCAGCAGGTACCCTGGCGCTCACAGCCACCCTCGTGTTGGCGACAGGACCAGCTTTCGCTGACGAGCCGCGTTTTAGCGTGGAAGAGACCTACGATTTCACCTCTGCAACTCACTTGAGCTATACCCAGCATTTCAGGGACAGCACGAAGACTTTGATGACAGAGTATACATGCAGCTACATTTCAAGCAAGAACCCAGAGCTCAGCACCAAGTTCCACACAGAAGGCTCAGTTAACGTCTGTGATGTAATCCCCGAGGTCAACGAAACTGATATCGATGAGCTCTTGGAGGTCTCTGGAAACAACTTCACCTTCACTTCCGAGTCTGATGGCGTGTTGAAGGTCATGTCTAAAGAGTTCCCCAACAACATTGACAGCATTAGGAAGGTGACTGCGAAGTTCGCTGGCGGCTTGGTTCCCAGTTCTGCCGATAATGGCGGCACGATCGATAAGTCGACGGGCACAGTCACTTGGTCCAATGTCAAGAGTAATGTCAAAGTAAAGGGCAGTACGGACGGTAAGGCAGCTGCTTCTTCCACAGCGAAGAGCGGTTCAACAAGCACTGCCTCAGCTGACTCCGACTCCACCAGCGCAGCATCCTCAACGCCTGATTCCACCTCGTCTTCCTCCTCTTCTGGTTCGAAGTGGATCCTCTTGCTGGTCCTGGCAGTCATCGTCATCGGTGGCATCGGCGCATTCGTTGTCATGAGCAACCGCAAGAAGGCCCAGACCCAAGGCGGCCAATACCCACAGGGCCAGTTCCCCGGCCAGCCCATGGGCGGCCAGTACCCGGCACCCGCAGGACAGCCCCAGCCCGGTCAATACCCTGAGCAAGGCCAGCAGCCGGGACAATACCCACAAGCCTGAGCGGTTTCAGACCAATAATTGAAATGGGTGGTGTGTAGAGCTTGCACACCACCCATTCACATTCGCAGCTTTCTTCAAACCACGGCATTTTCAGAATTTAAACGTCATCCAATTCGTCTGTATTCACAAATGCATTTATTCTGTTGAATACATACCCTCTAAACAAAGGAACTCCCATGAAACGACGCTCAATTGGAGCTATCGGCATCCTTGCCATTGCAAGCTCTTTTGCGTTGGCAGCAGGCCCTGCTTTCGCCGACCCAGAGATCGCCGTGGAAGAGGTCTACAATTTCTCTTCTCCGACGGAAGCCAGCTACACAATAAGCACTATCGATGTCAACGGAGAAATCATCACCAAGGAGAATTGCGATAAGGCTCGACGAGGCACTGCAACTCCTACCTTCCGCACTGAAGGTTCATCGACGATCTGCGACGTGACCCAGAAGATTTCGGGTAGCAACGTTAAACAACTTCTCACAACTTCGGGGAGCACATTTACTTTCAAGTCCCAAAGTGGCGATGCGCTCAAGACACTATCAGGGACCATGCCGATCGATAAGATCCAAAAAGTAACCGCCAAGTTCGCTGGAGGCTTGGTTCCAACCTCTGCTGACAATGGTGGCACCATCGATAAAGCTGCAGGTACGGTTACCTGGACCGACGTGACGACTTCGCTCAAGGTCGAAGGCAGCACGAACGGCAAGGCAGCTGCTTCTTCCACAGCGAGCTCAACCGCGAAGAGCAGTTCGACAGCGAAGAGTGGCTCGACGAGCAGCGCTTCAGCTGATTCCGACTCCACCAGCGAAGCATCCTCTACACCTGAGTCCACCTCGTCTTCCTCTTCTTCCGGTTCGAAGTGGATCCTCCTGCTGGTCCTGGCAGTCATCGTCATCGGTGGTATTGGCGCATTCGTTGTCATGAGCAACCGCAAGAAGGCCCAGCCTCAAAACGGCCAATACCCCGTCCAGCCCATGGGCGGCCAGTACCCCGCACCCGGACAGTACCCGCAGGCACCCCAGCCCGGCCAGTACCCGGCACCCACAGGACAGCCCCAGCCCGGCCAGTACCCGCAGGCACCCCAGCAGCCTCAAGCCGGCCAGTACCCGGCACCCACAGGACAGCCCCAGCCCGGTCAATACCCTGAGCAAGGCCAGCAGCCGGGACAATACCCACAGGCCTGAGCAGCGCTCGCTCTCAGTTCTGAATACTTTTCGGGGCGACCGCGCGCAGCCGCGGTCGCCCCGACGACAGTTAACCCCTCACAGGAGCATGACATGTCTTTCTCTTTGACAAAGCGAGTTGCGACCTTCTCTCTTGCCGGCATGTGCGCTTTGGCGATGGTCGCGCCAGTAATCAATGCTCCATCAGCTCAAGCAGCAGGCCATCGTTTCGGTATTTCTCAGACTTTCTGGATCCGAGTTGACGGACGTGTCACTCACCAGTTTTCACTCATCGAGCAGTCCAACTTCATCAGTAAGGAAGCCTGCGAGTCTCTTCCAGTGGCATTGGAGTGGTCTCGCGTCACCTTCAGTGCCTCACCAACCTCAACTCGATGCACCATCGAAACTGACTTCAATCGCCATGTGAACCCCTATGTAGCTGTCGATCAGAATCGAAGCGTAACTTTTGCCGCTCGCCCCATCGCACTTGAAGACCTTGGTCTTGAGCTTCCTGAAGACACGACTCTCACCTACCAGTCCGTGAGCCTCACCGGAAGAGGGTTCCACGCAACGCAGGTCAACGCGGGAGCAGAAACCCGCCAGGACAGCACAGGTGATAACGTCTCATGGAAAAATATCGGAAAGAATGTCGTCGCCGCTGAGGGGACTATCGACGTCGACAACGATTTCCACACTCAAGAACGCAAGACCTATCAAGGTATCGAAGCCGTTGATATGCCCGGCGATTTTCAAGACGCTTCCTCTACTGTCAAAGCAAACTCAAGCAGCTCTAACAGCCCATCCCCTTCTTCGACGTCAGCGCGTTCAAGCTCAGGCTCCTCGGGAATGATGTCCGGCCTCATACAATTCATCATTCGCTTGCTCCCAGCGATTGTCATATTTGGCGGTGCGACGTTTATAACGAGGTATTCCGCCCGCCGGCGTCGCAAGAACAAATACCAGAGCGGCGGATTCCCAGTACGCGTTCCTACACCGCTTCCATCCCACAGCACGTCGGGGGCTCCTTCACAGGCACCAAGCCCCTTCAGCGTTCGCGGAAAGGACCCCTCTGCCAGCACGTTCTCAACAGGATCGCAGGCCCCCTCAACCAGCACGCCGAAGAGCACTGTGCCCACTGATCCCCACCTCGCGCCCAGCGAGCCACAGCCGGCCTCGGCCTCGCAAACTCCGACTTCGCCCCCGCCTGCTACCTCCTCGGAGCCGTACAACCCCTATGCGCCGTCCCCTGATCCCGCTTCTTCCCTGCCTCCAGCGGCAAGTCCGGCGGAAGCCGCCGATTCAGCACCAGATCCGTACTCGACCGACTGGCGAAATTCCCTCTAGGAGTATCTGATGCCTTTTTCTTTCCCGAGGCCGACAACGCGCTCTTTCCTTGCCTGCGCTTTTGCGTGTGGATTCCTTGTCTCGATTGGTTTGCCCGCCCCTACTCATGCTGCAGAGCAAGAGGTCTCGATTAGCGAAAGCGTTTACGTACGCGGTAGTGGACGTAGCCAATACGAGCTATCGATCTTTGACCGCACTCAAACCATGACCGAAGCTGCCTGCGAGGCAGTCCCCTTGGCTCAACAGTGGTCGGTCGTCGAATTCGAAGCCAATTCTTCTTACAACTATTGCCGCATCGAAACCGATTTCAACCGACACAAGAATCCCTATGTGGCGGTTGATTCAAGTGGACACCTCACTTTCGCTGCGAAACCAGTGAAAATTGAAGACCTCAACCTCGGCCTTCCCAGCAATACCGTTGTTTCTTCGCATCACTTTTCATTGATGGGGAGGAACCTGAATACATCGCGTGTGAGCGAAGGCGCCTCGGTGCGTCGCGATGATTCTGGCGACACCGTTCACTGGGATGAGGTTTCTGAAGAAGTGGTCGCTGCCGAAGGAACGGTGGAAATCGACGACCGTTTTCACGCTCAAGAACGCGAGGTTTTTAACGGCATTAGCGCTGTTGAAGTACCCACTGATCTTCAGGCCCCCAATGTGACGACCCCGTCCAGCGATACAGGAACCGGCGGGCTAGGGCGCATGTTCTTTGGAACTCCTGGCATGCGTTTGGTTCTCTTCTCCTGTTTATTCATCACCGTCGTTCTCGTGCTTATTTCTGCAGTTTTGATTTCACGCAGGAATAAAAAGAAGACCGTCTACTACCAAAGCGGTTTCAGCTCATACCAAGCTGGAGTATCAATCCCCCAACCATATGGCTCAACGACGCCCGGAGGCACCTATACGCCGACCGGCATGGGCCCACAGGCAGGATCAGCACCCGCTTCGCCCTACCAGGGTTCGTCCTCCGCCGGCGCTCAACCGCCTTCTCCTTCTTCAAGCGGCTGGCACAACCCGTTTGAGCCACCAAAGAACTGAGCGTTTTCTGCTGGCACAGCGGGAGTGCTCACCTACCTCACCCCACACAGGAGGCGTACTCCCACTAGACTGGCCACAGCCTCGGCAATGATCATGGAAGGACTCATATGCGATCCACTCTGATGCGACGCGTGGTGCGCCTGCTGGGCATATCAGCCTGCACGTTCCTAGTTGCTGGTAGCGCCTCCACGCTGATGGCGACACCTGCACTCGCTGACAGCGCCTATGTCTCCATTGGCGAGAGCGTCATCTTCAGCGATATCGGATTCATCAAATATGAGCTCAACATTATTGATTCTTCTCAAACCATGACCGAAGAGGCATGCCGTTCTCTACCCCAGTCGAAAGCCAGCGCGGAAACAACCTTCTCAAACGACAAAAACCTGTCATACTGCAGGATTAACGCAACGATCGTGGGTAATAATCCCTACCTAGCGATCAATAAACAGGGCGATTTCACCTTTGCCGCACGCCCGGTAGCCCCTGAGGACCTCCATCTTTCTTTCCCCGCGGATACAGATTTCAAAGGCATGCGTTCGATCACTTTCAGCGCACCGAACGCCGCAGTTACCCAGCTTTCATCAGGGGGTTCTATTGACGATGGTTTTAATCACTGGGTCATTGTTAAGTGGAGCGGTGATGCACTGAATGCTCCCGTCGCAGCTATTGGCACACTCAAGGTGCCCTCAAATTTCCACCCGATGAGCCGCATGAAGCTCGGGGGTATTTCACCAGTTGATGTGCCTAGTGACCTCACAACCGTCAATCAAGCGACCTCGGCTCCGTCCAAAGCCGCGTCGCGACGGACAACAAGTTCTCAGAATTCAAGCTCCACGCCTGGCGTCATTTCGTTTTTTGACACCGTCTTGAGTTCGCTTCAAAAATACGGTGGCCTTCCGATAGCCATCATCTTTATCGCGATTGTCTGGGGCTTTGACTCGCTCAAAAAGAAAAAGAAGAAGAAGCAAAAGAAAGCAGAGCCGTCGCCACTCAGTATTCCCCAGTACTACGAGCCAGCTCGACCGCCTGCCCAGCCAAGTTCAGAGACTCCTTTTGATGTGAGTTCTCAGCCTGTTACCGAGGCCGAGGCCGAAGCCTCCACAGCGCTCCCCCATCCCGAGCCCTCCCCATCCCCTACCCCGCTTGGACACAATCCCTTCTCCTTGGAGCCTGCATCCAGAACCCCGGACATTCCTTCGATTCCCGAGGCAGCGTCGGCAGCCGAGGCCGCGGATGATCCTTTCCGGCCATCTTCTTCCACACAGGGCGGGACAGCATCGCACAAAGCCTCAGAAGGACGTAATCGTTTTGCGCCGCCGGAGGAATGACTTCAGACTTACGCAATCACAGCCGCAGGAAATCGCGAAAACTAAGGAATTACTCATGAGAGCATCTATTTCCAGACGAAACCGCATTTTGCTGAGCATTGCGGCCTGTGCGCTCATGATTTCCGCTTCCTTATTCGGGGCATCGCCCGCTCATGCTGTTCGCAATCAGGCGGAGATCAGAGAGTTTTTCATGATTTTGTCGGACGGTAACGTCAGTCACTCCATTACGGTAATCGACTATTCAAAGACGCTCACCCAAGATGCTTGCGACGCATCTCCTATGGCCCAGCAATGGTCTCAGACTCGATTCACCGATGACTCATATTTGAACCAATGTGAAATTACTACGGATTTCAAGCGTGCAACAAACCCGTACGTTGGCGTCGATCAGGATGGAAAGGTGACCTTTGCTGCAGCTCCTGTGGAGCTCAAAGACCTCGCCCTTGGCCTTCCCGAAGACATTTCCGTGATAGCACGTCGAGTTGACTTCACCGGAGGCTACCTGACCATCACAAAGGGCACGAAAGGCTCGGAACTTGTGGAGAGCGATCCTACGAGCGATTCGGTGAGATGGATTAATGACCTCGGTTCGATCGTGGGTGCCGAAGGATATATCCAAGGTTCTTCTTATTCCCACCCGATTGAGCGCAAAGATTTCAACGAACTTACGGCTGTTCCTGTGCCGACCGAAATGACGGATTTTCCGCATTCACGCACTATTGCGGCTCCGACGTCGTACACTCCTTCACCTACAGCAAGTTCATACACTCCTTCGCCTACAGCAAGCTCGCCATCACCCTTTAGTCTTGGGTGGCTGATCAACCGGGTCATCAACCCCGTAATCGGCGTGGGACTGGGGGGGGTTTTTCGTGTGGTGCATGTGGTGGATACTGAAGAAGGGTCTAGAACGAAATAAGACTCAGGCGGGGACCCTTGCCTCCTCGGACTACCAAGCCCAATCTTCGACACCCCCCGCACCCACCCCGACTGTTCAAGAACCTCACAATCCTTTCGATTCGGAGTGGCGTAGCCCTTCGGCTTAAATCGAGCAGGACTGCACGCACGTCCTTGGATCTCAGCTCACCTTGAGGAAATTAATGCACCCCTATCACCGACACCTTCACCGCCTGCAGACTTGGGCGGCTGTGTGTGCATCTGTCATCGCGCTGTCGCTTTTCACCGCTACCCCCGGCTATAGCGCAGAAAACGAAGTAAAAATTAACGAAGTCTTCACAATTCGTGAACCAAATTCGGTCAGCTATCAAGTTACGGTGCACGATTTCTCGAAGACACTGACTGAAGAGGCCTGCCAGGCTTCTCCCGTTGCGTTGGATTGGTCCTCGGTGACTTTTACTCAAGAGACATATTCGAACGATTGCTTTATCTCCACGGAATTTAACCGATACGCAAATCCCTATGTCGGCATCGACGAAGACGGGAAGTTAACATTCGCTACGTCACCACTGACCTTGGAGAAGCTGTCTTTGGGTCTTCCCGAAAATACAGTCGTCGCACGTCAGAGCGTCACACTTTCAGGGTTTTACATGCGTTTCATTAAAACCAGCAGCGGCGCTCAGCTGGATGACAGTAACCCCAACTTCAGTACCGTGGAGTGGCTAAATATTGACACACCCACCTTTGCTGCTGAGGGAATTGTAGAAAAAGCGAAGAATTTCCACACCATCGAACGTAAAAACTTCAATGGGGTTGTCGCAGTCCCCATGCCAACGAATCTTCAAGACGCGTCGTACGCGCGTCGCGCTACCGCTGCGAGTTCACCCACGGCTCAATCAGCATCGTCCTCTTCCCCCGGAACATTCACCCGACTGGTTCTAGTAATGACGATGACCCTCTTATTTCCGGCATCTGTGATCATTCTCTTGCGTACATGGTTCGACAGACGTCAAAAGCGCAAGGCCAAAACGAAGACTCCCACAGCTCCATCCCCCGTCAGTTCCTCCTCTATTCCAAGCGCGATAGGAACATCTGCTCGCACTTCCCAGAATCCTTTTGCGACGGAATGGGAAGGTGAAACGGATACAACAGGCGATGACAAGGGACACTCCGAAAAACCGGGTTCCGCATCCACTGAATTCCCCGGCCCCCCTGGAGATTCACCGCGAAATCCCTACGGACCGCCAACTAGCTAAGCACTCTGCTTCAGCATTTTTGCCACACTAAAACAATTCGATATGCTTGCAGCAGCTTGATTCAATTTCGAAGGATGTCTCAATGAAGCGTTTGTACTCGACGGCAGCCGCACTTGTGCTTGCCGGAGCGCTCGTGCTCCCAACAGCAACGACAGCACACGCAGCTAATTCAGATCTGACCGTCTCCGTGACTTTGAGCGTCTATAACAAGGGAAGCGTCGGCAAGGCCTTCGATATTTATGACCGTTCCAAGCAAATCGATGAGGGAAAATGTAAATCCTTCTCGAATGGGAACGGCGACTACCGCATCGAATTCACGCAGGGTGATAACTTCACTCGATGCTCAGTCTTCCCGCCCTTCGAAAGTGGAGATGCCGTCGGGAAGTACTATTCGCTGACCGAGCAGGGCGATTTCACCTTGGTCTATTCCGCAGACCAGTTGATGAAAGAGACTGACTTCCTGGGCCGCCAGCGCGATATTGGTTTCATCAATGTCCGTCCGCTGGTATTTGAACTTGATAGCGCTTCTGAAGGCGCCCAGTTCCACGACGAAGACCGTGCAAAGCGTGGTACCGACGAATACTCGCCGGTTAACCAGATCGTGACGTGGCAAAAGCCCACCGGAAAAGTGGCAGTCCACGGTAAGAAGACGAAGTCCTATGAGGGCGCCGCGACAGTGAATGGGCAATTTGGAACTGATATTCCTACCCTCAGCCCGCTGCCCGAGCCCGCTCCTGAACCAAGTGCGCCTGACCGCAACCGCACAGCTCCTTCAACTCCGGCTTCTTCTTCGTCTTCATCGTCACTGATTTGGATTATCGGTGGTGTTGTAGCAGGTGTGCTGGTGGTTGGAGCACTCATTATTTTCGTTCTTCGCCGCCTTTCTTCCGCGTCTAAGAATGCTGATCAAGCATCGGGAGACGAAGAGAAGCTTGCAACAGCTTCGTCGACGCGCGAACGCACTCGTGAAGATAAGCGTCGCGAGCGCGATGAGCGAAAGCGTGCAAAGGCAGCGGCAAAGGCAGCTCGTCAGCAGAGCAGCGCACCCGGTGCGATTCCTCAGGGCTCGGCTCCGCTGGGCACAGCTCCTCAGAGCGTCGCTCCCGCTACTTTCCAGGCTCCTACTCAACCTGTAGCTCCTGTAGCACAGCCCGCAGCCTCTGCAGCCTCGGCTGCCGTTCCGGCTGCTCAGCAACAGGCCGTACAGCCTCAGACTCAGGCCCCCGCGGCCCAGTCTCAAGCGGCAGCAACGCAAGATGCTGCACCGCAGAAACAGCCCCAGGTACCTGCAGTGCACATTCCTCCGGCACCGAAGTCAGAGTCTTCGCCCGCCCGCCATTCTGCGGTTTCTCAGCCTGAAACTCAAACACCGAACCAATCGGCGCCTTCCGCACAACCTACAGCTGAACCCGCACAGGCAAAGCCCCACGTGGAAGAGCAAGCGGCTGCAGCGGCCTCGACCCCTGCACCAGTTGCTCCGGCACCAACTGCTTCTACGCAACCTACTCAGGCGCCAGCCGCACCGGCTCCTTCTGTGCAAGCTACCCAGGCTCAACCTACCCAGGCACCAGCTGCTCAGTCGCAGCCTGGGCAAGGCTCGCAGCAGCAGTGGACGCAGCCTCAGCCTGCCCAGTCCCCCGCGCCTCAGCCTGCTCCGCAGCAGTGGGGACAACGGCCACAGCAGCAACAGCAACCCGCACCACAGCAGTGGGGACAGCCGCTTCCACCCCAGCAGCAGCAACAGCAACCCGCACCGCAACAATGGGGACAGCAGGGATATGCTCCCATTCCCAGCCAGCAGCAGGCGCCTCGTCAGCAATGGGGGCAGCCGCTTCCTCCCCAACAGCAGCAACAGCCACAGCAGCAAGGTATGAGCTTCCGCGGTCAAAGTATTGTTCCGCCGGCTCCGCAACAAAGCCAGCAGCCCCAAGCTCAGGGCTCCCCTTACGGTGCTCCTCAGCAGTGGGGACAGCAACCTGCACAGGGCCAACAGCCCGGGCAGAACCAGCAATGGCAGTCGCAGAGCCAGGTTCCAGCTCAGCAGCAATGGCAGCAGGGCGGCCAGCCTTCTCGCAATCCCTACGGACCTGCTTCGCAGCAGGGCCAGCAGTGGGGCGGGCAACCCGCACAGCAGCCCTATGCCCCCGGACCGCAGCAAGGCCAGCAGTGGCAACAGTGGCAGCAAGGACAGTCCGCTCAACAGGCCCAGCAGTGGGGTGGACAACTCACGCAACAGCCCTACGGCCCCGGCCAGCAACAGGGGCAGCAGTGGCAGCCTCAAAACGGTCAGAATGCCCAGAATGGGCAGCAAGGCCAGCCCGGCCAACCGCAGCAGGGCCAACAGCCGGGTCAGGGACAGCAGTGGCAGCAAGGCCAGCAGGCAAATCCCTGGGCGCAAGGCCCCACGCAGCAATAACGAGCTAGAGAGCTCAAGGATAGGTTGAGGGCTTGGTATCACGTGATACCAAGCCCTCAACCTCTTTGTAGAAACCTTTAACGCGTTCTTCCCTCCATTAAGAACGCGCCAGAAGACCTCTACTCGATCACCTTCTCAAAAGACCACACATGCACATCGTTCCCATCCAAAGACACCGAGTGCTCGCCAACAATTCTGTATCCCGCACTCGAATAAAAGTGTGCATTCGCTGGGGTGCAGGTAATAAATGCGAGGCAGCCTCCCCCATGGGAACGGATATATCCTTCAATCCCACGTTCAAGGAAAAGCCGACCAAGGCCTCGGTGTTGAAATTCCGGATCCACTGCTATCACCGTCAGGAACCACTGAAAATCCGATGCTTTACGGACAACTGAATCCGCGGCCTCGGTAAAAGAGAAGAAACGCACCAATCGGTCAAAGCGCATGTATCCAAGGAGGGGCCTGCAGTAGCGCAAGTACTCAAGCAGCCCTGGCGGGCGGCGGTTCAGCGCCGCAACGCCAAGGATTTTCCCCTGATCTTCTAAGACCAAAACCGTGTGATACCGCACGAATACGCGAATCATGACGCCGTGGAGATCACGAATCCAGTCGGAGAATTTTTCGGGTTCAGCAAGTAACCCTTTCACCGCCGTGTGAAGAGGGTAATTTTCGAAGGCTGCACCCGCGAGATCAGCGAGTTTATCTACCTGATCCTCGCGCGCAGAGTAAACGTGCATGGCCTTCCCCGATCGTCGGTTCCTCATGTCTGAGTGTGAGTGGATACTGAGGTTTTGAGGCTAATGCATCAACCTGCACCCGTTCTTTCAAAAGTCAGTATGAAGGCAGAACAGCGCACTCGCAACAGTTTGCATTCATAAATGTATCGGGAATTTTTTGAGGAAATTTCAGGCGAGTAGCCGATCGACCTCTGACTAGCGTTAACCTGAAAATGTGTGGCTTCTCTTCGCCTGAGGTTCAGCATTCTTCGCTGGCATCACCGCTGTATTTGCGAAGCTGGAAATCCACGGCCTCGTGGCTGTGCTACTACCGAGCGCTCCAGGAAGGCCCCGCGTCCGTCGTTGTCCCTATCGACAAGCTTTCTATACTGGTGACGGTTGCATTTTCAGCACTCATGTTGCGCGAACAGGTCTCGGGACGGTACCTATTGGGGATCGCTAGTATGTGTGCTGGGGCCGTACTGATGGTCATCGGCTAGCTAGAGGAGGAAAAGTTATGCTGCGCCGAGCAACACTCGAAGATGCATACGCTCTGTCCGCGCTTGCGTCCACGTGCTTCACGCAGACTTTTGGCCACCTCTATGCACCCGACGACCTTGATCGTTTTATTCACGAGGCCTACTCCCCCGAGGTCCTTCGCGCAGAGCTTGCGGATCCGAAGCGCCCGACCTGGTTGCTTTTCGAGGAGCTTTCCATGGACGCCGAAAGCGCTCCCTCCCCCGCGCATGTGGACGAAGGCTCGGAAGGCACGTTGATCGGCTACGTGACGGCTTGCCCCGCGCACCTGCCCCACCCCGAGGTCAAGGAGGGCGACGGGGAAGTACAACGCCTGTATTTGCTGCAGGAATACCAAGGTGGAGGGCGCGGTTCCCGAATGCTTGAACATGCGTTGAATTGGCTCGAGGCAGACGGGCCGCGAACACTGTGGATTGGCGCATGGAGCGAGAACTACGGTGCACAGAGGCTGTACGGTCGCTACGGTTTCACGAAGGTCGGAGAGTATTCATTTATGGTTGGCGATCACGCTGACCGCGAGTTCATTTTGCGGCGCGACGCCGCGGTTCAGGAGTCCTCATGAAGACAGCACACTGGCACGCACTTTTGCTTGCAGGAGCAGGAGTTATGCATTTCAAGGCCCCTCAGGTTTATGACGCGATTGTGCCACGTAGCCTTCCCGGGAATGCGCGAACCTACACCTTGGTGAGCGGCGCTGCCGAGTTAGCAATTGCCACTGGCCTTGCGCTTCCATTGACGAGGCGACTGGCCGGCTTGGCCGCGAGCGCACTGTACGTCGCCGTCTTCCCTGCAAACATCAAGATGGCCATGGATTATCGCAAGGAAGGCAAGCCTGCGGCCGCACAGGCACTTGCATATGCTCGACTACCGCTTCAGATTCCTTTGATTCGCGGGGCGTGGAGGGTGTTTCGAGGAGATGCCGACGCAGGCTAACTTCCGTTTCCTCGCGAATCTCAGATATCTAGCGGAGGAATCACCTACGGCTTAGCCTCCATCTCTGGGTCCACAGCCCGTTACACTCGTAGATTTGCAGGTGTGTTCCGTTCTCAACGCGCCCTTGGGGAGCATCAAGACACTTTGCGGATTGTGGGTTAAACAATGATCCGTCTGCGCGTAACTTCCATTTCTGCGCGCCGGTACCATTACATTCCCACAACTGAACTTTTGTGAAATTGGAAGTCCCCTGCGCATCGACATCTAGGCATTTTCCAAGAGACTCGATCGCACCATCAGGCGTAAGGTTCCAACGCTGTCCGCTTGCTTCATTACAGTTCCATAGCTGCACTGGGTTTCCATTACGCGATGTGTTGGTATCAACATCAAGGCACTGCTGACCTGGGCCAACCAGCTGTCCTGTGTTTAACGGCAATTTACCGCGCGCGAAGCGAATCTCACATTGGTCTCCTACACCTAACCATGTTGCTGCGAGATAGACATAATCACCGTTCTCAGCCAAGGGAATTACAGGAGAGGAATAGCCTGGGCATGAGGGCAGTCCTTCGGCGTACGCACCTGTCGGCACGACAGAAAGAGGCAGAGCAACTTCCCTCCAGTCTCCCTTCCCCATTGAGGTATTAACTAGCATCACTGAACCGCTCTCCTCAAGAACGCGTTCATCACCAACATGCCCTGCAGTCACTCGCTGCCCAGTAAGCACCAGTGTCCCATGGGGACCGCCACCCTTCATCCAAGAAATCAATGGCGTATGGAGAAGATGACGGTGATCAGCAGTACTCACGAGAATTCCCGGATCATCAAGAGGTCCCCAGTGAAAGCCGTCCTCACTGAACTTTATAAAAACCTCGCATGCATGATCAGGATCGGTTGCGTCCCTACACAGTTCATAGCTCATGACGGTACGCCCATCCGGAAGTTTCGCGAATGTCTGCATGCCCGGACGCTGGAGATTGTCTGCGGGGAACGCTACGTCCTGAGTAAAGTTTGGCTCCCACGTTCTTGCACCATCCCGGGACAAGTAGTGCCCAATCACTTGGTTATTAGTTCGAGAATTTGCCGGACGCTCATCGGAAATATAACAGCCAACTCGACCGTCACTTGTCATTAGGAAAGCAGGCTCCCAAATCCCATGTCCCCAGGTATTGGGGAGATTCTTTGTCTCTGTACAATTTGAGAGATATTCCCAAGATTTTCCTTGATCCCTACTCAAAAAGACTTCAATCTTCTGAGCTGTATAGTTCTTCCGTTTCCAGGCAGTCCCAGCTGCAAGAATATCGCCCGCTTTAAGGCCGTTACGCGTAAATGGGACCTCGAACAATGTTGGAGCTTCAATGTCCCACCCGTCCGTATGGGAGCGAATTGATGAGATCAGACTCCAGGTCTTTCCTTGATCTCCACTTCGAAAAATCGGAAGAGAAGTGGGGGCGTGCTCTCCTTCGCGAGCAAACGTCGCAAGAAGAGTCCCACTGCCTGCACCGTATTGAAGTTGAATTCCCCTCGGATAGCCAGCTTTCCCCTTCGGATGCACTTTCAAGTTCGGGGAATAGAGAACTTGTCCAGATTCAACTGCACCTACTGGTGGCGAGACGGCGACCAACAAAGGCGAGACCACAATCAGCATGATCACCAAAATCAGAAATGCGAAAGCACGTGAACGCATATTCTTCTCCTTCAACGCAAAGGAAAAATAGTGGAACCGACGGGTTTATTCAGTTAAGGGTGCATTGACGAGGTGAGCCGAAACCAGAAAAGTAATCGGCCTACACCGCTTATGCACTCTCCCGGATCACAAGACTGTGAGGCACAATGCATTGCTGCGCCTTACGCTTTGGATCTTCGATCCGATTCACAAGAAGATTGAGTGCTGTCTTTGCAATATAAGGAATATTGATCGAAACGGTGGTTAAAGACGAGGTCTGATACCGCCCCTCGGGGATGTCATCAATTCCAACAACAGCTATGTCATCAGGAACCTTGACGCCAAAATCATGTGCAGCGCGCAGAGCACCGACAGCTAGAAGGTCGGAGAAACAAAAGACAGCATCAGGCCGGCGGTTTGAGCTAAGCAGGTTCCGCATTGCCAGATATCCGTCTTCGCGACTGTAGTGCTCGGCGGGCACAAGCCATTCTGCCATAACACTCAGACCGCGCTCTCGTAGCGCTTCTTGATATCCCAATGTTCGTTGAAGGGGCGTAGTGAAGACTTCATCAGGCTGAGCCCCAATCGCTGCGATATATTTACGTCCCGAAGAAATCAGATATTCCACGGCGTCACGAGCTGCTTGTCGATTGTCGATCGCCACATGATCCGTTGTTCCATCAAAGTCATACTCGCCCAGCAGGACAATCGGAGCTTGACGCGGCTTCCTCTTCACTACCAAACCCGCATCCGTCACCCGGGAAGTGAAGAGCAGGCCGTCGAATAGAAGATTCTTCGTATTCCCTCGCAAAAGAGCTTCTTCTTGCTCAAGATCGTTACCTGTTTGAAGGACGATGGCGCTATAACCGTGCTCACCAGCCTGCTTAATGACCTCTTTCGCAAGCTCACTAAAGTAAGGAACATCAAGTTCCGGCACAGACAAAGCGATGATCCCAGTTTTTCCAGTTCGCAATGTTCGAGCAACAAGGTTGGGCTGATACCCCAGTTCTTGGATAGCTGCTTGCACACGAGCACGTGTTGCATCGCTAATATGCGGGTAATTACTCACGACGTTAGACACGGTCCGCACAGATACCTGAGCGCGTTCAGCAACGTCTTGCAATGTCACAGCCATGTAACAATTCTTCCACTTCTTTGCAACGTTTGCAAACCTGTGTAATATAACATCTACGCGATTCGATGCGAACTAATTTGCAACGTTTGCAATTTAGTGAGCTGCTATGGCTACGTATCACGCCCACCAACCTAACAAAGGAGTTTTGATGCAAGGGCTACAATCGCGGCGCCCACATTCGTGGCGACTCATGGTTTCATTCGTCGCCGCGGCCGCCGTTCTCAGCACCAGCCTGTCAGCCTGCACAACCCCTATCACTGGAAGTGCAGACTCAACAGCATCCTCATCAAACAAACTACAAGCCCCGACGGAAGAATCCCCAAGCGGCGAAATCACCATTTGGGACCGCTCGGGTGACCTCTTCGAAGTCTTCGAAAATACCATCGCAGACTTCAATAAGAAGTATCCCAACATCAAGGTTCACCACGAAGCTGTCGATATCGACGCAAAACTTCAAAACACCCTTATCACCGGAACAGATGTTCCGGACGGAGTCTTCCTCGATGATGCCAAGGTGTCTGCATTCACCGACCACCTTTGGGATCTTAGCGACGTGCTGAATCCCTATACCAAGGACATCTCAAAGCAGAAAGTTGATGTTAACCGAAAGGGAGACGGCATCTACGGTGTCCCCTTCGACCTCAACCCCGGCCTGCTCTACTACAACGAGAAGGCCCTCAAAGCTGCGGGAATTGATCCAACGACAATTAAGACCTACGACGATCTCCTCAAGGCCGCCAAGGACTACAAGGCTTTCAAACCTGATGCTGCGCCAATCCACATTGAACGTGCAGGCTTCCTCAGCCAACTGCAGTTGGAAATGTACGCCAGCCAGCTTGGAACTTCACTTGGCGACAGCCAAGGAAAGCTTCGCCTAGACAGCGCGGAATACCGCCAGATATTAACCTGGCTCGACACCGTAAACAAGGAAGGCTTGGGAACGCGAACAGAATACTTGGATGCCACAGATATCGCTGAACTCGAGAATGGGAACGAAGTCTTCTATCCCTGGGCGATCTGGTACAGCTTTGCACCGGAACAAATGCTCAAAGAAACCCGCGGTGACTGGCGGGCGATGGAACTCCCGGCATGGAAATCCGGTGGCGCCCGAAGCGGCGCGATGGGCGGCTCTTCCTTTGTTCTTCCCAAGAATGGTAAGAACTCCCAACTCGCCTGGCTCTTCTACAAGTTCCTCATGTTCGACAAGGACGGATATTCAAAGGTCTGGGGAACCTCAAGCACCTATCCGAACGGCTTAACGACCTCGATCCCCTCGTATCTTCCTGCTGCGGACCCGAAGGTGCCACTCTTCACGCCGACTGACGCACTAGGCAAACAAGATCTGTGGGCTGTGGCGACTGAAGCCGGTTCTCAGATCCCAGGCGGTACGCCAATTCCTAGCTGGTGGACCGGCGCTGTCGATTACTTGGGAACCAATATCCAGTTGATGTACGACGGCAAACTCAGCGTTGACGAAGTCATCACGAACTCATCTAACGACATCCAGAAGAATCTTGTGGATCGACAATGAGCACTTTTACTCAGCCTCACCCGCACAGCTACAAAGCAAGAGTGAGCACTCGCGCTGCTCTAACGAGCGGACGCCTGCGCAAGAAAACTAGCCCATATATTTTCATCACGCCTTTCATCATCTTCTTCTTGGCCTTTAGCGTTTATCCAATGCTTTTCACTGCCGAGCTGAGTTTGACGAACTGGCACGGATCCGGAAATGCCGTGTGGGTGGGGCTGGGTAATTACTCTTATCTCCTGACAAATAAGGCTTTCTGGGCTTCACTGGCAAACTCCGCCATCTTGTGGCTCTTGGTGCTTCCGACCCAACTCGCACTCGGGATTGTCAGCGCTGTCCTACTCAACATAGCCGAGATGAAGTTCCGCAGTTTATACCGCGTCACATTCATCATTCCGTTTGTCACTCCCCTCGTAGCAATTGCACAGGTCTGGGTAGTCGTTTTTGACGAACGATATGGAGCTGTTAATGCCTTTCTGCGCATCTTTGGAATTGAGAACATCGGCTGGCTAACCACGACAACTTGGGCAAAACCAACCTTGGCGCTCTTGTTCCTGTGGAAGACCACTGGATTCGTCGTCATTATTCTTCTCTCTGGTCTTCAGTCAATTAATTCAACCCTTTACGAAGCCGCTGAGATTGATGGCGCGGGCAAAGTCCGCCAGTTGTTCTCCATTACTATGCCGCTCCTTCGCCCAACCTTAGGTTTCGTTGTGGTGATGCAGACGTTGGGAGTCTTCCAAATGTTCGCCGAGCCTTTTGTCGTGACTCAAGGAGGTCCCTACAACTCGACGACAACCGCCGGATATCACCTGTACAACTTCATCACCCGCGCAGACCTTGGAACTGGAGCCGCTAATTCCATCCTGCTCGTTGTGATTGTCATGACCTTGTCTCTTTTGTTCGTCCGCGGCCTGACTTCGAAGGAGTAGATATGTCATCCCTACTTTTCCGCCAGTCACGGCGCAGTCTTCATCTTGGGGCGCATGCTTTCTTGATGATTCTGATGTTTTGCTTCCTAGCCCCCGTGGCTTGGGCAATTCTTTCCGGTTTTAAACCTGCGAGTGAAATCGTCCGAAGCCCTCTGGATTTTGACCTATCGACTCTGACCCTAGATAACTACCGTGCGATGCTTTCGGATGTCCCAATCTTGTCTGGGTTTAAAAACACTGCGATTGTCCTTGTAGTTAAGGGCGGCATCACGATGTTCTTTGCACCACTTGCCGCATTTGCCTTCGCAAAATACAACTTCCGAGGCCGAAACTTCGCCTTTGGAGCAGTTTTGTTAACGTTGATGCTTCCAACCATTGTCTTGATCATTCCATTGCTACTAGAGATGAAAGCACTCGGTTGGATCAACACTTATCAAGCTCTGATTCTTCCCGGAGCAATTGATGCCTTCGCAATTTTTTGGATGCGTCAGGTCATTTCAACTGTTCCAGACGAGCTCCTTGATGCAGCTCGGGTTGATGGTTGCGGCGAATTCACTATTTTCTGGAGGATAGTCATCCCCGTGATCCGCCCGGGTCTAGCTGGGCTCGCAGTCCTGACGATCATGAATATCTACAACGATTTTGTGTGGCCAGTAGTCGCTGCGAATTCTGATCGAATGGCTACCCTTCAGGTTGTTCTTTCAACCCTCGCTCAAAACATCTCCGGAAACCGTATTGGCGCCGACTATGCAACAGTTACCGGTGAACTTCTCGCTGCGGCCTCAGTCGCGCTTATTCCTCTTCTTCTTCTCTTCATGATCTTCCAGAAACACTTCATCAACGGAATTCTTGCTGGAAGCGTTAAAGGCTGAATACTCTGATGTACACCGATACCACGACTCCTCGGAGCGACTACCCCCGCCCAGACCGAGATCGTTCTCAACACTGGATCAGTTTGAATGGACCTTGGAGTTTCCAAGCAGACTACGGCTCTTCCTCAACTCCGGAGGGGTTAAGGAAAGCAGTCAACGAACAAGTTCCATCACTTATTTGTGTACCCTTCGCCTGGGAAACCAAACAGTCTGGAGTCAACCGCACATGGCTCGAGCACGGAGTCTATTCTCGACAGGTTGACATTCCCAAAGAGTGGTTGGGACGGCGCACAGTCCTTTGTTTTGGCGCAGTTTTTTACCGTGCTGAAGTCTACGTAAACGACATGCGAATTGGTGTTCACACGGGTGGGCACACATCTTTTGAATTCGACATCACAGATGCGTTACAGACAGGTTCAAGGCACACACCGGGACTCGATTCTGACTTCTCAGCAACAATTACTGTTTCCGTGGATGCTCCCGTAGATAAGCGCCATATTCCGCATGGAAAGCAACGTTCAATCCCGCGTGATGACTATGACGGCGTTTCTTTCACTCCAACCTCTGGTATCTGGCAATCCGCATGGTTAGAGAGCCGCGGCGCACCATTTCTTGATTCCATTCAGGTTGACGGTACTTCGCTGAGAGGTTTCCAAATTACTGCTGCTCTCTCCGGTTCAAAGATTTTCGCGACAGAAACCTCGGAAGCTCGGGCTAGCTCCCCCGACAGCTTCCGCGGTCAAGCAGTCACGATTAAGGTCGAGGAAAGCAACGAGGAAACCATAGTATCCACAGATGAAAATGGCTTTCTCACAGCATTTCTGCCCATTGAAGACCCTCATTTATGGTCACCATCCAATCCTTTCCTCTACCGCCTTACTCTGACCACCGGCGCTGGCCACACAGCCGATCAGGTGACCGTAACCGCGGGGTTACGCAAGATCGAGAGCCGCGATGGGGTCCTGTGGCTGAACGGAGAACGTCTTTTTGTTAGAGGTGTCCTTGACCAAGGCTATTGGCCGGAAACTGGGCTCACTGCACCCAGCAAGCAGAAGTTACTGCAGGATCTGTACCTAGCCCGCAAGCTCGGCTACACAATGGTTCGTAAACATCTCAAACTTGAAGATCCACTTTGGCTTCACGAGGCGGACAAAATAGGGATGCTGGTATGGGCTGAACCCCCATGCTCGAGCCGGTATTCGCCTGAAGGCGCCGAAGTGTTTAATTTGCAGATTGCAGATATGGTTGCGCGCGATTTCAACCACCCATCAATCATCTTATGGGGGTTGTACAACGAAGAGTGGGGCCTAGATTGGGATATTCCAGGCAGCCCGATACGTGCGGCTGCGGCAGCGGCAGCTTTCGATCAATTGAAACGTTGCGATCCGACGCGTCCTGCAATCGAAAACTCGGGTTGGTCACACGTTAAAAGTGACATCATCGACTGGCATTATTATGAGCCTCAAATTGCGGTTTGGAATCAGCGCCTTGCAGAGCTCATGCGCGCTGAACGAGACGACTTCCCGGTTCGTTTAGGACCCAATTTCACAGTTGATAAGCACTTATACGGGAACGAAAACCCCGCGCTGCGAAGTTTACCGAACCTTAATAGTGAATACGGGGAAGGTTTTACAAGCGTAGAGCGCGCGTGGCATTTGCGCTGGGAGACACAGGAAATGCGCCGATACGACTCCATGAGTGGATACGTCTACACAGAGCTCACTGACGTTGAACACGAAATGGCAGGACTGCTCGATGCTAATCGGAATCCCAAGGAATGGGCGGGTTGTATACCGTCTGCTGTTAACGCCGATACCGTCATTGTACTGAACGTTGTCCCGCGTGAAGCCGGAGCAGATATTGCTATCCCCTTTGCCGGGCAACTGATCGGTTTTCATCTTTCACATCATGGAGTCAGCGAGATACGAGGGCGCGCCTATGCAATGTGGATACCCGCTCACAGCCCGGTGGATTTTGACATCCGCAAGGTCGCGGGTGCAGCAGGTGTTCATGTATCAGCTTGTGAGGTTTTCGCAGAGCCTTTTATTCTCTCTCCCGAATTCTCTCTCTCCGTTTCAGGGATAGAAGACCCTGCCCGTCTACTGATTTGGGTGGAAGACGAGTCAGGAGTAGTTTGCGCGCGCGCATACCTAGACGCCGCCGAAGTCGAAGCTGCAAACCGACGCGGCGCAAGAGCCGGTGAATTTGTCGATGTTCCCAGGCCGGGGTGGAAAGAGGATTAGCTAGACGCCTGCTAGCCCTGTGCCCGCCCCACTGCGTCAGCTCCAGGAGGCGGGAGCTGACGCAGGTGCTGCTTGAGTCGATTGGCCTGAGTTTGAAGCGAAACGAAGGTCATGCCACCCGAAATCACTCCGCCAATAAGCGGGAGGATCTTCGACATTGTTTTGGTAAAGCCCTGCCTCGTCACGGAAATTCCAATGACCTTGAGAGATTTCTTAACGACCGGATACCAGGTCCCCTTCATCAAGGCCTTGCGCGCAACTCGCTTTTCAATAGCAGGGGCAACGATCATCCGAGCAAAATCCCGCATCGACTCAGCAGCTCCTGCAACCCCCAGCATGACGCCGAAGAATAGGCCCATCTGCGCAATGGTCTCATCATCAATATCTTCTGGATCTGTCAGGAATTCTTTCCATCCATACAAATACGCAAGCTTTTGCATGATCCGAAGCGAGTGAACGTAATACTGCGCCAAGTCAGCGGGCACGGTCCCCACCATTGCGAGCCCACCCGGAATACCAGCGACAAATGAGAGAGCGGTCGATTTCTTCGTTTCATAAGAAATCGCGTCATTGGCCAATTTGTCCAAACGCTTCTGAGAAATTCCCGCCGAGATCGGATCACTGGCAATAGCTTCTTCAATTTGTGACTCACTCAAGTGAGCTTTCTGAAGCTCTTGGCGCAGGAAGTCTTCACGAGAGATCCGCACTCCCCGAATGCGCACGAGCTTCTTCAGAAAGAAGACTGCATAAACCGAGGCCTCTTGCCCTTCCTCCGTCGAGAGCTCAGAAAGCAGAGGGACATTCTCATCATCTTCAATGAGTTCACCTTCAAAAACGGGAGCATCAAGAAGTTCATCTTTCTGATAGCCATGCGTGGCTTCTTCGGAGAACATAGGTTCTTTCTCCTGGCTCATAGTGCCTCTTATCACTCACATCGAAAACAGGTAGTGCGATTCTACTGGAAGTAGGGATTACTCACGCTTCGTCGGATAGCGCCGATCCTCGACCCCCTGCCCACGGGTCCGGCGCGCGCCAGCAGGTGCTGCGCACCTACTTCCCCGACATGAACTTCGACGAACCCGGCGTCGGATAGGCGGAATTCCAGCGTATTCGCGCGCTCGATACGGCCTCGGAAAACCTGGTCGGAATCACCCGCATCCTGGCCGAGCTGCGCCCCGACACACCCGCGCTCGCGGCCACCGGGCGCGTGCCCGTGCACATGCTGTACGGGGACCAGGACGAGATCTGGCCGCCCTCGTGGCACGCCGAGGAGGCCGCCGACCTGGGGGCCCGCGAGAGCATCATCCGAGGGGGCACGCACAGCCCGCAGCTGCAGTTCCCGCAGCAGTGGGCGGAGTTTGCCAGCTCGTACTGGGCGGACGTGGATTCGGGAGCGCTGGTCTGGTCCATGTGACGTGAGATGATGTGGCATCGTCCCAAAACAGGCCTTGTGATGCATATCTGTGAGGATGGATGCTTAGTATTGTGCTTATGAACAAGCGTTCCATCCTTACTGCAGTGCTGGCTCTCGGCCTGGGCGTCACCGCCCTGACTGGCTGCGCCACCGATTCCGATTCCGCTCACTCCTACGTGACCCCGAAGGACGTCAAGACGGTCGAGCGTCCCATCGCTCAGATCGACGAGCACGGGATCAAGGTCCCCGAGAAGCACGACCTGAAGGTCAAGCTGGCCGACTCCGACAAGGCCGCCAAGTGGACGATCGAGGTCTCTGACCCGACCGCCCTTGAGGTGGGCAAGTCCGAGAAGAACATCGTCACCCTGCACCCGCTGCGTGCGCTGGGCGAGGACGACGACCCGATCACCGTGACCCTGACCGATCCGGACGGCATCAGCACCGAGATCACCGTCGTTATCACGCCGGGCGCCAACTGAATCTAACCCTGTGAGGGCCCGGGATCGGTATCGATCCCGGGCCCTCACATGTTGGCGCCTAATCGAAGTGCTTCACAGAGCGTCTATGAACTCCCGGAGTGCGCGTAGCGACAGCATGAGGTGGTTGTCTGCCCCCCGGGCAGGGAACAAACTGCGAGGACTGGTGGAGGTAGAACTCACGTGCCCGGTCGTCCGCGTCTCGGACCATTCGGCCTCGGAGTGGGACTCGCCCAGGTGGATATGGATGCGCATGCCGCGACGCTTGGCCATGTCCGGCAGATCCAGCAGCAGCTGGGCGGCGAGGGGATCCAGGGCGCGCTTCATGCGTCAAACGTAGCAACTGCGGCGTCGATGTCGGGGATGAACCAGGGGGCGACGACCAGGGTGGACCCTCATAGAAATGCGCGAGGCTGCGGGCCTATCGTTCACACATGACACACGACACCGCGGGTCTGGTGACCCGAGCACTGACGAAGACATACATGCGTGGGAACACGCCCGTCCACGCCCTGGTTGGCGTCGACCTGACCCTCCCGCAGGGCACGCAGCTGGCGATCATGGGCCCCTCGGGCTCCGGTAAGACCACGCTCCTGCACTGCCTGGCGGGCGTGCTGCGCCCCAGCTCAGGGTCCATCACCCTGGACGGTGAAGAGATGACGACCATGTCGGAGCGCGTGCTCTCCGACCTACTCCTGCATCGCTTCGGCTTTGTGTTCCAGGACGGCCAGCTTCTGCCCGAGCTGCCCGTGGAAGAGAACATCGCGATGCCCCTCATGCTGGCGGGCACACCCAAATCGCAGGCCATCGCTCGCGCACGTGAGATCCTGACGAGCCTCGGCCTTGACGGCGCCGGACCCTACCGCCCTGGCCAGCTGTCGGGCGGACAGGCCCAGCGCGTCGCGATCGGCCGCGCGCTCGCCACTAATCCCTCGATGATTTTCGCGGATGAGCCCACGGGGGCCCTCGACCAGGCGACCGGGGGGCGAGGTCATGCCCCTCCTGACGAGCGCCTGCGCCTCCACGGGCGCTTCCCTCGTCCTCGTCACCCACGACCCGGCTGTTGCTGCGCGCCTGCCGCACACGATCCACGTGCGCGACGGCCGCATCTCCCTCGAGGCCCGAGGCAGTGGAACCCCCAACCAGGGGGTGGCCCGATGAGCGCGGGACGCACCGCCGCCGGAGTGCTCCTGCGCTCGCGCGACCGGGCGACGAGTGTCCTCACGGTCGCCGCCTTTGCCCTGCCGCACGCCTTCCTGCTCGCGGTGACGGGTGGCGTCATGGCCTTCGGGTCGCGTGCAGCCATGGCCGCCACCTCCGCCACGGCCAACGACCCCGCAAGCCTCGATGGGATGGCGTCCTTCTACGTGATCCTCGCGTACTTCGCGGCCACCCTGCTCATCGTCCCCATCATCTCGATGGGTGCGGCGGCCGCGCGCCTGGGCTGCTCGCGCGGCGTCGATCTGGCAGACGTGGGCACGATGGTCGCCTTTCTGGAGCGTTGCTCGCACTACACGCTCGAAGAGCTGGAGGTACTCCTCGGAGTGAGTGGAGCGTTATCTCTGGACGGTGCTCAGCGACATGCGCTTGGACAAGAAGGTTTGCATTTCGTGATATGTTGATTTGCAACACATCGGCCATCGCATACGGTGGAGAAAATGTGGCTAGCTGATGATGTGTAGAAGCGCATTCTTTTCTGCTTTGTAAGTCATGTTGATAGGAGTGTTGAACGCTGAGTTTAATATTGTCTATTGTTTTGGGTGTATTCGCTGGAATGCTGCTCAAGGGTTTCTATTCGATGGTCAAAATAGAAGAACCTGCATCATATTCCTATAGTGTTTCAAAGCTTGAGCGTAGCCGGGGAAAAATTGCCACTCAGTATATTGGTTTTAGAACCATTCCAGTATTCGTTGCGACCCTTGGCGTGGTTGTCACTGCACGTCGTTTGATGCTATATGATTGGGTCACTTTCTTTGCGTGTGCGCTTTCCTTCGTGTGTCTCTCATCAGGCAGAGCGTTGGTCGAACGGATCAAGAGTGGAATGAGAGATGCGCCTTTCCATTGTATTGTCCTGATTGGGGAGATCATTGGTTCTTTCGTTGTAGGCGCTACTTCATTACTGTTTTCTTCTTACCTGGAAAGTTTTGTCCCGGAGCCTCGAGAGTTTGTGTCTGGTGCATGGACTGCTTTGTTCGTAGCGCTTGTCTATCGGGGGATGCGGACGGTGAGCCGTGCTCCTAGATCCTTAAGTCCGTGTGACCGATTGCGGTTGGTGCGTGAGGATGTGGGGGATGATATTTGGAATGACATATATGACATGGCAAAGGATAAAGCAGTTCCTTGGTGCGTACTAGCTGCGATCGTGGTGGTGGAGGTTACTGAGAGGCCAAGGTGGGTGCGGAAATGTGAACGGATCTTTTCTTCGCTGATGTTTCATAAGGTGAAGATGAGCTTCGGCGTGACGCAGGAACAGTCGAAACGGCCTTTGACTGATTGTGAGGCGCTATCTCAAACGTGTGATTGGATCAAGCGTGAACTCTCTGACGAAACGATCAATACCCTGATGGCGCCCTATCATACGGCGCAGAATCAGCCGGGTCATTCCTCTTTTCGAACCGAGCTAGATTTCTGCTTTAAGGAAGTTGAACGAATCGCCAATGAAAGAAATCCTGACGGTATTTACGGTGGGATTGTTAGTCATTGCGCTCGTGAGCTGTATCAGAATGTGAGTTTGAAGAGATAGTCGCCGCGCCACTGTGAGGGTAAAACGCCTATTTAAGAGCGCGGGCATGAGTCGTGTCGTCCGTGTGTGTCACTGACGCTTACGTCGACGGTAAGTGGTCTGCTTGAAGCAGCGGCAACTTGATCTACAGGAGCAGCGGCACCGTCGGAACTATCGTCGTCGTGACGACGAGGGGTTCGAAGACACGCAACGGGATGTGGGCGGCCAGGCGGCGCCCCGCCCACGCGCACGCGAGTACCACGGGTGCCAACAGGGCGACGAGGGGCAGATGCTCGAGACGCAGCAGGCCTATGCCGATCGTGAAGGGTGCCTTGATGACGTTGACCGTGAAGAAGAACCAGGCTGTGGTGCCCAGGAACTCGCTCACTGAGAATTGTGAGGCCAGGAAGTACATGGAGGTCACGGGTCCGCCTGCGTTCGCCGCCATCGTCGTGAAGCCCGTGAGTGTCCCGTAGACGGCTCGAGCGACGCGCCCCTGGCTGACGTGCGGAGGTCCCCAGCGGCGCTGGGCGAGCCAATGACGACGACGTCGACGCCGTCGTCGGTGAAGACGGAGTCACCGTCGGTCGTGTGGCGCACGCCGTCGACGCCCCGCATCGCCCCACCTGAAGCAGATACGCCACTGATCATTGATTCGGATACTGTACTGCCCTGCACGATTACCGAGCAGACGCTCGAGGCGATTGCCCGGAGGGATCCGGAGGTCCTCCAAACGACACGCAGCATCAATCTGGCGTAACTTGCGCAGCGCGACGCAGAAGGATCCGAGGCTACTACCCCTCACCTCCGCCGGAGCCAACACTCCGCAGTTCACGTCCGCGCACGAGTTCCCATTTCTGCGACGCGGCGTCGACGAATGACACGTGGGTGATCATTTCTCCCGCTTTTCCTTTTGTCATCATATTCAGTTTCATGTGGGCAACTTCCTGGTCAATGACCGAGCCCCAGTTGTAAGTGGGGTGAGCAGGGATGACAAACTTCCCCGGCGGAAGCACGGCAAGGTCTAACGGCGGGTTTTCGCAACTCTTATCAGCTCTCTGACTCTCCACGCGAATGTCGTAAATGGGCGCATCCGAACCATTCACCACCAAGATCGCGTACCGCTCCTCCTGTGGAGCATCAGGACATTGAACGCCGACAACTGTCACATGCTCAGCCTGTCGGCGCTCCGCCGCAGACTCACGCTCCCTGTCACGCTTCTCTTCGAGCTTCACGACTTTTTCACTCGTCTGCCATGAAACAACCGCAGCGAAAACTGCTAAGAAACCGCTAACGGCTCCTACCCAGTCCGCAACCGACCCCACGTCCATCTACTGTCCTCCTTGACATCTATTCCGAACCCGACGAGGTCACCATCGATCCCGTTAGAGGGCGCGCGCCGCAGGCTACCAAAACCGGGGCACGGTGTCAGGCCATTCATGAACGGTTTACAGGGACGCCATCATTTTGTCAAAGAGGCGCATGTGAGGGCATCGACTAGACACCTCACCCCCGATCGCACCACAACAGCAAAGCCGGGCCACGCCCTCGCGCGACCCGGCCATTGCCTCGTAGAAGAAAACTCAGACGTTGAAGCGGAACTCCACGATGTCGCCGTCCTGCATGACGTAGTCCTTGCCTTCCATGCGGACCTTGCCAGCAGCCTTTGCTGCGGCCATGGAACCGGCCTCGATCAGGTCGTCGTATGAGACGATTTCAGCCTTGATGAAGCCCTTTTCGAAGTCCGTGTGGATGACGCCGGCAGCCTTGGGAGCAGTGTCGCCCTTGTGAATCGTCCAGGCGCGCGCTTCCTTCTCGCCAGCGGTCAGGTAGGTCTGCAGGCCAAGGGTGTCAAAGCCGACTCGCGCCAACTTATCCAAGCCGGATTCGCTCTGACCGGACTCCGCTAGCATCTCTCGCGCGTCATCCTCATCCAGCTCAACAAGCTCGGACTCAAACTGTGCATCCAAGAAGATCGCTTCAGCGGGGGCAACAAGTGAACGCAACTCGTCCTGCAGTTCCTTGTTGTCCATTTCTTCAGCATCCATGTTGAACACGAAGATGAAGGGCTTAGAGGTCATCAGCTGGAAGGACTTGAGTGCATCCTGATCAAGCTTTGCCCCCGCGGGGCCGCTGAGCAGTTCGCCCTTTTCAAGCAGTTCCATTGCTGCGCGCGCAGTTTCCAGGACAATTGCCTCGGTCTTCTTGCCGCGAACTTCCTTTTCCAGACGCGGGATCTGCTTCTCAAGCGTCTGCATGTCAGCCAGAATCAGCTCGGTCTTAATGGTTTCAATATCCGACTCAGGATCAACCTTGCCATCAACGTGCACAACGTCGGGGTCGGAAAAAGCGCGCGTCACCTGGCAAATGGCGTCGGCCTCGCGAATGTTCGCAAGGAACTGGTTACCCAAGCCCTCACCCTCAGACGCACCACGCACAATACCCGCGATATCCACGAAAGAAACTGTCGCGGGAATGATGCGCTGAGAACCAAAAATCTCGGCGAGCTTGTTCAAACGCGCATCGGGAAGCGGAACGACGCCCACATTCGGTTCGATGGTTGCGAAGGGGTAGTTCGCAGCCAGAACGGTCGCGCGGGTCAGAGCATTAAACAGAGTGGACTTGCCAACGTTGGGCAGGCCGGCGATACCAATAGTTAAAGACACGCCTCTATCCTATCCGACGAGGCCGCACTCCCGTTTGCCCGCGCCTAGAAAGTGCGCGCATAATCGGGTGAAATTTCGCTCAGCTGGTGTGATCCGGTCCGGCAGTGCGACGCGCATGCGGGCGCACATCGATCTGTCCGGCCTTCTTCAAATCCGAACGCAGGTCACGGGGAAGCGCGAAGGTCGTCGTTTCCGTCTCAGTTCGGACTTCCTCAACAGTCGGGAAACCACGTTCTTGCAGCCAGGCAATCACATCACGGACAAGGATTTCCGGCACCGATGCTCCCGAGGTCAAGCCCACAGTCTTCGCCCCTGCGAACCATTCGTCCTGAAGCTCTTCGGCCTTATCGATGCGATAGGCAGCGGGAACACCCGATTCGAGCGCAACATCAACCAGACGTACCGAGTTCGAGGAATTCGCAGAACCCACAACAACCATGACATCGACTTGAGGGGCAATGACCTTCACAGCCCCCTGGCGGTTCTGCGTTGCGTAGCAAATGTCATCTGAAGGCGGATCAACAAGTTTAGGGAAACGCTGGCGCAAGCGATCAACCGTTTGACGCGTCTCATCAACAGAAAGGGTCGTCTGCGAAATCCACACAACACGCTCGGGGTCACGAACGACCAGGTTGTCGACTTCTTCAGGCGTTCCAACCACTTGAATGTGTTCGGGAGCTTCGCCAAAAGTACCTTCAACTTCTTCGTGGCCTTCGTGGCCAACCAAGATAATGTCGTAGTCTTCCTTCGCGTAGCGCACGGCCTCTCGGTGCACCTTCGTGACCAGCGGACAGGTCGCATCGATTGTCGCGAGGTGACGCTGGGCTGCAACCGCATGAACTTCAGGCGAAACCCCGTGAGCAGAGAACACCACACGCGCGCCTTCGGGAACCTGATCGGTTTCTTGGACGAAGATCGCGCCACGCTTCGTCAAAGATTCGACGACAAACTTGTTGTGAACGATTTCCTTACGGACGTAGACGGGCGCACCGTAAAGATCCAAGGCTTTTTCAACAACATCAACCGCGCGATCAACACCCGCACAATATCCACGAGGCGCTGCAAGCAGGATCTTCCCACCTTCGACGCGGGAATCGCTTTCGCTAGTACGAAGGGTGTCGTCATGAGTCATAGATCAACCGTACAGGCCGCCATGTGCATCTGCGAACCATAATTGCTTTTCCTTCCCAGTCTGGACGCAAATGCCCCTGGCCTGTGTCATGCTTATTTCGTGCCAGAGAACATGCCCCCCGCAGCAAAAGCTGCTGATACGACGCGCGAAAACCCGTGGCCGCTGCGCAGACTCACGCAGAACATCAAGATCTACGTTGACCGAATGTCTTCGCTCTGGGTGGAAGGTCAGGTCGTTCAATACAACCCGCGCCCGGGCTCGCGCATGGCATTTTTCACCTTGCGCGACACCGAATCTGACACCTCGATGACCGTTACGGCTTTCCCAAATGTCATTTCTGCCGTTGGCGCAGGATTTGAAGAAGGCGTCAAAGTCGTCACGCGCGTCAAGCCCGTTTTTTGGGAACGCAGCGGAAGCTTGAACCTCCAAGCCGCCGAGGTTCACCTTCAAGGTCTGGGCGATCTATTGGCTCAAATCGAACGCCTGCGTCAAAAACTCGCAGCCGAAGGCCTCTTTGACGAACGACGTAAGAAACCTCTTCCTTTCCTTCCGCGCGTTATTGGCCTTGTGTGCGGGCGAAATGCGAAGGCAAAAGATGACGTCATCGTAAATGCAAGTGCGCGCTGGCCCGCTGCGGCCTTCGAGGTCCGTGAGGTCGCGGTCCAGGGTCAGTACGCGGTGCGCGAAGTCAGCGATGCCATTGCCGATCTCGATCAAATCCCTGAAGTTGACGTGATTGTTGTTGCTCGAGGCGGCGGTTCCGTTGAGGATCTTCTTCCCTTCTCTGACGAGGCCTTGGTACGTGCCGCTGCAGCCGCCTCCACTCCCCTGGTGTCGGCAATCGGGCATGAAGGCGATGCGCCACTTTTGGATTACGTGGCCGACTTCCGCGCATCGACCCCGACGGATGCAGCCAGACGCATTGTTCCTGACCTTGCCCAAGAGCTTGAGGGTTTGGCTGGCGCTTCTCAAGCAATGCGCAATGCGATCGAGCGCAGACTGACACAAGAACGTCATCATTTAGATCTTGTTGTTTCGCGTCCCATCTTCCTCACGCCGGCAGCAACATTGGAACCTCATCGCGTTCTCATTGATTCAGCGGTGACAAATTTGCGTTCCCGGATAGAGCGACGGCTGAGCGAGGAGCGCCAGGGAATCATTCAGGCCTCGGCAACCCTGCGCGCTCTTTCACCACAGGCCACTTTGGAACGCGGGTATTCCATGCTCAAGCTTCCCTCTGGCGAATTGGTTCGCGACGCCTCGCAAGTTCCTAAAGGCACCCTGGTCGAAGGCATCCTTGCCTCAGGCCGCTTGGTTGCCCAAGTCGTTGGCTCCACCCAAGCAACAAATAGCGCAGCACCGGCAAACGAATAACTCTCCCACTTTCTCACCAAAACACCCACCCGACTTGGAGGATCACATGGCAGAAAATACACTCCCGGCACCGGAATCTCTGTCGTATGAAGCAGCACGCGATGAGTTAATCGCCATCGTGAAGACACTGGAAAGCGGACAGGCACCCCTAGAAGACACTCTTGCCATGTGGGAACGCGGCGAAGCACTTGCCACCCGCTGCCGCTCGATTTTGGACGCGGCAACCGAACGGATGGAACAGGGAACAGAAAATTAATTCTCCGTCGCCCAGGCCCCCAGAGATTGGTTAGACTGAGAACGTCAATTGTTCGCGGAAACCAGCCAAAGTGGTCTGGAAACAGGAGGAAACATGGACCTCGCAACCGACCCCCACATCCTCTCCATCGGAGAAGCCCTGATGGATATCGTGGTCCCCGCAGATAGCCCTATCCCGGCTGCCGAGATCCCCGGGGGCTCACCGGCAAACGTTGCAATGACGCTCGGACGCTTGGGCCGTAACGTTGGCCTGCAAACGTGGCTGGCACACGATGAACGCGGCGACATCCTCGAAGAACACTTCACGGCCTCCCACGTTGTCATCACCGAGGAGTCCTTCGGTGCTGATCACACACCGACCGCACTCGCAAAGCTCAACGAAAAGGGCGCGGCAACCTACACCTTCGATCTTGATTGGTGTCCAAATAGCCCCATTGCCGTATCCACTCAGGCTCGAATCGTCCACTCTGGTTCAATTGCCGCAGTGATCGAGCCAGGCGCACACGCCGTTTTGGATGCGATGGTCACTGCGCGCCAGCACGCCATCATCACTTATGACCCCAATGCTCGGCCCGCGCTCATGGGAACGCCTGAAGAGGCCTTGGCAACTGTCAATAAGTTCATCGGTATTTCCGATGTCGTCAAGGTTTCCGACGAAGATATCGCTTGGCTCACCAACGGGCGCGACATTGACGATGTAGTCCGTGATTGGCTCACCGCAGGCCCCTCGCTCATCATTGTCACGAAGGGCAAGGACGGCGCAGCGGCATTCACCTCGAGTGGTGTTCGCCGTTCTATCCCCGCCGGAGATGTCAAGGTTGAAGACACCGTTGGTGCAGGCGATTCCTTCATGGGAGGTCTGATCGACGCCCTGTGGTCACTCGGCCTGGTGGGCGCCATGTCGCGTCCCGCTCTGCGTGATTTGGATGCCTCAAAGGTTGACTTCATCTTGGAGCGTGCAGCAACGATCGGTGATATCACGGTCTCTCGTGCGGGTGCGAATCCACCGTGGCTCTCGGAGCTCGCTGATTTCCTCGCCTAAGACTCTTCACTCACTTGGCTTTGAAAGACGTGGGGGGCGCGGATCAAAAGATCCGCGCCCCCCACGCTGTACCAAGCTGAAGCCTTCACAACAGGGAGCTACTTCCCCATCCGCCGCTCTCTTTGGGCGTAGGCACGAAGTGCACGAAGGAAATCAATCTTCCTAAAGTCAGGCCAATAGGTTTCGCAGAAATAAAACTCAGAGTGTGCAGACTGCCAAATCATGAATCCTGACAGTCTCTGTTCGCCAGAGGTTCGAATGACAAGATCAGGATCGGGTTGGTCACCGGTATACAGGTGTTCAGCAATGTCCGAATCCTTCAAACGCGAAGCAAGTTCTTCAAGACTCTCACCCTGCTGCCCAGCATCACGGATCACCTCACGCACGGCCTCGACAATCTCATGACGACCGCCGTAGCCAACCGCAATGTTGACACTCAAAGCGCTCTTTGAGGGACTTTCCTGAGCAGCCTGACGAAGAGAATTGGCGATATCTTCAGGAAGCAGTCGTAGGTCACCAACAATTCGCAGGTGCCACTTACCGGCCTGGCTCAATGCCGAAACAGCCTGAGAAATAATCGCGAGCAGCTCAGAGAGCTCATCACTTTGGCGAGATAGATTATCTGTCGAAAGCATCCACAAGGTGACGATTTCAACGCCGACTTCTTCGGCCCAACCCAAGAATTCGGTGATTTTCCCTGCACCAACACGGTGTCCCTGGGACGCGGTGAAGCCAATCGATTTGGCCCAGCGACGATTCCCATCCAAAATTACGCCGACGTGGCGAGGAATTGGACGCCCCAACAAAGACGCACGAAGGCGCTTTTCATAAACGTCGTAAAGCACATTCCACTGTGACACTGCTAAACCCTCCCACGCGTGAGCGCGTCAACATGGGTTAAGAGTATCGCGAATATGACGCTCATCGCATATTTGTTCCTCATGCAAACATCGAGTTTAACTGTTCACAATCAGCGGAAGACTGCTGCCTTTCCCTTTAAATTGGCGTACCCTACGGTGTAGTAAGTTACGCATGCGTAGGTTGATCTTTCGTGGAGGCACTCATGAAAATCGCTTCCCTCAAACCCACCCAGTGGTTTCCCGGACAGAATGTATCGGTTAAGCCCCACCTGCGGGGTTGGATTCACCTTGTCGCCGCACCGCTGTCTTTGGCGGCCTCGATTGTCCTCACCTGCCTTGCGCCCACCGGTGCAACCAAAGGCGGGTCCGCAATCTACCTTGCCGCCTCGCTGATCCTCTTTGGGATCTCTGCGCTCTACCACCGCTTCTATTGGTCCCCACGCTGGGAAGTCGTGTGGAACCGCCTTGACCACTCAAACATCTTCCTTCTGATCGCAGGCACATACACCCCCCTTTCCATCGCGATCCTCCCCCATGACCAGGCAGTGACAATCTTGTCCATCGTCTGGGGAGGTGCACTCCTGGGGATCTTGCTCAACCTGTTTTGGCCGACCGCACCGCGCTGGCTGGCAACACTGATCTACGTCGCTCTGGGATGGGTTGCTCTCTGGTATCTGCCGCAGTTTTGGTCCTTGGGTGGCGCTGTGATCGTGTGGTTGCTTCTTGCAGGCGGAATTTTGTACACAATCGGCGCAGTAGTCTACGCGACGAAGAAGCCAGACCTTTCACCGCGTTGGTTTGGCTTCCATGAGATCTTCCACCTGTGCACCGTGCTTGCGTGGGCGTGCCACTGCGTAGCCGTGTATCTCGCTGTCTTGTAATTCTTTTTCCACAGATAGCGCAAATGCGCCCGCACCGCCCTTAAGGCTGGTAGGCTGTCAAATCTGTAGAGTCAAAGAACACGTCGACACTCATCGACACATGTCGGAGGCAAAGTAATGGCTGATACCCAGTGGCTGACCCAAGCCCAGTATGACAAGCTCCAGGCGGAGCTGACGGAGCGCGTCGAGGTACGCCGCCCCGAAATTGCGCGTCTTATTGACGCTGCACGCCAAGAAGGCGATCTGCGCGAGAACGGCGGTTACCACGCTGCGCGCAACGAACAGTCCTTGAATGAGACTCGCATTCAGAGCTTGGAAGAGATGCTGCGTAATGCGCAGGTCGGCGAAACTCCTGCAGATGACGGCATTGTTGAGCCCGGAATGGTTGTGACCGCCATGGTTGCTGGCCGTGAACAGAAGTTCCTTCTGGGTTCACGTGACGCCGGCGGCGACCTTGGTGTGCAGGTCTTCTCCGCGCAGGCTCCGCTAGGCGCCGCAGTCATCGGACACCGCAAGGGCGACACCCTGACCTACGAGGCCCCCAATGGCCGCGAGATCACCGTTGAGATCTTGGACGCGACACCTTTCGTTGGCTGAGTAAACCCAGACGCGCTGTGGGGCCCAGAGTTAATCTCTGGGCCCCACAGCTTTATGTATTCAATCAGAACAACGCGCTCGCACAAGGTCTTATCGCGCTATTCGCTCTCTTCTTCATTCGTCTGAGAGCTCTCTGCGATTTCTTCGGCGACACGCGTCCCTACAGTATCGCCCGGCTCTACACTTCCGGCAGTAACCATACGCTCGCTGAGCTCTTCATCCACGGCATAGGTGTGCGCATCAACTTCATCCCCTGCAAGGAGCGGAAGATCTTCCCCATAGGAATGAGCGATCATCGCATCGAGGGTTCCGGGAGCGCCTCCGGGACGATCCATCTTCGTCGCCAATGATGGCTCAGGATCATGGCCATGCAGGTACAGGACCACTGAATTAATGAAGGCAATAACAGGAATACAGAAGATCGCACCGGTAATTCCAGCAACCATCGACCCCGCCGTCACGCCGAGCAAAACAACCAAGGGGTGCAATGACACCGCATTGGACATCAGAAGAGGCTGCAGGAGGTTCCCCTCAACTTGCTGGACGACCGCAATAATCACCAGCATGATCAAACCAACGGTAAATCCTTGATCAACCACCGCGACGAGGACAGCAATAATGCCCGAGAACAGTGAGCCAAGAATCGGGATAAAGGAACCGAAGAAGACCAAAACGACAATCGGAATGACCAATGGAACGCCGAGGAAGTAAGCACCAATACCGATACTCAAAGCATCAATCGCGGCGACCTGCATCTGCCCAACGACGTAGCCACCCATCGACGCCCAACCGCGGATTGCGGCCTCGTGAACGGGTTCGCGCGCACCCTTGGGAAGCAGACGGACGCACCAGACCCAGATCTCACGTCCATCCTTGAGGAAGAAGAAAAGACAGAAGAGCGCAATTACCGAGCCGGTGGCCAATGAAATTGCAGAAGAGGTGGCGTTGAAGGCACCAAAGACCAAAGTCTGGGCATGGGATTGGACCCAGGTGACAACCTCGGATTGGAGGTTTTGAAGATGGGAATCGATGGTTGAGGTATCAAGCCCCATGGGGTTAGTCCGCAACCAGGTTAAAAGCGCGGATACGCCTTCATTCGCGCGGGTCAGCAGCGATGGAACCTGGTTCAAAATCTGAACGCCAGCCGTCGACAGCGCCGCACCAACGACGAGCAAAGTCGCAAGTAGGCCGCTGAGAGCAGCCAGAGCCTGCGGGAAATGCAGCTTTCGGTGCAGCCACGACACCAAGGGACTCAAGAAGACTGCCAAGAGCATTGCAACGGCGACGGGGACAACAATTCCATAGACAAAGGTCATCCCAAACACGAGCAGCCCAACGGCAGCCGCAATGATAATCGCCCGCCACGCAACCGCGGCGCCCACGCGCAAAGACCAGGGAACAGCCTCGGCAGCATCACGAGGCAAAGCATCGCTGGCAGCAGAAGCAGGGGCTTTCTCGGGGGCCGAGGACTGAACTGCGCGCCGCTGATCGCTCACGCGGCGTCGCAGCTCATCCAGGGATTTTAAAAGCGACGAGGCAAGGCCTGAGCTCCCCGCGCTTTCCTCGCCACGCTCCCGATCCGGTTGCTGGGAAGAACTGTGAGTACGCGGTGTTTCGTTCTCGCTCATACCTTGCCTTGTCTATCGTTCACAATCAGGAGACACCGAGGATGTCGGTGACAAAGACTAGCGTATCGCCACCGCGGATTCCCGCCTGGGGAACACCACGGGAACCGTAGCCATAATCAGAGGGAATTGACAGCAGAACGCGAGATCCCACTCGCTGTCCGATCAGTCCTTCATCCCAGCCGCGGATTACCATGCCGACGCCGATTTGGAAGCTCAGGGGTGCGCCGCGATCATAGGAATTATCGAAAACATTGCCATCCCATACCTGACCCAGGTAGTGGCAGTGGATCGTATCGCCGGGTTCAACAACCTGGCCATCGCCCTCATGAAGAACCTCAACCAGCAGTTCATCGCTTGGGGTTGAATCGGTAAATTCCAGAGTGGGCTTGCGGCCGAATTCGCCGCTGACGTTCACGTTTTCCATGGTTCCTCCTTGGGGAATCACAGTGGGGAAAAATGGTGACGCTCTAGTTAAACATTCCCGCAACCCAGTCGCGCGAGATAGGACACGCGTTCCCTAAATTGCACAAATGTTCCCGGAGATCAACCTGGATTCACTGGGCACGCAGGCATATTCATACTTGAACGGGACATCCGGTGGGCAGCGGAAAAATGCACTGCACACAGGAAAGGAGCCGCCTCTATGTGAGGGCGGCCCCTTTCAAACGTCAAACGTCAAACGCTAAACGAGCTTATCGACGATTCAGAATTGCCAGGATGCGCAGGATCTCCATGTACATCCAAACAACCGTCACCATGATGCCGAAGGCGCAGTACCATGCGAACTTTGCGGGAGCACCTCGTTCAACGCCCTGCTTTACGGTATCGAAATCGCTAATGAGGCTCATCGCCGCAAGGAAAACAGCAACCACCGAGACAACAATTCCCAGCGGAATACCCATGATGTACATCGAATCAATGGGCGCCATCAAGCCAAAGGCAACCAGCACTGCATTCGCAAGGCGTGTGATCAGCAGGCCGAAAATACCAATGAGCGTAAACTTCATGAGCTTGGGCGAGTTACGGACCTTGCCCGAAGCAAAGAGCACCAGCGTCAGGCCCGTAACCACAACGGTTGCGATAAATGCCTGAGCGACGATACCCGGGTATTCCATCTCCATAACGGCCGAAAGCGCACCCAGCGTGAGCCCTTCAGCAAAGGCGTAGGCAATGATCAGTGCGGGACGGATCGTCTTGGAGAAGCTATTGACCATAGCAAGAATGAAGGCAAGCACGCCGCCAACAAGAGCAAGACCGAGTCCCAGAAGGGGGCTTGTCAGCGTCAGAATCCATGCCGGGGCAGCGCCCAAAAGCAGAACCAGGAAAGTAATCCCCGTCTTGATCAGCGCATCATCGTAGGTCATTCGACCGCGATCAACGGCATCTGCAGAGGGCGCCTGGTATGCGGCTTGCATATCGGCGTAGGCCGAAGGATCAACCGCTGGGGCTCCGCTTGGCGCGCCGTAGGGGTTCTGCGCGGAAGTTTGTGCCGAGGCCTGTTGCTGCGCATAGGGGTAGCGCTGCGGGTCCAGCACGGTGGTTCCAGAAGGCTGAGCGTTCGTTGGCTGATAGCCGGGCATTGTCGGGTAGCCAGCGGGAGTCGAATCAGCGCGCGACCAATCGCGCTCCATCTTTGAGAACACGGGGTTTGACATGTCAGTTTCCTTTCCCTCGGTTCCTGTTCTTATGAGTACCCCCAGTCGGACTCGAACCGACAACACACCGATTTTAAGTCGGTTGCCTCTGCCAATTGGGCTATGGGGGCACAGCCCACTATCGACGATTGAGCATCGAAAGTGCGATACCGTCAAGGATATCGTGTTCTGAGACCAATGCGCCCGTGATTTCGTGTCCGCTACTCTCACAGCGAAGAGTCACTCGATCCATAACGCGCTTCCAAATGAGCGCTCCGCCTGCAATAACGTCAGCGCGTCCCTCAGGCATAAAGCCCAGAGCTGCCTTCACAGCAAGAGGTTGCTCAAGCATAAAACGCACGGAGGAATCGGTGGCCTCGTGGCTCAAGAAAGCGCCATCAATCTTCTCAGGCTGGTAGGAACTCAAACCCAAGGCGTGAGCAGCAATCGTCGTGATGGTGCCAGCGACACCAACAACGGCGCGGACCGAGGAAAAGTCAACGATCTCCTCGGCCTCGTCAAGGCGAGCGTCGATCCACTCGCTTGCCTGCGCCTGCACCCCGTCGGGAATCGGCTGGTCGCTAGCGCAAGAAGCAAAGAACTTCTCCGTCACGCGGACTGAACCCATATCTGCGGAATAGGCCTCAGCAACTCCCTTTCCCAGAGTTCCCACGACCATTTCGGTCGACCCTCCCCCGATATCAACGACAAGCACCTTGCCGCGTTCTTGGCCAACGACGCCACTGGCTGCACCGGCGAAGGAGAGTGCGGCTTCCTCGGTTCCGGGAACGACCTCGGGGTAAACGCCCAAGATTTCCTTCACAGGTTCAATGAATTCGTCGCGGTTTTCCGCATCGCGCATTGCAGAGGTTGCGACAAAACGAATCTCTTCGGCTTCCAGATTGTCAATCATGCGCTTGTACTCACGTACTGCGGCAAGTGTCCGCTCGATCGCCTCGGGAGCCAGTCGTCCCGTACGATCAACGTCCTGCCCAAGGCGCACAATGCGCATCTGGCGCGTCAAATCGTTGAGCGCAATGGCATCACCCTTGAGCACGCCATCGGCCACTAGAAGTCGAATTGAGTTTGTTCCACAGTCAATTGCCGCTACCCGCGTCATGATCTCATTCTTTCTTAGTCGTATTGTCAGTCAGCAGGTGCAGGCGGCCGTATCCCACAGGCCGCGTTCACGCATCATGTCCAGCGCGCGATCCCCGATCGGATTCACGCCGCGACCAGCAGCCAAAGCATGTCCAACCAGTGCGTGCAGGCATTTGACGCGGGTCGGCATTCCGCCAGCAGAAACCCCATGAATTTCAGGAACATCAAGCTTCAACTGCGCGCCCAGTTCCTCGCGCGCTGCGATGTAGGCCTGATGAGCATGCTGATAGGCCGCACGCAGTTCCTCGTCTTCGGCAAGGTCCTGGTTGAATTCCTCCATCACCTTGGTTGCTTCCAAGGTCGAGCACGCACGGACAGCGCCGGGACTAGTCAGGTAGAAAGTCGTGGGGAAAGGCGTTCCGTCTTCAAGGCGAGGCGCGGTTGCCACGACTGTGGGTTTTCCACACACGCAGCGGGCTGCAATCCCGACAACGCCGCGCGGAACGCGTCCCAATTGTTCTTCAAGAACCTGAAGATCGGCGTCACTCGCCGGCGTAATGGCGCTCATCATTCCTCACCTTTCGAATAAACCCGGTTTATTTTACTCGATCACGGGCAAATGACGGCAGTAAGCCCAATGAAAAAAGACACGAAATGGGTTGCCACCTGCACAGTTGATACGGGATGAATATGCCCACTTTACGAGGCCGTCCGCCCAGTGCGAGCGCTGAAGAAAGAATTAGTTTCCTGACCCCTGCGAGCTTAGAGTTTGCGAGGCGCTACTACCCTGCTCCGTACCCGCCGTTTCGCTGGACTGTGGGGCCTGGCTGGGAGAGGTCGAAGAACTGCCTCCCGCAGTCTGAGCGGTTTGAATATTCCCCGTTGGGTGATCAGCCTCTTCAACGGTGAGCGAAAGAACCTGGATCCACGGGCGAGCCGGTCCAGCTTCACGCGCGGCAGCAACCTGAGCCTGATCCTGATAGTCCTTACCCGGATCAAGAACCGAATACTGAGTTTCTCCGGGTTTCACGTAGCCCAAACGCTCGCGCGCCTGAGAAGCAATGTATTGCGGATTCGACCAAAGTTGAAGCTGCTGACGTTTAGCTTCGTTATCAGCTTGCGTCTGTTGAACTTTGTTTTTGATCGCAGACAGTTCGCGTTCTTGGCTCCACAGCTGCATGAACGAAGGGACCAGAAGAAGGGCGAGAAGCGCACCCAACAGAAGAAGTCCCAAGATCCTCAGAGAGATCTCGATTCCACCAAAGGACAGGGAGGCAGGACGCTGCGCTGTTGCCACCGCAGAAGTACGCGTCCGGGTCGCTCGGTCCTCCTTCCTTCCGCCCTGCGGACGAGAAGAACCCGCTGAAGTTGAGGTTTGGGAGCCTGCGGCGGAAGAACGCAGAGGATTTCGACTTCCTTGCCGAGGCCGCCGTTGCGCATCGGGCTCAGAGACACTGCGCCGCCTGCGGGCGTTTGGAACGACCGGTCGTCCCTTTTTCGGTTTCTGAGCCATATCCCTATGGTGCCTTACATCGGTCGCTCGGGTCGACTCTAAAACTCGCGTGGTAGCAAATGAGGGGCGGATCGCAAAATGAAGGGTGGGTGACGATTTCTCGTCACCCACCCTTATTCACGCTTCTAGGAGCGTGTCAGTGCGTTCTTCTCAGAAGGAAGCGCGGGGGAAGGAGGAACGACCCGCGTACACTGCTGCATCGTCGAGATCCTCTTCGATGCGCAGGAGCTGGTTGTACTTCGCGACGCGCTCGGAACGAGCCGGAGCACCGGTCTTGATCTGGCCGGAGTTGGTGGCAACTGCGAGGTCAGCAATGGTGGTGTCCTCGGTCTCGCCGGAACGGTGAGAGGTCATGGAGCGGTAACCATTGCGGTGTGCCTCTTCCACGGCGTCCAGGGTCTCGGTCAGCGAACCGATCTGGTTCACCTTGACCAGCAGGGCGTTTGCTGCGTGCAGCTCGATGCCCTTGCGCAGACGCTCGGGGTTGGTGACGAAGAGGTCGTCGCCAACGAGCTGGACGCGGTTGCCGATTTCTGCGGTCAGTGCGGTCCATGCATCCCATTCGTCTTCTGACAACGGGTCTTCGATGGAGACCAGCGGGTAGTCGCGGATGAGCTTCTCGTAGTAGGAAACCATGTAGTCGGTCGAACGGCCTTCGCCTTCGAACTGGTACAGGCCGTCCTTGAAGAACTCAGAGGAAGCGACGTCCAGTGCGAGCGCAACATCGGTGCCGGGCTTGAAGCCGGCCTTCTCGATGGCCTCGATGATCAGGTCCAGCGCAGCGGCGTTGGAGGAGAGGTTCGGTGCGAAGCCGCCCTCGTCGCCCAGGCCGGTGGACAGACCGCGTTCCTTGATGACTGCCTTGAGGGTGTGGTAGACCTCGGCGCCCCAGCGGAGGGCTTCACGGAAGGTCGGTGCACCCAGAGGAGCAATCATGAACTCCTGAATGTCAACGTTGGTGTCCGCGTGAGAACCACCGTTGAGGATGTTCATCATGGGAACGGGGAGGATGTGAGCGTTGGGGCCACCCAGGTAACGGTACAGGGGCAGGCCTGCGGACTCAGCTGCAGCCTTTGCAACAGCAAGGGAGACACCGAGAATTGCATTGGCGCCGAGCTTGCCCTTGTTCGGGGTGCCGTCCAGCTCGATCATAATCTCGTCGATACGACGCTGATCGGATGCGTCTTCGTCAATGAGTTCGGGGGCGATGATCTCGTTCACGGCGTCAACGGCGTCTTGAACGCCCTTGCCCTGGTAACGACCCTTGTCGCCATCACGACGTTCAACGGCCTCGAATGCACCGGTGGATGCACCAGAGGGAACTGCTGCGCGCTCAAAGGTGCCGTCTTCAAGGACGACCTCAACCTCGACGGTGGGGTTACCGCGGGAATCAAGGATCTCGCGAGCTCCGATTGCTTCAATGCTTGCCACGTTAATTCTCCAATCGATTAACTACGTGACTACTGTCGTGTCTAACGCTAGTACATTCAGCCCCGCTGCATAACTGCTACGCGAGTGGGCCGTGACATTTTCTTCCTCACGTTTGGTCAGTTAGTGGCGCAATTTAGACATAGGTCCCCATAAATGCCGTATCGCCCACCCCGAAGGGTGGGCGATACATCACATTTCAGAAGTTCCGGTGCATGCTCATACACCGCAGGTGAGTCGGTCTTATTTTTGTCCGCCCTGCTGGTTCACTGAGCTGGAACGAACAACATCGCCAAAGACTCCCTGAGTCAGTTTGCGACTTTGAGTGTTGTAGGTGCCATAACGCGGGTTGATTTCGACCTTAGTCGAGGACATGATCTGTGAGACTTTATTGTTCAGTTCTTGCGACTTTTCGGTCGACAAGTCCATCGAGCGCAGCTTCTGCAGCGCCAAGGTGTCTTTGACAAGGGTCTTCAGGAAGGGCGTGGGATCTGCAATCGGAGTGCTTGTTCCACCGCGGTCCACCACGCGCTGTCCCATAATCTTGAACTGTTCGGCGATTTCTTCATCCGAAACAGTCACGCCGTTTTCTTCAGCGACTTGTCCCAGCGCGCGCGACGAGCTCAGTTCGGGGAGGAATTGGGCAGCGTCGACCTGTTGGCCATGAAGATCGCTGAGTTGCTGGCTTGAGAGGTCAAGTTCGGCCTCGCTCACGCTCCAGTCCCCGATGATTGCCGCGGTTCCCGGGTGTGCAGAACAGGCACCCAATCCCAGACCACATGCGACAAGGATCGCTGCCGCCTTCGATGCACGCGAGAGAGAAACCATGAAAACATCCTCCGAAATAACGCTCTGTATAGGTGTCAGTGTAGCGCTCTCATCAGCGCTTTGAAGCCACGGTCGGATTCAGAACCTTTGTCAGAAGGTTCTCGATCCATTCAAGCAAGGCGTGATCGGTCAAAGGTACTCCCCCAACCCGCGCCGTCATGGGGAGAGGAACCAAAAGTTGGCGAACCGCAGCTTTAACGACACAACCGGGGTACAAACGCTTCAGACGAAGCGCCTGAGATTCCTTCAATTCGATCGGGTGAATACGCAGGTACTTGCCCTGTGTGGCGACTTCGTCGATTCCGATCTGTCGAAGAAGAGCACGCAGGCGCGCAATTTCGAAGAGCAAGTCCACCTGAGGCGGAATGGGGCCATAGCGGTCTGTAATTTCATCGCGCAGGTCCTTTTCCTGCTCACTGTTTTCCACCGCGGCGATCTTGCCGTAGACCTCCAAACGCAAGCGTTCTGCGGAAATATAGCTTTCGGGAATATGCGCATCAACGGTCACGTCTAGGCGCAGGTCCTTCTTCTCTTCCTTGCGCTGCCCCTTGAAGGCCGCAACCGCATCGGCAACCATCCGGACGTACAGGTCAAAGCCCACGCCTTCGATGTGTCCAGATTGAGCGCCTCCCAGAAGGTTACCGGCGCCTCGGATCTCAAGATCACGCTGGGCAACGGCAAGACCGGCCCCCAGATCAGCGTTCTGGGCAATCGTTTGCAGCCTCTCGTGGGCGGTTTCTGAAAGCGGGCGATCCGAGGGATAGAAGAAGTACGCATAAGCGCGCTCACGGCCTCGGCCCACACGCCCACGCAACTGGTGCAATTGGGACAGACCAAAGGTATCCGCGCGGTCAACGATCAATGTATTCGCATTGGAAATATCCAGGCCGGTTTCCACGATGGTCGTACACACCAGCACGTCAAAATCGTGGTTCCAGAAATCAACGATGACGCTTTCCAACTGATGTTCGTTGAGCTTTCCGTGGGCCACTCTAATTCGCGCCTCGGGAACAAGCTCTTGGATATGTGCTGCAACCGAAGAAATCGAATCCACGCGGTTGTGGACGTAGAAAACCTGCCCATCGCGCAGGAGTTCCCTGCGAATCGCCGCACTGACCTGCGCATCGGTGTGGGCACCCACAAAGGTAAGGACGGGCTGTCGTTCTTCGGGAGGAGTCTGAAGAATCGACATTTCACGAATACCCGAAACCGCCATCTCCAAGGTTCTGGGAATAGGCGTTGCCGACATCGAGAGAACATCGACATCCGCACGCAGAGCCTTGAGCGTTTCCTTGTGTTCAACGCCAAAACGTTGTTCCTCATCAATGATGACCAGACCCAAGTCCTTGAAAGCAATGGCACCACTGAGCAGCGAGTGGGTACCAATCACCAGGTCCACTCCTCCCGAGGCCAATCCTTCCTTGACTTTCTCTGCTTCCTTCGGCGTTGAGAAGCGCGAGAGGGTGCCGATCGTCACTGGGAATCCCGCGTAGCGCTCCGCGAAGGTTTCCGCGTGCTGTTGAACCAGAAGGGTCGTTGGAACCAACAGTGCGACCTGCTTGCCGTCTTGAATCGCCTTAAAAGCCGCACGCACGGCGATTTCGGTCTTTCCGTAGCCAACATCGCCCGTTAGCAGACGGTCCATGGGCATCGGCTTTTCCATATCCGCCTTGACTTCGTCGATAGTGACCAGCTGATCGGGAGTCTCGACGTAGGGGAAGGAATCTTCCAATTCGCGTTGCCAGGGGGTATCTGGGCCGAAGGCATGACCCTTCGTCGCCTGACGGACGGCGTACAGGCGGATGAGCTCTTGCGCGATTTCTTTAACGGCCTTGCGCGCCTTAGCTTTTGTTTTCTCCCAGTCGGCACCGCCCATCTTGGTCAGTGCGGGCTGATCCGAGCCGGTGTATTTCGAGATTTGATCCAGGCTATCTGTGGGGATGAAGAGACGATCTCCGGGCTGGCCTCGTTTCGACGGTGCGTATTCCAAGACCAGGTAGTCCCTGGTCACCTGGCCCTCACCGCGTCCAACCGTGCGGGACACCAATTCGATGAAGCGCCCAATACCGTGCTGGTCGTGGACGATGTAGTCCCCCGGATGGAGGCTGAGAGGATCCACACCTTTGCGTCGCCTCGAGGGCATCTTGCGCATATCGCGAGTCGTTGCACCAACTCGCCCAGAAAGATCCGACTCAGAGATGATCGCCAGTTTTAGATCCGGCGCGACAAAGCCCTTCGTTCGTGGAGCTGCCACAACATCAAGAACCGATGAGTCCTGCGTGGGATCGATTTCTTGAACAATTCGACTTCCGATTCCCGCATCGGTCGCAATCGAATACAGACGCCGCGCTGGGCCTTCACCTTCTGCTGCAAGGATGAGCGTCCATCCGCTGCGAATAAGCGTTCGAATGTCCTCAAGTGCGCGAGTGTAGTCCCCTCGGTAGGGACGAACATCGCGCGCGCCAAGCGCCACCAAGGTATCCGAGACGATGACCGAGTGCGCTTCTTTTTTGAGCAGCGCCCCCGATGTGGCTTCGCTTTCCACCCCGTCCCCGAGGCCGTGGGAATTCTTGGCCATGGCCTCGGCAAGTTCAGCCGGGGGAAGTGCCGTCAGCTCCCACCACGGGCGTCCCTGCGCTCCCCAAATTTCCTCTAGCGGGATGAAGGAGGCATCACCCGCCTCGAGAGGGACCGCTCCCCCACCTGCTGCCTGTGACCATGCAGCAGAGAGAAATTCTTCGGTTGTCGCAACCAAGTCCGTGCCGCGAGCGCGAATACGTTCGGGATCGATGGCGACAAAGAGTCCACCCGCGGGGATCAAGTCAAGGAAGGAATCCATTCCACCGACAAGGATCGGTGCTAGGGATTCGAGGCCGGGGGCAGCGATTCCTTGAGAGGCAAGCTCGAGGATTTCTGCGGCGCCGGGCAGACGATCCATCTCAGTGCGAGCCTTTGCGCGAACTTGAGGCGTCAGCAGTAATTCGCGGCAGGCAACAGCCCATACACCCGAATCAACAACTCCCAATGTTCGTTGATCTGACAGAGAGAAGGCACGGATTTCATCGACCTCATCCCCCCACAATTCGATACGCAGGGGGTGTGCTTCCTGGGGCGGGAAAACATCAAGAATGCCACCGCGAACCGAGAATTGTCCGCGTTGCTCCACCATATCGACGCGCGTATAACCTAGGTTTTCAAGCTCCCGGGCAAGGTCGGGCAGATCGACAATATCTCCGGCTTTAACGCGTACGGGAGCGCGATCCGCGATCCCGTGAATGATGGGCTGCATGAGAGCGCGAACTGGGATGACGACGACATTCAGTGCCCCCGCATGTTCGTCTCCCGATTGCGGGTGGATCAGACGGCGTAAGACGGCAATTCTTTGCGCCATAGTGTCGACCTGTGGCGACAGGCGCTCGTGAGGCAGCGTTTCCCATGAGGGGAAAACCTCGACGTCTTCAACCCATGCGCGCAAGGCACTTGCGGTTTCTTCTGCTTCGCGTCCCGTAGGAACAACGACGTAAATTGTCTGATGACGGCGTTGAACCATTGAGGCGATCAGAGGAATGCGAGCACCCGCAGGCGCAACAACGCATCCTGATTCACCACGATCAATGGATTCAAGGACGCAATGAAGCGCCTCATCCTGAGCAAAGACGGGAAGAAGAGCGGAAAACTGTGGCACTTAGGCTCCCTGACGCGTGTGCAGGCGCTGCTGCGCCTCACTGAAACTGGTGGTCACAATATCTTCGACAACATCGGCGGCCTGGGCGATGGTGACGGCGAGGTCATCAAGCTCGCTGCCATTCATCCGCGCTAAGACGTAATCGGCTGGATTCATACGTCCCGGCGGACGTCCAATCCCGATACGAAGGCGGTTGTAGTCTTTTGTCCCCAGTACCTGGGAGATCGACTTCAAGCCGTTGTGCCCGCCTTCGCCACCACCTGTCTTCAAACGCAATGAGCCAGCGGGAAGGTCCAGATCATCGTGGACGACCAGAAGATGCGAGGGGTCAACATTCATGAACTTTGCAAGGCGCCCAATGGGGCCGCCGGAGGTGTTCATGTAGGAGTCACTGGTTGCCAGAATAACGCGGGGCCCCGGGATCCCTCCGGGGAGCATTCCCAGCCGAATATCCGCGCAGTGGGTTCCCGAGCGGTGCGAACTCAGCTGCACTCCCGCATTGTGGGCAAGAAGATCGATGAGCATATGGCCGACATTGTGACGGGTATTGGCGTACTGCGCGCCAGGGTTACCCAGGCCGACAACCATCCAGGGATCCGTTGAAGTCATAGAACGATTGTGCCACCCCCTTCCTGCATCTGCGTCCAGGAAAGAGCTGGCACACCTCGCTCATCCGTCAATTGCGCGGCATCAGAGTCTGCCGGCTGGCGCAGAAGGTACAGCAACAATGAATGCCGGCGCACCCAATCCGCGTTCGCTATAAGCCTGCGCGACCGCCTGCGCGGTTTCCTCTAGGCACTCGCGGTCAACAAGCGCAATTGCACTTCCACCAAAGCCGCCACCAGTCATCCGCGCTCCGTAGGCTCCTGCCGCTCGCGCAGCGTCAACGGCAACGTCGAGCTCTAGGCACGACACCTCGTAATCATCGCGCAGTGAGTCATGCGAATCATTCATAAGGGCGCCCACGACTTTGAGGCGGTCTCCCTCAAGCGGCCCTTCCTTCAGGAGCTCAATAAGGGCGCGGGTGCGCGCAATTTCAGAAACAACGTGACGCATACGCTTGATCAAGCGCTCATCACTCAAAGCTTGAGTGGCAGCCTCGAGGTCCTCGACGTCAACAAGCTGATCAACGCCCAACTGGCGTGCGGCCTCTTCACAATCGGCACGACGCTGACCATACTGTCCGTCCGCGAGTGAATGAGCAGCGCGGGTATCAATGACCAGTAAAGCAAGCCCCTGCGATTCCAGATCGAAAGGAATGTGCTCAACACTCATATCTCGACAATCCAGTGCCAGCGCATGTCCACTGAGGCAACGCAGTGAAGCAGTCTGATCCAGGCCGCCGGTGTTCGCGCCTGCGATCTGATTTTCTGCCATGCGAGCACACTCGACAAGTATTGTTCGACCGGCGTCATTGGGCTGGCTCACGTTTCCAGCGAGACCCAGCCCCTCGGCCTCGTCAATCGCAACAGCCATCGCGCACTCAAGCGCAGCCGAAGATGAAAGCCCGCCACCGCGGGGCACGCAAGAGTAGAGCGCGGCGTCGAAACCATGAAGCGGACCGTACCCCGATTTCTCAAGGGCCCAGGCAACGCCAGAAAGATACGCGGCCCAGCCGCTTACTTCGTCCTCGCAGCCGCGCGGAGCAATGCGGTCTAGGTCCAACTCATCCACGGCCTCGCGAGTCTGGGGCGACACCAGGCGCAACAAACGGTCTTCGCGGGGGGCATAGGCAATGAATGCCCGATGCGGCAGTGCGATTGGCAGACAGGGACCACCGTTGTAGTCAACGTGCTCACCAATGACGTTGACACGCCCGGGGGCAGACCAGACATCTTGGGGCTGGTAGCCAAAAGTTTCTTCAAAGAGCTGAGCAGCTAGTTCGCGTCCTTCTTCGGCGCTTAAAGCCGCTGACCATGACAGTTCCACGTGCACACTTCCTTGGGTGTTTCAAACTCGTACACTACCGACAAGCCTAGCCTATTCAGGCAGTTCTCTACGCAACGATCTTTGCCAGCTCAATGTGCCCCGAACCCCTGCATCCATGTACCATGAGCAGGTTCCTATTCCCCATTTCAGGTAGTTCAATGTATCTTCCACAGCGCTTACCGGGCCAAGAATGGCTGGGCGTTGTTGTTGCCCTGCCTGAACCATGGGTGAGCGTTCTTACCGATATCCGCGTGAGCCTTGGGGATGATCAGGGTACGAAAGTGCCCGCACACATTACAATCTTGCCGCCCACCGCAGTAGATATGGAACGGCGCGAAGAAGTGATCGAGCACCTTCGCAGCGTCGCTCAGCGCTACACACCTTTCCGCGTCACTCTGGGGGACACCGGCACTTTCCGTCCCGTTTCTCCCGTCGTTTACCTTTCCCTTGCCGAAGGTGAGCGCGAGTGCACGATGTTGGCCGAGGATATTCGCTCGGGCCCCTTGGATGCACCCGCACGCTTCCCCTATCACGCCCACGTGACCCTAGCGCAGGGCGTCCCTGACGCTCTCCTTGATCGCGCAATGAATTTGGGCCCCTGCGACGAGGCATCGTGGATGGTCCCCGGATTCCGCTTAGATCGCGTGGACGAGAACGGCGTCTACTCCTCCATGGCACTCTTCGATTTCGAGAGCGCCTGAGCACTTAGAGTTCGTAGCTCACCGACAGCGGGGCGTGGTCGCTCCACCGCTCCTCGTACGAGGCCGCGCGGCCGATTGAAAAAGACTGAGCCTTTGCAGCCAGCGCGGGTGTTGCGAACTGATAATCGATACGCCAACCGGTGTCATTGGTAAATGCCTGACCGCGCTGGGACCACCAGGTGTAGGGTCCCTGAACTTCTCCGGCAAGGTCGCGCATGACGTCATGCCACCCCGCATCAAGCCACTGATCCAGGAATGCGATTTCCTCATCGAGTACGCCCGCACGCTTATTGTGGTTCGAGGTCCAATTCTTAATATCGGACCTGGTGCGAACGATATTGAAATCTCCGGCCACAACGGTTCCCAAGACGTCCGTAGAACCCGCTTCGGCCTCGGAAAGAAGCTCCCCCATGCGCTGACCAATGCGCGGAAGGTGAGCCATCTTCGCATCCTGCTTGGGGGTGTCTTTTTCGCCCGAGTGGAAGTAGGCCGAAACTACACGGACGCGCCCCGCATTGGTTTCAACCACTGCTTCTAGCCAACGTCCCGAATCGACATCGGTTTCCTGATCGTCAAGGGAAAGGCGCGGTTCTCCACTGATATGAGCGCTATCCTTGCGCACTGCAACTGCAACGCCAGCGCGTCCCTTAATTCGGCAGGGAAGAATGATGCTTTCCCACGAATCGCCCAGCAGTTCAGTGGCGATTTCTTCATCCGCACGGACTTCTTGGAGAAGAAGAACATCACAGGGGTTGGCGTCGAGCCACTCCATCATGCCCTTGCGGTGTGCGGCGCGGATTCCGTTGACATTAACGCTGGTAACAGTGAAAGCCATGGACTTTAGTGTACTTGCTTGCGAATCAGCAGGCTGAGAGAGCAATCTTTGCCTTCAGTGAAATCGCAATGTCAAGGCACGCGGATCGACAGGCACTGGCCCGCGCATTTGGCGCAACTGACATTGTCGAAGAGCGCGGCGAAGAGGGCATCGCGCGCATCAAGGAAATGACCGGAGGCCTGGGCGCCGACGGCGTCGTCGAGGCGGTGGGTAACGAGGTCTCCTTCGACCAGGCTCTAGGCTGCGTGCGCCCCGGTGGCCATCTGTCATTCGTGGGCGTTCCCCACGGCGTTTCCCTGGATATGGGTCGCATGTTTGGTGCCGAGGTACACATGTTCGGCGGTCCCGCTGCCGTGCGCAAGTACCTGCCGACCATGATTGATCTAATCTACCGCGGTGAGATCAACCCGGGTGCTGTCTTCGATTTAGTCCTGCCGCTTGAGCAGGCCGCCGAAGGTTACGCCGCAATGGACGAGCGCCGCGCGACAAAGGTGATGTTGACGCTCTAATCACCGGCTCCGTCAACTCTCAGTGCCTTGTCTTCAGTCAAGACAGGGCACTATGCTTACTTCATGCGTTCTTCACTCACTCCTTCTCCCCAAGACGAACATCTGGCGGCTCCGTGTGTACCCGGGGTGAAAGACGATCCCTGTGCAGAGTCACTGAACACCATTGACGGACGCACTGAATCCACAACGCATACCCACGGTCACGATCATTCGCACGGACATGTTGCTTCTCGTAAAAGGCTTGCAATTGCGCTGGCAATTACAGCGACGATTTTCATCACAGAACTTGTTGCCGCTTTCTTCACGTCTTCTTTGTCTCTTGCGGCCGATGCCGGACATATGGCGGTTGATTCTGCCGGGCTCGTCATCGCTTTTATCGCGACAACGCTTGCTTTGCGTCCCCGCGATAACCGGCGGACATGGGGATGGGCACGTTCAGAAGTTCTTGCCGCAGCCTTCCAAGCTGGCATGTTGGTCATCATCAGTCTTTTGGTTGCGGTTGAAGGCATTCAGCGCTTGCTCTCCCCCGTTGAGGTCCATGCAACACCCATGCTGTGGGTTGGAATTTTAGGTTTGGTGGCGAACGCGCTCTCACTCTTGGTCCTGATCGGTGGACGCCACGCTTCGCTCAATATGCGCGCTGCCATTCTTGAAGTGGCCAATGATGCCTTGGGGTCCCTGGCGGTCATCATTGCTGCAATCGTTGAATTGATCGGCGGATGGAATCGCGCAGATGCCGTGGCCTCGATCTTCATCGCACTGCTTATGGCTCCGCGAGCCTGCATGCTACTACTTCGCACTCTGCGAATTTTGATGGAGGAAGTGCCCGAGGAAATCGATCTTGCACAGGTCCGCCAGCACATGCTCTCGATTCCCTTGGTCGAGGAGGTCCATGACCTTCACGTGAGCTCAGTGGCTTCGAACCTCATCACCGTCACCGCACATATTGAGGTTGCCGAGGCCGTCACCGCCAGCCAACGAGACCAGATCATTCACTCACTGAACGAATGCGCGATGCACCATTTCCCCGTTGAAATCGCGCACTCAACCTTCCAGGTCGAATCAATCTCTCACGCACAACACGAGCATCTTCAGCACTAAAACCTTTTCGGCTCTACGCCCTCCACTTCTCCCAAGCTGCTCAGGGACAGACACCCACACGGCACTGTGCGCGCATAAGCGAGGGCCGCAGCCACTGCCTCGGCAATGACCACGGCCCCCAGACGCGAACTTAGTTCAATGTCAGCGGTTCGCGCGATAGAACTCGATGAGCGAACGAGTTGAGGAATCCTGTTGGTCCAAGACCGCCTGATCGCCCTCGATCGCGGGAAGAATCTGCTTGGCCAAAACCTTACCCAGCTCAACGCCCCACTGATCGAAGGAATCCAGTCCCCAGACCGCACCCTCGACGAAGGTGATGTGCTCATAGAGCGCAATGAGCTGTCCCAAAACCGAAGGGGTCAGCGCGGGCGCCATAATCGAGGTCGTCGGACGGTTGCCGGTGAAGACACGGGCAGAAACCAGTTCCTCGGCAGTACCTTCAGCGCGAACCTCTTCTGCGGTCTTACCGAAAGCCAAGGCCTTGGTCTGAGCGAAGAAGTTCGACAAGAACAGCTCGTGCATATCCGCATCAGCGTCGCGAATCGGCCACGAAGGCTGTGCGAAGGCAATGAAATCTGCGGGAACCATGCGGGTTCCTTGATGAATCAGCTGGTAGAAAGCGTGCTGACCATTCGTTCCGGGCTCACCCCAGAAGACCTCGCCGGTGTCATAGAAGACCGGGCTTCCATCGCGGCGCACGGACTTGCCATTTGACTCCATGGTGAGCTGCTGCAGGTATGCGGGGAAACGGTGCAGGTACTGCGAGTACGGGAGCACCGCGTGGGTGTCGGCACCCAAGAAGTTTGAATACCAGACATTGAGCAGGCCCATGATGAGCGGGACATTATCCTTGGGCGCTGCCGAAGCGAAATGCTGATCGATCGTGCGCATGCCTCCAAGGAATTCCTCGAAGTGCTCAGGGCCAATCGCGATTGCCAGAGAGGTTCCAATCGCGGAATCTACCGAGTAACGGCCGCCAACCCAGTTCCAGAAACCGAAGGCGTTTGCCGGATCGATACCGAATTCTGCGACCTTGTCCAGCGCGGTCGAGACAGCAACGAAATGCTTGGAGATCGCTTCCTTTTCTTGTTCGGGGTCATCGCCGATGACTCCCTTTTCACGCAGCGACTTCAAGAACCAATCGCGAACCGCATGGGCGTTGGTGATGGTCTCCAAAGTGGTGAAGGTCTTTGAAGCGACGATCACCAGAGTGGTTTCGGGGTCCAGATCCTTGGTGGTCTCTCCCACGTCGGTCGGGTCGATATTGGAAATGAAGCGGCATTCCAGACCCTCTTGGACGTAGGGCTTCAAGGCTTCGTAAGCCATGACGGGTCCAAGATCCGAGCCGCCAATACCTACGTTGACAACGGTTGCGACGCGCTTTCCGGTGACGCCTACCCAATCTCCGCTGCGCACACGATTGGCGAAGGAGTAGACGCGATCTAGAACCTCGCGGACATCTGCAACGACGTTGCGTCCCTCGACGATCAGTTCCTCACCGGGAGCGCGACGCAGCGCAGTGTGGAGGACCGAACGGTTCTCAGTGACATTGATGCGGTCACCGCGAAGCATGGCATCACGAAGGGGGAAGACCTCGGTCTGATCTGCCAGTTCAAGAAGCTGATTGAGAGTCTCTTCATTAATCAGGTTCTTGGACAAATCGATGTACAGGTCCCCGACTTTCTTCGTCCACTTCTGGGCGCGCTCTGGGTCTTGCTGGAACCAGCTACGCAGATCGGGGTTGAACACTTCTGCATGCTCATCCAGTGCTGCCCAAGCGGGGGTTGTCGTCGGGTCAATTGCGCTCATCGTGCTTTCTCCTGATGATCGACGGTCACGGGAATTTCCCGCTTAGTGATTAAAGCTCTCTGCTTGCATGATAGTCACCGGCTCAAGCTCTCGCGGCTGGGACTGCATGGACACTGCGGTCAGAATCGGGCGAAGATCACGCCACCACTGATCGAAGGGACGACGATTCGCCATGTCCAAATCATCAAACATTCGGTCTACCGGACGGACTTGGATTGTATTCCCCACGTCACCGATGTAGACAGCCTGCGAACGTCCCTGCGAGAACTGGCTGTCCAATTCACCCAGAGCGGCAAAGACTAGGCGAGTCGCAAGCAGACGGTCATAAGGACTGGGAGCACCGCCCTGCTGGAGGTGTCCAAGCGCAGAGGAACGGACGTCATAGAGCCCGTCACTTTCAGCCTCGAAAACGTTCGCAAGGAACTCACGGTTGTAATGCGCGTCCGCTTCCTCGTTGACAACAACAAGGAATAGACGGCGACCGGCCTCGAAAGTTTCACGCAGGCGGTGCGCATCCTCATCAATCTCTGCCAGGGTCGTGTTTTCCTCATTCAAATAGGCGTATTCGGCGCCCGAGGCGATTCCTGACATGAGCGTGAGGTAGCCGCAGCGTCGCCCCATGAGTTCTGCGACGAAGCAGCGCTTGGAGGCAGCCGCGCTTTCCTTAATACGATCCAATGCCCACACAGCATTATTCAGTGCGGTATCGGTCCCAATCGCCAGTTCAGCGCCGGGAAGGTTATTGTCGATCGAGGCTGGAATCAGAACGATGGGAATACGGAAAGCCGGGTAGCGATCGAGCTCCGAGGTCATTTCCTTGACGGCCAGGTATGCATTAAGACCACCGACCACCAAGAGGGCGTCAATTTCATTGCGTTCGATTGCGCGCCCCAAGGCGTAGTACTCGTTCACTGTGGGAACGGGGCGGCGCGTTCCGAGCTCAGCACCACCGTGGAATGCCCATCCTTCAACGTCATCCCACGTCAGCTCGCGAACCTGATTATCGGCAAGTCCCGCCCAAGAGCCATCGATTCCAAGCATCGTCCAGCCCTTAGCGATACCAAGCCTGACGGCAGCGCGCGCAGCAGTATTCATGCCGGGGGCAAGACCGCCTGCGTGGATGATGGCAACGCGCTTAGCGGATCCGCTGGGGGGATTCTCTGCCAGCGTCGGAGGCGTCGACAGGAGCTGGTTAATTCCGACCATCACGGTGAAGGAACGTCCACGAGCCGCCTGCGCGGCTGCAAAGTCCCCAGCTTTAATGAGGTCCTTGACGCCTCGAGTCTGATGGACCGCTTCCATGAGCGGAATTCGGGTCACCCGATTGTGGCGGACACCCAGAATTGTCGCTACATCGGGATCAGCAGGGTTCAAGATCTCTTGGACTGCGGCAAAGCCCAAGAGTGTCGACATCCAGCGGTCATACGCGGAAGGAACACCGCCTCGTTGAACGTGACCGAGGATGGTGATTCGCGCATCCTCTCCGGTACGTTCTTTGAAGGCATCAGCGATGTCTTGAGAAGAAATGGGGTTACCAGCGCGGTCAGTCGCGCCTTCAGCAACGATGATGATGGATTCGCGTCGTCCTGCAGCACGCCCTTCTTTCAGGCGCTCGACCATTTCATCTTCCCAGCCATCACGTGCCGGATCCTCGGGAGTGAAGACATAGTCAGCACCGCCGGCTACCGCTGACATGAGCGGTAGATACCCGCAGTGGCGTCCCATAACTTCGACAACAAAGGTGCGCTGATGCGAGGCTGCAGTCGAAGAAATCTGGTCGATGGCGTCAACGATGCGATGAAGCGCGCTATCCGCCCCGATCGTCATATCGGTACCGACCATGTCGTTATCGATGGAGCCAACCAAGCCGACAATATAGAGGCGCTGATGCAGCTGCGCTTGCTGCGTAGAGATAGCCCCTTCATCGACCAGCTCGCTGAGGTGTTGGGCCCATTCCGTACGGAATTCTTCCGTACCGGACAGCGAGCCGTCACCGCCGATGACGACCAGGCGGTCGATTCCCTTTTCAATCAGGTGCAAGGCTGCCGCGTGACGGCCTTCGTATTCACGAAATTCGGGGCAGCGAGCGGTCCCAATAACGGTTCCGCCCTCTGCAAGGATTCCCGAGGCGTCCGACCAGCTCATTTCGCGAATGCAAGCTTCGCCTTTAACCGCTCCCGCCCAGCCGTCAAGGATTGCGTAAGGCTGCGCGCCACGTGCCAGCGCGGTGCGGACAACCGCACGAACCGCAGCATTCATTCCTTGGGCATCACCACCGGAGGTGAGGACGCCAATCTTTACGGGCTCGGACGCGCTTGTGACACTCACTTGCTCCACGAGTCGTGCTCCATTTCCACAGTGATCATCGGTGAACAACTTCTTTAAGTCTATTGCTTAACGCACGCAGTTGCATCCACCCTAGATCCCGGGTGAAAAAACGTTCAGGAACGCGGGCTTTCAGTGATTGTCGCACCGTTCAAGGCCGCAGATTCTGCAAGTTCTTCCGGGCTAACAACGCCCTCGACCGAAACCTTGTGCAGGTAGGCCATACCGTCAAAGGCAAGCTCACGCGTGTGCTCTGAATCGCCTTCGGGCCCCAACTTGCCGCCGGTTAGACGGTCCATGATGATCGCGATCGCACCGTCACCCGTCACGTTCGTTGCGGTTCCGAAGGAGTCAAGCGCAATGTAGGTGGCAATCATCAGAGCAACTGCAGAATCATCGAAGCCCAGCATCGACTGCAAGATACCGGTAGCTGCCATAATTGCACCGCCGGGGACACCCGGAGCAGCCACCATAGTGACGCCGAGCATGAAGATGAATCCGACCCACTGAGCGGTGGTAACCGTCATACCCTGGGTGTAGACGATCGCAAAAGCGAAAGCGAAAATCTTCGAGGTTGAACCCGCCAAGTGAATCGTTGCGCACAGAGGAATGGTGAAAGAGGAAACAGCATCGGACACGCCATTCTTACGGGTCTGTCGCAAGGTGACAGGAATCGTCGCTGCCGAAGAGGAAGTTCCCAATGCGGTCAGGTACGCCGGAAGCATGGTGAAGATCGCCTTAAAGGGGTTGACGCGGCCAACCGCACCGGCAACAAAGTACTGCGTGAGCAGAATGACTACTTCCAGAATCAGAACAATGACAACCACGCGAATCAGGGTTCGCATGATGTGAACCGCTTCTCCGGTGTAGGTGAGGTTCAAGAAGATACCGAAGATGTGCAGGGGCAGAAGAGGAACGATGATGTTCTCGATCAAGCGGGTGATGATCGCGCGGAACTCAATAAAGCCCTTTCGCAGAACGCCCCGGGGCACCAAGGACAGCCCAATTCCAATGACGAAGGACAGCAAGAGTGCGGTCATCACACCAACGACCGGAGGCATTTCGATGGTGAAGTAGGTCTTGAGGACTTCCTTCGGGGTTTCTACCTGAGTCAGCTGCCCAACAAGAACCTTCGGGAAGAAGTAGGCACACACTGCGTAGGTGAGGAAGCCCGCAAACATGGTCGAGGCGTAGGCGAGAGCCGCAGTCAGACCCAGCCAGTGGCCTGCACCCTTACCCAGGTCAGCAATTGCCGGGGTCACCAGACCAATGATGATGAGCGGAATTGAGAAGGACAGGAACTGCCCAAAAATAGTAGAGAAAGTTACGAAAACATCGCCCAGTGCCGACGGCATAATGTGGGAATCACCAATGGTGACAGAACCCAGAACCAATGCCAGAACGATCGCTACCAGCACCCAGATCAGGATGCCGCTCTGTTCAAGAAACTTTCTCATTGCTCAAACCTCGTATAAAGAAGTACGGACTTGGCAAGAGTGACAGCTTTCGCCTAAGAAGTCACCATCGACCACATTATGGACACTTTGTCTACCGGGTCACATTCACCCGAGCCCCAGCGTTGCAGTGTAGGGCGAGAAGTACCAAATCACGGCTCCAAGCAGGACATACAATCCAACATCCGCCCAGCGTCGTCTTGAGGCAAACCAGGGACGTCCAGGCCACACTGCGCGCATCACCGCCATGATGAACATCGTCACAACCAGGACCAGAACAGCTTTATGCGGGTGGTTAAAGACCGCAAGAAGGGTGATCAGCATGCATGCAAGGACAACGAAGGCAACGCTCACTAAGGTAGCGACTCCGCCTGTCGATCCCGAGGACTGATCTTCCATGTCTTCAGGGTATCGCGAAAGCAGACATAAGCGCGACGCACTCAAACGAGCGGACTACGATAGACCCGTCGGCTCACTTGATTGTTAACCAATCCAGCCAAAAATACATACCGATATAAAGGAGTAGACGTGAGCACCCGTTTTATCGTCATTGCCGCCCAGGCAGAAGCCGCCTCACAGGTCAGTGACGACTTCGCAGCGCTTGTCCCCGCTTCAACGCTGGCACGGGTGAGCGCCGCCGGCACCTCCACTTCCGAGGCCATCACCTCCGACCCCGAGCAAGCCCTCCCCCGCGTCGTGGAAGATATCCGCAGCCACGCAGAAGATACTGTCCTGATCGACGCACTCCCCGAAGGCTCCGTCTCGACTTTCGACACCTTGGGATGGAACCTCGACGTGGCAGCATCAACCAACGCTCGCGTCATCGCAGCTTTCGATACCGAAGGCGCCTCCCCTGAACTTATTGAACGTGAGATCGAGGTTCTTGAGCGTCGCGCGCGCCAGCACGCAAGCCGCGTCGCAGCGGTTGCTCTTCCCTCAGCAGTCGCCTCGCACGTCAAGACTCAACTTCCCATCCTTGAACTGCCTTTCAATGCACAAACTCTGGAAGCGGCCTCGGCACTGGAAGCTCCACAGGTTGTTACTCCCCTTTCCTTCCAGGCAGATCTGATTGATCGCGCACGTTCCAACCGCAAGCGCATCGTCTTGCCTGAACCCGAAGACGATCGTGTCCTGCGCGCCGCAGCCATCGTTCTTGAACGCGGAATTGCGGATCTGGTACTGCTCGGTGATGCTCAGGCGATCAACTCACGCGCTGCAGAGCTTGGCTTGGATGTCTCGGCAGCAACCGTTGTTTCCGTCGACGACCCCGCATACGCGGAGCGCTACGCGGAAGAATTCGCACGCCTGCGCGCCAAGAAGGGCGTGACCATCGAACAGGCTCGCGACAAGGTTCGCGATGTCTCCTACTTCGGCACGATGATGGTCCACATGGGCGACGCCGACGGCATGGTGTCTGGTGCAATTCACACCACCGCTCACACCATCGTCCCTTCCTTCCAGATCATTAAGACCGCTCCCGGTGTCTCGATCGTTTCTTCAGTCTTCCTCATGCTGCTGAAGGATCGCGTGTGGGCATTCGGCGACTGCGCCGTTAACCCCAACCCCAACCCCGAGCAGCTGGCAGATATCGCGATTTCCTCGGCCGCGACTGCACGTCAGTTCGGCCTCGATCCGAAGGTCGCAATGCTTTCCTACTCGACCGGCACCTCTGGCTCCGGCGTGGATGTGGATGCAGTTGTCGAGGCCACTCGCTTGGCTCACGAAAAGGCTCCCGAGCTGGCCCTCGAGGGACCGATCCAGTTTGACGCTTCCGTTGACGAGGCCGTCGCCTCGGTCAAGCTGCCCGACTCCCCCGTTGCCGGCCACGCAAACGTCTTCATCTTCCCCTCGCTCAACGCTGGAAATATTGGATACAAGGCCGTTCAGCGTTCTTCCGGAGCCGTTGCGATTGGCCCGGTTCTGCAGGGACTCAACAAGCCCGTGAACGACCTCTCACGCGGCGCTTTGGTTGAAGACATCGTCAACACTGTCGCCCTCACTGCCGTTCAGGCGCAGGGCTGAGAATTCTCGGGGGTGTGGGGACAATCCCACACCCCCGAATTCCGTCTCCATCACTTCCACGCGTAAACTGCACTCATCAGACCACTCATCCATGCGTGACATTGCGCCGCACACCGCGGCCTCGCAGGTGATTCTTAGAAAGGCACGTCGTGACCGACACCGTTCTTGTTATTAACTCTGGTTCTTCCTCTATCAAGTATCAGCTCATCAACCCCGACAACGGCGATGCGATCGCCAAGGGCTTGGTTGAGCGCATCGGCGAATCCGAGGGCCACATCCAGCACAAGTACGGCGAGAAGGTCGTCGATGTGAACGAGCCCATTGCCGATCATGAAGTTGGCATGCGCGAAGTTCTGCGCCTCTTCGATGAGGTCGGCCCTTCTCTTGCCGAGGCCAACATCGTGGCCGTTGGTCACCGCATCGTTCAGGGCGGTAAGTACTTCGACGGTCCGGCTCTGATCACCGACGAAGTTCGTGACCTGATTAATGACCTATGCGCGCTGGCTCCCCTGCACAACCCCGCGCACCTCAAGGGCATCGATGTTGCTCGCGAGCTCATGCCCGACACTCCTCACGTCGCGGTTTTCGACACCGCTTTCTTCCAGCGTTTGCCTGAGGACACCGCAACCTACGCGTTGAAGCAGGAAGTTGCCGAGAAGTATTCAGTTCGTCGTTACGGCGCTCACGGAACTTCTCACCAGTACGTTTCTGAAAAGGTCGCCTCCCTGCTGGGCGATAACGCCCTACGTCAGATCGTTCTGCACCTGGGTAATGGCGCATCCGTCTCCGCCGTTAAGGCTGGCCGTCCAATCGATACCTCCATGGGCTTGACCCCGCTCGAGGGCTTGGTCATGGGAACCCGCACCGGCGACATCGACCCCGCCGTCGTTTTCCACCTGCAGCGTCAGACCGGCTGGAGCGCCGACGAGGTCGATGACCTCTTTAACAAGCAGTCGGGCTTGAAGGGTTTGACCGGTGAGAATGACATGCGCGCAGTCCGTAACATGGTTGATTCTGAGGACCCCGAGGTTGCACGCCGTGCGCGCCTGGCCCTGGACATCTACGTCACCCGCATCATCAAGTACATCGGCTCCTACACCGCTGAGCTCGGTGGTCTGGATGTCATTACCTTCACCGCTGGCATTGGCGAAAACGATGCTGATCTGCGCCGCGAGGTTTGCGAGCGTCTGCTCCCCTTTGGTGTGCGTATTGACAACGAGATCAACAACCAGCGTTTCTCTGCCCCCACAACCATTTCGACCGATGATTCCTCGATCACCGTCATGGTTGTTCCCACCAACGAGGAGCTGGCAATCGCACGTCAGGCTCTGACGCTGATCTGAGTCTAGACGCGACTTTTCATCGCAATTCGAGGCCGGGGCTGCCATGTGCACCCCGGCCTCGGCGTATTCTTAAACGGTTCCATCGTCTAAGGAGCCACAATGACCAGTGATATCTCAACCCTTGCGAATTGGATTCGCACCTCTCCTTCGACGGTCTTTTTCGGCGGCGCGGGAGTCTCCACGGAGTCTGGAATTCCGGATTTCCGGGGTGCGAACGGTTTCTACTTCCAAGAGCGCACAATCCCCCTGGAACAGGTACTCAGTATCGATTTCTTTTCAATCCATCCCGAGGCCTATTGGGAGTGGTTTCGCGAGGTGCACAAGCCGGTCGAAGCCAACGCTGCCCACCGCGCACTTGCCACGCTCGAGGCAGATGGGCTTCTCGAGTGCGTCATTACCCAAAATATCGATGGTCTTCACCAGCGTGCCGGTTCCAAACAGGTGTGGGAACTCCACGGAAACTGGGAGCACCTTCTGTGCACCGCTTGTGGGGCCGGCTATCCCCTTTCCTCTATTCCCGAGGCCTTTGAGGAGTTAGTCCCGACCTGTCCTCGCTGCCACGGACAGCTCCGTCCCGATATCGTCATGTACGGCGAAGCACTGAACGAGGACGTCATCAGTGGCGCCGTTCAGGCGATCGTGCACGCTGACTTATTGATCGTTGCTGGAACATCTCTGGTCGTCTATCCCGCTGCCGGACTGCTCAACTATTTCTCGGATTCGCACTTGGTCTTGATGAACGCGACGCCAACGAACGCCGATGCTGACGCAGACCTCATCATCCGCGACCCCGTCGCTCAGTCGTTTGAGCGGATCATGAACGAACTGAAGTAGACACACCAAGCCAGCTACGGCCTCGGGAAGGCGCAAGGCGCCCAAGTAGGCGACAATAGCCCTAGCGACTCAGGAGGAAAGCCATGAACTTCCATTCCCTTTACGACCAGGGCTTTACGCGCGTGGCGGCAGTGACGCTCCCCGTTCATCCCGCACAGCCACTGGCCAATGCTGAAGAAATCATTGCAGCCGCGCGAAGCTGCGATGAACGCGGCGTCTCGATCGCGCTCTTCCCTGAGTTGTGCGTTTCGGGGTATGCAATCGATGATCTTCTCCTTCAAGATGTTCTTCTTGACGAGGTCGAGCGCGCGCTGACCGCCATCATTGCTGCCAGCGCGGATCTTCTCCCCCTGATCGTCGTCGGCGCGCCACTGCGCAAGGGAGCAGTCCTCTACAATTGCGCGGTTGCGATTCACCGCGGCCGCGCACTTGCCGTCATCCCGAAGTCCTATCTTCCGAACTACCGCGAGTTCTACGAAAAGCGTCATTTCGTGACTCCGCCGAGCTTTGATAACGATCTTCTTCAAGCTCCGTGGGCCCCAACAGAGCCCTACACGGGGGACGCTCCCCTATTGCCTTTTGGCTCCGTGACGATCGATGTCACCGATATCCCGGGGCTGTGTGTGGGTATTGAAGTCTGCGAAGACATGTGGGTTCCCGTCACCCCTGCTTCACTCCTCGCACTCTCAGGCGCAACCGTGCTGCTCAACCTGAGCGCCTCCCCCATCACTGTCGGACGAGGCGATGAACGCAAGCTCTTGGCACAGTCGACCTCCGCGCGCTGCGCCTGCGCCTACGTCTACACCGCCGCCGGACCGGGTGAGTCAACGACTGACCTTGCTTGGGACGGGCAGACCCTGATTTACGAGGCCGGCCAGCTTCTTGCCGCCGGGGAGCGTTTCGCCTCGGGAACCCAAATCACCATTGCCGACGTTGATATTGAGCATCTGCGCACCGAGCGCACGCGTCAGAATTCTTTCACCGACAACGCTCAAAAGATGCTTGAGGGCCTCTCAATCCCGCGCCCCTACAGCATTGCCATTGAGATGAACCCTCCGCGAACGGATCTAGGTTTGGAACGCGAAGTCGATCGCTTCCCCTTCGTCCCCGACGACCCGAGCCAGCTGGAGCAGGACTGCTACGAGGCCTACAACATCCAGGTTGCGGGGCTCGCGAAGCGCCTGAGTGCTATTGGACAGCCCAAGGTTGTCATTGGTGTTTCTGGCGGCTTGGATTCAACGCACGCGTTGATCGTTGCGGCTCGCGCTATGGACCTCTTGGGTCGTCCGCGTACAGATATTCTGGGCTACACGCTGCCCGGCTTTGCGACTTCTGCACGCACGAAGACCAATGCGATTGCGCTATGTGAACGATTGGGAGTCTCCTTCAAGGAAATCGATATCACCCCTGCGGCCAGGCAGATGCTGGCCGATATCGATCACCCCTACGCCGATGGCCACGACGACTATGACGTGACTTTTGAAAACGTTCAGGCAGGGCTGCGCACGGACTATCTTTTCCGCCTCGCAAATCACCTGGGCGGTATTGTCTTGGGCACAGGCGACCTGTCAGAGCTTGCACTGGGTTGGTGCACGTACGGTGTCGGCGACCAGATGAGTCACTACGCCGTCAATACCGGTGTCCCCAAGACGATGATCCAGCACCTGATTCGTTGGGTGGTTTCTTCCGGCCAGTTCTCCCCCGAAGTTGGCGAGATTTTGCTGTCGATTCTGGGAACCGAAATTTCTCCCGAGCTCGTCCCAGCAAAGCCCGGACAGAAGATGCAGTCCACGCAGGACAAGATCGGCCCTTACAACCTGCAAGACTTTAACCTGTACTACGTGCTTCGACGTGGAGCTCGTCCGTCCAAGATTGCATTCTTGGCAGAGCAGGCCTGGTCAGATGCTTCTCGCGGCAACTGGCCAGCTGGCTACCCCGAAGAGGACAAGGTTTCATACTCCTTGGACGAGATCGTGAAGTGGGAGCGCCTGTTTATCCGTCGTTATTTCACTCAGCAGTTCAAGCGCAGCGCGCTTCCCAATGGCCCCAAGGTCATGGCTGGCGGATCGCTGTCCCCGCGCGGGGACTGGCGTATGCCTTCGGATGTTTCTGCCGAGGCCTGGCTGCGCGAGTTGGACGGCGCAGTGCAGGGGCTGGTTGAGTAGCGCGATCTGACGGAGTGCCCGTCAAAACAGTGAGATGATCCGCAATAGTTGCTGCAGGTTTCTACGCTCACCTATTTTTATTTAGGTAAGCCTTTCTTCATCAATATGCTTACACACTCGCTACTCTCACATTCTGCTGGAGAAAAACATGTCGCGTAAGCTCCTGTCTCTGACCGCTCTTGGTGCAGCATCGTTGATGGCACTGACCGCCTGCTCAGGGGGCACGGCCTCGTCAAGTCAATCCTCAACAAGCGCTGCAGCAAGCTCAAGCAGCTCTGCGCCCAGCTCTATCACTATCGAATCCGACCAGGGAAACGTTGAAGTTAAGCTGCCCGTCCAGCGCGTTGCATCCCTTGATAACCGCACATTCGAAGTGCTCGAACAGTGGAACGTGCCCTTGGTTGCTGCTCCGAAGAAGCTCATCCCCTCGACCGTCAAGGCATACAACACCGATTCCGTCGCCGACATCGGCATGCACCGCGACCCGAATCTTGAAGCACTTGCGGCATCAAACCCCGATCTGATCATCTCCGGTCAGCGTTTCACTCGATTTGATTCGCAGATTGCGGAAATGAACCCCGGCGTCCCGATGATCAACCTCGAACCGCGCGATGGCAAGCCTCTTAACGAAGAGCTCATCCGTCAGGTCACCGACCTCGGCGAGATTTTTGGACACCAAGAAGACGCGAAGAAGTTGGTCGACGACTTCAACAATGCATTGAACCGCGCAAAGAAGGCTTACGACGGCAAGTCCACCGTCATGGCCGTGGACGTTTCCGGTGGCAACATCGGCTACGTTGCTCCTTCCAAGGGCCGCACATGGGGACCAATCTTCGATCTTTTGGGCCTCAAGCCCGCGCTTGAAGTTCAGGGCAGCACCGACTCTCACACCGGTGATGACATTTCCGTCGAGGCCATCGCTCAGGCAAACCCCGACTGGATCTTCGTTCTTGACCGCGACGCCGCGATTTCCAAGGAAGGCAGCTACACCCCTGCACAATCCGTGATCGATGGGAATGCTGCACTGAAAAATGTCACTGCCCTGACGAAGGGTCAGACGGTTTACGCACCGAATGACACCTACACGAACGAGTCCATCATCACCTACACGGAGATTTTGAACTCGATTGCCGATTCCTTCGAAAAGGCTTCAGCAAATAAGTAAGTTCCCAGTCATTCGTCTGAGAACTCATTCTTAACACAGGGGTGTGTTGGTCCTTTCGAGGGCCAACACACCCACAACACTTATGGCTCAAACTTCTGTGACAAACCAGCACTCACCCCAGGTCCTTAAACGACGAATCGCCCTGCTTGTCTCTGCGTTCATTGTCCTTGGACTTCTTGTTCTTTCGTTGTGCACCGGGGAATATTCGATTCTGTCCCATGATGACGGATGGGACATGTTCATCGCGGTTCGCATCCCGCGGACTGTCGCACTCATACTTTCAGGCGCGGCGATGTCGATGTGTGGTTTGGTCATGCAGATCATTACTCAGAACCGCTTCGCAGAACCCACGACAACGGGAACCACCGAATGGGCAGGCTTGGGATTACTGGCGATTATGATCGTGTACCCCAGCGCATCGGTCCTTCTTCGTATGACGGTCGCAGTTGCCTTTGCCTTCTTGGGAACCATGGTGTTTTTCGCCTTGCTCCGAAGGGTATCTCTGCGTTCTTCACTGCTGGTCCCAATCATGGGAATGATGCTGGGAGCGGTCGTTTCGGCAGTTTCAACCTTCCTTGCCCTTGAGACAAACACTCTTCAAAACCTCAGCGTCTGGTTCCAGGGATCCTTCACGAGCGTCTATACCGGCCAGTATGAAATTCTGTGGATCGTCACGCTTGCTGTTCTTGGCGTGGTCGTTTTAGCCGATCGCCTGACAGCGGTGGGCCTCGGTGAAGACATCGCAACGACCTTAGGCGTGAACTATCACCGCGTGATCCTCATTGCCACTGGGTTAATCGCCTTGGCCACAGGCGTGGTGACCGTTGTCGTTGGTTCCCTGCCTTTCCTTGGACTTGTCGTTCCCAACCTGATCTCTATGGCTCTGGGTGATCATCTTCGCCAAAACCTTCCCTGGGTCTGTCTTGCCGGTGTCGCTCTTGTTACGATCGCTGATCTTCTGGCGCGGACGATCATTTCGCCCTTCGAGATGCCCGTGTCTGTCATCTTGGGGATTGTCGGCGCCTTCGTTTTTATCGCACTCATCCTGCGCCAAAGCCGCAGAGGAGGATTGCAATGAAGCGCTCTTCATCTTCGTCTTCCTTTGTCAATTCGTCTGCGCGGCGACGCTGGTGGTTGCTCTTTGCCGCGACACTGATCGTTGCGGCCATTTGCTGTGTTGGTCTATTGCTGTGGAAGAATCCCGTTCCTGTCACCAGCCCAAAGTTTTGGCCGATCGCCAGAAGACGCGCGTTTTCCATCCTTGCAATCGCGGTTGTCGCCATATGTCAGGGCCTTGCGACCGTCGCCTTCCAAACCGTTGCGGGCAATCGGATTATCACCCCCTCGATCCTCGGTTTTGAATCTCTGTACCGCGTGATCAATACATCCGTGATTTTCTTTGCCGGTGTTGCTGGGTTTAACGCTGCACAGAACCTACCGATGTTCATCTTCCAACTGGCCATCATGGTTCTCTTCACTCTGCTTCTCTATTCGTGGCTTCTGACCAGCCAACATGCGTCAATGCACGCAATGCTCTTGATTGGAGTGATGCTGGGGGCAGGCCTTGGATCCGTTGCCACCTTCATGCAGAGATTATTGACCCCCAGCGAATTCGACGTCTTGACCGCCCGTTTATTCGGCTCGATCTCAAACGCCGATCGCGCCTACTACCCCGTTGCTCTCCCCATCGTTGCTATCGCAGCGGTATCCCTTTTCCTTTTGTCGAACCGACTCAACGTCATCGCATTAGGGCGCGAAACCGCCACTAACCTCGGCCTCAATCACAAACAAACCAGCATCATCGTGTTGGTTCTGGTTTCACTGCTGATCGCCACATCGACCGCGCTAGTTGGCCCAATGACTTTCCTGGGCTTCTTGATAGCAACGCTTTCCTATCAATTCTCACCAACCAGCGATCACAAATACTTATTCGCAATGTCGGTTGCCCTGGGACTGGCGGTTCTTTCCGCTTCATATTTCTTGATGAACCATGTCTTTAACGCTCAGGGTGTTGTCTCAATCATTATTGAATTTATCGGTGGCTTGGCCTTCATCGTGACAATTCTGAAGAAGGGGCGTCTATGATTCAGCTCAATACAGTCGCGAAGCATTATTCCGAGGCCGTCCGCATCGGTCCCGTTAGCCTTGAGCTCCCGCGCGGTGGAATCACCGCCCTTGTCGGCCCGAACGGCGCCGGAAAGTCAACGCTTCTGACCATGATTGGCCGCCTCCTTGGCATCGACGAAGGCACAATTACAGTTGGCGGTGCGGATGTATCAACAACAAAGTCGAAGGAATTGGCGAAGATCTTGTCTATTCTTCGCCAAGAGAACCACTTCGTCTCGCGCCTGACTGTTCGCCAGCTTGTCGCCTTCGGTCGTTTCCCTCACAGCCATGGGCATCTCAACGCCCAGGATGAAGACATCATTACTCGCTATATCAATTTCTTGGGACTCGATTCGATAGAAACGCGTTATCTCGACCAGCTCTCTGGTGGACAGCGTCAACGGGCCTACGTTGCGATGGTTTTATGCCAGGAAACGGACTACATCCTTCTTGATGAGCCGCTCAATAATCTGGATATTGCACGCAGTGTTGAAATGATGAAACTGCTCAGGCGGGCCGCTGAAGAATTTAAACGCACGATCGTCATTGTTCTTCACGACATTAATTTTGCGGCTCGCTACGCCACGCGCATCGTTGCGCTCAAGGATGGCACTGTCGCTTACCAGGGCACTCCCGAAGAGATCATGACTGACCAGGTGCTCACTGATGTCTTCGATACCCCGGTTCACGTGATCACAACTGAAGACGGGCCTCTTGCGAGCTATTTCTAGGTCTTAACGCGCTTTTCGCGCGCGAACAGAGGCGAAACTGTTGAGGGGGTGAAGGCCTAGGCCTTCACCCCCTCAACAACCGCAAAGTATTTTTACTTCTTGGGTGCACGCTCGCGCGAGTCAAGCATGAAAAGCGCCAACTTCGAGGGCTCCAATGCGCGCACTGCATGCGGGAGGCGTGTTCCAAAGTGGATGACATCACCGGGACGCAGAATCACTGTACGGCCATCAGCTGTGATTTCCAGAGCACCCTCGAGGGTCTGAAGAATGACGGGCATTGCCGCGGTGTGCTCACTGAGAATCTCATCCTTATCGAAGGAGAAGAGCACCAGACGCATTCCTTCACAGTGCATGACGGTGCGCGAAACCGTTGCTCCCTCATTGACCTGAATCATGGACGCAATGTCTTGAACATCGGTCATGATCGGCACGGGGACCTCAAGATTGGTGTCGTCACTGAGCGTCATTGGTGTTTCCTTCCAGTGGCTTGTGGGCCACGATTGTCACCCCGCACATTGAGTCTTGATAGGTGCGGAAAGTCTTTCTCATTCCTAGCACACGGGCCCGCAGCTCTCGATCCGAAAGAACATTTCGAATGATTCGCAGTGTCTGTGCAAAGCCTTCGTCGCGGACATTGCGCGAGAAATCAAGCAGAGCCATCGGCGCGGTTTGGATCGTTTCAACCACGAGGCCGCACTCCTCCAGTAGTTCCGCCCACTGCTCGCAGGTCAGCGGGCGCGCGTTCACGTGAATAGCTCGCGCAAGATCTTGACGAATCCGCGTGTGCAATTCTTCGTCGATGTTGTCAGGTTGGACGGCAAGCTCATGGATCGCATAGCGTCCTCCCGGTGCCAACAGCCGCACGGCCTCGGAAATGATAGCTTTCTTGGACTTCTCCCCCTGCATGGTCAGCATCGCTTCACCAACAACAACATCGGCAGACCCAGACTCCAGTCCGGTGTCGGAGGCATCAGCGTTAATCACCGTCCCCCGTGTGCCGACCAACTCGCTCACGTGTTTTGCAGCAACCGGATCCTTGTCGACCCCGGTGTACGAGGCCGGGCGCGCAGCGAGAATCTCCGTTGCGGTACGTCCAAGCCCAGGAGCGAACTCAACAACGCGTGCGCCGGTCAGGCGCGCATTGGAAAGCATCTGGAGGGTCAGTTCCAGCCCTCCGGGACGCAGAACGCGTTTGCCGACGCGAGCGAGTACCCAGTGTCCGGGAGCGTTTGAGGCCGGGCGTTGTGAAATGGGAAGAGCATCGTCAGTCATGGCTTTTCCTCTCACTCGAAGAGCTTCTGGCCGACGTAGGTGTCATTCTCACGCACTCCGGGGAGCATGAGGTAAACACCCGACGCCAAGTGCTGGAGGTACTCGGTCAGTTGATCGCTCTTCATCTTCGCCAAAACGGGGATAAAGCCCTCTGCAGGGTTGCGCACGTAGGCAACGAAGAACAGTCCCGCGTCCAAGCGCCCCAAGTAGTCCACGCCCTCGAGGTAGTTGTATCCGCGTCGCAGCATGCGCCGCCCCGAGTTGTTATTTGGGTTCATCATGGCGACGTGAGAGTCCGGGGCAATAGCCAAGCCGGAGGAACCAACAGTGGGGTTACCCTCTTGTCCTTCCTTCGCAAAATCAGGGTTGGTGAATTCTTCACCGCCCGACAGAGGTGCCCCGTGGATCTTGTCGCGCCCGATGATCTGTTCTTGTTCGGCCAGGACCAGTTCGTCCCAGACCTCCATCATCATCTTGATTTTGCGCACGCACATGTAGGATCCACCGGCAGCCCATGAGCCCTGATCGTCACCGGCTTGGATCCACAGGTGCTTATCCAATTCGGCTTGAGAGTCTTCGGCCTTGATGTTGGATGTTCCATCCTTGAAGCCAAATAGATTACGAGGCGTTTCCTGAGACTTCGAGGTCGATGAAGTTCTCCCGTATCCCAGTTGCGTCCAGCGCATGGTCGCGCGACCAAAAGCGATACGCGTGAGGTTGTGGAGGGCGTGAAGATTCACCATGGGGTCTTCGGAACAGGCCTGGATGATGAGGTCTCCACCGCCGCGCTTGGGGTCGAGCTTTTCTGCTGCCATGGGAGGAATTCCATCACGCAGGGCAACGGGAAGTTTATCGCCAAGACCAAAGCGATCTCGGCCCTCGTCATCGATGAACAAGGTTTTGCCAACCCCGAAGGTGATGGTGAGGCCTGCAGGACCAAGCCCCATCGATTCACCGGTATCGGCCGGCGCCTTCGTCAGGGAAGTTGTGTAGTCCTTGACGAGTTCGCCATGAGTCAGGCGTTCAGCGGCCAAGGTCCAGTCTTGGAGAAGCTCAATGAGCGTATCACGGTTCGTAGTCGTTAAGTCGAATGCGGCAGTGTGCATCTGCTGCTGAGCTGGGGTAATGATTCCCTGCTGATGTTCACCACGGAACTCGTAGGTCTTCTTCATGACATCGGAATCGATGCCATCACCCGCGTGGCGACCGAGGGCAAATCCGCCGCCACCGCCCAGCCCAAGAGTAAGTGCACCGAGGCCGGCTAATCCTAAAAATTGGCGACGCGAGAGTCCTTCTTTGGTGCCCTCGTGGTCGGCATTGCCATTGTTTTCAGCTGTTTCGTGATGCTGAGTCATGACTGGGTCCTTAAATGACAGATGGATTTTAATGATGCGGTTGGGCGTGGCGCCCCTCCGAAGTGCGCCACGCCCAACTTGCCGTGTTCAGTGATTACTGAACGATTGCTGCGGTCAGCTGAGCCAAGGGAAGGCGCAGCGCGTTGACCTTGTCGGAAAGGGCCTTGCGGCCTGCCTCGTCAATGGTGTCGTAGGAAACGTATCCGTCGCCGTCCTTGTGCTTATCCAGCTCGTGCTGAAGCTCGGTGAAGGCATCGGAGATCTTTCCAGCCAGCTTGGGGTCCTTTGCCTTCGCAAGATCTTCAACCTCGCCGTAGGCAACCTTGGCGCCCTCGACATTGGTAACGAAGTCGTAGAGATCAGTGTGAGAGAAGGCTTCTTCTTCACCGGTGATCTTCGTGGTTGCGACCTCTTCAAGCAGTGAGATCGCGCCGTTGGAGATATCGGACAGGGAGATCTTGAAGTTGTCCGAGTAAACCAGATCGTAGAGCTTTTGAGTGTCCTCAACCAGCTTATCGGCCATCTTTGAACGCTTGTCCTCGCTCAGACCCTGGTAGCCATCCGGGCGCCACAGGTCCTTTTCTATCGCGTGCCAACCGGTCCATTCACCGTCAGCACCTTCTTCCTGCCAGTCAGCTTCGCGCTGGTCAAGAGCAGGATCGATGTCACCAAAGGCCTCGGCAGTGGGCTCAATGCGCTCGTAGTACATACGCGCGGGAGCGTATGCCTTGCGAGCCGCATCGAAATCGCCCTTCTTGTACAGCTCAGCAAAGGACTTGGTTTGCTCCAGGAGCTGACCGGACTGATCACGGACGTATGCGGTGTAGTTCGTGACGGCGGCGTCGATCTGTGCCTGCTCGTCCGAGCTCACCTCGACGGGCTTTCCAGAGTCGGTCACGGTGAACTCAGTTGCGCCGACAAGTGCGCCAACCATGTTCTTCTTGCAGGCGGTGAAGTACTTTCCGGGCTGCAGGGTCACGGTGTAATCAACCGAGGTTCCGGGGCCCAAGTTTTCGCGTTCGCCGACAATGCGGAGCTTATCTTCGGCAAGGATTTCGAACTCATTGCGAACGGTTCCGTTGTTCGTCAGCTTGAAGTTCACGACACCGGAAGGCACGCTTGCGGCAGAGACCTTGCAGGTGTCATCGGTGATGGTCACGGTCAGGGGTGCGTCGCTTGCGCCCGCACTTCCCGAGGCCGAGGTGCTTGAGGGGTTGTTGGCGACACAAGCGCTCAAACCCAGTGCTGAAACAGCCGCAACTCCAATGACGAGGCGCGCGCGGGAGGCGTTCATTTTTCTCCTTGTGGGGTGTGGTGTTGTGAGCCGATCATCCCGGAACGCACCAGGAAAAGCGGCAGAATAATGACGATGTAGAGCACCCAGCCGATGAGCTGCAGGTGGGTGGGGGCGGCATTGACGTTGAACATTGCTTCCAGAAGCGTCCACCACCACGAGGATGTGGTCAGCCATGAGTAGACCGAGCCGTCCAGGTATGCGGTGATGTCATAGATGGGGGTTCCCCATCCCGGAATCACCGAGGCTTCCTGAAGGTCGCCAATGCCGTAGGAAACGATTCCTGCAGCGACGAAAATCAGAAGAAGACCGGTGATATTGAAGAAGATTGAAAGGTTAATTCGAGCTGCGCCGGTGTAGATGAGCCAGCCGATAATAACGGCAACGACAAGACCGGTCACAACACCAAGAGCGGGCGCTGCAATTGCATTTTCGGCAGAAGATTTGATTGTTGCCCATACGAAGAGCGCGGTTTCAATGCCTTCCCGCGCAACTGCAATGAAGGCAATCCATACGACTCCCCACTCCGAGCCAGATGCAAGTTGTGCTGCCGTATCCTCACGAAGCTTGCGCGCAAATTCACGCGAATTTGAACTCATCCAGAGGATCATCCAGGTCACCATGGCGACCGCAACAAGTGAGAGCGTTCCTCCCAGAATTTCCTGAGCCTGGAATGACAGCGTGTAGGGCCCCCAGGTCATGATCGCACCAAGGCTTAAGGGCAGCGCTGCGGCAATGATGACGCCAAACCAAACTTTGGGGAGCAGGTTTCTGCGTCCAACCTTCACCAGGTATGCCGCTACAACTCCGACGATCAGTGCCGCTTCGACACCCTCTCTGAGGGCAATCAGGAAGTTCGCGAGGAACATTTATCTCCCAACCGAATGATTTACGACAACCATTCATAACCTAATTAACTGAACTTAGGATAACCTGTGTTACCTATGTACGCCCCCTTTCGTTGTCTTTCTCACGCTAAACAGACGAAAGGCGGTGTAGGCTCATCCCAGGAATGCCGCCCAAGAAGGAGAAAACATGCGTCCCATCCACTGGATCATCGTCTTGATCGTTGTCCTTGTTCTTTTTGGCGCTCAAAAGCTCCCCGACTTGGCGCGATCCATCGGCAAGAGCGCAAAAATCCTCAAAGAGGAAATGAACGACCTGTCTCAAGACTCCTCATCCACCAGCGAGCAGACATCTACGTCTGAGCCTGAAAACACAGATTCGTCGAAGTAATTCCCCTCTCAACGCGCCATCATTTCGCTGCGAACCAATGACCCGGGCTGATTCTGACGCATATATGTCATTGACGCGCCACCTCCTCGAGCTGCGCGCGCGGCTTCTGCTCAGTCTTGCAGGCATCCTCGTTGGAGCAATCGGCGCGTGGTTCCTCTACACTCCGGCAACCACGTGGCTCACGCGTCCACTCGCCTCAGCCGGGGCCTCGGGAATCAACTTCCGCACAATCATCGGCCCCTTTTCGACCCACATCACCTTCGCGCTCTGGGCAGGCTTCATCCTGACAACTCCGTGGTGGCTGACCCAACTTTGGCTCTTCATCGCCCCCGCTCTGACGCGCACGGAAAAACGACGCACCGCACTGATCGCAATTCCCAGCGCGATTCTTTTCCTTGCGGGAGTCGCCTCGGCGCTGTGGTTTCTCCCCCACGCGGTCAGCCTTTTACTTTCTGAGCTTCCCCAAGGCACCTCCGCGCTGCTGGATTTTGATTCCTATATCAGCTTCGTCGTGATCCTGACCTTGGTGATCGGCGCGTCGTTCCTTTTCCCCATGATCATTATTGGGATTCACGCCTTGGGACTTGCCTCAACTGGGCAGATCCTTCGCCATTGGCGCTGGGCTGTTGTGGGGGCGACCGTCTTCGCCGCGATTACAAATCCGCTTCCCGACCTGTGGTCGATGATTCTTCAGATGTGCGCGCTTCTGGCTCTGTATTTTGGGGCGATTGGGGTGTGCTGGCTGCGCGATCTTCTTGCGCGGCGCCGTCAGCGTAAGCGCGAAGCTGCGCCATCGCTTGATCCGACTGCTGCCTGAACGAGGCGGTGAGCGCTTGGTAACGCCTGCGCACATCGATGATGCGCCGCGCTGCTTCACTCATTCCTTTGGGGCCTAGAACCGCAAGGACGACCACAGCGATGATGATCGCTTCGGGTCCACTGATTCCAAGAAAGTCCATGTCTTCACTTTTGCACGCGTAGCTGCCTGGGGGCAAGCACAAGGGAGCTTGCCATCAATGCAAGGCCGGCGGCGGGAATGACCAGCATTGCTGCCAGCAGAGACGTGTGCTGAACCAAAACACCGACAAGAGGCGGTGCGACAAGAAAAGCCAAGCGCCCCAACCAAGAGACAATCGTGAGGCCAACCGCGGGATCCATTCCGCGGATATCGTGAGCGGCATTGTAGGCCAGAGGTACCGAGGCCGAGGCCCCAATTCCCGCCGTCGCAAAACCGAACAGCAGGGCTGGGGTTGTTCCGATAAGCAGTCCGCCTCCCATCCCGGCAAGGATGAGCGCTCCCCCACCCGCTACGACTGCTCGCGGGCCAAATCTACCGACCAGGGGATCTGCAATAAAGCGCCCGAGGGCGTGAGTCGATAACAGAACAACGTATCCGCTACCCGCGAGCGCCGCGCCTGTATTCGCGTAATCACGCATAAAAAGCGTCGCCCAACTAAATCCAGCGTCCTCGATGAGCATTCCGGAAATACATAAAACAACAAGCAATCCCAACACGATTGCTGGCGCCAACGGACGAGTTCTGACACGAGAGAGATCCTCTCGGTCTGTTTCTTCGGAGTTGTCGGGGTCTACGCCAGGAAGGGTGAAGGGAAGGACAAGTAATCCCAACGCAATGCAACCCAAAGAGGCAATAACGGCGCGTACGGACGCCCCCTACATCTGGATCACGGGCGGGGCTCAGCTCTACGCGCAGACCCTTCCCCTCCTGGACGAGGCCGTGGTGACCGACCTGGAGCTGGACGTGGCCGCGAGCGCGCCCGAGGGATCGACCTTCGTATACGCGCCGCCGCTGGATCCGGCGCTGTGGCGCAGGGACGAGGAGCGCAGTGACGCGCAGTGGCGTGAGCGCTCCGGGGACGCTCGCTGGAAGGTGAGCACCTGGGTGCAGCGCTAAGCGACGCTCCCCCCGCTTCGATACCTGTCCGGCAAGGCCCCGCGCATCGCGCGGGGCCTTCGTCGTAGGATGCACTGTGCCCTCATCACCTTTGCTGACGAATCCGACGCTGCGCGCGCTCGTGGCGATCGCGCTGTTTACGTACACGGCGCAGAACATGCTCAACGTGTCGATCGCTCCCCTGTCGCGCGCTCTGAACCTGCCCGAGTGGATCGTGGGCGCGGCCGTGTCCTTGGCGGCCGCCGCGGTGACGGCGCTCAGCCAGTTCTGGGGGCGCCGCTCGATCGCCTGGGGGCGCAGGCGCGTCATCCTGTTGGCGCTGTTCTTGGCACTCACGGCGGGCACGCTCTTTTCCGCGGCTGTGTGGGCGCGAGCGGCCGGTTACATCGGCGCTTTCCTCGCGGCGGGCGCCATCATGGCGGCGCGCGGCCCCTTCTTCGGAGCGGCCGTCGCGGCTATCCCGCCGACGGGCCAGGCCCTCGTCGCCGAGGTGACCCCCGACGAGGCCTCGCGCGTGCGCGGCACGTCCGCGTTTTCCGGTGCGATCAACCTGTCAGTCATGGTCGGCTCCCTCGTCTCCTCGGCACTGGGAGCCTGCTGGATCTTCGGCCCCGTGCACGCCACCCCGATTTTCGTCCTCATCGCCCTGGCCATCGCCCTGTTCTGGCTGCCCCGCGACGGAGCATCGACGCGCCCAAGGAGGAGCCTGCCCCGCCTGACGGCCAGGAACACGGAATCCGAGCAAGCGGCCCCGGCCTCGTCGACTGAACCGGTGACAAATTACGCGAGCGGTGCGACGGCCACCGCCGACCTACCCCCGCGCGTGCGGTGGACCGACCGGCGCATCGCCCCGTGGATCGCTTCGGTGTTCGGCATCTACTTTGCGAACGGCGTCGTTCAGATCACGATGGGTTTTCTCGTCCAGGATCGCGGCGGACTCGATCCCGCGCCCGCCGTCTCCGTGACCGCCCTCATGCTGCTGGCCAACGCCGCTGGCGCCATGCTCATGCAGCTGATCGTCGTGCCGCGCCTGGGGTGGAGTCCGCGCAGACTGCTGCGCGCCGGCATGACGCTCGCCCTCGTGGCCCTCACGTGCCTGACGATCGCGCCGTCGCTGTGGGCGCTGGCTGTCTCAACGTTCGCGATGGGCGTCGCCTCGGGCATGGCCTCCCCCGGCTACTCGGCGGGCGCATCCCTGGCGGTGAGCGCACGCGAGCAGGGCGGCATCGCCGGCGTCATCAACGCGACCGGCGCGATCACGTGGATCGTGGCCCCCGTGAGCGCCACGGCCCTGTACGGCTGGATGCCGCTGTCGCCCTTCGCGCTGGCACTCTCACTGGTCGCGCTGTCGTGCGCGTGCGCCTGGTGGCTCCTGCACCGAGCGGACATCGGGGCACGCGCGCGCGACTAGGACGAGTGCCCCACACCTCACAGCGCGCGCGGCGCTATCCTAGGAGGGTACGTAAGCCCTACGCGAAGGAGCCACCTGTGGCACAAGAAACCCGTACCGAATCAGATTCGATGGGAACCGTTGAGGTTGCCGCAGATCGTTACTGGGGAGCACAGACCGAACGTTCACTGCACAATTTCGACATCGGCCGTAATACTTTCGTCTGGGGCCGCCCTATGGTGCGCGCACTGGGAACGCTGAAGAAGGCTGCGGCACTGGCAAACGCCGAGCTGGGAGAACTGCCCCAAGATATTGCAGACCTGATTGCACGCGCAGCCGATGAGGTCATTGAGGGCAAGCTCGACGACCACTTCCCGCTGGTTGTCTTCCAAACCGGTTCGGGTACTCAGTCCAATATGAATGCCAACGAAGTGATCTCGAACCGCGCCATCGAGCTTGCGGGTGGCGTCATGGGATCCAAGACTCCCGTTCACCCGAACGATCACGTTAACCGCGGCCAGTCCTCAAATGACACCTTCCCCACCGCAATGCACATTGCCGTGGTCCAGGAGCTCCAGGCCATGTACCCGCGCGTCGAGCAGCTGCGCAACACCCTGGACAAGAAGTCGAAGGAATACGCCGACGTCGTCATGGTTGGCCGCACCCACCTGCAGGATGCAACGCCTATCACCTTGGGCCAGGTTATTTCCGGCTGGGTTGCACAGATCGATTTCGCACTTGATGGCATTCACTACGCGGATTCTCGTGCACGCGAACTAGCAATTGGCGGAACCGCGGTGGGAACCGGCCTCAATGCTCACCCCGCATTCGGCCAGCTGGCTGCCAAGAAGATTTCTGAGGAAACCGGCATTGAGTTCAAGCAGGCCTCGAACCTGTTTGCAGCTCTTGGTGCACACGACGCACTGGTACTGGTGTCTGGCGCACTGCGTGTTCTGGCAGATGCACTCATGAAGATCGCCAACGATGTTCGCTGGTACGCTTCCGGTCCGCGCGACGGCATCGGTGAGCTCATCATCCCCGAAAACGAGCCCGGATCGTCGATCATGCCCGGTAAGGTCAACCCGACCCAGTGCGAGGCCATGACCATGGTTGCGACCCAGGTCTTTGGCAACGACGCAACCGTTGGCTTCGCTGGTTCTCAGGGCAACTTCCAGCTCAATGTTTTCAAGCCCGTCATGGCATGGAATGTTCTGGAATCAATCCGCCTGCTGGGTGATGCCTGCGTTTCCTTCGATATCCACTGTGCATACGGCATCGAGCCGAACCACGAAAAGATTCAGCACCACTTGGATATCAACCTGATGCTGGTCACCGCACTGAACCGCCACATCGGTTATGACAAGGCCTCAAAGATCGCGAAGAACGCCCACCACAAGGGCATCTCGCTTCGCGAGTCTGCTCTGGAGCTTGGTTTCGTCACGCCCGAAGAATTCGATGCATGGGTTGTTCCCGCAGATATGACCCACCCCAGCGCCGCTGACAAGTAAGCCTGCTGGGTATTACTCGCAACTATGCCCCGGTTTGGTTTCCTTCCAAACCGGGGCATTTTTCTGCACGGTAGAATAGAAACATAAATCTTGAAGGAAAGAGGATTCTCGTGGCACTTTTCGAGCGTCAAACCGACGGTGGCTTCATTGTTGCACTTCCATTTGAGAATGCGTTTCCTTTACTGGTTCAAGAGATACAAAAACTGGGGTGGGGAGTTCATATGGTTGCCCCCACGACCGGCCACATTAAGGCAACAACCGATATGTCCATGTTGACCTACGGTGAAACGATTTGGATCTCAGCCTTCTCCATCCCGCAGGGCACATCGGTAGCAATGCGCGTTGAAGCCACGGGTTTTGCTCCCGCATTCCAGGGGAAGCAGAATCGCAAGAACATCAAAAAGCTTCGCGATAGCATTTCAGTCTTCGCCCAGACCTTTGATGCCCAATAACTATTGCTCCCACACCAGACCTGTGACGCTCAATCACTTTTACTTCCACGTGAGCTACGGGAAGATTAGTACACTTTCGATTGACTGAAATCACAGACTTTCTCTACCCGGGCTACGTATCGCCGTTCTAGTAGCCGGTTTACTTGCGGCTATTTTCCTGCCCTTCACAGCAATCTGGAACCGTTCAGCAGCGGACGGGGCATCTTACTCGCGCAATCTGGGCTACGCCCTTGTCATGGCATTGATTCTTCTCAGCCCATCTGTCACGGTTCTGCTGATCGATTCGGCAGCTTAATAGGCAGAACCTTTTTTATTTCGTGGGACGACACTTCGTGGCGTCCCACTTTTATGCCCTGATCTGCATAAAAGACTCTTGACAAGAGCTCAAGAGCGCGAGAATAATAATTCATGGATGCACCAAAGAATCGCTGCATGCCACCTGTGATTTCGTCGCGGATTTCCCGTCACCGCCAACTTGGCACCCGATTTTTACCCTTGCCTTCAAGGACACATTATGAAAATCATCGACGAGAAGAGATCATCACTCGATAGCTTGATCTACGTCTTATTCTTCCTTGGCACCCTTGGAATCGTCTTTTCATTGAAGGGAATGTACAGCGATCAGCCGATGTCGTGGCTCTCCAAGCCACTCGCATGGGGCATCATCATTGGGTTTGCATTAACTCTTGCGGGATTGATCCTCAGGCTGGCGAATCTGGTCCAACTTTCACGGTCAATCCGCTGGATTGCGATCGCCTACAACTTCGCAATTCCATTCGTAACTCTGGGAGTTCTGATTGGAACCTTCCAGATGAACGCAATGCCCAGTTTTGGCGCATTCCTCAATGAATACAGCGATGTCATCACAGCGCCAGCTCTACTGCCATGGCTGTTCGCGGGCACTCTTCTCTCCACCCTTTTCCTTCCATACAGGATGGGAGAACTCAAGTCCCACACGCCAACTTTCGGCTCGGAAAGCGAAAAGACAGCATAGGTGAACACCTGTAATTCTGGGTGGTGAACTAACCTGTTCACCACCCAGATACTTTAGCGCCAGTAGGGGCTGACGACGACTTCCGCCTTCTGCAAGTCCTTTACTTCCGAATAACCAGTCGAGGCCATGGTCCGCTTAAGCGCACCAATGAAGTTGAGGGTTCCATCCGCTCGCGTTGACGGCCCATAGAGGATTTCACTAAAGGTACCCGAGGTCCCCACGCGAACACGGTGACCTCGTGGAAGCTCCGGATGCGTGGCCTCGGATCCCCAATGCCATCCGTGTCCTGGAGCCTCTTCAGCGCGAGCCAGGGCCGCACCCATCATCACCGCATCCGCTCCACAAGCAATCGCACGTGTCATATCGCCAGAGCGTCCAATCCCGCCGTCCGCAATCACATGGACATAACGGCCACCCGATTCATCCATGTAATCACGACGCGCTGCAGCAACGTCAGCGATGGCCGTTGCCATGGGCGCATGGACCCCAAGAGACTGGCGCGTTGCATGCGCCGCTCCCCCGCCAAAGCCAACCAAAATACCTGCGGCACCGGTTCGCATGAGGTGCAGGGCAGCAGTATCTGTTGAGACACCGCCAACGATCACCGGAACATCGAGTTCATAAATGAAACGTTTAAGATTCAGAGGCTCTGCGCGTGACGAAACATGCTCAGCCGAAACGGTAGTCCCACGGATAACGAAGAGGTCCACTCCGGCCTCGACAACCGCACGCCAGTAGCGCTGGGTACGCTGAGGTGAAAGCTTTCCGGCGACAACGACACCAGCCTTGCGAATATATTCCAAACGCTCGGTGATGAGGTCTTCTTGAATGGGAGCCGAATAGATCTGCTGCAAACGCGCAATCGACCCGTCTGCAGGAAGCTGTGCTATTTCATCCAAAATCGGCTGAGGATTTTCGTAACGAGTCCACAATCCATCCAGATCTAAGACCCCAATTCCGCCCAGTTTGCCAAAGAGGATCGCAGTATCGGGACTCATCACCGAGTCCATGGGCGCGGCCATAATGGGGACGTCGACGTGATACGCATCGATTTGCCAGCCAACATTCACATCCGCAGGATCCCTGGTCCGGCGTGCCGAAACTAGTGCAATGTCATCCAAGGTATAAGCCCGACGACCACGTTTTCCCCGACCAATTTCGACCTCGTTAGCCATGACGTCATTCTAGTCGCACAATCTCATTGGATGCGCCAGCAAGGGCCAGGGGACACGAATCCTTCCCACCCCATTAATGTAAGGTATTTCACATATTGTCTACATCGCGATACGGTTTTACATTCGATCAAAAACACCTGTGGACACATGACAAAAGGCCCAAAAATTTTACTTTAATTTTATTCTCTTTATGAGGAAGCCTTGGCTAAACTTCACCAGTTCCTCACCTTTACCCAATCGCGGTTTTTCCTTGAGACGAAAGCGAAAAAGCCGCTTCACGAAACACTTGAAACAGCCTGAGCGGACAGGCACACTGTGTATGTCGTCACAGAGATACACCTACTACCGGTGTTCGTCATTTGATCCGCAGGAGGTCACCATGTTGACAGCAGCAGCTGCCATTACCAAGGATTTCCGACGCAGTTCACGCACGGAAAACCGTAATCGTCAGGGTGTATCGCGCCGTACAAGCGAACGTGCATCCCGGAAGCTTGAGTCACGAGATCGTGCTCAGATGCCCTGCGCATACACGCGTTTCTCTTTCCCCTTGCCTTTACATCCCTGATCACTGGCCAGTTCCGTTCTGTCCCGCTTCTTCGTCGAAGCGGGACACTTTTATGTGCGGTGAAGTGAAAAACTGGACACAAATGACAGCGCGCTGATGCACACTTAAGTCATGGCAGACACACACCCTCATTCTTGGGCTCACCTCCCCTGGCTGGGCTTCGATACTGAAACGACAGGCGTCAATCCCCATCGCGACCGTCTTGTCAGCGCGGCTCTGGTTCTGCGCAGCAAAGGCGCATCTGGATCCCCTGATTCCGACACTATTACTACGTGGTTAGCTGATCCGGGCGTGGATATCCCGGACATTGCTGCACAAATCCACGGCATTACCACCCAGCATGCACGCAGCCATGGGCGTCCCATCAAAGAAGTTCTCAATGAAGTCGCATCTGCATTGGCAGCGCATATGGCGCAGGGCTACCCAGTTGTTGCCTTCAATGGAAGCTACGACCTCACCCTGCTCGAAGAAGAGCTTCGCCGTCACTCGCTTCCAACACTCAGCGACAGACTTGGAGCCCCAGAACCGGCACCGATCATCGATCCTTTGGTCTTGGACCGCCATCTTGAGCGCTTCCGCAAAGGAAAGAAGCAGCTGTCATTGATGGCGGCGGCCTACGGCGTTCCGGTTTCAGAAAACGCACACACTGCTGAATATGACGTAACCATGACCCTTGATGTCTTGGCTGCTATTGCCCGGAAGTATCCGGACTGCGCATCTAAAGACTGCCGGGAAATCCACGCGTTCCAAAAGGAAGTCCATGCTGCTTGGGCAGAAAACTTCGAGAATTTCATGCATTCCAAGGGCAGGGACACGCACATCGATCGCCGCTGGCCCATGCAATAAGGACACACCGGTGGAGATTCCCCCCATCTCCACTGGTATCGCCGCTGACCCATGCAATAGGGACACACCCCAAATGCTTTAAGGGCACGGCTCAAAGCCGTGCCCTTAAAGACTTCTTACTGACGAATCACTTCGCCGAAGAATGATAGTTCGGAGCCTCAGTCGTCATCTGCACGTCATGCGGGTGCGATTCACGCAAGCCTGCAGAGGTAATGCGAACGAAACGACCATTACGCTTCACCGCGTCAATCGTCGAGGCACCCAGGTAGAACATCGTCTGATGCAGACCACCCACCAGCTGGTAGACAACCGCAGCAAGCGAACCGGTGTAGGGAACCTGTCCCTCAATGCCCTCGGGAACGATCTTGTCATCCGAAGAGACATCGGCTTGGAAGTAGCGGTCCTTCGAGTACGACTTACGTCCGCGCGAACTCATCGCACCCAAAGAGCCCATGCCACGGTAGCGCTTGTACTGCTTGCCATTCGTGAAGACAACCTCGCCGGGAGATTCCTCGCAGCCAGCAAGAAGCGAGCCCAACATGACGGTGTCCGCGCCGGCGACAATTGCCTTACCGATATCACCGGAATACTGCAGGCCGCCATCAGCGATCAGGGGCACACCTGCCGGCTTGCACGCCAGAGACGCCAAGTAGATCGCAGTCACCTGAGGCACACCCACACCTGCAACAACACGCGTTGTACAGATTGAACCCGGGCCAACGCCCACCTTCACAGCGTCAACGCCTGCATCGATCAGGGCCTGAGCACCTTCGGTTGTTGCAACGTTGCCGCCAATGATCTGAACGCCATCGAAAGAAGAGTCAGCCTTGATCTTTCGAATCATTTCCAAAGCCAAGGCAGCACCACCATTAGCAGTATCAACAACCAGGACGTCAACGCCTGCATCGCGAAGCGCACAAGCGCGCTCCCAGGTATCTCCCCAATAGCCAACTGCTGCGCCGACCATCAGACGACCGCGGTCATCCTTCGTCGCATTCGGGTACTGCTCGGTCTTAACGAAGTCCTTCACCGTAATCAGGCCTGTCAGACGCCCATCTTCGTCAATAATGGGGAGCTTCTCGACACGGTTTGTTGCAAGCAGCGCCTTCGCTTCCTCACGGCTGGTCCCAACCTTGCCAGTCACCAGACGTTCGCGAGGAGTCATGCAGTCACGAACCTTCAGGGTTGCCCACTGATCGGTGGGAACAAAACGCAGATCGCGGTTCGTAATAATGCCAATGAGCTGCTGCTGATCATCAACAACAGGAAGGCCCGAGACACGGTAGTGGCCGCACAAACGATCCAGTTCCTCGATGGTGGCATCGGGACCAATAGTCACCGGGTCCTCAACCATTCCCGATTCAGAACGCTTCACCTGACGAACTTGGGAAGCTTGCTCTTCAATCGAAAGGTTACGGTGCAAGATTCCGATACCGCCCTGGCGAGCCATTGCAATCGCCATGCGTGCCTCGGTCACCGTATCCATCGCCGCAGAAAGCAGAGGAATACGCAAGCGGATCTTCTTCGTCAATTGAGCAGATGTATCAACCTCAGAGGGAACAACATCGGTCAGTTCAGGAAGAAGCAGAACGTCATCGTAGGTCAGTCCGGTCAAAGCAAAAGGATCATTGTGAATGTCTGCCATGAACAGAGTTTAGGCCCGAAAGTGGGCCAGAGCATACTGGGTTTGACCTGAAACCCAGTATGCGTGGCTAAGCTCACCCCAGAAAAGTGAGAGCGGAAGCGGACTAGGCCTCTTCTTCTGCCTTCTCCTTCAAGGCCAGAGCAAAGCACGGGGTATTACCAACCTGGGGCAGAAGCAGCATCTGCGCGACGTGGTAGGCGTCCGCTTTCCCCTCCCAAGTCGTCCCAGACTCCGCGCCCGAGGCGTCAACTTCGTGGATCCAGCGACCGGTGGCCTCGCGAAGGTAACGGTCCGCCCAATCGACCCACTGCGCATACAGAGAGCTCAGCTCCGCAACACGCGCGTCGTCTCCGGCCTCTTCATGAACGCGGCCCAAGACACAGGCAGAGTTGACAGCCTCGCACAGCACCCAGTGCATGCGAGTATCCACAACCGCGCGTCCATCCCAGTCAGTGGTGTAAACGAAACCTTCCGCGCCATGTTTATCCCAGCCATCAGAGCAGGCACGGTTGAAAAGCTGCTCAGCAGCTTCAAGCATCCAATCTTCGCTCTCCCCCATAGCCAATAGGGCTGAACGGGTGTGGAGGATCAGTCGCGCCCATTCCATCCCATGTCCAGGGGTTGCGCCGTAGGGACGGAAAGGATCCGAAGGGCGATCGATATTGTGATCGGGAAGCATGTTCCACTCGGCATCGAAGTGTTCGGGAATACGCCAATGCAGCTTCTCAGCGACCTCGGCAACGAAACGACAGATTCCGCGTGCCCGATCCAACCAGATGCGATCACCCGTCGCGTCATAGGCTGCTAGGTAAGCCTCTACGGTGTGCATATTCGCATTGACGCCGCGGTAGCTCTCAGCGCGGGTGTAATCACGGTTCCAGGATTCACAGACGCGTCCGAACTGGGGCTCCCACCAATGGAGTTCTTGGTCAGCCAGCGCGCGATCAAGAAGCTCACGAGCACCTGGACGACCAAGCACTGTTGCAGCGCTCGAGCAAAGAATGACAAATGCGTGTGCGTATGCCTGCTTCAGGCCGTCATTCGCTGGTTCAATCGCCTTCCAATGCGGGCCATCCTCGCGTTCAACAATCTCTGTCACGAGCCCGGAGAACCAACCGCCATTTTCGGCATCGTACATGGGGCCTTCAGTCAGGCAACGAATACCATGATCAACCAAGGGGATTGCCCAGTCGTAACCCTTAAGCGCCGCGAGCGCGAAAACATAGGTCATCCGCCCGGTAATCCACAGTTCAACTGGCTTTGAAGGATCCACTACCCCATTGCGATCCATGTATCCGAAACCGCAATCTACAACCGAGCCCGCCGCAAAATGAACAAGTTCTTCAAATTCTTCATCGAAGGCTTCGATAAGCTGGCGATCTTCCCACGGGGTCATCTTTAATCCTCTGTGCATGCCGCACCTGCGCGACCGTATAGATACGCGTCTACGTTAACACGTTGCAAGAACATGCAGTAATTGAACGAGGAAACGCAGAAAGATTCAGCGAACTGAGGCTGCAGGAACCTTCGCACTCAGCAAGGCCAAAGTCTCTTCAACGCACGCTGAGACCGTACGAACGCGAAGAACATGGTCGTCCAGAACGCGCGGGGATTGAGTTCCCACCTCGATGACGTCAATTCCGTGGTTGTGAACTGCCGCAGAGACGAAGTTCTTGCAGTCCTCACCCTGTCCCATGGTGATCAGGGCAGCAACATGCGAATCGATGTTTTCAACAAAAGCATCAAGTTTTTCGCGGCCACCAATCCAGCCGCGGCTACATGCTCCCAGGACCACGACATTCGGACCGTACCACCGCAGGGCCACCCCAATGACATGCGCGGGAAGAAGATGCGCACGATCGCCCAAAATAATGATGCTGGGCGAAGACGGGAACTTAGGTTCGGGCCGTTGCTCTGACATGACGCGAAGAACGTCATACATCGCTTGGCTGAGCATTGACGAACCCGCAATACCCGGAATTTCACCGTGGTAATCAGTAGCCATCACTTCAAAAGCAGGTTCAACCAAAAGCATCCACGTATGAAGCAGGCCTTTTTCACTGACACTTGCCTCGATGAGATGAACAAGGCGGTCCCGATCACCTGCTCGCGCGGCAACAACCAGTTCATCTGCCGTGCGCGGGGGACGAACTTCTTCCAACTCTCCCTTGTCTTGAGCAAGAACGATCGCAGCGGCATCAGAGGGGGTGACCCCACTTTGAATCAGCTCGATCATATGCGTCAGCCTGGCGACATCTTCCGGAAGGTAGCGACGGTGGCTGCCAGCGGAGCGCTCTCCGGGGCCTAGACCGTAGCGCCTTTCCCACGTTCGCAGTGTCGAGGCCGAAACACCGAGTTTCGCAGAAACTGCAGTGACGGTCAGCGGCGCATCGTGAGCAGCGGGAAGCACGAGCTGTGCACGGGGCATGACCACTCCTGACGTGATGAAGGATACCTAAGTGAATGCTACCTAATTGATTGTCAGCTTTCCTTCTTGTCTTTTCCAGTCGAGTGGTCAGATTTTGTCCGCTGACAGCTAAGAACGACTATGTAACGGACAACAAAATTACGCTTTCAGCATTTCTGCAGCGTTTCGTTATCTCCCGTAATAATGCGGTTTTCAGCGTCACTTCGGCCATCTGAAGTTTCCTGTGAGACAACTATGATTCTGTGAAGGGGCCTTGAATAACTCTTGCACAATTCGGTACCCTTTTTGCAGTCCTTCTCGCCGAGAACGTCTCGCGCAGGGAAGTGCAATGAATGGAGGTACTCATGTCTGACGTCTCTCGACTGCCAGGCCCGTCGATTGACGCGTGGGAATGGCAGTACCAGGGCGCCTGTCGCGACCTCGATACGGAACTTTTCTTCCACCCCGAAGGTGAACGCGGTTCAACCCGTCGTCGCCGTGCCGCCAACGCAAAAGCCATTTGCGCAACTTGTCCTGTCATTGAGCAGTGCCGCGAGTATGCTCTGCGAGCTCAGGAACCCTATGGAATCTGGGGCGGCATGACTGAAGAAGAACGTCGCGAAGAAATTCAGCGCCGTCGTATTCGTCGAGTCTCCTGACACACTCACTACGTCATCTCGAACTCGCTCGGGTCGGTGTCTCGAGCGAGTTTCTTTTACCTAGCGTCAACCGTTCCTCCTATTCCCCACTCTCTATGGAATAGACTGAAACCCATCCCCGTCATCCCGTGCGAAATGCGAAAGGTGTCCCATGGAATCTCGAGGCCTCGGCAAGCAGAGAATCATTGCCGTTCTTCTTCTTGCATGTGCTGTCGTTCTTGTTGCTGGTGCAGTCTGGTGGGCCAGCCGTCCGTCAACTTCTCAACCCCAGATGATGGCATCGGCTAGCGCAGCTCCAATGCAGCAAGCACAGGAAAGCACCGCTGCCCCACAGCAAGCCCAAGCATCCTACGCGCCAACTGTTACCGATCAACAGGGACTCGACATCATCCACTCTCAGCAGCGTCGTGATGCCAATGACGCGCGAGCAAAGGGGGCAATCGATGCTCCCGTCGTGATGGTGCTCTACTCTGATTTCTCCTGCCCCTACTGCACGCGTTTCGCGCAACAAGTCGAACCACAACTGCAAGATCTGGTCAACAACGGCACCTTGCGAATCGAGTGGCGCGACCTGGCACAAATTTCACAGTCATCCCCCCTTGCCGCTCAGGCTGGCATTGCTGCAGCCAACCAGGGACGTTTCTGGGAGTTTGTAAGCGCAGCCTATGGCGAGGCCAACCCATCCGGCCACCCCGAATACACGATGGATTCCTTGACTTCTCTGGCCCAGAAGGCAGGAGTCCCCGATATCTCGCGCTTCCAAGCCGATACCAACGCTCCTGAAACGGCAGCAGAGGTCAAACAGGCACAAAACGACGCCTACAAGATCGGCATCCAGGGCACACCCTTCATGTTCATTGGCGATAGCTTCATCTCGGGCTTCCGCGATGCCGACTACGTGCGCGCAACCATCCAGAACCAGGCAGAACACCTTAAGAAGTGAATCCTCTAATCGCTTTCCTCGGTGGAGTATTGACGCTGCTCGCGCCATGCTCCGTTATGCTTCTGCCCGCTTTCTTTTCCTACGCATTTCAATCTCCACGCAAATTGTTCGCTCGCTGCGGGATATTTTGGCTGGGCCTACTCACTCCCTTGATCCCACTGGGCGCAGCCTTATCAAGCGTTGTCGCGCTGATTAGAGAGCACTCGGCCTTCATTACCCAGGTCATCGCCCTTTTGGTGATTATTGCCGGGCTGATCACACTCTTCTCCTTGGATGTTCCTGTTTTCCGCGTACGTTCCCTAGAAACGGCTTCTCAGTCACGTGATACCGCTTGGGCGGTCTACCTCTTGGGCATTACCTATGGAATTGCAGGCGTTGGTTGCGCGGGCCCCATCCTTGGAGCAGTGCTGGCAACTTCCTCTTTGGGCGGTTCAGTCATCGAAGGCATCATCGCAGTCATTTTCTATTCCGCAGGAATGGCATTTCCCCTCTTGGTGCTCGCACTGCTCTGGCAGCATTCCGCGGGGCGTATCCAAGCGATTGTGCGACCAAAACCCGTGACTCTATTGAAGCGTCAGACGACGTGGACAAATGTGGTCTCTGGACTGGTTCTCATCATTTTGGGTTTCACAATTTTCACAATCGACTTAAGTAACCCTCTTGGTGGGATCGTCTCCATTGACACTCTTGCTTCGTGGGAAGAATCCATCATGGGTCTTTTTGGGGCACTACCCGCATGGGTGATCACTCTTGCAGGAGCACTGATTATCGGCGCTATTGTTGCCTTACTCTGGAAACCACGCTCTGCTTCTCTTCCCTCTTCCACACCTTCAAAAGATCAGCAGGACACTCGCGACAAATAGCAGGACTAACAACGATTGCCAGTAGCGCAGTCGCGAAGAGCAGCAGCGCGAAGAGCAGAAGCACTAACATAGTCAGCCGCAGCGCTCACAGCAAGCAGCGCTGCACTCAGAACAAAAAAGTAGTGAGCCCGGAGGATTACTCCGGGCTCACTACTGTATGCATCACGCGGATGCATCAACGTCTATTCAGCGCTCGACAATTGCCAGAACGTCGCGTGCAGACAGGATCTGCAGTTCTTCGCCGCCGTACTTGACTTCGGTGCCACCGTAACGGCTAAAGATCACGTGGTCGCCGACCTTGACGTCCACGGGGACGCGGTTGCCGTTGTCGTCAACACGTCCGGGACCCACTGCCAGAACTTCGCCTTCCTGCGGCTTTTCCTTGGCGGCATCGGGAATGTACAGACCGGAAGCGGTCTTCTCTTCGCTGTCAACCTGACGGATGACAATACGATCTTCGAGGGGCTTGATGGTGATAGCCATTTCAGCACTCCCTTTCTTTTTATAACGATTAATGTCATCCCGTCCCTGCCGTCGCGGGGGTCAGGTTTGGGATCGCATGTGTGCTTACCCACTCAGTCTAGGGCTCGATTGGCACTCTAGCAAGCTGAGTGCCAATGCTGTCTTCCGCCTCCACTCAGCCTCCCACACGCCCCATATCTTTTCTCTAATTCCCTGAAATTCCGCAACAATAGAGACCATGTCCTCCATTGATCCACTCTGCTGCTCCCCCGGACGTGAGCTTCTTGCCCAATGGGAAGAAAACGAGGAATACCGTCACTTCTCACCCATGGAGCTCAGTTTGGCAATCCGCGCGCAAACGGATGACCCAGCCACGGCCTCGGCAATTGCCTCTCAACTGCAGTTACGCACCCAGGCGGAAGGAAAATTCGGCTCCCTTGCGCGCACAATGCTGTGGACGCGCGACGGCTACGAGCAGGCAACGCGATGGGTTCTTGCCCGCGAGCACGCGGCGCGCTTCACGAAAGCCGGCGCAACGCATATCGGAGACCTCGGATGCGGGATCGGCGCAGATTCACTTGCTTTCGCGCGCGCAGGCATGCGGGTTACCTCCTACGACATCAATGACGAGGCCCTTTCCGCCGCTCGCGAAAACCTTTCCTCTTTCCCCGCTGCTCGCGTTGAGAAACGTGATGTGAACACGCTTGGTCCCGAAGATTTCAAGGCGGAAGGTTTCGACGCGCTTTTCGCTGACCCCGCGCGCCGAACAGGCAAGCAGGGTGGTTCCAAGCGCATTTCGTCGCCCTCGGATTGGTCCCCTTCTTTGGACCGCGTTCTGTCCTGGGCACAGCATGTCCCGCGTTTAGGGGTGAAAGTTGCGCCGGGCATTCCCTACGAGCTCATTCCTTCCCAGTTCCACGCCCGCTGGACAAGCGTTGATGGTGATCTTCTCGAGGCCGCGCTGTGGTCCCCCTCCCTAGCCAGCGAGGGAGCAGGGCGTTCGGCATGCGTCATCACCCACGATGAAGTCCATACCCTTGAGGACCCCCAAACGCCTTTCGCCGATTCACCTGCCCGGAAGGCAATAGTTGGGCAGTTGGGGAGCTACCTCTACGAGCCGGATTCCGCGGTTATTCGTGCTGGAATGGTCGCCAGGCTCAGTGAAGATCTGAACGCGCATCTCATCAGCGAATCGATCGCCTACCTCAGTGCATCGCAGTTGATCCCAACTCCTTTCGCTGCAGCATTCGAAGTCATCGACCAGGTGAACCTGCGCGCAAAGAATATTCAGCAGGCGCTTCGAGCACACGATATTGGACGTATCGAAGTCAAAAAACGCGGTGCCGACATTCAACCCGATGCGCTGCGCAAATCCCTCAAACTCACGGGGAGCCAAGCAGGAGTCGTTATCGCCACCCGAATTGATCAGTCACATCGGGCAATTATTGCCCGACGAATCAGTGCCGAGGAAGCATAGAGGTTTGCGTCAAGGGCATACCGGAATCGGGAGAGAAATCCCAATCTGAAGGTTCAACCCCTGCACGCACAAGCTCTGAGCCCATGGCGGCAATCTGCGCCCCATTGTCTGTGCAAAAACGCAGCGGAGGCATGCGGACTTCCAAACCGGCAGCCTTGCCTCGCTCAGTCAGCAACGCACGAAGCCGGGAATTTGCCGAGAAGCCACCGCCCACAACGATCGTCGAGCACCCGTGATCAAGTGCAGCGCGAACTGCCTTCGCCGTTAGGGAATCATTGACGGCCTCGGAAAAGCCCGCACAAATATCCTCAGCGGGGATCTCCTCGCCACGTTCCTTAAGGCCTTCGACATACCGGGCAACCGCGGTCTTGAGCCCGGAGAAAGAGAAGTTGTACTTGTGGCGTTCCTGGTCCTTGCCTGCGGCCAGACCTCGCGGGAAACGGATCGCAGTGGGGTCGCCCTTTTGTGAAAGGCGGTCAACGTGCGGACCACCCGGGTAGGGAAGGTCAAGAAGACGACCAACCTTATCGAAGGCCTCGCCAGCAGCATCATCAAGGGTCCCGCCGAGCTCACGAACATCCGTTGCGATGTCATTAATAAGAAGAAGATTCGAGTGGCCACCGGAGACGACCAGGCCGATGAAACGCTCGGGCAGAGGACCTTCTGCGAGCTTATCGACCGCAAGGTGACCGATCACGTGATTAACCCCGTACAGCGGTTTTCCAATTGACGAGGCCAGCGCCTTAGCCGCGCAGATACCAACCGTCAGGGAGCCCACCAGGCCAGGACCAGCAGCGACGGCCACGGCATCGACATCGTTAAGAGTCACGCCGGCCTCATCAAGGGCGCTTTCAAGTGTGGGAAGGAAAGATTCAAGGTGAGCGCGTGAAGCAATTTCGGGGATAATTCCGCCGTAACGGGCGTATTGATCCATTGATGTAGCCGTGCGATCGACCAGAAGGTCGCAGCCGCGCACCAGCGCAACACCTGTTTCATCGCAGGTTGATTCGATACCCAGTACTAAAGGATCTTTTTCACTCACCCGGCCCAGTTTAGTCCGCTGCTGTGCTTGGTGCATTCGCCCCTCACCTTCCTACAAAAAGGTGTGGGGACGACCCTAATGGATCATCCCCACACCGGTGTTGCAAAGATTGCTTTAAAGGATCACACGCCCTTGAGCGCTGCCTTACCCAGCTGACGGTTCAGCGTGGAAATGACATCCAGCGGAATCTGCTTGGGGCAGACGGCCGCGCACTCACCGATGTTCGTGCAGGAACCGAATCCTTCTTCGTCCATCTGGTTGAGCATGCTGACGACGCGACGGTAGTTCTCGGGCTTGCCCTGAGGAAGCAGGTGCAGGTGAGTAACCTTCGCCGAGGTGAAGAGCATTGCCGAGGCGTTCGGGCAGGCAGCCACGCAGGCGCCACAACCGATGCAAGCAGCGGCTTCGAACGCGCGGTCCGCATCCTGCTTGGGAACGGGGGTGCCGTTAGCATCCGGAGCTGCACCGGTGTTCACCGAGATGTATCCACCGGCCTGGACGATACGGTCCAGGGCGCTGCGGTTAACAACCAAGTCCTTGATGATCGGGAATGCTTCTGCGCGCCAGGGTTCGATGGTGATGACATCACCATCATTGAAGGAGCGCATGTGCAGCTGGCAGGTCGTGGTGACCTCAGGGCCGTGGGCAATGCCGTTGATGACAATGCCACACTGACCACAGATGCCCTCACGGCAGTCAGAGTCAAATGCGATCGGTTCTTCGCCGCGAGCAAAGAGCTCTTCGTTCAACACGTCGAGCATTTCCAGGAACGAGGATTCCTCAGAGATGCCGCGGACTTGGTATTCGTGCATGGCACCCGGATCCTCGGGTCCGTTTTGGCGCCAAATCTTCAGTGTCAGGTTCACTTGTAACTCCGCTGCTTGAGCTCGATGTTGTTGTAGATCAAGGCTTCCTTGTGGAGGATCGGAGGCTGGTCCTCGCCACCCCACTGCCAAGCTGCAACATAGAGGTACTTGTCATCGTGGCGAAGGGCTTCACCTTCGGGGGTCTGCGACTCCGCACGGAAGTGACCGCCACAGGATTCTTCACGGTGCAGGGCATCGATGCACATAAGCTCACCCAGCTCCATGAAGTCTGCAACACGGCCAGCCTTTTCAAGGGACTGATTGAGTTCACCAATCGACTTGCCCGGAACGCGAACGTCACGCCAGTAGTCGGCGCGAAGCTTGCGGATCATCTCGATGGCCTTCTTCAGTCCCGCTTCGCGACGCTCCATACCGCAGTATTCCCACATGATCTGGCCCAGTTCCTTGTGGAAGGAATCCACCGAACGGGAACCGTTGATCGACATGAGCTTGTCAATGCGTCCCTGAGCGGAGTTCAGTGCCTCAACAACATCCTCGGAGGACTCATCCAGCTTGGGGAGGTTGAAGCAGTGTGCCAGGTAGTCGTTGATGGTGTTCGGAAGAACGAAGTAGCCATCGGACAGGCCCTGCATCAGTGCGGATGCACCCAGGCGGTTTGCGCCGTGATCAGAGAAGTTTGCTTCACCGGCAACGTAGAGGCCGGGGAGGTTTGATTCCAGATCGTAGTCAACCCACAGGCCACCCATCGTGTAGTGGACAGCCGGGTAGATACGCATGGGCACTTCGTAGGGGTTGTCGCCCGTGATGCGCTCGTACATATCGAAGAGGTTGCCGTACTTGGCGGAGACTGCAGCCTTGCCCAAGCGACCAATGGCCTCGGAGAAGTCCAGGTAGACGCCGCGACGCATAACGCGTTCATTGCCTTCGGCATCGGTCTCGCGAATTGCGGGGCCTACGCCACGACCTTCATCACACATGTTCTTGGCCTGACGCGATGCGATATCACGAGGCACTAGGTTGCCGAATGCGGGGTAAATACGCTCAAGGTAGTAATCGCGATCCTCTTCGGGAATATCGCGAGGATCCTTGTCGCAGTCCTCTGCCTTCTTGGGAACCCAAATACGACCATCGTTACGCAGGGATTCGGACATCAGGGTCAGCTTGGACTGCTGATCTCCGTGCTGTGGAATACAGGTCGGGTGAATCTGGGTGAAACAGGGGTTCGCGAAGTATGCGCCCTTGCGGTATGCACGCCAAATTGCGGTGGCGTTGCAGCCCATGGCGTTCGTCGACAGGAAGAAGACGTTTCCGTAGCCACCGGTTGCCAGAACAACCGCATCAGCGATGTGGGTTTCAAGCTTGCCGGTCGCCATATCGCGCGCGACGATACCGCGAGCGCGGCCGTCAGAAACGATGAGTTCGACCATTTCGTGGCGGGAGTGCTCGGTAACGGTACCGGCAGCAACCTGACGCTCGAGCGCCTGGTAGGCGCCAATCAGCAGCTGCTGACCTGTCTGGCCACGTGCGTAGAAAGTACGCGACACCTGGACGCCACCGAAGGAGCGGTTGTCGAGCAGGCCGCCGTATTCACGTGCGAAGGGCACGCCCTGCGCGACGCACTGGTCGATGATATTTGCGCTAACCTCAGCCAGACGGTAGACGTTGGTCTCACGTGCGCGGTAGTCGCCACCCTTAACGGTGTCGTAGAAGAGGCGGTAGACGGAGTCGTTGTCGTTACGGTAGTTCTTCGCAGCGTTGATACCACCCTGCGCTGCAATGGAGTGCGCGCGACGAGCGGAATCCTGGTAGAAGAACACGTCGATGTTGTAGCCCATCTCGCCCAGCGAGGCGGCAGCTGCGCCACCGGCAAGGCCGGTTCCCACGATGATGACGTGGAGCTTACGGCGGTTTGCGGGGTTGACCAGAGCTGCAGTGAACTTACGCTTTTCCCAAGCGCCTGCAAGGGGAACATCCAGCGGGGCCTTGGTGTCGGCGATATCCTCGCCTTCGCGGTACAGCCCGTGAATCAAAGTATCAGTCATGTCTCAATATCCTTGTCAGGAGATGTAACCGGCAACGATCGCCAGCGGGGGAAGCGCGAACATCAGGAAGATCAGTGCACCGACCAAGCCGGAGAGAACTTCCATGAACTTGCGGGTTCCACCGCGGACCCAACCCAGAGATTGGAATGCCGACCAGAAACCGTGAGAAACGTGGAGTGCTGCCAGACCAATGAAGATCAGGTAGACAACAACCATCAAGGGATTCTGGAAGGTCGCGACCATGCGCTCATAAGGAGTGGAGTCTGCGACGAATCCGGTACGGATGGTTCCCGTGGTGAAGTGCAGGATGTGGAAGACGATGAGGAAGAAGAGCAGAACACCGGTCATACGCATAGTGCGAGCTGCATAAGCATCAGCTGCACTGCGCTTGACGACGTACGCACTGCGACGTGCGCGGCGTGAGCGCTTCCAAGTCACTGCTGCTGCCCAAATGTGGATCACCAGCATGAGAACCATGGCTGCGCGGAATACCCAGATAAACCCACCGTGAGGGAAGATCGGCACAAAGGCTTCTTCTTTCAGCCAGTGTGCGTAGTGATCGTAGGCTTCTTGCCCCAAGAACATCTTGAGGTTGCCGTAGGAGTGGAAAAGAAGGAAGAGCACGAACACGATGCCGGAGATCGCCATAAGCTGCTTGACGAAAACGGTCGTAGTCCATGCGCGACGCTTGCGAGTTGCGACAGTTTTTGTGGCCATGACTCAAGCCTAAGCTGAAGGAGTGTCATTTCCGTAGGACTGCTGGCCCGCGCGCACCCGATCTGCTCACAGCGTCAGATAAGTCTTCCACAAAACCCTGATTTTTCAGGGAAATAACAGCGCAGAGAAGCCCGGTAAAAATGCGTCACAAAGTCGACAAAATCTGTCAGAAAACACCGTATTAGGGCAACATAATTTTTCGTATTTTCATGCGCCGAAAACAAGACGCATGTTTACCGCGTCTTCACGCGGGTTTCGGAAATATGCCTTGGTCACACCGATACGTTCAAAACCTGATTGCTCGTACAGTGTGATCGCTGGGGTATTGGACGCGCGCACTTCCAGGAAAACTCGTTCGCTCCCCCGCTGACGGGCAAGCTCAAGCAAAGCGTCCATCAGCGCGCGACCCAAGCCACGGCCTCGGAAATCGGGAAGAACCCCCATAGTCATTACGTCGCTATCGAGGCCAACCTTGACACCCGCATAGCCGCACAACACAGGAAGTTCACCATGGGGAGCATCGGCGCACACGCCAAAGTAGACGCTCAACCCCGAGGAGAGTTCCTCGGCAACCATCCCAGGTGTCCACGGATCCTCGGGGAAAATCGCCTGTTCCAGTGCAATAACCGCATGCCAGTCCTGCGGACCCAGCACGACAAGCTTTCCTCCCGAGGTCTGGGCGAGCCTGTGCGCGCAAGCGCTTAGCGTTTCCTTAGCGCCTTGGGCGAGGGCACTGGGATCTGCTGTGCTCACATGCGCTCCGGCGCTTGCCCATGAATATCGGGGCGACGCAGATACAAGGGTTCGGTACCCAAGCGGTCCTCTCCTCCGCGAGCCAAGCGCGCGCGGACAATGCGAACCATCACTGAAGGATCTAGGGGAAGAACCGGTCCCATCTCTGCGCCGGCAAGTTCATCGACGCTGTGCGCCGGGATCGGCGCATCAGAAACCAGCAGCCCTTCTTGTTCACGCAAGGCACTGCTCAAGGTACGCGCGTAGCCAACCTCAAGACGTCCAAGCAAACGAACATCATCGGGGCCTTCTGCAAGGTAATGTCCCCAATACAGTTCCTTACGGCGAGCATCGGTCAATGCATACACATGAGTGTCGGGAGACAAGCGATCCAAAGCAGCACGGGCGATAACGTCCAAAGAGCAGATGCCGTAGACCGGAATCCCCGCCGCCTTGCCGAAGACACGTGCTGAAACAAGTCCGGCGCGCAGACCGGTGAAGGGGGCCGGACCGGTGCCTACGCACACAGCGTCAAGACCGGCCTTTGCAACGTCGGTCGGCAAACCGGCCTCTTCAAGGGCTTCAAGGACGCAGGGGGTAATCGATTCCGCGTGATGACGACCCGACTCATTCCTCGAGCTCCCCAGTATCTTTCCGTCATCGACGACGGTTACTGCAGTTGCTCCGGAGGTATCAATGCACAATTCGGTCATAAGTCGATCCTATTCCACACTCGCACGTAACTGTGGTGCAAGGTCATCAAAGACACCGTCCCAGCGATGCGAGTAGGGCGTAAATGCGATGATACGTTGACCGTCATCCATGCTCTCGAGGTCTACAACATCACCGTCACGTGTAGCTTCTCCCCCGCTCGCGCGCCGCACCTCGATTTCAAGGCGCGCATCACTCATGGCTTCGGTCTTACCCTCACCCCATTCAACAACTGTCACGGCCTGATCAATAGTTGAATCCAGATCGAGAGTCTCCAGATCATCGAGGTCGCGAATTCGATAGGCATCAGCATGGATAAGATCGGGGCCTCCGACCAGCGAGGGGTGAACACGCGCGACAATAAAGGTCGGTGAGGCAACTGTCCCTCGAACCTGAAGGCCGCGACCAATTCCCTGAGTGAAGGTAGTCTTACCGGCGCCCAAACCGCCTCGGAGCATGATAAGGTCGCCCGCGCGTAAGTGATGCGCAAGCTGTTCACCTAACTCGCGAGTCTGCTCCGCATCGCTCACACGATAGCTGTACTTCTGTATCTGCGTCATTATTCCTCTTCGTTCACGTACTGCCTGGGGATGCGCTCTCCCAAACGAGTAATGACCTCATAGTTGATTGTGCCCGCATGCGCGGCCCACTCATCTGCGATCGGGTATCCCCTGGCCGGGTCACCGAAAAGAATGGCTTGATCTCCTACCTTTGCGGGCGCACTACCACTGTTTTGCGTAGCTGTGCCTTCCTGCCCTTCAGCGGGCCCCAGGTCAATGATGAATTGGTCCATGCAGATTCGGCCAACGACCTGCGCCTTCACCAGACCTGAATCAGTTTCAACAGCAACCGGCGCGCCATTGGAAGCCGCTCGCAGGATCCCATCTCCGTATCCCAGTGGGACCAAACCCACCCAACGACGGCTTGGGGCCTGCCAGGTTCCTCCGTACGAGGCCGGGGTCCCTTCTTCGATGACCTTCACTGACGTAAGTGGAGCGCTCAGCGTCATCACGGGTGTCAGTCCCAGTTCCTGAGCACTTGCGACTGAAGGATCTGGGGAAAGCCCATACATTCCGATCCCCGCGCGAACCATGTCGTAGTGGGTTTCCGGGTGCCACAAAATTCCCGAGGTTGCAGCAAGGTGGCGAATCTGCGGACGCACTCCTGCTTCGGCGAGGATGCTCAGCCCCTCTTCAAAAATCTGACGGTGCCGGCGTGTAGATTCTTCGCCGGCCACGCTGGGATCATCTGCTCGTGAAAGGTGACTCCAAGCGCCAATAACCTGGACAAGTCCAGCATCTTCTGCGGTTCGTACAGCTTGGGCGAGCTCCGGCAGATCGGCCAAGGTTGAACCCGCACGTGACATCCCCGTGTCGACCTTGACGTGAATTCTGGCGGGGTGCCCACAGCGACGTGCCGCTGCACAGACCTCATCTAGAACCCACGTCCAGGACACAGACAGGTCAATATCTGCGCGGATTGCGGATTCGAAATCACTTCCAGCGGTGGAAATCCATGCCAGGATCGGTGCGCTATCACGCGCAATCCCCGCGTTATCGAGGCCAACACGCAGCTCGAAGGCCTCGGCTAATTGAGCGACCCCCAGCCAATCGGCTCCAGCACCCAGGGCAGCTTGGGCAAGGGGAAGCAAACCATGTCCGTAGGCATCAGCCTTAATGATCGCCATCTGCAGAGAAGACGGGGCGCAGGTTCGCAAATGGGCAAGATTATGCGCGAATGCTGCAAGATCAACGGATGCTACCGAAGGGTATCCGCATCCACGTTTGGAAGTTTCCACTCCCCAAGTATCGCACCCTCGGCGACTAGGAACACAGTTCGCCGATGATTTCTGGAAGAGCACGGGCAATATCAATGGCTTGAATGGGATGTACATGACCTTGCGAACCCACGCCTGCCCGGAAGGCCGCTTGGGCATGCACCCACGCTCCAAGGCTCGCAAGGGTTGCGCATTCGGCCTCGGAAATCGACGGGTTCCCCTGCCGGCGCTCAGCTCGCGCCTGGAACCCCGCAGCGATCCCCGCGACCGCCCCGGCAAGCACATCACCACTACCTGCGACCCCAGCCCAGGGGTTTTCTTGAAGAATCGAGACGATTTCTTGAGTCCGGCTCCCCTGGTCATGATGGAGATATGAGCAGACAGTAGTCGAGCTTTTCAGAAGGATAACGGCGCCCGTGAGCAAGGCGAGCTCATTGGCCGAAGCAGCAGGATCAGCATCAATATCTGCGCGAGAACGCGGACTACCCAACTGGGTGAGAAGGCGCGCAGCCTCGCCGTGATGAGGGGTGAGAATAGCGCGCGAAAGGGAACGTGACTGCGCATCCGCATAGTCACGAAGGCCTTTAACTAAGTCAAGCGCGCCCGCATCAATCACCAGAGGAAGCTTGGAGTCGATACAGAATTGCGCGAGTTCACGGCAATCCTCGTAGCGCTCATTCGTACATCCCGGACCAATCACTCCACTTTGGATTCGACCGCCCACGGTCACAACACCGGGAGCGTAGTGGAGAACCAGATCTTCTACCCGGCGGGTCGAATTCAGACGAACCATGCCCACGCCGGTGTTCGAGGCAGCAAAGGTTGTCAGCAGCCCAGCCCCCGGATAGGTATCAGATCCCGCTACAACGCCCACAACGCCTCGGCGATACTTATCCTCATCAGCGGAAGGCGCGAAAAGAAACTCACGCGCACTTTGGGGATCAAAGAAAGGGATCTGCTCAGCCATACCCCCATTGTTTCACGTGATCAATGGGGACATCTGGCGCAAGCGCGGTCTAGCTGAATGAGCGAGCAACGCCCACCATGATGACACCGATGACCATGATGACAACGCCAATGATCGTCCATCGCATCTCGCGACGCGTGCGCGTCTCGTGGAGGATCAAGATCCCACCAAAAGTCTGAATAATGACGCCCATCTGCGACAGGGGGAAGGCAACTGCGACGCCCAAACGTGCCGAGGAAATCTGCGTCAGCAGGATTGCCGCACCCCACATCATGCCGGGGATCAGTTGGCGAAGAGTAAGTAGACTCCAGCGATTGTCTTCCTTGCCAAGTTGAGGCGAAAGCGCAGGAATCGTTGCGATGAGAGCGACAAGGAAGTAACCGACCGATTGAGGAAGGATCACGGAGCGGCCATCCAAACCAAAGCCTTGAACAATCAGCAGGTAGGCGACAAGGCAGGTGGTTGACACCACCAGAAGAATTGTCCCGCGCTTCCAATCAACGTTTTCTTCGGCAGCTTCCGCTGTTTTTTCGGTCTTGGAGATGAAGACAACGCCCAAGGTGAGAAGCGCAATAGAGCTCAGCGCAAAGACAAGTGCAAGACCATGGTTCATCTCACCGAAGAGAATGATCCCACCCAGGCACATGAAGATAATCTGGCCCGCAGTCGTCAGCGGCATGGTGCGTGAAACACCGAGAATCTTCAGGCAGAGAATTTGGAGATATTGGCCGAATCCAAGGATCAAGCCTGAGAGGAAGGAAATGAGTAGGGTCTTGGTTGTCCAATGAACATCGATGAAGGGGGTTGCCAGAGCTGAGAAGAGGAAGGCGCCTCCCAAAGTTCCCAAGGTCTTTTGTCGATCATCGCCGCCCTGAGCAACAAGGACGATGGACATGAAGCCAAGGAAAAGGGCCGGAAGTAGCGCGATGAAGTAGTCGATCATGACACCTCCCAATTTTCGTATATGTCAATACAGACAACCGTTCATGCAACTGTTTCAGGCTAGTAGATGATTGAGATTGCACAAGATGAAAGTTGCTTTCTTCACCTGCGCGATAGGTAACACTTTTTCAGATTGAGGACCATTGATTGGCTTAAGCTCCCGCGGGCTTGCCACAATATTGACTGTGAGCGACAGCACCACTTCCGAAGATTCCCCCTTCGACTTCTATTCGCGCGCCCAGTGGGACAAACTGGCAGACCGCACTCCCCTCCCCCTGACGCATTCTGATTTGGCACGCTTAGCAACCCTTGGCGATCCCATTGATATTGCCGAGGTCGATGCGATCTATCGACCTTTGACTGCGCTTCTCCAGCTTTACGTTGAGGGACATCGCCGGATTGAGCAGGAACGAGCAAATTTCCTCATGCGTCCGTGCCGCACTCACGTGCCTTTCATCATCGGTATCGGCGGATCAGTTGCAGTGGGCAAGTCAACCGTTTCACGCCTCCTTCGTTTCTTGCTCTCACGCTGGGAGAAAACCCCACGAGTCGACCTGATCACCACTGATGGTTTTCTTTTCCCCAACGCAGTGCTCCGCTCCAAAGGCTTGCTTGGTCGAAAAGGTTTTCCCGAATCCTATGACCGCCCCGCGCTCATCTCTTTTCTTTCGGCGGTGAAATCGGGGGTGCGTAATGTCCAAGCACCCGTCTATTCACATGTCGTTTATGACATCGTCGAAGGCGAAAGCATCGTCGTCGATTGCCCCGACATTCTGATTGTTGAAGGACTCAATGTCCTCCAACCCCCCAAGTGGGGTCCCGGAGTGATGCCGGTGGCTGTCTCCGACTTCTTCGATTTCAGCATTTACGTTGATGCTTCACCAGAGAACATCGAGCAGTGGTACGTGGACCGTTTCCTCACGCTACGCCAAACCGCATTTACTCGTGAAGATTCCTTCTTCCGCACCTACGCTTCGCTTACCGACGCTCAGGCCGAGGCCACGGCTCGCTCGATTTGGGAAGAAATTAACCTCCCGAACCTCTTGGAGAACATTGCCCCAACCCGCGAGCGCGCAACGATGGTCTTTACAAAGGGTTCAGATCACCGCGTCGAATCGCTCAGACTCAGAAGGTGAGTTCGAGTCCGATTGCGTAGTGCAAATCGGTCTGTGGAATCACGAGGCGTGATGAGCCTTCACGATTCTCAACGATGACGGGTTCGACGCTCCCAAGGATTCGCGCCTGGGAAACTTCCCCGGGAACCTCAAGCCACGTTGACGCAAGGCCAGCAGGGGCAAAAGTCGCTTCTTCGAGGGAAAGTTCTGTGGCCTCGTCAGCGAGGGGAGCCGGGGGCATCCCAAAGAAGAAGACTCGCTGGTCATCGTCCTTGGGCCGCGTCGTGTACCACGACCACCCGTCATCCCCCGTCACCTGGTCGATCTCCAGCCACGGACGAGTTGAGTAAATCCCCTCACCGTTGACGCCTAGGAAGTTACCAAGCTCCTCGAGGCCTCGCCCAATCCAGCTCGACATGCGTCCTTGAGCATCTGGGCCGATCCCGATCAGGTAGTTCCCGCCTCGCGACACAATCGCCAAGAGATTGGAGATAATGTGGCGCATGGGCTTGATCGGCTCTTCGGGGCGCATCGAGCACCAGCCACGAGTCATTGTGATGCACGATTCCCAAGGGTAGAGACGAATATTCTCGGGGACTTCCTGCTCGGGAGTTCGATAGTTTTCATTCACCCCGTGAACCTCACGGTCCACGACCAAAATATCGGGTTGGAGCTCGCGAGCATGCTCGGCTATCTGATCAATATCGATCGGCTCATCGGGTTCGCGGACCCATCCTGCGTCAAGCCACAGCACGTTGACCTTGCCATAGTTGCGCAGCAGCTCATCGATCTGATTGTGGGTGTATCGAACGAAGGAATCCCACTTTGCGCGGTGCGTCTCAATATCGAAGTTGTGATAGCGGTCAGTGATCGTACGTGCACGATCCCAATATCCTGGATGGTTCCAATCGGCCTTCGAGAAATAAACACCTGTCTCCATGTTGTGTGCACGGAAAGCGTCGAACATCTCGCGGACAATGTCCCGCCCCAGCCCCGCATCTTCACTGGTCGACTTGAAGTTCGAGAAATCGGTGTCGTACATGGCATAGCCATCGTGGTGCTTTGTCGTAAAGACCAGATAGCGCATTCCTGCCTTTGCACACGCTGATGCCCATTCCTCGGCGTTAAAGTCCTCTCCGGTGAAGGAACGAGCCTGATCGCAATACCAGGAGTGGTATTCCTCATCGCTCCCCGTCCAGTCTTCAGGCGGATCTGTGAAGCCGCCCAAACGCTGGCGGTGCAGTGACCATGAACCATCTTGCCCAATGTGAGAGAAGATTCCCCAGTGGATGATGACACCGACCTTATGGTCTCTCCACTTTTCAAGGGCAGCGAGGGTGCGCGGGTCTGAGGGCCAAACATATCCGGGATCCGGATATTGACGCAGAGCGCCTGCGGCCTCTAGTGCATCGGGGGCAAAATCTTCGCTCAGTTCGTCACTCATGAGTTATGCCTTATGGGTCTAGAACTTCAAACCGCCGTCTTCAATCCCGCGGAAGAAGTACTTCTGCGAGAAGGCGAAGACGAGGACAACCGGAACCAATGCCACAACAGCACCAGCCAACACCAACTGGTACGTCGTTCCCTGAGCGGAATTTTGAATTGCCGTCAGTTCCAGCATCAAGGTGTGCTTATCGTTGTCAACAAGCATGAGCAACGGGAAAAGGAAGTCGGACCAAGCACCGATGAAGGATGTCAGGCCAACAACCGTGAGAGTTCCACGTACCTGAGGGAGGAAAATCCTCCAGAAACGCGACCATTCACCCGCCCCATCAATCAGTGCTGCGTCTTCAATTTCTTCGGGGATTCCAAGGAAAGCCGCGCGCATTATGAGGATCTGGAAGGGGCCGATCATGGCGACCATCCACACACTGGTAAGCGTCTTGTACGTGCCGATTGAGACCATCATCGAGTACAGGGACAGCATGATGGATTCGAAGGGGAAGATCATCGCCGAGAGGACAACGAAGTACATGATGTTGCGGCCAGTCCACCCACGCCTCGAAAGCATGTAACCGCCCAAACAGGACAAGATGATGTTTGAAACGACCGTCAGCGCGGCAACGATGACCGAGTTGCCGATTGCTCGCAGGATTCCAGTTTGTTTGAACAGCGTCGCGAAAGCTGCCAATGACCAATGCTGCGGGAAGATCGTTGCGCCCTGGCCGAAGACAGACTCTCCCGGCGCTTTGAATGCTGCAAGGAGAGGAAGCAGAAGCGGGCCGACCATGAGGATTGCAACGACGACTAGGGTGATGTAGCGCAGTACAAGGCGAGAACCCTTGATCTGGCGCGATGCCACATTTCGTGACTGATTTTCAAGTTTGCGAGCCTTGCGCCATTGTGCAAACTTCGACGAGGACGTGGCTGCACTAGTTGCAGATGCGGTACTCATTGATCTTCAGCCTTCCTCTGGAGCTTCTGGGAGGCAATAATGAATCCGAAGGTGATCAGGAAGAGACACACTGAAGCGGCATCGCCCTTGCCTAGAGAGCCATACGTCGGATCGGTCCAGTCTCGAATGTACATGGTCAAAGTCTTCGTTGGTGAAGCGGTTCCACCAAGCAGGTAGACCTCGGTGAAGATCTTGAGACAGCCAATCGTTGTCAGTGTCGCAACCAAGAACATCATGACCTTGACACCGGGAACAGTGACGGTTAAGAAACGACGGACACTTCCTGCTCCGTCAAGCTCGGCGGCCTCGTAAAGAGACTTATCGACGTTCGCCAAGGCGGACAAGTACAGAATCATGTAGTAGGGCAAGCCCTGCCACAGGGTAATGAGCATGGCACAGAAAAGGATCAGCCACTGATTCGAGAGGAAAGGAACCGTATCCATCCCCCAAGAAGTCAGGAGGTTATTGACGGGGCCTCTCTCATTGAGCAAGTAGCGCCATGCCAATGAGATGACGACCAGCGAGGAAACCGCCGGCAGGTAGTAGAGCGCTCGGAAAAATCCGATGCCCGGAACATAGGTCTTGACTAGGAGCGCAAGAAGAAGAGGGAGAAGCACCATCAAAGGAACAACGCAGACCGCGTAGATGAGTGAGTTGCGCAGAGATCCCCAGAATTCAGGGTCGTTCAGAACGTAGGTGTAGTTTTCGATCCCGATGAAGGGACCAATTTTCCTCAGCGGTTTGGTCTTCGTGAAAGACACGAAAACCGTTGTGATGAAGGGATAAATGTAGAAAGTAATAATTGCCAAGACCGGGAGTGTAATCCAGATCCACGGCATCCATCCCGGGCGGAAACGCGCTGCCCCATTAAGAGATCGGCTTGGGGCACGTCCTGTACGTGACGACATTGTCAGGTCCTTCGGTGCTGTTCAGAGGTTTTGCCGGGGCGAAACGCACTGCGGTTTCGCCCCGGCAAGGGTTAGATCATTCGCCAAGAGCCTTGAGCTTCTTGTTCATCTGATCTTGTGCAGTCTTCAGAGCGGTCTTAGCGTCGACCTCTCCACGGATTGCCTTGTTGACATTCTCAACCAAGCTGTCCTGAACGCCACCGGTGGTGTAGAAGACGTCGGTGTAGGCCTCGGCGTCCTTTGCAGCCTTAGCGGCTTCCTCGTAAGCAGCCTTGAAGACGGGATCGTTTGCGATCTCCGGCGGGTTAGCAACGAGCTTGTCAAGAGCGCTAGTTGCTGCCGGGAAGATGATCGCGCCGCCATCGTGAGTCCATGCGTATTCGTTCTCAGCGTTGGTGATCCACTCGGCGAACTTCATGGACAGAGGAGCGTTCTTGGTCGAGACCGACACGCCAATGTACTGGCCTTCGAAGACCGGCTTGATTCCGGGGTTGGTCGGGAAGGGGCCAACGCCAGTGTTGTTGTAGACGGTCGCGTTGTTGGCCTTCACGGACTTCAGGAAGGAGGCATTCGGGGTACCGAATGCGAGGTTTCCGTCAGCGTATGCCTTGCCGGGATCGGGTTCACCGGTCAGGGAGTCCTTCGGAATTGCACCGCTCTTGTAGAGTTCAGCCAAGCGAGTCACGTACTTGATGGCCTGCTCATTGTCTGCAAAAGCAAACTCGGTCTTATCAGCATTCATGAGGTTAACCCCCATGCCGTGCAGCTGAGCGGTCATGTACCACTGCGGGGAGCCGTAGATTCCGTAATCGCCCTTGCCGTCTGCACCGACCTTAGCGGCGTAGTCGAACATCTCTTCCATGGTCTTGGGAGAGGTGTTTTCATCCAAGCCTGCGCGCTTGAAAACTTCCTTGTTGTAGGTGGTGATGTAGGGTCCGAAGTACCAAGGAAGCGCTGTGTGGTGCTTGTTTGCACCCAGCTTGGTCGAATCCCAAATGGTCTGAACGAACTTGTCGCCAATGCCGGGAGCCTTCACATCAAAGTCCATGAGGAGGTTGGACTTTGACAGAGCCAGGATGGTCGAGGAAGGAACGTTCACAACGTCTGCCATCTGGCAGTTGGTTGCCTGAGCAGTGATGGTCTGGTCAAACTCTGCACCACCGGCCTGGTCAGTCCACTTAATCTTGACGCCGGGGTTCGCATCTTCGAATTCCTTGATCTTCTTGGTGAAGAAGTCGCCGAAGTCGGTCTTGAGGCCCTGAGTCTGGAAGGTGATTTCACCTTCGACCTTCGAGGTGTCGATCTTCGAATCGTCGAGATTCGTTGCGGGAATATCGCAGGAAACATCAGGCTTGGGGATAGAACCCGATGCCGATCCGCTGCTTGCGGAATTCGAGGAAGAGTCACTGCCGTTCGAGCAGGCGCTCAACCCAAGAGTGCTCATCATGGCCAAGGCGACAACACCGGCGGCCATCCTTTTCTTCAACATGCGAAACCTCCATTGGTTCGTGTCGTAGATCGATATGAATACCGAATCACTAACTATCTCGTGTTAGTTGATAAGCCTAGGCTACCTTCGCCAGCCAGACTTCACGTTGCGTAGCAGACAATTGTTATAGATCCGTTACACAAACAACGAATTCCATGGTGCACGCTTTCATACGAGCACCGAATTCAGGGCGAGCATCAGGGCCACACGAGCGAGTCCCAATGCCATCTTGAATAGCATCAAGCCAGACAAAGGTTTGATTTGATACCGGCAGGTCTTCCCAGTGTCCCGCTTGGGCAAGCTCACGCTCACTCCAACGCGAGGCGCTCCAACCCATCTCGCTTTGGGGAATGATAATGAGCGCACGCTCTTCCCCACGTAGCTCAAGAACCTTCAATCCCGGTCGATGTCCGCCTTCTTCAGGCTTGATGCCCACATCCCATAGATCTTCAAGCTCAGCGCACCCAAACCCATCTGGATTAGCGCCGGGCATATCCGCATAAGCAATATCCGTCTCCCCCACCCACGAGGCCGTCCACCCCGTTCCCGGGATACGCAGACGAACCCCTGTGCGAGGGATGCGCTCTGGCCAGTGCCCATAGGGAGTCATTTCGACCTTGACGACGAGGCAACTTCCCGGCAGCGCAGCACCCGCAGATGCACCTGCGGCTTTTCCGTCTACGGGAGTAAAACTCCAACGAGCCTCAAGCCCAAACTGCGCGGCTGGCGGCGCCCAGCGTTCAATTAGCACCCGCGTTCCGCTCTCACGGGCGCTTCCATGCCAGGTTCTGCGCAGGAGATGCAAACGCGCCATTTCCCATCGCTGAGCGTGGGAGACTCCCCATTGCCCGGTCCCTGTTCCCAGTGGACCCAGAGCATCAGAGGAAATCCCCCAATAGTCGACGGGACCGCGACCGCGATCATTGTCCGTTGGCGCACGGTAAACGCTGATCTCTGCCATGATCGGAAGCCCGCCCATGGACTCCATGCGCCCACGAGCATCAAACACGGCGCCGCACTCGGCCTCGTCAGAGGAAAGCAGGGAAGAGGCCGACGAAGCCAAAGCACGCAAGCGCTCCTCGGCCTCGCCACCCGATTTTTGCGCTCGATCGTGAAGGATCGGCGCATCAGGTGCGAGCGCGCGAATCCATGCCCAAGTCCCCGCATAGGGACGCGAAAGCGCATCAACCAAGCCATCGCAGACGAAATTCCCATCATGGACGTCCTCGCCAAAATCGCCGCCATAAGCAAGAGAACGACGCCCATCAGGAAGAGTGCGCCACAGCGCATGGTCACGCCACTCCCACACGAAGCCTCCAGCGTGACGAGGATGGCTCATTTGCTCGGCGTAAGCAGCGGCTCCACCAGGGCCGGTTCCCATCGCATGGAGGTACTCACACATGATGTAGGGAGCACTGCGAATACGTTCTTTCGCAGCGTCATCTACAGCCGCACTTGCATGGCTTGGGACAGCAACAGGGGCATGCAGATCCGTGTCATCAAGCACTGCGGCGACTTCTTCAAGCGTCGGATACATCCGCGAGTAGATATCGACATACTCCATGGCATGGTCGCCCTCGTAGTGGACAATCCCGCGTCCGTGGGTGCGTTCGTGGAGCCAACGTGCGGCCGCTGCCAAGTTACGTCCCGTTCCGGATTCGTTCCCTAGGCTCCAGCAGAAAATGCTGGCATGATTCTTGTCGCGCTCAAAGGCACGTTCGGTGCGGTCGAGGTAGGAGCCTTCCCACCGTGGATCATCAGAGGGGTTATCAATCCACGTGCGATTACCCTCAAAACCGTGAGTTTCAATATCTCCCTCGAGCATGACCCACAGGCCAATTTCATCGGCCAGATCAAGAAGGCGTGGATGAGGCGGGTAATGGGATGTTCTGATCGCGTTAATACCCATCGACTTCATGAGTTCAAGATCGGTGCGCGCAAATTCTTCGCTGAATACTCGCCCTTCGTCGGCGCGAATTTCATGGCGATTGACACCGTTAAGCGTCAGGGGCTGCCCATTGGCATGCAGAACACCATCAACGATTTTGACCCTTCGGAAGCCGAGGCGCAGGTGGCGCTCTTCCGTCAGGCGGCCTCCCTCCCCCACCGCTTGCACGCGCGCGGCGTAAAGTTTCGGGGATTGCGGGCTCCACGGCTGGACAGTTCCGAGGCCGATGTTTTCGCTCCGGTAGCGACCATCCTCCCCTCGCGCGAGCGTCAGCGTTGATGCCCCGAGGCCTTCGATGTCCAGATTCGCTTCAAGAGTTTCACTTTGCGCTCCCCGCACTCTTAGCTCAAGGGTTGCAAATCCTTGCCCAGCCTCGTAATCGGTGTTGATCCACAGATCTTCGATTGAAAAAGCGGGGAGATAGCGGAGCGAAACTGAACGAAACACGCCTGGAAGCCACCACTGATCCTGGTCCTCAAGGTAGGAGCCAGCACTGAACTGATGGACGCGAAGAGTAACTGTATTTTCACCGGGGACAAGTGCCTGGGTGATGTCGAATTCATGGGCGAGGCGTGAACCGCGGGCCATTCCGATCCATTGGCCATTCACCCAGACGACGACTTGGGATTCAACGCCCTCGAAGCGCAGGCGAATCTGACCTCCCGATGAAAGCCAAGACTCCGGACACGTGAAATACCGCGAATAGTCGCCGACTGGATTATCTTCCGGAGGAAAGGGTGGATCCACGGGGAATGGAAAATCGACATTGGTATAGGCGGGAGCACCCCAACGACCTTCTCCCCTCAACACCCAATGGCTGGGCACGTCAATAGTCTCTGTCTCAGGGACAAGAGGTTGTTCAAAGGCCACTTCGGGATTGATATTGGGGTTTGGATCGCTGCGGTGATAGTCGAAAAACCACGTTCCATCCAGACTCAACTCACCCGGGTCATCAGCGAAATATGCACGCGGTAACACGAGTTTTCCTCTTCCCGGTGCATATGAGGGCGTAGTCTTCATCATGAGCCTTTCAGGTAAGTCAACATCGACGCCTTGTAGCACACCTAGACTAACACGTTATAGTTGTTATATTCACGCAGATTCGATGGGCCCAGCACCAAGGGAGATGAAATGGATCGAGCCACTCGGGCAGACGTCGCTCGTGCAGCGGGCGTCGCTCCCTCAACCGTATCGCTCGTGCTCAATGGTCGCGGGCCAGAAGTCAAGATTGCACCAGCGACGATCCAGCGTGTTCAAGATGCTGCACGCGAACTCAACTACATCCCCAACGCAGCCGCCCGGTCGCTGCGCCGCGGCAAGTCCCACCTCATCGCCCTCCTTATGGCCGAGCTGCCGGACGATCCCTTCGTGCCCGTCGTCCACACGGTCCTCACGACCGCAATGATCGACATTCAGCGCCACGGCTACCTACTCCTCCCCCTGTTCCAGTCGGGCGACGGAGCCTCGGACGCCGAGGTCATCCACGGGGTCCTGGGCGACACACAACTGGCCGGCATCATCCGCGAGACCACGTCGGCCGAGGCCTTCACCTCGCGCCTGCTCGCCAACCTCGGCATCCCCGTCGTCGCCATGTCGATGATCGAGGCCAACCCGACCGGATCAGAGTCCTCCCTCATTCGCATCGACGAGGGTGCCGGCGTGCGCGACGTTCTCTCTGACTGCGCGCTCGTAGATCCGGCAACCGGCACGGGTCAGGGGCATGCCGTCTTCCTGGCTGGCCCGAACACGAATCACGCGCGCCAGAACCCGATCGCGAGCGCGTTCGGCACGAAGTTCACCCTCTACTCACTGCCCGACTGGGAACCCACCACGGCCTACCAGGCCGCGCTGCGCCTCCTCGACGAGGACCCCTCAATCTCGCTCATCGCCCTGGCCGACGACTCGCAGGCCCCCGGCGTCTTCCAGGCTGCCGCAGACCTGGAACTGTCAGTACCCGGGGACCTGTCGATCCTCGGCTTCGGCAACCAGGACCACCGCAGCGCCTCCGCACTCGGCCTCACGACGGTCGAGTGGCCCCTCAAAGACATGACCGAGGCTGCCGTCTCCTCGATCATCAACGTGATCGAGGGTCGCTCCCCCATGACCGACATTCACCCCAGCGCATCCATCGACGAGGAGGCCCCGGACGGCACCCCGATCGCGACGATCCCGACGCGCCCGGTCTGGCGCTCATCGGTGGCCAGGCGCGCATAGGAGACGCACTCCCCCGCCGCGTCGGCAGTCGCGAGCTTATTCCCCCACCCGCTCAGACGCACACACCCATTGCTGACACGGTCTCACCGGAAACACCACAAATAGTGACAGGGAAACTATGATGGGTGCATTCCGACCTTTGCAGGAGAGTGTCATGAGCGACAACGAGCTAACGCCCACCCCACACGACGTCCAGTTCACCGTTGCGACGCCCGACGGTCAGCCGGGCCAAGGGCTCATTGCCGTCACCGGGCGCACGCGTGATGCCCTCATCGCAAGCCTGACGAGTAGCCTCGCCACGACAGGCAAGTACACCCCCGACGCCCGGGCTGTCTCCCCTCAGGTCCTCGGCTTGACAGCCTCGACGGCGACCGCTGTCGCCTCCACTGCCGCATCCGCGGCAATCGCCCCGACTCTCTTCATGGCCACGGCCAATCCCGCGACGCTCATGCAGCTCGGCTCCGGTGTTGGTTCCGCCGTCATGGGAGCCGGTGGAATCGTCGCCCAGGCACCCTTCATTCCCGTCGCCGCCTCGCTCCCTGTCGTTGCCCCACTCGCGCTCATGGGGGTTGTTAACACAGCCGTGACCATGCGCCAGTTCCAGGCAGTCAACGCCAAGCTGGATACTATCGCAACCACTCTCACCAACCTCCTCGTGCGCACAGACATCACGCAGATCGCCGGACTCATCGCCGCCTCGAAAACCCTGGGCGACATCACCGAGGAATACGGCGAGCTCGGGCACTTTACGCCGTCCATGACGGCCCGTTTCGCAGTGGCCGAACAAGCCCTCGAAGCCGTCGCCCGACGCCAGGAGCTGCTCCTCCTATCCGCGGAACGCCGCGCATTGGATCCCAAGACAGACATCGAGGACGTCATCCGCGATGTCAACGCCGCTGGACTGGCGTACATTACCGAGGTCCAGGTGCACGCCCTACACCTGGCCCTCGCCCTACAGGAAAGCCCGGCACTGGTCACCAAACGTAGACAACAGCTGACGGAGTGCATCGATAAAACCAATGAGCGGTGGAGCACGCTGAAAAATCTGTCGGAGGGGGTGAAGGCTAAGATCACCGAGTACGAAGAGGAAGATCAAAAGAAGTCAAAGTTCTCCCGCCAGACACACGATCTCTCGGCGTTGAAAGAACGCCGAGAGAAGATCCTCGAAAATGAAAAGGCTCTCATCGATGAACACGGTTCGAAGCTGGAGGCCTTCAAGGAGCTCTCACAGAGCCTGCGAGAGCAGCAGGAATCGCGCGCGACGCTCGTCTACTGGCGCGACGATGCGGGCGAGCATTCGTTCCTCACCGAGCAGCTGAGCATCGATCCCTCGCGCTGAGCATCCATCGACAGTTCACCTTTACACATGCCCGCGCGGCACCGAGCGCAGATGCCGCATGCCCGCATCCCCTCTAGAGTTGTCTTATGGATCCCGAATACGTATTCAATAAGGCCCTGCCCTATCTGACAGGCAGGCTCGAAGATGCCGGCCTCACGGTTCAGGTTGGCTTCAATAAAGCCGAGGGCACGATATTCCTCCTCCTCAACGATTCCGTGAAGTGCAGCATTCACGCACTCGTGACCAACCTGATATCTACGGAACCGGACGCACACCGCGATCTGATGGATCCGTGGGTCCCGTACCTCATCGAGCGGACACGCATCGGCGAAACCATCCTGAACAAACCCGACGAGCTACGTCGACTCATACGCACCCTGTTCTGCAATGGGAACGCTGCCACTCACCCTCACCTTTCTTACGCCCGCAAATTCCCCGACGGACTCGCGCTGACACTCAGTCTCGACTACGAGACCCCCCAGTTCAGGCTGATCGATGAGCAGCTGGCTCAGTGCTCGATGAGCGTCGACGAGCTCTTCGACTACGCGCAAACGAACACCGACGACATCCCCATCGAACACATCCGGCAGTACGGTCCGTTCACCTGCATGTCGGCGCAATCCCCGTTCGTCACGGCGAAGGTCGCGAACTTGCCCGAGCTTATGTCGCGTTTCCTCATTGATGCGCCGCACGGCCTGTTCTTTATGGTCCCGGCGAACCACATGATCTGCTACGCCCCCGCAGACCCCGCGAACATCTCGGAACAGCTCACGACCCTCGCGGACTTTAGCCGCCTCCCCGTCATCGCCACGATCATGCAGGACCCGGACGCCGTTCTGAGCCGCAACATCTTCTACTATTCGCCGGAAGGAACGTACGAGACGATCACACAGGACGACAATCCGGCCCTCGAGGAGTTCTTCACGAATCCACACATCGATGCCGAGACCGTCCGCACCTGCGTCGATCAGTACCTTTCGCTCTCCCCCGCTTTCCGAGCGCGATTCGCGTTACCCTAGTCGCCCGGCCGACACGAGGGACACATCGGACAATCCTCGACGCAAGCAGGAGGACGGCAGGCGGCCTCGCACGCCGAGGATGTATAAACGTGCGGGGCGGGCACCGGTAGGTGCCGCCCTACACGCGTACGTCTCTCAGAGGCTCACAGCGCCAGGTTTTCCTTCACGACATCAGCCAAACGCGAAGCCACGCCATCAGCTTGCGCCTGCGTCGCAGCCTCGACCATGACGCGAACCAAAGGCTCGGTACCGGAGGGGCGCAGCAGCACGCGTCCGGTATTACCCAGCACGGCCTCGGCAGCGGCAACGGCCTCGGCCACGACCGGGTCGGTATTCGCGCGAGAACGATCCACTCCTCCAACGTTGATCAGGGTCTGCGGGAGGCGCTTGATGAAGCTGGTGAGGTCGGCTAGGTCTCGACCGGATTCCTTCACCATGCGTGCCAACAGCAGCGAGGAGAGAATACCGTCGCCGGTGGTCGCATACTTCTTCGCAATGATGTGCCCGGACTGCTCGCCGCCCAAGGAGTAGCCGCCCTCGAGCATCGCTTCGAGCACGTAGCGGTCACCAACTCCGGTCTGAACCGTCTGAATACCAGCCTCCTGCATGGCAAGAATCAAGCCGAGATTCGACATCACCGTAACAACCAGAGTGTCCTTGGCAAGCTGGCCCTCATCGCGCATATGCACAGCCAGGGCGCCCATGATCTTGTCACCATCAACGAGATTTCCATGGCGGTCAACCGCAAGACAACGGTCAGCATCGCCATCGTAGGCAACGCCGAAATCGGCCTCGGAGGCAACGGTCAGCGCCTGAAGCTGCTCGGGGTGCGTTGAGCCGGCCTTGTCATTGATATTGCGGCCATCGGGGGCAGCATTAATCACGACCGCGTCAGCACCAGCCTGACGGAAAGCTTCGGGGGCGAGGAAAGACGCACCACCGTTTGCACAGTCAACCGCAATACGTAAGCCGTGTAGGTCTGTTCCCAGCGAGGTCATGAGGTGCTCAATGTAGGACTTTTCCGCCCAGTCATCGTCATATTCGACCTCACCAACGGCGGCGCCAGTGGGACGATCCCAAGGAGTATTGAGGAGCTCTTGAATTTGGTCCTCGACTTGGTCAGGGAGCTTGTAGCCGCCGTGCGCGAAGAACTTGATGCCGTTGTCGGGCATAGGGTTGTGCGAAGCGGAGATCATGACGCCCAGATCGACTGAGGACGAGGCCGTCAGGTGGGCAACAGTCGGAGTGGTGACGACACCAACGCGGACAACGTCCATTCCCGCGCTCGCCAAACCCGCCGCCAGGGCATGGTCGAGGAACTCGCCGGAGATACGCGTATCGCGGCCAATGATCGCTTTTGGCTTATGTCCCGAGGCCGGGCGTCCCTGAATCGTCAGGCGTGCTGCCGCTTCACCCAGTTCCAAGGCAAGTGGCGCAGTCAAGTCGACATTTGCAAGTCCACGCACGCCATCTGTTCCGAACAACCTGGCCATCGGGGTACCTCCCGCTCGAAAATTAATCCACCGCTATTCTAGCTGCTCACTGTTCACTCAATCGATTGACCAGCAACCAACATTGCAGGAAAGCAAGCAGAGAACTAGGCATTTCAACTACAAAAATGTGGCCCCAACCTTCCGATTGGGGCCACACCTTGAAGTAAAGGCGAAGATCAGCGCTTCGAGAACTGCGAAGCCTTGCGTGCCTTCTTGAGGCCTGCCTTCTTACGCTCAACAGCGCGGGCGTCGCGGGTCAGGAAGCCAGCCTTCTTCAGTGCGGGGCGGTTCGCGTCACGATCGATCTCGTTCAGTGCGCGAGAGATGCCCAGGCGCAGCGCGCCGGCCTGGCCGGAGATGCCGCCACCATTGATACGAGCGATCACATCGAAGCGACCGTCGATATCAAGCAGGGTGAAGGGGGACTTCACGAGCTGCTGGTGCAGCTTGTTCGGGAAGTAATCTTCAAGAGTGCGTCCGTTAATGGTCCACTGGCCGTTGCCGGGAACTAGGCGAACACGGGCAACGGCTTCCTTACGGCGGCCAAGGCCCGCGCCGGGCGCGGTGATGGACTGACCAGCACCAGCAGGTGCTGACTCAGTCTCTGTGGTGTAGGAGCTGGGGACAACTTCCTCATCCAGCTCAAGAATCTCGGTGGTCTCAGCCACAGTTCTCCTCAGTGCAGTTCGTTGGGCTCAGAAGCGCGACGCGCTCACTGGGCGACCTGGGTGATTTCGTAGGGAATCGGCTGCTGGCCGATGTGCGGGTGCTCAGCTCCGGCGTAAACGTGCAGCTTCTTGAACTGCGCGCGGCCGAGGCTGGTGTGAGGAAGCATGCCGCGGACTGCCTTCTCGACTGCGCGTTCAGGACGCTCAGCCATGAGATCGCGATAGCGTGTTGCGCTCAGACCACCGGGGCGACCGGAGTGGCGGTAGGCCATCTTCTGGTCAAGCTTCTTACCGGTGAGGGCAACCTTGTCCGCATTAATGATGATGACGTAATCGCCCATATCGAGGTGAGGGGCAAACGTCGGCTTGTGCTTCCCACGAAGGATAGCGGCAACTTGAGCCGCCAGGCGACCGAGGACGACGTCAGTGGCGTCGATGACGTACCACTGCTTGTCGGCATCCGCCGGCTTAGGTGAATAGGTGCGCACGGGCGTAACCTTCAATTCTTTCTGTCATGGGGCCTAGCATCGAGTATTCGACGCACCGGCCCGCTATGAAACGGTTCCGCGAGGCATCAGCCGAATTTCTTCTCCGGCGAGTGGGAAGGCACCAGAGGTCCAGCTGACACACAGCACCTGTTAGTTTATGCGCCAAAAGGCAGCGGGGTCAAAGCACAGACCAGAGTGTGGCTTATTCCTCATATCGTTTCTGAATCAACCAGCGCAGCAATTGCCGCCCATGGCCCATTCTTCAAGGCTTCCGTTAAAGGCAAAACCACGCATACGACGTGCCCGGTGGACCTGATCGCTCCACTCGGTCTCGTCGGGATAACTCACGGATTCCAGGGTCAGCCCATGCGCTGGGGCAATCGGTGCCGCCTCCTGGCGCGAGGCCTTCTCAAGCAGCTGCGCGGGCCAGCTTTCCTCGCGCGCTCCCCTACCGACCTCAATTAGAGCGCCAACAAGGGAACGAACCATGGAATGGCAGAAGGCATCAGCGCGCACGTGGCACTCGAGCACCCCGGTCCCCCCGGCCTCGGGAACAATGCGCAACTCACGCAGTTCGCGGATTGTCGTTGCCCCCTCACGCGGGCGGCAGAAGGCAAGGAATTCGTGCTCGCCCAGAAGAGGCTGCGCTGCTCGGTTCATCGCCTCGATGTCAAGGGGCTGACTGACCTCGTATACATCCCAGCGCCGCGCCAAAGGAAGTTGCCCCTCAGGGACGAGGCGATAGGTATAGGAGCGCTCAAGCGCTGCGAAACGCGCGTCGAAGTCCGCGGGCACCACCTTTACTTCCGACAGGCGGGCATCAGCAGTCCCTCGAGGCACTTTGACACCTGTTGTCGCCATATATTCGATGTATTCGCGGCCAAGAAGCGAGTTCACCCGGCGTAACAGGGCGCGATAGCAGGCCTGGTTGAGTTCTTCTTCGTCTTCGGGGCGATCGGATTCTCGCACCAAAGACTGGAATGCGTCCAAAGCGCAATCAAAATGGGCAACTTGATGACGCGCATGAACTCCGGCATCAGTTCGTCCAGCGACAGTCAGGATCACAGGACGGCGCAAAATCGTCGAAAGTGCTTGGGTCAGAACGCCCTGAACAGTGCGAAGGCCATCTTGCGCAGCCCATCCGTGGAAGAAAGTGCCATCGTAGGCAAGATCCAGACGGATCCGCAGCTGGGAAGTACTTAGAGCTCCCATGAGCGCACGCCTCCGATAATGCCAGCATCATTGGGGACGATGATGACATCCTCACCAAGACGGTCACGGTAGGTTGGGACAATTCGTTTTGAATTGCCTCCACCCAAATACAGACGATCCCACATGTACATGGGGCGCAGACCATCCACGACTCGGCGAACGCGGCGAGACCAATGAACGTCTCCCAGGCGAAGTCGCTCATGCTCGCCGATGTAATCGTCGTAGGTGAGACCCCATCGAATCGGCCCCTGTGAGACCTCAACGTGTGGCGAAAGCTGCCCACCATCGAAGACCGCGTTTCCAAGCCCCGTACCCAGCGTGATGATCATTTCTAGACCACGTCCGGTGATCACACCGGCTCCGGCAACTTCAGCGTCATTGAGAACCTTGGTCGGAATGCCAAGAGCACTCTCAACCGCCTGCCCCATATCAAAGTGATCCCACTTCTCAACGAGCTCGGGAAGAACACGTGAGCGCGGCCCGTCCTTCGTAATGTAGTGCGGGGTTGCAATAACAACCCCATGACGAATCATTCCCGGCATCCCAACGGTCACGCGATGAGCTTCTGGAAGCTGAGCGGCAAGATCGATAATCGTCTGAACCAACAATTCAGGAGGAAGCGGGTAGGGAGTAGGCGTCCGTTTTGGCGGGGCAACCATTGTTCCCTGCCCATCAAGGACGGAAGCTTTAATTCCGCCACCGCCGCAATCCACTGCCAGTGTCATCTCGCGAGTCATAGTTACAGGCTACAGCCACCGGTGGCTTTCATCCTGAAAAGACAAGAAATATGAAGGCTAGGATCGGCACGACGAAGGGGCCGGTACCACGGGTGGTACCGGCCCCTATAAAGTCGCTTACGCGAAAGAGATCACTTCTCTTCTTCGACCTGCTCAGCGGCGTCAGCCTCTTCGCCGGCCTCGGCTGCAATTTCTTCAGCCTCGTTAGCCATGGCAAGATCGCCCTCTTCGCGAGCCTCTTCGGCGCGCTCGGAAGCGGCCTCTGCAGCTTCCTCAGCCTCTGCTGCAACCTCGGCTGCAGCGGCCTTTTCGGCGGTCTTCTCAGCAGACTTCACGACTGCCTTCTTCTCGACGGCCTCCATGCAGAACTCAATCTGCATCAGAGGAGCATTGTCGCCCTTGCGGTTACCCACGCGGGTGAGGCGGGTGTAGCCGCCCTGACGCTCGGGATCAAGCGCGGGAGCAATAACGTCGAACAGGGTGTACAGGGCGTTCTTGTCGGTGATGACGCGAGCCACGGTACGGCGAGCGTGCATGTCGCCACGCTTTGCCTTGGTCACAAGCTTCTCAACGAAGGGGCGCAGGGCCTTAGCCTTGGCCTCGGTCGTGGTGAGCGAGCGGTGTTCAATGAGCTGAGTCGCAAGGTTCTTGAGGATCAGCTTCTGGTGTGCCGGGCTTCCGCCCAGACGAGCACCCTTCTTGGGGGTGGGCATTTTGTCTCCTAGGAATTTATGCGTCCATCGGACGCAGCATGTCAGATGGACTGATCGTCGCTGAAGTGGATGGAACCGGATTCGCTGGCCTCACCGGAGGGCAGGACAGAATCCTTCAGGGTCATCCCAAGGGTTGCAAGAGCTTCCTTGATTTCTTCAATCGACTTCGTACCGAAGTTGCGAATGTCAAGCAGATCCGCCTCGGAGTGAGCCACGAGCTCGCCAACAGTGAGAATTCCGCGACGACGCAGTGCGTTGTAGGAACGCGACTGAAGGCCGAGGTTCTCAATGGGCAGCGCGAGGTCGGCAGCGAGGGTGGCATCCGTGGTCGAGGGACCGACTTCAATGCCTTCGGCTTCCTCGTTCAGTTCACGCATCAAACCAAAGAGCTCAACCAAGGTCTTGCCAGCGGAGGCAACGGCGTCACGCGGGGTGATTGCCGGCTTGGTCTCAACGTCGATGATCAGGCGATCGAAGTCGGTGCGCTGCTCAACACGAGTTGCCTCAACCTTGTAGGTCACCTTGACAACGGGAGAGTAGATCGAATCGATCGGGATGCGGGAAATTTCAGCCTGGGGATCCTTGTTCTGAGCAGCCGACACGTAGCCGCGGCCACGCTCGACGGTCAGCTCGATCTCAAGCTTGCCCTTGTCATTGAGGGTCGCCAGATGCAGATCGGGGTTGTGAATCTCGACGCCGGCCGGAGGGGTGATATCCCCTGCGACGACCTCTCCCGGGCCTGCCTTACGCAGGTACATGACAACAGGCTCGTCGTTCTCGGAGGAGAGAACGATCTGCTTGATGTTCAGGATGATCTCGGCAACGTCTTCCTTCACACCCTCGATCGTCCGGAACTCGTGAGGCACACCATCAATGCGGATGGAGGTCACGGCAGCGCCGGGGATCGACGAGAGCAGGGTTCGGCGCAGGGAGTTACCCAGCGTGTAGCCGAAACCGGGCTCGAGGGGCTCCAGGATGAAACGGGAGCGCAGTTCGCTGACCTTCTCTTCGGTCAGGATGGGTCGCTCTGCAATGAGCACGTCTTAGTCCTTTCTTCCCGGCGCCCGCCATATGACGCCGGATCGGGGTCCCGCATTGCGGGGAAAAGGTAAGGACGAGGCCACGTATTCTTGTGTGATCCCGCCCAGACGTGGGGGGTGGATTTCCGTGGGATCTCCACCCTCCGGGGCTCAGACGCGACGACGCTTCGGGGGACGAGCGCCGTTGAATGCCTGGGGCGTCACGTCCTGGATCGAGCCGACCTCCAGGCCAGCAGCCTGAAGCGAACGGATCGCGGTCTCACGGCCGGAGCCGGGACCCTTCACGAAGACGTCGACCTTCTTCATGCCGTGTTCCTGTGCGCGACGCGCGGCGGCCTCGGCAGCAAGCTGAGCAGCGAAGGGGGTCGACTTACGCGAACCCTTGAAGCCCACCTGGCCGGAGGAGGCCCAGGAGATCACCGCACCGGTAGGGTCGGTAATGGAAACGATAGTGTTGTTGAACGTCGACTTGATGTACGCGTGTCCGTGAGTGACGTTCTTTGAAATCCTGCGGCGCGGCTTGCGTCCCGCGCCGGAACGAGTGGTCTTTGCAGCCATGTGTTTCAGTTCCTTCGAAGTCGTGTGTTAAAAGTCCACGCTGGACTTAGCGGCCTTACTTGGCCTTCTTCTTACCTGCAACGGTGCGCTTGGGGCCCTTACGGGTACGCGCATTGGTCTTGGTGCGCTGACCGTGGACCGGCAGGCCACGACGGTGACGAAGTCCCTGGTAGGATCCGATCTCAATCTTGCGACGGATGTCTGCCTGGACCTCACGACGCAAATCGCCTTCCACCTTAAAGGTGTTCTCGATGTATTCGCGAAGCTTGACGAGGTCTTCCTCGGTGGCATCCTTCACGCGAAGATCGGGGCTCACGCCGGTGGCCTCGAGGGTCTCCTTGGCGCGGGTGCGTCCAACTCCATAAATGTACGTGAGCGCGATCTCCATACGCTTTTCGCGAGGGAGGTCGACGCCGGCAATACGTGCCATGTTTATGCTCCAAATTGTTTATCGGAGGTCGTCACCACTCCTCCCGGGTGAGCCACCCGGCCCCGGCCTCCGAACCGAGGGTCGCGCAAGCGCGTGTGGAATGATGCTGCCGGATTACTCCGGCGTTATCACAGCGAGGGTTCAGCCCTGGCGCTGCTTGTGCCTGGGGTTGTCACAGATGACCATGACGTTGCCGTGGCGACGAATCACCTTGCACTTGTCACAGATCTTCTTGACACTCGGCTTGACCTTCATGGTGTGTACCTCCGCTACCCGCAGGTAGCTTGTGTCGGTGTGTTCACTTGTAGCGGTAGACGATGCGGCCTCGGGAGAGGTCGTAAGGGCTCAGCTCGACGACCACTCGGTCCTCGGGCAGAATGCGGATGTAGTGCTGACGCATCTTGCCGGCAATGTGGCCAAGCACGATGTGTCCATTGCTCAATTCCACGCGGAACATCGCATTCGGCAAGGCTTCGATAACCGTGCCTTCGATTTCGATGACGCCGTCCTTCTTCGCCATATCCTCCGTCTATCCTCTACTACTTTTTCGGATTCGAACGGCCTGAGACCGTTCGGGATCGCCCTTGGAAACAGGCATACTGCCCCCAAAGACACGTCCAAGGGTCGAGCCTACGCTATTTTGGCCCTTCTTGGAAAGCTGGATGCGGTGTCTATCGCCTCACGCTTAATTCCAGCGAGCTGACAACATAGACACGCGCGGGAAGCTAGTCCAGCAAAACAGGAGTGACACCAAAGGGCGCGAGCCCTGCTACTCCCCCGTCAACTGCACTCAAGATCGCGACGCCGTCATCCAAAATCGCGATGGTGTGCTCCCATTGAGCGGCATCTGAGCCATCAACTGTACGAACTGTCCAGTCGTCATTCTCGGTGACATTTTCAATATCGCCGCTGGTCAGCATCGGTTCAACGGCCAGAACCATTCCAGGACGCAACTTCGGCATCAGGCCACGCACGCGGTAGTTCAGAACTTCCGGATCCTGGTGCATCGCGGTGCCAATCCCATGTCCGGTGAAGTCCTCGATAATTCCCGCTTCCCAACCGAGGTCCTCCGCACGCTCGGCAACGACGCGCTCGACAGCCTCGCCAACTGCGCTCACACGCTTTCCACGAGCAACCGAGGCAAGCGCCGCCCACAGGGCCTCACGAGTAACGAGGTCGAGCTCGCGCCTGCGCGCAACACTCCCCTGGCGCGAAACTTCCCCTGCCGAGTCCGCGCTGGTTTCCCCCGCCTCACTCTGAGGAGCTGAAGGGATTGCACTCCCCCAGCGTTTTCCTGCGCCCGGACCTTGGTGACGACGAACCCATAAACGCGCAAACTCTTCATCAGAAGTGAATTCATCTCCGACGATCATTGAGAATGCCGCATCTCCGTGCCACTGTTTACCGCTGCGCTCAAGCCATGCCCCGCAGTCGAAGGTCACAATGTCACCAATAGCAAGCTTGCGCTTCCCGGGGATGCCGTGAACGATCACGTCATTGGGGGAAATACACACCGTTGCGGGATAGCCGTAGTAATTGAGGAAGTTCGAGCGCGCACCGCAACGACGGATCGCATCTGCGCTGACCTCGTCCAGTTCTCCGGTAGTTACGCCGGGACGAGCCGCCTCTCGCAGGCTTCGGTGAATTTCTGCAACAACCAGCCCGGCTTCTCGCATCCACTTGATCTGATCAAGGGTCTTGTATTCAATGTGGGACATTGTGCTTCCTTTGGATGAAACTCCGGGGCGCGATGGCTTTCACCACCGCGCCCCGGTTCCGTATCAGCGCTGAGCAGCGCCAGGGTACGTGTTGCTTACTTGTTGAGACCGTCGAGAAGCGCGAAGATACGCTCGCTCACTTCGTCGATAGAACCGCGTCCGTCAACGACCTGAAGTAGGTCTTGATCGGCGTAGTAGGTGGCCATGGGCTCAGTCAGCTCGTGGTAGATCTCAAGGCGGTGACGAATCACGGGCTCAGTATCATCCGAGCGGTTCTGCTCGGTTGCACGCTTGAGCATGCGAGCCACGACTTCATCTTCGTCAACCTGAATCTCCATGACGACATCCAAGCTCACACCAAGTTCAGCAAGCATGTCACGCAGAACATGTGCCTGTTCCAGAGTGCGGGGGTAGCCGTCAAGGAGGAAGCCGTTGGCAGTATCTGGCGCCGAAAGACGCACCTTCACCATGGGGTTCGTTACCGAATCAGGAACGAACTCTCCGCGTTCCATGTATTCCTTGGCCCGTTTGCCCAATTCCGTGCCCTCAGACATATTGGCGCGGAAGATCTCTCCGGTGGAGATGGCGGGAATGTTCAGGCGCTCGGCGATACGCGCGGCCTGGGTTCCCTTACCAGCTCCGGGAGGGCCGAGGAGAACGATAGCGGTCATCGCAAGAATCCTTCGTAGTGATGCTGTTGAAGCTGAGTGTTGATTTCCTTCACCGTCTGCAGGCCGACACCGATGATAATCAGAAGGGTCGTGCCGCCGAAGGGCATCTGTCCTTGGGAAATGTGCAACGGAATAATCGCCAACGAAGGAATGAGCGCGACGATGACCAGGTAGAGCGCACCGGCGGTCGTGATGCGGTTCATCACGTAACGCAGGAACTCAGCCGTCGGACGGCCTGCGCGGTATCCGGGAATGAAACCGCCGTAACGCTTCATGTTATCCGCTACCTCATCGGGATCGAAGGTGATCGCGGTGTAGAAGAAGGTGAAGAAGAGTGTGAGTAGGGCGTAGGTGGTCAAGTAGGGCCATGCGTCCTGGTGGAAGTTCGCGCTAATCCACTGGACCCACTTGGAGTCCTGACTGCCGAACTGTGCAAGCATCGGGGGGAATGCCAGAAGTGAAGAAGCGAAGATGACGGGGATAACGCCCGACATATTGATCTTCAGAGGAATGTAAGTCGTTGTACCACCGTACTGACGGCGACCGATCATGCGCTTTGCGTACTGAACGGGAATTCGGCGTTGTGCCTGCTCGAGATAAACCACGACGATCGAGACGAGAAGCATCAGACCGATGATTGCGAAGACCGCTCCCCACTTACCGCTCTGTCCGATGGTCAGAAGCTGGGAGGGCATACGCGCGGTAATGGAAGTAAAGATCAACAGCGACATACCGTTACCGATACCGCGTTCGGTGATCAATTCGCCGAGCCACATGATGACACCGGTACCGGCGGTCATGACGATCATCATCAGAAGGAAGGTCCACACTGAATTCGAGGGGATGATCTTCTCAGAACATCCGGCAAAAAGATTTCCTGAACGGGCCAGCGAAATAATGGTTGTGGACTGAAGAATGCCCAAGAAAATTGTCAGATAACGCGTGTACTGAGTGAGCTTCGTTTGGCCGGTCTGACCTTCTTTGTGCAGATCGTCAAAACGAGGAATCACGACGCGCAGAAGCTGGATGATAATCGACGCGGTGATGTAAGGCATGATACCCAGCGCGAAGATCGACAATTGGAGGAGCGCACCACCAGAGAAGAGGTTCACCAAGTCCAGCAGCGAAGCGTCGCTCTGTTGAGCAAGACACTTGGTCACTGCCTGCGAATCAACGCCAGGAGTTGGGATGAAAGAGCCCAGACGGAACATCGCCATGATGAATAGCGTGAACAGAAGTTTCCGTCGGAGATCTGGGGTACGGAATGCCTGCGCGAACGCACTGAGCAAGGCTTCCTCCTACGTAACGAAATAATTGCGACCATTTAGATCGCACGACTCTCAAAAGACTACCTGAAATGACAGGGATACTGTGAATCAAAAGTAGAGAACTTGAGAAACTGTGATATGGGTAAAGGCCCTCTCCCACTTGGATAGCCAGTGAAAGCGGGGGCTTCAGTGGCTGGGGAAACGGCCTCGACGTGCAAGAAAGCGAAACGGGGGCAGCCCGGAAACCGAGCCACCCCCGTGGCAATCACCACTCAGCGGGTCTTGATAGAACCGCCGGCAGCAGTAATCTTCGCTTCTGCCGAAGCCGACCAAGAGTCGACCTCGATATCGAGCTTAACGGTGAGCTCACCGGTGCCGAGCACCTTCACTGCCCAACCGTCGCGCACTGCGGAACGTGCAACGAGATCCTCAACAGTCACCTTTCCACCTTCGGGGAAGAGCTCCTGCAGACGACCGACGTTGACGACCTGGTACTCAACGCGGAAGGGGTTCTTGAAGCCGCGCAGCTTGGGAAGGCGCATGTGGATGGGCATCTGGCCACCCTCGAAGCCTGCGGGAACCTGGTAACGAGCCTTCGTGCCCTTGGTACCACGTCCAGCGGTCTTACCCTTTGAACCTTCACCGCGACCGACGCGGGTCTTCGCGGTCTTTGCACCAGCGGCGGGACGCAGGTGGTGCAGTCGAACGACGCGACCCTGCTCCTCACCGGTGTTCTTCGTGGAGTCCGCCATGGTCAGTCGACCTCCTCAACTGTAACCAGGTGACGAACGGTGTGGATGGCACCGCGAACGGTTTCTGCATCCTCACGAACGACGCTCTGGCCGATCTTGCGCAGCCCGAGGGTGCGCAGTGTGTCCTTCATGTTCTGCTTGGCGCCAATGCTGGACTTGACCTGCGTGATCTTCAGCTTTGCCATCACTCAGTCACCCCCGCAGCAGCCTTATCAGCTTCGCTTGCCTCAGCGGCAGCGCGCTTTTCAGCTTCGCCTTCTGCGCGTGCACGGAGCATGGAAGCGGGAGCAACGCGCTCGAGCGGAAGACCGCGGCGAGCTGCGACTGCTTCAGGCTGTTCCAGAAGCTTCAGTGCAGCAACAGTTGCGTGAACAATGTTGATTGCGTTGTCAGAACCGAGCGACTTCGTCAGCACGTCGTGGACGCCTGCAGCCTCGAGGACTGCACGGACGGGGCCGCCGGCGATAACGCCGGTACCGGGGGCGGCGGGGCGAAGCAGAACTTCACCTGCCGCGTCGCGGCCCTGAACAACGTGAGTGATGGTGCGGCGGATCATCGGGACGCGGAAGAAGTTCTTCTTCGCTTCCTCAACACCCTTGGAAATAGCCTGGGGAACTTCCTTGGCCTTTCCGTAGCCGACACCGACGGTGCCTTCACCGTCACCGACGACAACCAGAGCGGTGAAGGAGAAACGACGTCCACCCTTCACAACCTTGGAAACGCGGTTGATGGTAACAACACGCTCGATGTACTGATCTTTACTTTCGCCCCGACGGGTGTCGCGGTTCTCGCGACCGGAGCGGCGGTCACGGCGTTCGCCGTCGCCAGAGCGCTCGGCGCCTTCCTGACCGTTCCTGCCTCGCTGCGATGCAGCCATCAGTTGATCTCTCTTTCCTCGAGGCTCAGTCACAGCTCAAGTCCGCCCTCACGGGCGGCTTCTGCGACTGCCGCAACGCGGCCGTGGTACTTATTGCCACCGCGGTCGAAGACCACAGCGGTGATGCCTGCGGCCTTTGCGCGCTCTGCAATGAGAGTGCCGACCTGGTAGGCCTTGTCCTTCTTCGTCCCTTCAGCGGCAACAAGTGCTGCTTCCAAGGTCGAAGCGGAGACCAGGGTGTGACCGATGGTATCGTCCACAACCTGTGCGACCATGTGGCGGTTCGAACGGGTGACAACCAAACGCGGACGCGAAGGGGTGCCCTGAACCTTCTTGCGCAGGCGCAGGTGACGACGCTTGCGAGCGACGAACTTGCCCTTGCCCTTGACTGTGTACGCCATCACTTACCAGCCTTTCCGACCTTGCGACGGATGGTCTCGCCCACGTAGTGGATACCCTTGCCCTTGTAGGGTTCAGGCTTCTTGAGCTTACGGATGCGAGCGGCGGTCTCTCCAACGAGCTGCTTGTCGATGCCCGACACGGTGAACTTCGTCTGAGATTCGACGGAGAACTCGATGCCTTCGGGCGCCGGAACGAAAACGGTGTGCGAGAAGCCAAGGGAGAACTCGAGGTCCTTGCCCTTTGCGACAACGCGGTAACCGGTACCGGCAATTTCAAGCTGCTTCGAGAAGCCCTTCGTCACACCTTCGATCATGTTGGCGATCAGGGTGCGGGTCAGGCCGTGGAGCGAACGAGCAACACGATCATCGGAAGGACGGGTCACAACGACCTTGCCTTCATCGATGGCGGCGCTGATGGGTTCAGGCACAACGTGGCTCAGTGTTCCCTTGGGGCCCTTAACGGTAACGTCTGCACCGTTGATGGTGACGTCGACGCCCGCGGGAATTTCGATCGGATTCTTACCAATACGCGACATTCTTCAGCCTCCTCATCACCAGATGTAGGCGAGGACTTCCCCACCCACACCCTTCTCGGCTGCCTGACGGTCGGTGAGCAGGCCGGAAGACGTGGACAGAATTGCCACGCCGAGGCCGCCGCGGACCTTGGGCAGGTTGGTGGACTTGGCGTAGACGCGCAGACCGGGCTTGGAGACGCGCTGCAGACCCTCGATAGCGGCCTCGCGGTGCGAGCCGTACTTGAGAGTAAGAACCAGCGTCTGGCCGACCTTGGCATCCTCGACGTCGATGGAAGCGATGTAGCCTTCCTCGACGAGAATCTTCGCGATCGCGGCCTTGAGCTTCGAGTACGGCATGGAAACCGACTCGTGGCGCGCGTGGTTCGCGTTACGCAGACGCGTCAGCATATCTGCGATCGGATCAGTCATTGTCATTTGGGGATTCTCCCCTTCCTCGTCGCGGTTTCTCCGGAAAACCGGGACCTACGACGTCAGTTTTACCAGCTGCTCTTGGTGACACCCGGGAGATCGCCACGAAGGGCGAGCTCACGCAGGCACACACGGCACAGTCCGAACTTGCGGTACACCGAGCGGGGACGACCGCAACGGTTGCACCGGGTGTAGCCACGCACGCCGAACTTGGGCTTACGCGCAGCCTTGATCTTCAGTGACGTCTTAGCCATGGTCAGTCCTCCTTAAACGGGAAGCCGAGGTGACGCAGAAGAGCACGGCCTTCTTCGTCGGTGGAGGCCGAGGTAACGACCGTGATGTCCATACCGCGAACGCGGTCGATGGAATCCTGATCGATCTCGTGGAACATGGACTGCTCCGTCAGGCCAAAGGTGTAGTTGCCGTGTCCATCGAACTGCTTCGAGGACAGACCGCGGAAGTCACGAATACGCGGGAGCGCAGTCGAGAGGAGGCGGTCCAGGAACTCCCACATGCGGTCGCCACGGAGGGTGACGTATGCGCCAATAACCTGGCCTTCGCGCAGCTTGAACTGTGCGATGGACTTCTTCGCCTTGCTCGTCTGAGGCTTCTGACCGGTGATGGCGGTAAGGTCGCGGATCGCGCCCTCAAGTGCCTTCGAGTCACGAGCAGCCTCGCCGACGCCCATGTTGACGACGATCTTGGTCAGACCGCCCACCTCCATGGGGTTTGCGTGCTTGAATTCAGCGCGCAGAGCATCGCGAATTTCGGAGTTGTACTTTTCCTTCAAACGCGGGGCCATAATCAGATCTCCTTGCCCTGCTCGATGCCGCGACGGGCTCCGCCACGGGTGACGCGAACGCGAACAGTGCGCGTACGGCCGTCACGCTCAACGGTGTCCTCACGGAAGCCAACGCGAACGCGCTGCTTCGTCTCAGGATCAACCAGAGCAACCTTCGACAGCGAGATCGGAGCCTCGACGGTGATGATGCCACCAGCCTGGCCCTGGGTCTGTCCCTGACGCACGTGGCGGGTCTTCAGGTTGATGCCCTCAACGAGGACCTTCTCCTGAGCGGGGAAAACGCGAATAACGCGACCCTGCTTGCCCTTGTCGCCGGGCTTGAGGGGCTCGAGGCCCTGCTCGGCACGGCGTGCGTTGCGCTTTGCGAGTTCCTTTTCGTCCGAGGTACGTCCGCGAACGACCTCGACCAAGTCACCTTTACGAATCTTCGCTGCCATCAGATCACCTCCGGTGCGAGAGAAACGATTCGCATGAACTTCTTTTCGCGCAGCTCGCGGCCCACGGGACCGAAGATACGCGTACCGCGGGGTTCACCGTCATTCTTGAGAATGACTGCCGCGTTTTCATCGAAACGGATGTAGGAACCGTCGGGGCGACGGGTCTCCTTGCGCGTACGCACGACGACCGCCTTAACGACGTCCCCCTTCTTAACATTTCCGCCGGGGATTGCATCCTTGACGGTGGCGACGATCACGTCGCCGATTCCGGCATAACGCCGACCAGATCCGCCGAGAACACGGATGGTGAGGATTTCCTTGGCACCTGTGTTGTCGGCGACCTTCAGTCGCGACTCCTGCTGGATCATTTTCTACTGACTCCTGTCGTCGAGCCGGTTCTCTGCCCCGGAGTTACCTCCGGGGCCGAGCCTTGCCGAACGGATTTCGGTCTGTTAGGCGAAGGTCACTTCGCCTTTTCGAGAATCTCGACCACGCGCCACCGCTTGGTGGCGGAGAGCGGACGAGTCTCCATAATCAGGACGAGGTCGCCAACGGAGCACTCATTGTGCTCGTCGTGAACCTTGACCTTCTTGCTCTTGCGCATAACCTTGCCGTAGAGGGCGTGCTTGACACGGTCCTCAATCTCGACGACAACGGTCTTGTCCATCTTGTCACTGGTGACGTATCCACGACGGACCTTGCGCTCGTTGCGCACAGTGGTTTCTGCCATGTTAGTCACTCCTCAGTGCCTGGTGCGGTGCGGTAGCCAAGCTCCCGTTCACGCGCGATGGTGTAAATGCGGGCAATATTGCGACGAACAGTCTTCATACGACCGTTGTCTTCAAGGGAGCCAACTGCCTGCGCGAAGCGGAGGTTGAAGAGCTCAGCCTTTGCCTTCTCAAGCTCCTTGGACAGCTGTGCATCGTCCATGGCGTCGAGATCGGCGGTGGTCAGACCCTTATCTGCCATCAGTTGTCACCACCCTCGCGGACCACGAAACGGGTCTTCATCGGAAGCTTGTGCTGGGCGCGGCGCATTGCCTCGCGAGCAAGGCTCTCGGGCACACCGGCCAGCTCGAACATAATGCGTCCCGGCTTTACGGGAGCAACCCACCACTCGACGGCACCCTTACCGGAACCCATACGAGTTTCGGCGGGCTTCTTGGTCAGCGGGCGGTCCGGGAAGATGTTGATCCACACCTTGCCACCACGCTTGACGTGACGGGTCATTGCGATACGAGCAGCTTCGATCTGACGGTTGGTGACGTAGGCACCCTCGAGTGCCTGAATCCCGTAATCGCCAAATGCGAGCTCCGTGCCGCCGGTAGCAAAACCGGTGCGGTGCGGGCGGTGCTGCTTGCGCCACTTAGTACGACGGGGAATGAGCATTGGGCTCAGGCCTCCGTTCCGGTCTCGGTAGCGGCAGGTGCTTCAGCCGGAGCTGCCTGCTGCTGAGTGTTCTCGTGCTGCTGCTGGCCACGCTGTCCGCGACGGGGGTTGCGACGATCGCCGCGTCCACGTCCACCGCGGTTGGCCTGCTCAGCCTGCTGGCGGGCAAACTCACGCTCGGTGATATCGCCCTTGTAGATCCACACCTTGACGCCAATGCGGCCAAAGGTCGTACGGGCCTCGTGGAATCCAAAGTCGATGTTTGCACGCAGGGTCTGCAGCGGGACACGGCCTTCGCGGTAGAACTCGCTACGGCTCATTTCAGCGCCACCCAGACGGCCGGAGACCTGGACACGGATGCCCTTGGCTCCCGCACGCTGTGCGGACTGAATGCCCTTACGCATTGCACGACGGAAAGAGACACGAGCAGCGAGCTGCTCAGCAATTCCCTGTGCGACCAGCTGTGCATCCAGATCGGGGTTCTTAACCTCGAGGATGTTCAGCTGAACCTGCTTGCCGGTGAGCTTCTCCAGGTTCTGACGAAGACGATCTGCTTCTGCTCCGCGGCGACCAATAACGATACCGGGGCGAGCGGTGTGCAGATCAACGCGAACGCGGTCACGCGTACGCTCGATATCGACCTTTGCAATACCTGCGCGCTCAAGGTTCTCAGTCAGGTTCTTACGAATTGCGACGTCTTCTGCAACGTAGTCAGCGTAGCGCTGACCTGCAGTCGTCGAATCGGAGAACCAGCGAGACCGGTGATCAGTTGTGATTCCCAGGCGGAACCCGGTGGGGTTAACCTTCTGGCCCATTTACCGGTCTCCCTTCTTCTGATCTTCCTTAGTGCCAACCACAACGGTGATGTGGCTGGTGCGCTTAAGAATGCGTCCTGCACGGCCCTGGGCGCGGGGGCGGAAGCGCTTCATCGTGGGACCTTCATCAACGTAGGCTTCGAGGATCAAAAGATCCGCCTCATTGAAGGTCTCCTTAGCGGCTTCAGCCTTAACCTTCGCGTTAGCGACTGCGCTCAAGAGCACCTTGCGGACATCGGTGGCGACGGCCTGCGGGGCGAACCGCAGAATGTCGGCTGCCTCCAAAGCAGCCTTGCCGCGAACCTCGTTCACGACACGGCGTGCCTTCTGGGGCGTGACGCGGACAAAACGCGCCTGCGCCTTGGCTTCCATGAAATCCTGCCTTTTCTTCGTTACGCAAGGCCGGCTCAGCGCCGACGTCCCTTGCGATCGTCCTTGTCGTGGCTACGGAAAGTACGCGTGGGAGCGAACTCTCCGAGCTTGTGGCCCACCATCGACTCAGTGACGAAAACGGGCACGTGCTTACGACCGTCGTGCACGGCAATGGTCAGACCCAGGAAATCCGGGGTGATGACCGAACGGCGCGACCAAGTCTTGATAACGTTCTTAGAGCCGGATTCGACCGCGGCGTCAACCTTCTTCATGAGGTGATCGTCGACGAAGGGGCCCTTCTTCAAACTACGAGGCATTCCCAGCTCCTACTCAGCGATTCTTGCCGGTCTTGCGACGACGCACGATCATGCGGTCGCTGGCCTTGTTCGGACGACGGGTGCGTCCCTCGGGCTTGCCCCAAGGCGACACGGGGTGACGACCACCAGAGGTACGGCCTTCACCACCACCGTGCGGGTGGTCAACCGGGTTCATAACAACACCACGGACGTGCGGGCGCTTGCCCTTCCAGCGCATACGGCCGGCCTTGCCCCAGTTGATGTTGGACTGCTCGGCGTTGCCGACCTCACCAATGGTGGCGCGGCAGGTGATTTCGACGTTGCGAATTTCACCGGAGGGCATACGCAGCTGAGCGAAGCGGCCTTCCTTTGCGACGAGCTGAACCGAGGTTCCAGCAGAGCGTGCAATCTTTGCGCCGCCACCGGGGTAGAGCTCCACAGCGTGGACAACGGTACCCAAGGGGATGTTGCGCAGGGGCAGGTTGTTGCCGGGCTTGATATCGGCCGCGGGGCCGGACTCGACAAGATCGCCCTGATTGAGCTTGGCAGGTGCCAGGATGTAACGCTTCTCGCCGTCTGCGTAGTGCAGAAGGGCGATACGAGCGGTGCGGTTGGGGTCGTACTCGATGTGAGCGACCCGTGCGGGCACGCCATCCTTGTCGTGACGACGGAAGTCGATCACGCGGTAGGCGCGCTTGTGGCCGCCGCCACGGTGGCGAGCAGTCACACGGCCGTTGTTGTTACGGCCGCCAGTCTTGTGCAGCGGACGCACCAGCGACTTTTCGGGCTCGGAACGAGTGATCTCGACGAAGTCGGAGACGCTCGAACCACGACGACCCGGGGTCGTGGGCTTGTACTTGCGAATTCCCATGATTTTCCTCTAGTTCTCCGACGCTCAGGCCTGCTCGCCGAAGATGTCGATGGTGCCTTCACGCAGGGTCACGATGGCGCGCTTGACATCCTTGCGCGTACCGATTCCGTTGCGAGTGCGGTAAACCTTGCCCTTGCGGTTCTGCGTAGCCACGGAGGCAACCTTCACGCCGAAGATCGCTTCGACGGCCATCTTGATCTCGGTCTTGTTCGAACGAGGATCAACTTCGAAGGTGTACTTGCCCTGATCCATCAGGATCGAGGACTTCTCGGTGACGACCGGACGCAGAATGATATCGCGGGGGTTCTTAGCGGCTTCGATCGAGCTCACTTCGTTTCCTCCTTGGTGCCAAGGAATGCCTCGAGGGCGCCCTGGGTGAAGATGACATCTTCGTTGTCGAGGACGTCATAGGTGTTGAGCTGATCTGCCCACAGCACGTGAACCTCGCGAGCGTTGCGGAGCGACAGAGCCGAAAGCTCATCGCCGCGCTCGAGCACGACAAGTGCCGGACGGTCAGCAACGAGTGCGCGAACCGCGGCCAGTGCCTGCTTGGTCGAGGGCTTCTCGCCTTCGAACAGAGCGGTCACGACGTGAATGCGACCATTACGTGCGCGGTCAGAAAGAGCCGAACGCAGAGCGCCGACCTTCATCTTCTTGGGGGTGCGCTGCGAGTAATCGCGAGGCTGAGGACCGTGGACAATGCCGCCGCCAGTGAAGTGAGGCGCACGGATGGAGCCCTGACGAGCGTTACCGGTGCCCTTCTGACGGAACGGCTTCTTACCGCCACCGGAAACCATGCCGCGCGTCTTGGTTGCGTGCGTGCCCTGACGGCCTGCAGCAAGCTGAGCGACGACGACCTGGTGCATCAGCGGGATGTTGGTCTCAACGTCAAAGACCTCTGCGGGGAGGTCGACGGTGCCGGCCTTCTTACCCTTCAGGTCAAGAACATCGATGGTACGGATTTCAGACATGATCACGCACCCTTCACAGCGGAGCGAACCAGCACGATGCCGTTCTTAGGTCCGGGAATCGCACCCGAAATCAGGAGCAGACCCTTTTCCACGTCAACGGCCTGAACGCGAAGGTTCTGGACGGTACGACGGACACCACCCATACGGCCAGCCATACGCTGACCCTTGAAGATGCGACCGGGGGTTGCGCAAGCACCGATCGAGCCGGGCTTACGGTGGTTACGGTGAGAACCGTGAGATGCGGACACGCCAGCGAAACCGTGACGCTTCATAACACCGGCAAATCCCTTGCCCTTGGTGTTACCCGAAACATCGACGCTCTGTCCAGCTTCAAAGATCGAGGCATCTAGTTCCTGGCCGAGCTCAAAGCTATCGGCCTCGGAGGTGCGAACCTCGGCGAGATGGCGGCGGGGAGCAACCCCGGCCTTTGCGAAGTGAGCAGCCAGGGGCTTGGTCACCTTGCGTGCATCGATATCGCCGAAGCCAAGCTGAATAGCGGTGTATCCATCGGTTTCCTCAGTACGGAGCTGAGTAACAACGTTGGTGCCAACCTGCACGACAGTCAGGGGCACGAGGCGGCCGTCGGCGTCCCACACCTGGGTCATACCGAGCTTGCGGCCGAGCAGCGCCTTAACAGGCGCAGCAGCGTGCTGCTTATTCTTTGTCATTGCAGATGTCCTCAGAGCTTGATCTCGATGTTGACGTCCGCGGGCAGATCGAGACGCATGAGCGAATCGACGGCCTTAGGAGTCGGGTCGATGATGTCGATGAGCCGCTTATGCGTACGCATTTCGAACTGTTCGCGGCTGTCCTTGTACTTATGGGGCGACCGAATCACGACAAACACGTTCTTTTCGGTCGGCAGCGGCACCGGGCCCACGACAGTGGCACCTGCTCGCTGCACGGTGTCCACGATCTTGCGCGCGGAGCTGTCGATGACCTCGTGGTCATACGACTTGAGCCGGATGCGGATCTTTTGTCCCGCCATGCCGTCTTACCTCTTCTCGTACAGATTCGGCGCCGGTACCCGCATCCGGGCGTGTCGCTCTTAGCGAGAGCGCCCAGTGCGGACCGGCGTCTTGTCCAAAGATCTTGGGCATTTTGCCCAGTTAAGCAGTGATTGCACTGCCTAACCGCCCCGCCTCTAACGGGGCAACCCTTCTATTTTGGCAGAAATACGTAGGCTTCCTCAAGCTCGAGGCCAAGGAAACCCATGTGAATCCACTGACATAGAAGACGTGCGCATGCATTGCTCCAATGGAGGTACGTTGCGCACCGAGTATCTACACTACACCGCACTCGGGCGTGTCGCAAAGTCAGATCGGTCACCTTCACATGCGTCACTCCCCCACAGGCAGATGAACAATTTTCTACATGCAGATAACAAAAGAGCAGGCCCGCTCAAAGGAGCGGACCTGCTCTGCTGAAGATTCAGCTATCGCTAGGCGATCAACAAAGTCACTTCAGGATGTTGGTCACACGACCGGAACCAACGGTGCGGCCACCTTCGCGGATTGCGAAGCCGAGGCCGGGCTCCATGGCGATGGGCTGGATCAGCTGAACGGTGATCTCAGTGGTGTCGCCAGGCATGACCATGTCGGTGCCCTCGGGGAGGGTGATGACGCCGGTCACGTCGGTGGTACGGAAGTAGAACTGAGGACGGTAGTTGGAGAAGAACGGGTTGTGACGTCCGCCTTCTTCCTTCTTCAGGATGTAGACCTGGCCCTCGAACTCGGTGTGAGGCGTGATGGAGCCGGGAACGGCCACAACCTGGCCACGCTCGACCTCGTCGCGCTTGGTGCCACGGAGAAGCAGACCACAGTTCTCGCCTGCCCATGCTTCGTCCATCGACTTGTGGAACATTTCGATGCCGGTGACGGTGGTCTTCTGAGGATCGCGGATGCCGAGGATCTCAACTTCGGAGTTGATCGGCAGCTTGCCACGCTCGACACGACCGGTAACGACGGTGCCACGACCGGTGATCGTGAAGACGTCTTCGATCGGCATGAGGAAGGGCTTGTCCATGTCGCGCTCGGGGGTGGGGACGTAGTCGTCCACAGCATCCATGAGCTCTTCGACCTTGGCGGTCCACTCGGGGTCACCCTCGAGGGCCTTCAGTGCGGAAACCTGGATGACGGGAGCGTTCTCGCCGTCGAAGCCCTGCGAGGACAGGAGGTCACGGACCTCTTCCTCAACGAGCTCCAGCATTTCTTCGTCATCAACCATGTCGGCCTTGTTCAGGGCGACGAGGATGGTGGGCACGCCGACCTGACGGGCGAGCAGAACGTGCTCGCGGGTCTGGGCCATGGGGCCGTCGGTGGCGGCGACAACGAGGATGGCGCCATCCATCTGTGCCGCACCGGTGATCATGTTCTTCACGTAGTCAGCGTGGCCGGGGGCGTCAACGTGTGCGTAGTGACGCTTCTCGGTCTGGTACTCAACGTGAGAGACGTTAATGGTAATACCGCGATCGCGCTCTTCAGGAGCGTTGTCGACCTGATCGAAGGGGGTGAACTCGTTCAGATCCGGGTACTTGTCGTGTAGAACCTTGGTGATTGCTGCAGTCAGCGTGGTCTTGCCGTGGTCAACGTGACCGATGGTACCGATGTTGACGTGCGGCTTGGTGCGCTCGAACTTGGCCTTCGCCACTTGTGTCCTCCTGGACTCGGGTAGAAATTCTCAGCCTATGGCTAGGTGTCAGCATAACACCCAATGGGGCATGAGACCTACAGGTTTATTGATTCTTGTCAGGTCGGTCACAGCTCAGGAACAATTTTGGCTGTTCCTGAGCCGCATCCAACCCTGTGGGACTCACTCGCCCCGAGACTTTCCGATGATCTCATCCGCGACGTTACGCGGGACCTCGGCGTAGCTATCGAACTGCATGGAGTACACCGCGCGACCCTGCGTCTTGGAACGCAGGTCGCCAATGTAACCAAACATTTCTGACAGCGGAACCTGTGCGCGGACCACGCGCACACCGTGCTGCTCATCCATCGACTGGACTGCACCACGACGAGAGTTCAGGTCGCCGATGACGTCGCCCATGTATTCTTCGGGCGTACGGACCTCGACGGCCATGATCGGCTCGAGCAGAACCGGGGAAGCCTTCTTTGCGGCCTCGCGGAATGCCATCGAACCTGCGATCTTGAAGGCCATTTCCGAAGAGTCAACTTCGTGGTATGCACCATCAAGCAGGGTTGCCTTGACATCAACCATCGGGTAACCGGCAAGAACACCATTCTGCATGGCGTCCTGAATACCAGCGTCAACCGAGGGGATGTATTCGCGAGGAACGCGTCCACCGGTGACCTTGTCCTCGAAGATGTACTCTTCTTCGGAGCCGGCCGGGATGGGCTCAAGCGCGATGATGACACGCGCGAACTGACCGGAACCACCGGTCTGCTTCTTGTGCGTGTACTCGAACTTTTCGACGTTCTTACGAATGGTTTCGCGGTAAGCAACCATGGGCTTACCAACGTTTGCCTCGACCTTGAATTCGCGACGCATACGGTCAACGATGATGTCGAGGTGAAGCTCGCCCATACCGCCGATGACGGTCTGGCCGGTTTCGGCATCGAGCTCGACCGTGAAGGTCGGGTCTTCTTCAGCCAGCTTCTGGATGGCGACGCCCATCTTCTCCTGGTCAGCCTTCGACTTGGGCTCAACGGCCACGAAGATCACGGGCTTGGGGAAGGTCATGGATTCAAGAACAACCGGCTTGTCGATCGCGCTGAGCGTATCGCCAGTGGTGGTGTCCTTGAGGCCGATGACGGCGTAGATGTGGCCTGCATGTGCCTCTTCGACCGGGTTTTCCTTGTTGGAGTGCATCTGGAAGATCTTGCCGATACGCTCCTTCTTGCCCTTGGTCGAGTTGAGGACCTGCGAGCCAGCTTCCAGCTTGCCGGAGTAGACACGGATGAAGGTCAGCTTGCCGTAGAAGGGGTGAGCTGCGATCTTGAAGGCGAGCGCTGCGAAGGGTTCCTTCTCGGAGGCCTCGCGGACCTCGTTGCGCTCTTCTTCGTCGTGTCCGGGCTTGAAGCCGCGAACCGCGGGGATATCCAGCGGCGAGGGCAGGTAGTCGATCACCGCATCGAGCACGGGCTGAATACCCATGTTGCGAAGTGCGGTACCGCAGAAGACGGGGAATGCACGACCGGAGATGGTCAGCGCACGAACGCCCTGCTTGATCTGCTCAACGGTCAGTTCGCCGTTCTCAAGGTAGGCCTCGGTCAGCTCGTCAGAGCCTTCCGCTGCAGCTTCCATGAGGGCCTCGCGGTACTCTTCTGCCTTTTCCTGAAGCTCTGCGGGGATCTCGCCACGAACGACGAGGGAGCCCAGGGTGGGCTGACCGTTCTCGTCCTCGGCGGGGTAACGCACGGACTCCATGGTGAGCAGGTCAACGGTTCCCTCGAAGTCATTCTCTGCGCCGATGGGCAGGTGCATGACGATCGGGGTTGCGTGAAGACGATCGCGAATGGTCTGAACCGAGAAGTAGAAGTCCGCACCCATCTTGTCCATCTTGTTGATGAAGCAGATACGGGGGACGTCGTACTTGTCAGCCTGACGCCACACGGTCTCAGACTGGGGCTCGACACCTTCCTTACCGTCGAACACGGCAACTGCACCGTCGAGGACGCGCAGCGAGCGCTCAACCTCAACCGTGAAGTCAACGTGACCGGGGGTGTCGATGATGTTGATTTGGTTACCGTTCCAGAAGGAGGTCACGGCTGCGGAGGTGATGGTAATACCACGCTCCTTTTCCTGCTCCATCCAGTCGGTGGTCGAGGCGCCATCGTGCGTCTCGCCAATCTTGTAGTTGATGCCCGTGTAGAACAGAATACGTTCGGTCACGGTGGTCTTGCCGGCATCGATGTGAGCCATGATGCCGATGTTGCGAACCTTATTGAGGTCAGTAAGCACCTCGTGTGCCACTACATCAGTCCTTCGTTTGAAGTGAGGGTGTTAAAACATCCTGCCCGCTCCGGATGAGGTCATCGCGAAGCGGGAGGGGTGATCACCAGCGGTAGTGAGCGAACGCGCGGTTCGACTCAGCCATCTTGTGCATGTCTTCACGACGCTTGACAGCGGCGCCAAGACCGTTGGAGGCATCGAGAATCTCGTTGGCGAGACGCTCGGTCATGGTCTTCTCACGACGCTGACGCGAGAAATCCACGAGCCAACGCAGCGCGAGGGTGGTCGCACGTGCGGGGCGAACCTCAACCGGGACCTGGTAGGTCGCGCCACCAACACGGCGGGAGCGAACTTCAAGGGCCGGGCGAATGTTGTCCAGTGCGCGCTTGAGCACGGAAACGGGTTCCTGCTCGGTGCGCTCACGAACCATTTCAAGTGCGCCGTAAACAATGCGCTCTGCAACGGTCTTCTTACCGTCGAGGAGCACGCGGTTCACGAGCTGGGTCACGATCTTTGAGCCGTATACCGGGTCGTCGACCAGGGGGCGCTTGGGAGCGGGGCCTTTACGAGGCATTACTTCTTCTCCTTCTTTGCGCCGTAACGGGAACGGGCCTGCTGGCGACCACGGACACCCTGGGTGTCGAGAGCGCCACGGACGATGCGGTAACGCACGCCGGGGAGGTCCTTCACACGGCCGCCACGAACGAGGACGATCGAGTGTTCCTGCAGGTTGTGGCCTTCACCGGGAATGTACGCGGTGACCTCGATGCCAGACGAAAGGCGCACACGAGCGACCTTACGTAGAGCCGAGTTCGGCTTCTTAGGGGTTGTGGTGTACACACGGGTGCACACGCCGCGACGCTGGGGCGAGCCCTTAAGCGCGGGGGTCTTCACCTTCGCACGCTTGGAGCTGCGGCCCTTGCGGACGAGCTGCTGAATGGTAGGCACTGGTTCTCCAGTTCAATTCCGTCTACGGTTTAAGGATTTCCTTAAACCCATGTCTCAGTCTTCCGCGACTGTTTGAATCCCCCAGCGCGCACAGCGATCCGCCAGGGGCCGGTGTGCCATGATAACGAGGCCTAGCCGCGTCAGAGAATGACACCCGGAGCTCCGACGGAGGGAGCCCGCGCGTTCCACATTTGGCTCATAGTCGCCGCGATAAAATCACGGAGAAGAACCGCTCGGGAACCGTCCACACATAATGTGGACATAGGAAACCCGTACAGTCACGGGTACCGCGTTCAAGGATAGTCAGCTATTCCCACTCCCGTCAAAGCCAGATTGTTCACATTATTTGTGGGACTGACCACTTCTGTCTTAGCTCCCCCATTCCTGATTTCGCTCCCCTATTCCTGTTTTCGCTCACTCACCTGCGGCATCAGAACAGCAATAGGCCCGGAATCAGTGAGCTAAACCAGGAGATGGCGGAGTACGGAGTGAGAAGTGCGAAGGGCAGAGTGCGAAGGACGACGCGCCGCGGACGACAGAAGACAGACGGAGGACACCGACCGGTCCTGATATAACGACACACATCGGGATAACAGCAGAGGATAGACGAAGGTCTTAGCCGCCACGCAGAAACGGTAAAGGCCCGGTCTGCACAAGCAGACCGGGCCTTCCGACCGTCAATCACGAAGCCATTCGATTACAACCGAAACAGCTTCGACAGGATTACTCCTTGAAGGTCATACCGAAATCGATTGCACCAAGGGCATCCAGGAAGTCCGCGATACTTGTCCTACGTGGGTTCAGGCAGCGACCAATCGGCCTTGAACATGCCGACCTCGGGGCGCTCAGCGCGGTAGGAGGTGTATAGGTTCGTCAGCTCATCGTTCGTGGTGAAGCCAGCGTTGTGGAGGCCGTCCAGGAAGGACGTCGTCGGATTGTTCTTCGACAGCGAGGGAGACGATGCTGGCGAGCGCCAGCGCCACGCCGATGACGATCAGGGGGACCTTGATCGACTCAACCATCTTCCACACATCAGACCAGTTGATGGAAAGCATTGTTGATGTCCTCTTTCAGTTCCGAAACCCTGCATCCCAGAGCCAGATCAGCTCCCTTACCTTCCCTGTGTATGTCTCCATCGACGCAGGTCGCCGCAGACCAGAGGGCAGTTGGGAACCGCCACCACCTATTCAACCGCACGGTCGCCCCTGCGTCGTGGGGCCTCGTCCGTTCTGTCGGATTGCGTGCACAATCTGTCAGAGTGGGCAAGCTGGCGCCCGCATGCTTCGCGACCTACGTGGAAAGTCTCTCTCCCCGACAGCCTCGCTCCCTGGCCGAGGTCGGGCCCGCGGAGCTTATGCCGGGGCGCCACGGCGGTATCAGCCCCGTCACCGACGATGGCAATCACAGGGATGCACGAGGGCCCGGCCCCCTCGCGGGGACCGGGCCCTGTGACGTTGTCGACCGGATCTCCGATCAGTGTGCGCGGCGCCTCGCCGCTACGAGGCCGACGCCGGCGACGCCTAGCAGGCCGACGAGCGCGATGGCAACTCCGGTGTTTGCGCCAGTGCTGGCAAGCTTGTTGCCTTCAGTGCTCTTGCCGCCCGTGGGCTGCACCTGCTCAGGAGTCGGCTGGGACTGCTCGGCAGTAGGCTGCGAATGCTCAGGAGTCGGCTGGGACTGCTCGGCAGTGGGCTGCGGCTGCTCAGGAGTCGGCTGGGACTGCTCGGGAGTCGGAAGCTCGGGGAAATCGCACGTCGAAGACTGCGAGGTATCGGACTCGACGATGGCTGCACCACTCGTCGTCGTCCCCGAGATCTTCACGAGCGGAGTAACCTCAGCGCTGCCTGCAATAAGGAACGAGAACTTCACCGACCCGTTGGCGGGAAGCTCCAGATTCTTGAAGGTCAGAACCTTACCCGCGACCGTCGGCTCGGGGGCGCCGCTGACCGACTGGGGAACGTAGGTGGCGTCGTCCGACAGGGTCGCAATGACCGTCTGAACCGACTTGACATCACGGTTCGGGTTCGTGATCGTCACGCCGATGGTGCGCGTCGCGGTGGAGTCGGCGCCCGGCTGGGCGACGGCGCACGTCGCGGAGGACAGCGCGACCTGGCCCTTCGGCGAGAAGGAGGTGACGAGAGAGTAGTCGGCCGTCGCATTCGGCTCGAGGGTACGAGTCCAGCTCAGAGCCATGCCGTTGTCCCGGTTGGAATCTGCTCGCTCGAGCTTGTTGGGCAGCGGCGCGCGATCCTTGAGCTTATCCCAGACCTCGTTATAGGAACTGTAGTAGTAGTTCGAACCGGCGGTCGTCGGGATGAACTGCTCAACTCGACCACGATCCGTATGCTGGCCGGTTTCCGGATCCTTCGCTCGGCAGATGACCGTCCCTGTGCTCTCGTCGTACTCACCGAAGCCGTAATCGTTGTCCTGGAGGAAGCAATCCGCCGCGTGGTAGAGAGTAAAATCCTGAGCTGCATCCGAGATGTTCTTCACCGACGAGGTCGTCGCGTAGAAGTCATTGCCCGTTGAGTAGGTGTCCGTCTGCGTGATCTCGAATCCACCGCCGCGAACGACAGTCGTGAGGACCCACGGATCGGCTTGAGTACCCGTTCCTGACTTCGTTTGCGAGACCGGCGTCCAGGCGATCGTCCCCATCTTCCTCGCAGCTGGCGAATGCAGCTCCTTCGGACCGAAGAGCTCGGATCCCACAGCGAGGAAGGTTCCACAGTCGGCTGGAGACTGATGAGGGGATCGACCGTTGTAGAACTCGTTGTACCTATCGCCCTGATAGTTGATCGAGCAGTTGAGCTTGTCGGAGATGGCGATCCGGACAAGCGGCCCTTCCGTATCCTCAATCGTGGGACCGGCGGCGAAAGCTGCCACCGAGTTGAGAACGAGGGTCGCGGAGCCGAGCGCTGCAATGACCAGTTTCTTGGACAGGCGCATGAGGAGACATCCTTAAGCGTTGATGGATAGTATGCGGCCAATCTAGCATCCGCGCGTCAGCTTTCCAAATGGTTGAACTCTTCAAGTTCGATCGTCGCCGCTAGTGCTTGATCTGCGCCGCCGTGAGACATCCCCGGCGCGCTCAGGGCAAACAAGCAGACACGACAAGGAACCCCGGCCTCGTCGCGCTTATGCGGAAGAGGCCGGGGAACTTCAGGAAACCGCTGAGGCGGTTACTCCTTGAAGGTCATACCGAAGTCGATCGCTCCAAGGGCATCCAGGAAGTCCGCGGACACCTGGCCATCTTGGAAATCGAGCTCGGAGTAGTTCGAGTTCGCCATTGCCTCGGGCGTGGGCTCAACCGTAACGTTGTTGTAACGCGACAGGCCGGTACCTGCCGGGATGAGCTTACCGAGAATGACGTTCTCCTTGAGGCCAAGAAGCTGATCCGACTTGCCGTTCATAGCGGCCTCGGTCAGAACCTTCGTGGTCTCCTGGAAGGACGCTGCGGACAACCAGGAGTCGGTTGCCAGCGAGGCCTTCGTGATGCCCATGAGCATCTGACGACCGGATGCAGGCTGACCACCTTCAGCAGCAACCTTGCGGTTTTGCGCCAAGTAGGCCATACGGTCGACGAGTTCGCCGGGCATGAAGGAGGTGTCGCCGGGCTCCAGGATGGTGACCTTGCGGAGCATCTGGCGGACGATAACCTCGATGTGCTTGGAGTGGATACCAACGCCCTGATCGCGGTACACCTTCTGGACCTCGTCCACAAGCTGCTTCTGAGCCACGTTGCGGCCCATGATGCGCAGAACTTCCTTGGGATCCAGCTGGCCTTCGGTCAGTGCGGTACCGGCATCGATGTGCTGGCCCTCTTCAACCAGAAGCTTCTGGCGACGAGAAACCTCGACGACCGAATCTTCCTTACCGTCATCACGGATGATAACGATGCGGCGTACCGAGGGATCTTCATCGTCAATGTGAACGCGGCCAGCGGCCTCGTTCATCTTGGCTTCGACCTTCGGGCTACGCGCTTCGAAGAGCTCCTGAACACGAGGCAGACCCTGGGTAATGTCAGCTGCCGAGGCCGCGCCACCGGTGTGGAAGGTACGCATCGTCAGCTGGGTACCGGGCTCGCCAATCGACTGGGCGGCGATAATACCAACGGCCTCGCCGATATCCACCTGCTTGCCGGTGGCCAGTGAACGACCGTAGCAGGTCGCACAGGTACCAACCTGAGACTCACAGGTCAGGACGGAACGGCAGACAACTTCCTCGACTCCGGCTGCAACCAGCTCAGCAAGCCGTGCATCACCGAGGTCATCGCCAGCGTGGGCGACGACAGTGCCATCTTCCGCAACCGCATCGCGGGCCAGAGTACGTGCGTAGGCAGTGGTTTCAATGGTGTCCACTGCTTCCCATTCACCCGCAGAGTTCTTCTGCGCGATCTTGATGCGCACGCCCTGACGGGTGCCACAGTCGGCCTCGCGAACGATCACGTCCTGCGAGACGTCGACGAGACGACGGGTCAGGTAACCAGACTCAGCGGTACGAAGTGCGGTATCAGCAAGACCCTTACGAGCGCCGTGGGTAGCGATGAAGTACTCGAGAACCGTCAGGCCCTCGCGGTAGTTCGCCTTAATGGGCTGCTCGATCAGCTTCTGCTTCGGGTCAGACACCAGACCACGCATACCAGCCAGCTGCTGAACCTGCGACCAGTTACCACGAGCACCGGATGAAACCATTCGGTACACGGTGTTACGTGCGGAGAAGTGATCGCGCATATCTTCTGCGACCTCTTCGGTGCACTTCAGCCACAGGTCAACCAGCTCTTCGTAGCGGGTTTCCTCGAGGATGATACCGGTCTCGAACTGATCCTGGATCTCAGCGGCCTTGGCCTCGTAACGGGCAAGGATTGCACGCTTGTTCGGCGATGCCTGAATGTCCGAGAAGGCAATGGTGATGCCCGACCAAGTCGACCAGTGGAAACCAGCGGACTTGAGTGCATCAAGGCAGTCAGCAACCAGAACATTCGGGTAACGCTCGGTCAGGGTGTTGACGATCTGGCCCAGCTGCTTCTTGCCGACAACTTCGTTAACGAAGGGGTAGTCGACAGGGAGCTGCTCGTTGAAGATCGCGCGGCCCAGCGAGGTTTCCAGAATGATGTCGTCGCCTTCACTCCAGCCCTCGGGTGCTTCCCAATCCAGCGGCGGAACAATACCCGCGAAGCGGATACGTGCGCGCTGGTTCAGGTGAAGATCACCGTTGTCGAAGGCCATGCGTGCTTCAGCAACCGTTGAGTAGACGGGGATGATTTCCTCGCCGTTCTCATCACGAGCGACCGGAAGCGACGGATCGGGATCCGAAGTCAGGTGGAACAGGCCGATGATCATGTCCTGCGAAGGCATGGCAACGGGGCGTCCATCAGAGGGCTTCAGAATGTTGTTGGTCGACAGCATGAGGATACGGGCCTCGGCCTGTGCCTCTGCGCCAAGGGGCAGGTGAACTGCCATCTGGTCACCGTCGAAGTCTGCGTTGAAGGCGCCACAAGCCAGCGGGTGCAGCTGGATTGCCTTACCTTCAATGAGCTGGGGCTCGAAGGCCTGAATACCCAGGCGGTGCAGCGTAGGTGCACGGTTCAGCAGCACGGGGTGCTCGCGGATGACGTCGTCGAGGACGTCCCACACCTCGGGGCGCTGGCGTTCAACCTTGCGCTTTGCAGCCTTCACATTCTGGGCGAAGTTCTTCTCAACCAGGCGCTTCATGACGAAGGGCTTGAAGAGTTCCAGAGCCATCTGCTTGGGCAGACCACACTGGTGGAGCTTCAGCTGCGGGCCGACGACGATAACGGAACGACCCGAGTAGTCGACGCGCTTACCCAGAAGGTTCTGACGGAAACGACCCTGCTTACCCTTGAGCATGTCAGAGATCGACTTCAACGGACGGTTACCGGGGCCTGCAACGGGGCGGCCACGACGTCCGTTATCGAAGAGCGCGTCAACAGATTCCTGAAGCATGCGCTTCTCGTTGTTGACGATGATCTCAGGCGCGCCCAGCTCGAGCAGGCGCTTGAGTCGGGTGTTGCGGTTGATCACGCGACGGTACAGATCGTTGAGGTCAGAGGTCGCGAAACGGCCACCATCAAGCTGAACCATGGGGCGCAGATCCGGCGGAATAACCGGAATCTTCGTCAGAACCATGGACTCGGGCTTGTTGCCGGTAGCTACGAATGCGTTGATAACCTTCAGACGCTTGATGGCGCGTGTCTTACGCGGGCCGTTTTCGTTCTGGATGATTGTACGAAGCTGTTCAACTTCGCTTTCCAGATCGAAGGTCTGCAGACGCTTCTGGATGGCGGATGCGCCCATGTCACCCTTGAAGTAGGTGCCATAGCGGGCAACCATCGCACGGTAGAGGCGCTCGTCACCTTCGAGGTCACCGACCTTGAGGGACTTAAAGCGCTCCCACACCGTCTCCAAGCCTTCGATATCGCCCTCGTAACGACGACGGATCTTGGCCATATCGCGTTCGCCTGCCTTGCGGCGGCGCTCGATCTCGGTTGCGGATGCATCGCCTGCTTCGAGTTCAGCGATCTCTGCTTCCAGGCGCTCTGCGAATTCGTTGATCGCAGCATCGCGCTGGTTCTCGAGGTGGGTCTTTTCGACCTCGAGCTCAGAACGCAGATCCATCAGATCTTCGTCACGGCCCTTTTCGTCAACCTCGGTGATCATGTAGGCAGCGAAGTAGATGACCTTTTCCAGGTCCTTCGGAGCCAGATCCAGCACGTAGCCCAGTCGCGAGGGAACACCCTTGAAGTACCAGATGTGGGTGACGGGGGCGGCCAGGTCAATGTGACCCATACGCTCACGACGCACCTTGGAGCGCGTCACCTCAACACCACACTTTTCGCAGATGATGCCCTTGTAGCGCACGCGCTTGTACTTACCACACGCGCATTCCCAGTCGCGGGTGGGGCCGAAGATCTGCTCACCGAACAGGCCGTCACGCTCGGGCTTGAGCGTACGGTAGTTGATGGTCTCCGGCTTCTTTACTTCACCGTGGCTCCACGAGGCGATATCCTCGCCCGTGGCCAGGGTGATCTTCAAACTGTCGAACGTCTTGGCGTCCAGCAAAGTCATTGCTCCTTATCAGATCGCATCGATGGTCGCCGCGGCGTTCGGACGCGCATCAAGAGTGATGCCCAGTTCCTCACGCGCATTGAAGTCGTCATCTTCTTCACGCAGGTCAATCACGTTGCCGGCTGCGTCGAGAGCTTCGACGTTCAGGCACAGCGAACGCATTTCCTGGATCAGAACACGGAAGGATTCGGGGATGCCAGGTTCGGGGATGTCCTCGCCCTTAACAATTGCCTCGTAAACCTTGACACGTCCGGTGGTGTCATCGGACTTGATGGTGAGCAGTTCCTGCAGTGCGTAGGCAGCGCCGTACGCCTCCAGGGCCCACACTTCCATTTCACCGAAGCGCTGGCCACCGAATTGAGCCTTACCACCCAGGGGCTGCTGCGTAATCATCGAGTACGGACCGGTCGAGCGAGCGTGAATCTTGTCGTCAACCAGGTGGTGCAGCTTGAGCATGTAGGCGTAGCCCACTGCGATCGGGTACGGGAAGGGTTCACCGGAACGACCGTCGAAGAGACGCGCCTTGCCCTCGGCGTTGGTGAGAACGTCACCATCGCGGTTGGGGTTGACGTTGCGCAGCAGACCTGCGAGCTCTTCGGCCTCGAGGCCGTCGAAGACCGGGGTCGCGACGGGGGTCTCGGGGGCAACGGTAATGCCGTCCTTGGGCAGGTGCTTGGTCCACTCTTCGCCGGCCTTGACAGCTGCCGAAACGTCCCAACCCTGGTGGGCAAGCCAACCGAGGTGGAACTCGAGGACCTGACCGACGTTCATACGGCCGGGGACACCCAGCGGGTTGAGGATGATATCAACCGGGGTTCCGTCCTCGAGGAAGGGCATGTCTTCGACCGGGAGGATCTTGGAAACGACACCCTTGTTACCGTGACGGCCTGCCATCTTGTCACCAATGGTGATCTTGCGGCGCTGTGCGACATAGACGCGAACGGTCTGACGCACGCCGGGGTTGAGATCGTCTTCGTCGTCGTTGAATTCACGAACGCCAATAACGATGCCCTCTTCACCGTGGGGAACGCGCAGCGAGGTATCACGAACCTCGCGGGCCTTCTCACCGAAGATTGCGCGCAGCAGGCGCTCTTCGGAGGTCAGCTCGGTTTCACCCTTCGGGGTGACCTTACCGACGAGGATGTCGCCAGCGGTGACCTCGGCGCCAATACGAATGATGCCGCGCTCGTCAAGATCAGACAGCGATTCTTCCGAAACGTTCGGAATATCGCGAGTGATCTCTTCTTCACCAAGCTTGGTCTCGCGGGCGTCGACTTCATATTCTTCGATGTGAATCGAGGTCAGAACATCGTCTTCGACAACGCGACGGCTCAGGATGATGGCATCCTCGTAGTTGAGGCCTTCCCACGACATGTAAGCAACCAGCAGGTTCTTACCCAGTGCAACTTCACCGTTGTCGGTAGCGGGGCCGTCAGCGAGGACATCGCCGACCTCCACGCGCTGGCCTTCATCAACGATGACGCGCTGGTTGGTGCAGTTACCGGGGTTCGAGCGCTCGAACTTTTCGAGGCGGTAGGTATCGCGTCCACCTTCGTCCGTGGTCACGACGACCAGGTCGGCGGAAACTTCGGTGACAACACCGGAGTGCTGAGCGATGACCATTTCACCGGAGTCATGTGCGGCACGCTGTTCCATACCGGTACCCACCAGCGGCGCTTCCGTGGTGAGCAAGGGAACAGCCTGACGCTGCATGTTCGCACCCATCAGGGCTCGGTTTGCGTCATCGTGCTCAAGGAAGGGAATGAACGCGGTTGCCACAGACACCATCTGGCGTGCGGAAACGTCCATGTAATCCACGCGATCACGGGCGATCAGCGTCGGGTCCTCGCCTGCAACACGGCACAGAACCTGCTCATCAATGAAGTGGCCCTCGTCATCGACAGGCGAAGAAGCCTGAGCGATGAAGTGTCCCTTTTCATCGTCAGCGGTCAGGTACTTGACCTCGTCGGTCACCTGTCCGTTGCGAACAATACGGTAGGGGGTCTCGATGAAACCGAAGGGGTTGATGCGAGCAAAGGTTGCCAGCGAACCGATCAGACCAATGTTCGGGCCTTCAGGGGTTTCAATCGGGCACATACGACCGTAGTGCGAGGGGTGGACGTCACGAACCTCCATGGAGGCGCGATCGCGAGACAGACCACCGGGGCCCAGTGCCGACAGACGGCGCTTGTGCGTCAGACCGGCCAGCGGGTTGTTCTGGTCCATGAACTGCGACAGCTGAGAGGTTCCGAAGAACTCCTTGATTGCAGCAACGACGGGACGAATGTTGATCAGGGATTGCGGAGTAATAGAGTCCGTTTCCTGAGTGGTCATACGTTCGCGGACGGTGCGCTCCATACGAGCAAGACCGGTGCGAACCTGAGCCTGAATCAGCTCACCCACGGCGCGAATACGACGGTTACCGAAGTGGTCGATGTCGTCGGACTCGACGCGAACCTCGACGGGCTCGCCGTGGCGGACGCCTGCGAAGGTCTTCTCACCTGCATGCAGAGCAAGCAGGTACTTCACCGTTGCAACGATGTCGTTGATCGAGAGCACCAGTTCAGAGGTGCCTTCGGGGGAATCAACCGCGAGCTTCTTGTTGATCTTGTAGCGACCGACCTTTGCCAGGTCGTAGCGCTTGGGATCGAAGTAGAAGTTGTGCAGGAGCGCTTCAGCGGCCTCGACGTTTGCGGGCTCACCCGGGCGCAACTTGCGGTAGATATCGGTCAGTGCCTCTTCGCGGGTACGCGCGGTGTCCTTCTCAAGAGTCTCAAGAAGAATCGGGTATGCGGCGAACTGCTCGCGAATCTCACCTTCCGTCAGGCCAATTGCCTTAAGGAAGTGGGTTACCGACTGCTTACGCTTACGGTCGATACGCACGCCGACAGCGTCGCGCTTATCGATCTCGAACTCCAGCCATGCACCGCGGCTGGGGATGATCTTCGCGTTGAAGATTTCCTTGTCGGAACCGCGATCCGAGGTACGTTCGAAGTAGACACCGGGAGAACGGACCAGCTGAGAGACAACGACACGCTCGGTGCCATTGATAATGAAGGTGCCACGGGGGGTCATGAGCGGGAAATCGCCCATGAACACGGTCTGGGACTTAATTTCACCCGTGTTGTAGTTCATGAACTCGGCGGTCACATACATGGGTGCCGAGTAGGTGTAATCCTTAGCTTTTGCTTCTTCGACCGAGTACTTCGGTCGCTCCAAACGGTGATCACGGAACGACAAAGACATGGTGCGTGCCACGTCTTCAATCGGCGAGATCTCCTGGAAAATTTCTTCAAGGCCGGAAACATCCGGAACATCCACGCGTCCAGCAGCCTTTGCGGCATCCACGCGTGCTTTCCATGCATCGTCTCCCAGTAACCAGTCAAAGCTTTCGGTCTGCAGGCCGAGCAGGTTCGGTGCCTGCAGGGGCTCGCGGAGCTTAGCGAAAGAAATGCGGTTCTTGGGCTGGTTGGCAGTGTTGGTACTTGCAGCCAACGGGGGTCCTTCCCTGCGTTTTCATTGCGCGCACACGCCTTTTAGCCCATTAACTGACACCGTCCACATCCGCCCAGCGCCTATTACAGCGAATGGGTACGGGTCACCTCGGGCACAATAAAGCGCAAATACTCATAATAGGCACACGAATATAGGGGTGCAATGTACGGACGAGAATATGTCCAACCTCACGTTCAGCTGACACTCAGTCCAACTTCAGCCGTTGAAACTCTTCGCAGAACGCGGTCCGTGCCCCAAGTCGGGCTTGAACCGACGACCCACGGATTATGAGTCCGCTGCTCTGACCGACTGAGCTATTGGGGCTCTGAAAGTGTAACGCGAACTCTCACCTTCAGCGCAACACGAGCCTTGCTCAGCGGCTAATAAACGCTACTTCAGAACGACAACGACGTCCGGGTCGCCGGTCTGCGTCTGCTGCACGCGGCTAATTCCAAGGACCTTCGCGACCTCTTCAGCAGTGGCCTTGAGGTTTGGATCCTCGTAGTAAACGGTCGTTACTTCGGTATCCCAACCGCGTGCGTTCGCTGCAGTGGCGCCATCAAAGCCTGCGGAGGAAAGCGCGGAAACCTTCTGCGCTGCCAGTCCCTGTGTTCCGGTTCCGTTCAGCACGGAAATCTTCGCGGAGTGACGCACGGGAATCGACGGCGAAGGAGAGGGAGTCTCGCTGGTCGTTGGGGCCGCGGAAGGAGTCTGGGTGGCCTCGGTAGTCGCAGAGGCGGCGGGGGCCTGGCTCGTTGCTGCGGTCGTCGAGACGCTTGTGGTCGTCTTCTGCTGAGCACCGCCCGAGGTCAGGATGTGGCTGATCCCCCACGCGGCAGCGGGAACAATCACCAGCACCGCAAGGAAAGGCCATACGCTCTTCCATCGCGAGGGCTGCTGAAGGTGCATGCCCTGGGGCATGTCTTCGCCGGCGCGGTCAAATTCGTCCTTTGGATACTGTGAAGTCACGGCTTCAGAGTAGCGAAATACCCCCGCTCCCGCATAGTCCCTGCCCGCGTGCCTTAGATTTCCCTGAACGCCTCCCATTGTCGAGGCCGTGCCTGAGCACGCCTGCGGTTACAGTAGGTGCGTGGAATCTTTGGATACGGTTATCGATCCCTCTTGGGCGCGGGCACTGGCACCGGTTGAGGGAAAAATCCATGAATTGGGAGCTCAGTTGCGTCGGGAGATCGAGGCCGGGCATGGCTATCTTCCCGCCGGTAGCGATGTCTTGAGAGCCTTTACCTATCCTCTTGACCAGGTGAAGGTGCTCATTGTCGGGCAGGACCCCTACCCCACTCCCGGACACGCAATTGGCTTGAGTTTCTCGGTCGCACCGGGGATTCCTTTCCCGGCCTCGCTGCGCAATATCTTCAAGGAGCTCACCACTGACGTCGGCATTCCCATGCCCACGAGCGGCGATCTGCGGCCATGGTCTCGTCAGGGAGTATGCCTGCTTAACAGGGTACTGACGGTCAGGCCCGGACAGGCCGGTTCTCATCGAAAGATGGGCTGGGAGGAAGTCACCTCCTGCGCAATTGATGCTTTGGTTAACCGCAGGGATACATCCGGGAACCCACTGCCTCTGGTCGCAATTTTGTGGGGGCGCGATGCGCAATCTCTGCGCGAGCAATTGGGATCCACGCCAGTCATCGAGTCTGCGCACCCCTCTCCCCTGTCAGCGCGCCGCGGCTTCTTTGGCTCGCGTCCCTTCTCTCGCGCAAATACTCTGCTCGAGAAGCAGGGAGCAGTGCCGGTGGACTGGAGATTGCCGTAGGTTTCGCCGTCCCGGACACGCACAACAAACAGGGGTGCGCTCGCGCATAGTGACGCGAACGCACCCCGATGTTTTGGCCGAGCGGCTGGCTACTTCAAGAAATCAAAGCGCTGGGCCAAACTTCCATTGTCCTGATAGAGGTCAACCGTTGTTTCGTTCTGACTACGCCCACCTTCAAGATCAAGGACCAACATGGGTGAGAGGGCCGAAACAAGCACTTTATGGCCGCCTCGCTCTTGGATGACCCACTTTTGAGCCGCGGAGGAGTTCGAGGGCTGCTGATTCACCCGAGCCGGCCAATTCTTCCACGCCGCGAAGACATCCAAGACTTTCCCGGAAGCCACGTTGGTCAAAGTCACGTAGCCCTTGTCATCGTGACTGACACGCCACTTCTGTGCTGCACTTCCGTTGGACTGGTACGACCACACACGAGCTCCCGCGTCCCGAGATGCCCATTGGACCTCGACACGATTATTCGGGGCAACAACTGGACGGATCTGATACTCACCATCAGGAACTAAGTTGCGGTTCTCCTTCGCCCACTGGTCCAGGATCTCTTGAGGTCCTTGGACCGGGTTCAGACGCCACTGCTGAGAGGTTGTTCCATTGGCCAGGTAACCGTCAATGCCCATACCATTACGCGCTTGTCCCCAGCGGAGATTGACAACCAGACCGGTCCCAACGTTGCGGAGCATATACGCACCTCCCGTCACCGAGAAGATTGCCCACTTCTGGTTCATATTCGACGTGTCCGTATCCCACAGTTGGAGCTCAGTACCAGGAATCGGAGTGCCATCAGTGGAATCCAAGGACTTATTCGACCAGGTATTCACCAATCGGTAGAAGCCGTCAGATTCACGGCTAATTTTCCAGATCTGATTATCGGTCTTGCTTGAGCCCCACAACTGAAGTCGGGCCCCGTTGTTCATCGCGAAGTCTTTCAGATCAATCCCCTTCGTGGGATCAACGACGCTTGCCAGCTCGTAGTAACCGGGGGTGATATCTGCCTGACCCGCGGAGGAAACCTTGGGCTGCGTCGGAATGAATGAAAATTCCTGGGCATCAGAACCATTTGCATTCCACAAGCCAACATTCGCGCCCGCTGAAGCATTGGCCGCCGCAACATCCAAAACGATTGCGGGATCCAAAGCGGAGACGATCTTCATTCGGCCCTGATTGCCCGAAGTAATGCGCCACTTCTGCGCACGCGTGCCATTCGAACTCCACTGATCAACATTTGTCCCAGGACGCGAGGAAGCCCATTGGGCATCAAGCACCTTGCCCGAGGCAACATTGGTGATGGTCGCAAGTCCCTGCGAATCATAAGAAACGCGCCACTTCTGGGCATCGCTTCGATTAGCGTCCCACAGCTGGACATTCGCACCATCATCGCGGCTAGCACCGGGGACATCCAGAACCAAGTGATCCGCGAGCGCTGACTTAATGAAGTACTCCCCCGGCTCTACCGAGGACTTTTCACCGATCGCATCTTGACTGCGGACCTTCTCGAAACGATCCCCCTGCTTCTTGTAGTAGACGATGACAGAATCAGTGGCATCCCACAGCGCGTGCGTATAACCTTCGCTCGCGGCGATCGCGTCAGAAAACTCCACCTGATAGCAGCTGTGTCCACCTGGACACAAGCGCTTCAGCTGGTCCCACGCCCGATCGATCGGGACAATCCAGAAGTCGAGGTCACGGTAGGGTGAATCGGCCTTCGCCATGGCTTCACCCTTGGTGTAGTTAAACACCCCCTTCGAACGCCCAGGCTGGGTCGACTCAAAAGTTGAGGACTGATAACCGGCAATATCAATTCCCGGGTTAAAGAACAGAATCAATTCCGCCGCAATGGAGGCATCGACATCATCCATTCCCAGGCGCTTGAGTTGTTCTTGCTTGGGAACTGACATTTCCGTGGGCGTCGCTGGGTGCCCCTTGTAGTAGTAGGCGTAGCGATCCCCGTAGTAGCTCTTCGTAAAGCGGGCATAGTCTTCGAAGCCCTGTTCATTGGGATGAATCGTTCCAAGAAGCAGAAGGACATCCTTCCCCTCACGTTCCGCGGCACTGAAGTACCCATCGTTGAAGTTATAGAGGGCCTTAAACTGCTCGGTCGCTTCCTTCGAGGGCTTGATATTCGCACTCAGCAGCTGTGAGATATTAACGCCTCGAACCTTTGGGGACTTTTGAACCTGGGTTGCAAAAGCGTTCCCATCTCCAGAAGTACTCAAGAGCTTCGGGCGAGCCAGCCACCAGTGTGCATTCGGCTCAGAATCAACCAGTGCCCACAGATAGTCAGCGGTGCTCCCCTGGTCGGATGCCTTCGCATCAGCACTCCCATTGGCGTAGGCGTGTTCCTTCATTTCTTTCCACTCGCGAAGCAAGCGCTCGTGCGTTCCTCGCGGGTTTGATCCTTGATAGAGATCGGCAAACTTAACGTAGGAATACGCCCCATCGGTCATGAGGTTGATCGTGTACTGGTCTTGAGGGATCCGGTTCGCATAGATGACCTTCTGGACCATATTGGGGAACATATCCACCGAGTAAAGGTGGAAAGCAGAAGAAGGATCCAGTTCTCGTAGGTCACGCACGTAATCGGCAAAGACATCGATGCGATCACGGAACTGCTGCGCGGCCTCGTCGAAACCGCCAGGCTGGAAGGCGTTCTCACGTTCACTCAGGTAAGGAAGCGCATAAACTCCATTCTCTGGAGCTCTTGGGCCAGGCAGCGCATTCCAGTCATAGGCATTGGGCCGCTCGAACATGGCGATGACAGGGCCGATTCGCCGAAGCGAATCCTTACCCCAAAGGTTCAGCGAAAACATCGCGACGGGAAGTGTCGCACTGACTGGAGCAAGCACGTAGCTATCGGCGGTCACACCAACTGTGCGCTTTGGGAATTTACGGACTACCGCTCCATTTTTCTCGGTCGAAAGTTCGACAGTGAACTTCCCGAAGTTCTTGAAGTCGAGAATGTAGTAGTCGTCAGTGAAGTCCTTCAATGAGATCCGCTGATCAATTTCGCGCGTCACTTTCCCGCGGTAGCTCATTGTTGCGCGCAGGTGCACAGTATCCGCACTTTCGCGGAGTTCTTTGCCAGCTTCGCCCTCGGGGAGCTCAATGACGACATCCGTCGTATTGCGTTCATTGGTCAGGGACATATCCGACGAGGCAGTCGCTCCGCGAGCCGCCCGATCCTGACCGCTGCGGGCGGAGGGTAGAGGAGAGGCCTCGCTGGTCGCCGGGGGCGCTTCTGTTCCGGTGGTCGCCGAGGCCTCGGGAGAGGGAGTGGGAGAGGCTGGCTCCGCTAGAGCGGGAGCTAAACCTGCTCCGCATACAAGCGCGCCGGTGAGCAAAGCGGTAAGAGACAGCTTTCGAATCGAGGCAGAACGCACTCGAGCGTGTTGATGATGCATGATCAAACCCATCCTTCGGGGGCACGGACGCCGGGAATACGTCCAAATAGAAGGGAAGAATTGGGTTGATTCTACCGATGAAAGAGAAGGTAAGTTGATCAATCAATCAATGTGTCGGAGAACACGACATGCACGGTCCGCGGCGATGCGAGAAGAGCCGAGGGCTAGCTGCAGAGGCTACCGAAGAAACCGCGTTTCTTCTTCGCGGCGGCATACTCCTCTTCGGTATGGTCCTTATCGCACCACTGATCCGGGGACACTTGTTCCCTCACCGAGTCAATGTGCTTGCCGCAGCCCTTCCAGGTGGTCTTTCCGCATACCTCACAGGTGGTGGGTCGACACATGATTGTCTCCTTCGTTGATCGGGCCTCGAATCCGTCAGCGGATCCGCTGCATGGTGTTATGAGGTTTTTCTAGGCAGGCTGATTGCTTTGTCGCATCAGCCTAGCCGGAGGAACAATTGCTCAAGTTCTTCGATCGAGATGCTCCCAGTTTTGACTAGAGATTCTTCCGCTTCGGCTGTCGGCACATCATCGTTGTCGAGGCTGGAATCCTCGAGCACACACTGCGACATGATCGTCGCAACCGCGAGGTAGCTAGCGCGTTTTATCGCGGAGTTAACGGCCGCGAACTGGGTCAGCACATCCCGACAGTTCGCATCTCCACTCTCGATATGGTCGATGAGGCTGTCGAGCTGCCCGCGAGCACGCTTGAGGCGATTGATGACCTGCTTGCGCGCCGTCATGAGCGTCCTTCCCCCGTGACGAGGACGGCCTCGGCCCGATCGCCGAGCCACGCTCGCAGCGTCTGGATGCCGCCCGACAGCATGGTCACATTGAAGCCCGCGTGGCGCACGATGCGGTAGCCAATCCAAGAGCGCACGCCCGCCGCGCACATGACAACGAAAGGCTGGTCGCTGGCCTTCTCATCGACCCAAGAGCGGACTTCATCGAGGCGGTCGCGCAGCTGGGTGTGCGGAATGTTGAGTGAGTTGGGCATGTGCCCAGCCGCATACTCCCCCGCCGCGCGTACGTCGAGGACTGGCATATCCTCGGTTAGAGCGTCCGGACCGGTGAGGACAAGCTCGCCGGCCAGTACGTTTTGCGCGACCATTCCGGTCTGGTTGACGGGGTCCTTGGCCTGGCCGTAGGGCGGGGCGTAGGCGAGGTCCAGGTCGATGAGATCCGTCGCCTTCAGGCCGGCCCGCATGGCGGTCGCAATGACGTCGATGCGGCGGTCCACACCGTCGGTGCCCACGGCCTGCGCGCCGAGAATCCGGCCGTCGGAGCACACGTGCATGAGGATGTGCACGGGCTTGGCGCCGGGGAAATAGCCCGCGTGTTGGTTGGCGTGTGTGTGCACCGTGAAATACTCCGCGCCCGAGGCATCGAGGGCCTGGCGGTTAGCGCCGGTCATGGCGGCGGTAAGTCCGCCGATCCGAATGATCGCGGTGCCCTGAGGCTTCGGGATGGGGCGCGCGGTGGCCTCGCCTTGTTCGGCGTCGGCAATAGCGTCAGCGACGAGGCGTCCCCCGCGGTTCGCAGGTCCGGCCAGGGCGAGGGGGCGGTCATGGTCGCGACCCATCGTGCCGTCGCCGACCGCGTAGATGCCATCCGCGCTGGTGCGCCCATGCTCGTCGACGAGGATGTAGCCGCGGCTGGTCTCGATGCCCGCGGCCTCGGCGAAGGCGGTGTCGGGGCGGACTCCAGTTGACAGGACGATGACGTCGGCACTCAGCTCGGTTCCGTCGGAGAGTGTCACCCAGTCTTGATCGTCGCCGTGGGTGACGGACTGGGCGGCAACGCCTGCATGGAGGCGCACGCCGAGGCCGCGCAGCTCCTGCGTGACCAGCGTGGCCATCTCGACCTCGAGGGGCGGCAGGACGTGTTCGGCGTACTCGACGAGGTGGGTCTCGAAGCCTCGCTGCGCGAGGGCCTCGGTGGCCTCGATGCCGATGAAGCCGGCACCCAGGACAACGGCTCGCGTTCCCGAGGCCTCGCGCAGGGCGAGCGCGTCGTCGACCGTGCGCAGCGTGTGCACCCGCGGAGAGTCGAGGCCGCCGATAGGGGGCAGACTGGCGAGGCCGCCCGGGGAGAGGATCAGGTGATCGTAGGTAAGCGCGTAGGCCTCTCCGGTCTCCGAGTTCGCGACCTGGACACTGTGCGCGCCGGGGTTGATCGCCGTGACCTCGGAGTTGATGCGCACGTCGAGGTTGAGCGCAGCCTTGAGGGTTTGCGGGGTGTGGAGGAGGAGCTTGGCGGGGTCTTCGATCTCGCCGCCAACGTAGTAAGGGAGCCCGCAGTTCGCGAATGACACGTATTTGCTGCGCTCCAACACGATGATCTCGGCACCCTCGTCGCGCCTGCGCAGGCGCGCCGCCGCGCTCATACCACCCGCGACTCCTCCGACGACTACAACTCGCATGTTCGGCTTACTTTCTGGCTCGGTGGAATGTCTTCTTTGCCTCCCCCAAGAATACCCCGGGGGGTATTGGGAAACAAAGTTTCACCACATACAGCAGACTCCACAGCCTTCGAGAAAACTCTCTCCTCCTGACTCAATATTTTTGGGGCACAACGATGGCCGAATTCATTTTTCCCTTAATTCTTTCGGAGACCTCACTGGTTCTACTCCGACTTTTGCGATGGATCGGAGTCACGGCTCGCCATGTATATCCATATAATTCCGACGAGACTTTGCGCGCTAAACACACCTACCGGAATGAGCGGAGAAATGATCTCGTGATAGATTCCTTGAATAATGAAGAGTAAACCTGAATCTACATAAGCAACTGCTAAGCAAATGACTGGGACTGAACCTGCTCGTTGAACCCGATACCAGGACGACTCCGACTCTGATGCCGCCTTCGTCCTGATTCCCGCCCACATATTCGGAGGCAACTTGTCATTTCGCATCGCTCGCGCTAGACCAGCCAAGCAGAATGCTGCAACAAACGTTAAGAGTCCTAGACCAAATGAGATGAGTCCGTCCATCTCTCTCCTGTCAACTAGGCGCGCCTTTGCGTGATCTGGATCGACAATTGCAAATTTACCGCGCCAACGGAGCAATTGCTGCTTCGACAACCTAAATTTATGAGATTCAAAAACATTTCGAAAGCTTGAAAACACAGGGAAAAAGAGGAGTCGGTCTCCCGGATAAAAAAATGGAGCCACCTGTCGGACTCGAACCGACGACCGTCCGCTTACAAGGCGGGTGCTCTACCAACTGAGCTAAGGTGGCAACCCACATAGTGTGCCATGACTGAGGCCGCAAAGACGAATTAAAAATCGCAATGTGGCTCACACGCCACCCTGAGGCGCTCAAAACAAGCTGCGCATCAATACAAAAACGCTACGCGCCAGCAGTCCTCCCCACAGCTACAAAGAAAGGGCGCGCACGCGACTAGGTCACGCACGCGCCCTAACATTCGAGATCCAAAGCGCGATCACCCTAGGGGATCACCTTGCCCTCACTTCGAAGCGGACGCCGGTCCCGCGGCAGCAAGCTGCTGCTGAATTACCGGGTAGATACCATCAACCGTGGTCACGCCAAGCTTCGAGAAGTCCAGAGCAGTCTTGTCATTGATGACGAACTCGGGAGTACCCAAGGAATTGGGACTGCGCCCCTCGTAGGTGGCATTTCCCCACGCCTGAGTGGTCTTGGTCAGGTATTCATCAACGCCATTCTCGGGGAAGGAATTCACAACATCCTCGGGAATTCCAACCTGCGATGCAATGGTCTTGACCTGCTTGGCTGACTTCGACAGGTCCTGAACAACGGAGCCGTTACCCGAGTTGTAGGCCTCATTGAAGTAGGCAAGAAGCGCATTGTGGAACCTGCCCCAGGTCTGAGCATCGACCTTCTGCGCGGCGATCAAAGAAGCGGTGGTTGCGGCGTACTGATAGGGCGCCTTCACCGTATTCACCGGCTGGTACTTGATATTGAATTTGCCATCGAGAGCATCTTGAGTGGCTTGTTCACCGAAGGCAACGTCATAGGCTGCGCAGACGTGGCAGGAGTAATCAAAGTATTCCGTCAGCGTCGGAAGGGACTCGTCGACCTTGCCAATGCCCAAGTGAGAAAGCACAATCGGTCCGCCGTCCCCGTAGGAACCGATGGTCGCGGTCGCAGCTTGGCTATCCTGAGCCTTCTTGTGGTTCGACTGAATGATCACCGCAGCGATCGCGCCAATGATCACAACAAGAATCAGTACGACCAGTCCGATGATGATGTTTCGGGTTCGGCGATCCGCACGTGCCTGTTGCTCACGCAGTTGCTGAGCTTTCTCACGCACTTCCTGCGAGCGAGACGGCTTTGCCATTGTCTGGGCCTTTCTGTTGATGTGCATCCAAGCCTAGCGAGCATTACTCACCGACGCACAATGCCAACGCTGATGCTACGCGTTTAATTCCAGAAGGTCATTGACATAACCGTCCCCCCGCGGACGATCTATAACCGCTCAGTTAGAAATTTCCCGCGAGAATAAGAGCAATTGCGAGCACACCAATCAGCCCAAGAATGACCTGCATCCACACTCGCGGCGCACAGACCCGCACCGCCACGCTCAGGCCAGTACGCAGCGGACGCCCCGTTGGCATCACCCACATCCCCCACAGGGAAATCGTTGTCAGCACCCACGTCAGCAGAACCCAGGATGGATTCATTGCTAGCCAGGAATCAGAGTGAATGGGTGTTTGCCCAGTTACGACCAGAGGGAACCACGAAATGCCGGGATTTCCCAACCTAGTTGCAAAAAAGCCCGAGTAAATTGACCAGCCGATCTCTGCGTAGAAATCTCGTGAGAAGAGAACCCACTGCCCCCAAGCCAATGCCGTCCCTGGGAAAAGGCCAATTGCCGTCGACAGTATTGCTCCGAGTCCCGTGAAGGGAAGCATTCCCAGAGCTGCCCAGTTGTCACTCGAACGAACCTCTTGATTGCGGATCCGGCGGTTTTCACGCCATCTGTATGCACCGCCCAACACCGCGAAAATAGCAGTGATCACGCCGACAAGGATGAGCCCGCTCATCCCCATATATATAGGTGCAGGAGCAAGCACAGCCAGCGCGATGAGTCCAATGAAATTCGCTGTTTTCAGGTGCTGCCACTCGTAATGACGTTGTTCGGTCACGAACTCGACATTCGGAGGGATTGCCGCCTGACGGTAGCCATCCTCTGCGGGAAGATAGCTTGTTCCCATCGACGAGGCCGTTGGCGCAACGGGAGGCAAATAAGCAGTTTCCCCTCCCCCGCTTTGGCCTTCCCAGCCCCGCGAGTCGGCAACGGTCTGGGGATACACCTGCGTGGCCTCGGGATCGACATAGGAGGGATCCTCTGCGTAACCGCTCTCCATTACGCGAGTCGCATCCGCCTCTGAAGGATCAAGGACCGAAGTGCGATCTTGGTCAGAGACAAAGCGCTCTTCGCCTTCATTTTGCTCACTCAGGCCGGCCACCACAGTAGGTGCCTGCGAGGAGGTTACAGGCGCAAGAAGACGGGCCCAATTGAGGCCTTCCCACGCCATCGAGCCGCCATAGACCGCCATGTCACCGAGGCGGAACCTACCCCACTGTGCCAGATCTCGAACAACCTGATCGGGGCTTGGGCGCACATGAGGGTCGGGATGCAGAGCCATGCGCATGAGCGAGGCAACTCGCGGATCAAGTCCTCGCGTATCGGGTTCGCCCCTAAGGACTCGGTCCAAAATCCCTTCTGTCGCGCCTTCCCCATAGGGGGGACGCCCGGTGAGCGCAGTCAGCAGAGTTGCCGTCCAGCCCCACCAGTCTGTAGCCGCCGAGGCCCGCCCTCCCCTGAGCAATTCGGGTGCGGTATAGCCCGCGGTACCGGAAACGAGGCCGGTTTGGGTCAGCCGAGCCTCGTCCTGTCCCATCGCGATACCGAAGTCAATGAGCACGGGGCCACGAGGCGAACAGATGACATTGGAGGCTTTGACGTCGCGATGAATGATTCGGCGCGCATGAACATCTTCAAGCGTTTGAGCAAGGGCACCACCGATTGCGGCAACACCACCGATATTCAGTGCTCCTCTGGAAAGAAGTTCAGACAGTGTCGGACCGGGAATGTATTCACTGACGACGAAGGGCTGGGTGGCATCGATCTCAATATCTAAGATGTGCGCAACCCCTCCACCGCGAATCGAGTTAACCGTCCGAGCCTCACGTAGGAGACGCTCGCGATAGTCCTCATCGGCAGCCAAGGCGGGGTGAAGGATTTTTAACGCAACGCGTTCTCCGGCCTCGTCACAGGCAAGCCACACGGTGGCAGCGCCTCCCGCGCCCAGGCGCTTGAGAAGGCGGTACCCACCAATCATGTCTTGCTCACGCATCACCCCAAGCCTAGCGAATGGTTGACGAATTTCAGGCCTCACGTGCGCTGTCGACAACAAATGGGGCTGGAATTTGTACGACAAGCGGTGCTATGGTGAGCGAGTGCGAACTTCACATCTGATGTGGGGCAAGCGCGGCGGCAGTGAAGACGCTGTCGTCTGGTCTCTACAAAGGATCGTCCGGCACGTACCGCCGGTGGAGGTTCAATATGGCAACTGTAACTTTCGACAAGGCGACCCGAATCTATCCCGGGTCTGACAAGCCAGCAGTCGATCAGCTCGATCTTGAGATCCAGGATGGCGAATTCCTGGTTCTCGTCGGTCCTTCCGGTTGTGGCAAGTCCACGTCCCTGCGAATGCTCGCAGGTCTTGAAGACGTGAACTCCGGCCGTATCTTCATTGGCGATAAGGACGTCACCGACGTACAGCCGAAGAACCGCGACATCGCAATGGTGTTCCAGAACTACGCTCTGTACCCGCACATGACCGTTCGCGAGAACATGGGCTTCGCACTGAAGATCGCAGGCACCCCCAAGGCTGAGATTGCTCAGCGCGTTGAGGAAGCAGCACGCATTCTCGACTTGGAGCCCTACTTGGATCGTAAGCCGAAGGCACTTTCCGGTGGTCAGCGTCAGCGTGTGGCAATGGGCCGTGCAATTGTCCGTAAGCCTCAGGTCTTCCTCATGGATGAGCCTCTGTCCAACTTGGATGCCAAGCTGCGTGTCCAGACCCGTACCCAGATTGCTTCGCTGCAGCGTGAGCTGGGCGTCACCACCGTGTACGTGACCCACGACCAGACCGAAGCTCTGACCATGGGTGACCGCATCGCGGTTCTGAACAACGGTCTGCTCCAGCAGGTCGGAACTCCTCAGGAAATGTACGAGCACCCGGCCAACGAATTCGTTGCAGGCTTCATCGGCTCCCCCGCCATGAACCTGGGCAAGTTCAAGGTCGAGGGCAACGTTGCAAAGCTTGGCACCGCAGAGGTTCCGCTGTCGCAGGCAACCCTGGATGCCATGGTTCCCGAGGACGAAGGCAAGATCACGATCGGCTTCCGTCCCGAGGGCCTCGAGGTTGTTTCTGAGGACACCGAGAACACCATTCCGATCGAAGTTGAATTCGTTGAGGAACTGGGCTCAGATGCCTACATCTACGGCCACCTCGCAGGCGCAGACTCCGGCCACGGTCTGGGTTCGGGCAACGAAGGAAAGGGCGAGCAGCTGATCGTCCGCGTTCCTCCGCGTACCGCTCCGAAGCCCGGCGGCGTGATCCACACTCGCATCAAGGCTGGACAGCAGCACAACTTCTCTGCATCCACCGGCGATCGTCTGCCCGAGTGATCAAGAGTTTCTGATCATTCAAACGGCTCACACGGGGCCCGCAACCACACGGTTGCGGGCCCCGTGCCCTATCGTGCAATGAATGAGACAATAGAGCCATGCCCATTCCCTCAACGCTTGAGATCACGGCAGCAACGGTTGATCCGGCACTGCTGGATTTGCCTTGGGATCTTCCCCTTGAAGACTGGCCTAAGGAAATCCTTGCCGCACTTCCCCGCGGCATTTCACGCCACGTTGTTCGCTTCGTCAATCTTTCCGACAGGGTGATCGCAGTAAAAGAGATCGGGGAAAGCGTCGCGTACAAAGAGTACGAACTCCTTCGCGACCTCTCACGAATGGGAGCTCCCTCGGTTATCCCCACGGCTGTTGTCAGCGGCCGGCGAGATGCTTTTGGCGAGGAACTCGCAGCTGTATTGGTGACCGAACACCTTCAGTTCTCTCTTCCCTACCGCGCAGTCTTCTCGCAGCACATGACCCCAGACACCGCGGGACGCTTAATTGACGCTTTGGCCGTCCTTCTTGTTCGCCTCCATCTTCTGGGCTTCTATTGGGGCGATGTTTCACTGTCAAACACTTTGTTCAGGCGCGATGCCGGATCATTTTCTGCCTACCTCGTCGACGCAGAAACCGGTGAAATTCACCCTTCACTAACCGAAGGGCAGCGCCTGTACGACGTCGATCTTGCGCGAACCAACATCATCGGCGAACTCATGGATCTGCAGGCCGGTTCTTTCTTCCCCAGCGAAGAAGACCCCATCGAAGTCGGCGACCGTATTCGTTCACGCTACCTTGAGCTCTGGAATGAACTCACGGGCCCTGAAGTCATCGAAACCAACCAAAAATGGCGTGTTGCTCAACGTATCCGCCGTCTCAATGACCTGGGCTTCGAGGTCGGAGAACTTCAAATGTCCTCGGATCTTGATGGTACCCACATAATCATCACCCCGAAGGTCGTCGACGCCGGCCACCATCACCGAAAGCTCATGCGCTTGACCGGTATGGATGTTGGCGAAAATCAGGCGCAGCGAATGCTCAATGACATCGAGACCTACCGTGCAATGACCGGGAAGAACAAGACCCCACTGGAAATCGTTGCGCACGAGTGGATGAACGAAGTTTTCGAACCCGTCATCAGCGCTGTTCCCGCCGAACTTGCTGCGAAGCTTGAACCCGCACAGATCTTCCACGAATTCCTTGAACACCGCTGGTATTTGGCCGAAGAAGCCGGGCGCGATATCCCCCAAGATGAGGCGATTGAGTCCTACGTCAAGAGCATTCTTCCGACGAAGCGTGACGAAGCGATGCTGCTGGATCCTGCGCTGATGGCCCAACCTGACGAAGGCGCGGCGGCCTCGGAGATGGAAACGCTCACTGAAGAAGAGGGTTTCAGCCGCGAAGAAGAGCGCGCGGGAATTGACGGAATGCACGGGAAAGCTGATGAGACCGAAGAGAATCCGGGTCGCCCAAAGATGCAATTCGTCCCTGGGATTGGATTAATTCCCGTCGACGATTATTTCTAGACCCGATCTAGACGGCTACCGGCACGTGTTGTGAAGAAATGAAGGATAGACAATGAGCGAATTTCCAAAGATTATTGCCCATCGCGGCGCATCGACCCTTGCACCCGAGAATACGATCGCAGCCTTCGCGAAGGCCTCGGAAATTGGGGCCCGCTGGTGTGAGTGCGATGTAGGCGTCATGGCCGATGGGACGCTGCTGGTGATCCACGATGATACTGTCGACCGCACAACGAATTCTTCAGGTTCTTGGGATTCCTGGGGCTACGGGGAACTGCGCCGACTTGATGCGGGTGCGTGGTTTTCTCCGACCTATCGTTTTGAACGCATTCCTGAGCTGGCCGATGTGGTGTCTTTTGCGAATGCGACGCAGACATCCTTCAATATTGAGCTGAAGCCTCGAGCCGCGGGGAAGCGCCGCGATACATTGGTTGAAAACCTTGAGGTCGCACTGCAGTCCTTCAAAAATAAGAGTGGGCTGCTGATTTCTTCCTTCGACCACGAGCTGCTCGGTGCAGTCCGTCAGGCGATGCCTGAGCTTCCACTAGCGTGGCTGTGCCGTCGCGACGAGGTCACCGCTGGCTCCTGGCGTCAGGCTGCCGATCTTGGGTGCAGCGCCATCCATCCCGCTTGGGAAGGGCTAACCGAGGCCGAGGTCAGCGAGATGCTGAGCGCAGGCTTCGAAGTGAATGCCTGGACCGTCAACTCCCTTGAGGATGCGCGCACGGCCGCAAAATGGGGCGTCAGCGGGATCTTTACCGACCGCGTTCAAGATTTTCCTGCCGAGGCCCTGGCTCGCGCTTAAGAGTGCTGAATCACCCACGCCCACATGGCGATTGCCGCGGCGTGGCCCACGTTCATTGAGCGAGTCGAACCGCGCTGCGTGATGTGGAGGATCTCGCCGCACTGAGCGCGCATTTCTTCGCTCAAACCACTGGATTCTTCCCCAAATATCAGGCATGCCCGAGCGGGGAGCTGGTGACCTTCCAACGGAATTGAACCCGGCACGTTATCAATGCCAACCAGCGACAATCCCCTTTCGCGCACCGAATCAGCGAATTCCGTGACATCGCTGTGGTGAACAACGTCTAGGTATCGGTCGGTGACCATTGCGCCGCGCCGATTCCACCGCCGTCTTCCAACGATATGTACGCGGCTGACTCCCAGAGCATTCGCGCTACGAACAATTGAGCCGATATTGAAGTCGTGTCCCAGATTTTCGATGGCAATCTCAAAGGGAAGTGCGTGGGCAGCGATATCGGCGATGATCGCCTCCATTTTCCAATAGCGGTAGCGGTCCTCAACATTGCGTCGATCGCCATCGGCAAGGAGCTGGGGATCGTAGACATCATCGCTCGGCCAGTTCTCGGGGCCGCCAGGCCAGGGGCCAACGCCCACTTCTGGCTGAGAGTTTGTGTCCATCATCGCCTTCTTCCTACCGAATGAACCCGCAAACAGATACATTAGATGCATGACGAATTCACTTTCCACCGCACTGTCGGATATGCCCCCAATTAGCGCATGGCTGTCGGATATGGACGGCGTTCTTGTAAAAGAGAATCGCGCTCTTCCCGGTGCTCAGGACTTCATCTCTGCGTTGGAAGAAAATGGGATCCCGTTCCTGGTTCTCACGAACAATTCGATCTTCACCAACCGTGACCTTTCTGCTCGGCTTGCGAACTCGGGCCTGAAGGTCCCCGAGGAACACATTTGGACCTCTGCCAATGCGACTGCCGCCTTCCTCTCCCAGCAGTCCCCCAACTCCACGGCTTATGTCATTGGCGAGGCGGGGCTGACGACGGCCCTGCACACCGCGGGCTACGTCATGACCGACCAGGACCCCGAATACGTCGTTCTTGGAGAGACTCGTTTCTATGACTTTTACGCGCTCACCACGGCAATCCGTCTGATCGAGCGCGGTGCGAAGTTCATTGCAACCAACCCGGATGTCTCGGGCCCTTCCGATGAAGGAACCCTACCCGCAGCAGGATCCATCGCAGCGATGATCCAAGCAGCGACCGGCAAGGCTCCCTACTTTGTTGGTAAGCCAAACCCCGTCATGATTCGCGCCGGCCTCAACAAGATCGGCGCCCACTCCGAACAAGCTGCAATGGTTGGCGACCGCATGGATACGGATGTCCGCGCAGGTGTCGAGGCCGGCATGAGGACCTTCTTGGTGCTCTCGGGTTCAACGCACTCTGATGACGTGGCAAACTTCCCCTACCGTCCCTTCCGTATCTACAACGGAATTGGTGACCTGATCCGTTACGTCCAGCCCGCATCCAACTGAATGGGAACAATGATCACTCACGATCCTCAGCTCCTTGCCCTACGCAGCCTCACCGCACCACTACTGGATACCGAAGAACCACTTACACACCTCAATGAGATTTCCTTGAGCGCTCAAGGTGCGGCTGTTTGCGGTCACGTCCTCATTGATCTTCTTGAGGAAAATGACCTCGCAATCGGTGACTATGAAGTGGTGATCGCACCCGAAGGTGACGGCGCACTTGCTGCCGCGATGATTCACGCAGCGGGAGGGCGAGGACTGGATCTGGATGCCGCGCTTCTTCGTCCGACTCAGGCGACGGCCTCGGACGCATCTTTCACCGGCGCGCCCATCTACGGGCGTCCGGCAGTCCTTCTGGCGAACTCTTCTTTGGTCGACACCGGTGCGCTTCATGAAGCTGTAGAAGCTGCGGGCGCCACGGTGGTCGGAATTGTTTCCCTTCTCCCCGACCCTTTGACGCGGGATTTTGCAAGCAAAGCTAGACTCGCCTACTGCGCACCATCGCTTGCTGATTGATCACCAAAATGGTCATCACCACGTGATGTATGACATATAATTATGCGTACTCATTCCGTGAAGACAACGAGGTCTGCCCATGGTACGCCGCAACCGCAGTACTGCATCTGTATCTATTAACCCGCGCTCGGCGCAGAACATGTCGACCCGACCAGCCGACTTTACTGCGACCAAGCAACGCCTGAGCCCCTTCAAGGTGTTTGGAGCTGTGGGCGCACTGATATCGATCATCACCTGTCTGCTCATCCAGCTTCCCGGCCTCGATGCCTCGGGAACCCGAATGTTTGGGATCTTCTTAGCGGCAATTCTCCTGTGGGTCACCGAGGCTGTCCCCCTTGCGGGCACCGCAGTCCTGGTGATTTTCCTCGAGGTCCTCTTCATCTCTGACCACTCCCTTTTGAGCATCCCCGAGAAAGCCCCCGCCTACACAAAGTTCTTCGGAGCTCTGGCAAATCCCGTCATCATTCTCTTCTTGGGCGGATTCATGGTTGCCGATGGAGCCGCGAAGTACAAGGTCGACCGTGCGCTCTCCGCAGTGCTGCTGAAACCATTCATTGGCAAGCCACGCCTGACCGTCATGGGCGTCATGCTCATCACCGCAATCATGAGCATGTTCATGTCAAACACCGCAACGACGGCGACCATGTTCGCAGTCATGATGCCGGTCATCATGGCGCTCCCCGAAGGTAAAGCGCGAACAGGCATCGCCTTATCGATCCCGGTTGCTGCGAATGTTGGAGGCATGGGAACACCTGTTGGCACTCCCCCGAACGCCATCGCCCTGGGCGCCCTGGAAAACGCGGGCATCAAGGTCACCTTCTTCCAATGGATGCTGGCAGCTGTCCCGCTCATGCTGGTTCTTCTGGCACTGTCATGGGCATTCATCGCGTGGCGCTACATCCCTTCAAATGCAAAGTTCGACATTGACACCTCTGCACGATTCGAGAAGTCAAAGAGCGCCATCATCTTCTATGCGGTCGCAGGCCTGACGATCCTTCTATGGATGACCGAATCCCTGCACCACATCTCCTCCAATATCGTTGGCTTCCTTCCCGTCGTCATTCTGCTCATGACAAAGGTGATGAGCGGCGATGACCTTCGCGCACTGGATTGGCCTGTTCTGTGGCTCGTTGCCGGAGGCATCGCTCTCGGTTCCGGCGTCAGCGCGACTGGCCTGGACAAATGGATGCTCGGTTCAATCCATTGGGCCTCAATCCCCGGCGCACTGCTGATTCTGGTTCTGGCGCTGGTCGGCTGGGTCACCTCAAACGTCATCTCGCACTCGGCCTCGGCGAACCTGCTGGTCCCCATGGGAATGGGCCTTGCAGCCACGGTATCGACGGGTGCCGCAGAGATCGCCATGGTCATTGCCCTCGGATGCTCGCTGGGCATGTGCCTGCCAATTTCGACCCCACCGAACGCGATCGCCTACTCCACAGGAACCACTCCAACAAAGGAAATGGCCATTGTTGGTGTCATCGTCGGCGTGATTGGCATCGTCCTTCTGTCCTTCGTCGCACCTTTGACCTGGGGTGCGATCGGGGTGATGTAGGTGTCCTTTCCCCCAGCCGAGGCCTCTTCCGCGAGCGCACCTGGGCTTGCTCACGGATGGACACAAGGCCCTGCGCAAGGAGATGCTCAGGTTCTTGAACGAACCGATGTCCGCACTGGTGGGCACCGGGCGGGCTATCACATTCATGTCCTAGTAGTTGGAGATAATTCCCGCCAAATTGCCGCTCCTCTCACGCGCGATCTCACGCAGTCTTTCCCAAACCTCTGCTTTGATCGCATCCAGGATCTCAATGATCTAGGCATCTTCCTCGAGGACCTCGGAGACGATGACCATGTGGTCTTGGGAGTCGCAACCAGCGAAGTCCCCAACGTCGATGCCCTGATCGAATCTGCACGTGCGTCCTCTCTCATGGCGTCGACACAGTGGATGCTGGTGACCGACCAGGAAATTCATACTGACCTTGCGGTATGTACGGAATCGGGGCATTTAGCCTCGGTCGTGCGCTCTCCGTGGACAGTCCCCTTGTTGTCCGGCCAAGCGTATTCAAGCATGCGCCGTTACCTAGAGGAATGCGGCTACTGCGGAGGGGAGATCCTCTCTCTTATCCAAGGCGCCCCTTCTTTCGCGGTTCAGGGACCAATTCTTGAAGGCCTCGATCTCAATGAAGCTCAGGTTGTCCGCGAACTACTTGAAGGGGTCGAGAGGGTTCTGGGTCCTCGGCCTCGGATCATTCTTCCGCGGGGAACTCACCTGCTGACGCAGGGCCACAGAGTCGAAGCAGTTCACTTGGTCCTTGAGGGGACGGTTTCCCTCCACCGCGACTCACGCCACGGCGAGGTCCTTGCCCACCTTGCGACCTCGGGCCCGCTCATTGGTCTTATTTCGCTTGCACGAGGCGAGAGCGCATTTTTTACCGCCCTGACGACAAGCGAAGCAACCGTGGTGCGTCTAACCACCGAACAGCTTCAGATCGCGCTGACGGAAGATCCATCAATTTCAACGGTTTTAACTGCGTTGGCAATTCGTTCGCTGACGCGACGCCTCATGCGAGCCGAGGACCTTCACGTCGAAAATGCGATGCTGGCTGAAGACTTGGAGCGCCAGAAAGAAGAACTGGCGGCTACCTTGGAAGACCTGCGCGCAACGCGCGCAAAGCTTGTTGAAGGTGCTCGTTTTGCCATGCTCGGCGAACTCAGCGCTGGGATCGCCCACGAGCTCAATAATCCGGTCACTGCCCTTTTGCGGGCGGCCGGGCATCTTCGCGAAGATACCGAGGACGTTGTCAGTTCACCCGAACCTGAGGCATGTCTTAACGCGCTCAACTCTGCGATGGACTTGCCGCCCCTTTCGACCGCTCGCGAAAGGGAACTGCAAAAGGAATTCTTGCCGATCCTTCACGATCGCAGTGTTATTCGACAGCTGATTCGCGCGGGTCTGAGCGACCGCGAACAGGCACAGAAGCTCGCAGATGATCCCAAGCAGCTGCTTGCCTTCCAGGCAGGAGCTCGACTGGGAAGTTCCCTACGATCAGTCCTAGCATCCGGTGAGCGCATCATCGCACTCACGCAGTCCTTAAAGGGCTACGCGCGCCCTGATGCCGACGAACGCAAAGAGGTCGATGTTCGGCGTGGAATCGACGATGTGCTGCGATTAACCTCGCACCGGGTTCACGGGATCGATGTCGTCTGCGAATACGAGGACGTGGAGCCGGTCCTGGCTCACCCCAGCAAATTGCAGCAGGTCTGGACCAATCTCATTGTGAACGCGGCTGAAGCAATCGAGGACGAGGCCGCGGACCTCAAGGCGCGCGCAGAAGCCAGCCCGGCCTCGGGAATTTACCTTCCCGCGCGCGGTCACGACGAAGCGCGAATTACCATCCGGGTAGCGATGGATGGAGATCAGGTCGAGGTCCAAATCTGCGATAACGGCCCCGGTATCGCACCCGAGGTTTTGGACCGTATTATGGAACCACATTTCACAACGAAGGCTGGCCGCGTGCGCTTCGGCTTGGGAATGGGCATGTCCATCGTCCACTCGATCATCGCTGATTTGGATGGGCGACTACTCATTGACTCTCACCCGGGATCCACTACGATGCGGATCCTTATTCCAGCACACCATGTTCACGAGGAGGAATCATGACGCTGACCATTTTGTCCCTCGAAGACGAGGCCGAGGTTCGTCAGGCGCTAGAACGTGACCTTGAGGAATTTGACGGTCGCGTCCGTTTGGAATTGGCAGAAGACGCCTCCGATGCGTGGAGCGTTGTCGAGGAAATTGAGTCGGATGGGGATGAGCTCGCTCTGGTGCTCTCCGATCATCGTCTACCGGGAAAGTCGGGTGTCGATTTCCTTGTTGAGCTGACTGCAGATCCAAGGTTTAGTTCGACTCGCACGGTGTTGGTCACAGGACAGGCCGATCAAAGCGACACCATCAAGGCGCTGAACCAGGCGGGTTTGGATTACTACATTGCCAAGCCTTGGGATCCACAAACGCTTCGAAACGTTGTCCGCGAGCAGCTGACGGACTATGTGCTTGAGACCGGAATCGACCCTCTTCCCTACATGCCCGTCCTCGACGGAGTTCGAATCATGGAGTCAATTCGGTAAGTAAAGGTCATGTGGGGTTCTTGAGGCTCAAGAACCCCACAGTTCCAGAGATTCCCAATTCATCGGCGCTCCCATCGATGAAATATCAATGTGCTGCATGCTTGGGAATTCAGCGAGAACTGAGGGCAATACTGTCTTATCTCCAATCTGGAATCGATCAAGAAAATATTGAGTGAGAGTCAGAAGATAAAACGCACGATTGTTAGGACCTGCGTTTCCAATGAACTCACTCGTTTCGGCAGCCTGTGGAAACGCGGGCTTAGACGGAAACACACGGTTAAAAAGTCTGTTGTGGTGTGCAGAGATATTCCTCATCACCCGAAGCGCATTGAGCCACGAATTCATTTCAGATGCCGAGATACCGACACCTGCCACAATCGCATCCTGAACACCGCGTGGGAGCATGGAGAATAATGTCTGCAACGCGCCCCAATCAAGCAGTTGAACAGCCACCCAAATCGGCAGCTCACCCCCACAACTCTGTCGGTAGTGCTTCGCAAAGTCTTCGTTCGAAGTAGATAGTTTCTTGTCGTACCGCGCCTTCCAGGAGTCATAGCGTGTCTGCTTGCTTCGCTTCTCTACATGTAGAGCTGTGGGCCCTAATTTTGTTACATCTAGGTGCATAGCTGGGTCAATCTTCCCAACTTCATTTCCAATCCAGCTTCGAAGCGCTATCTCAATACAAGCAAGCTGGGCAAATACCGCTGAACGTAGCTTCACATCAAAGGCATACAGTGACAATACGTCGGCGAATCGAGTGCCCTCAACAAAAGCTTGATCTCTGCCTATTACATCCGCCAGGCGCTTCCGGAACGGATACGAATATCCCGATAACCGGTAGTAGCCAATAGTTTCTAATGCGTGGGCAGCAAGCACTGAGTCCTCTATGAGCATTCCACGCGACTCCAGTAAAGCCAGTTGTTGGCTAATCGTTTTGAACGGTTTCATATTCATTGCACCTTTGCAGTGAAAAAGAAGACCGGCCCTGGACCCTTTCGGGCGGAACCGGTTCTGGTAACGTCAGTCTATTCCTGAGGTTTTCCTGAGTCAAGCAGGAAAACCTCAGGAATAGACGAGTATCACCCTCTTCTTCTGACGGCTAAAGCGGCGCCAGCACCCAGCACAATCGCCAGTGCTGCTGCAGGAATCCACCACCAGCGTGGGATTCTCGAGGCGGTCGATTCGCCGGCCTCATCATTGCTCAGCTGGGCTGCTTGAGCTGGAGAATCTAAATCGGCAGCGGAACTCTCACTGGCCGTCGGAGTGCTGCTTGGCTCTGCTGAAGCGGCCAATGGGGCAGCCCCGCCGCCACCGCTTACTCCCCCAAGAACGCGCCGGGAACCAGAAGAGTTGGAGCGCGAACCAAGCAAGCGTTCACCCGCACTGACTTGCCCCAGAGTATTGCTCGGTGGGGGCGTAGTCGTTTGAGTGGCTGGCTGAGCCGATGGGTTTTCCGAGGCCTTTGGATCTGCAGCCGAAGGACTCGCCGCGGGAGTGGGTGCAGATTCTGTAGAGGCGGGTGTCGGAGCACTTGTTTGATCAGGCGTTGGCACCGGCGCTACTGAGGGAGTATCCGCCGAGGGACTGGGCGAAGGAATCGGCTGCTCAGAGGGTTGTTCACTTGAAGGGGTGGGCGCAGGAACCGCGGCCTCGTGAACGGAAACGTTCCAGCTCATCGGTGCAGCGATCTCTTTGTCTCCATCGAGTGCACGGATCTGCAGTCGATAGTGACCAGGCTTCGAGAACACCCAGTTTGCGTGCATATGAGTCGGAGAATCGGTGTGAATGCGCGACTTTGCAGGGTTTGCCGAGTCGACCATGATATTCGCCGGACCTCCGAAAGTTCCTCCCTGGAAGAAGGCAACTCTCGAATCCTTCGGAGATTCCACAACCTTCAGCTCATAATCGATTCCCTTGGGGAATTGAGAATAGTCGATACCTTCCGTGCTGACCCCAGGCCAGACAATGTCGGGATTTTGAGTTTCAGGAAGCACGTAGCTGGATTCGCCAATTGCGCCCAGAACGTCATAACTGGGATCGGATAGGCTCTGCGGACGGGTGAAGCGTGCGTTGACACCCACCTTCCACGTCACTGAATCGATTGCACGCATCACTGAGGTCTTTTCTCCCGTTAAGGAATCATCCTTCAGCGCCAGCGAGTAGTGTGTGGGCGCGGCAGAATCTGCGCGAAGACGCAGGTCCATGTGTCCACGGGTAAGTTCGACAGGATTCGTCTTCAGAGCATCAGCTGCGTGATCGTTACTGGTATCAGGAATATTCGGCGCAGGAGAAGGAGTCGGCGACGGAGAAGGAAGCAAGGGCTCGGCCGTTGGTGCCGGAGCGGGTTCAACAGGGTTTCCACCCGGCCACATCTTCAACTTCAGATCCATTCCGAATGAAGAGGACAGTTCCACATCTTCTTGCCCCTTCGTGGTCATGGATGCCAAAGACTTGGGGTGCGGGCGAACACTAAATTTCATGTACATGGGCTGACCCATGCAGGCACCCAAATCTTGCTGCTGAATATCAATTCCGCCCTTTCCAAGGGTGCCTTCGATGGCACACCACGGGGAGAAGTCATATTCGCTTTCGAAGAGCTCAACTTTATAGGCCGCGCGCAATTCAGGGTCGTCAGCCTGGACCTGAACTGTGTACTGGTCTTCGCTTCCCTCCTTACGGGTATAAGAGACATGAACGCCTGGGCGCGAAACCGAAATCTGGGCAGGATCCCAAACGGGGCTCGGATCCGGATTAGAGGGCTCGATGATGACCGAGCTTGCCCGGGTGACACGTACTTCCGCGCGGTCTCGCTGAGAGAAGGCCTGAGGCGTTGATGCCCAGCGCGCACTACCACTTCCGGCCTCGGGAATGAAGACCGCTTGAATCAGCGCATCATCGTCACCCAGAAGTTCACGAACCTGCGCTTTTCCGTCGACCACGGGTTCTTCAGTGAGGAAGTATCCGTTGACGGTCAACCAGAGGCGACCTTGATCCGTTGCGTGACCGCTATTGAAGGTGATCTCCGTCAGGTGCTGGTCTCCGGGGTGTTCACGCTGCGGGTTGGGAGCAAGCGTCAACGAGGGCTGCGCCTGAACGCCATCACTGCGCTGTGCCTGTGCAGCGGCAAAAGCTTGGTGAATATCTGTGATACTTCCGGAAGACGGGTTAGATCCACCGACCTGCCAGGTCAGCGACTGGATGGGCGAGGTGTAGATCGTTTTCCCGTCAATCGAACGCGCATTCACGCGGAAGCGTGCTTGGTAGCGCCCCGGTTGCGTGAAGGTCGTGAAGAGGTGCGTGTGACGCGGGTTGTAGACCGATCGATAGGCGATATCGTGGCTCGATAGGAAACGCGACACCGAGTCTCCGTGATCGATGAACATCTCCATCCGTCCCGGACCATCAACGTTAATCAGGTCTAGGGTGTAGGTGCTTCCATCGAATTCATCAGGCGCTGCCCATTCGACAGAAGAGTCAGCGCCGAGGCCCGCCCAAATTGGCGTGTTGTTGGGACCGGGGTTTTGTGGGGCTGCGTTGAGGACCGAGTGCTCAGGGCCAAGGAAGGCAAGGTCAGGACGCTTTTCGGGAATCTCTAATTGATACTTCGCGTCTTGCGCTCCACTGCCTGCCCAGGCTTTGGGAAGCCACAGGACGGTCTTTTCCACTGGCATATTGATGGTGTTCATCGTGAAACTATGCGTATCTGCATGCCAGATAGGAATGGGGGCATCAACGTGTTGACCGGTAACGACCCATTCAGCATCGCGGTCAGGCCCAGCCCATGCGAGCTGGGGCATAAGGGCAATGGTCAGGGCTAAGGCTCCGGTAGAAATGATCCTCTTAACTCTCATAATGAGAATCATTATCACAGTAGAAGGGTGCTAGCGTCAATTCCGCCACCGACCACACAAAACGCTACATATGCGGAATCGAACGCATGACGCGGCGCGTGACCCAACGCGGAGCAACCCGCATTGCAGCCATTGCCACCTTGTAGACCGGCGTTGGAGTTACCAACACCTGCCCCCGTCGCATCGTAGCCAAAGCTTCGCTCACAACCTGTTCTGGAGTTGCCCACAACCACTGAGGAGCTGCGGACATGTCAACGCCAGCGGCCTCGAAAAAGTTCGTGTGCACCGGTCCGGGACATACCGCTGTCACGGTGACGCCACTACCCCGAAGCTCCTCTGACAGCCCCTCACTGAATGCCCGAATCCACGCCTTGTGCGCGCTATACGTCCCCGCGCCGGTCTCTGATGCAACCGAGGAAACATTGATGATGGCTCCCCGTCCACGCGCACGCATGGCATTCAGCGCCGCATAGGAAAGAACCATAGGCGCACGAACCATAACATCCAGAGCGTTTTCTTCGGCCTCGATGGTGTTATCAATAAATGAGCACCCCAGCGCAAAACCGGCGTTATTCACCAGCAAACCGACAGGCGATTGCTCATCCGACAGGCGCTGAGCGACACGATCCACATCGCCAGCTACGCCAAGATCAGCAACGATTACTTCCACCTTCACTCCGGCGATCTGACGCAAATCCTCGGCGAGCTTACGAAGCTTCTCTTCACGCCGCGCCACGAGGACGAGATCATGATGAGCCGCTGCCAGCTGCCAGCAAAATTCTTCACCAATACCCGAGGTTGCTCCGGTCACAAGTGCGATACCCATGGCCATCATCTTAACGGCCTCCGCGTATGCTGGGTCCCATGAGGCTTGCAACTTGGAACGTCAATTCAATCCGCACCCGCGTCGACCGCGTCATCGCTTTCCTTCAGCGCTCCGACGTCGACGTCCTTGCAATGCAAGAAATTAAATGCAAGCCTGAGCAATTCCCAGTTGAAGCCTTCGAGGCGGCCGGTTACCAGGTGATCATGCACGGCCTGAACCAGTGGAATGGCGTCGCCGTTGCCTCACGTCTCCCGATCACTTCGCATGAGATTAATTTCCCGGGCCAGCCCGCCTTTGGAGATCCCGCAGTCGTCGAGGCCCGTGCTCTGGGCGTGACAGTACGCGATGGAGACCAGGAAGTGACGACGTGGAGCCTCTACGTTCCTAATGGACGCGAGCTCGACCACCCACACTATTCCTACAAACTCGAATGGCTCAAAACCCTGCTGTCAGTAGGCGATTCCTGGCTTGAAGAAAAACGCCAAATTGCACTGGTTGGCGACTGGAATATCGCACCCTACGATCATGATGTTTGGGATATCACCGCCTTTGAAGGCCAGACACACGTCTCCCCCGCTGAACGACAGGCCTTCTTCGCTTTCGCTCAGCACGGCTGGGAAGAGGTCACCCGCGAGCGCGTCGATCAGTACACCTACTGGGACTACCAGAAACTTCGCTTCCCCAAGAATGAGGGAATGCGCATCGACTTCATCTACGCCTCGCCCCAGCTTGCGCAACGCGTCACGGCAGCAGAAATTGATCGCGATGAACGCAAGGGGAAGGGCGCTTCTGATCACGTTCCCGTGATCATTGACCTCGCATAGCCTGCACAATCTCGCTATTTAGCGAGTCCCAATGATCGTGATGCCATTGGCCGAAGGGACGTTCACCTACGAAGACCGCTCGCTCTGCGGAAAGCGGATCGACCCACAGGAATGAACCAGCCTGCCCAAAGTGGCCAAAAGTTACCGCAGAGGACTGGGGCGCAGTCCAATGAGGATTCTTTTCTCCCTTAATTTCGCAGCCCAATCCCCATGGACAGGGACGATAGTTCCCGTACCCGGGGACAATCCCAGTCAGTTGAGGAAAGTGAATACTCTGCGCACTGGATGCGAGCTGCGTTGAAATCAAGGTCGGGTGGGCGAGTTCGCGAGCAAAAAGCATCAGGTCAGCCGCATTCGCGCGACCCGAATAGGCCGGCGAACCTTCAATTTCTAGGCTGGCCAGCCCCAAAGGCTCGCTCACGCTTTCCTCAATCCACCGAGAAATCGGGCTTCCCGTCGCTTCTTCAAGCATCTGTCCGGCAACTTCAATACCCGCATTTGAGTAGATTCGTCGCTCTTCTGGCGCGCGTTGCAGGCGCGCTTCGTCCATCGCCATTCCCGAGGCATGCGAGAGCAGGTGCTCAAGCGTCACTCCCGGGAAGGGAGCGGGCGCGTCTAGGGTGATGAGGCCTCGAGAAATCGCAACTAGCGCGGACCAGGCGGTGAAGAGTTTAGTGACCGAGGCCAGGGGGAAAACTTCCTGGGGATCCCCCCAGCTCAGCGAGCTACCGTCGTCATTTTCCGCACAGATCGCCGCCTTGAAAGGAATCGAGGAGAAATCAGGAGACATCAACTGCTGGTTAGTTCTGAGCGCTGGAGTACTCCACCAGGAGTTGTTGGAAGGGCGCTGCGGCCTTACGAGGAATCATCGATCCAAGCGCAAGAAGCTGTTCAGCGCTATAGCGCAGTTCCCGAACCGCAAAGGCCAGGTACTTAATGATGAGTTCACGGCTATCAAAACGCTCGCCGTCCCAACCACCGAGGATCACCATTCCATACCAGCGCTCGACAAGCCTACGAGTATCCACCGGATTCTCGGGATCATAATCGGGCATCTCTTTGGCCAGCTTCTCAAGGAGCTGGAGCATCGCATCAACTCGATATGAGAAATGGTCATGGGCGGGATGGCTGTCATTGACAGACTCAACGGTAAAAACGCGGTCGAGATCAGTCATCACCTGGTTGTCGGGGGCTGCAGCAAGACGCAGGTGCGCAGCGATCCACTCATTCATGGTCGTAACTTTTGCACCGCGTTCTTCAAGGATCGGATCGCCGGGAGTACCATCTTCGGTTTCAGCGGTCACAACCTCAACGTCGAAAATACCGAACGCCTCTTCGAAGGCCTCGATAACATTCAGGACCAGGGCATCCTTCGTCGGGAAGTGATACATGACGGTCGGATGGGAAACACCGATTTCTTCGGCAAGATCTCGCAAAGAAAAACCGTAGTAGCCGCGCATTGACAACAACTGCGTTGCCCCGCGAATAATCGTTGTCCGGGTGGAACGTCCAACGGAGTAGCTACCTCGCTTCTTACGGGCGGGACCCGTCTGCGAATTTTCGTCTTCGCTCACGGCTACCTCCTTCATTCTTCAGTTCTGCTCTGTTGGGTGGGGATAACTCTTAAAGTCTAAGCGAAAATGCGGGTGGTGCGAAATTATTCGCACCACCCGCAAGTCGCTACCGATCAGTGATTGGATACCTCAACGCGGAGTCCTTCAAGATCGTCGGTGACATCGACGGTGACGGTGTCGCCGTCTTCAACCTCGCCGCTCAGAAGCAGTTTGGCCAGTCGATCGCCAATCTCGCGCTGGATTAGCCTGCGCAGAGGACGAGCACCGTAGGCCGGGTCATATCCTCGCCTGGTCAGCCAGCCTCGTGCACCTTCGGTGACATTCAGGCTGATACGGCGATCCTTCAGGCGATCCGCCATAGATTCGACCAAGAGATCAACGATTCCAGACAGGTCCTCGGGGCTGAGCGGATCAAAGATCACGGTCTCATCCAGACGGTTGATGAACTCAGGCTTGAAGGACGCACGCACAGCGTTCATCACGCCTTCGCGCTTTTCTTCTTCACTGAGCTCAGGATCGGTCAGGAACATCGATCCCAAGTTCGAGGTCAGGATCAGGATTGTGTTCCTGAAGTCCACGGTACGTCCCTGACCGTCGGTCAAGCGTCCGTCATCCAAGACCTGCAAGAGGATGTTGAAGATCTCGGGGTCTGCCTTTTCAACCTCGTCCAAGAGGACAACGCTGTAGGGGCGACGACGCACGGCCTCGGTCAGCTGACCGCCCTGTTCGTAACCGACGTATCCCGGAGGGGCACCGACCAAACGGGCCACGGAGTGCTTCTCCGAATACTCCGACATATCGATTCGAACCATGGCGCGTTCATCATCGAAGAGGAACTCCGCCAAGGACTTCGCAAGTTCGGTCTTTCCAACGCCCGTGGGGCCAAGGAAGAGGAAGGAACCTGTGGGTCGGTTCGGATCGGACAGGCCTGCACGCGAGCGGCGAACCGCATCGGAAACCGCGCGGACAGCATCCTTTTGACCGATCAGTCGATGGGCAATGAAGTCCTCCATATGGACGAGCTTCTCGCTCTCAGTCTGGAGCAGCTTGCCCACGGGGATTCCAGTCCACGATTCGACAACCTCAGCGATCTCGGTCGGACCGACCTTCTCGGCGATCATCGGCTCATTGGCCTCGTTCGCCTTTTCCTGGGCCTCAACCTTTTCTTCCTCTTCGCGAATCTGACGTTCGATCTGAGGAATATCGCCATTTTGCAGACGTCCCGCTTCTTCGAAGCGACCCGCACGAATCGCCAGCTCCAACTGGGTACGCAACTCATCCAACTGGACGCGAAGCTCACCCACGCGGTTGTGGCCAGCCTTTTCGGCTTCCCAACGGCTGGTCAGAGCAGCGAGCTCTTCGTTCTTGTTTGCGAGGTCCTCACGAAGTTTCTCGAGGCGCTCCGCCGTGGCCTCGTCCAGACCGTCGGGGTCAGACTCGGTCAGGTAGGACTCTTCCATACGGAGACGGTCCACCTGGCGGCGCAGAACGTCGATCTCCTCGGGCGAGGAGTCGAGCTCCATGCGCAGTCGGGAGGCGGCCTCGTCGATCAGGTCAATGGCCTTATCGGGAAGCTGACGCCCGGTGATGTAGCGATCGGACAGTTGAGCCGCTGCAACCAAAGCACCGTCAGAAATGGTGATCTTGTGGTGTGCTTCGTACTTCGGCGCGATACCGCGCAAGATTGCGACGGTGTCCTCAACCGAAGGCTCACCAACGAACACCTGCTGGAAACGACGCTCAAGAGCGGGGTCCTTTTCGATGTTCTCGCGGTACTCATCCAGGGTTGTTGCGCCAACCATGCGGAGCTCACCACGGGCAAGCATGGGCTTGAGCATATTGCCCGCGTCCATTGCGCCTTCGGAGCCACCACCGGCACCGACGACCGTGTGAAGTTCGTCGATGAAGGTGATGATTTCGCCGTCGGAACGTTCGATTTCGTTAAGAACAGCCTTGAGGCGTTCCTCGAATTCACCACGGTACTTCGCGCCCGCAACCATTCCGGTCAGATCAAGAGCGATCAGCTTCTTGTTCTTCAAAGATTCGGGGACGTCGCCAGCGACGATTCGCTGCGCGAGGCCTTCGACGACGGCGGTCTTACCGACGCCGGGCTCACCGATCAGAACAGGGTTGTTCTTGGTTCGACGAGACAGCACCTGGATCACGCGGCGAATTTCGCTATCGCGACCAATCACGGGATCCAGCTTGCCTTGGCGTGCAACCTCGGTCAGGTCGCGTCCGTACTTCTTGAGGGCCTCGAAAGAACCTTCGGGGTCAGCGCTGGTAATGGGATCGGGGCGAAGCTCATCCAGAGCCTTCTGCAGGCGTTCTTCGGTTGCACCGTTTTCACGCAGGATTTCGCCTGCGCTATCGTCATTTGCGGCCAACGCAATGAGCAGGTGCTCAGTAGAAACGTAGGCGTCTCCCTTTGCTTCTGCACGCTTGCGGGCATCGTTAATCACCTGGATCAGACCACGTGAAGTCTGCGGTTGGGCAACGCTCGAGCCGCTGGTTGAGGGCAGAGCCACCAACGCATTACGCGTACGAGCGCCGATCTGCTGCGGGTTTGCCCCAATTGCTTGAAGCAGAGAGTAGGCAATGCCCTCACCCTGTTCAAGAAGTGCTTCCAAGAGATGCAGGGAATCCACCTGCGGGTTCCCAGCGGCCTGTGCCGACTGGACCGCGCTGCTCACTGCCTCTTGGGCTTTGCTTGTAAATTGTTCAGTCATCATTCCTCCTGCCGCTTATTACGGGCGGCTTTTTTCGTTCTGACTTACACAACGTCAACAAACTTGAGTCTATTCCACTCAACTTTATTTTTCTGCACAAATCGGCATCCGAAAACACATTTCACAGAAAAGAAAAAGAACGCCGAGCTGAACGCATAGCGCGCCAGCTCGGCGCTCCCCACATCAGTGCAGTTTTAGCGCGAACGGCGCAGGTAAATCCCCAGACCGATCACACTCAAGCCCAGCATTCCGATGACACTCGACCAGGTCATCGCATCGGGAGCCTTCGACAGGGCAACAGACTCACTAAAGCCCGTCATTCCAACCATTTTCAGACCATCAGGAGAGCAGACAAGCGTGTAATCACCAGCCTGCAGTCCCGAAACAGTCCACTGGTTCAAGGTGGACTGCATAGGGTGCTCTCCCCCATCACTTCCGCGAAGGAGGCACGAAGTTGCCTGTCCAGACGTCACCTGAACGACATAGCCGCCACTGGAATCCACACTCACGCTCTGGCCGCTGGAAACCTCACGAGCGCTCGCCTGCATCGCAGAAAAATCCGCACCAGACATTGCAATTCCAAAGAAAGTCGCGGGAGCAATGAGTACGGACATGACAATGCCCAGCACAATCACACCAATTCCACGCCGGCGCTTCTTTGCCGACTGACGAGCCTGCGCGGGAACGCCGATCTCGTCACCGCGCATCGGCTGGGCGGGTGGCGCATAGCCAAGTTTTCCGCCGGAAGTGCGCAGTTTGATACGCCCTTGTTCTCCCTCGCGAGGCAGCCTCCTGCCCGCCGGCGCCGACTCCCCTTCCCTCTCAGGTACAGCCTCGATCGGCGAGGTCTGCGGAGCCTCGGGTGCCCGCGCGGAGGTGGCCTGCGGCTCAGCCTCGGAATAACGTTCAAAACGCGGGCCGCGCGGGGGCAGGATCAGCTCACCATACTGATCCCAAGGCACACCCCGCCCTGATCGAGATTCCTCAGCGCTCATGTCGTTCCAAACGCTCGCGGAGCTCTGGGCGCAAAATCGTTGCAGCTAGGCGTTCACGACGAAGTTCCGCAACCCCCGGAACCTCGAGAGGTTCGAGCTTGTGTCCCAAAGCGCGCTCAAGCAAGAGGTCCGCAAGCTGAGGGTTGCGCGCAAGAACCGGCCCATGCAGGTAGGTCGCAATGATTGACCCCTGAACAGCACCATCGATACGCGGCGCTTTGAGGACAGACTCATCCGCAGAAGCGCTGGGCTCATCAAAGCCTTCGGGAGGAAGAATCGAGTTCCCCTTTCCGAAAAGCACCTTCCCCAAAGGACGCGCATCGGGACCCAGCTGGCTTCCGCCACCGTGGTTTTCAAACCCTGTCAGCGGCTCAGATAGTCCCTCGATTTCGGGCTGAACAACAAGTTCGCCGATTGAACGCTTTCCCTGGGGGCGAGTCGTCAGATCCAAGAGACCTAGGCCTTCTACCTTGCGATTGCGCGCATCCGTGTACCAGTGGCCCAAGATTTGAAGTGAAGCGCAGATCGCCAGAAGAGGCCTACCCGCCGCAACAGCATTCTTCAAACCGGGATCGGCAGTGAAAGTCTCGACCGCCAGTTCCTGGGCTGCGTCTTCACCACCACCGAGCGTGTAGATGTCGAGATCATCGGGAATCGCATCGCCAACACCGACATACTGAATCTGGGCATCAAAGCCACGCCGACGCGCGCGTTCCGCGAGCACCAGGGCGTTGCCACCGTCCGCGTAGGTCCCCAAGACTTCAGGGAGAAGAACGCCAATTCGCAGTGCACTCATTCTGCTTCCTCCGCTTGACGATGAGAATCCAATACCCGCTTAAAATCACGCAAAGCCGTGTAGTTGAGAAGAATTTCAACCCTGCCCGGAATGCACGATTGCAGCGCATCCATTGGCAGCGGGAAAAGTTCACAGTGGACACCCGCATATTCCAATCGGACTGCGAGGTCTGCACCGCGCTCGCCACAGGCATAAACCTTGCGGTGTGGAGCGCCAAGAACCGAGAAGTCCACATCCCACAGCCAGGACAGGTCTTGCCCGTCAGCAACCTGGCCATTGATCGCGACAATCACCTGATCAACACCGGGGTCAATCATGTACATGGCTTCCTGCCATCCGGCGGGATTCTTTGCCAGCATGAGTCGCGCCAGTCGGCCATGGATTTCGTAGGTCGAATAGCGACCTGCGACCTCAACGACCTCGGACATTGCACGGCACGCGGCCTGCGGGTCCACACCCATCGCGACGGCCGCAGCCAACGCCTCGAGCGCGTTGGACAAATTGGCACGACCGGGAAGTGAGAGCCGCAAAGGAATTCGCAGACCATCCCTACGACACGCAGTGGCACTGGGGTGGGAAGGATCGGAAAGGTCCTCATCTTCCAGCCACCACAGGGGATCGGGGCGACGATACTGATCCAAACCCTCATCCGAAGAAGAGGCCGTCAAAGGAACAACTCGCCAGGAGTCATCGGCATGGATGACGCGTCCGCCGCGTGGGAAGGCAGTCGAATCCCCCATCCATGCGTGTCCGGCAGCAACCCACTGAACATTGGGGCTATCCCAGGCAGCCGAGGCAACCAAGGGATCATCACAGTTCGCAATCACCACAGCATTGGGATGTTCATTGACCGCCTTACGCAGGCGACGTTCAACAGCTCCGATCTCACCCACTCGGTCCAGCTGATCTCGTGAAAGGTTCAGCAAAACCATGGCCTGCGGATCGACAAAACGCGACACCGTGGGCATGTGCATCTCGTCAACTTCGAGCGCTGCAAGCGGGGCATCTGAACGCATCAGTGCGGTGGTGATTCCCGGGGTCATATTGTCTCCATTTGTATTGGAGGCAACGTGACCAATCGAAAAGAGCGCAGCTCGAAGCAGGCGGGTTGTTGTTGACTTTCCGTTCGTGCCAGAAACGACAACGCTTCGGCGATTCTTTGCCAATTCTGCGAGCAAATTCGGGTCAAGCTTCAGTGCAACTTTGCCACCGATCATCCCGCCCGAACCGCGTCCGAGGCGGCGAGAGGCCCAACTGGCACCCTTCCCCGCTGCTACTGCTACGCGCGAACGTAAAGTCAATGAAGTCATGGAACCTACACTACATTGATTGCTTCATAGCTTCTCCACAGCTTGGACATAATTCGTACAGATCAGCTGTGGGCAAAGTTAGTGTCATGAACACGAACGCAGCACTCAAGACGCAGGGTCAGACCGCCATGACATTCGCTTCCGCCCTCAGCGCGAAGCTTGTCGACACGATCCGCACCAATGCGCGAGTTCTGCGCTACCTGGCCTCGTCGTTGTCCTCAACCGCGCTGGACTACACGATGCTGCTCATCCTGAACGCAACCATCGGCGGAGTCTTCCTGCCGGTCGCACTGGCCAGGGTCTCCTCGTGTTCTCTGAACTTCGCTCTGAACCGGAAGGTCTTCAACGCTCGCGGTGGAATTGTTGCTACAGCTTTCCGCTATGCGATCATGGCCGCAAGCGTGATGACCATGTCCTACCTGATGATCCAAGCTCTAGTGTCAGCCGGCATGGCTCTGTGGATGGCCTCTTTAACCGCGAACACTTCGCTCTTCATCGTCAACTACCTAGGCCAGAACTTCTTCGTCTTCGGCACCTTGGCCGACCTTCGCGCCTCAATTTCCGAGGCCGTGGCCGGGCTGCAGCAAACAGCAACGCGGGTCACTGGCATCCTTTCGTCGATGCTTGCGCGGGTCACCGGACGGGATCTGGTCTTAGCTGCCTGAAAATTGGGAGCAAAAAGGGGAGGCATTTTCATGCCTCCCCTCACTCACTCCACCTCGAGGACATCGCTCGAGGGGGTGTGTTATCGCGAAACCACAACGGTTCCTTCGATGACCCGAACTCCTTCGGGCGATGCTTCAATAAGCGCCCGAACGCGCTGCTTGCCAGCAGGTCGCCACGCTACGAGGCCTCGGTCCCTGACGGGTACCATGCCGCCGCGCCGAGATTCTTCAGCACGACGCGCATGCGCACGACGCATGGGGCGAATCTGGCCGTCTGGGCTTGCCACGAATACTCGGTCAAAGACGGGTTCGAATTCTTCGACCCGCTCAGCCAAGGCATCGCGCTGTTCTCGCAGGCGATCAACTTCGTCCTCCAGCTCCATGATTCGCTGGATACCGGCCAAGTTGATTCCCTCATCTTGGCTCAGGCGCTGAATCTCCTTCAAACGCTCGACATCGCGTCGGGTGTAACGCCGCCCGCGTCCCTTCGTACGAAGGGGCGTTACCAAGCCAATCCGATCGTATTGACGCAAGGTTTGCGGGTGCATTCCCGCGAGCTGTGCGGCAACGGAAATCACGAAGGTTACTTCATCCTGATGTCCCATCACGCACTCACCTTCTTTACGAGTTCTGCGCGCGGATCACTCTGATCAAGCGAATCCGCTAGCGACTTGATCGAATCAAGCTGCTCAGGGGTTAGATCCTTGGGGACTACCACACTGATGGTTGCCAAGAGATCGCCTGTCCCCTTCTTCGTGGCCACACCGCGCCCCTTCAGACGCAGGGTACGTCCGGAATCGGAGCCGGCGGGAACCTTGACGATGACGGTCGAACCATCGATCAAGGGAAGCTCGACATTGGCACCCAGCGTGGCCTCGGCAAAGGTCACGGGAAGGGTCATGCGAAGGTCATTTCCCTCGCGGCTGTAGACCGGATCCTCCTCGACGTGGATCGTGACGATCAGATCGCCAGCGCTCCCGCCGTTGATCGAGGCCTTCCCCTTGCCGCGCAGACGCACACTCTGTCCGTCCTTAATTCCCTTGGGAACCTTGACGGTCATGGGATTTCCGGAGACAGCCAACTTGATGTTGACTCCACTCAGGCTTTGCTTGAGCGTAATGCGCGTCGATGCATGCAAGTCTTCGCCCTTTTGGGGGGCTTGCTGGTAGGGCGAACCGTGTGCTCCGCCGAAGTCACCGAATTGAGATGCGCCGGCGAAGGGAGAGGACCCACGCGAAGAGCCGCCACCAAAACCACCGAAAGCACCCAGAATGTCGTCGAGGTTGATACCTGCGCCGCCACCGCTGGTGGAGAAACGAACATTTCCGCCGTTTCCCCCACCGAACGCGCCGAAGAGATCTTCAAAGTTCACGCCGGATGCTCCGCCGCCACCAGCACCGCCGCGGAAACCGCCGGCGCCCATCGAGCGAATCGCATCGTATTGCTGGCGCTGCTCAGGGTTGGACAGGACCGTGTAGGCCTCGCCAATTTCCTTGAAGCGTTCTTCAGCTTCGGGGTTCCCCTTGTTCTGGTCGGGGTGCCAGGTGCGCGCAAGTTTGCGGTAGGCCTTCTTGATTGTGGCCTCATCAGCATCCTTGCTTACGCCAAGGACCTTGTAGAAATCCTTTTGGAGCCAATCTTCTCCACTCACTGCGCGTCACCTCCTTTTTTGACTCTGCAGTTCGTTGAATGTTCCTTATTCAGGGTTGTACACCAGGACTTTCGCCGCGCGGATAATGGTCTCTCCGCGACGATATCCAGATTGCAAGACCTGTCCCAAGACCGGGTGATCCACGTCAGCGCTGGGCTGAGCCATGAGCGCTTCGTGAAGCATGGGGTCAAAATCGTCCCCCTCGTCTCCGAAACGTTCCAGCTCGAAGCGCGTGCGAAGCGTGTCTTCTAGCTTGTTCGCGATTGAGGCAAAGGGACCATCATTGAGATCCCCGTGCTTGCGCGCGGCCTCGATATCGTCCAAGACACCGATCATGGCTTCCAGCACCTGGTCGCGTCCGGACTGGACGTGGCCGGCAACGGATTCCTTGGAACGGCGAACGAAGTTCGAATATTCCTGGTTCAGGTTGTACAGGTCTGCGTGGGCGCGGGCGAGTTTTTCTTCCGCCTGCGCCACTTGGTCGAGAGCCTTGGACAGTTCGCTGTCTTCGAGCTGCTCTTCAAAGTCCGACATGTCGACTTCACCCATTTCCTCGCCCTGAGTGTTTGCCGAGGCCGCGGTTGCGTCTGCAGCTGCACCCTCTTGAGCGTGGGGCTGGGCGTCGCCCGGGGTGGCCGGCTGAGAGCCGACCACCGGATCCTGGGCGTCGTCGGAAGTGTTCGTGGGCTCAGTGCTCACTTGTCGTCCTCATCCACGACTTCGGCGTCGATGACGTCGTCATCGGAGGAAGCGGAGGACTCCTGTGAAGCACCTGCTTCAGCGGCGGCCTGAGCGGCCTGAGCGTTCTGATAGACCTCCTGGCCGATCTTCATCGCGGACTGGTTGAGCTTCTCAACGGTGCTCTTCACAGCCTCGATGTCGCTGCCCTTGAGGGCTTCCTTCACGGCGTCAAGGTCACCCTGGACTTCCTGGCGGGTCGCTTCGGAGACCTTGTCGGCGTCTTCCTTCAGGGTCTTCTCGATGGTGTAGACCAGCTGCTCTGCGGAGTTACGAATCTCAAGCTCCTCGCGGCGCTTCTTATCGTCTTCTTCGTGCTGAGCGGCCTCGTTGACCATGCGATCAATGTCTTCCTTGCTCAAGGCGCTGCCACCGGTGATGGTCACCGCGGTTTCCTTGCCGGTTCCAAGGTCCTTCGCGGAGACGTGAACAATACCGTTCGCATCGATATCGAAGGTGACCTCGATCTGAGGAACGCCACGCGGTGCGGGGGCAATACCAGAGAGCTCGAAGTTACCGAGCGACTTGTTGTCAGCGGTGAACTGACGCTCGCCTTGGAAGACCTGGACCAGAACCGAGGTCTGGCCGTCGGCAGCGGTCGAGTAGACGCGCGACGCCTTAGTCGGGATTGCGGTGTTGCGCTCGATGACCTTGTCCATGACGCCGCCCATGGTCTCAATACCCAGGGACAGAGGAGTCACATCGATCAGCAGAACGTCCTTACGATCACCCTGGATGACGCCAGCCTGCAGGGCTGCACCAACTGCGACGACCTCATCGGGGTTCACGCCCTTGTTGGGCTCGCGGCCACCGGTGAGCTTCTTCACGAGCTCTGCAACGGCGGGCATACGAGTGGAGCCGCCGACCAGGACGACGTGATCGATCTCGCTGACGGAGATACCGGCATCCTTGATGACCTTCTCGAAGGGAGCCTTGGTGCGCTCAAGCAGATCCGAGGTCATTTCCTCGAACTTTGCGCGGGTGAGGGTCTCGTCCAAGTGAACGGGGCCATCAGCAGTGACCGAGAGGTACTGCAGCGAAATGTTTGTGCTCATTGCGCTGGACAGTTCCTTCTTTGCCTGCTCGGCTGCTGCGCGCAGACGCTGAAGTGCGACCGGGTCCTTGGACAGATCTGCGCCGCTCTTAGCCTTCACCTGCTCGATCAGCCAGTCAACAATGCGCTGATCCCAGTCATCGCCACCCAGGCGGTTATCACCTGCGGTTGCGCGGACCTGAATGGTGGAGAAGCCGTCATCATCCTTGCCGATTTCCAGCAGGGAGACGTCGAAGGTACCGCCACCGAGGTCGAAGACCAGAATGAGCTCGTCTTCCTTACCCTTTTCGAGGCCGTAGGCCAGTGCCGCAGCCGTCGGCTCGTTAACAATACGCAGGACGTTCAGGCCTGCGATCTGGCCGGCATCCTTGGTTGCCTGACGCTCTGCGTCGTTGAAGTACGCAGGAACGGTGATGACCGCGTCGGTAACGGGCTCACCGAGGTATTCTTCTGCATCCCTCTTGAGCTTGGAGAGGATACGTGCGGAGATCTCCTGTGCGGTGTACTTCTTATCGTCAATGTTGACGCTCCAGTCAGTGCCCATGTGGCGCTTGACCGAAGAGATGGTGCGATCAACATTCGTGACCGCCTGACGCTTGGCGATCTCACCAACCAAGACCTCGCCGGTCTTGGAGAAAGCAACGACCGAGGGGGTCGTACGTGTGCCTTCTGCATTCGCAATGATTGTGGGTTCTCCGCCTTCAAGTACTGCGATTGCGGAGTTCGTGGTGCCGAGGTCAATACCTACTGCGCGTCCCATTAGTTTTTCCTTTCATCAAAGCGTGGTGGAAATTGTCGCCGAGGCGATGCCGCGCTTTGTACGTCTTCTGTTGTGGTGGTCGAGGTTTCGACCTTCAGACCACCTTGAGTCTGTTGCACTCAAGTTTACGGATTGCCTACCGGGCCCGCAAGCCCTACACCAAAACTTGAGTCTGACATACTCAACTTATTTCGGGGGCTTTTATTCCCCAGTTTCCAAAATTACTTATTTAGAATCGACAAATCTGCCGATTACCATTGAAAATCCGCGGAAAAAACGGAATTCATTCCACGGAATTTCTCCATATCTCGGCGCTCTTTCTTCGTCGGACGCCCACTACCGCGTTCTCGCTGGGCGAAGGCGACCCCCAGCCGAGGCCTCGGCTCGCTGAGATCTTCGTAGCACAGTTTCGCGAAAGGATAACCCAGTCGTTTCGCAAGGAGCTTGCGAACGATAAGAACACGGTCAAAGCCCTCCACGCGCAAACGAACTTCATCGCCCACACGCACTTTCTGCGCAGCCTTCACCGATTCACCGTTAATTTTGACGTGACCGGCACGAGCAGCTGAGGTTGCCTGCGAACGCGACTTCACATGGCGCGTTGCCCACAGCCATGTATCAATACGCATACTCTCACCCGCCGCGAGCGCTCCCGCGGGAACCTCCGTCGGTTCGTTGGACACGCGATCAGTCGCCTTCTCAGTCATGGCGAAATCTTAACGCCACCAACAGCAAACACATCCCCCCCTACTTACACTCAACAGATCTGCTCGTTGTGGCGAAGACAGTTCCAAGATGCCAAGATGAAACGATGGAGTGCGTACATCTAATAAACAGGGAATGCCATTCGTGCCCCCTCATGCCCACTCCCTATGACATCCAGCTTGCTCAGCGTCAAAAAGAAGCCTGCGAGCTACTGGCAACTCTGCCCCAGCCCTCGGGAATGAAATGGCTACCCGCCGCCGCATCAATGCCTGAGCACTACCGAAGCAAAGCAAAGTTTGCGGTCGGCGGAAGCGCCGAGCACCCCACGCTTGGTATCACGGGACCTGCGCCTACCTATGAAGGGGTCGACCTTCCGCACTGCATTGCGCACACCAAGGTCATCGCCTCGACGATCGAACCACTGAAAGCATTCATTCGCGAGCTTCACCTTGAGCCCTACGACATCGCGCACAGGCGTGGCGAACTCAAACACATCTTGGTCACACAGGGAAGCGATGACGCACTGATGATTCGCTTCGTCATGCGCTCAAAGCGCGACCTTGCACTTCTACGTTCAAAACTTTCACTGCTTTACTCGCTCATCCCTACGGCTCAGGTAGTGACCGTCAATATTCTCCCCGCGCACGCCGCACTGGTAGAAGGCGACGAAGAGATCGTCATTTCTGAGCAGCAGACACTGCCCATGCTTGTCGGCGATGTTGAGCTTCACCTGGGACCGCGCTCGTTTTCGCAAACCAACACGGGAGTGGCCTCGCAGCTCTATCGACAGGTCGCGAGCTGGGCACAACAAAGCGGGGCATCTTCCCTATGGGACCTCTACTGCGGAGTAGGCGGTTTTGCACTGCACGCAGCACGTGGCGGGGTTGAGCGCGTCAGCGGTGTTGAGATTTCTCCCGAGGCCATTGCCTCAGCACGGTGCACCGCGGAAGATTTGGGGGTGAGCGACCGCGTTCATTTGATAGCCGGGGATGCCGCACAGTGGGCTTTTGCGCAATATGCCGAGGCACGTCCGGATGCCATCGTCGTCAACCCACCGCGGCGCGGAATTGGAACAGAGCTTGCTCAGTGGATTAATCAGAGCAACATTCCCACGGTGATTTACTCGTCCTGTTATCCAAAGTCGCTGGTCAGCGACCTTCGACTCATGAATTCCTACCGACTCACACAAGCGCGCCTCTTCGATATGTTCCCCCATACGAATCATATGGAATGCGCGGTTTTACTCACGAAAATCGCATAGTTCTTCACTTCTTCATCGCCTTCACATACGCTGGATTCTTGTTCAAAGTTCACTGCGTAACTAGACTCAAAATAGATGCGTTTTTGAATCCATTGAGACCCCATCTCATACAAGAGCACTTCCTGAGATAACGACGAGGTAGAAGGATGATACGAACTCGAAATGCTGTGTTAGCCACGGCTGCTATTGCCGCTTTAATAACCGGTGGCACGGCGCTAGCGGGTCCACGCGACGCACAAGCCCAGGATCAAGCATTCTCGATCTCTCAAAACATCACGGCTGACGCAGTCACTGTCTGCAACACCAATCCTGTCATTGCGACCTACCACGGAACCGTAAACCTGACGATTCCTGTTGTCACCCTTCTGGCCAATTTCGAGGCCGAGATGCAGGCCGCAGCCACAGCAGGACAGAGCCCGCACGCAGCGGGTGCTCAGAACCCGGACATCACCTTCACGGTCTCTGTTCCTCAGGGAACACAGGTTGGCCCCGGAACCGTCACAAATTCCTCCTCCTTGATCTCAAACTGGTGGCTGTCCCCCAATTCAGAGAAAACCGAAATGACGGTCAATCTTCATTTGATGAATACTGATTGGCAGGGACTGTACACCACCTATACATCCGAGAAGAGCAATCCTCTTGGGCATACCATCACGGTCAAGATCCCCTATGCAGTCGGTGCAAATAATGCAGCAGATGCGGCACGGATTGCTCAAGAGCAGATCACCAGCAGGGCAACTGTGAAGTTCTTTACGGGTGGCGACACCCCCAACAAAGTCTTCACCTCTGCAGTCGCATCAAATCCAATTGCATCCACGCCCACGGACTGCTTTTCGAACGCGCCACAGCGGATGACACGTTGGGTGGATGCAGAGACCGGAGCTGACCTCAAAGCCCCTCAGACTGGTCCGAACTTCTTCCAAGCTGCCGGGATCCCCGACTACGAGTTTGTTTCCTCAGAGCTGTCAACAGATCGCATGACTGGTTACTACAAGTACAAGAAGGTTTTCGGTGACCTTCCGGTCAACGGCGATGATCCAACGGTCGATACCGACTTCAAGATCGGCGCTGATGACGCCGTCGCAGCACAGAAGGAAACAATCCAGGCTGAGAATAAGCAGTCTCTTCTGACCATCGAAAATGTCATCCACCTGAACAATCTTCAGGGTGGACGCATTGCAACCCTCCTGCAAAAGTACGAGGAATCTCCCGCGACTTTCGATGAGATGATGCTGAAGAATGCACACCTGGGCTTCACTACGCAGATCACTCTTCCTGAGCAGCTGAAATTTGCTGATCCCTCTGCCATCTCCATCACCGGGATCCCGGAAGGCTTCACGGCAAAGACCGTGGCGATTGATGGTCAGACGGCACGTGTGACAGTCGACGTCAATAATCCTGAGTCCATTACAACCGCCGAGGCTCTGAAGGACGCAATGTCAAAGCTTCAGGGTGAGGCTGTCATCACGATCAAGAAGATCGCATTTGCCGATTCGGCGCGCCCTGATACCGACTACACAATTGAGCATCAGACTCAGGGGTTGGTCTCAGTCGATATCGCAAAGCAGCTTGGGGTCATTGTTCGCCCAGGCACTCCCTCCCCCGCTTGCCCACCAACGATGGGCGGCTACGACCAGCTCAAGCCTGCCGAGCCACTTCCCGTCCAGGGAACAGTGTTTGACCCGCCCGCACCGGCATGCCCTCCAACCACTGCATATAGCGCCGCATGGACTTTGCCCATGACCGGCCCATCGGCTGGTTGGGCCGAGGCACCGCTTATGGAACATTCTTTGAAGTACACAAGCAGCGAGTCACACCTTTTCGTCACGCGCCTGTCCTTTAAGCCAGGCCCGACGCCAACACCGACGACGGTTACGCCCTCGGTTCCTCCCACGCCTGCAACGCAGCTCGCCAAGACCGGCGCTCTCACCGGTGGAGTGCTGCTGCTCGCTGCCGGAACAAGCGCTATTGGCGCCGCGACAATGCGGAAGAAGCGCTCGTAATTCGCATCTCATAGCTATAGGCGGGGG
>NZ_JVLH01000013.1 GCF_001070855.1 Trueperella pyogenes | reverse complement strand
CGTTCGGATCGTCGTTTTGACCGTAACGAGCGTGGTGACCAGCGCGGAGGACGTAATTTCCGTGACACTCAGCGTTCGAGTGCACCGCGTTCGCGCGATGAATACACTGCTCCCAATGGTGACGAACCTACGATTCCCGCAGGCGTTTCCGCTGAAGAACTTGATAAAGATGCGCTGCGCGCACTCTCTACGCTTTCTGGAATCAATCGCGATATCGTCGCCCGCCACCTCGTGATGGCAGGCCAGCTGATTGACCTGGATCCCGAGCTTGCGTACAAACACGCAAAAGCGGCAGCATCACGTGCGGGACGCGTCGACGTCGTGCGCGAGGCCTCGGCTCTGACTGCTTACGCCGCCGGCCACTATGAGGAAGCGCTGCGCGAGGTACGCGCTATGCGACGCCTCCGCGGTGATCTTTCCTTGCGCGCCATCGAAGCAGACTGCGAACGCGGATTGGGACGCCCCGAGCGCGCCATCGAAATTATCGACCAGACTGATACTTCCCAGCTGGATCTTGCAGAACAAGTTGAACTTGTGCTTGTTTCCTCCGGTGCACGTGCGGATCTGGGACAAAATGAAGTTGGCCTTGTCATTGTTGACGATGCGATTGCTGCACTCGGCTCGGATGCAGATCCTGAATTCCTTCGCCGTCTCATGTCAGTCAAGGCAGATCGTCTTCGTGAACTTGGACGTGAAGAAGAAGCAGCTCAGGTAGAAGCTGAAATTCCGGAAGAGGAAGAGGACCCGGATATCGTCGATGTTGGCCTCTTTGCAGATGCTGATGTGGATGATCGTCGCTCACCTCTCAAAGGCTCGAAGGGCGCTCTGTACACCAATTTTGATGCAGCCCTCTTAGACCTGGATGGCACTGCCTACGCTGGCAAGCTTCCAATCGAACATGCCGCACAGGCAGCCGAGGAAGCTCGTGAAGCAGGTCTGAAGATTGGGTTTGTCACCAATAACGCTTCACGTACCCCCGAGATGATTGCTGCTCAGCTTGATGAGCTTGGTTTCAAGGCACAGCCATCTGACATTATGACCTCTGCCATGGATGTCATTGCAGTGATGAGCGAACACCTTGATGAGGGTGCCTCGGTCTACGTTGTTGGTGGCGAGGGGCTGCGTCAGGCACTTCGCGAGGCCGGCTATGTCTTGGTTGAGAGCGCAGACGATGAGCCTGCTGCAGTTGTTCAGGGCTTTGATGTTTCGGTTACTTGGGCCCAGCTTACTGAGGCTGCTTTTGCCTTGGAACGCGGTGCTCAGTTCTTTGCAACCAACTTGGATGCGACGCTTCCACAGGAACGAGGATTCGCACTGGGTAACGGTGCATTAGTACGCGCAGTCAGCTATGCAACTCGCAAGCGTCCGATTGCTGCTGGCAAGCCGGAACCTGGAATCTACCAGCGTGGCGCTGAACTGCTCGAGAGCGAAAATCCGATTGCAGTCGGCGACCGTCTTGAAACCGATATCCTCGGCGCGGTTGCTGCAGGCATCCCTGCGCTCCATGTTTTGACCGGTGTTCACGATGCCCGTGCAGTGATCTGTGCGCCTCGTGGCCAGCGTCCAAGCTACCTCGCATTGGATATGCGCGGACTCCTCGAAGAGCATCCTTCACCCAAACATCACGCAGACGGAACGTGGACTTGCGGTATCTCTCAGGTTGCACGCCTACGTCGTGATGGACACTTGACTCTTGACGACGTCGAGTTGCGAGAGGATGCCGTTATCAATATGGATTCCTATCGCGCTCTTGCAGCAGCCGCATGGGATTCACCCTCGGAGCTTGATATTGTCTGCCCGACTTTGACGGTGGTACCTAATGATGATCCTACAGGTTACTTCGAAGCTCTTGAGGAGTCTGTTGAAGAATCTGAAGTAGGTGTCAGTTCTGAAGAGATCGTCTCAGGAGTGGGTGAAACCCTAGAGTTCCTTCCCGGTGAAGAAGACCTCCAAGAGCTTCTGGCTCAGACCAGCGATCTTGACGGAGAGGACGACTGATCGTGTCCTTAGAGGCAGGCGAGGCGGGCGGCTCATCATTGCCTGATAACTTTGATGAGCTTCCCGTCGCGCAGCAGATCGAGTTGCTTCGACAGCTCGATCAACGCCTTCGTAGTGAATTAGAAGGACGCATGAGCTGATGAAACTACGGCGTATCGATTCTGAGCTCGTTCGGCGCAAGATGGTCCGTTCACGTTCTCATGCGCAAGAACTTATTGCCCAGAGACGGGTTCTTCTTGATGGACAGGTTGTTGAGAAACCTGCTCGTCAAATGGATCCGGCCCAGGCATTGGTGATTACTCAGGGCGATGATCCCGATTATGTCTCTCGCGGAGCTTTCAAGCTTGCGGGTGCCTTGGATGCATTGGGTGAACACGCGCCGATTGTTCAGGGACGTCGATGCATGGATGCTGGAGCCTCTACCGGCGGTTTTACTGACGTGCTTCTTCGCCGTGGTGCATCCAGCGTTGTTGCCGTCGATGTTGGTTATGGACAACTGGCCTGGCGTCTTCAGAGTGATCCACGAGTCGAAGTTATGGATCGAACGAATGTACGCCTAATGAAGGCCGGCGACATCCTCCCAGCTCCAGAGCTGGTTGTTGGCGATCTCTCCTTCATTTCCTTGACGCTGGTTCTCCCCGCGCTTGTGAGTGTTGCCGCGCCCGATGCTGATTTTCTCTTAATGGTCAAACCACAATTTGAGATTGGAAAAGATCGTTTGGGTAGTGGTGGGGTTGTCCGTAACCTTGACCATCACCGCGAAACTATCACTCAGGTGATCGACTGTGCACGAGGCCTCGGCTTGGGAATTGCCGCTGTTCAAGCATCTCCGCTTCCCGGTCCTTCCGGGAATGTCGAGTATTTTGTCTCCATGCGGGCAAACCATCCTGAAGCTCTTGAGGATTCTGAGATCCCCGAAGCGATTCAAAAAGCCATTGACGAGGGGCCTGCGGGACGCGGTATTGGCACTCACATGCACAAGAATGCATAGGGAGAGGGGTATTCATGAAAAGAATTCTTATGGTTCGGCACGTTCAACGCCCCGCTGCTATTGCCGCAACTGAAGTGGCGGTACGTGAGCTCACGCAACTTGGAATTGAAGTTATTGGTGAAGATGAGGCAGAAAATCTCACCGATGATCATGGGCCTGATCTGGTCCTAGCGATGGGTGGAGATGGGACCATCCTTGCGGCTGCCGAATCAGCTCGGCGCTTCAATATTCCCTTGCTCGGGATCAATGCTGGCCACATGGGTTTCCTAGCCGAGGCCTCGCCGGAGTCAATTCCTACTCTGATGCATCGCCTTGCGTTGGGGGAGTACCACGAGGAAAAACGCTCAACTTTGGATATTTCCATCAAGCTCCCCGGTGAAAATCTTATTACCGATTGGGCGCTTAATGATGCGGTTGTGAAGCACACCGATCCTGCGCACCCTGTACACCTTGTGCTGGTAGTCGATGGCCAGGATGTTTCAACATATGGTGCAGATGGAATGATCCTCGCGACGCCCACGGGATCGACCGCCTACTCTTTCTCTGCTGGCGGTCCGGTTGTGTGGCCCGATACGGAAGCTGTTGTGATTTCTCCGATTGCGGCACACGGGCTTTTCACCCGACCGCTCGTGGTCGGTCCCGGCTCAACGATTGAAGTTGTGATTAATGAAGAGCATTGGAGTGCCCCTGAAGTCTGGTGTGATGGTCTTCGTCGAACAATTGCACCTGCCGGCACCTCAGTGGTCGCACGAGTATCGCAAAATCCCGTGCGCTTGGTTCGAATGGAGCACACTCCTTTTGCTGAGCGTCTGGTGACGAAGTTCAACCTGCCTGTCCGTGGATGGAGGAACCCGGAAGGAAACGCCAAGTGATCGAGTCTTTGGATATCGAGAACCTGGGAGTTATCGAAAGCTCTCATGTCGATTTCGGTCCACGTTTTACCGTGCTGACCGGAGAGACAGGTGCGGGAAAGACCATGGTTCTCACCTCGTTGAACTTGCTTTTAGGGGGACGGGCCGATCCCCAGATCGTTCGTCAAAGCAGCGACGAAAATGCCTCTGATCGTGGAAGTGTTGATGGGGTGTTTTCGGTCCCGCGCGCTCTTGCTGACGAACTGGAAGAAATGGGCGCGCAGCTCGATGACGACCTCCTCTATGTTTCGAGGACAATCCCGAGGAATGGGCGATCGCGTGCTGCCCTCGGAGGGCGCGCGATGCCGGCGGCTGCTCTCTCGAGGATCGTCGGTTCCCTTGTTACTATTCATGGTCAATCAGATCAGCTTCGTCTTCGCTCGACGAGTGCTCAACGAGAGGCTCTGGATTCCTACGGTGGAGACGAGCACCAGACACTGATCAATGACTACAGCGCGGCTTGGAAGAAAGCCGTCGATCTTAGCTCGCGTTTGCGTGAGCTAAGGCGCTCTTCGAGTGACCGACAGGAAGAAATTACTGAGCTTTCGAGCGCGCTAGCAGTTTTTGATTCTCTCAAACCGCAAGAAGGTGAAGAGGAAGAGATCCTTTCGAAGATTCAGCGCCTGACCAACACGGAAGATCTCCGCCGTCATGTAGGCACTGCAGTTGAGTTTCTCGACGGCGATGAGGATACCGACGGTATCCTCGATTTGATTGGTCGCGCTCTTGATTCGCTTCGAATGGGGGCGCGTGTGGACCATGCACTTGCCTCTATCGGACAGCGCTTTAAGCAGTCCTCAATGGAACTCGCCAGTGTCCGCGATGATCTTGCACACTACCTCTCAACTGTTGAAGCCGATCCCGAGGCTTTGGCTGCGTTGCACTCCCGACGATCCTCGCTGCGTCAACTGATGGAGGGAAGAGCAAGTGATATTCCCTCACTTCTCGAGTGGGAGAGGAACGCGCGTTCACGCCTTGACGTACTTACTGCGCAAAACGACAGTCCAGAGGTTGTCGAAAAGGAACTTGAGAAGGCTCAAGAACAGGTACTTGTGACTGGTGAGGCGCTGGCCCGTTCGCGCAGACTTTTGGCAGAAGAGCTTAGTTCAAAGGTCACACGCGAGCTTCACTCTCTTTCGATGCCTGATGCTTCTTTTAGCGTCGATTGGGAGAAACACACCCCACAGTCTCATGGTCTTGAAGACCCTGTGATGCTCCTCCAACCACACCCGCAGGCACCGCCGAGGCCCCTAGGCGTGGGTGCCTCGGGAGGTGAGCTCTCTCGCGTCATGCTTGCCTTAGAGGTGATTTTGGGGGAGTCCGACAGCGATGTCACTTTCATTTTCGATGAGGTCGACTCGGGAATCGGCGGGAAAACGGCAGTGGAGGTTGGTGCTCGGCTTGCTCGGCTTGCTGAGCATCATCAAGTCATTGTCGTCACTCACCTTGCGCAGGTTGCTGCCTATGCTGATCATCATCTCTACATCGAGAAGTTGGATGGCCGAACCTCGATCCGCGTGCTTGAGGGTGAAGAACGTGCCGCTGAGCTAGCGCGCATGATGAGTGGGGATGCGCACTCTGAGGCGGCGCGCCGACATGCTTATGAGCTCCTAGGCCAGGACATGCCACAATCGAAGGCGTGACGGAAGAAAAATCAGGATTTTTAGGTAGCGATGCTACCTCGATTGAGGGACGTGTATGGATCGCCAGAGACCTGCACCAGAAGGTTCCTCAGCTCGACAACGGTGATTTTTTACTGATTGAGGACAACGATCTCACTCAGGCAGACGCGGAGCTTCTTATTGAAAGCGGAGCGAGAGTTGTGATTAATGCACAACTTTCAGTGACCGGTCGTGTTCGAAGCCGCGGCCCCCAGGCACTTCTTGATGCAGGTATCGTGCTGATTGATGATTGCGGACCAGATGTGTGGGCCCTCAAAGATGGCGATACGGTGAGGATCGTTGGTTCTGAAATTCAATGCAAGGAAAAGCGAATCGCACAGGGGACTCGATACGATTCCCGCTCTCCGCTAGAGGATGAGCTTCCCGATGCTGATCAGACTCTTTCCGACCAACTTCAGGCTTTTGAAGCATCGACTGCGGCATTCCTAGAAAACGAAGGCGCTGCGGTTCTTCACGGCGAAGGCTATCCGAAGCTGTCAACAAAGATTGCGGGTCAGCAGGTTCTTCTGGTGTGTGATTCCCCGCGATCCAGCCAGCAATTGAAAGATCTTCGCCAGTGGATCCGTGACACGCAGCCTATAGTGGTCGCTGTTGAGGGTGGTGCGCTTCGCGCGCGTCGTGCGCATCTCAAGCCGGCCATCATCGTCGGTGATATGACTGAAGTACCAGACAGGATCTTGCGCAGCGGTGCCGAAATTGTTGTTCCGCGTGCTCATGATGGTGATCAGGGGCGTGATCGTCTCAATCGTATGGGGATCGATTATCACCAGGTCGATCTCTCCGCAGCAGCAGTTGATGTTGCGATCAGCGTTTTGAGCTTTATGGATCCGGCCGCGATTGTTGTCGCGGGAGATGCTCGCGAGCTTGAGGACTATCTTGAGCTCTCGCGTTCGGTTGTCACGCCCGCTTTCTTGATCCGTTTACGAGCCGGTGATCTTCTGATTCCAGCGCGGGCTGTCAGTGCTACTTATCGAAGCCGTATCCGCGGTGGTTCGCTCTTCCTCTTGTCATGTGTCCTTCTGATCTCAATGGGTGTTGCGCTCTGGTCAACTCCTTGGGGACACGACCTATTTACCGGAGTGTGGGATTGGGTTTCGCACCTGTGGTCCCCGACGAATTCAGCAACCTCTGAGCTAGCCAACTGGGCTGGCGCACCCACTGCTTAAGGAAGATATCTCATGGTGAATTTTCGCTATCACATTGTTTCTTTGATCGCGGTGTTTGTTGCGCTGTGCCTAGGCGTTGTCCTCGGTGCGGGACCGCTTCAGTCGCGAATTTCTTCAGGTTTGGCGCCAAAGGCCACCACGGCCTCGTCAAACGAGGCGCTTGCCCAGGCACAGAACAACGGCAAGATTGAAGCGCGCGCAGTTTCCGAACTCGCACAGAGCCGAATCAATGGTTCCCTGAACGGAGTTTCGGTTGCGCTTGTGACGGTGCCGGGAACAGATGCTGCGGATGTTGATTCAATGCGTCAAACCCTCGGACAGGCTGGCGCGCAGGTTTCGGGCGAGGCAGAGCTAACGAATACGTGGCTGAGCGCTGATTCTGCGACTTTCCGTAGTACCTTGTCGACCCCTCTTGCTTCGCACTTGAATGGTTTGCCAGCAGATGCAGGCGCCGAGGCAGTGATTGCGCAGGCAATCGTGTCGTCATTGACTCAATCTGGATCCGAGCCTGATCTTGTTAAGCAAATTCTTACGGGTGGAGACACCCCCGTTATGAAGATTTCCAAAGATCCTCAGGGGGGCGCACAGGCAATCGTCGTCATCGGTCCCAGAGCAAACGCGATGTCTGCGAATGAGACCTCGGCCGCCGCTCCTTTGTCTTCGCAAGCATCATGGGAAGGCTTGGCGAAGATGATTGGCAATGCACCGGTTGGTGGCGTAATTTTTGGCGATGCGTCAAGTGACCGTTCCACCATTAGTGCCCTACGCAATGCAAACGTTGCAGCAACGACCGTCGATCAGGTTGGAACGACACAGGGGACAATTTCTGCAGTCTTGGCCCTTAAGGATGCCCACGCGAGTGCCCGTTCCTTCGGTGTCGGTAGCGGCGCGACCTCAGTTTTCCCTCCTGCTCAGTGAGAGACAATAGAGTCGTGAGTGAATTTCAAGATGAGCATGTCCCTGTTCGCTTAGTGTCGTCTCAGACCGTTTTCGAAGGAAAAGTCTTTGATATCCAACGTGATGAGCTGACTCTTACCCACTCTGAACAACCCATTGTTCGTGAATACATGGCGCATCCTGGTGCAGTGGTTATCGTTGCGCTGCGCGGTGACGAGGGTAATGAGGAAATTCTTCTGGAACGTCAGTATCGTCATCCAGTCCGTGCAAAACTGTGGGAAGTGCCCGCCGGGCTCCTTGATATTCCGGGCGAAGACCCGCTGATTGGAGCTCAGAGAGAATTGGCTGAAGAAGCTGATTTGACAGCACAACACTGGGACGTTCTTCTCGATATCTTCAATTCTCCGGGGTGTTCGTCTGAATCAATTCGAATCTTCCTTGCGCGAGGCCTGGAGTCGACAGGTCAAACTTTTGACCGCGAGGATGAAGAAGCTGATTTTGAGTACCAGTGGGTCAGGCTTGATGATGCCGTAACCGCGGCACTTGATGGGCGCCTGCATAATGCGTCAACTGTGTCTGCTGTTCTTGCAACAGATGCGGCGCGTCGTCGCGGTTGGAAGCTTCGTAGCCTCTCATCTGAATGGCTTCGCTGACTGAAGGACCTTGGACCTAAGACTTGTGATGCGAGTCGCGCTAATCGGGCGGTATTTCGCAACGAAAATGTTTCATAAAGAGCGTATGCTTTTTCATGAGATTCAAGAGTTGTGAATGTAATTCGCTTGGAGGGCAGCGTGGAGAGCAGTGATGCGCGCACCCGGCAGCAGGTACGTGACCTTGTTGTTGAGAAGGGGCCGGTAACCGCCTCGACAATTGCGCGCATTCTCGGATTGACGACCGCCGCGGTGCGTCGTCACCTCACCATCTTGCTTTCCGATAACGAAATTGCTGAGCACGAACCGGGACAGGTAGGGCGACGTGGGCGCGGACGTCCCGCGCGTCACTATGTCGCCACTGCTCGGGCGCACGAAAAACTTGCTGAAAGTTACTCAGACCTTGCCTCGAAAGCCCTCGGATACCTTGGGCAAGTTGGCGGGGGAGAAGCGATTGATTCGTTTGCTGCGGCTCGCTCTCGAGAAATCGAAAGGCGTTATGCAGCTACGGTCCGTGAGGCAGGTAGCGACCCGCGGCTGCGGGCACAAGCCCTTGCAGATGCCCTTACGGCAGATGGCTACGCAGCTACGGTTCGCGATATTGGTCGCGGCGGCTATGCTGTCCAGCTCTGCCAGGGGCATTGCCCGATTAGGCAGGTTGCTGGTGACTTTCCACAGCTGTGTGAGGCTGAGACTGCTGCATTTTCGCGACTGCTCAATGTTCACGTTCAACGACTTGCAACACTTGCGGGAGGGGAACACGTGTGCACAACCAATATTCCGGTTTCTGCACCTGTCATCTCTCCCGCAGCGCGAGCTGCTCTTCGCAAGTAGCAGCGCATCACTGAAATAACCGAATTGACGAGGAAAAATATGACCCAGTCACCACCGGTCACCGAGGCAACTACTCAGATGAGTGACGATGAGATCATTAGCTCCATCGGCGCATACGAGTACGGGTGGCACGATAACGATGACTATTCGAAAGATGTCCCCCTTGGTATTAACGAGTCGGTTGTCCGTTTTATCTCTGATGTAAAGGACGAACCGCAGTGGATGCGCGAACGGCGTTTGAAAGCGCTTGAGTTATTCGAGCGTAAGCCAATGCCGACGTGGGGTCCCGATCTTTCGGGTGTTGATTTCGATGCCTTTAAGTACTACGTGCGTCCCACTGATCGTCAGGTGAATGACTGGGAAGACCTTCCCGAAGAAATTCGTGACACCTACGATCGTCTGGGTATTCCCGAGGCTGAGAAGAACCGCCTGGTTTCTGGCGTTGCTGCTCAGTATGAATCTGAGGTCGTCTACCAGCAGATCCAAGATGACTTGGAGAAGCAGGGCGTGATCTTCACTGACACCGACACTGGTTTGCGCGAACATCCAGAGATTTTCGAAGAGTACTTCGGTAAGTGCGTCCCGGCTGGAGACAACAAGTTTTCTGCTTTGAATACAGCAGCATGGTCTGGTGGTTCCTTCGTTTACGTCCCGCCGGGTGTGCACGTGAATATTCCTCTTCAGGCCTATTTCCGTATCAACACTCAGGCAATGGGACAGTTTGAGCGAACCCTGATTATTGCTGATGAAGGTTCCTACGTTCACTACGTCGAAGGCTGTACCGCTCCTATTTACGATGAGAACTCTTTGCACTCCGGTGTCATTGAGATTTTCGTGAAGAAGGATGCGCGTGTTCGTTACACCACGGTGCAGAACTGGTCGACAAACGTGCTGAACCTCGTGACTCAACGAGCAATGGTCGATGAGGGCGGCACAATGGAATGGGTTGACGGCAATATGGGTGCCGCCATCACGATGAAGTACCCTGCTTGCTTCCTTATGGGTGAGCATGCTCGTGGTGAAACTCTCTCCATTGGTTTTGCTGGTCCGGGGCAGCAGCAAGACACCGGTGCAAAGATGGTTCACATGGCACCCCACACTTCCTCTTCGATTGTGTCGAAGTCGGTGTCTCGTGGTGGCGGTCGCACTTCTTACCGCGGTCTTGTTCAGATCAATGCTCGTGCCCGTCACTCGAAGTCCAACGTGCTCTGTGATGCACTTCTTGTGGATAAGGTGTCGCGTACTGATACCTATCCCTACGTCGATGTCCGCACTGATGACGTCGAAATGGGACACGAAGCTACTGTTTCTAAGGTTTCCGCCGATCAGCTCTTCTATTTGATGAGCCGCGGTTTGGATGAGAACGAGGCGATGGCGACAATCGTCCGCGGCTTTGTTGAGCCGATCGCTAAGGAACTCCCCATGGAATATGCCCTTGAATTGAACCGACTCATTGAGTTGCAGATGGAAGGATCTGTTGGCTGATGACGACCCAAGAGACCGCTGCCCGTCCGCATTCTCACGGAGCGGGAGCACCCGTAGCACATTCGTCCCGAGGCGATCGCCCGACTTCTTTCTCTCTTGAAGAGATTCCTGTCCCTCACGGGCGTGAAGAGGACTGGCGTTTTACCCCGCTTCGCCGAATTGAAAAACTTTTTGATCCCAGCTTCTTTGAGTCGCAGCCCCTGGGCTTGCAGGTGAACGCACCTGCTGAAGTGACTGTTGAAGAGGTTGGACGTGATGATTCTCGTCTGGGAAACGTTCTTGCCCCCGGCGACCGCACGTCGGTTGTTGCGTGGAATGCTTTCACCCGCGCGCAAATCGTCACTGTTCCTCCACGTACCGAGGTCACTGCCCCCGTCATGATCGACGTTGACGGTGACGAGCATGCCCGCGTTCAGCACCTGCTTGTCAGTGTTGGAAGCCAATCTGCCGCAACCGTTGTCATTAATCACCGAGGCGGGGGCGAAGGTGCGCTCAACCAGACAGTTGAGATTGAGGCAGGCGATGCTTCAGATCTGACAATCGTTTCAATTCAGGAATGGGACGACAGCTTCGTACACGCATCGAATCACCGTATTGCGATTGGCCGTGATGCAAAGGTTCGCCACATTGTGGTTAGCCTTGGTGGCGACCTCGTACGTATTTGCTCTGATACTGATTATCGCGGTCCTGGCGGCGAATTGACCATGCTCGGCCTGTACTTCGTCGACTCTGGACAACACCTTGAGCACCGAGTGTTCGTTGATCACTCGCAGCCTAATTGTTACTCCCGCGTGACATACAAGGGTGCACTTCAGGGGAAGGACGCACATTCGGTGTGGATCGGGGACTGCCTGATTCGCGAGGCTGCCGATGGAACCGATACCTACGAGCTCAACCGTAACCTTGTACTGAGTGAAGGAGCGAAGGCTGACTCCGTTCCTAACCTCGAAATTGAGAACGGTGAAATCGTCGGTGCTGGACACGCATCCGCGACCGGACGCTTTGATGATGAACAGCTCTTCTACCTGATGAGCCGCGGCATCGACGAAGCTGATGCACGTCGTTTGGTCGTTCGCGGATTCTTCGCCGAACTTATTGAACAAATCGGCGTTCCACAGGTTCAAGAACACCTGATGAACGCAATTGAGAAGGAACTGGAACGCGCCGCTCTTGGCGCCTGAGGCTACACGACAGTAGGACGACAACTACAGTGCGGCGTCTAGCGCCGAAGAGGAGAAAAAATGTCGACTTTGACCATTAAAGACCTTCACGCATCCGTTGAGACAGCTGAAGGACCGAAGGAAATTCTGAAGGGCGTGAACCTGACCATTAACTCCGGTGAGATTCACGCAATCATGGGCCCCAACGGCTCGGGCAAGTCAACTCTTGCATACGCTCTTGCAGGACACCCAGCCTATGAAATCACCAGTGGAGAGGCTTACCTCGATGATGCTTCGATTCTGGACATGAGCGTTGATGAGCGCGCGAAAGCTGGCCTTTTTTTGGCAATGCAGTACCCGGTTGAAGTTGCTGGTGTTTCGGTTTCGAACTTCCTGCGTACAGCAAAGACCGCGGTTGACGGTCACGCCCCCCAGATTCGTCAGTGGGTGAAGGACGTGAACCAGGCTATGGAGAATCTGCGGATGGATCCTTCCTTCGCAGAACGCGACGTTAATGTTGGTTTCTCCGGTGGTGAGAAGAAGCGCCTCGAGATCCTGCAGATGGAGCTGCTCAAGCCCTCCTTTGCGATCCTTGACGAGACCGACTCTGGCTTGGATGTCGATGCGCTCCGCATCGTTTCTGAAGGCGTTAATCGCGTCCATGGCAATACCGGCTGCGGAGTCATGCTCATTACGCACTACACCCGCATTTTGCGCTACATCAAGCCCAGCCACGTTCACGTTTTTGTCAATGGCCAGGTCGCAGCTCAGGGTGGTCCTGAACTCGCTGATGAGCTGGAAGAGAATGGTTACGATTCCTACCTGGAGAAGTGAGCTTTCTCGGTGACTGAAGATTTTTCGCTTCAAGAGCTGTCGCGACTGCGTGCCGACTTTCCCATTCTTGGGAGGGTCGGCCGCGGTGGCAAGCCCATTGCCTATCTCGATTTCAGTGCGACTTCGCAAAAGCCCGTGCAAGTTATCGATGCGATCAGTAATTTCTACCGCACCAGTAATGGTGCAGTACATCGTGGGACGCATCTGCTGGGTGACGAGTCGACTGCTGCCTTCGAAGAAGGACGCGCGATTCTGGCAGATTTCATTGGTGGTCGCGCCAATGAAATTATCTGGACAAAGAACGCCACCGAGGCAATTAATCTAGTTGCACTTGCAATGCGAAATGCAACGCAAGACAGCGGCGTAAAGCCGTCACCTGTCAAGCTTGCGGCGGGGGATAACATTGTTATTACCCGAGCAGAGCATCATGCGAACCTAGTTCCGTGGCAACAACTCTGTGCTGCAACCGGCACAGAGCTTCGCTGGCTCGACCTTCATGAAGATGGCCGGATTGATTGTGAGACTCTTGGGGTAATCGATGAACACACGCGTCTGGTTGCCTTTACCCATGTGTCGAATGTGACCGGTGCGGTTTCTCCCGTTGAGTCGATCGTTTCGCGCGCACGTCAATGCGGCTCTCTTGTGCTTCTTGATACCTGTCAGTCCAGTGCACATATGCCGGTCAATGTCAGGGAGCTTGGAGTTGACTTTGCGGTCTTTTCCTCGCATAAGATGCTAGGCCCAACCGGTATTGGAGCACTGTGGGGGAGAAGCGAACTTCTTTCACAGCTGCCGCCAGTTCTGACCGGTGGATCGATGATCGAGAATGTCACCATGGAGTCCTCGACTTTCATGCCTGCACCCGAGCGTTTTGAAGCAGGTAGCCAGCCGATCGCTCAGATCGTTGGCTGGAGTGCCGCTCTTCAATACCTCAGCGGTATCGGTATGGCGCGCATTGCTGAGCACGAACGCATCCTGACTTCCTACATGCTTGAAGGCATCTCTGGAATTGACGGTGTTCGCGTGTTGGGACCGGGAGCGGATAAAGAACGTATCGGTGTCGTCGCGTTTGCCGTTGATGGCGTGCATCCGCATGATGTTGGACAAGTCTTGGATTCACTGGACATCGCGGTGCGAGTTGGTCATCATTGTGCCATCCCATTGCACCACTTCTTTGGAGTCCGTTCTTCGACCCGAGCATCCGTCGGACCGACAACAACTCGTGAAGAGATTGATCGTTTCATTGAGGCCTTAGGACAGGTTCGTTTCTACTTCGGAGGCAAATGATGTCAAGCCTTGAACAGATGTATCAGCAGGTCATTCTTGACCATGCGCGTGAGCGCCACGGGACTGGTGATCCCTCAAGCCTTGCAGCCTCATCGCATCAGGTGAACCCGACTTGTGGAGACGAGACAACACTGGGTGTCACTCTGTCTGACTCCGGTAAGATCGAGGCACTGACCTGGGATGGTGATGGCTGCTCGATTTCGCAGGCATCCCTCTCAATGCTCTCAGACATGGTGAGCGGAGCTGATTTGGAGCATGTCCGTGAGCTCTATGCTGCTATGGAGAAAATGATGCATTCACGCGGACTGGGCGTGGATGACGATACCCTCGACCTCCTTGGTGATGCTGCTGCATTGGAGGGAACGTCACAGTTCCCGAATCGTGTGAAGTGCGCACTCCTTGGATGGTATGCATTGCGCGATGCTCTCGCGCAGCTCGGAACCGATATTGCAGGAGAAAACGAGTAATGGATACTTCTTCCAACCCGATGGCGCAAACTGATGCTGTCGAGCAGCGCTTCGCCCCTGCGCCTTCTGCAGTCGCAAGCTCTGCCACGCCCGAGCAGGCTTCTGCTTCCGCTCCCGATGCGGCCTCGGCGAATGTATTCAATGTCGAAGGAACTGACATCATTGAAGGCGGAAACATTGCCGGCCTTGATGTTCTTGAGGCACTCAAGGACGTCATCGATCCCGAACTAGGTATCAATATTGTTGACCTCGGTTTGGTTTACGGTGTCAAGGTTGCGACGGATGACTCAATTGTCATTGACATGACCTTGACCTCAGCGGCATGCCCCCTGACTGACATTATCGAGCGCCAGGCACAGATGGTACTGGCTTCGCTCTCGGATGACGTCTTGATCAATTGGGTCTGGATGCCCGCTTGGGGTCCTGATCGAATTACAAGCGATGGTCGCGAACAGCTCCGCGCGATTGGTTTTAACGTCTGAGCGAGTAGTGACGTGTCCGTGAACCCCTTCCGCTATGCTGGAGGGGGTTCACCTGTACCGGAGGAAAGAGAAGCGATGACTATGGCCGATGCTCCTGTTGTGCAGCCTGTACTTTTGGGCGGAGATTTTGGAGTTTATGCTCTTGCTCGTTCTTTCCACGAGGCCTATGGCGTGACCTCGATCGTGCTGTCTCACGCACCGACTGTTGCGATCTCACGTTCTGCCTTTTGTCGGGTTGAGCCGATCGTTGCGCATGCTTCCGATGAGGAACTTCTGGCAACGCTTGGGAAACTCGCCGATACTTATGCGGATCGCGCACTGGTCCTTGTTGCAAATCATGACCTTCATTCTGAATTTGTTGCGCGTCATTGGGATACTCTGAGCCAACATTACGCACTCCCATTTCCGTCGATGGACGTTATCGATCGCGTGACGGATAAGGGTGCCTTTGCTCAGCTCTGTGATGAGCTGGGAGTGCCTACGCCGGCGACGCGTGTGGTGTCCTTCCGTGATTTTTCTTCCGAGGCTCCAGTGCGTCCCGAGATTCCGTTTGCTTTCCCCGTGGTGGCAAAAGCCGCGCGCGGTAATGATTACGATGCCTTGGAATTCGAAGGAAAACGCAAGATCTGGTTTGTCGAGAGTCAAGAGGAACTCAACGACCTCTGGGATCTTTTGGGGCGTGTTGGCTTCCGCGGTGACTTTATTGTTCAGGAACTGATTCCCGGAGATAACACGCAGATGCGTTCTGTGACCGCCTATGTTGACTCTCACGGGCATATGACTTTGATTGGTTCCGCACGCGTCCTCTTGGAAGATCATGCGCCAACCATGATCGGTAATCCCGTTGCAATGATTACCGAGGCCTTTCCTCAGTTGTGGGAGGATGCTCGACGCATTCTTGAGGCGGCTGACTACCGTGGCTTCGCAAACTTCGATGTGAAGATTGATCCCCGTGATGGTCGCGCGCTCTTCTTTGAAGTGAATCCTCGAATCGGGCGGAACTCTTGGTACATGACCGCGGCGGGACATAACCCCATGATTCCAATGGTTGATGATCTTATTCGCGGTGAGGAACATAGCCCTGAAGAAGTCAATGAGGAAATCCTCTATTCGATGGTTCCTGATCGATTGCTCTTGCGATACATCCGAGAGCCCGAACTTGCCCAGCGAGTGCGTAGTTTGATTCGAGGGGGGAAGCGTTTCGATCCGCTCTTCTACTCAGCTGATTCGGACCTGCGCCGCTCGCTGACGCTTCACCTGCAAAAGCTCAATCACTACCGAAAGTTCCATAGGTACTACCCTCAAGCGAACGACCGTTCATTCTAAGGGGACTTTTCTTATGACAGATACACAGCTTCGTGAGATCACCGCTGAAGAAATGCGTATTGGCGCTGCCGGAGTAACTCCTCTGCCCATTGAACAGTCTGCAATTTGGGAAGAGTACGAGGCAGTTGAGGGGCGTAAGCTCTGGGGACGTTTCGAGTATTCAGAAAATGGCAAGCGCATTGCTCTTGTTGCGCTCTACGAGTACTCAATGCGAGGTGCGCGCTACCTTTGGGCTAAACATGGACCGGTGTGGCTTAAGGAGGCCACACCAAGTCGCGAGCGTGCTTTCCGTGATGCGCTTGGACGTTATGTTCGTCAGAAAGACTCATCGATCGTTTTTATTCGCCTGAATGCGATCTTTAATGACACTGATCTTCGCGATGTCGTGCAGATTATTACCTATGACCGCACCGTCATCATTCGCTCCTATGGCGGTGATGAGGAAAAGATCCTTGGGGATATGACGAAGGAAGGTCGGCGTCAGCTTAAGCGTTCGCGCAAGGCCTTGTCTGAAGTTCAAACAACGATCGCTGACGAGCGCGATCAGGCTGTGGAAGATTTCACTGAGTACTACGAGGTACTGAAAGAGACCGCCGAGCGCGATGGCTTCAGTCCTCACCCCGCGCAGGTGTACTCAACAATGCTGAAAGTCCTTGGCCATGAACATTCACGCCTCTTCGTGCTTCGAGTCGATGGGGAAGTGGTCGCATGGAATTTGATCCTTATCAATGACCGTCAGGCTGAATGCTATTACGGCGCAACGACCGCGAAGGCCCGTAAATTGGGAGCAATGCCTGAACTTGATGTTCAGTGTGCCATCATCTTGGGACCTGAGCTTGACGTCAATGGCGGTATCGACTTGATGGGAATTCACTCACCTCGGGTTCCCGAACTATTTACTGTCGGGAAATACAAGTTGAGTTTTGCGCAGGGCTATACAGACGTCCCGGGAGCATGGGATCTACCTCTTCGCCCGCGTTTGTATGCTGGTTTACGAAATCTGCTCTCAATTAAGCGTGCTCTTCGTTCGTGACATTGGGATGAGACGGCTACGATAGAAGGGTCCAAGCCTGCTGATTCTCGAAAGAGCGTTTGACACGCCATCGTATGCGTGCAGTCAGTGGGTAGAGATGGCGCAAGACGCCAGAACCCGAAGGAGCACAGCTCGTGCCTGTTATCAACGCAACTATTGATGGTGTTGCGGTCGAAATTGAAGAAGGCTGCACCGGAACGCAGTACTACGAATCCCACAGTGATGTCGTCGCGATGACGGTTGATGGGAACGCATGGGATCTTTCCCGCGAAATTCCTGCCGGTGCAACTGTTGAAGCAATCACTCTGAATTCCCCAGCAGGCCTAGAGATCCTGCGTCACTCCTGCACTCACGTTATGGCGCAGGCAGTCCAAGAGATCTTCCCCGATGTCAATTTGGGAATTGGCCCCTTCATCACTGACGGCTTCTACTATGACTTCGGGAATATTGATTCCGTCACTCCTGAGCTCATGCGCGATATCGACAAACGCATGAAGCGCATTGTGAAGGAAGGCCAGGCTTTCCGACGCCGTGTTGTCACTGAAGAAGAAGCACGCGAAGAACTTGCTGATCAGCCCTTCAAGCTTGAGCTGATTAGCACCAAGGGTGGGGGAGCGCAGGACGCCTCCGTCGAGGTTGGCGGAGCGGAACTCACCATTTACGACAATGTCCGCCGTGATGGAACCACCGCATGGAAAGACCTCTGCCGTGGACCCCACCTGCCTTCGACAAAACTCATTGGCAACGGATTTGCGTTGACCAAGTCTTCATCCGCCTACTGGCGCGGCGACCAGGCTAATGACCAGCTGCAGCGAATCTACGGAACTGCCTGGGCCTCGAAAGATGACCTTGTCGCTTACCAAGAACGACTCAAGGAAGCGGAACGACGCGACCACCGTCGCCTCGGTGCTGAACTTGATCTCTTCTCCTTCCCAGAAGAGTTGGGTGCGGGGTTGCCGATCTTCCACCCCAAGGGCGGTGTGCTCAAGCGCGTCATGGAGGACTACGTGCGGGAGGCTCACATCGAGAACGGCTTCCTTTACGTGGGTACCCCACACATCTCGAAGGAAGAACTCTTCCATACTTCGGGACACCTTCCGTACTACGCCGATGGCATGTTCCCTCCGATGGATGATGATGGCCAGCTGTACTACCTCAAGGCCATGAACTGCCCTATGCACAACCTGATCTTCAGGAGCCGAGGCCGTTCGTACCGTGAGCTTCCCCTGCGTCTCTTCGAATTCGGTACTGTGTATCGAAATGAGAAGTCCGGTGTTCTTCAGGGGCTCACTCGCGTTCGCTCCATCACCCAAGATGATTCGCACTCCTATGTGATGCCTGAGCAGGCAGCGGATGAAATTAAGCATCTCTTGAACTTCATTTTGAAGCTTCTGCGCGACTTTGGATTGAGCGATTTCTATCTGGAACTTTCCACCCGTGATACCGATGGGAAGAAGAAGGATAAGTTTATCGGCACCGATGAACAGTGGGAAGAAGCAACTGAAATTCTGCGTCGCTGCGCCGAAGAGACCGGTTTGCAAACCGTCCCCGATCCGGGCGGTGCTGCATTCTACGGTCCGAAGATTTCGATTCAGGCCAAGGATGCCATCGGTCGTACCTGGCAGATGTCGACGATCCAATACGACTTCAACCAACCGCACCGTTTTGGCCTGGAATACACTGCTCCCGATGGAAACCACCGCGAGCCGGTCATGATTCACTCGGCGAAGTTTGGCTCGATTGAGCGTTTCATCGGTGTTCTGACTGAGCATTATGCCGGTGCTTTCCCGGCATGGCTCTCGCCGGTGCAGGTGCGCCTGGTCCCCGTTGCCGAGGCTTTCGATGAGTACGTTGATACGGTTGCGCAGCGTTTGCGTGAGCGTGGGATTCGCGTCGAAGTTGATCACTCCGATGATCGCTTTGGTAAGAAGATTCGCAATGCTGCAAAGCAAAAGGTCCCCTTCACTTTGATTGCAGGTGGGGAAGACCAAGAAGCACAGGCAGTGTCCTTCCGCTTCCGCGATGGCTCTCAGCTCAATGGAGTTCCCGTTGACGAAGCGGTTGAGCGTATTGCTCAACACATCGCGACCCGCAATAACGCTGATCCCAGCGCTGAGGACTGATAACAATGAGTGGCACTCTTCCGACAGAGGATTCCCGGGCATTCGCCGGCGTTCCCGACGGTTTCGATCGTTTATGGACGCCGTATCGAATGGCCTACATTAATGGCGATCACAAGCCTGCCGATTCCTCGTCGGAAGAGTGCCCTTTTTGCGTTGCACCATCGCACACAGACCAAGAGGGGCTCATCGTTCATCGCGGTGTAAGCTGTTTCGTTCTGATGAATCTCTTCCCTTATAACTCCGGGCATCTCTTGGTCTGCCCCTATCGCCATGTCTCCGACTACACGGAGCTTACTGACGAAGAACGTATTGAACTCAGTCGTTTGACTGCCACTGCAATGCGTGTGGAACGTGCGACTGCGAATCCCGCTGGATTCAATTTGGGCATGAACCAAGGAGATGTCGCAGGCGCGGGGATTGCTGCCCACCTTCATCAGCATGTCGTTCCTCGGTGGGCTGGAGACGCAAACTTCTTCCCAATCATTGCTCGCACCAAGGCAGTGCCAGAACTACTTGAGGATGCTCGTGCTCGACTAGCCGCTGCATGGCCCATATCATCGGAGGAATAGTGCTTGGAAACCACGGACGCTCGATAACGAAAGCTATTTTTACTCCTGTCGCGAGAGTGCTCGTAGCAGCGCACATTACTCCCAATATGGTGACTATTGCCGGAACCCTTGTGACAATCGCAGTTGCTGTCACAACCTTTCCTTTTGGCTACCTTTGGCAAGGCGCCCTTGCTCTCGCTGTTGTCCTTTTCTGCGACTCGATTGATGGTGTTCTCGCGCGAATGAGTGGGACCTCATCGCCATTTGGGGCCTTTTTGGATTCAACAATGGACAGGCTGGGCGATGGAGCGGTCTTCGGTTCCTTGACTGCCTACGCAATTTTCAGCATGGAAAGCTCACCATCGAGGACTGTCTCGATCGTTGCAGGCCTTATTGCGATCGTTGGTGCAGCTACAGTGTCCTATGCGCGAGCGCGAGCTGAATCGATTGAGGTGATCGCAAAGGTCGGTATTGCCGAGCGGACTGACCGTCTCATCGTTGCTTTGTTGGGAGCTGCGCTATACGGGTGGGGCGCACCCGCAGTATTCCTCGCAGCAAGTTTGTGCTGGGTAGCTTTTGCGTCGATTGTTACTGTTATTCAGCGGGTGCATTTCACAGCAACGCATCTTCCTTCATCCCAGGAGTCCTAATGTCAGGGCGTGCCTTGGTATGGGCTTTCAGAGTAGTTCCTCGTCTACCTTTCTCCTTCGTGACATGGCTGGGCAGACGTGGAGCCGATCTCATGTGTCTGCTCAATGGTTCCAGCGTGCGCAGAATGCGAGCCAACCATGAGCGTGTTTTAGGGCGCAAAATTTCGCGACGCGAGCTTCGAGATGCCGTGCGCTCACACATCAATGCTTATGTTGAGCAGCTGAGTTTTGGTGGCAGCGTCGGTGAGAAACTTCGTGCACGTGTTGATCTCAGCCAGGCAGAAGAATTCCTTCGTCTTGCCGCCGAAGGTCCAGTTGTTTTGGCTTTACCTCATGCGGGAACCTTTGATCGTGTCGGTGCGGCTGTGTGCGCACGGGGAATTTCCGTACTCACTGTTGCCGAGAAACTGAATCCTCCTGAGCTTTTTGATGCCTTCCTGAAACTGCGCACGGACGTCGGGATGGAGATCATTGGGGTTTCACCTGGAGATAGTGTTTTTCATTCTTTGGTTGAGCGGGCAAAGGGGAGGAATAACCTTGTGATCCCGCTTCTTGCTGACCGCGATATTTCAGGAACCGGTATTGAGGTTGAATTCGGTACCAAGTCTGCTTTGGTTGCCGCCGGGCCAGCGGCACTTGCACGAGCGCTCAATGCCCCGCTTATAGCTGGGGTTGTGTCAGATGTTGATGCTTCTGGCACCCCAGAATTTGTGCGTTTGGAAGTTACTGAGAATCTCTGCGATCCGCAGGTCAAGGATGATGACGTACCTGAGCTCACCCAGAAATGGGTGACTGCGCTCCTTCCAATTCTTCAACGTCGGATTCGTGAGTGGCATATGATGCAAGCAGTTTTTGTTGAGGATTTAGATCCGGAGCGTTTGGCCCGGGCGCGTAAGCGCGCGGCACAGAAAGGAGAATAGGTGAGAGTCGGTATTGTTAACCCTTACTCCTGGGATGTGCCCGGTGGCGTTCAGTTCCATATTCGTGACTTCGCATTGGAGCTTATGAAGCGAGGACACGAGGTGAGTGTTCTTACTCCAGCGAAAAATACCGATGACTTGCCCGAGTGGATAACTACCGTCGGTTCATCGGTTGCTGTTCCTTTTAATGGTTCAGTCGCCCGGCTTTCCTTCACCCCCTTGGCTAACATGCGAACGAAACGGTGGATTGATGAAGGCCACTTTGATCTTCTTCATGTCCACGAACCAGAAGTTCCCTCTATCTCAATGCTGGCATTACGTGCGGCCGAGATTCCGGTTGTTGGAACTTTCCACGCAGCATTGGACTATTCCTTCTCTCGTTCCGTTTCTTCCTCCGCGCTGGACCCGCTATTGGAGAAACTTGCGGCCCGTATTGCTGTTTCAGCAGAAGCACGCCGGACGCTTGTTGAACATCATGGTGGCGATGCGGTCATTATTCCCAATGGGGTTGATACTCATTTCTTCGAGCAGGCTCAGATCAAACCCGAATGGGAAGCGACTCTACAGCGCCCGGTCGTTGTTTTCCTCGGCCGTCTTGACGAGCCCCGGAAGGGATTACCAGTCTTCTCTGCAGCGATCGAAACGGTGCTTGCAGAAATCCCAGGTGCCCGCTTTCTTATTGCAGGACGAGGAAACGCACATGAATACCGCTCACAATTGGAGCGTTTTGGGGACTCAGTCGAGTTCCTTGGCGGCGTGAGCGATGAAGAGAAGGCTTCGCTTCTGAAGGGAGCAAGTATTTATGTCGCTCCCCAAACCGGTGGGGAATCCTTCGGAATTGTTCTTGTCGAGGCGATGGCAGCAGGTTGCGCAGTACTTGCCTCTGATCTCGAGGCCTTCAGGGCAGTTCTTGAACAAGGAGAAGTAGGCGCGCTATTTGAGACCGGAAATAGTCAGGATCTTGCTCGTCAACTAGTTAGACTTCTTCGTGATTCTGAGGAACTCTCAATGCTTGCACGCCGTGGAGAAGCGGCGAGTTCTCGTTATGGATGGGATACGGTCACCGACCAAGTCTTAGCCTTGTATCAGACCGTTTTAGCCTCTGCTCAAGCGCAGCCATCGGACCCGACAACTCTTGATCTGATTCGTGGCAGGAACGAGGCCGAAGACGATGAGTAATACTTTGACCTTTGTCCTCTTGACTCTTGTCTTGGTCGCGCTGGCCTTTCTTGTGCGTCAATCAGCAATTCTTGCAACACGACTTGACCGTCTTCATTGGCGGATTTTAACGACGAGGGATTCGCTAGCACTTCTTCTTGACGAACGAGCACGCTATAGCGAGAGGATCGCTGACTATCCGGGGTTTACCTCTGACGAATCTCAAGAGATCCGGGAGGCCTCGACAAGAGCGCGCCGGCAGATGATTCCTCTTGTTGCCGATGGACTCGACCGACGGACAAGCGAAGCAAGCGTCCGCGACACCCAAACGCATGAGAAGGTCATCGAATTTTTTGAAATTCAGTCGCAACTTTCAAAAATTCTCCGAAGCGCGCTTAATGCAAAGCTCCGCAAGGAGATTGATGCCGATGATTACTGGTCTCGCGAGCTACGCGAACTGGACCAAGCCTCCTATAAGGTCCAATTAGCTCGATCAATGCATAACCTTTACGTTACTCAGACCCATAAGATTCGTGAGAGAAGCTGGGTACGCTTGGCACATCTTGCAGGACATGCGCCAATGGCTCAGACAATTGATTTTGATGACGACACCATTGAAGACGGATACGGCTATTAAATGAGTGAAACACACCCGCGTTGGGGAGGTCCCGGTGAGGACTATCGGCTGAAGAAGATCAGAACGACCGAAGCTGAACTATTCGGTCCTGACGACCCAGCCCCCGCACAAGCTCCGACATGGCGAATTCCTCAACGTGTCCGCTCCTTACCGTTCCTTGAATTTATCTTCACAATTTTGGGAACCATCGGTGTCATCATCCTCATGGTGACGTACGTGCGTACGGGCGGTGTTGTCTCCGCAGCAGTGATGACGACCTTGGCATTAATTCCGCTTGTCATTGTCCTCGGAGTGCTCAGCTACCTTGATCGTTGGGAACGTGAGGGTTGGAAATCTAATTTCATCTGTTTCATTTGGGGAGCGGGCGTCGCAACGCTTTCTTCGTTGGTCGTGAATAGCACCTTAAATTTAGATATTGCACGCACACTCGGTGATCAAGATTCCGCAGCGGTCATCGTCTCTGTTTTTGTTGCACCGGTTGCTGAAGAATTCTTCAAGGGCATTGGTGTCATCATCTTCATCCTTGCACGCCGAAATTCCATTAATTCACGGCTTGATGGTCTGATCTGCGGTGGCATTGTTGGTGCCGGGTTTGCCTTCATTGAGAATATTCAGTACTTCCTGCGATCCAGTTCTTCCGGTGCGTTTATGCTGACAACGACGGTATTTACACGCGGGATTCTCTCGCCATTCGTTCACCCGATGGCAACCTCTTTTACCGGAATGGCCATCGCACTTGTTTTGATTCGACGCTATGGCGCACTGTGGAGCACTGTTCGAGTCTTACTCGGTTACCTAACTGCGGTGTTCTTCCATGGCCTGTGGAACTTTCTTGCGAGCAATAACGGTATCGGAGGTTGGTTCCATTCTTATATCACCATTGAAGTTCCTATTTTTACGTGTTGGTTCATCTATCTAATTACGCAATCTTCACGTGAAGCAAAACATATCCAGCAGGGCTTAACTCCTTATGTCGTTCAAGGCTGGGTGCTTCCTGTTGAACTTCAAATGGTTACTGACCGTGCGCAGCGTCGAAATGCTGTCAAGTGGGCTGCTAGCGCAGGTTCAGAAGCCCGTAAAGCAATGAATTCCTTCTTGAATTCTCTTGCCGCCATTGGTCTTGATGAGTATGCGCGTCCTTTAAGAAAGCGCGAAGATCCCGCACGCGATGCTTACGATCGAGAACTGCTTACGAAAGCGGTTGAAGCGCGGAAGAAGTTCCTCTCGTTGACGGAACTTTCGCAAGCGGCACGTCGGGTGAGCGCGTGAGCGTTCTAGAGTGGCCTCGTGATGAGGAAGGTTTCCCACATCGAGAGGCAGCGCGAGTAATTCTCATCGACAATCAAAATCGCGTTCTTCTTGTAAGAGGACACGATGCTGATAACCCCACGCGCTCATGGTGGTTCACCGTTGGCGGGGGAGTCGAGGACGGGGAAACAAGCCAAGAAGCTGCCCTACGTGAGGTCTTCGAAGAGACCGGTATACAACTCAAGCAGAAGGAACTCGTTGGGCCCATTGCTCGTCGACAGGCAATATTTGACTTTAAGAGTCTTGTTGCTCGCCAAGACGAAGAAATTTTCTGGGCACGCGTTCAAGCCCAGCCTCTCAGCAATTCTCATTGGACCCCAGAAGAACAACGAGTGATCGATGAATACCGTTGGTGGGATCTACACGAACTCAAGAAATATGCCAAGAACCATGAGGTGTACCCGCGCTCGCTGGGTGATCTTATTGAGCAATGTCTTCACGGATGGAATGGAACAGTAAAAGACATTGAATAACTAGAAGTTAGCCCCCTGCGATGATGACTCACGCAGGGGGCTAACTCTAAGTTTTCACGAGCTATCGGGTGACTATCGTTCCCTTCGGGACGACGGTAATTCCTGATTCTGTGACCGTGAAGCCACGCTCGAGATCGTGTTCCAAATCGAGACCGACAATCGCGCCTTCTTCAACGACGACGTTCTTGTCCAGAATTGTCTTCACGACCTGTGAGGAACGGCCGACACGCACACCGTGCATGATCACTGAGTCAGTGACTTGCGCCCATGAGTGGACATAGGAATTTGGAGAAACGATGGAGTGGTAGACCTCGCCACCCGAAATAATCACGCCGGGTGAAACGAAGGAGTCGACTGCGTGCCCCATGCGCGAATGTTCGTCTCCATAAACGAACTTCGCGGGAGGCAATGAGCCATCCAAAAGCGTCATCGTCGGCCAATCCCTGTTATAGAGGTTAAAGACCGGGTGAACGCTAATGAGGTCCATATTTGCCTCGTAGTAGGCATCTAAGGTACCGACATCGCGCCAGTAATCGCGGTCTCGATCCGTCGAACCGGGAACATCATTGTCCTTGAAGTCGTAGTAGCCGCACATGCCACGCTCAACGAACCACGGAATAATATTCCCGCCCATATCGTGCTTCGACAGGGGATCCTCAGCATCTTCTCGAAGCGCGGCAATCAGATCCTGAGTTGTGAAGACGTAGTTGCCCATCGAGGCCAGAACCTGAGTGGGATCATCCTCGAGGCCAACTGGATTTTGAGGCTTCTCAACGAACCTATCGACGTGGCCATCCTTGCCTTCGATTACCCCTAGGGCCGATGCTACTTCGATGGGCTGGCGAATTCCCGCGACGGTCGCGGGAAGCCCGGAATCGATGTGGTGTTGGACCATCTGTGAGAAGTCCATGCGGTAAATATTGTCAGCGCCAGTGATGACAATGTAGTCGGGATTTTCATCATCAACGATGTTGAGTGACTGGTAGATCGCATCCGCGCTTCCCAAGTACCAGTGTGGTCCACGACGCTGTTGGGCGGGAACTGGAGCAATGAAATTGCCAAGCAGGGGAGAGGTGTACCACGTACGGGTTACGTGCCTGTCCAGTGAATGCGATTTGTACTGAGTCAGTACAACGATCTTCATATAGCCAGAATTGACCATATTTGATAGTGAGAAATCAATGAGTCGGTAATGACCACCGAAGGGAACGGCCGGCTTTGCCCGATCCATGGTGAGAGGCATCAGCCTTTTACCTTCGCCTCCGGCTAGAACGATCGCGAGAACATGATTTTTAGCCATGGCTCTAGAGTATGCGTAAATTTCTCATTTTGGTTGCGGATTTTAGAACGTGGTGAAGAACATATTGCGAGGGAAATTTCCGCTAAGCTAGAAGCACCCGTGCGTCGAAGGAGCTCACATGCGCGTTGACTTGTTGACCAGAGAATACCCGCCACATGTTTACGGAGGCGCGGGAGTTCATGTTACTGAATTAGCTAAGGTTCTTCGCTCTCGAGTGGATGAGCTTCGTATTCACGCATTTGACGGTCCCCGCGAAGACGCGGGAGATGTCATTGGATATTCAGATCTCCCGGAGCTGGCACAAGCCAACCCTGCTCTACGCACGCTTGGTGTTGATATTGCTATTGCAGCCGATACAGTTGGCGCCGATCTAGTGCACTCACATACGTGGTATGCAAATTTTGCCGGGCACCTATCATCCTTGATGAACGATATTCCCCACGTCGTGACGGCTCATTCACTGGAGCCACTGCGCCCGTGGAAGGCTGAACAGCTCGGTGGCGGGTACCGCGTTTCCTCTTTCGTTGAGCGTTCTGCCTACGAGGCTGCGGCAGGTATTGTTGCAGTTTCGCACGGAATGCGCGAGGACATTTTGCGCGCCTATCCGGCCGTAGATCCCGACCGTGTTCATGTCATCCATAACGGCATTGATCTGACTCAATGGCATATTCCAACAACCGATGCTGAGAAAGAACATCAGGTCGAGGTCCTTGAGCACTGGGGTGTAGATCCGGATAGGCCTTCGGTGATCTTCGTTGGGCGGATTACTCGCCAGAAGGGGCTGCCGTACTTCCTGCGAGCGGCACGCCGTCTTCCCGAGGAAGTCCAGGTAATCCTGTGCGCTGGTGCGCCAGATACCCCGCAGATTGCCGCCGAGGTTGAAGGACTAGTAGCCGAGCTGCGCAATAGTCGTAATGGTGTTGTTTTGATCTCCGAAATGCTACCTCGCGTAGATCTTATTGCCCTCTTAGATGCTGCGACTGTCTTTATTACCCCTTCGATCTATGAACCTCTTGGCATCGTCAATTTGGAGGCTATGGCTGTTGGTCTACCTGTTGTTGGAACAGCAACGGGCGGTATTCCAGATGTCATTGTTGATGGTGAAACAGGTTATCTTGTGCCGATCAAGCAGCTTCATGATGGGACAGGGACACCGTTGGATCCTGAGCAATTTGAAAACGATATGGCTGATCGCTTGATCGAGGTGCTCTCGTCGCCTGAGAAGGCTCATCAAATGGGACAAACAGGTTTGCGTCGTGCACGTGATTATTTCTCGTGGGATGCGATCGGTGATAAGACCGTTGCGCTTTATCAGAAGCTCGTTCACTGAGCTGATGGCTTTGAAGAGGACACTTACTGTGAGCTGCGGGATACTAAGACAATGAATACGGTAATTGAGCTCGATGACGTTGCTTTAACGCGTGGCGAAACCAAGATTTTAAACGACATCACGTGGAGTACCCATCGCGGCGAGCAGTGGGCCGTTCTGGGTGCAAATGGGGCAGGAAAGACTTCTCTTGTTCGCATTGCAAGCGGAAAAGTTCAAGCGACAAGCGGAAGTGTTCGTTTTGACGGCAATCCGATCAATGATCTCCAGCCCCAAGAACTTGCATCACGCTGCTCGTTAGTATCTTTGTCGACCACCCAACGACTACGTGCAAGTATGCGTGTGATTGATGTGGTGCGCTCAGCAGCTTGGGGGATTTCTGCACCATTCGTAGAGACTTACGAAGATATCGATACCCAGCGTGCCCGTGACTTGCTCGGTCTTTTTAGTGTTGATCACCTCGAGGAACGTCCTTTCCACACCTTGTCTGAGGGCGAACGCCAGAGGATTGTTCTTGCACGCGGTTTGATGTCGGATCCCGAAGTACTGATTCTTGACGAGCCAACTGCGGGCCTCGACCTTGGAGCACGAGAGCTTCTCATTGCCGCCATGGAAGAGATCATCGCAGGGAAGAATGCCCCTCAGGTTATTTTGGTGACGCACCACCTTGAAGAAATTCCACAGGGGGTCACCCACGCAGCAGTGATGAAGGGCGGGGAAATCTTCGCTGCCGGCACTGTCGATGAGGTGCTGAATGGCCGGGTACTTTCGGATGCCTTCGAACTAGCACTCAGCGTAGAAAACGAAAACGGCCGTTGGTTCGCCCGCGGATTACCCCGTTGATCAATTTTTCGGTACACAGAAGTAGGTGAAAATAAATGATTACCTGGTGGATGTGGTTTCTTGCCGCGCTCGTCTTCGGCATCATCGAGGTCTTGACTATTACCTTCGTTTTCCTGATGTTTGCCATCGCTGCAATCGCGGCGGGTCTTGTCGAGTTCTTCGGTGGAGGGACCTTAGCCCAGATCATCGTTTTCGTTGTGGTTTCAATACTTTTGATCTTCGCGCTTCGCCCGTTGATGAAAGGACGCATTCAACGCTCAGGTGAGGATGTTCGAACCAATGCGGATGCCTTGATCGGTAAGACCGGTTATGTCACACAGTTGGTGGGCGAGCGTGACGGTCGAATTCAGTTTTCAGGTGGTGAGTGGAGCGCGCGAAGTGCCGTAGGTCTGATTCCTGTCGGTACCGAGGTGACTGTTGTCGCAATTGACGGCGCTACCGCAGTTGTTCAACCGCTTCACTCTTAATTTCATCCGGTTTACTCATAGAAAGGGGAGGGATTGATGAATGAAGATCCCATCGGGAGCATCGCAATGATAGTCGGTGTTGTGCTAGCGATTTTCGTCATGATCGCTATCGCTCGCGCTGTCCGTATTGTCCCGCAGTCTGAAGCATACGTCGTGGAACGACTTGGTCGTTTCCGTTCTGTTCTACACGGTGGTATTCACCTGCTTGTTCCCTTCGTCGATCGCGTTGCCGCACGCATCGATCTGCGCGAACAAGTTGTGAATTTCCCTTCGCAGTCAGTGATTACTGCAGACCAGGCAATGGTTGAAATTGATTCGGTCATCTATTTCCAGATTACCGATCCTCGTAGTGCAACCTACGAAGTCGCTAACTTCCTGCAGGCGATCGAGCAGTTGACTGCAACTACTCTTCGTAACCTCATCGGTTCCTTGGATCTGGAAGAAACTCAGACCAGCCGTGAATCTATTAACAAGCAACTTCGTGGTGTGCTTGATGAAGCAACTGGTCCCTGGGGTATTCGCGTGACACGCGTCGAGCTCAAGTCAATTGAACCACCGCCGAATGTTCTCTCTGCAATGGTGCAGCAAATTACAGCTGAGCGTACGAAGCGTGCCACGATCTTGACCGCTGAAGCCGAGCGCGAGGCGCAAATTAAGAAGGCGGAAGGCGCGAAGCAGGCTGCCGTTCTTGCTGCGTCAGCACAGCAGGAAGCTCAAGTGCTTCAAGCACGTGGTGAGAAGGAAGCACTGATTCTTCAGGCTGAAGGTGCGCGTCAAGCGCAGATCCTCCGCGCAGAGGGCGAAGCGGAAGCAATTTCCGTCGTCTTCAATGCGATCAATCAGGGGCACGCTACTCCTGAACTGCTGTCCTACAAGTACTTGGAGATGCTGCCTCGCATTGCTAATGGCCAGGCTTCAAAGTTGTGGGTTCTTCCCTCAGATCTCACCGGTGCACTGGATGCCATTTCCAAGGGTTTTGGTCGCTCCTAAGGTAAGCAAATGAAACAGCAACAGGAACAGGTCCTTCGTAGTGTTGCCCAGGAAGATATCCGACTAATCCGCTTGTGGTTTACGGATGTCGCTGGAGTGCTCAAATCGGTCTCAATTGATCCCGGAGAGCTCGAAGAGGCTTTTAGCGAGGGAATCGGTTTTGACGGGTCTTCCATTGAAGGTCTGACTCGTGTCTACGAATCCGATATGCTCTTGCATCCTGATGCTGCTACTTTCCAACGTTTGCATACAAAAGATGGCACTGATGTTCACGGTCGGATGTTCTGTGATGTCCTCACCCCGGATGGTTTGCCGTCGCCAGCCGATCCCCGAGGCGCGCTCGAGCGAGCGGTTCAGCGTGCCTCGGAGATGGGCTTCTCAGTCTTCGCCCACCCTGAGATTGAGTTTTACCTTCTTCGTCAGCCGGTTGATATCAATCATCTGGAACCGGTTGACCAAGCGGGCTATTTCGATCATGTGACTCGCGGGCTATCTAACGATTTTCGACGGAAGATCGTGCGCGCCTTGGAAGAGACGGGGATCCAGGTAGAGTTCTCGCACCATGAGGGTGGGCCTGGCCAAAATGAAGTTGATCTTCGTGCGGTCGACGCTCTTCATGCGGCCGATAACATCATGACCGCGCGGACGTTGATTGAAGAGGTAGCGCTGGCTGAGGGGATGCTCGCCACCTTTATGCCAAAGCCCTTCATTGATCGCCCTGGATCGGGAATGCACACCCACCTTTCCCTGTTTGAAGGCGATGAAAATGCTTTCTACGATCCTTCTGGACGCTACCAGCTCTCAGAGATTGGTCGCTATTTCATTGCTGGTCTGCTCCACCATGCGCGTGAAATAGCAGCGATCACCAATCAGCATGTGAATTCCTACAAGCGTCTATGGGGCGGGGGCGAAGCGCCGTCCTATATTTGTTGGGGTCACAATAATCGTTCGGCGCTCGTTCGCGTTCCCGTCTATAAACCCTCGAAGAGGAGCAGCGCGCGCATCGAATACAGGGGACTTGATCCTGCAGCAAATCCCTATCTCGCACTCGCTGTCCTTATTAGCGCTGGCCTTGACGGTATCGAAAAGAAAATGCCTCTCGCTGAAGAAGCAGAAGATAATGTGTGGCAACTCAGTGAAACAGAGCGTCAGATTTTAGGCATCCACCCGCTGCCCTCATCACTTTCTGATGCCCTGCGCGCAATGCGTTCATCGGATTTAGTCGCCGAAGCACTGGGCGAGCAGGTTTTCGAGCACCTTCTGCGTGAAAAAGAAAATGAGTGGCGCGAGTACCGTCGGCAGATTACTCCGGCAGAACTCCGTCAATTCCTCAAGGTCAATGGATGATCTCTGATCGTCAATTACGCCGTTGTGGCGTGACTCAGCCTGAGCGTATTCGCAGACTCTTCGAATCTTCTGGTTTGAGCGATATCGAGCATATCGACTCACTCGAAATATGCGCGGATATTGAACAGTTTGCGCTTTTCTGCGCAAGAGCACACGATGAATGCCCTTCGCTAATCAACCTGCTACAAAATGATGCTGTTAGTGCTAGGCGTCTTGCTGTGGTTCTCGGTTTCTCATCGTGGTGGGGAGACTACCTTCTCCAGCACCCGAATTTCTTCTTTCCAGATGCTCCCGGTGCGACAAAGCTCTGTATGACGGATGAACTCTGGCGACTGCTACCCGAAGGATGGCCTGCGACGGCTGCGGACGAGGCTCTTGAGTCGCGTCGGGAAGAGGCGGCCTCGTACCTTCGGATGGTCTATCGGCGGAGGCTTTTTGACATCATCGCGGATGATCTTCTGGCCGAGAATCCTTACGCACCCGATCATATTGAATCCATTACTCAACATCTCTCGCAGGCTGCAGACGAGGCTCTTCAAGGTGCGCTTTACATTGCTCGGCGACTGGAAGACCCCGATGGTGAGGTGCCTTTGTGCATTATCGCAATGGGAAAGACTGGGGGAGGTGAGCTCAATTATGTTTCCGATGTTGATGTCATGTACGTGCTTGCGGATAGCGCACCCACGGAAGACGCAGAAGTCACTCGTTTACGCCTTGAGCGTGCAACGCGTATTGCAAGCCTGGTGGCATCCATCTGCTCAAGTCCTGGTAAAGAGCCGCCACTGTGGAGCGTGGATGCGAATTTACGTCCAGAGGGTCGTGATGGAGCGCTTGTGCGCACCATTGATTCTTACCGAGCCTACTGGGAGCGCTGGGCGCAAAACTGGGAGTTCCAAGCGCTTCTGAAGGCACGTCCCTGTGCTGGCGACATGGAAGTTGGGCAGCGTTTTCTTGAGTGTGCCGCACCCTTTATTTGGGAAGCTTCTGCGCGGCCAGGTTTTGTCGACGACGTTCGTTCGATGCGCGCTCAAGTTGAAAACTCAGTGCCGCCAAAGGTGCGTGACAGCGAGTTGAAGCTGGGTGTGGGAGGACTGCGTGACATCGAGTTTTCGATTCAATTTCTGCAGTTGGTCCACGGGAGAAACGATATCCAGATCAGGCAGCGATCGACTCTTGGCGCACTAGGGGCATTAAGTGCACGAGGATATATTGCGCGCACGGATGCTGCTCATCTTCGGGAAGCCTATGCCTTCTTGCGTACCCTCGAGCATCGCTCCCAGCTGCTGAGGATGCACCGAACCCATACGCTTCCCACTGGTCTTCATCAGCTCGAACGCCTTCTGCGTTCGCTTCACGCAGCGCCCGCCACAGTTGAGCAGCTTTACGAGCAGCTTCGAGCACTTCGTTTACGGGTACGAGAGCTTCACCATTCGGTATTTTTCCGGCCAATTATTGCTGCAAGCGCCCGACTGGATGAGGATCTTATTCATCTTGATGACGAAGCGGCGATGGATCGTCTACGAGCGATCGGTTATTTAGACCCGCGCAGCGCGCTCAAACATATCGAGTCTCTATGCGCGGGAACTTCCCGGCGTGCGATGATTCAGCGTCATCTTCTTCCCGTATTGCTCTCATGGATTGCCGATGGTGCAAATCCCGATATGGGTTTGCTTAATTTCAGGGTTCTTTCCGATGAGATTGGTGATTCTCATTGGTATTTGGCGCTTTTACGCGATAGCGATTATGCGGCCTCGCAGTTGTGTCGGGTTCTTTCCGCATCCGCGTGGATTGGCTCCTTAATCCGTCTTTTCCCAGAGGCCGTTTCTTGGCTTGATTCAGCTGAATTGCTTGCGACACCTTCATTTGAGGTGCTTTCCCGCCAAATGCGTTCGGTTGCGGGAAGGGCAGGGAGCATTGACGAGGCGATTGAGAAGATTCGCCTTATTCGCACGCGTGAAGTTTTGCGTATTGCTCTTCGCGAGGCCGCTGGTTCAAAAGAAGGGGTGGGTAGGGATCTCTGTGTTGTTGCTGATGCCTGTGTACTTTCGGCCCTCGAAACCTTCGATGTTTTTGATGAGGGCAATGAGCATATTCCCGATATGCACATCGAACTGTGCGCCTTGGGTAGTTATGGGGCGCGGGAGCTGTCCTATACATCTGATTTGGATGTTCTTGCCATCGTTGCTGATAGCTGTGATGCTGGCGCTCTACGATGTGCACATGATCGAATCACGCGGCTAAAGCAATTGCTTTCTACATCAAGCCGAGCTCTGCCTGTAGCTTTGGATTTTGCTCTGCGTCCCGAGGGTAAAAACGGAGCCTTAGTGCGCACTCTCGAGTCCTATACGGAGTATTACGGACGGTGGGCGCAGGCGTGGGAAAAACAAATGCTTGTTCGTCTGCGCCCGCTTGGTGGTGGGAACACCGCAGATGCGCTGTATCAATTTGCGCAAGCGTATTGTTTCCACTCACCTTTGAACGACGATGAAACCCGCGACATTCAATTAATGAAGGTCCGTGTCGAGCGAGAAAGAATTCCCGGGGGGATTAACCCGCGAATGCACATCAAACTAGGCCCCGGCGGTCTTTCTGACATCCAATGGCTTGTCGAACTTCTGCAATTACAGTCGGGGAGTGAGGACTGCGACCTACGGACATCCTCTACACGACAAGCTTTGCTGGAACTACTCCACAGAGGAAAACTCACTCAAAGCGAGTACCAACGTGCGGCCTCGACTTGGGAATTTGGCCAAGAAGTGAGGCGCGCCCGGGTTATAGCGGCAGGCCCGTCTGCCTCGAAGAATGATGTTATTCCCTCAAATAGTGAGCAACTTGTGGCGATGGCTATGCTCATGGGTTTTTCGCGCGATCAGCGTGAAGAAATGACGACGAAATGGCTGACCTCCTCACGTAAAATGCGGGAGGTATTTGAGAAACTGTTTTGGAATATCTCGTGAAACTAGGCGTAGGAGCAGGGGAGCGGCATGAAACTTGCATTAATTAGACATGGACAAACTCCAGCAAACATCACAGCCTCTTTGGATACTCGCCTCCCGGGCTTGCCGCTGACTGAACGTGGGCTTTCACAGGCCGAGAGTCTGAAAGAACGATTTGTACGTGAAGTGGCGGGGCAATTGGATGCGCTCACTGTCTCTGCGATGAAACGAACGCAACAGACAGCGGCACCCTTGTGTGAGCTTTTCGGGGTAACACCAGTAGTGACGGCACAGATACGTGAAGTGAGTGCCGGCGATCTTGAGATGTCATGCGATCCCGTCGCAATCAGGATTTATGTGGAAGCCTGCGCAGCGTGGATGCAGGGAGATTTTTCGCATCGTATTCCTGGTGCTGAGGATGGTTACGAATTTCTCGGACGTGTCATCCCCGAGATTCAAGCTGTCATGGAACGTGCTTATCGCGTTGCTGGGGATCAAGGGATCGGAGCACTTGTTGCTCATGGAGGTCTCATTCGTGTGATCTCCGCGTATCTCAGTGAGGATATTCGCCAGGGAATTCCGCTTACTCGCTTCATGTCAAATACCGGAATCGCAGTGTTTGATGTTGATATTGAAGAAATCCTTTCCCTCAGCAGTGAGGGGGTTTTCGCTTCTCTCTCAGCTATCAGTTGGGACGGGGATCAAGTTAGCGGTGACTGAGACTGGGCTCCACTCTGCGGCGGATTGAAAGTGCCCACCTCATAGGGAAAGTTTCGATACCTGAGGTAATCGATGAGGAATTGCCGGTGCGCTTGGCATGAAAGCCACTTCTTAGTACGACCGGTATGAATCTTCGGATTTGACCATTCGATGATGAAAACCGCTGGATTCTCGCACTCTCTTGCAGAGCATACGCAGTGCTCGATACCGCGTCCTAAAGACATGTTCCCTCCTGAAAGAACCAAGTCAATGCTCGAATTTCCCGCGAACATCCACCATGCTGGCGAGGTGCATTGTCCCATAAAACGCGCGCCCGGTGGGGAAGTGAGGGTATGAGCTGTAAACTGGCACAGTATTAATCCAGCCCAAAAGGGAGAAGTAATGTCGGGACACTCTAAGTGGGCGACTACCAAGCACAAGAAGGCGGCGATTGACGCCAAGCGCGGTAAGCTCTTCGCACGACTGATTAAGAATATTGAAGTTGCTGCTCGTACCGGTGGTGGCGATCCCGCCGGAAATCCCACCCTCTTTGATGCTATTCAGAAAGCAAAGAAGAACTCTGTTCCCGCAGACAACATCGATCGCGCCGTTAAGCGTGGTTCGGGTGCAGAAGCTGGTGGCGCAAATTACGAAACCATTATGTACGAAGGCTACGGCCCCAACGGTGTCGCCTTCTTGGTTGAGTGTTTGACTGACAACCGTAATCGTGCGGCATCCGATGTTCGTCTGGGATTTACCCGTCACGGCGGGTCGTTGGCCGACCCCGGTTCGGTTGCTTACCTTTTCTCGAGGCGTGGTGTCATTGAGGTACCCGCTGCAGATGGTGTAGACGAAGACAGCATCATGGAAGCTGTTCTTGACGCCGGTGCCGAAGAAGTTGAAGACCTCGGTGAGGGCTTTGTTATTGAGTGCGAGCCCAGCGATGTCGTTGCAGTCCGCAAGGCGTTGCAAGAAGCTGGCATCGACTATGACTCGGCGGAAGTTCAATTCGTCGCATCCACCGAAGTTGAGCTCGATCTTGAAGGCGCGCTCAAGGTCAATAAGCTCATTGACGCACTTGAAGATTCTGACGATGTGCAGAACATCTACACCAATATGTCTCTTTCCGATGAGGTGCAAGCCCAGCTGGAAGAAGAGGAGTGAGTGATGACTGAGCAGACGGCAACTCGCGAGGTTGGAACCCCGCAGGTCAAGCGCGGAATGGCTCAGATGCTCAAGGGCGGCGTCATCATGGATGTCGTCACTCCTGAGCAGGCAAAGATTGCTGAAGATGCTGGTGCCGTTGCAGTTATGGCACTCGAGCGTGTCCCGGCGGATATTCGCGCACAGGGCGGCGTTGCTCGCATGTCAGATCCCGATCTGATTGATGGGATTATTAATGCTGTCTCCATTCCGGTCATGGCCAAGGCCCGCATCGGTCACTTCGTCGAGGCGCAGGTCCTGCAGTCCCTCGGCGTCGACTACATCGACGAGTCCGAGGTGCTGACCCCCGCCGACTACAGCCACCACATTGACAAGTGGAACTTCACTGTTCCCTTCGTCTGTGGTGCGACCAACCTCGGTGAGGCGCTGCGCCGCATCAACGAGGGTGCGGCCATGATCCGCTCCAAGGGCGAGGCCGGCACCGGTGACGTCTCGAACGCGACCACGCACATGCGTAAGATCCGCGACGAGATCCGTCACCTGACCTCCCTGCCCGAGGACGAGCTCTACGTCGCGGCCAAGGAGCTTCAGGCCCCCTACGAGCTCGTTGCTGAGGTCGCTCGCGAGGGTCGCCTCCCCGTCGTCCTCTTCACCGCTGGTGGCATTGCCACCCCCGCCGACGCTGCGATGATGATGCAGCTTGGTGCCGAAGGCGTCTTTGTTGGCTCTGGCATCTTCAAGTCCGGTGACCCCGCCAAGCGTGCGGCGGCCATTGTCAAGGCCACGACTTTCTACGATGATCCTTCGGTCATTGCAGAAGTTTCGCGGGGGCTTGGTGAAGCAATGGTTGGCATTAATGTCGACGACCTTCCCGTTGACCATCGATTGGCTGAACGCGGATGGTAAATATCGGCATTCTCGCCCTTCAGGGTGATGTCGCCGAACACGTGCGGGCGCTGGAAGAATCCGGCGCCCGCGCTGTCCTAGTGCGACGTAGCGAGGAACTCGCCTCTGTTGACGGCTTGGTAATTCCTGGCGGCGAATCGACAACTATGTCCAATCTGCTGCTTTCATTCGGCATTTTTGATCAGCTAGCCGAGCAGATATCAAATGGGATGCCGGTCTATGGGACATGCGCGGGAATGATCATGCTTGCGACGACGATTCTTGATGGCAGGGATGACCAGCGTTCATTTGGCGCCATCGACATGGTTGTGCGTCGGAATGCCTTTGGTCGTCAGGTGGACTCCTACGAAGAAGAGCTTGATATCAAAGGCATCGAGGGAAAGCCTTTCCCCGCCGTCTTTATTAGGGCGCCTTGGGTTGAGTCAGTGGGTGAGTCTGTCGACGTGCTCGCGCGTGCTGGAAATACTCCCGATGGTCCAATTGTTGCTGTCCGCAGTGGTCAGGCACTCGCAACCTCTTTCCACCCCGAGATTGGCACGGACTGGCGCTTTCACGAGCTCTTTACGCGGATGGTTCAGCGGGAATCTTAATCATGCGAGTTTTGGGAATTGACCCGGGTATTACGCGCTGTGGTTTGGGCGTTGTTGACGTCGATCCCTCTCGGCGCGCATCGATGGTTTTTGTCGGAGTTGCCCGGTCTTCAACCGAACTTGCCCAGCATTTTCGGCTAGCCAAGATCGCTGATGCGATTGATCATGTGATCTCCCTATATGAACCTGAGGTCGTTGCCATCGAACAGGTTTTCGCTCAGGACAATCTTCGTTCGGTTTCGACGACTATGCAGGTTATGGGAGTCGCACTCGCTGCTGCGGGACGGGCTGGACTTCCCATGGCAATACATACCCCTTCAGAAGTAAAAAGCGCAGTGACGGGGAATGGCAATGCTGATAAAGCGCAGGTTCAGCACATGGTTGCTCGTATTCTGGGGTTGGACAAACCCCCAAAGCCCGCTGATGCCGCTGACTCATTAGCTATTGCAATCTGCCATGCATGGCGAGGGACTGGACTGCTTGGAGCTCGGGGTGACTCTACAGTTGCTGTTTCTCAGTCAGGGAAGCTTTCTGCTAGGGGGCGCCTAACTCCGGCACAACAAATGTGGGCAGAGGCTCAAGCGGCGCAGCGCCGAACCGGCGCGGTCGACCCCCGTCGTCGACGCAGCTAGGGTATCGTACGTATGTTCGGTCCCATCAAGAGCATTGTTGAGGAGAAAGCATGATTTCCCGAGTTCTCGGCAGCATCGCACGCATCGGTGTGGGTGATGTCGTTGTTGTCCACGGAGGTATCGGCTTTCAGGTCTTCGTGACTCCGCCTTTTGCTAGTGAGCTCCACAAAGGTGATGATGTTGAGCTCTATACCCATCTGATTGTTCGTGAAGATTCTTTAACGCTCTACGGGTTCAAGACTGAAGAAGAGCGTGAAGTATTTGAAATCCTGATGTCAGTCAGTGGTATCGGCCCCAGGATTGGCCTAGCGGCTCTTTCTGTTTTCACCCCGAATGATCTACGGCGTGCTGTGGCAGATCAAGATACCGCAGCTCTGGCCAGGATTCCCGGAGTTGGCAAGAAGGTTGCCTCGCGCATGCTTGTGGAGCTGGGAGATAAGCTCGGACTGCCGGCTCAACTTCCTCAGGCCTCGGCACCGATGTCGGGAGTAGTCGAAGCAGAGGTGAAGGCGGCGTTGATTGGCTTGGGATGGAACGATGCAAAGGCAGACGCTGCGCTGGCCGAGCTGGGCGGAAATGGTCTCAATGCCTCGGATCTCCTACGTGCAGCATTGATTAAGCTGGGAGGCGCAAATGGCCGATGAGTTCGAGGCCTCCGTCAATATCGTTGCGCCAGACGCGGGAGAACTTGAGAGGGCTGCCGAGGCTGCTCTTCGCCCCAAGCGTTTGAGTGAGTTTGTTGGTCAGAAAGTTGTTCGTGATCAGCTTCAGTTAGTGCTGGATGCTGCGCGGGCTCGTGGCGCGAGCGCCGATCATGTCTTACTAGCGGGACCGCCTGGACTAGGCAAGACGACACTGGCAATGATCATCGCTGCTGAAATGGGTACATCTTTGCGTCTCACTTCAGGACCAGCGATTCAGCATGCTGGTGATTTAGCTGCAATTTTATCCGGGCTGCAGGAAGGTGATGTTCTCTTTATTGACGAGATTCATCGCCTAGCCCGTACCGCCGAGGAAATGCTTTACCTCGCAATGGAGGATTTCCGAGTTGATGTCGTCGTTGGTAAAGGTCCGGGAGCGACCTCGATTCCGCTGACCCTACCGCCTTTTACTGTTGTTGGTGCGACAACTCGTTCTGGCCTCCTTCCTGCACCGCTTCGCGATCGCTTTGGTTTCACCGCTCATCTCGAGTTTTACTCGACGGAAGACCTTGAAATGGTCGTCCGGCGTTCTGCAGAGCTTCTCTCAACTCCCATTGATGCGAAAGCAGCACATGAAATCGCCTCTCGTTCCAGGGGGACTCCTCGAATTGCCAATAGGTTGCTGCGTCGTGTCGTTGATTATGCCCAAGTTCGAGGCAATGGTCAGCTCACGCTTGACGCTGCGCGAGGTGCTCTTGAGCTCTTTGAGGTCGATGCTTTTGGCCTAGACCGTCTGGACCGTGCTGTTCTTGACGCAATGTGTCGCCGATTTGCGGGAGGGCCGGTTGGGCTCACCACCCTTGCGGTGACTGTTGGCGAGGAAGCTGAAACCGTTGAGACGGTCGCAGAGCCCTATTTGGTTCGCGAAGGTTTCATCCTGAGGACGACACGCGGTCGGATGGCAACTGCTAAAGCATGGAAACACCTTGGTTTAACGCCGCCGGCTGAATCTGCTCTCTTTGAGTAATCTCGTTTTTATATTGGGATGTCACCCAAATGCGCTGCTTCCTATTACACTGTATGCGGATAGCTTTCATGCATTCCTACCCCAAGAAGAAAGATAGATCGTGAGTACACCGTTCCTGATTTTCATCGGCCTGATGCTTGTCGCCATGTTTATTTTCAATAGTCGCGCCCGAAAGCGTATGGCTGAACAAGAAAAGAAGGCTGAAGAACGTCGTAAGGAAATGATGGTCCCCGGCGCGTGGGTTCGTCTGCGCTCTGGATTCTGGGGTCGTTTCGTTGACCAAGATGGTGAGATTGTCATTCTCGAGACCCCCGGTGGCTACGAGACTTATTGGGATCAGCGGGCAATTTTGGACGTGGCTGAGGAACTTCCGTTCCAGAGCACTGATGCAGAGAAAGACGACGCTTCTGGCGAGTCTGAAGAAGAGCCTGTTCTTGGCTTGGATTCGCAGGACGACTCGGCCGAGACGAAGTGATCCCAAGGGGAACTAAAGGTAGACCATCGTGACAACTCAAAAGCGCCATCCTTGGCGCGCTCTATTTACTCTAATCTTTATTTTTGTTCTTGGTACGGCATCTCTTGTTGTCGGAAAACTGACTAATAAAGGTGCTTCATATATTCCCTCGCTTGCGTTGGACTTGCAGGGTGGTACGCAGTTGATCCTGACTCCGGTTGCTTCTGGAGGGGTGGATCGCGAGGTTACTGAGAACGACATTACCGAGGCGATCAATATCATTCGTCAGCGTATCGACGCCTCAGGTGTGTCCGAGTCCGAGATCTCTTCCCTGGGTTCCTCGAATATCTCGGTGTCGATTCCAGGTACTCCTTCGCAGGAAACTCTGAACCTGATCCGCTCGTCCTCTCAGATGAATTTCCGTCCGGTTCTAGCAATGCTTCCCGCCACTCAGCCGCAAAGTAACCCGACCCCGAGCGCGACCGATTCTAGTAACCAGACGCAGGTGAACAATCCTGAGGCCTCGGCAAGCTCAACGCCCTCAGCGTCCGAGTCTGCCGCGCCTAGCGAATCTGCATCTCCCTCGGCCTCGGCAAGCCCCTCAACTGTCAGCACCGCGCTAAGCCCTGAGCGAGCAAAAGAACTGGCCGATCGGAATAAGGATGGTCAGCTCTCGGATACTCCCACTGAGCAGCCTGAGAACAACTCAGACCTGAAGTGGGCGACGGAGCAAGCGCTCTTCGATCTGTACACCCTTGATTGCACGACCGGCCGCGGCGGTCGCACTGAAGCCCCTGCTGATAAGCCCTATGCTGCATGTGATTCAAACGGACAGATTAAGTATCTGCTCGGTCCCGTTGATGTTTCAGGTTCGGAGCTCTCCAAAGCCACTGCCGGAATGGTCATGAACTCTCAGGGACACTCCACTGGTGAGTGGGGAGTTGATCTCACTTTCAACGCTGAGGGAACCAAGCAGTTCGCCGAGGCTTCAAAGCGTCTTTACGATCTGCGTAATGACACTCAGAGCGGGAAGAACTACGGCAAGCCGGATCGGAACCACTTCGCCGTTGTTTTGGACGGCCAAGTGATTACCGCGCCGTCGATGAATGCTGAAATTCCCACGGGTACTGCACAGATTACCGGTAGCTTCACTGCAAAGAGTGCCGCTGCTCTTGCTAACCAGCTGAGCTTTGGTTCGCTCCCGTTGAACTTCGAAGTCCAATCTGAGCAGCAGATTTCGGCAACCCTTGGCTCCGAGCACTTGGAGAAGGGCCTGTGGGCAGGCTTGATTGGTCTGGTTCTTGTTGTCCTTTACATGATTTGGCAGTACCGAGGCCTGGCAATCATCTCCGCTGGCTCGCTTGTTGTCGCGGGGTGCTTGACCTACCTGGTAATCACGGTCTTGTCATGGGCAGTTGGATACCGTCTGTCGCTTGCGGGTATTGCCGGTTTGATCGTTTCAGTCGGTGTTACAGCAGACTCCTTCATCGTCTATTTCGAGCGTATTCGAGATGAAGTGCGTGATGGCCGTCCGCTGAGTGCCGCCGTTGATGAAGGTTGGGATCGTGCAAAGCGAACCATTTTGGTTTCGGATGCGGTCAACCTCGTTGCTGCAGTGGTTCTTTACATCTTGGCTGTTGGCGGCGTTCAGGGCTTCGCATTCACCCTTGGCGTGACAACAGTTGTCGATCTGATCGTGATCTTCCTCTTCACACACCCGATGATGGAGTTGCTCATCCGTACCGAGTTCTTCGGTGGAGGACATAAGCTCTCCGGACTTGATCCCGAGCACCTCGGTGCCCGTTCGGCGGTTACCTATGCCGGCCGAGGCCGCGTGGTAGTTTCGGGTGCAGGTTCCGCTAGCGGCACTTCCGAGACCAATGCTGAAGGCCAGCCGCTCTCTCTGGCAGAACGTAAGCGTGCAGCACGTTTGGCTGAACAGGGGAGTCAAGATGCCGAGGACAACACTTCTTCCGAGCAGGCAGGAGAAGAGCAATGATGAGTTATGCCCAGTGGGGTAATGCCCTTTATTCGGGTGAGAAGTCCTATCGGATTGTCCCGAAGCGTCGAATTTTTGTTCGAGCAGCCCTAGCTGTGATCGCTATTTGTGCGATTCTCATTGGAATTTTTGGTCTTAATCGGTCATTCGAATTCACCGGTGGTTCGCAATTCACTTTGACGGGTCTTTCTGAGACTTCTCAGCAGCCGGCATACGATGCGATCCAGAAGGGAAACCTTGCGTCTGAAGTACGCGTTTCTTCTGTTGGCGTTGATGGTATCCGAGTTCAGACCGAATCTCTGGATTCACAAAAGACACTCGAGGTTCGCGAAGCTCTTGCAAGCGCCTACAAGGTCGATGCGAAGGATGTTCAGTCTGCATCTATCGGTCCTTCCTGGGGACGCGATGTTACTGCTAAAGCTGCGCAATCGCTTGTGATCTTCTTGACGCTTGTCGCAGTGCTAATGGCTGCATACTTCAGATCCTGGACGATGTCCGTTGCTGCGATTTTCGCGCTCTTCCACGATATTGCGACGACCCTTGGTTTCTTCGCAGTTACTCGTGTCGAGGTCTCGCCAGCAACAGTTATCGGCTTCCTGACGATTTTGGGTTATTCGCTCTATGACACCGTCGTGGTGTTCGATAAGGTTCGAGAACTCACGAAGGGTATTAACGACCAGAATCGCTACACCTTCGGCGACATGGTCAACCTTGCTGTGAACCAGACAATGGTGCGTTCGCTCAATACCTCAATCGTGGCTCTGCTTCCGGTTGGCTCAATTCTTGTCATCGGTTCGATTCTTCTGGGCGCAGGCACATTGACCGACATTTCTCTTGCTCTGTTCGTCGGTATGATCGTCGGAACATATTCCTCGATCTTCATTGCTTCGCCGTTGTTGGTTATGCTGGAAGAACGCCGTTCGTCAACCAAAGAACACGATGCTTTGGTCGCGAAGCGACGCGAACGCGAAGGTCATACCGGTGACGATGTACGTGTGGCACCGGTCCAGCCTGGTCGTCGCCTTGGAAATGAAGCCCAACCTAAGAGGAAGAAGGCCCGCTGATGAGCGCAGAGCTCGGAGCAGAAGTTAGCGAACTTGTCCGCACCCATCTCCGCGAAGTACAAGACTTCCCTGAGGAAGGCGTACTTTTCCGCGATATCACGCCTCTTTTGGCGGATGGCAACGCATTCGCGGAATTGATTCGCTTGCTGGCTGACCACTACCGTGGACGTATCGATGCGGTTGCAGGCCTGGAATCTCGCGGTTTTATCCTTGCAGCACCTTTGGCGACTGCGCTCGGCATTGGAATGATTACTGTGCGTAAGGGAGGGAAGCTTCCCGGTCCGGTAATCGGCATCGATTACGAGCTTGAATACGGTAAGGCTCGGATGGAGCTTAATCCAGGCCTCGTTGAAGAAGGCGCGCGTGTCTTAGTTGTTGATGACGTCTTGGCTACAGGCGGAACGGCAGCTGCTTCTGTCAGGCTTCTCGAGCAGTGTGGTGCGAAGGTAGAAGCCGTCGCAATTCTTTTGGAGCTTGAAGCTCTTGGAGGACGTTCCAAGCTTGAACCTCAGGTTAAGGTTGAAACTGCTGTCGTTTTCTAATTTGCGACTTTCATTCACACTGATCGCTTGTATCATTGAGGAATGAGTGAGCAAAATGACAACGTGACCCGGCCACCTGCGGCCGGGTCACGCGTGCGTTCAGGCCTGGTGTGGTTCGGTGCTCGTTCGAAGATGACGACGCCAGAGATCGAGCCTTTGGTTCGTGCCCTTCGCGCCAACCATCCCAAAGCGGATGTTTCTCTCATTGAGCGTGCCTATGCGACGGCTGAGAAGGCACATCGCGGCCAGATGCGTAAGAGCGGCGAACCGTACATCACTCACCCCGTTGCAGTTGCGACAATCTTGGCTGAAGTTGGAATGACTTCACCTACGCTCGCTGCAGCTCTTCTTCACGATACGGTTGAAGATACCGACTACAGTCTTGAGCAGCTCACTGCTGATTTTGGCCCGGCTATTGCTCAGTTGGTCGATGGGGTCACCAAACTCGATAAGATTCGTTACGGCGAACGCGCGCAGTCCGAAACTCTGCGCAAGATGATTATCGCGATGAGTCGCGATATTCGAGTGCTCCTCATTAAACTTGCCGATCGTCTTCACAACGCTCGTACTTGGCGTTTTGTCCCTGTCGAATCAGCGAAGAAGAAGGCGCGGGAAACTCTTGAGATCTACGCGCCCCTAGCGCACCGCCTCGGGATGAATATGATCAAATGGGAACTGGAAGAGCGTTCTTTCAAGATCCTTTATCCCGAAATTTATGAAGAGATTGATCATCTGGTTGCGGAACGAGCACCTGAGCGTGATCTTTACTTACGCGAAGTGATTTCTCAGATCGAAGAAGATTTGCGACGTTCAGGTACACAGGGAACGGTGACCGGGCGTCCTAAGAATCACTATTCGATTTATCAGAAGATGATCGTCCGCAATAAAGCATTTGACGAGATCTTTGATCTTGTCGCAGTGCGCGTGTTGGTCGAAACCGTACGTGACTGCTACGCGGTTCTAGGGGCTCTCCACGGAAGATGGAATCCAATTCCGGGGCGCTTCAAGGACTACATTGCGATGCCGAAGTTCAACTTCTATCAGTCGCTGCACACAACGGTGATCGGCCCGGGTGGCAAACCAGTTGAAATTCAGATTCGCACCTATGAGATGCACGAACATGCAGAACATGGCGTCGCGGCACACTGGAAATACAAGCAGAATCCAAATGCTAACTCGTTGGAGTCTGACCGGATGAGCGCCGATGAACAGATGAACTGGTTGCGTGCACTGGTTGATATGGAACGCGAAACCGGGGACCCTGAAGAATTCCTTGATTCGCTTCGATATGAGATTTCTGGCGACGAAGTCTATGTCTTCACGCCTAAGGGAGAAGTGGTTGTACTTCCGCGCGGGGCAACTCCCGTAGACTTTGCATACTCAGTGCACACTGAGGTGGGAAATCGGACTGTAGGTGCGAAGGTCAACGGCCGCCTCGTTCCGCTTAATACTCGACTGGAGTCCGGGCAAACCGTTGAAGTTGTCACTTCAAAGTCGGATAAAGCTGCTCCTTCGCGCGACTGGCTTGCTTTTGTTGCTTCACCGCGTGCTCGGTCAAAGATCAAAGCATGGTTTTCTCGTGAACGAAAAGAAGAAGCAGTAGAGGCAGGTAAGGAAAGTATTGCGCGCGCAATGCGCAAACAAAACTTGCCTTTGCAGCGTCTGATGAACCATGATTCTGTTCTTTCAGTCGCGACATCGCTGGGGTACCCAGATATTTCGGGTCTGTACGCAGCCGTTGGTGATGGCCATATTTCTGCGCAGAATATTGTCTCGAAGCTTGTTGAAAATCTCGGTGGTGGAGATGGCACTGAAGAAACCCTCTCCGAGGCAGTTACTCCAGGAGGACATCTCCATTCGGCCCCTGAGCTCAGCGCGAAGGGACAAGGCGTGAGCGTTGATGGGATGAATGCTAATGACGTGTGGGTGAAACTTGCGCGGTGCTGCACACCAGTTCCCGGTGATGACATCGTCGGTTTTATTACCCGCGGTCAAGGCGTTTCGGTCCACCAGCGCTCGTGCCCTAATGCTGTACGTCTGGAAGGTCTGCATCCGGAGCGTTTTGTACAGGTTTCGTGGAGTAGTGAGCATTCTCAAGCACAGTATCTCGTTCAAATTCAGACGAAAGCTCTGGACCGTCCCGGGTTGCTTGCAGATCTGACGAAAGTTATGACTGAATATCGAGTCAATATCGTCTCTGCGTCTACTGTTTCAACGCGAGACCAGGTGGCTACTGCGCGATTTAGCTTCCATTTGGCTGAAATGAGCCATTTGAATGCGGTCCTTGCCGCACTCCGGCGTGTGGATGGGGTCTTCGAGGCAGTGCGTGTTTCGACCTCCGCAAGTTAGCAACGCTGTCTCATTTTGAGGCAACCTTGTGAGACGTCAGCCTATTTTTTATGAGATTGGCGGTTTTTTCCTTTAGGATGGAGCATGTACCGCTGAAGGTATGCCTGTGTGGAAAATCCATGCATCGCGTCGGATGGGAAACTGTCCCAACCTCGAAGGAATATCGTGACTACTTCGCCTGAAACCCAGGCCGCTGAGCCTGAAGTCGCCGCTGCACGTACTGTCGAACCGGTCGCAACGACCGAGCTTTCGATCGATTTTGGTCGAATTGATTCCCAGGGAAATGTGTGGGTTCAAGACGGTGATACTGAGCGAATGATCGGATCCTTCCCTGAGGGACTTCCATCGGATCCTTTCGCGCTTTACACGCGTCGCTACGCGGACCTCGAAGCGACGATTAAGCTCTTTGAAGACCGCTTGGCAAGCCTTGGGCCGAAGGAGATTGACCAGACCCTTGCAACGCTTAAAGAAGCTGTTGACCAACCCAATGCTATTGGTGATCTCCCCGCACTGCGCGCACGTGTCCAAGCCGTAGAGGAGCGGGCTCAAGCTCGTAAGGAAGAAGCGAAGGAAGAACGTCGCCTCGCAAAGGAACACGCTCTGGAGGAGCGCACTGCTCTTGTTGAGCGTGCGGAGGCGATTCTTGCTAGAGAATCCAGCAAGATTCACTGGAAGCAATCGGGACAGGTACTTCGCGATCTGCTTGAAGAATGGAAGCAACTCCAGCGTCGTGGACCGCGCTTGGATAAGGCCGCAGAAGATGAACTGTGGAAGCGCTTCTCCGCGACCCGTACGCAATTTGATCGTCGTCGTCGGCAGTATTTCTCTGAGCTCGATGAACGACAAGGGCAGGCAAAGCGCGTTAAGGAAGAAATTATTGCTCGTGCAGAAGCTTTGAAGGACTCGACCAATTGGGGTGAAACCTCCAATGCCTTCCGTGAATTGATGGAGCAATGGAAGCGTGCGCCGCGTGCTTCTCGTCGTGAAGATGATGCGCTGTGGGCGCGATTCCGCGCTGCCCAGCAGGCCTTCTTCGATGCGCGTCACCGCAATGATCTTGCCGTTGACTCCGAGTACCAAGCGAATCTGAGCGCAAAAGAAGATCTGCTGAAGGAAGCAGAAGCACTTCTGCCGATTACTAACCAAGAAGAGGCCAAGGCTGCTCTGAGGTCGATTCAAGATCGTTGGGCTGAGATTGGTCGTGTTCCTTCAGAGCACTTCCGTAAGATCGAAGCCCGGCTTCGTGCAGTTGAAGATGAGCTTCGTAAGGCCGAAGAAGCTGAATGGCGCCGTACGAACCCCGAGACTCGTGCTCGTGCCACGGGAATGCTTGGTCAGCTTGAAGAACAGCTCGATCAGTTGCGCGCTGACCTTGAAGAAGCAAAAGCCTCGGGTAATGAGGCGAAGGTTCGCGAGCTGACGCAGGCACTGGAAACGAAGCAGGCTTGGTTCGATCAGATTTCCTCATCACTGTCGTGAATGAGAACATTCGAATCCACGTTATCCCCACCCCCTTCTATGGCGCGAATTGCTGTGTGATTACGCCGCAGTCTCAGGGAGACGGACAAGTGGGAGCGCTTGTTGTCGACCCTTCTTTTGGCGTGCGTGAAGAAATTCGTCGGGCGCTCGAGGAAGACGGAGCATACGTTGGCGCCGTTTTAGCGACGCATGGTCATGCTGACCATGTCTGGGATTGTGCTGAGGTTGCGTCGTGGGCGCCGGAGGGGCCTGCACCCGTCTGGATCCCAGGACCCGACGCATACCGCCTCGACGATCCAGCATCCTACGTATCGCTCCCACTTCCGGAAGAAGTGAGTGAAGGATGGCGCAAGCCCTCAGTGATCAAAGAATGCCCGGTCGACTCCTTTGAGTACGTTCCTGGACTTGTTCTCAGGATGGTTCCTGCTCCCGGACATACTGAAGGCTCGGCGCTTTTCTTGGGAGCCTCGGTACTCACTGTCTATTGGAACGGCGTGCGCGCTCTAGACACTGGGGTTGTTGTTCCCTGGGCGCTCAGTGGTGACGTTATTTTTGCCGGTTCTGTGGGACGAACTGATATGCCCGGCGGTGATGAGACCCAGATGCGGCATACTTTGCGAACCCTTGCAAATGTGATTGATCCACAGACAATTCTTTTCCCCGGGCACTCTGTAGCGACGACGATGGGTGATGAACTGGCGAATAATGCCTATCTACGTCGCGCGAAGAGCATCGGTTAATTTCGCTCTCGTCTACCCGCGGCTCGGGCCGACAGCTGAGCTCCTCCGTGAAAGAATAGGGATTATGGCACGTACTTCACTTTCAGGATTTCCCGAGTGGCTCCCACAGGGCCGCATCGTTGAACAAGCGATTCTTGATCACATCCGTTCTGTATTTGAGCTCCATGGATTTGCGGGTATCGAAACTCGAGCGGTTGAAACACTTGAACAGCTTCAATCCAAGGGCGAAACCTCGAAAGAGATCTATGTTCTGGATCGCTTGCAGGCACTGAAAGATGAGGGACAGCGCTCTTCCAAAGAACGCCAGATGGGACTTCACTTTGATTTAACCGTGCCCTTCGCAAGATACGTCATTGAGAACGCAAACGAGCTCGATTTTCCGTTTAAGCGTTATCAGATTCAAAAGGTCTGGCGTGGTGAACGCCCACAGGACGGTCGCTTCCGCGAGTTCACTCAGGCTGATATCGATGTCGTCGGCTTGGGGGAGTTGCCGTTCCACTACGAAGTCGATCTGCCCTTGGTGATGGCTGAGGCTTTGATGTCTTTGCCGATCCCTCCCGTTCACGTCTTGGTCAATAACCGCAAGGTTGTCCAGGGAATTTGTGAGGGGCTCGGTGTCGATGATGTTGAGTCCGCACTCCGCGGCCTCGATAAACTTGACAAAATTGGGCCTGAAGGCGTGGCTGAAGAGCTTGCCGAGGCCGGGCTTGAGCAGCCGCAAATCGACGTACTCTTGCGTATGGCACAGATCCGTACCGAGGATTCAAAGCATCTGCGCTCAGAGGTTAACGCACTTGGCGTATCGAGTGAAACACTCACCCAGGGCTTGGATGAACTGTGTGCATTGGTTGAGCAAGCCGGTGCTGCGATGCCCGGTGTTGTTCTGGCTGACCTAAAGATCGCGCGTGGACTGGATTACTACACGGGTTCCGTTTACGAGAGCGAAATCGTTGGTCACGAGGACCTGGGGTCGATCTGTTCTGGTGGACGTTACGATTCTCTTGCCAAAGACGGAAAGCGAAGCTATCCCGGTGTTGGCCTCTCTATCGGTGTTTCTCGCTTGGTGTCACGGATCCTTTCGCAGGATATGGTGACAGCTTCTCGTAAGGTGCCTACATGCGTTGTTATTGCAGTTGCGGACGAGGAACAACGCCAACACTGCAACGCTCTTGCGACGATCTTGCGCAAGCGCGGAATTCCCACCGATGTTGCCCCCAGCGCGGCGAAGTTTGGCAAACAGATTAAGTTTGCTGACAAGCGCGGGATTCCCTTCGTGTGGTTCCCAGGAAGCGAAGGCGAAGCGGATACCGTTAAAGACATACGTTCAGGTGAGCAGGTGCAAGCTGATATCTATAGTTGGCAGCCTCCGGTAGAGGATCTTCATCCCTCGATCGTTCCTACGCAAGCCTCGAACGACTAAGCTTCAGGTGCCTTCGGTGTGCGATCTCACCGAAGGCACTACTGTTTCTAGAGCATTGACCTGATAGCCTTGCTAGGCAACGAGGCGCTACCCAATGGTGGTCGAGCATAGCCTCGGCGGTGAAAACGGTGTGGGGTCGCGCTTCATCCGTGAAGTCGACCCTGAGCGACGCTAATTGTAAGGAATACTGTGTCCACTGCACCTGAAAACACTACCGAGACTACTTTCGCAGATCTTGGACTGCCTGATGATCTCCTCAAAGCCATTACTCACATGGGCTATGAGGTTCCAACTCCTATCCAGGCTGAGGCAATCCCTGCGCTTCTCGACTTCCATGACGTCGTTGGAATTGCTCAGACAGGAACGGGAAAGACCGCTGCATTTGGTCTGCCGCTCTTAGCTTTGATTGATTCAGATCAACGGCATGTACAGGCACTTGTTCTCGCGCCTACGCGCGAATTGGCAATGCAGTCCGCTCAGGCGATTTCTGATTTTGCCGCGCAGAGCCGTGATATCGACGTCGTGCCCGTCTATGGGGGCTCTGCTTACGGTCCTCAGATCGGCGCGCTTAAGCGCGGTGCGCAGGTCGTTGTCGGTACTCCCGGCCGCGTGATCGACCTTATTGAGAAAGGTGCGTTGGATCTCAGCAACGTCGTTATGTTGGTGCTTGATGAAGCAGATGAAATGCTTCGCATGGGCTTCGCAGAAGACGTTGAGACTATTACCTCCTCAGTTCCTGATGATCGTTTGACGGCCCTCTTTTCTGCAACAATGCCAGCCGCAATTGAAAAAATTGCGCAAACGCATTTGAAAGATCCTCTGAAGATTGCTGTTTCTGAAGAGTCTTCAACTGTTGATACGATTCACCAAACCTATGCTGTTGTTCCTTACAAGCACAAGATTGGTGCGCTTTCGCGCGTTCTTGCTACTCGAGCGCAACATCAGAGCACGCAAGAATCTGATGCTGCAATTGTCTTTGTCCGCACGCGTCTGGATGTTGAGGAGATTGCTCTTGAACTGAACTCGCGGGGGTTTAAGGCCGCAGGTATTTCGGGTGATGTTGCGCAGACCGAACGCGAACGCATGGTGGAGCGTCTAAAGAACGGCTCCCTCGACGTTCTGGTTGCAACCGATGTTGCAGCTCGAGGCCTCGATGTTGAACGAATTGGATTGGTCGTCAACTTCGACGTTCCCCGTGAAGCAGAAGCTTATGTACACCGAATTGGACGTACTGGGCGCGCCGGGCGTGAAGGGCGCTCGTTAACCTTCTTCACGCCTCGGGAACATGGCCGACTTCGCAAGATCGAGAAGCTTACCGGTACCCCCATGGAAGAGGTTGAGATTCCTTCACCCGCTGCTGTCTCACAGTTCAGAGCCAGCAGAATCTTGGATGCCATTGGCGCGCGTATTGAACGTGGACGACTTGATCTTTACCGGCAGCTTCTTGATGAGGTCCATGACACTACCTCATTGGATATTGAGGATATTGCGGCTGCACTTCTTGCCCAGGCAGTGGGGGATGAAGGACCCGCTGCGCGCATCAGCGAGGATCGTCGCGGTAATGGAAAGATTCGTCGCGAGGAAGAACTTGACGAATCGGGCGAATTTGCACGCGCTCACTTTGAGGGAGGCCGCGACAACGACCACCCACTCAAGGCGCGTAAACAGGGTTCTTCACCTCGGCACACAGTCGGGACTGGTACGCGCTACCGCATCGAAGTAGGGAAGAAGGACCGCGTCAAGCCCGGTGCGATCGTCGGAGCAATCACCGGTGAAGGCGGTATTGCCGGTGCAGATATCGGTCATATTGATATCTACCCGACCTTCTCTCTAGTCGAAATTCATACAGACCTTCGTCCGGATGCCATGGCTCGGATCTCAAAGGCGCATGTTTCAGGTCGCGCACTGAGAATCCGCGTTGATGAGGGACCCGATGGGAAGGCTCATTCCCCGAAGAAGGCTTCGCTTTCACGAAAAGATTCCCGGGATTTAGCTAAGTCCCGCATGGACCGCGGACGTGGGCACCGTTTAGGCCATGGAGATGATCATCGCCGTGATGATCGCCGAGGCGGTCGCGAGTTCGGCGAAAAATCCTCGTTTAGGGGTGGGAGAGCTACGCAACCTCAGCGGAAATCGGCCTCGAAGAAGTTGGGGAAGGGACGTCGTTTCGGACGCTGAGCGACAACTACATTACTGAGCAGACGCGCGGGGGAGAAGATCTTCCTCGCGCGTTCTCATTGCCGCGAATACACCGACGACAGCGACTCCGAGGGCGACTAAGGTTGCGGGGAGGTAAGCAATGGCACCCGTGAATCCGAGAGCACTCCAGAGAGCCAGCGCAAGAGAGACGAAAGCAAGCTCTACGGCTGCACCGGCCGAGTCCGCAACCTGAAGCCAAGAGGAGGCTCGTCCATGCATTGAGGGATCGGTTGCCCCAAGCGTGAGATCTGAGATCGTAGAGTGCGTGAGGCCAATGCCAAGTCCAGCAAGGAGCCAGGCGATAAAGATTGGCCAGTGAGGGGCGGATGTCTGGAGAAGCATTGTTAGTGGAGCCAGGCCAATGACAACAAAGACCATTCCGATTCGTGGGAGCCTAAGTCGGCTCTTGCCCACGTGGATATGGGACTGGATCACCGAGCCGGCAGCCCAGGATAGGGCGCTTGCAGTAACGACGAGGGAGGCTGAACTTGGAGTCCAGCCCTGAACACGTTGAAGAAGTAAAGGCAATACAACTTCTGCGCCTGTTACCGCTCCCATCATGAGTAAACGAGTTATGACAAGTGCTGGGATGCCACGCTTGAGAGTAAAAGAGCCAGGAGGGAGCAGACGCGGAAGCGTTATTGCGGAGAGCGTAAGACCTGCAGAGCCCACAAGCACCATTGCCCAGACCGAAGTAAAAGTACCCGAAATCTGTAGAAGGAAAACACCGATTCCGCTGCCTAGCGCCAGTCGTACAAAGCGCGAAGAAGGTAGAACTCCTTGAGATGGGATCGAGAATTTTTTAAGAACCGAATGAAGGGGAATCGCGCCGAATACTGCGAGGAGGGGAGCTAAACCAAAAACCACCCGCCATCCAATATATGTCACGATCAGTCCAGCAAGGGTGGGTCCTACGAGCGAAGGGAAGACCCAAGATAGGGAAAAAGCTGCAAAGTAGCGTGGACGGTGTAGGGGAGTGGCGATTGCTCCGATAAGAACGTAGAGCGGGACAATGATGAATCCTCCACCCAGGCCCTGGATGAGCCGACCGAGAACGAATACTGCGATATGGGGAGCGAGAGCGCTTACTAATAGTCCTACGCAGAAAAGCCCTAATCCCCAGGCAAATACCTTTTTGACGCCCAACGCATCGCTGAGACCTCCTGCTAGGACATTTGCAATCAAATTTGTAATCAGAGCAGCACCCGAAGAAACTGCGAACCAAGAGTCTGCATGGAAAGAGGCAACGACGTTCGGCATGATCGTGGTCGTTGCAAGCGATTCAAAAGCGGAAAGCGTAATCAAGATGACGGAGGAGAGCATGAGTCCCTTTTCCGCACTTGACCATGCCTGAGCTCGGGGACTTGGGGACATGGCATTATCCTTGCACATTTCACCTGAGACTTTGGCCAGCGTCTACAAAATGCGCGCCTCGATTGTTGGTACTGCAGATTATTGTTGAATGAAAACAAACGAATGAACTCAGGGTGTCGACTCCTTGATCGAGGAGTGGGGGAGCATTGGGGGTATTATGTCCGTGCCGCCGCTCGTCTCGCGGATGGTACCAACGAAAGGAAAACCAGTGCTTCGCACTCACAATATTGGAACGCTTGGCCTTGACCTTGTCGGCCAAACCGTCACCTTGACCGGATGGGTCGATCGACGTCGTGACCACGGTGGTGTTGCATTCATCGATCTCCGTGATGCTTCGGGAATTGCGCAGGTGGTCGTTCGAGATGAACGCGTTGCCCATGAATTGCGCAGCGAGTTCGTTTTGAAAGTGACCGGAGAGGTTTGCGCTCGTCCTGAAGGCAACGAGAACCCGAATCTCGCAACGGGTGCTATTGAAGTCATGGGCGACGATATTGAGATTCTCAATACTTCTGCGCCGCTTCCTTTCCAGGTGTCCTCCAACGCGGAAGACTCAGGCAACGTCGGTGAAGAAACGCGTTTGAAGTACCGTTACCTTGATCTGCGTCGTGAACCCGAGCAGTACGCGCTGCGCCTGCGTTCGAAGGTTTCGCGTGCTGCTCGCGATACTCTCTACGCTCACGATTTCGTGGAAATTGAAACCCCGACGCTGACACGTTCCACCCCTGAAGGTGCGCGTGACTTCATTGTCCCTGCACGTCTGTCACCCGGTTCTTGGTATGCGCTGCCGCAGTCCCCGCAGCTTTTCAAGCAGATGCTGATGGTTGCCGGAATGGAACGTTACTTCCAGATTGCACGCTGCTATCGTGATGAAGACTTCCGTGCAGATCGTCAGCCGGAGTTCACACAGCTTGATATTGAGATGAGCTTCGTCGATCAGGACGACGTCATTGCCGTTGCAGAAGAGATTTTGAAGAATGTCTGGGCCCTCATCGGTTACGATCTCCAGACCCCGATTCCTCGCATGACCTACAAGGATGCGATGGAGAAATACGGCTCTGACAAGCCTGATCTTCGTTTCGGATACCAGCTTGTTGATCTGACCGAGTACTTCAAGGACACGACTTTCCGAGTCTTCCAGGCACCCTATGTTGGTGCAGTCGTGATGCCCGGTGGTGGTTCTCAGCCTCGCCGCACCTTCGACAAGTGGCAGGAATGGGCCAAGGCGCGTGGGGCCAAGGGACTTGCTTACGTCACTCTTGATGAGGAAGGCACCCTTGGCGGTCCGGTTGCAAAGAACATCACTGAAGCTGAGCGCGCTGGCCTCGCCGAGGCCACTGGCGCCAAGCCTGGTGACTGCATTTTCTTCGCTGCTGGTAAGCCCACCGCCTCGCGCGAGCTGCTTGGCGCCGCCCGCCTCGAGATCGGTAAGCGCTGCAACCTGATCGATCCCGACGCGTGGGCGTTTACATGGGTTGTCGACGCTCCTCTTTTCAAGCCGACCGGAGATGCCGAGGCCGAAGGTGACGTTGCTCTTGGGCACAGCGCTTGGACTGCTGTCCACCACGCCTTCACCTCGCCAAAGCCTGAGTGGTTGGATACTTTCGATCAGGATCCCGGGAATGCTTTGGCCTACGCCTATGACATTGTCTGCAATGGTAATGAAATCGGCGGTGGCTCCATCCGTATTCACCGACGTGACGTCCAAAATCGCGTCTTCAAGGTCATGGGTATTGGCGAGGAAGAAGCCCAAACGCAGTTCGGATTCCTCCTTGATGCCTTCAAGTTCGGAGCTCCTCCGCACGGCGGCATCGCCTTCGGATGGGACCGAATTGTTTCGCTGCTCACCAAGTCTGAATCAATTCGCGACGTCATCGCCTTCCCGAAGTCGGGTGGCGGATACGATCCGCTGACCGATGCTCCTGCACCCATTACTCCTGCACAGCGCAAGGAGGCTGGCGTGGATGCGAAGCCGAAGAAGCGCGGCGAAGAGGACTTAGAGACTAGCTCTGAAAAGTAAACGTCTTTTCGGCTAATTTCTAGCAAATTTCCGGGGTGGTTGATGCGCATCAACCACCCCGGAAATTATTGCTCAGTGAATAGGCAGATCGAGGATTGAGAGGCTAATCTTGGTAGTCAACAGGGCTCAATGCCGATTCCTCAGGAGTGATACGTGATGGCGCTTCTTCCACCCCATTTGCTACCTTCACCGATTCAGGCGCCTCCCGCCGAGCAAGTGATTGAAGGCCCACAGTGGAGGATCGAAATTCTTTCAGATACTGTGATCCGTCTTGAATGGGATCCGAGCGGTGAATTCCTGGATGGACCGACACAGATGATGGCATGGCGCAAGTGCCTACCTGTGAAGGATCTGCGCATCGACCATGATGAAGTCGGCGGCATAGTTATTGAGACTGCACATATGTCCTTCCACTATGACGGCAAGGAGCCCAGCTCCAATGGATTGTGGGCTCAAGTAAGGGAAGAAGATAGCTGGGGTGGAACCTGGCGTTGGGGGACTGATGCAGAATTTCCCTGGATTCAAGGGAGAAACCTGCGTGGGACGACCAGAACATTGGACACGGTCGATGGACGCTGTGAACTGGATAAAGGAGTCGTCGATGGCCGTGGCATAACCTCGTTGATTGATGACACCTGCCCGGTCTCTAGCGATGGAGTCTTCTTGGCAGCGCGTCCGGAGCACCTAGACATTTACGTTTTCGCTTGCGGACCAGATTTTCCCGAGGCCGTGCGTTCCTTCTACCGTTTAAGCGGTCCTCAAGCGATTCTGCCCCGCTATGCCTTAGGAAATTGGTGGAGTAGATATCACCGCTACACAGATGAGGAGTATTTGGAAGTGATGAGCGAATTTGCTCGTCACGATGTTCCGCTTGCAGTCGCTGTCATCGATATGGATTGGCATGTCACCACCCCTCCCTCGGGGGCTGGGTCAGGATGGACAGGCTACACCTGGGATCCTGAGCTTTTCCCAGATCCACAAAAGTTCCTTGATGCTCTGCATGAGCGTGGTCTTCACACCTCACTCAATCTTCACCCTGCTGATGGTATTCGTTACTTTGAAGAGGGGTACGAGCGCTTAGCTCAAAGAATGGGCGTAGATCCTGGAACTAAAAAGACAATCCTCTTTGAACCAGCGAATCCCGATTTTATGTTGGCGTATTTTGAAGAGATTCTGCACCCACTTGAAGATCAAGGGGTCGACTTCTGGTGGGTTGATTGGCAACAAGGAGAGCATTCAAGCGTTCCTGGACTGGATCCTTTGTGGGTTCTCAACCACTATCACTATCTTGATAATGCTCACCGACATGGACGAGGGCTTACGCTTTCACGCTATTGTGGACCGGGGTCTCAGCGCTTCCCTCTGGGTTTTTCGGGAGACACTTACATTACCTGGGAATCATTGAAGTTCCAGCCTGAATTTACTGCGACCGCCTCAAATATCGGCTATGGCTGGTGGAGCCATGATATCGGTGGGCACATGCTTGGCGTACGTGATCCAGAATTGGAGACCCGTTGGATCCAAAGTGGTGTATTTAGCCCAATCATGCGCCTGCATTCATCGAATAATCCATTCACGCGAAAGGAGCCATGGGTTTTCGAAGAACCTCATTGTGCAATTCAAGAGGAATACCTACGTTTGAGACACCGACTGGTTGGGTATCTCCACTCCGAACAGTTCCACGGTCGTGATGAGCTTCTCCCACTCATTCGTCCGATGTATTGGGAGCATGACGGCCACGATCAGGCTTGGGAAGTCCCCAATTGCTTCCGCTTTGGACGCGAGCTGATCGCTGCTCCAGTCACTGAACAGCTTTCTGAAGCCTCGTGCCGGGGGCGCTCTGAAGCATGGCTACCAGAGGGTATGTGGGTTGACCTCATGACGAATATCGCCTACCAAGGTAATCGAAAGCTTTTACTGTGGTCAGAGCTTTCGCGGACCCCGCTCTTTGCGCGAAGCGGATCGATCATTCCGCTTTGTGGAAGCGCGGCTGCTCCCGATGGTGAAAGCACACTGGGAATGCTTGGGCGCCAAGCTAATGTTGGTACCGGTAATCCTGAGGAAATTGAGCTGCTGCTCGTTTCTGGAGCGGATGCAAGCTATGAGCTGATTGAAGACCAAGATAGTGATAATTCTCTTGTTCGTACACTCTTTGAATGGGACGACGCTCACCATAGACTCACCATTCATGGTGCCGATGGGGATCTTGATTCGATCCCTGCTCGACGGAAGATCCTTGTGCGTACTTATGGGTATGGCATTGATTGCCAATTGACTGACCTTGGTTTTATCGAAACGTGCACGGGTGCCAGTTTTGACCTCGAACCGAAGTTGATGAGTGAAGGGCTTAAACGCTCAGAGCAGATTCGTCGGATTTTGACACATGCGCGTTGTGAGGTTGAGACTCTCACATGTCTCGACAGCGCGTGGAATGAAGGTCGTGGTGCCTTCTTTGCTGCCCTAAGTGCTTCTAATGTTGCCCCAGATTTGCGTGAGGCACTCTTCCAAATCGCAATTGCATCAGAACTCTAAAGTATCAGGAGCAGATCATGTCCTATGTCGAGCTTCATCCAGTGAATCCACAGACACGACTTCTTGATCGCGTTGTTGGCGTTCTTCGCGAAGGTGGGTTGATCGCGCTGCCCACAGATTCTGGCTACGCACTTGCCTGTCTTATGGGCAACAAATCGGGAATTGATCGAATTCGGCAGATTCGTAAACTCGATGACAAACACAATTACTCGTTGCTATGTGACGCTTTCTCGCGTCTGGGTGATTTGGTCATCATGGACAATTCACAATTCCGGGCAATGAAATCAACAACTCCTGGTCCGTATACATTCATCCTTCCTGGGACAAAAGAAGTTCCCAGAATGACACTGAATAAGAAGAAACACACCATCGGGGTGAGGATTCCTGATCACCGTGTTGTTCAGTCTCTTCTTGCTGCGCTGGGGCAGCCCCTCGTTGCCTCATCTCTTATCCTTCCCGGTGAAGATCAGGTCATGAGTGATGGCTTCGAGGTCGATGACAAAATCGGTTCACTTGTCGATTTGGTTGTTGTGGCTCCAGTAGGAGGAGACGAAGCAACATCGGTTATCGACTATACGGATGGAGTGGGACGAGTTGCTCGACACGGCGCGGGGGATACAAGCCTATGGGAATAGCCTCCAAGACTGCGTAAGCAGCATCACGCTTCTATTGCCTTTCTTTTCCCTTTTGTCGCCGTGTTTCCGCTCGAAGAACCGGTAGCATGAGAGAGCTATGAAGAAGCTATCCCTCAAAGTGTGGACACTCCTTGGTCTATGCGGTCTGCTGTGCGCCGGTTTGGTGTTCTCAGGCTGGTTTTATTCTGCGCATGCCCTTCCACGCACATCAATCGCAGGTCAGTCTTTCTCTTCGTCCTCGCGAGCTCAGGTCAACCAGGCTCTGAAACAACGCGTCGAGTCCGCTCAAGTTACTTTGCAGTTGGGCGATACGACGCAGCAGGCCACCTTGGAGGACCTAGGGATCACTGTTGATATCCCCGCGACAGTCGATGCTGCTTTCTCGGAGAACTCAGGTATGCTCTCCCGCTTCGTCGGGATCTTCCGCTCTCGCTCGATCACCCCTGTCGTTCAACTCGATAACTCCCAACTTTCTCGATTTGGGGCTTCTTTAACCAAGCGCGTTGGGACCCCTGTGAGTGATGCAGTTCTGTCACCTAAGGAAGATGGATCAGGTTTCACCGTGGTTCCCTCTCATGAAGGTATTGCGTTGAATACGGCTGATCTTGCGAAAGTCCAACAGGAAGTCGCCCAAGATTTGGGTTCTTCTCCAAGAACTATCACCGTTGAGGTCCAAGAACCGAAGATTAATACTCAGAGGGCTGAAGAAGCGCTCCCTCAAGCGCAATCACTGATTGCTCCTAGCGTTACGATCACTGACGGTATTGATGATTTCACTGCCTCGAAGGCCGACAAGATGAAATGGGTCAAGGTGAGCGCAGAGGGTGATCGTGCTGCTGTGCTTGATTCAGAGGCACTATCAGCTTGGGTGAATGATCTTGCAAAATCGACGAATGTTGAATCCGAAAAAGGAATTCAGGGTGTTAATAGTCGCGGTGACGTTGTTGGTGTGCTCAAGGCTGGCACGGTTGGTTATCGCGCGAACAATACACAGTCTGTAATTTCTGGAATTGAGGATGCCCTCAATAATGGGAAATCCTATTCGGGCGACTTTGATTACGACAAGATTCAGCCTGAGTATGATCGCCAAGATATCCCTGACGGCTACGGTGATGATGTTTATCAGGCGTCGGCCGGTGAAAAATGGATCGATATCGACTTGGCAAAGAACACGGTTTCTGCGTATGAAGGTCGGACAATAGTTCATGGTCCAACCCCGATGGTCCCGGGTGCGCCTAATACTCCAACCGTAACCGGTAAGTTTCATGTCTATTTGCAATACGCCTCTCAGACAATGGAGGGTGAGAATGCAGATGGTACGAATTACCGGACAGAAGGCGTTCCATGGGTGACCTATTTCTATGCGGGGTATGCGCTCCACGGTGCACCGTGGCGTTCCTCTTTCGGATGGTCCGGTTACGGTGGCTCTCACGGGTGTGTGAATATGCCGGTTGAGGGCGCACACTGGATTTATGATTGGGCGGATAACGGGACGGTTGTCATTAGCCACTACTAAAGGGGAGTGAAAATGGATCTCTTTGATACGCAGGGGATCGAAGATTTCGGGACTCCGGTAGTTGACGACCATGCGCCACTTGCGGTTCGGATGCGTCCGCAAAGCGCTGATGAGATTGTTGGCCAGCAGCACCTTCTTAAGCCGGGATCACCTCTGCGTAGACTTCTGACCCCATCTACTGATTCCCCTGCGGGTTTAAGCTCTGTGATTTTATGGGGGCCTCCGGGAACCGGAAAGACCACTCTTGCCTACCTGATTGCGCGTGCTTCTGGCCGGAGGTTCTGCGAGGTTTCTGCAGTTACCTCCGGAGTAAAAGATCTGCGCGATGTGATCTCACAGGCTCGACGAGGCCTGACAACAACAGGAGAGGAAACGATCCTTTTTGTTGATGAGGTTCACCGTTTTTCAAAATCGCAGCAGGATGCTCTTCTTCCAGCTGTCGAAAATCGTTGGGTAACCCTAGTAGCTGCAACGACAGAGAACCCATCCTTTTCGGTGATTTCTCCGCTTCTGTCTCGTTCCTTACTTCTCACTCTTCATGCGTTAAGCAGTGAAGATCTCTCCATTCTTCTTGATCGTGCCTTGACAAGTGAATCGGGATTGAAATCTCTTTTTTCCCTGTCTGTAGATGCCCGCTCAGCTTTGTTGCGCTTGGCAGGCGCAGATGCTCGTAAGGCCCTGACTCTTCTCGAGGCTGCAGCGGCCTCGTGCCTTGAGCGCGGGGGAGAAGGCGAGCTGGCGGAAGAGGGGAGCGAGCCTCGGGAAATCGAAATCGCTGACGTTGAAAATGCTGCTAATCAGGCCTTAGTGCGTTGGGATCAAGATCAGCACTACGATGTGGCAAGCGCTTTCATAAAGTCGATGCGCGGATCTGATGTTGATGCGGCTATCCACTACCTTGCGAGAATGCTTGAAGCTGGGGAAGACCCGCGTTTCATCGCACGACGCATCATGATCTGCGCCGCGGAAGATGTCGGAATGGCGGCACCCGAGGTTCTCACTACAGCTGTTTCTGCAGCGCAAGCGGTTGCAATGGTCGGAATGCCAGAGGCGCGAATTATTCTCAGTGAAGCCGTAATTGCGGTAGCAGCTGCCCCGAAGTCTAACCGCGCTTACCTTGCTATTGACGAAGCTCTCAGGGATATTCGTCAAGGGAAAGGTGGGCCAGTTCCTATGCACCTCAGGGACGCTCATTACAGTGGCGCTCAAGCTCTTGGTCACGGCGTGGACTATATTTATGCGCACGATGCACCTCATCATGTCGCGGCTCAGCACTATCTTCCTGAGGATCTTCGAGGGACGTCCTACTACCGTCCGACAACGAATGGCAATGAGGCTATGCTCACGAAACGCTTAGCTGCGCTTCGCGAATTGCTTAAAGTACGTTAAACTGATCCGGTTGCCTTAATGGGCAACGTGTACCTGGGGTCTTAGCCGACGGCGTTATGCCTGGAGTTGACCCCGCATTCGTTTTGCGAATGCGACATAAGAGACAGGAAAGGTCATTTAATGGCTCACAATCGTTCACGCAAGCAGGTGCGCGAGTCCCGCGCGCTGGGCTTTGCTCTCACCCCGAAGGCTGTTCGTTACTTCGAAAAGCGTCCGTATGGTCCCGGCGAACACGGTCGTACCCGTCGCCGCCAGGAATCTGACTACGCTGTTCGTCTGAAGGAGAAGCAGCGTCTGCGCGCTCAGTACGGCATTCGTGAGGCTCAGATGCGTCACGTCTTCGAAGAAGCACGTCGTACTGCTGGCCTGACCGGTGAGAACTTGGTCGAGCTCCTTGAAATGCGTCTTGACGCTCTGGTGCTGCGTGCAGGTTTTGCTCGCACCATCCAGCAGGCACGTCAGTTCGTCGTTCACCGTCACATCATGGTTGACGGCAAGATCGTCGATCGTCCTTCCTTCCGTGTGAAGCCCGGACAGACCCTGCAGGTCAAGCCGAAGTCTCAGACCAGCGTCCCCTTCGAGATTGCAGCTGAAGGCATCAACCAGGAAGCTCTTCCCGCAACTCCCGATTACCTGGACGTTGACATTGCTCGCCTGAAGGCAACGCTGGTGCGTCGCCCGAAGCGCGCTGAAGTTCCCGTCACCTGCGACGTGCAGATGGTCGTCGAACACTACTCGCGCTGAGTGTGTCTTCCAAGACCCCGAGGGTTTCCCTCGGGGTCTTGTTCTTTTTCGAGCCGTCTTGTCAATACACGATTCTTATTGATGTCCACTACTATGGGGTACTATGCGCACTTCTGAAATTCGTCAACGTTGGCTTGACTACTTTGCATCACAAGGACACGAGATTCGTCCATCTGTTTCTTTGGTGTCTCCTGAGCCTTCTATTTTGTTCACCATCGCTGGTATGGTGCCCTTTATTCCTTACATCACCGGTGTTGAACCGGCTCCTTGGCCCAGGGCTGCATCCGTTCAAAAGTGCATTCGTACGAACGATATCGACAACGTCGGTCGTACGACCCGTCACGGTACTTTCTTCCAGATGAATGGTAATTTCTCCTTCGGCGATTACTTCAAGGAAGGTGCTATTCACTTCGCGTGGGATCTGCTTACTGGTTCGCAATCGGACGGCAAGTATGGCCTCGATGGCGATCGCATGTGGGTCACCATTTGGGAGAAGGACGATGAGGCATTCGATGTTCTGACTAAGCAGGTCGGAATGGATCCTCGTCACATTGTGCGTCTGCCCCGGGAAGAGAACTTTTGGGATACCGGTCAGCCCGGTCCTGCAGGTCCCTGCTGCGAGTGGCACTACGATCGTGGTCCTGCCTACGGTCCCGAGGCTGTGGGGGGCAATGTTGACCCGGGCGGTGACCGCTATCTTGAGCTGTGGAATCTGGTTTTTGACCAGTACATGCGCGGCGAGGGAAGCGGTAAGGATTACCCGCTGCTGGGTGAGCTTGACCAGAAAGCGATCGATACCGGTGCAGGTTTGGAACGCCTGGCTTTCGTCTTGCAAGACAAGCCGAATATGTACGAAATTGACGAGGTTTATCCCGTTATTGCTGCCGCTGAGGAAATGAGCGGTAAGCATTACGGTCTTGGCAGTGCTGGACCCGAGGCCGGTTCTGCCTACGACGATGACGTTCGTCTTCGCGTGGTTGCCGATCACGTACGCTCTTCGCTGATGTTGATTGGTGATGGCGTCCGGCCTGGAAATGACGGCCGCGGCTATGTGCTTCGCCGCCTCATTCGACGTGCTGTTCGTTCGATGCGTTTGCTTGGTGTTGATACGGCTACGATGCCGACCCTGCTGACCGCTTCGAAGGATGCAATGAAGGCTTCCTACCCTGAACTCGAAGAGAATTGGGGAACAATTTCTGAAGTGGCATATGCGGAAGAAGACGCCTTCCGCCGAACTCTTACTGCAGGTACCACCATTCTTGATGCCGCAGTTGAGAAGGCAAAGGCCGCTCCGGGTGCTCCGATGATTTCTGGCGAAGCAGCATTTTCGCTCCACGATACCTATGGCTTCCCGATCGATCTGACTCTGGAGATGGCATCGGAACAGGGCGTCCACGTTGACGAGGCTGCTTTCCGTGCGCTTATGGAGGAACAGAAGGAACGCGCACGTGCCGATGCTCGTGCGAAGAAGACTGGCCACACTGACGTTCGTATTTTCCACGATATCGAAAAGGAACTCGGCGGCGGTTCAACTTTTGTTGGCTACACAGACAGCGCCTCGGACGCTCAAGTGGCGGGCCTGCTAGTTGATGGTGTCCCAACACCTGCGGTTAGTGCGCCCGCTGAAGTTGAAATCATCCTGGACCGGACTCCCTTCTATGCAGAGATGGGTGGTCAGCTCGCTGATCATGGCACTATTCGACTTGCTGATGGCGGTGTTATCGAAGTTCATGACGTGCAGGCTCCTGTGCGCGGTCTTTCCGTGCATCGTGGCACCCTGACTGAAGGGACTGCGACGCTGGGGGAGAAGGCCTTCGCGCAGATTGACACTGAACGTCGACTCGCTATCGCCCGCGCTCACACTGCAACGCACATGGTTTACGCAGGACTGCGACGCATTGTTAACAAAGATGCAGAACAAGCAGGTAGCGAAAACTCGCCTTCACGTCTGCGCTTTGATTTCACGAACTCAAGTTCCCTTGGCGAAGGACAGCTGAACGACATCGAAAGGCTTGTCAACGAAAAGCTTGCAGAAAATCTGCCTGTCACCACTGAGGTCATGTCTCTCGACGAGGCCAAGCGCTCGGGCGCGATCGCGCTCTTTGGTGAGAAATACGGTTCTGAGGTCCGTGTTGTGACCATCGGTGACAACTTCGATCGTGAGCTTTGCGGTGGTACCCACGTTCCGTCCACTGGTCACCTTGGACGTATTACCGTTTTGGGTGAAGGATCCATTGGTTCGGGTGTTCGCCGAATCGATGCGCTTGTTGGTGATGGGGCCTATTCCTTCCAAGCGAAGGAACACGCTTTAGTTTCGCAACTGACCTCAATGTTGGGTGGTCGCCCAGATGAGCTCACGACACGACTTGAGTCTGTCATGACTCGTCTTCGTGATGCGGAGAAGGAACTTCAGAAGATTCGCGAGCAACAGGCTCTAGCCGAAGCCGCTCTTCTTGCCCAGAATGCCCGTAAGATCGGTAAATTCACCGCGGTTGTTGCGCCCGTTGGTGCTCTTGGCACGGCAGATGAGCTCCGTGCAATGGCAACCGATGTGCGTGAACGTCTGGGTAACGATGGTCCAGTTTTGGTTGCTCTTGCGGCAATTATTAACGGGAAGCCCATGGTCACTGTGGCAACGAACGATCTAGCGCGTCAGCACAGCGCACGCGCGGGACAGTTTGTTCGTCGCGCGGCAAAGATTCTCGGCGGTGGCGGCGGCGGTCGTGATGACCTTGCTCAGGGTGGTGGGTCAAACCCCGCTGCAATTGACGACGCATTGGCGGATGTGAACGAGCAGATTAAAGAGCTGTGATGCGGCCGGGAGTTCGTCTGGCTGTTGATGTTGGGACGGTCAGGGTCGGCCTCGCGCGTAGTGACGCGGGGGGCATCCTGGCTCTTCCCCTCGAAACACTGACACGCCAAGACGACGCCTCGGAAATTAACGAGATTGTTCGCTATGCCAATGAGCTTGAGGTCATTGAAATAATTGTTGGCTTACCAAGACATATGCGCGGTGGCGAGGGAATTTCGGCAAAGGGCGCACGTCGCTACGCTCGAAAGCTTAAGATGGTTTTACCTGAGTGTCGTGTGTGCTTAGTCGACGAACGCCTAAGCTCGCACGAAGGGCATGAGCGTCTTCTCCAAGCCGGAGTTGAACGGCGTGAACATCGTCAGATGATTGACCAAGTGGCTGCGTCTATTATTCTGGAAACAGCTTTGGAAATGGAACGAATGAGCGGACGAGCTCCTGGAAAGGAACTTGTCCTTGAGGAAGGACAGTGATGAGCGACAATACGCCCGGATATCCTTTCCCCAAGCGAGCGAGCATTCACCAACGTCGCGCGCAAGAATCTGCGCCTCCCGAATCGCAGGTTCATGTTGAGGAAACCCAGCCTAGCGTAAGCATTGAGGCATCTCGATCCTTTGCTAGCTCACGTGCGAAGGAAACTGACTTTGATCAGATTCTTCGTCCGGGTACCCAAGAGACTCCTGCTTCAGGAACGGAAGTGCCCGCCGGCCTTCCAACACGTCGTACTCGACGTGTAGCGCATGAAGAGCCAGCGTCCGAGACGACTGGAATGCGGAGCAGGCGTCTTGCGCAAGAACGGCGGGCGGTTCGCAAACGCAGGCGTCGTCGTTCAATTCGTACATTCATCGTTCTTCTTCTGACTCTCACGCTCTGTGCTGGTGGAATTTATCTTGCTTACACACAGCTTCGAGGTTCCTCTTCGTCAAGTACGGCAGCTGATGATTTCCCGGGTCCAGGAAATGGCCAAGTTGTCGTCACCATTTATGACGGTGAATCGGGCCAGCAGATTGGACAACGACTTGTCGATGCCGGTGTGGTTAAGTCGCTATCAGCTTTTATTCGCGCCTTTGAGGCCAATAAGGCCGCTGTCGGTATTCGTCCAGGTAGCTACACCTTGAAGAAAGAGATGAGCGCATCGGGTGCAATTGCCGCGCTCCTTGATGATGCGAATCGCATGGATAATACGGTGACTGTTACACCCGGACAGACAAAGGAACAGGTCGCAGAACAGATTGCCTTAGTGACCGATATTCCACTTGACCAGGTAAAAACTGCAATGGCGGATGCAACAACTATTGGTTTGCCCGCTGAAGCAAATGGAAATGTTGAAGGATGGCTGGCACCCGGGTCCTATGAGCTCGCAGAGGGCGAAACCGCTGAGTCATTAATTACTCAAATGGTGGCTGCAACTAAGAAGCAGCTTGACGACCTCGGTGTGTCTGCGGCAGATCGGGAGAAGGTCCTTACAAAGGCATCGATTCTTGAGCGTGAGGTTCGAAATCCTGAATACCTGCCGATGGTGTCGCGGGTTATTGACAACCGTCTAGCCGATACGAATGGCGAGACCCGCGGGCTATTGCAAATGGATTCGACTGTTCTTTATGGAGTTGGAAAAACCGGCGGTATTCCCACTGCTGAGGACCTCGCAGCTGATAATCCATATAACACTTATCGAAATCCGGGGCTTCCCCCATCACCTATTTCTCAGCCGTCTAGTGAAGCCATTAATGCGGCAATTCACCCCGCCGAGGGGAATTGGCTGTACTTCGTGACTGTTGATCTGGACTCTGGCGAAACTCTCTTTGCCGCAACCCATGATGAGCAAACCCAGAATACGAAGCGTCTTGAGGAATATTGTTCAACCCATCAGGGGAAGTGCTGATGCCTTGGGCGTGTGTCATTGGATCACCCATTGAGCACTCGTTGTCTCCGCTTATCCATCGCTGCTTGTGGGATTGCGCAGGACTGAGTGGATGGACCTATCTGAAGCGTGAAGTCACCGCAGACTCCTTGCCTCAGTGGATCTCTTCAATTGACGATGAATGCGTCGGTGTTTCTATTACGATGCCGTGCAAGAAGGCAGTAATCCCACTTCTTGATGTCGTCGATCCTCAAGCTGAAGCATTGAATTCGGTCAATACCCTTATCCCCACTGGAAGCTTAAAGACCGGCTTCAATACTGATGTTTACGGAATGAGTCGGGCGATTGAGCTGAGTAGAAGTCACTCGGGCCTAGACAGCCGCGGAAGAGCGGTCATTATCGGTTCGGGAGCAACGGCAGCATCGGCACTTGCCGCTGTTGTCTCATTGGGTTTTACAGAGGTACATGTTGTAGCTCGCGCCTTCCATAATGGGAAAGTTCCTGTTGATTTTCACCGGGCTGCTCTCAATCTTGGCGTTAACTACCATGGTCATGATTTAATGCAGCGCGACGAGCTTTCAAGTTGTTGTTCAAGCGCGGATGTCGTCGTTTCGACACTGCCTTCGGGGGCTCTTGATGCACATGTATCGCAGCTCGCATCAATGCCAGAAAAATCGAGTTTCCTCGATGTGAGCTATGCGCCGCGAGTTACTCCCGCTATCGCAATGTGTCAAGAAAGGTCAATACCCGTTGCCTTCGGGGTAGACATGCTTGTGTATCAAGCACTGATGCAATTTAAGCTGATGACGGGTTTAGATGCTGACGATCACGCGATATCTGCTGTCTTTGACTTACTTGGGAAGAACTAAGTATGAGTACGCTCCCGCTACTTTTTCCTGTCTTGTCAAGGATTTCGGATAAGTCCTTAGGTGCGGCAGAGTGGAACTTATTTCTTTCTGTCATTGTCTGGATCACGTATGCTGTGTGGCTCAGTGTGTCTGGCTGGGCGATCCAGCGCCGCTACTTCGTCGAGGCATCGCTTACTCCGCTCAAACGAAATGGTGTTGTGTGGGCAGCTGTGCTTGTGGGAGCAGTCGTGCTTGTAGGAGCTCAGGCGCGACCCGCATCGCCCGCTGTAGTGTCACTGACGATGATGGGCACCCTGCTTGGTTATATTGATGCGCGCACGCATAGAATTCCCACTCCGTACGTTCTTGCGCTTGCCTGTGGTGTATTGTGCGGCATCGGAGTGACTATCTACTTTCATCCGCAGCCTTATCTACTTGTTGCGCAGGTAGTTTTTGGGACGTTAATTTGGACACTGCCTTTATGGCTGGGCACACTTCCCAAAGGTGGTTTTGGTAGGGGAGATCTTAGGCTTGCGCCAATCCTTGGCTCACTGCTTGGGCTTCTTGGTTGGCATGCCGCGCTTTTCGGGCTCTTGGTCTCGATTGTCTCAGCTGCCTGCGCAGCGCTGTGGAAAATCGTGAGCGGCCAAGCAGGTACCCGTTCTCGGATTGCGTTTGGCCCCTGGATGATCGGCTCCACTCTCTTGAGCTTCCTTCTGTGGCGTGATGTTTCCACCGATCTTTCACTGTTGCTTCATTTTGGCATTTAGCTAGAAGGGTGTGATTACCTCTTTTTCCCAATGAGGACTAGCATCAGATTGAGAGTTCACACAAGGAGGTGGCGGTGCTCAAACTTGATGAAGTCATCGCAAACACACAGCGTCAGCGCGCCTTACGCGAAGAACACCTCAGCTTGGATGATTTAAAGCGGCAATGCGAGAACGTTCCTGACCCTCTTCGACACCCCGAGGAATTCCTATGTTCTGATGGGGCAACCGCAGTGATTGCTGAGATTAAACGCGCATCTCCCTGGGGGGTGTATTCGACGATCGATGATCCCGCACCGCTCGCACAGGCTTTTGAACGTGGGGGAGCGGCTATGCTTTCCGTCGTCACTGAATCTTCTTACTTTCACGGACAGTATTCCGACCTTGCTCGAGTAAAGGCAACGACGACCTCTCCGATTCTCTGTAAAGACATTATCTTGTCTGCGTATCAGCTATTCGAAGCGCGCCGTAATGGAGCCGACGTCGTGCTTCTTATTGCACAGCTTCTTTCGCAAGCTGCACTCAATGGTCTTCTCGAACGTGCTCAGTCTCTTGGCATGGGCGTCCTCGTTGAGACGCACTCGCGTCTTGATGCCTTGAGAGCACTTGAAGCAGGAGCACTCATGATTGGGGTTAACGCCCGAGATCTCGCGACAGGAAGCGTTGATCGTCACGTCATCGATGAAGTTATTGATGTGGTTCCAAGTGGAGTATTGGCTATTGCGGAATCTGGTGTCCGTGGCCCTAGAGATGTATTCGAATACGCGAGAGCAGGAGCGGATGCAGTTCTTGTAGGTGAAGCGCTCATGCGTAGTGACAATCCCGAAGAACTTTTAGCTGAAATGGTGAGTGCTGGACATCATCCATCGCTACTTTCTGATCGGCGAATGCGGATTCGTAAGGCACATCGTGCTAGTGATGGAAGCTGGAGTGATACTCGACGTGAATAATCTACTAAGGTAGAGAGAAATAGTAGTTATTCACGAGGAATAGTTTTCATGCGCGCTCTTGCTTTGCCGTCGCCGAGTAACGGTGTATGGCATCTTGGCCCGATTCCAATTCGAGCTTATGGCTTGATCATCGCCTGTGCGATTCTCATTTCCGTATATTGGTCTGCTCGGCGTTACCAGAAACGCGGGGGAGACCCGGACCTTTTTTATGATGTGGCACTGTGGGCAGTTCCCGCAGGCATTCTGGGTGCTCGTGTTTATCATGTGATCACTTCGCCAGATGCGTATTTCGGCCAGGGTGGAAAGCCGCTCATGGCCTTCGCGATTTGGAACGGCGGCCTGGGAATTTGGGGTGCGGTCGCAGGCGGAGCGCTTGCTGCTTGGCTGGTTGTTCGTCACCGAGGCCAGCGCTTGGGCCCGATTGCAGATTCCCTTGCTGTTCCCCTTTTGGCTGCACAGGCGCTTGGACGCTGGGGGAATTGGTTCAATCAAGAGCTCTTTGGAGCTCCGACGACTCTTCCCTGGGGACTGAGTATTGATAACGCGCATCTTCCCTCGGGTTATGCTCCAGGAACTCTTTTTCACCCGACCTTCCTGTATGAATGCCTATGGAATGTAGCTGGGGTTGCAATTCTTCTGCTGATCGATCGTCGCATCAAGGTGAAGTCGGGCCAGCTTTTTGCTTCGTACATCATGGTCTACACGCTTGGGCGAGTGTGGATTGAGATGCTGCGCATTGATGACGCGCATCATTTCTTGGGACTGCGCATCAACGTATGGACTTCAATCGTTGTCTTCCTGCTGGGCTTGGTGAGTTTTATTATCGCTGGTCGACGCTCTGCTTCCACTCGAGTTGAGCCTGCTGAACTGGCCACGACTTCCAATCCAGCTGATAACCAGGATGAAGATTCCACTACTCAGAAGGCCGATGGAGATAAGGGCGATAGTCCTATGTCACCGGAAAGTCGCCCTGTCGAAGAGACCGAGGCACGTTAGGATAGAAACATGCGTCGAGCAAAGATTGTATGCACTATTGGACCCGCGACAGCCTCTGCTGAACAGATCCAGGCTCTGGTTGATGCCGGCATGGATGTCGCCCGTATTAACCGTTCCCATGGTACAGCCGAAGAGCATGAGGAAGTCGTCGAGCGCGTTCGTCGAGCTGCACAGAACTCAGGCCGAGGCGTCGCCGTTCTTGTCGACCTTCAAGGTCCGAAGATTCGCCTTGAAACTTTTGAAGAGGGACCGCAGTATCTCGAAATTGGTGATACTTTCACCATCACCACTCGCGATGTTCCAGGAACCAAAGAACTCGTTGGGACGACCTTTAAGGGACTTCCTGGTGACTGTGCTCCCGGTGATCGTCTGCTGATTGACGACGGTAACGTTGCAGTCCGAGTTGTCGAGGTGACTGATACCGATGTCGTTACTCGCGTGGAGGTTCCCGGTTATGTTTCTGACCACAAGGGTTTGAATCTGCCTGGTGTTGCCGTTTCGGTTCCCGCGATGAGTGCGAAGGATGAGGAAGACCTGCGTTGGGGTATCAAGATTGACGCGGACTTCATTGCTTTGTCCTTTGTTCGGTCTGCGTCCGATATCGATTCCGTTCATGCAATTATGGATGAATGCGGGAAGCGCCTTCCGGTCATCGCAAAGATCGAAAAGCCTCAGGCCGTGGAAGCTCTTTCTGAGATCGTCGACGCTTTTGACGGAATTATGGTCGCGCGTGGCGACCTCGGTGTGGAAATGCCTCTTGAGGACGTTCCGCTTGTTCAGAAGCGCGCAATTGAGCTGGCACGTCGTGCCGCTAAGCCTGTGATCGTCGCGACGCAGGTTATGGACTCGATGATTAAGAATCCTCGACCGACTCGTGCAGAAGCCTCTGACTGTGCAAACGCGATTCTTGACGGTGCCGACGCGGTTATGTTGTCTGGCGAAACCTCGGTTGGTGCATATCCGATCGAAGCAGTACGAACCATGGCCCGTATTATCGAGTCAACAGAAGAAAATGGTGGAGAGCGCATTGCGCCAATGACGCCTATCGAGCTTGATCGCGCGTCAGCAATCTGCGGTGCCGCCGCGATCATTGCTGAGAAGCTCGATGCTCGTTATCTTGTGACTTTCACCCAATCGGGAACCTCCGCTCGCCTGCTTTCTCGCTTGCGTACACCTATCCCGATGCTTGCCTTTACTCCATTGGAGTCCACCCGCCGTCAGCTGGCTTTGTCTTGGGGTATTCATGCCTACCGTGTCCCCGAGGTAACGCACACAGACGATATGGTGTGGCAGGTAGATCAGGTCGCCCAATCTGCACGTCTTGCAGAGGTCGGCGATGAAATGGTGATCGTCGCTGGTATGCCGCCGGGGACCCCCGGTTCCTCCAATCTCCTGCGCGTCCACCGCTTGGGAGATGAGGTTGACTACGCAATCGGTGGATCGCGTAGCGACGCTTAGTATCTATAGATCAGAGGGTGGGCAGGCCGGGAGGTCTACCCACCCTCGTAGTCTGAGGAGTTTATTGAGCCATGACAACGGTGCCACGGTTATCTCGCGACGACAGCGATACCAATATCGCGAGTAAAACCGCACAGAAGAATACTTCTTATCTGACCGGTGTCAATGGCCTTAGGGCGCTGGGAATCATTGCGGTGATTCTTTACCATCTCCGGCCCAGTTCACCCGCTCCAGGAGGTTTCATCGGAGTCACATTGTTCTTTGTGATTTCTGGCTTCCTTGTCACCCGTTCGCTTCTTCGCGAATTGGATGGAGAAAATGAGATTGCGATTGGACGCTACCTTATTCGGCGTTTCTCCCGCTTATGGCCATCAATGGTGGTTGTGACCGCTTTTTCAGCGATTACATCTTTTGTGTTTTCTCCATCGTTACTCGTGAAGATGCACGACGATGCCATCCCAGCGCTTGCGTTTTTTTCGAACTGGTTTTACATCTTTCGTGAAGTTCCGTATTTTGCGCAGGCGGGACTACCGTCACCTCTGACTCATCTTTGGTTTGTCGCAGTGATCATGCAGTTTTACCTGCTGGCTCCGGTGATTGTCTTACTGCTCAGAGAGCTCTTCCGCTCACGTCTGCATGCATCCATTGCCCTTATCATCTTGGCATGTCTTTCTGCCGTTGAAATGGCGCTTCTCTTTGCTCCCGGTACAGATTCTTCTCGTGTCTACTACGGTCTTGATACGCGTCTGGCTGAACTTTTAGTTGGCATGGCACTTGCCTATGTCGATTCTTATGTTTTGAATGCATCTCCTCGTGTGCGTAGTCTTCTCTCGCTTTCATCGTGGTTTGGTCTGGGGTTCCTTGTCCTTGTATCCATTTATGCACGCGGCTATATGACCTGGCTCTATCGCGGTGGTTTCTTCCTTTCGGCCTTGGTCAGTGCACTGTTGATCTGTGGTGCGATGCTACCCGGAGCTTTTTCTCGGCTGCTCTCATTTCCTCCGATTCAGCTGCTTGCTTCACGTTCGCTGAGTGCTTATATATGGCACTACCCATTAATCCTTCTGATGAACCCTGCGCGCAGAACCTCTGCACTTCCCTGGTGGGGATGGGTTCTCGAACTTACAGTTTTTCTCTGTGTTGTCGAGGCCGCCTACCGCTTTATTGAGAAAGCGCCATCGTGGGGGAGTTTGCAGACTTGGCGAGCGCTTCGCGGAGGAAAGCAAGAAAGTCGTCGCGTACGAGCATGTGCGACACTACTCATTGGCGGCTTAACCTTGAGCCTCGTGACCGCTTGCGTTCCCAGCCATGTTTTAGAGTCTGGGGCGAAGAAAGTTTCATCAACTCTTGCTTCACCCACCCCCTCTGCTTCGCAAGCTGAGCCTTCCGCCGCTCAAACGGAAACGTCAACGACCCCAACGCCAGTTCAGCCTCGTTTCCATGAGAAAAATGGAAAGGTCATCGAGCCGCAGGCTGCGGTTATCCCCGATAACTACGATCCCTCGCAATGGCAGTGCTCTGATGAGCAGGGCACGTGTTCTGTGCCCTTTGTGCTGATCGGAGATTCAGTAGCAGAAGGTGCAAGTTATTACTGGATACCGGCGGTATTTCCTGATTCTTTTACCGACACAGAGGTTGGGCGCTCATTTGAGAAGGGGATTGCAGTTTATCGTGAGGATCTTGCGCAAGGGCATGATGGGACGCCGGTGATTGTTGCACTCGGTGGAAATGGGCCGATCACCTCTGTGGAGTCTGCGGCTCCGCTCATCGAAGCGGCGGGGGAGCGACCGATCTTCTTCGTAACCGTACGAGCACCCCACCCTTTCCAGGATGAGAATAACGCGCTGATGTACAAGCTCGCCGAGAAATATCCCCAGGTCGGTATTCTCGATTGGTATAGGTTCAGTGAGGGTCATGACGACTATTTCTATGACGATGGACAACATCTAACAGAAGATGGTCGTAAAGCCTATGTGCGAATGATCGAATACGGCCTCATGGGGCAGGATAATTAGACATATTCCGAGTATTGTGGAATACTTGCTAGTTCATCCGCGTTGGATGACATATAAGGCTTATGCCTTGGAAGTATCTACAAGAGATTGCCTGCGCACCTTGAGCGCATATCCGTAGATACAGATGAAGAATGAAGAGGAGGAAGAAATGAATCAACTCAATACGAAAATCTCGGTCCGTGCGGCTCATGGTCGCCAGCAAGCTCTGAATCTGCCAGTGGCTCAACTCAGCGATGCCGTTCGCCCCTGGTATTCAGACTGGAGCGATCAGCGAATTCAAGAAGCACTCGATAATCTGGCACGTCCTGAAATGCGTGATCGAGCTGCACAGTTCTTGGGTTTGGAACTTATCCCCGCTGCCTGAGATGTGATTTGTCTCTCTAAGGTTAACTCCGTCAACCGTGTTGGTTGGCGGAGTTGATTCATAAACTGTCTTTTTTGCTGCAATTTCCACGGTGTGAAACCGCATAATTCCAAAGAAAAAGCGGCTTAAAAGTTTCGGAAACTTTTAAGCCGCAAGGTGTCAGATTGAGACATCCTGGTACCCCGAGTGGGATTCGAACCCACAACAAGCCGGGTTTGAGCCGACCGCCTCTGCCAGTTGGGCTATCGGGGCAGCACACAAGTGCGCTAATAAGGATAAGATATAACCAGCGCTTGTGACAAACGATCGGACAAGGAAGACGACATGAGTGAAGAAGCTACTGAGCCGCGACGGGTACTTGTTGCGGAGGATGAGGGATTAATCCGCCTGGATATCGTTGAGACGCTGAGCGGAGCAGGCTTTGAAATTGTTGGTGAGGCTTCGAACGGTGAGGAAGCCGTAAAGCTTGCCCTTGAGTTGGAGCCTGACCTTTGTGTAATGGACGTCAAGATGCCGAAGATGGATGGCATCACCGCTGCGGAAAAGATCCTTGCTGAGCTTTCTTGCGCGGTCGTCATGCTCACCGCCTTTAGCCAGACAGAACTTGTTGAGCGCGCCCGTGACGCTGGTGCAATGGCTTATGTCGTTAAGCCCTTTACGCCAGCCGATCTGATCCCAGCTGTGGAGATTGCACTTTCCCGTCATCAAGAGATTGAATCCCTTGAAGAAGAGGTTGCTGACCTAGCTGACCGTTTTGAAACCCGTAAGCGTGTTGACCGCGCCAAGGGCCTTCTCATGAAGAACATGGGAATGACAGAACCCGACGCGTTCCGTTGGATCCAAAAGACTTCTATGGACCGACGTCTTTCTATGCGTGAGGTAGCAGACGCGGTTATTAACCAGGTTGAGGGCTAAGAACCTTAGGTTCTTGAATGGGCGCGGGTTTTACCCGCGCCCTTTTTACTTGCTGAGAATGCGGTTCGATACGCGCGCAACGGCGATGAGCTGGCGATCTTCATCAGTAATGCGGACTGTATGAACTGTTGAGCTTCGCCCGAGGTGGAGCGCCTCCGCCGTCGCTCGGATTAATAATCCTCGGCCAGCCTTCAAATGAGAGATATTGAGTTCGACGCCGACTGCGACCGCATTGTCTCCAATAAGCCTTTGAGCGTGCAGGATCGCAGAGTGGGAAGCGGCGGTCTCAGCCAAGGCAGCGCTCGCACCACCATGGAGAAGGCCCTGGGGCTGGGTGTTTCCTGGAATTGGCATCTCGATAACGGTATGCTCCGGGCTCTGCGAAATAATACGCATGCCCATGCGATTCATCAGTGTGTCTTGCCAGCTTTGAGGCAGGCCAATTTCGCCATTCGAGGTGTGCATTGTGCCCTCTCGCCGTAGTGTGTCTTCTATGAAGGAGACCCTGCTTGTTATCGATGGCCATTCGATGGCCTTTCGTGCATTCTATGCCCTACCCGTAGAGAAGTTTGTGACTGCGCAAGGACAGCATACGAATGCGGTATATGGCTTCGCTTCGATGCTGATTAAAATTCTCGAGAAATACCAGCCGAGCCATGTTGCGGTTGCCTTCGATGTTTCCCGGCATTCGTTCAGGACTGAGGAATATCCCGAATATAAGGGAACTCGCGATGCGACCCCCGAGGAGTTCAAAGGACAGATTGAGCTAATTAGGGATCTTCTTGGAGCGATGGGTATTCGATCGCTCTCTCGGGAGGGCTTTGAAGCAGACGATTTTCTTGCAACTCTGGCTCATCGTGGCGCGCAGGCAGACATGCGGGTCTTCGTCGTTTCCGGAGATCGGGATAGCTTCCAAACTGTTACCGATACCGTCACAGTCCTTTATCCCGGATTAACCCCGGGAGATCTTCGTGAAATGACTCCGGAGCGTATTGAGGATAAATATGGCGTTCCTCCGTACCGATACCCCGAAATTGCCGCTTTGGTCGGCGAGGCCTCGGACAATCTTCCGGGGGTCCCGGGGGTCGGTCCCAAGACCGCGGCTCAATGGATTAACCGCTTCGATGGCCTCGATAATCTGCTAGAGAACGCCGATCAAGTGACAGGGAAGAGGGGAGAGGCTCTTCGTGAGCATGTCGATGACGTGCGCCGAAATCGCCGACTCAATCACCTTCTGACCGATATGGATCTCGAATGCGAATTGGACGATTTGCGTCGTGACGTGACAGATCGGCAGTCGCTTGCGGCTCTCTGTGATGCGCTGGAATTTCGTTCACTCCGCTCTAAGATCCTTGCAGTCGCGAGTATCGGTCTTGGAAAAGCGGAGCAGAACGAAGAACAGATTGTTTCTCAATCCGAAGTGGCGGCGCATGAAGTATCAGTGACGATTGCGGATGATCGAACCAAGCTCAGGCAGTGGCGTCAGGATCATCCTGGTCGCCTCTCCCTCTTTGTCGATGGTGTACTGAAAGTCAACGGTGCGGAGGTAAACACCCTCACTTTTGCCACTGCTGATGAAACGCTCGTCATTGATCCGACGCTGCTTACAGCTCAGCAAGATGCTGAACTCACTTCACTAATTTCAGAAGATGGCCTCATCGTCTACGACTTCAAAGGCAGTATCCATGCGTTGCGAGCGCGAGGTTGGGAACTTGGTGATCCTTACTGTGACCTGCTTCTGGCCGCATATTTGGTGAATTCTGAGCACCGTGGTTACAGGCTTTCCCAGTTGTTCTCTCGTTACTTGGGTATTGATGAAGAAGAGAAGAAGAGCGAGACAACGCTCTTCGACATGGGTATCACTGAAGAACGAGCACACGAACTTGGAATGGCCGCAGGGCGTATGCACCCGCTTGCTGCGGTCCTCATGTCGAAGTTGGAAGAGAGCGAGCAAACTCATCTCCTCGAACAACTGGAACTTCCAATCGCTCGTTTGTTAGCGCAGATGGAACAGTATGGAATCGGCGTTGATGAGGAATTCCTTCGCTCACTTTCGCATGAGCTGGCCTCAGATGTTGAGTCTGCGCAACGCAGTGCATGGGAGGTCTTGGGGCACGAAGTAAACCTCTCATCTCCTAAACAACTTCAGACGGTTCTCTTTGATGAGCTCGACCTGCCAAAAACAAAGAAAACTAAGACCGGATACACGACTAATGCCGAAGCGCTGACGGACCTGTTTGAGCGCACCGGTAATGAATTCCTGCGTCATCTTTTGGTGCACCGTGACCGGATTAAGCTCAACCAGATGGTTGATGGACTCAACGCCTGCATTGGGGATGACCAACGCATTCACTCTACCTTCTCTCAGACTGCAGCTGCGACGGGTCGTCTTGCCTCCTCGGATCCAAATTTGCAAAATATTCCAGCGCGTTCTGCCGATGGTTTGCGCATCCGCGCTGGTTTTGTTGCGAAGAGGCCCTATGTTGACTTGATGAGCGCTGATTACTCGCAGATTGAAATGCGTATCATGGCGCATCTGTCCAAGGATCAGGGCCTAATCGAGGCCTTTAATTCTGGAGAAGACCTTCACCGCACCATGGCAGCTATGGTCTTTGGTGTAGAGCCGGCAGATGTCACGCCCGAAGAACGCTCGCGTATTAAGGCAACTTCATACGGTTTGGCGTATGGTCTGTCAGCCTATGGCCTTTCGGCGCAGCTACAGATTCCTGTTCACGAGGCCTCAGCTTTGCGTGATCGCTATTTCGAGCGTTTTGGGGGAGTTCGTGACTACCTTGAAAGTCTCGTTGATGAAGCGCGTAAAGATGGATGGACTCAAACTATCTGCGGACGTCGGAGGTATTTGCCTGATCTTCACTCTGCAAATAGGACGCGCCGTGAAATGGCTGAACGTGCCGCATTGAATGCTCCAATCCAAGGAAGTGCCGCAGATATCGTCAAAATGGCGATGCTCGATGTTCAAAATCGCCTTGACCACAGTGGTCTTTCGTCGAGGATGCTCGTTCAAATCCATGACGAACTACTGTTTGAGATTGCCCCGGGTGAGGAAGAACAACTTCGTCAACTCGTCCATGATGGAATGGAAGGTGTCATGAAGTTGAGGGTGCCACTTGAAGTGGCGATTGGTGTTGGTCAGACATGGAAGGATGCAGCGCACTAGGAGAGGTGGACTTTTGGCCCTATTCTGTTAGAATGCTCAAGGTACTGCTACGTGCAATAGCCATTTGCACTGCGCAGCCGCAATTGTCCATATCTAGTAATACGTCCGTTTCGGAGAACACAACTACATGACCAGCACCAACTCGCAGCCGGCAGTTTCTACCCCCCAGGTTGCAGTGAACGACATTGGGTCCCGTGAGGACCTGCTCGCCGCTATTGACGAGACCATCAAGTACTTCAACGATGGCGACATCGTCGAGGGCACTGTCGTCAAGGTTGACCACGATGAGGTCCTTCTTGACATTGGCTACAAGACCGAGGGTGTCATCCTCTCTCGCGAGCTCTCCATCAAGCACGATGTCAACCCGGATGATGTGGTTGCCGTTGGTGATCAAATCGAGGCCCTGGTTCTCCAGAAGGAGGACAAGGAAGGCCGCCTGCTCCTGTCCAAGAAGCGTGCACAGTACGAGCGCGCATGGGGACAGATTGAGAAGGTCAAGGAAGAAGACGGCGTTGTTACCGGTACCGTCATCGAGGTCGTCAAGGGCGGCCTGATCCTGGACATCGGCCTGCGTGGCTTCCTCCCCGCATCTCTCGTTGAAATGCGTCGCGTTCGCGATCTTGCTCCTTACATTGGCCGCGAGATCGAAGCCAAGATCATTGAGCTGGATAAGAACCGTAACAACGTTGTTCTGTCCCGCCGCGCATGGCTTGAGCAGACCCAGTCTGAGGTTCGCACCAACTTCCTGCACACCCTCCAGAAGGGTCAGGTTCGCAGTGGTGTTGTGTCCTCCATCGTTAACTTCGGTGCCTTCGTTGATCTCGGTGGGGTCGACGGTCTGGTTCACGTCTCCGAGCTGTCTTGGAAGCACATCGACCACCCCTCAGAGGTTGTTGAGGTTGGCCAGGAAGTCACCGTCGAGGTGCTGGATGTCGACATGGACCGCGAGCGCGTGTCGCTGTCTCTGAAGGCGACTCAGGAAGATCCGTGGCAGACCTTCGCACGTACCCACGCCATCGGCCAGGTCGTGCCCGGTAAGGTCACCAAGCTTGTTCCCTTCGGCGCATTCGTGCGTGTTGAAGATGGAATTGAAGGTCTGGTTCACATCTCCGAGCTTGCTCAGCGTCATGTCGAGCTGCCCGAGCAGGTCGTTAAGGTTGGCGACGAGGTCTTCGTCAAGGTCATCGACATTGACCTCGAGCGTCGTCGTATCTCCCTGTCGCTGAAGCAGGCCAACGAGCGCGTTGATCCCAACTCTGAAGAGTTCGATCCTTCGCTCTACGGCATGGCCGCTGAGTACGACGAAGAGGGCAACTACAAGTACCCCGAAGGCTTCGATCCCGAAACCCAGGAATGGATGGAAGGCTACGAGGCTCAGCGTGAGGCTTGGGAAGCTCAGTACGCACAGGCCCAGGCTCGCTGGGAAGCCCACAAGGCTCAGGTTGCAAAGGCCCTTGAAGAGGACGCCGAAGCTGCTCCTGCAGTCGAAGAGCAGGCTTCGTACTCGACCCCGGTCGACTCCGAAGGTACCCTTGCCTCCGATGAGGCGCTTGCAGCACTTCGTGAGAAGCTGACCAACAACTGAATCGAAGCGTCTAAGCGCTCATAGTCAGTTTTGAGGCCCCGGTGAAAACCGGGGCCTCAAGTTTTTTTGTGATTGCTCAGCCGATGGTATGGTCGGAGTCGATATAGAAAAGGGCAGTTTTTGGATCCTGACGGTGTTTCTTTTAGGTCAGGGAATCATCGCTTCAGTTTATCGAGGCTAAGAGTGATGGCCCGCCTCTATCGAGACGGGCCATCGTCATAAGCAATTGGTGCTAGATCTGGGTTCGCTTGGAAAAGCCCAGATCGATCATGAAACCGATCAAGGCTGCGACTACGGTCGGTAATATCCAACCAATTTGAAGGTCTTGACCCGGACTCCAAGCCATCAGAGGCGCAATGAAGTCCAGTACGCCTAAGGAAATCAAAGTCGTGAGAAGCGACCAGATACTTGCAACCCACACGCCAAGACGGAAGGTCCAACGAACCTGCATTGAGTAGTGAAGGGGATGAGTCAGGATCGTAATGAAGACGATGGAAATAGCGATGGGGTAGAGGAAGGTAATGATTGGAACCGCAACTTTCAGAACCGTTGATAGTCCAGCGGATGCCAGCACGAAGGAGATAATCGTAAAGCCGACGAGCCACATTTTGTAGGTGATCTTTGGAAGCAGTCTTTCAAAGAACTCTGAAGTTGCAGCGAGTAATCCGACGGCAGTCGTCATACATGCGGTAAGCACAATGAGCCCGAAAACGAGCTGTCCAGCTGTACCCATTGTTATATGAGAGGCATCGGCGAGGAGTGCAGCTCCATCGGTGTAGTTCTGTCCGCCGGGAATCACGTGTCCAATTAAACCCAGACCGACATAGACCAAACCGAGCAAAATACCCGCAATAAGGCCTGCCGCGCTGGTGCGACGGATGAGTTTTGCTCCGCTGATTCCCCCTTCTCCTTGATCAAATGAAGCGACAACGATGATTCCGAATGCAAGAGCAGCAATCGAATCCATGGTCATGTATCCGTCAAGTAAGCCAGCAGTTAAAGGTGCGTGGACGTACTGTCCGACGGGAGCAACCTCAGAAGGTGGAAGTTTTGCCAGTGACAGGAAAACCAAAAGAACAAGGAGAACCAGAAGGACAGGTGTCAGGATTTTACCGAGGTGATTGACAATCTGACGAGGATTCCAGGAAAGAAAAAGCGCAAGTCCGAAAAAGAATGCGTTAAAGATCATCGAGCTCACGAATGAAGTCGAATGAATAATTGGTGCAACGGCTGTCGAGAAGGAAACCGCGCCCGTACGGGGCAGTGCGTAGAACGCACCGATCGACAGGTACACCATGCATGAGAAAGTGATTCCGAATGCCTTTCCGCCTCGTCCAGAAAGGTCCCGCAGATCAGTTCCTGACAATGCGATTGCGATAATCGCAATGACGGGCAGAGCTACACCGCCGATCAGGAAGCCGATCATGGCTGGGTTAAAGTTCGATCCTGAATTGGCGCCCATGATGGGAGGGAAGATCAAGTTTCCTGCACCAAAAAACATTGAGAACAAGGTTAAGGAGGTTGCGATCAGCAGTCCCATTCCTTGAGGACGCTTCGTCTGCGTTGTTGCTGTTTGAGTCACTATTCTGCTTCTAGCCGTAGAAGTAATTATTTCTATCGCGATTCTTTCACTTCGTGCCTGTTGTGCCAAGCTGTGTTCACTGTTCTAGTCTTCAGATGTGAAGACTGTCATTCAATCCGGAGGCGCGAGCGCATATCTTCTTCGCTCGATACCGCAGGCGCACGCGAAAGGGCCGGCGTTGTTTCTTGCACTCAGCGGGGGAATTGGTGCGGGAAAGTCCACGATTGCTCAGGTGTTGCGCGGCCTCGGCGTCTATGTTGTCGATGCAGACCAACTGGCTCGCGAAGTTCTTTCGCCTCTCCATCCCGTGTACGAGGCCGTGTTGAAGAACTTTGGAGCTGACCTTGCACTCCCAGATGGCTCACTGGATCGACGCCTCCTCGCGCGCAGAGCCTTCTCTTCACCAGAATCAACTTTGTTGTTGAACTCGCTCACGCACCCTGCGATCTCGGCTCTTGCTTGGGAACGACTTAAATCTGCCCCTCAGGGAACTTGCGCGCTGTATGATGTTCCTCTTTTGACGACCTATGAGGATGCATCACTCTTTGATGCGGTGATTATGGTCAGCGCACCAGAGGAAGTGCGCCTTCGCCGGCTTATATCTCGCGGTCTGAGCGAAGAAGATGCCCGAGCTCGCATACGCTCGCAAATATCGGATAGTGAACGCCGGAAGTTAGCAAGTATCTGGGTTGAGAACCACGGGAATCAAGAAGATCTTGCCGATGTATCCAGCCAGCTCTATACGTCCTGGTTGACACATGTGCACTAGTTGTTCAAACTTCTTCAGTATTTCTTCAGCTTTCACATGAATTCAACGGGTAACGCTCAATAAATAACCCGGAAAAGACCCAGAAACAACCAGTTTGATACGTAAACATTGAGGTGTACGAGAAACTAGACCGGTTGTGACTGGGACGCTTGAAGTCAGATATTGTGAAAGTTGCTTGCGGCAAAGATAACCGTCTTCCCCGTGGGGGCAACGAAGAGCTTCTGCATCGGATAGTGAACAGGCCAGCCGACATTTACCGCAGAGATGAGGATAAATGGCGCTGTTGAAGACGAAGCGTACTTTTGTTGGAAGCAGGGCAGTGCGCACTCTTGGTGCACTGACTCTTGGCGCAGGAATGACTTTGGGCGGTCTCTCGCTTGCGTGGGCTGGCGACGAAGTGCCCGGACCCGATGAAGTGCGTGCGCTGGGATATAACACTCTGACCTTCCAGGATGAGTTTAACGGGAGCGAGCTTGACACTTCGAAATGGGGTTTGGCCCTAGGTTGCTTCGATCCCAATGCTCACTCTCAAGCCCAATACTCTGACGCCAAGGAAAATGTCAGCGTTTCAGGTGGTGTTCTTCACCTGACCGCACGTTATGAGCCAAAGACACAGAAGTGGGATCGTAATACGCATTCCATGGTCACTGTTGATCGAGAATGCAAACGTACCTCCAAGGGGCAGACTGATTCTTACAAGGCTCCATTTACCTCTGCGATGGTTCAAACTCGCGATAACAAGGGAGTGAAGTGGGCGGCCTACGGCGACTTCTACGCTGAAGCCCGAATCAAGCTTCCCACAGCAGTCGCATCATGGCCCGCATTTTGGATGACGGGCACAGATCCAATTAGCTTCCCCGCACACGGTGAAATTGACGTAGTTGAGGCCAAGGGCTGGGATCCGCACTACCTCCAAGCTAACGTTCATACACCTCGCGTTGGTAACCCACAGAAGACCGAACAACATCAGGGACAACTGGGCGGTGACGGCTCGTCGCAGACCCAGTTCCACACCTATGGTGTTGAGAAAAACGGACGTGCAATCACCTTCTACCTTGACGGACGTAAGGCGCATACCGTTACTTACGACAAGGTGAAGGGAAGCAATCCCTTCGTGAATGACGCTAACGGCATGGTCTTGCGCCTAAACCAGATGGTTGGTGGAACCTTCCTTGCCTCCGACAACGGCGATACAACCTATACGGATGCAACTAAGTACATCGATGCGTACAAGGGAAATGGTTCTGACATGCTCGTCGATTACGTGCGTGTATGGAAGAAGGGACAGGCAACGAGTACTGTTCCTGAACCGACGCCTACGACAAGCACACCTGAAGTAACGACACCGACACCGGAGGTAACTACTCCGGCTCCGTCTCCGGTTACTCCTAGTGCGACAACTGAGACCCCTGTAGCCCCGACACCTGAAAGGCCTATTGTTGCACCAAAACCGGTCGTTCCTAGCGCCACCTCCGAAGCTCCCGTAGCGCCGACGGCGCAACCGACAGTTGTCGCACCTCAGCCGGTTGTACCGACTGCAAGTACGCCAGATCCTGTTGCGACAACCCCGATTCCGAACACGAATGTTGTCGCACCTCAGCCCGTGGCTCCGCCTGCGACAACCGAGGCGCCCAAGCCGACTTCCGACTCAAATGCCAATTCCCGCAGGCGAGTTCGTCGCTCGACTGAGACGGAGCCGAGCCCGGTAGCAACGGAGACAACCAGTGCTGTCTCGATCCCGAGTAATGATGTTTCGTCTTCCCCAAGTACTACGGAGTCTTCGGCTCCAAGTGATTCGTCATCGCAGATCTCTGAGGATCCACGGGACCAGGTGCGCGATCGTGCCACAGAAGCTGAGAGCATTGGTAATGCTTTGACTGTTGGGGATGCAGCACCTGCCGCATCGACCGCACAGACAACCGTGCAAAAGCCCGCAATTGTTCGTGCCTTGGCACAAACGGGTGGCTCCTTCTGGTCATTGATTGTCGCTGGAATGCTTGCAGTGGGCGGTGTCGCAATGATTGCCTCGCAGCGTCGTGTGAAGGAGTAATCACTAGATTCGTTTGTTATCAAGCGTTTCACTGCGATTTGCGCCGTGAACTGGTGCCCACTAGGTGCGTGAGCTCTGGTAAATGAGCTACCAACATTTACTGAGGTACCCGTTCACGGCGCGTTCGTGTTTGAAATGACGTAGCGTTAAAGGGTGAGCCAAAGCCCTATCATTCGTGCGGAACACCCCTTTGAGGTTATTTCTGAATACACGCCATCTGGTGACCAGCCGAAGGCGATTCATGAGCTAGCAGAACGCCTGCGCGCGGGTGAACAAGATATTGTTCTTCTCGGTGCGACAGGAACCGGTAAGAGCGCAACGACTGCTTGGCTGATCGAAGAGGTTCAACGTCCGGCCTTGGTACTTGAGCCCAATAAAACGTTGGCAGCGCAGCTGGCAGCGGAGTTTCGTCAGCTGCTGCCCAATAATGCTGTTGAATACTTCGTGTCTTATTACGACTACTATCAGCCTGAAGCCTACGTTCCTCAAACCGATACCTTTATCGAGAAGGACTCGTCGATCAACGATGAAGTCGAGAGGCTGCGCCACAGTGCAACAAACTCGCTTTTAACTCGCCGAGATACGGTTGTTGTTTCCTCTGTCTCATGTATCTATGGTTTGGGTACACCAGAAGAGTACGTTGCGCGGATGATCGAGCTGAGTCGCGGAATGTGCATTGAGCGCGACGATCTCCTCCGTGCCTTCATCGGTATGCAGTACACGCGAAACGATATCGGATTTACCCGCGGGACCTTTCGGGTTCGTGGAGACACAATTGAGATCATTCCGGTATATGAGGAACTGGCAATCCGGATTGAAATGTTCGGTGATGAAATCGATTCCTTGGCAGTACTCCACCCCGTGACGGGAAATGTCATCGAGGAAGTTGATCATGTCTACCTCTTCCCGGCATCGCACTATGTTGCCGGTGAAGAACGAATGAAACGTGCGATTGCTTCCATCGAGAAAGAACTCGAAGAACGCCTTGAGTGGTTTGAATCCCAGGGAAAACTGCTTGAGGCTCAGCGTCTTCGGATGCGAACGACCTACGACCTCGAAATGCTTAAGGAAATAGGCACGTGTGCTGGAGTCGAGAACTATTCGCGTCATATTGATGGACGTGGCCCGGGCACACCTCCAAATACGCTGCTCGACTATTTCCCCGATGATTTTGTTCTGGTCATCGATGAATCCCACGTGACGGTTCCGCAAATTGGAGCGATGTTTGAAGGCGACATGTCGCGAAAACGCACTCTGGTTGATTACGGTTTCCGCCTCCCCTCGGCAATGGATAATCGTCCACTGAAATGGGATGAGTTTACGCAACGCATTGGTCAGACGGTCTATCTTTCGGCAACTCCTGGGCAGTATGAACTGGATCGTTCTGACGGTGTAGTTGAACAGATCATTCGTCCGACTGGCCTTGTGGATCCCCAAGTTATTGTTAAACCTACTCAAGGTCAGGTTGATGACTTGCTTGAGCAGATCCGAGAGCGCACGCAGCGTGACGAGCGTGTTTTGGTCACAACACTCACGAAGAAGATGGCTGAAGATCTGACAACCTACTTAGGTGAAAGGGGAGTGAAGGTCGAATACCTGCACTCTGATGTCGATACCTTAAGGCGCGTTGAATTACTACGTGAACTTCGCCTTGGAGTCTTTGATGTTTTGGTAGGAATTAACCTGCTTCGTGAGGGATTGGACCTGCCTGAAGTTTCTCTGGTCTCAATTTTGGATGCCGATAAAGAAGGCTTCCTACGCTCAACCCGATCGCTCATTCAGACCATTGGGCGAGCAGCGCGTAATGTTTCGGGTGAAGTGCACATGTACGCCGATAACATCACTGACTCGATGCGTGCAGCAATCGACGAAACCGAGCGACGTCGCGAGATCCAGCTTGCCTATAACCATGAGCACGGGATTGATCCCAAACCACTGCGAAAGAAGATCGCGGACGTCACTGACATGCTGGCTCGCGAAGAGGTCGATACTGCGCAGCTCCTCGAAGGCGGGTGCCGCCGTGAGCGGCCGGCTACAGACATTCGCGCAGATGCGATGGCCTCGGAGGCTATTGAGGATATGCCGAGGAGCCGGGAAGAACTTGCCAATATGGCGCAAAATGACCTTGAGGATCTTATTGCCCAGCTGAGTTCTCGAATGATGGAAGCCGCAGAGAACCTCCAGTTTGAGCTTGCTGCTCGCCTGCGTGATGAGCTCGCTGAACTCAAGAAAGAACTACGTGCAATGAAAGCTGCAAACTAAACTTTGTGGAAATTGGTTAGTGCCTTTGAGTAAAAGCACTAAGATGGTGGTGTCCTAAGTTCTCAATTCTGGGAGTCGACTGTGTCTACGAAGGCGCATACGCAAGCGCGTCCCGTTCCTTTTGCCAAGCGCGTCCTTGCTTGGTCTGCTCACCTCTTCACGCTAACCGGTGTGCTGTGGGCGTCTTTGGCGACAATTGCTCTGTACGAGGGACATATTCGCCAGATGTGGATGTGGTTGGGAATCGCGCTTCTTGTTGATGCAGTCGACGGCAGTTTCGCGCGTGCTGTTCGCGTCACCGAATATGCTCCCGGTTTTGACGGAGCGACTTTGGACAATATTGTCGATTACCTGACCTGGACCTTCATTCCGGCACTTTTCATGGTCTTCTATCTCCCGTTTGGATCCCGCGGGCTAGGTATCGCTGCCGCCTTAATTGTCTGTCTGTCCTCAATGTTCTGTTATTGCAATGTCTCCTTGAAGACACCAGACCACTACTTCATGGGTTTTCCGGCGGCATGGAATGTGGTTGCAGCAATTATGTGGATTTTCCAAACCGGAGCTCTTTTTAACTTTATTGCGACCATAATTTTGGCAATCCTTACTGTTGCTCCGATTGCTTTTGTCCATCCCTTCAGGGTTGGTCGTTTGCGTGTTCTTAACATCCTCGCAGCACTGGTATGGGTTGCCGCAACGGCCCTACTTGTCGCATATGCACCCCTGCGCCCGTTTATCCTTACAGGTATTTGGTGGGTTGCGGGGATCTGGATTCTTGTCGTGAGCGCTGTGCGTTCGATCCAGGGAATTCCTCAAGAATTTCGCGAGGCAGAGTAACGCTTGACAAGACGCGTGTTCTGAATCCCGCGCCAAACCTCAGTAGCGATAGACGCCGCAATCATAAGGCCCACGATGATGATGACTGATCCTGGGTATCCGCGTCCGTGCACCCAGAAATAAACGTAGGGTGCCATGAATGTTGCTAATGCGACAATTGCGCCGGTGTAGCGTTCCAATGGTCTCGACGCCGTTATCATTGCGAGAATTCCCCAGGTATACGGGATTGCGGTCAGTACATCAATTCCCCACAAGACCAACACAGAGCCGTGGAATTGCGGGACAAAGACGACTGGAAGTGCCCGAAGTGATGAGTACACGAAGACCACCGCGTAAACCCAGAAACGTGGGTCTTTGAGAACTCGCGTGATCAGGGAACGTTTGAAAACCTTTACCCCCGCTGCCTCAATTTGATGGGCGAGGCCGTGGGGAGTGCGCGTTGCATTCATTCCTTCTAATGCCGCCCTGAAGCTTGCATCGGGAAGTAGCTCATGAACAACGTCACTGACCCGTAGTCCGAAGACAGTCTGCGTCTCAGAGTGCTCTGCACCGACGTTCATGAAGAGGCCGAATAGTGGACCTGCGAGTTCTTTCAGTTGCTCAGTGTCAATAGGTCCAATTAACCAGATCAAAGCCCGGTGCTCTAACGCATCGCGTACTTCAGAGTAAAAATCATCAGTTGTTGACAATGTCTGTGGCGTGAGTTCACGAACCTCACGGCGTCCCAGTTCAGCAAGTCGGGAAACACCGGCAGTATGCGCGAGTTTTGTTGTATCAAAAGCACAGGATTGGACGACTGATAGTTCAAAAGGTGCCTGGGTTGACCCGAAAAGGGTCTCCTTCAGGCGACGCAGTCGGGACAGTTGGGCTGCACGATTTTGAACACTCACGCTGTTGAGTCTAAAGCACTTGCGTGTGAAGCTCTTAACGACTTGTGATCTGACAGAGAATGTGAGTGGAATCGTTTGTTACGCTAGTCGCGAGGGGAGTAATCCCAAAAAGAGCACCATCGTCAACGCGGTATCTCCCAGATACCCGGTGTTGCTGCCCAATTTTGGGTGGGAAGAGACCTCAAGTCTCTGCCTGAAAGGTCATTCGTGGACGTACATATCCTCGGCTGGATCGGCTTGGCCGTCGCTGTTATCGCCCTAATTTCCACTGACATCATTGGACACGTGCGTAAGCCCCATGCGCCTTCTATGAAAGAAGCAACCGCGTGGACACTGGGTTACGTTGCTCTTGCAGTGATGTTTGGCCTAGCGATTTGGGCGATCTACGGAGCAACCTACGCTATCCAGTTCTATAGCGGCTACATGATGGAGTGGTCGCTTTCGCTGGACAACCTCTTCGTCTTTGTCATCATCATGGCGTCCTTCAAAGTGCCAAGGGACTTTCAGCAGAAGGCACTTCTTGCAGGAATCATTCTTGCGCTGATCTTTAGAGCATTTTTTATCGCCGTCGGTGTCACCCTGGTCAATCGATTTACATGGATGTTCTTCTTCTTCGGCGCGTGGCTGCTGTGGACGGCATATTCGCAGGCTCGCGAAGGTGCACCTAATGAAGAGGAAGAAGTTGAGGAAATTCAAGAGAATGCGTTTGTCCGCTTCGTTCGACGTATTCTCCCCGTAACCGATGGATACATCGGAGACCGTTTCCTCTACCGCCATAATCGTCACACATCGATCACCCCCTTGTTCCTTGTTGTGATGGCCCTTGGATCCGCAGATCTGATGTTTGCACTCGACTCTATCCCTGCGATCCTTGGACTTACTCAAGAAGAATATTTGGTCTTTGCGTGCAACGCTTTTGCACTGCTAGGGCTTCGACAGCTTTTCTTCCTTATCGATGGCCTTCTCGAAAAACTTGTTTTCCTCAACTACGGACTTGCAGTGATCTTGGGCTTCATCGGGGTGAAGCTAATTCTTCATGCACTTCACGAAAACTCCCTGCCCTTCCTTAACGGGGGTGCGCCCATTCATGGAATTCCGGAGATCGGAATTCCGGTCTCGCTTGCTGTTATTGCAGGGACACTCATCACGACAGTTCTAGCCTCGCTCATTTATTCGAAGCGCGATTCCTCAAGGAGTAACGGCCGATGACCTTTGCTGCACAAGCTCCTAACCTTGCTCAGGGACTTACTGGATCCGAAGTGAAGATTCGCGAAGAAGCAGGCAAGCTGAACATCACTAAGCTGCCTTCATCGCGATCGCTGGTATCGATTATCCGCGCAAATGTATTGACGCTTTTTAATGCGATCTTGAGCATCGCAATGGTCATCGTCATCATCTTCGGGTCCTGGCAGGATGCCGTTTTTGGCGCGATCATGATCATTAACGCGGTTATCGGAATTTTCTCCGAACTTCGTGCGAAGAAAACACTGGATGACCTTGCGATCGTTGATGCCCCCCGCGCGAAGGTTCGACGCGATGGGCGCACCGAGCAGATTGACGTTCAACGCATTGTTCTCGACGATATTGTCGAGCTTTCACTCGGCGATCAAATTGCGGCTGACGGCGAGATCCTAGAAGTCTCCGGCCTGGAAATCGACGAATCGATGCTTACTGGCGAATCTCGCCCGGTTCTTAAGCAGGTCGGTGATCGTGTTCTTGCTGGAACCTCCGTCGTTTCTGGTTCTGGAGTGATGCATGTGCAAGCAGTAGGTTCGGACCTGTACGCGCAGGGCATTGCACGTCATGCACGGACTTTCTCTCTTGCCACTTCTGAGATCCAACAGGGTATTAATAAGATTCTGCGTGTTATCTCGATTGCCCTTCCTCCAATTATTCTTCTAACGCTCTGGTCCCAAACACGAATTGCAGGAGAAGGCACTCCCTACGCCTGGCAACACGCATTGGTTCTTGCTGTTGCAAGTGTCGTTGGAATGATCCCTCAAGGATTAGTACTCCTCACCTCAATGAACTTCGCGATCGGTTCAGCAACTCTGGCGCGGAAAGGTGCTCTTGTTCAGGAGCTGCCCGCAGTTGAAGTCTTGGCTCGTGTTGATGCACTGTGCCTAGACAAAACGGGTACGCTCACAACCGGTGGAATTCGATTGCGCTCCTTGGAGATCCTTGATCGACAGCGAGAAGATGAGCTTTTCCGTGCGCTGTGGGTACTCAACGACGATGAAACAAATGCAACCGCGCGGGCGGTCAAAGATTATCTGCTCAATAGGGGAGAGCTTTCTAAAGTAGGCATTGAACCTTCCCAAACTATTCCCTTCTCCTCTGAACGTAAATGGGCAGCATGGGTCACGCAAAGCGCATCAATTGTTATGGGCGCCCCCGAGATGCTCATTGACCACGTTGAAAACCTCGAAAGTCTTCGAGCTGATATTCGTTCTTATGCCAGTGAGGGCTTGAGGGTACTAGTCGTCGTCCGCTATGACGAGGCCATTGAAGACCAGACCCTTCCGGCCAATCCTTCGCCTCTCGCCCTCCTGGTTTTGGAAGAAGACTTGCGCGATGATGCGACCGAGACCCTTGATTACTTCCGCCGTCAAGGCGTTCGTGTACGCATCATTTCGGGTGATAGTCCGACTACGGTTGCTGCTCTAGCCGCACAGGTCGGATTGCGTTCACCTGACGGTGATGCTCCTCATGCATTTGACGCCCGGAATCTTCCTGAGAACCCAACGTCTGCTGAGTTCCTCTCTATTGTTGAGGCAACGGATGTGTTCGGACGTGTTACTCCAGAGCAGAAACGTGCGTTGGTTAAGGCCCTGCAAACTCAGAAGCACTGTGTCGCCATGACGGGTGATGGTGTCAATGATGCTCTCGCGCTTAAAGATGCTGATCTAGGCATTGCGATGGGGAATGGAGCAGCAGCAACAAAGGCCGTTTCACAGTTGGTTTTGGTTGATCAAAAGTTTTCGGTGCTCCCCAGCGTCTTGGCCGAGGGACGTCGCATCATGGCCAATATGGAACGTGTCTCATCGCTTTTCTTGGCAAAGACGACCTACGCGACCCTATTCGTCATTCTCAGTGCAATTTTTGCGTGGCGGTATCCCTTCTTGCCGCGACATTTTACGTATGTCGACACCCTAACTATTGGTGTTCCCGCATTCTTTATTGCCTTAGGCCCGAACAACCGGCGTTATGTCCCAGGTTTCTTGTCTCGAACCTTGTCGCTGGCAATTCCCAGCGGTATCGTCCTAGGAGTTGCGGCTCTTGCTGTTTACTCGTCGGTCGGCAACGGTACAGTACTCGGTTCTACAGCGGCCGCAATGACGGTTCTGATTGCAGGATTGTGGCTTTTGTCAATCACAGCGCGACCGCTGGTACCGTGGCGCGTAGCCTTGATCTGCGCTATGGCTCTAGCGGGGGTTTTAGGTGTTCTTCTTCCCTTTGCTCGAGCCTTCTTCGCCTTCCAATGGCCCCCGGCTCCGCTGTGGCTGGCGATTATCGGATCAGGACTTGCTGCTGGCCTCGTGATCGAGGCATTCTCACGGGTGCTCTACATGGGTAAGCTTCGCGAAGCTGAGTCCGAAGGGCAATCCATAGACTAAACGTGAAGCAAAGCATAAAAGAACACATGTTCGACCAAAGCAATGCGTCAACACGTAAACTAGTGGAGTGCATGATCAGTTAATTGTCCGTGGTGCCCGCGAGCATAATCTCAAGGGTGTTGACCTTGATCTTCCTCGTGACTCGATGATTGTTTTCACCGGTCTATCGGGATCGGGTAAGTCTTCTCTTGCCTTTGACACGATATTCGCTGAAGGGCAAAGACGATACGTTGAATCCCTGTCCTCATATGCGCGTCAGTTTTTGGGACAGATGGATAAGCCTGATGTCGATTTCATCGAGGGACTCTCTCCGGCAGTGTCAATCGACCAGAAATCTACCTCGCGTAATCCGCGTTCGACAGTCGGTACGATTACCGAAATCCATGACTACTTGCGTCTATTATTTGCACGCGCGGGGGTAGCCCACTGTCCAGTGTGTGGAGCTCGAATCCAAGCTCAAACTCCCCAGCAGATTGTTGATCGTGTTCGCTCGCTTCCAGAGGGAACACGCTTCCAGGTCCTTTCGCCTGTTGTTCGTGGCCGCAAGGGGGAATATCAGGACCTTCTCGAGGAGCTCAAGGCGTCTGGCTATGTGCGGGCAATCGTCGATGGGCAATTGCTTCGACTTGAGGACGTCCCGCCGCTGGAAAAGAAGCTCAAGCACACGATCGAAGTTGTTGTCGACCGTCTTGTCGTACGTGAGGGTGTCCGTCAACGATTGACTGACTCTGTTGAAACGGCACTTCGTCTTTCGGACGGCTTAGTAATTATCGACTGTATTGATTTGGATGAGTCAGATCCTGATCGCCGACGCAAATACTCCGAAAAGCGTTCGTGCCCCAACGACCATCCCTTGACATTGGATGAAATCGAACCGCGAACTTTCTCCTTTAATGCGCCCTACGGTGCATGTCCCGAGTGCTCAGGCTTGGGTTCCAAACTCGAAGTTGATCCTGAACTTGTCGTACCGGATGAGGAACTCTCGCTCAACCAAGGTGCCGTGATTGTATGGAACTCGAATTTTAAGTATCACCGACACCTTCTGGAAGCCTTGGCAAAAGAGCTCGGTTTTTCCATGGACACACCGTGGAAAGATCTTCCCAAGAAGGTTAAGGATGCAATCCTCAACGGTCGAAACTATGAAGTAAAAGTTAAATTCCGTAACCGTTGGGGACGGGAACGTTCGTATACGACGGGTTTCGAGGGCGCGCTTACCTATATCCAGCGTAAAAAAGAAGAGACTGAATCACAGCTGGTCGTTGATCGTATGGATTCGTACATGCGTGAAGTTCCCTGTAGCGCATGCCAAGGAGCCAGATTACGTCCCGAGGTCTTGGCAGTGACAATCGGTGATCTCTCAATCGCACAGCTCTCGGATTTGTCGATTAGCGATGCAAAGGACTTCCTCGACAGCGTTACTTTGGAAGAACGTTCGTCTGTCATTGCCGCACCGATTCTCACCGAGATTCAGGCCCGATTGAACTTCTTGGTCGATGTAGGCCTGTCATATCTGACGCTCTCTCGCGGAGCTGCAACCCTTTCTGGTGGAGAGGCTCAACGAATTCGTTTGGCAACCCAAATTGGTTCTGGCCTAGTAGGGGTTTTGTATGTCCTCGATGAGCCCTCGATTGGTCTTCACCAACGTGACAACCGCAAGCTGATTGCGACCTTGGAACACCTACGCGACCTCGGAAATACCCTGATCGTTGTCGAACACGACGAAGAGACCATCGAGGCTGCTGACTGGATCGTCGACGTGGGGCCGAGGGCCGGTGAAAATGGTGGATGGATCGTTCACAGCGGAACTCTTGAGGAACTCAAAGAGAATAAACGCTCTTTGACCGGTCAATATCTCAGTGGAAAGCGTTCGATTGTTATCCCTCAATCCCGCCGGCAGCGTGATCCCAAGCGCCAGATTACTGTGAAGGGTGCACGCGAGAACAATCTCAAAGATGTTACGGTGTCCTTCCCGCTTTCGACTTTTACTGCGGTGACAGGCGTATCGGGCTCGGGTAAATCTACCTTGGTCAATCAAATTCTTTATCGGTCCTTGGCTAGCCGTTTGAACGGTGCCCGTCTTGTTCCGGGACGCCATCGTTCCGTTGTGGGAACTGAGGGGCTTGATAAGGTCGTGCATGTTGATCAATCGCCTATCGGTCGTACACCGCGGTCTAATCCAGCCACCTACACGGGAGTTTGGGATCAAATTCGTAAGCTCTTTGCTGAAGTTCCTGAGGCAAAGCTTCGCGGTTACGGTCCCGGGCGTTTCTCCTTCAATGTGAAGGGGGGACGGTGCGAGTCCTGTAAGGGTGATGGAACCCTCAAGATTGAGATGAACTTTCTGCCGGATGTTTATGTCCCCTGCGAGGTTTGCCATGGTGCACGGTACAACCGTGAGACTTTGGAGATTCTCTACAAAGGTAAGAGCGTTGCAGATGTTCTCAATATGCCTATTGCCGAGGCCGCTGAGTTCTTTGCTCCAATCTCTCGTATTTCCCGTCACCTGAACACCTTGGTTGAAGTTGGCTTGGGCTACGTGCGACTTGGTCAGGCTGCGACAACTTTATCCGGTGGAGAGGCGCAACGCGTCAAGCTCGCATCGGAGCTGCAACGTCGATCAACTGGGCGGACAGTGTATGTCCTAGACGAACCAACTACGGGTCTGCACACCGAAGATATTCGAAAGCTTCTTCTTGTCCTGCAGAGCCTGGTTGATAAGGGCAATACGGTGATCGTTATCGAGCACAATCTTGACGTCATCAAGAGTGCCGACTGGGTGATTGACATGGGTCCTGAAGGGGGCAGCGGTGGCGGTACCGTCGTTGCAGAAGGGACCCCTGAAGAAGTCGCCAGGGTTCATGAATCATTCACAGGTCAGTTCCTTGCGGAGATTTTCGAGGCCTCAGAACAGCATGGAGCGAAGTCAAAGTAGCAGGATGAGCGACGTAAGCTGAGTTGAAAAGAGTTGTGTGGGCTTCCCGAAAGGGAAGCCCACACAACATTAAAAGGAGTACTTTTGCCTCAAAAACATACGCAGTGATCTTGATAAGACTTACTGAGCTTCGGGAGTTGTTCCCGATTCGTAAAGCGCTTCGACCTCATCCGCAAAATCAGCAAGAACCCGACGCCTCTTGAGCTTCAGTGATGGCGTCATATATCCGTTCTCAACAGTAAAGGCTGCGTTTACGATGCGGTAGCGGCGAATCGATTCGGCCCTCGAAACTTGCTTATTTGCCCGTGCGATTGCTCGTTCCAAAGATTCACGCACTGCCGGTAGTTCTGCAGCCTGAGCAGCATCTACGACAGGTTGGCCGTGGGCGCGCAGCCATTCGGGGAGCATTTCTGTGTCGAGTGAAATCAGTGCTCCGATATATGGGCGATTATCACCAATAACGATGATGTTGGCAATCAACGGATGGGTTGAAAGGGCATCTTCCAAAATTTCAGGGGAGACGTTCTTCCCACCTGCGGTGACGATGAGTTCCTTCTTGCGGCCGGTGATGCGGATATGGCCTCGGTCATCAATGGAGGCAAGATCCCCGGTCTTAAACCAGCCATCAACAAAGGCCTCAGCAGTGGCCTCGGGAAGGTTATGGTAACCGCGGGAAACTGAAATTCCGCGGACTAAAAGTTCCCCGTCGCTGGCCAGTTTCGCCTGGTTGCCGGGCCACACGAAACCTACACTATCCGGCGGGAAATCCTGGGGGATTTCGACGCTGATGGGACCGGTGGTCTCGGAGAGTCCGTATCCCTGGAGCAGGGTCAGTCCGAGGCCTCGGTAGAAGTTTGCAAGGTCGAGGGCAAGGGGAGCGCCTCCAGAGATGATCGTGTGAAGGTTTGGTCCAAGAATTGCCTTGACCTTCGAGAGAACCAATGCGTCAGCAACGCGCCCGCGAATCTTTAATAGAGCGGAGGGGCCGGGAGAAGGAATTGCCGAGGCGTCGGGCACGGGTGTCGTGTCTGGTAGTGGACCAGCAACTAAGGACTCGGGGAGAGGAGTATCCACATAGGCGCGCGACTGCGAAAGGGCGCGTGCTTGCTTTGCTGCCCATGAGAACATTCGTCCCTTGAAACCGCCACCCGCCTTGGCTGACGCCGCGTTATAGACCTTCTCCAAGACGCGTGGGACAACCAAAAGCATTGAGGGCTTGAAGGTCGCAATATCATCAACCAGGTTGCGTGTATCTGGTGAAAAAGCTACGACTCCCTGTCCCGAGAGCAAGCAGTACATCACAAAGCGTGCAAGTACGTGAGCCACGGGTAAGAAGAGCAGCGAACGAGAGCGCGGATCATTGATGAGAAGGGGAAGGAAATCGTAGGCCTGAAGCATGGGGCTGATGAAGTTCCCATGTGTGAGAACAACACCTTTGGGGACCCCGGTGGTTCCGGAGGTGTAAATAATGGTGGCTTCATCCTCAAGCTTGACGGACTCGGTCCGCAGGCGCACTTCTTCGATTGGAACGTCGAGTCCGGCTTGGGCAAGCTCTCGTTGAGCTCCCTTATCAAGCGAGAGGAGATGACGAACCGAATCCGTCTTTACGGACTGAACAAGTTCGGCCTGCTGAGTCGTCGCGGTAATGACAATGCGGATATCTGCGTCCTTGAGGATGTGCTCAATTTGGACGGCAGAATCGGTTTCGTAGATCGGGACGGTAATCGCACCGCAGGACAGGGCAGCGACATCGATGAGGGCCCACTCGTACGATGTTGGTGCCAAAATCGCAAGGTGCTCACCTGCTTCAAGTCCCAGGGCGATGAGGCCTCGAGCAATCGAATCAACATCCGAAAGGAACTGATCGATGGTAACGGGGCGCCAAGTGCCCACAGGTGAACGACGCTCAATTGCAACCTGACCAGGGTGCTCTTGAGCACGCAGGCGAAGCATTGACGGCAAATTCATCTCGGGGCTCGCCTGGCGAGTTGCAGTCGCTTCCCAAGAGCCATCTGCAAGCCTGCGTACTGTCATGGGTATCCCTTTCAGTTGTATTGAGTTCAGCGTCTATCGTGCACGTCGAAAGAAACGGCGGCGCTTTGCGGGGGCAGATTCAAGTGGACCACCGTAAAGTTCGTCAACTTCATCTGCAAAATCATGAAGTACTTTTCCACGACGAAGCTTCATTGACGGAGTCACGTAGCCGTTTTCGACAGTAAAGCTCGCATCGATAATTCGGAATTTGCGGATGGACTCCGCGCGAGAGACTGCCTTGTTTGCGCGGTCTATTGCACGCTGGAGTGAGGTTTGCACTTCGGGAAGCTGGGCGGCCTCGAGTGGCGAGCAACGGGGGAGTCCGTGCTTACGCAGCCAATCTGGAAGCATCTCAGCGTCAAGGGTAAAGAGCGCACCGATAAATGGCCGTTGATCGCCAACAACAATGACGTTTGCAACTAAGGGGTGGGTAGCCAGCGAATCTTCAAGAACCTCGGGAGAAACATTCTTACCACCCGCGGTGACGATGAGTTCTTTCTTTCGTCCGGTGATTGAAAGCTGACCGCTCTTTGAGATAGATCCCAAGTCACCGGTATGGAACCACTCACCATCGGGCATAACCTGATGAGTCTGGTCAGGCAGGTGATAGTAGCCGGGCATAACCGAAACACCCTTAACAAGGATTTCTCCGTCTTTTGCGATCTTGATGAAGTTTCCCGGAAGGGGCAGACCTACGGTACCTACGGGATTCTTACCGACATGCTGAACAGCGATCGGTCCGGTCGTTTCGGATAAGCCATAGCCCTGGAGAAGGGTGATGCCCATTCCCGAATAGAACTGAGCAAGGTCGGTGGCTAAAGGCGCCCCGCCGGAAACGATGTAGCGAAGATTCGGGCCAAGAATCGAACGGATCTTCTTCAGAACAAGCGCATCGGCGATGCCGTGGCGTGCCTTCTTCAGCAGGGAAGGCCCGAAAGTGCGTTCTTGTGCGAGTGCATATGTGCGAGCTTGCTTGGCGCTCCAAGCGAACATCTTTCCCTTGATTCCGCCGCCGGCTTTCGCGGAAGCGGCGTTGTAGACCTTTTCGAGCACACGCGGTACGACAAGCAGAACAGAGGGCTTGAAAGACTGAATGTCGGGTAGGAGATTCTTAATATTTGGCGAGAATCCAAGGACACCCGCCCCAGAAAGCACGAGGTGCATAACGAGGCGTGCAAGAACATGCGCGACCGGAAGGAAGAGGAGCAGTCGTGTATCTGGAGAGTCAACGATATCGCCAACGACCTGACGTGCGCCTGCAATCGTCGCCAGGAAGTTTGCGTGGGTGAGGACGACACCCTTGGGGACTCCGGTGGTACCGGAGGTATAGATAATTGTTGCGATCGACGAAGAGTCCAGTGAAGAACGGCGAGTTCTAACGTCATCGATTGACACGTGTTTGGCAGCGCGAGCAATGGTTCGCAATGCTCCCTGGTCGAAACTGTCGATTGAACGCGTGAAAGCGGGGGCAACGCTTCGAACTAATTCTGCCTGTTGCGTCGTTGCCGTAAATACCTGAACGACGTGGGCATCTTCAAGGATGTGGTGGATCTGCGTGGCCGAATCAGATTCATAGATTGGGACCGTGACGGCGCCAATCGAGAGAAGAGAAAGGTCGAGCAGTAGCCATTCCATGGATGTGGAAGCGAGAATCGCGACCGAGTCTCCCGCTTCAATACCGAGGCCGACAAGGCCACAGGAAATATATTCAACCTGACGTTGAAGTTCTGCAGCAGTGATCTTGCGGGTGGCGCCTACGGAGGAACGTGTCTCGACGGCGACCTGATCGGGATGAGCCGAGGCTCGTGCAGCGAGTAGGTCAGGGAGCAGCTCGTGCGAAGGGAGCTTAAATTTCGGCTTGATCGTATACGAACCGTCACGCATGCGTTTCATGATGTCTCCGTTTCGGACCTGCAGTTACATGAGTAGACACTATGAATATAGCGTCTAATGGCGGCTATCTAGCTCACAGATCGTAATACAGCTGAAATTCGTAAGGATGCGGGTAGGCGCGCATTGGGGCAATCTCCACCGTTTCTTTATAGTTAATCCAGGTTTCGATCAGGTCTTCGGTGAAGACATCCCCTTCGGTGAGGAACTCGTAGTCATGACGAAGTGCCTCAAGAGCTGCTTCCAAACTAGAAGGAAGCTTCGCGATGGAATCGTAGTCAGCGCTCGGAAGTTCGTAGAGGTCCTTATCAATTGGCGCGGCTGGTTCGATACGGCGTTTGATCCCGTCGATACCGGCCATGAGACAGGCCGAGAAGGATAAGTAGGGGTTCGCGCTGGGATCAGGAACACGGTACTCAACGCGTTTGGCGGCAGGCGAAGTGCCAGTTACAGGGATGCGAATACAGGCGCTACGGTTACGCGCCGAATAGACCAGGTTAATCGGTGCCTCAAAACCGGGGACAAGTCGGCGGAAGGAATTGACCGAGGGGTTTGTGAAGGCAAGCAGAGCTGGTGCGTGCTCCAAAAGCCCGCCAATAAACCAGCGTGCGGTGTCGGAAAGAGAACCGTAGCCTCGTTCGTCATAGAAGAGAGGCTCGCCGTCCTTCCACAAGGAAAGGTGGGTGTGCATTCCAGAACCGTTATCACCGAATAGCGGCTTGGGCATGAAGGTTGCAGACAGCCCCGCAGCGCGCGCAGCATTCTTAATGACGTACTTAAACTTCATCATGTCATCTGCGGCAGTTGTTAAGGTATCGAAGCGGTAGTTGATCTCCTGCTGGCCGCCCGACCCAACCTCGTGGTGTGCGCGCTCAAGCTTAAGTCCTACCTCGGTCAGGAGGTTAGACATCTCATCGCGAAGATCGGTGAAGTCATCACTGGGGGAGACAGGGAAATAACCGCCCTTAAGTGCGACTTTATATCCCAGATTCCCACCTGCTTCCGTGCGTCCTGTATTCCAATAGGCCTCGTCGGAGTCAAGAGCGTAGAAAGTCGATTGAGGACTTACTTGATAACGCACATCGTTGAAGACGAAAAACTCCGCCTCTGCGCCGATGTAACAGGTGTCGGCGATGCCAGTGGAGCGCAGGTATGCCTCGGCCTTTGCGGCAACTTGTCTGGGGTCGCGTGAGAAAGGCTCATCAGTAAATGGGTCGACAATGGAAAAAATGATGACGAGTGTCTTATTAGCACGGAAAGGATCGACGAAAGCTGACGTAATATCCGGAATCAGCTTCATATCTGATTCGTGAATCTGCGTGAAGCCTCGAACGGACGAGCCGTCGAACATCAGTCCATCTTTGAGGACCGAAGCCTGAAGCTCACTGGCGGGAATAGTGAAGTGCTGTTGGACTCCCGGAAGGTCGCAGAAACGTACGTCGATGTACGCAATTTCTTCCTTTTCGATGAAGTCGATAAGCTCTTGGGCCTGGGTAAACATGGCAAACCTTTCCGCAGCAATACCTTCAAGAAATGATAAACCTCAGACCAAAAGTTTTCTAATGCCATACAGAGCAAGCATCGCATTGATAGCCCGGTTAGGCTAGGAACGTGGCTGATCCTTCGACCTATCGACCGAAAACAAGCGAGATCCCGACAGACCCAGGAGTCTATAGGTTCCGCGATGAACAGGGCGCGGTCATCTATGTTGGGAAAGCAAAGAACCTTCGGGCGCGTCTGACTAATTATTTTCAAGACCTTGCCAATCTTCATCCGCGTACCCAGAAAATGGTGACGACCGCTGCCTCGGTGCAGTGGACTGTTGTACGTAACGAGATTGAAGCGCTCACCCTTGAATTTACGTGGATCAAGGAATTCAATCCGCGTTTTAACGTGATGTTCAAGGACGACAAGTCCTATCCGTATCTCGCTGTGAGTATGGGGGAGCGTTTCCCCCGTGTCCAGGTCACCCGAGAAGCGCGTAGGAAAGACACGCGTTACTTTGGTCCGTACACGAAAGTTTGGGCTATCCGCGACACTATTGAACTCCTGATCCGCGTTTTCCCCGTTAGAACGTGTTCCGCTGGCGTGTTTCGGCGTGCTCAAGCTCAAGGACGTCCATGTCTTCTTGGATATATCGACAAGTGTTCGGCGCCCTGCGTCGGTCGTATTTCTCAAGCAAAACATCGCGCTTTAGCTCAGTCGATGTGTGACTTTCTTGAGGGAAAGGCAAGCCCTATTCTGCGTCAAGTCGAGTCTGAAATGCGGCAAGCTAGTGCTGAGCTCGATTTTGAAACCGCCGCAAAGAAACGTGATGACCTGCGTGCGCTAGAGACGGTTCTAGAACGCAACACGATGGTTTTAAACGATGGAACTGACGCGGATATTTTTGCCTTAGTAAGTGACGAGCTTGACGCTGCGGTACATGTTTTCCACGTTCGTGGCGGTCGCATTCGTGGTACTCGAGGGTGGGTAGCTTCCCGCGACGATGATGCCAGTGAAGCCGAACTCATGGCCCGGCTTTTCGAGCAGGTCTATTCCGAACTCCCGGATATTCCGCAGGGTAGGAAAGGACGCATTGAACAGGCTCAGGCAGTATCAGTCGATGATGTGATTCATACTCCTACTCGGGCGGTGGCACGTGAGATTTTGGTGAGTGTGATGCCCACCGAAGGGGGCACAATCGCGCAGTGGCTCACGGAAAAAAGGGGAGCGGCGGTAGATATTCATGTCCCCAAACGGGGTCCTAAGGCTCAGCTTATGGAGACCGTTAAAGAAAATGCCAAACATGCGTTGATTCTGCATAAAACACGTCGCAGTGGCGATCTTGCCCAACGCGGTCAAGCCCTGGACGAGCTTGCTGAATACCTCGATCTTCCTGCGTCTCCTTTGCGCATCGAGTGCTACGACATCTCTCACACTCAGGGCCAGCTTCAGGTTGGTTCAATGGTTGTTTTTGAAGATGGAGTACCAAGGAAGGATGCGTATCGCCATTTCAACATTCACGGTGAAAATGGCGAGGGAACTCCTGATGATACATCGGCAATGGACGAAGTCCTTCGGCGACGATTCCGTAGGCTCCTTGCTGAAGAAAATGGCGAAGATGGTGAAGATGAAGAAGGTATCGCCTTCGAATCTGGTCCAGTTGATGCTAACGGACGGCCACGGCGCTTTTCGTATCGACCTGATTTAGTAGTTGTCGATGGCGGTTTGCCGCAGGTTAATGCTGCCCGCGATGCTTTGGATTCAATGGGAATCGATATTCCCCTGATCGGCCTTGCAAAAAGGTTAGAAGAAGTATGGATTCCCGGTGAGGAATTCCCACTGATTTTCCCGCGTACCTCTGCAGCTCTCTATATGCTTCAGTATCTCAGAGATGAATCCCATCGATTCGCTATCACGGCGCATAGGAAACGGCGCACGAAGAATCAGCAGCGCTCAGTATTGGATGGAATTGCAGGAGTTGGTCCTTCTCGCCAGAAAGCGCTCTTACGTCACTTTGGTTCTGTTAAGAAGATTCGTGAGTCCACGCCTGAACAAATTGCTGAAGTGAATGGGATTGGGCCCTCCCTGGGAACCGTAATTTGGCAGGCGCTTAATCCGGATCTTCCGCTTTCGCAGTAGCGCTAAACTGCCTGAGGAAAAACCGGGAAAGATTTGCTGATCAATGGCACCATAGGGGTATGAGCGAAACTCCCATCCCACCCGACACTTCGCAGGAAACTGTGCCCGGAGGTATCCCACTTCTCGATCAGATTGCCCCAGATGTTGCCGATGAGGGTGGAAACGAGGTTGTGATCATCACCGGGTGCTCAGGAGCAGGGCGTACTGGTGCTGCCCGCGCACTCGAAGATCTTGATTGGTACGTCGTTGATAATCTTCCACCGGCAATGCTGCCAGCGCTGGTTGGCATGATGAGTCCCGTTGGCGGGGGAGTCCACAGATTAGCTGTCGTTGTTGACGTGCGTTCACGTGAGTTCTTTTCTGATTTTGCTCGCGCCCTTGAACAGCTTAAGGAGTTGGGGGTTGCTTATCGAGTAATCTTCCTTGAGGCTTCGACGGACACTCTTGTCCGGCGTTATGAATCAAATCGCCGCCCTCACCCGCTTCAGGGAGACGGAACTCTTCTTGATGGGATCACAGCCGAAGAGCGCGCGCTTGCTCCTCTACGTCGTTTCGCAGATACGATTATTGACACGTCCAGGATGTCCGTTCATGACCTGACACGTCATATCCGTGATGTTATTGCTCAGGCTGGCGATGTGCCGCTTCGTATTACCGTTGAATCCTTTGGTTTTAAGCACGGTCTCCCCTTGGATGCTGACCACGTTCTTGACGTGCGCTTTTTAAAGAATCCCTACTGGGTTGATGAATTGCGTCATTTGACGGGTAAAGACCAACCTGTTGCAGATTACGTCCTGTCCCAGCCGGGTGCCCGCGACTTCGTTGTTGGTTACGCTGATCTTCTTGCACCCATGCTGAAGGGGTATATTGGTGAACTCAAGCGTTACACAACAATTGCAGTTGGGTGTACGGGCGGGAAGCACCGTTCAGTGGCGAGCGCAGAGCTCATCGCCCGCAGGCTGCGCGAGCATGGTTTCAATGTGCGAATCATGCATCGCGATATGGGAAAGGAATAGCCGATGACCTACGTTGATGCTGCTGGGTGGATGCAGCGCGGCGAATCGAATAACCGTGTCGTCGCCCTAGGTGGTGGACATGGGCTATCCGCTACCCTGCGCGCATTACGACACATCACACGTCAGCTCACAGCCGTGGTCACCGTTGCAGATGATGGTGGCTCTTCGGGCCGGCTTCGTGCAGAAATGCCAATTCTTCCCCCGGGTGATTTACGCATGGCTTTAGCGTCTTTGTGTGAAGAAACTGAATGGGGTTTAACTTGGCGTGATGTCTTCCAGATGCGCTTGAAGACCAGTGGCCCGATGGATGGTCACGCAGTCGGCAATATTGTGATTGCTGGCTTGTGGCAGCTTCTTGACGACCCGGTTGAAGGTCTCGATTTTGTCGGCCGTCTTCTGGGGGCACAGGGGCGTGTTCTCCCGATGTCGACAGACCCGCTGAGTATTGAAGCGGATATGAATGATAACGGGCGACGCTACACCGTTAAAGGACAATCGAAGGTCGCAATTGCAGCGGGTGATGTTGAGGCAGTACGCCTCAGCCCAGAAGAACCAAAAGTTCCTGCAGCAGTTACCGATGCAATTTCGGAAGCCGATTGGGTTGTTCTTGGTCCCGGTTCTTGGTACACCTCGGTAATTCCGCACTTATTGGTTCCTGATCTGCATCGTGCACTGGTCACTACCGAAGCTCACCGTGCGCTCATTTTGAACCTTGAACGTCAGCGCGGTGAAACAGAATCAATGACAACAGCTGATCATGTCCGAGCGATCGCTCAATACGCTCCCAGTTTCAAACTGGATGTAGTGATCGCTGATCCGACAACAACTGACGATATTGATGATCTTGCCGAGGCTGCTGATGCTCTAGGCGCGCGCGTTCTTTTGCGTCAGGTTCGCACCGGTGATGGCGAAGCCCATCATGATCCTTTACGACTTGCTGCAGCATTGCGTGATGCTTTTGATGGTTTTCTTGGCGAAGTTGGCCGCAGCGAAACCTGGCTCCCGTAGAATCTTCCTCGTTCCAGTGCACCCTGACATAAGGAGACAAGGTGTCCCTCACATCGGATATGAAAGACGAATTAGCGCGTAGCGTGGTTCCCTCGCAATCTGCGATGGCCGCAGAGGTATGTGCGATTCTTCGTTTCTCAGGTGGTCTACACCTCGTGGGTGGTCGGATCCTTATCGAAGCGGAGTTAGATTCTTCCGTAGCCGTACGCCGTCTTCGTGCATTCCTGACCAGCTTGTACAACGTTGAGTCCTTTGTCGTTGTCGTTTCGGGTTCGTCGCTGCGCCGAGGAAAGCGTTACGTCGTACGTGTCGTGCACCGAGCGGATGAACTTGCTCGACTCACCGGCCTCGTCGATGGGGCGGGAAGGCCAGTGCGCGGGCTCCCTGCGACCTTGGTTGCTTCCGGTAAAGATGAGGCCGCGGCTGTGTGGCGCGGTGCTTTTCTTGCCCGCGGTTCTCTTCTCGAGCCTGGACGCTCCTCGTCTTTGGAAATTACTTGTCCGGGCCCCGAGGTTGCACTCGCGATGGTGGGGCTCGCCCGTAAGCTCGGAGCTACTGTTCGTTCAAAGGAAGTGCGCGGATCTGATCGCGTCACGGCTCGTGATTCCGAGGCCATTAGTGCGCTCATCCGTGCGCTGGGTGCACCTGCTACTCATGTTGCCTGGGAGCAGAGGCGTGAGCGTCGCGAGGCCCGGGGTTCAGCTAACCGCTTAGCAAACTTTGATGATGCGAACCTTCGTCGTAGCGCTCGCGCCGCGGTCGCGGCCGGTGCGAGAGTTGAGCGAGCCTTTGCGATTTTGGGCGACGATGTTCCAGATCACCTCCGGCAGGCGGGGGAGTTGCGCATCCAGTACAAGCAGGCTTCCCTCGAGGAGCTGGGCAAACATACCGATCCGCCGCTGACAAAGGACGCGGTTGCAGGCCGTATTCGCCGTCTTTTAGCTATGGCCGATAAGGTCGCGCATGAGCGGGGTATTCCGGATACTGAATCTGCTCTGACCCTGGATATGCTCGACGGTGACTGAGATCTCTCTTTCGGCATAATGTGGGCCAGATCTCTAAGGACTTAGTTCACCCTCATCTCGGACCGTAAAGGTGTAGATTAGAGGTACTGGAACCGCAGAGAACTGCGGGCCATAGATGCAAACCGCATCTTCATGGTTGATACAGAAAGCGTGTCCCGCAGGGGGCACAAGCAGGAGGACAACAGTGACCACCCGCGTTGGCATTAACGGCTTTGGCCGCATCGGTCGTAACTTCTTCCGCGCTGCAATTGAGCAGGGCGCAGACATCGAGGTCGTTGCAGTTAACGATCTGACCGACAATAAGACTCTGGCACACCTGCTGAAGTACGACTCGATCATGGGTCGCTTCAATGGTGAGGTTTCCTACGACGATGAGGGCATCATCGTTGACGGAAAGCACATCAAGGTTCTCGCACAGCGCGATCCTGCCGACCTGCCTTGGGGCGAGCTCGGTGTCGAGGTTGTCGTTGAGTCCACCGGTTTCTTCACCGATGGTGAAAAGGCAGCTGCACACATCGCAGCTGGCGCAAAGAAGGTCGTCATTTCGGCACCTGCAAAGAATGTTGACGGCACCTTCGTCATGGGCGTGAACGACGGTGATTACGATCCCGCCACGATGAACATCATCTCCAACGCTTCGTGCACCACCAACTGCCTTGCTCCTCTGGCCAAGGTTCTCCACGAGAACTTCGGTATCGAGCGTGGCATCATGACCACCATCCACTCCTACACCGGCGACCAGCGCGTTCTCGACGCACCTCACTCGGATCTGCGTCGTGCACGTGCAGCAGCCCTCAACATGATCCCCACCAAGACCGGTGCGGCTCAGGCTGTTGCTCTGGTTCTGCCCGAGCTCAAGGGCAAGTTCGACGGACTCGCAGTTCGCGTTCCCACCCCGACCGGCTCGCTGACCGACCTGACCTTCGTTGCAACGAAGGAGGTCTCGGTTGAGGCTATCCAGGCTGCCGTGAAGGCTGCCGCCGAGGGTGAGCTCAAGGGTGTTCTTGAGTACACCGAAGATCCGATCGTCTCCACCGACATCGTGGGCAACCCCCACACCTCGATCTTCGATGCAACCGAGACCAAGGTCATCGGCAACCTGGTGAAGGTTCTCTCTTGGTACGACAACGAGTGGGGCTACTCGAACGCTCTTGTTCGCCTGACCTCGCTGGTTGGCTCCAAGCTGGCCTGATCCTCGCATAGAGCATGATCTGCTAGTTACTGGGCCCGTGTACGTGAAAGCGTATGCGGGCCCAGTTCGCTAGCGTCTCAATTTTTCATTTATTTAAGGAGATTCCCATGAGGACAATTGATAGCCTGGGTGATCTTTCCGGTAAGAGCGTTCTGCTCCGTTCGGACTTCAATGTTCCCCTCGATGCTGATCAGAACATTACTGATGATGGCCGTATTCGCGCGGCACTTCCGACGATCAAGCTTCTTTTGGATGCAGGTGCAAAGGTCATCATTGCCGCTCACCTTGGTCGTCCCAAGGGCCAAGTCAACCCCGCATTCTCACTTGCCCCCGTTGCCAGCCGCCTTGCTGAGCTGACCGGCGTCAAGGTCACTCTTGCTCCCGACACTGTCGGTGAAGGAGCACACGCTGCAGTTGAGGCCGCAAAGCCCGGTGAAATCGTTCTTCTCGAGAATGTTCGCTTCAACGCTGCAGAGACCTCGAAGGACGATGCAGAGCGCGAAGCCTTCGCTGCCCAGCTTGCTTCTCTGGCCGATGCGTTTGTGTCCGATGGTTTCGGTGTTGTTCACCGTAAGCAAGCCTCTGTCTACGACGTTGCCAAGCTTCTGCCCAGTGCAGCAGGTTTGCTGGTCGTTAAGGAAATCGAGTCCCTGGGTAAAGCAGTTAATGATCCGGAGCGTCCTTACGTTGTCGTTTTGGGTGGCTCGAAGGTCTCCGACAAGCTTGGTGTGATCGCTAATCTGCTTTCAAAGGCGGATAAGCTCATTATCGGTGGCGGCATGGCCTACACCTTCCTTGCAGCGCAGGGCTACGAAGTTGGTAAGTCTCTGCTCGAGGCAGACCAGATTCCCACCGTGCAGGGTTACATGGAGACCGCAAAGAAGAATGGCGTTGAGCTTCTTCTGCCTGTCGACACTGTCGTTGCTCCTGAGTTTGCAGCAGACGCGCCCGCAACCGTCGTAAGCTCAGACGCGCTTCCCGCGGATCAGATGGGCCTCGACATCGGCCCGAAGACCCGCGAGATTTTCTCTCAGGCAATTGCTTCTGCAAAGACCGTTGTGTGGAACGGCCCCATGGGCGTCTTCGAGTTCCCCGCATTCGCAGAGGGAACAAAGGCAGTCGCACGTGCAATGAGCGAAGGAACCGCATTCACCGTTATCGGTGGTGGAGACTCCGCATCTGCCGTTCGTAACCTTGGCTTTGACGAATCTACTTTCTCTCACATTTCCACCGGTGGTGGCGCCTCTCTCGAACTGCTCGAGGGTAAGGTTCTGCCCGGTATCGCAGTACTGGAGGACTGAACAATGACACGTACCCCTTTGATGGCAGGTAACTGGAAGATGAACCTCGATCACCTCGAGGCAAATCACCTGGTCCAGGGCTTGGCCATGGAACTTTCGGATCACAACTTTGACTACTCGCGTTGCGAGGTCCTGGTGATCCCTCCGTTCACCGATCTTCGTACCGTGCAGACCGTTGTTGACGCTGATGATCTTCAGATCAAGTACGGTGCACAGGACATCTCTGTCCACGATAATGGTGCATTCACCGGTGAGATCTCCTCTGAGATGCTGACCAAGCTTGGATGCAGCTACGTGGTGGTTGGCCACTCCGAGCGTCGTGAGTACCACAACGAGTCCGATCAGCTTGTTGGCCAAAAGGCTCGCAAGGCTTTTGATGCGGGCATGACCCCAATCCTGTGCTGTGGCGAGGCTCTTGAGGTTCGTAAGGCTGGAACCCACGTTGAGTTCGTTCTCGGTCAGGTTCGTGCAGCACTCGAAGGCTTCACCGCTGACGAGGTTGCGAAGATTGTCATCGCCTACGAACCCATTTGGGCAATTGGTACCGGTGAGACTGCAACTGCAGATGACGCCCAGGAAGTTTGCGGCGCGATCCGCGAGGCGCTGCGCGCCGACTACGGCGAAGCAACCGCTGACTCCACGCGCATTCTCTACGGCGGCTCGGCAAAGCCCGGAAACATCAAGGAGCTCATGAGCCAGCCCGATGTTGATGGCGCACTTGTTGGTGGCGCGTCGCTGAAGGCAGACTCCTTCGCTGCGATGGCTCGCTTCCAGGAGCTGTGATCTTTTAAAGGCTCTGGGCGCCGAAGTGCGCAACACTTCGGCGCCCAGCTGGCCTTGCCTAGGCATTATTCGCTAGACTACACACCGTTGAAGTCTCTGAAAGAATCGGAAAATCGAACGTGGCGGCACTGAACATTACACTTATCGTCATCATCACCCTGACCAGCATTTTGCTGACCCTGACGATTCTGATGCACAAGGGTAAGGGCGGCGGCCTTTCCGATATGTTCGGTGGCGGAATTTCTTCTTCCGCCGGTTCTTCTGGTGTTGCAGAGCGTAACCTCAATCGGATCACTTTGGCCATTCTTCTGATTTGGGCGGTTTCAATCATCGGTTTCGGTGTGTTGACGAAGTTCGCTGCCTAAGACATTCTTCATCGTGCTGCATCCGCCTGCGGATGCAGCATTATTTTTACCCTGCGATAGCATGAGCTCATGCTGAGTGGATTAATGAGTGCTTTACTGGTCTTTTCGCCTGCCATAATTTGGGGCATTCTTTTTACGTGGTCCTATCGGAAAGAGCCGCGACAGTTCAAGAATGCGATTTTCTTCTTGTTGATGCTGATCTTCGCACTCGGTGCGTGTGGGATCTACACCAATGACATCGGGATAGTCCTTCTTTTGGGAATTGCAATCCCATTTGCACCCATTATCACTGTGGGGTTCTTGCTTGTTAATGCGTGGATTGTCATTCGGAGAGAAGGCTTTTCTCTTCCAAACGTTCTTCCCGCGCTTCTCGCGTTGGCAATTGTCGCCTGGATTATCGGAATTCCAGTGGGTATTGGAATAAGCCACTCAAGGGTCGTCATTTCTCTTTCAGCTTTGCTCTTAGTGCTCGGTTTGTGGTTCTTCTTCAGTTTTGTTGCGCTGCTCGTGTATTCCTGGTTCTATCGAAGGCTTCCCCGAAAACGCACCTTTGATTACATCATCATTCATGGTGCAGGACTGAGGGGAGAAGAGCCGACACCACTGCTCAGAGGACGAATCGATAAGGCTTTAGAGCTATGGAAAGCACAGGGTGCACATGCGATTCTCATTCCCTCAGGTGGGCAGGGAAGTGACGAGGTCATTTCTGAAGCTGAAGCTATGTCCCGCTATTTATCTTCGCGTGGCGTCCCACAGGACTCAATCCTTATTGAAGACCGTTCGACCACAACCATGGAGAATCTTCTTTTTGCCAAGCATCTTCTGGATACACGGTCTTCAGGAACATACCGCTGTGCCTTCGTAACATCTGACTACCATGTCTTCCGAACGTCACTCTATGCGTCAAAAGTTGGACTCAAGGGTGACGGCATCGGTTCGAAGACTGCTGGCTACTACTTTCCAACAGCGTATATCCGCGAGTTTATCGCGATAACGAAAGAACACTGGATGCCCTATGTGATCCTGACGTTCATGTGGGCAACCAGTGTCCTTGCGCCGTATTTTGGTCAGCTACTGCGGGTTTTCCAGGCCAGTCAGTAGGCTAAGCCCTCAGTGGGCTGCAGCAAAACTTTCACGAGCCTTTGCTGCGATATTTTCAGGGGTAAAGCCGTACTTCTCAAACAGCCGGGCGCCGTCCACAGACTCGCCAAAGTGTTCAAGGGAGACGATCCGTCCGGCCTTGCCAACCCAGCGGTACCAAGGAAGCGCAATCCCAGCCTCGACAGCCACGCGTGCGCGAACCGCCGAGGGGAGGACCGACTCGCGGTAGGCCTCGTCCTGGCTCTCAAACCACTCAATGCACGGAACCGAGACAACGCGCGAAGCAATTCCCTCTGCTTTCAGCAAGCGATGAGCCTCCAAAGTAGGCGCTACCTCTGAACCTGTAGCCATCAAAATGACCTCGGGACTGCCTTCGCAATCGGCAAGAATGTAGGCACCGCGGGCAACACCTTGAGCATCAGCAAGCTCACTTCCTTCGCCACGGGTGGGATTAGGAAGGTTCTGTCGGCTTAAGACCAAAGCTGCAGGATGATGCTGCTCGAGAATCTTCTTCCATGCCTGGACAGTTTCAGCTGCATCTGCAGGGCGAATCATTGCAAGATTTGGAATTGCACGGTAGGAAGCAAGGTGTTCGATTGGCTGGTGCGTGGGGCCATCTTCGCCAACACCGATTGAATCGTGCGTCCAAACATAGGTGACGGGAAGGTCCATAAGAGCGGCAAGGCGAACCGCACCGCGCATAAAGTCCGAGAAGACAAAGAACGTTCCGCCATACACTCGGGTGAGACCATCAGCTGCAATACCATTCATCGCACAGGCCATCGCAAATTCGCGAATACCAAAGTGGAGGTTGCGGCCGTATGGATCAGCTTCAAAGGAACGCGAGTATGTTCCTTCCGGAAGGAATGAAGTCAATCCATTGAGGAAGGTGTTATTTGATCCACCGAGGTCAGCAGATCCACCCCATAGTTCGGGAAGCACCGGTGCGATAGCATTGAGTACCTTTCCCGAGGCCGAGCGGGTTGCGATTGCCTTCTCCGCCGGGAATTCGGGGAGGGCCTCTTCCCATCCTTGGGGAAGTTTTCCCTGCCGAAGGCGCTTAAGAAGAGCCGCTCGCTCAGGATTTGCTTCCTTCCATTGCTTGAAACGCTGATCCCATTGCTCACGCAGTGTCTGTGCGCGCTGAGCAAATTGTTTGCGAGAATGCGCAACGGCCTCTTCATCGACTGCGAAGTGAGCATCCGGATCGGCTCCCAATGCGAGCTTTAAGCCACGAAGTGCCTCTTCACCGAGCTTGGCACCGTGGATTCCTCCGGTGTTGGATTTTTCGGGCGTCGGCCATCCGATAATTGTCCGAAGCGCAATGATCGAGGGTTGGTCGGTGTTATCACGAGCGGCATCCAGAGCCTCATCCAAGGCATGAACATCTTCAACGTAGGAGCCATCCTCGCTCAACCAATCCACGCGCTGGACGTGCCATCCGTAGGACTCGTAGCGTTTAAGAACATCCTCGCTGAAAGCTATATCAGTATCGCCTTCGATCGAGATGCGGTTGTCGTCCCATAAAACAATGAGGTTGCCGAGCTTCTGTGTTCCTGCAAGCGAAGAAGCCTCCGCGGAAACGCCCTCTTGAAGACAGCCGTCACCGGCAATCACATAAACACAATGATCAAAAATCGACTGACCATGAGGAGTATCAGGATCAAGAAGACCATGGGTGAAACGCTCTGCCATGGCGAAACCAACAGCAGAAGCAAGACCAGTTCCAAGCGGGCCCGTGGTGAGCTCAACTCCCGGGGTATGCCCGAACTCGGGGTGTCCGGGAGTGAGTGCTCCTTCGGTACGCAGGGCTTTCAGGTCCTCAAGTTCAACGCCCATTCCCGCAAGATAGAGCTGGAGATATTGAGTCAGTGAAGAGTGGCCCGATGAAAGAATGAAACGATCGCGGCCCAACCAGTGTGGGTCTGACGGGTCAAGGTGAAGGTGATGCTGGTAGAGCGCATACGCCGCAGGAGCAAGAGAAATCGCTGCTCCCGGGTGTCCATTTCCGACACGTTCAACTGCATCAGCAGCAAGAATTTTAGCGGTGGAAATAGCGCGGCTATCGAGCTCATTCCAAGACGCGGGCACGATTGGACCTCCTGGCAATCGGTAAGATGGCTTCCCTGCAGGGTCAAGTGTAGCCGCATGCCGCGCTCGAACAGTGAATATACAGCAAATCAGTGGAGCGCAAATACAATGACTACGTGGCTAAACAAATGGAGCGTGTTCAGGAAGAATGGCTTATTTTCCTGAGTGTAGAGAAGGGCGCATCCCCGCATACTGTCTCCAACTATCGGCGCGATGTACAAAAATATTGCGCTTTCCAAGAATCACGTGGCGTTGATCAATGCGATCAGATCACCGAGAGTTCGATTGAGGACTTTCTCGCGTCACTGAGCGAGTCGAAAGATGGGCATGCTGCGGCGCCCTCCTCCGTAGCCCGCGCATTAGCGGCAATTCGTTCTTTTCACAAATACGCACTTCGAGAGGGCCACAGTGCTCAGGATCCGAGCGCCCAAGTTCGTGTTCCTCAAGTTGCCGGGCACCTTCCAAAAGCTCTAACAGTCGAGCAAGTTGAAGCTTTGCTCGAGGCGGCAGGCAGCGGAGATGACCCGCGTTCGCTTCGCGATCGAGCTCTTCTTGAAACCCTCTACGCAACTGGTGCTCGCGTGAGCGAGGCCGTTTCAATGGCGATTGATGACCTCGACCTTAATGAAGAACTTCCGATTATTCGCCTATTCGGAAAGGGACGTAAGGAACGACTTGTTCCCTTGGGATCTATGGCAAAACAGGCTCTTGAAGCCTATCTTGTGCGTGCGCGCCCCTTCTTTTCTTCAAGGGGGAAAGGGTGTCCGAACGTCTTTCTCAACAATAGGGGAGGCGCACTTTCACGTCAGTCTGCTTGGGACATCATTCAACGCGCGGCAACGCGCGCGCAGCTTGAGGTACCCGTCTCTCCACACACCTTGCGGCATTCCTTTGCCACACACTTGTTAGAAGGCGGAGCGAATATTCGAGACGTACAAGAATTGCTTGGGCATTCCTCTGTCTCAACGACGCAAATCTATACCAAGGTGACGATTGCTACCCTTAAGGAAATGTACCGAACTGCCCATCCGCGCGCGCAGCTCGATCCACGTGATATCACAACCTCGGCCTCGCAATCCCAATAAGACAAGAGAGCTCACAACTTAAGCGGGGTAGGGCGGAATTGTGTGGAGCAATGCACTAAGATAGGGAACGTGACGAATCCATCTCAGCCAACGCTTACCGGGGATCTTCCTGCCAACGAAGAAAATGATTTCCCCGTCCCGGCACCACTGACCGGGCATGGACCCGCACGCATTATTGCGATGTGTAATCAAAAAGGTGGGGTTGGAAAGACAACGACAACCATCAATCTTGCAGCATCGCTAGCTGAATATGGACGTCGTGTTCTGATTGTTGACTTTGATCCTCAAGGCGCTGCATCTGTTGGCTTGGGCATCAATACCCTGGAGATGGAACACACAATCTATAACCTCCTGATGAATCCGAAGGAAGATATTCATCAGGCCCTGTGCCACACCTCAATTCCCGGCCTCGATATCGTGCCTGCAAATATCGATCTTTCGGCCGCCGAAGTTCAGTTGGTTAACGAGGTTGCGCGTGAATCAGCGCTCTCGCGTGTTCTTCGACCGGTCGTCGATGATTACGACGTCATTCTAATTGACTGCCAGCCTTCGCTTGGACTACTCACCGTCAATGCCTTAACCGCGGCACACGGTGTGATTGTTCCTATGGAAGCGGAGTTTTTTGCTCTTCGCGGTGTCGCATTGCTAGTCGAAACCATCGAAACAGTGCGCGATCGCATTAATCCGCGCCTGAAGATCGACGGAATTCTGGCGACGATGGTTGATACCCGCACCTTGCACTCCCGTGAGGTTTTGGAGCGACTTGACGAGGCCTTTGGTGACCTTGTCTTCACAACACGGATTGCGCGTACTGTGAAGTTCCCCGATGCTTCAGTCGCGACAGTGCCAATTACCAGCTACGCGCCGAACCACCCGGGCGCGCGTTCCTACCGACGTTTGGCCAGAGAGATCATCGCGCGTGGAGATGTCGCCTGAATATGACGGGACTCAAGCGGCACTTGATGATTTTCAAGTCTCGCTTGAAGTCTTCGAAGGTCCTTTTGACCTTCTGCTCCAATTGATCTCTCGGAAGAAGCTTGATATCACTCAGGTTGCCCTTGCCGAAGTGACCGATGAGTTCATTGCACATATGCGTGCCTTTCCTGATCTTTCACGGACCAGTGAATTCCTTGTGGTTGCCGCGACTCTATTGGATATGAAGGCAGCGCGTTTGCTTCCCGATTATGAAGAGGAATCCTCACTAAGTAGTGAAGACCTCGAAGCACGTGACCTGCTCTTCAGTCGTTTGCTTCAATATCGGGCATTCAAACTTGCGGCGGGGGAAATCGCTCAACAGCTTGAGGCCTATGTGGGTTTAATCCCGCGCAGCGTTGCGCTTGAACCTCAATTCACTCGGCTTCTTCCGGAACTTCGATGGGAAGTAGGCGCTGAGGATCTTGCTCGTGCATGTGCGGACGCGCTCAGTGCTCAGCCGCCGACTGTCGAAGTGACACACCTCCATTCAGCTGCAGTGCCAGTTGCTCAGGAAGCAAAGGTCGTCATCTCGTATCTAAGTGCTCATGGCCACGCAACCTTTTCTCAGCTCATCTCGGACGCGCGTGATACGGCAGTTGTTGTCTCGCGATTCCTCGCTATCTTAGAGTTGTACAGGCGCAGAGCAATTGAGTTCCAGCAGGAAGAGGCGCTTTCAACACTGGAACTCGTATGGAATGGAAATGACCCAAAGGTCGATGAATGGGAGGAGGACGTATGAGCGATGCACTTGACCTTGCTGAGACTCAACTTCTCTTCGCTCCCATCGAAGCAATTTTGATGGTTGTCGATCAGCCCGTTACTGCTCAACAGCTTGCCGGTGTTCTCAATGTGTCTGCTGAAGATATCGAGCACGTGCTTGAAGCGCTCTGCGCACAATACGCTGGACGCTCTGGTGGCCGTGAACACGGATTTGAACTTCGGCGTCTTGGCGGAGGATGGCGGATTTATTCTGCTCCTCGCTGGGAGTCGCTTGTTTCCCAGTTTATTGTTGGATCAGGACAATCTAAACTGTCACAAGCTGCTCTGGAAACACTTGCGGTTATTGCCTATCGTCAACCGATCTCGCGTGCGAGGATTTCTCAAATCCGCGGAGTGAATGTTGATGCGGTGGTTCGAACCTTGTGTGCACGTGAACTCATTGAGGAAGTTGGCCAATCTTCTTCTGGGGCTCGTTTGTATGGAACGACCCAAGTATTTCTTGAACGAATGGGAATGAATTCCCTCGACGAATTGGCGCCATTAGCCCCCTACCTTCCGGCTTCGGACGAGCTGGACGAACTTGAGGAGACACTGTGAGAAACGATTCCTATAGTGAAGACGGTATTCGCCTGCAAAAGGTACTCTCACGTGCGGGGGTAGCTTCTCGACGGGCAGCAGAAGAGCTTATTGCTCAAGGCCGTGTTTCAGTTGACGGCAAGGTGGTTCGCGGTCAAGGCATGCGTGTTGACCCCATGCGTCAGGCAATCCACGTCGATGGAAAGCGGATTATCTTGGAAGAGAACCGCCCGATCGTCATGGCTGTGAATAAGCCTGTTGGTATGGTTTCGACCATGTCAGACCCGGAGGGGCGCCCGACGCTAGCGGATCTTGTTGCTGATTACCCGGAACGTCTTTATCACGTGGGCCGCTTGGATATCGATACTTCTGGGCTGCTTTTGCTGACGAATGATGGTGAGCTAGCAAACCGACTGACACACCCCTCCTACGAGATTCCTAAAACCTACATTGCGCGTGTTCACGGCGAGGTTAAGCCGGGTGTCCGCCGTCGTCTGCTCGAAGGCGTTGAATTGGAAGACGGTCCAATTGCGGTTGATTCTTTCCGCACCATGGAAACCTATGGTGATATCACCACTGTTGAAATCATCGTCCACGAAGGACGTAACCGTCTTGTCCGCCGTTTGATGGATGAGGTCGGTTACCCAGTTCGGGAGCTCGTTCGTACGAAGTTTGGCCCCATTCGCCTAGAACACCTACAACCTGGAACGATGCGTCGCGTCAAGGGACCGCAGCTTGCCGCTCTCTATGACGCAGTTGGTTTGTGAGTCCTGTGCCATCGCTCGTGAGTACAACCCGAGGCCCCGTTCTGATTATCGGAACGGGTCTATTGGGCACCTCTCTTGCACTTGCACTTCGTAGCGGGGGAGTCGAGGTTTTTCTTCGTGATTCCTCACCAACGGCTGGACGCTTAGCGCAGGATTTGGGCGCCGGAACTTTGATCGGTCCGGATGATCACTGCTCGCCGTCGTTGGTCATTGTGTCAACACCTCCTGACGTTGCTGATATCTGTGTTGTGGATGCCTTGATTCGATATCCCGAGGCCGTCGTCAGCGATGTCGCTTCCGTAAAGTTGGCTGTCCTTGAGGGAGTTGTTGAGGAAGCAGAGCGTCGCGGCCTAGACATTACGAGTCGCTACGTGGGTTCTCATCCGATGGCGGGTCGCGAGCGTAGTGGCGCAGGTGCGGCAGACGCAGATCTTTTCTACGGCAGGCCATGGGTGATTGTTCCAAGCCCAACTTCATCGCCTGATGCAGTGATGCGGATTCGTTCACTTGCGGGGGATGTGGGAGCCTTCCCCATTGAAATGGATGCTTCAACACATGATCAATCCGTTGCGCTAATTTCACACGTACCTCAGTTGGTTTCGTCGATGCTTGCTGCTCGGCTTGCTGATGCCCCTGTTTCGGCGCTCTCACTTTCAGGCCAGGGCCTGCGCGATACAACTCGAATTGCCGCTTCCGATCCTCGTTTGTGGACTGCTATTTTGGCGGGTAATGCTGGCCCAGTCGTCAAGGTGTTGAAGGATATACGCGGTGATCTCGATGATCTGATTTCGCATCTGGATGCTGCTGCGCACGAGGGCCCTCTTGAAGGTGGAAGCGTGGGAGCTGTCTATCGAGTGATGGATCAGGGCAATAGGGGAGTCGCACGTATTCCGGGTAAACACGGCGGAGCGCCAAGGCGCTATGTCGTTCTCGATGTATTTGTTCCTGATACTGCTGGCTCTCTCGGTCGACTTTTCGCAGATCTCGGTGAGATCGGCGTAAATATTGAAGACTTCGCCCTTGAGCACTCTGCAGGCGCTCAAATGGGTGTCGCCCGCCTCAGTCTCGATCCATCTATCGTTTCTTCGACCATCTGCCAGCTGCAGGAACGCGGGTGGAATACCGGAAGTGGAGATTAATAATGTCTGATGCTCTTTCCCCTCACGGACTGACAATTGCAATTGATGGCCCTGCGGGTTCTGGCAAATCAACGATTGCTAAATTACTTGCTCGTCGCTTGGGCATTGGCTACCTCGATACTGGAGCGATGTATCGTTCATTGACTCTTATTGCTTTAGAATCAGGCGTTGATTTAGACGATCACGATGCCGTTGCCGCCTTGCTTCCTTCTCTTGACCTGCACGCCGATTCGAATCCTGATGATCCTCATTTCTTTGTTGGAAACCGCGAGGTCACTTCGTTAATCCGATCCTCTATCGTTTCCGAGGCCGTCGCTAAGATCTCCACGAATCTTTTAGTTCGCGCATGGATGGTCGAGCATCAGCGTCAACGCATGGCCGAAGCTTGTGCTAACGGAAGTGGAATGGTGGCCGAAGGGCGCGATATCACCACTGTTGTATACCCTGAAGCCGATCTGAGAGTCTTGCTGGTTGCTTCCCCGCTTGCACGGATGAAGAGGAGGGCTAAAGAGTTATTCGGCGATGACAGCCCTGAAAGCCTAGAGAAAGTCCGTTCTCAGATTGTCGATCGTGATGCAGCTGATTCAACTGTCAGCGAATTTACGAATCCGGGTCCTGGAATTGAGCTGATTGATACCTCGGATCTTGATATTGAGGGGGTCTTGGAGGCTGTTATTTCGCTTCTCCCCGCAGGCATGAGTCGACAGCACAACTGAATGTGACGGGGGTCGCCGTACTCAATTGGAATTTTCGGTAGGACTTGGGCTAAACTATCCGAGTCGCCAAAATTTAGGTGATCAAACGGGCTGTGGCGCAGTTTGGTAGCGCACTTGACTGGGGGTCAAGGGGTCGTGGGTTCAAATCCCGCCAGCCCGACAGTTAATCAGGATCGGTTTTCCGATCCTGCTTTTTTATCCTCAGCAGTCTTTTTCCCCGAAGTTTTGCGCAAAATTTCGGCCATAGATTTCACGCTCATCTAAGGCAAAACGGCTGTGCAATTCCTGCGAACTTTAAGATGTCCGCATATATTCAACGAAATTGACTGAAGAAAACCTGTGAATGAGTGCACTTTATGATGTTACGAATGTGGCAAATGTGTATAGTGTTACGAAAGTGACTAACCATCATCACTGACGGAGTTTATCTATGCGAGTAGTTTCCCTGACAGTAAGTGCTGCATTCTTGAGCCTTGTGTTCCCACAAGGAACGGCCTTGGCGAATGCACCAACAAGCGATCACCAGATCGCCCTCACAGGGACGACAACAAGTAGCGAACACCCCGTACAAAAGATCACTCTCACGAGTTCGCAAGGAGAACCTACGCGAGTTGCCCAAGCGGGCCTCGAGAATGTCGGAATTGGAAATGGACATTCTTTAAAACGATTCTCACGTGCCACGTTGCAATCGCAGGGCACATCTTCATTTGATCCAAGTGATCATGCAGCGATCTTGACTGAGCCGATTTCGGTTGATCCTTTTATGGTGACCGGTTTGTCCTGGAGCGGACAGTCCGCGCTTTCTGCCAATACCCAGATGTTTATTCGCGTACGCGAAAGTGGCCACTGGAGCCAGTGGTACCTTACTGATAATGATGGGGGAGCAGGAAAAGATCACGCTGATGGTACACAAGCGCGTGGTGGTACTGATCCTTTCATTACCGCGGGAGCCGATGCGATCCAGATTCGCGTAACTGGAGACGAAGACGACCTTCCAGCCGATCTCGAAGTCGCAATGATTCCTGATAACCCGCAAGGTGAAACAACACTGGCAGAAGACGATGTTGTAACAACGGCTGCGGAAGGCACAGATCTTAATCTAGAGTCCGTGCAGGCCGAAGGAAGCCATTTGACTTCGATTATCCAGCCCGAACAGAACGCTGAGGCTGATAGCAATGGCGCAGAGCCTGAAGCTGAAACACCAACCCCTGGTTCTAGCGAGGACAGTGCTGAGGAATCAACTCAAACTGTTTATCCGGGAGTCGGTAGCGGAATCGCAATCGGTCGCAGCGGTGCGCAGCTTAGCCACGCATTCCCCAAGACTGCTCAGCCGAATGGGCTTCCCGTTGCCGTAACAAGTCGCGCTGGATGGGGCGCAGACGAATCCTATCTTGACTGGGATCCCGAGTACTATAACGCCCGCCATGTTGTCATTCACCACACGGCCGGTACCAATAACTATTCCATGGATCAATCTGCATCCATTGTCCGGGGAATCTATCACTACCATGCAGTGACTCTTGATTGGGGAGATATCGGTTATAACTTCCTTGTTGATAAATGGGGACGTGCTTTCGAAGGCCGTAAAGGTACCTTATCCGCACCTTCAGGAAAGATGGTCGCCGGCGCCCACGATCAGGGTTTCAACTCTGGAACAATGGGCATCTCGATGATGGGTACCTACCAAAGTGAGGCTCCCTCGCAGGCAACCTTGAACACCGTGGGCGCTTTGGCAGGTTGGCAGTTGCGTCGAGCAGGCGTCAGTAACATGTCGGAGAAGGCTGTTTTTAAGCCGATGGGCTCAAACCCCAAATATCGTGCCGGGACCGCAGTAAATCTACCTCGCATTTCTGGGCACCGCGATACCTATCCAACAAGCTGTCCTGGTGATGCCGGTTATGCAAAGCTCCAAACAATCCGCGAAATTGCACAAAATGGCACCCGTGCAACGACTACGAACATCTCAGAACGTTCGGCAGTCAACTCCGTTAAGGGAGCGATTCGCGGACTTTGGAATGAAAATCAATCCCTGATGGGTGATCCAAAGAGTGAGGAGCAACCGAGCGGTAGCGGGGTCTACCAGCTCTTTGACCGAGGTACCGCTTACTGGAGCGAAAAGAGTGGCGCCCACTTTGTCTCCGGATCAATCTTCCGCACATACGGTGACAACCGTTACGAACGTGGGTTCTTAGGATTTCCAACGAGTGATGAGTATTCTGCAGGTTCTGGACGCGTACAAGAATTCGAAGGCGGAGTGCTCACTACCTATAAATCAGGTAACTACGTTCTACGATTCGGAACAGGTATTGCAAACACGTACCGCACTTTGGGGGGAGCAAAGAAATTTGGCGCTGTGACAAGTGCTGAAACTCGCTCCGGAAGGGGAGTTTTTCAGGTATTCGACAAGGGAACCGCTTATTGGACAGCAGAAGGCGGTACCCATTTTGTGAGCGGAGAAATCTTCAAAGCATACGGACAAGCAGGGTATGAACGCGGCTCATTAGGCTATCCCTTAAGCGACGAATACTCCACGGATTCGGGGCGGATTCAAGAATTCCAAGGTGGTGTCATCACCTCCTCGACCTTTGGAACCTACACCCTGCGTTATGGGACTGGTATAGCAAATGCTTTCCGCGAAATTGGCGGGGTAAAAGTTGTCGGTTTACCGCGTACCTCAGAGACTCATTCCGCTAAGGGCGTCTACCAAGTATTCGACAACGGCACGGCGTACTGGACTCCTCAAGGCGGTACTCATTTCGTACGGGCAGGCATCTTTAACGCCTACGGAAGCAAGGGATACGAACGCGGTTTCCTTGGTTTTCCCGTCAGTGATGAGTACTCGGCAGGCTCCGGTCGCGCACAGGAGTTTGAAGGCGGCGTCATCACGTGGAGCGCAGAGGCTGGAACCTATGTCTTGCGCTACGGGACTGGTATTGCAAATGCATATCGAGAACTTGGCGGTGCACGCTTCTTAGGTGTTGCAACTACAGCTGAGATGCCTTCAGGTAAGGGAGTATTCCAAGTCTTTGACAAGGGGACTGCCTACTGGAGTGCAACAGGCGGCTCACACTTTGTTCGAGGACAGATCTTTACAACGTACGGCCGAGCTGGATTCGAACGCGGAGGCTATGGGTATCCCACCAGTGATGAATTTTGGTCCGCGGGTAGGCGAGTTCAGTACTTTGAGGGCGGTAGAATTGCCTCATAACTAAGCCCCGAAGTCGCGGATGAGGCAATGATGGCCTACACGCAAGAAGACTTTCAGGAATGGATTTTCTTCATTTCTGACAAGCTGGACTTCATGACCGATACATTCGCAAAGGAAAATGGACTGAATCTCGACTTCTCAGTTGAGTCTATTGATGCCCTCGAAGAGTGGATGCTTGCACATTACTCATCGATGCCACAACATCTCTCAATCGGCGCACAGGGACGTATATGAGCACAATCTTCCGGTATCAGATCGAGCTTTCCAAAGAAAATGACTGAGCACATGTGAATGTGTCTAGGTGAAACTAGTGGTGTGGCCTCCCCAGTGGGGAGGCCACACCACTTAAGAACTCTATGAGAGATTAGCGACGACGACGCTCGCGTACACGTACCGAAATTTGGATGGGGGAGCCCTCAAATCCAAAGTCTTCGCGCAGACGACGCTCAATGAATCGACGGTAACCTGGATCCAAAAACCCGGTTGTGAAGATAACGAAACGCGGAGGCATGTTCGATACCTGGGTCGCGAAGAGGATTCGAGGTTGCTTTCCGCCACGAAGGGGGTGCGGATGCGCTGCAACCAACTCACCCAAGAAGGCATTGAGTCGGCCTGTGGGAATGCGTGTTTCCCAGCTATCCAGTGCAGTCTCCATCGCACGTGTCAGACGGTTAATATGCCAGGTTGTCTTCGCTGACACGTTAATTCGCGGTGCCCATGAGACTTGAACAAGCTCTCGTTCAAGCTCCGAACGAAGCTGAGCTTGGCGTTCTTCATCAACCAAGTCCCACTTGTTGTTGATGATAACCACTGCACGGCCGGCATCAACTGCCTGCTGCACGACTCGGATGTCTTGCTCTGTCAGCGGCTCTGAAGCGTCGAAAAGAATCAACGCAAGCTCTGCCTTTTCAAGAGCAGCTTGAGTTCGAATTGACGCATAGTAGTCAGCACCCGTTGTTCGATGCATCTTGCGGCGAATGCCCGCGGTATCAACGAACCACCACTGCTGCCCGTCAAGCTCAATGAGCTCATCAACTGGATCACGAGTCGTACCAGCAAGCTCGTTGACGACAACGCGTTCAGAACCCGCCAGGGCGTTGAGCAGCGATGATTTACCAACGTTCGGACGCCCGATCAGAGCAACTCGACGGGGACCACCCGCAGGCAGTGCTGAAGCCACCGAAGACACTTCAGGAAGAACAGCCATAACTGCATCGAGCAGATCGCCGGTACCACGGCCGTGAAGTGCGGAAATAGCGTAGGGTTCACCCATGCCGAGTGACCATAGGTAGGCGGCTTCAGCTTCTTGCATCGCAGAATCGACCTTGTTCGCCGCTAGAACGACGGGCTTACCACTCTTACGAAGCATTGAGACGATACGTTCATCCGTATCTGTCATTCCAACAGTGGCATCGACAACGAACAGTACGGCATCTGCCAGATCGACCGCGATTTCTGCTTGTTCTGCGACTGATCGATCAATTCCCTTGACATCAATTTCCCAGCCGCCAGTATCAACAAGGGTGAAGTGACGACCTGCCCAATCCGCAGGATAAGATACTCGGTCTCTCGTAACACCAGGGGTGTCTTGAACAACCGCTTCACGTCGGCCGATAATGCGGTTCACCAATGTTGACTTGCCGACATTGGGGCGCCCGATCACTGCCAGAACAGGAAGACCGAATTCGCTGTCCTGAGAATCAGAATTCTCGAATTCGCCGTTGAGCAGGGCAAGGTCTTCGTCGTCAAGCTCAAACTGGTCAAGGGAGTCACGCATCGCACGTGCGCGTAGCTCTGCTTGACCTTCATCGAAAGGCTCTGTGTTCTCGAGGTATTCTTCAGTCACGTCCTTATCCTATCGGTAGTCGGTGATCACAAGCGCGTTACAGGCGCGCGCGAATGTCTTGTTCCAACACTTCACGAGCGACGGGAACATCGTTATAGACGTGCTTGATTCCCTGGATATCTTGATACCACTCGGCACCCTTTCCGGAAATGACGACGATATCTCCCGCATCTGCCGCAAGAATTGCCTGACGGACTGCGTCGCGGCGGCATGTGGTCACTTCAGTAACATCATGGAAATCAGGACGAACACGCCGAATTCCGTTGAGGAGCTGCTGGCGAATAGACGAGGCATCTTCAGTACGCGGATTCTCATCGGTTACCCATAAAACGTCAGCAAGTTGAGCAGCGATTTCGGCTAGAGGCTCACGCTTTGTCGCATCGCGATCACCATCGGTTCCAAAGACTAAAACGAGCTTGCCACGAGTCAACTCGCGGACAGATTTGAGTGTCCAATCGAGTCCCTCTGGGGTATGTGCAAAGTCCACGATGACAAGTGGTTGTGCGCCTGGATCGGGATTGACGGAGGTCATGCGACCGGGAATCTGTTCTGCACCTTCGAGAGCCGAAACTGCAGCTTCGAACTCACATCCCAGCTGCAGTGCTGCAACCAGTGCAACGACGGCGTTTTGAACATTAACTTCACCGAGCATCGGCATCCGAATGAGGCGTTCATCGCCCTGAGGGGTCACCAGATCAAAGGTGACAGCGGGGATTGCGCGATCGAAGTTGATGCGCCGAACAGTCCAATCGGCCTCGCGATGGGAAAAAACCGAAACTGTAGTAACGGGCACTTCACTTTCTTGAGCTAAACGAAGGCCCCACTCATCATCAACACAGACGACACCGCAACGCGAGTGTGCAGGAGTGAACAAAGTCTTCTTGGCCTCGAAGTAATGCTCCATGTCACCGTAGTAATCCAGGTGATCATGCTGAAGATTCGTAAACGCTGCGACATCAAAAACAATGTCATCAACACGATTCAAACTCAGCGCATGCGCCGAGACCTCAACAATGGCTGCACCGCAATCTTCTTCTCGAGCAAGCGCGAGAATACGCTCAACCTCAGGGGCCTCGGAAGTCGTCTTTTCCGAATTGATGACGAGGTCACCAACACGAATCTCAACAGTTCCGCACAGTGCAGGATCGTTAAAGGTACTGCGCAGAATGGAACGAAGAAGGTAAGTTGTTGTGGTCTTTCCATTCGTTCCAGTTACGGCCGCCGTTTTGAGTGCCGAGGCCGGATGTCGATAAATCTTCGCCGCGATAGTTGCGCTCGCACGACGCGGATCCGCAACAATAACGATTGGAATATCTGCGTTCATTTCACGCGCGCGTTCAGAGCCTTCACGATCTGTAACAACTGCTGAAGCACCTGCTTCGACGGCGGCGTGGAGGAAGCGAATACCATGCTGGACCAGTCCAGGAATCGCAACAAATACCCAATGATCTTCAATATCGATCGAGGAAACGCTGACACCAGAAACGGGCTGTTCTGTATCTGGGCACAGCGACCAATCAACCCCCTGAACCCCTTCGAGTGCCTCAGAGAGCGAAATTGGTGACGTAATCGGACGAATATCGGTGGCATAAGTCATGACTTTTAGGTTATCCGCTTGCTCCGCGAAAAGCTTCTTCATCGACACGTCAACACAAAATTTCTCTAAAATGAGGGCATGTATGTCCTGACTCGTGAAGATGCACGTCGCCGTTCAACCGTTGTTACAGTCCGCCACATCGATGTCACACTTCACCTTGAAGAAGCGGCAACTGAGAAAAGCTCGTACCGCGTTCTCTCGCGCATGAGCCTTATCTCTCATGAACCGACGCTTTTTGTCGATGTCGCTGGTGAAGTCCAGACGGTTTCGATTGATGATGTACCTTTATCATCCACTCAATTCACTCACGACGGTGAACGCCTCGATATCAGTGGAGTTCCGACCGAGCGTGAGGTCACGATTAGCGTTGAAGCTGATTGTCGCTTTTCGACGACGGGGGAGGGGCTGCATCGCTATCGTGATCCCGAGGATGGGCGCTACTACCTTTACACACAATTTGAGCCTGAAGACGCTCACCGCGCGTGGCCGTGCTTCGACCAACCTGATATGAAACCCACGTGGACTTTCCACGTCTATGCGCCTCATGAGTGGGTTGTGACATCCAATGGGATTGGAAGCTCTAAGGATTGCGGTAACGGCATCACGCTATGGGATTTCACCACCACTGAGCCTTTGTCGAGCTACATCACAGCGGTCGTAGCGGGCCAGTGGGCAGTCGCCCAGGGCGGGACCTGGGAAGGAAGCGCAGGCGATGGCAACACTGCAACGCTGCAACTTCGCTTGCTCTGCCGCCAGGCTTTAGCGCATTCAATGGATAGTGATGACATCCTTACTGTCACGCGTGCCGGTTTAGATCACTATCACGAACATTATGGTTACACCTTCCCATGGGGAAGCTACGACCAGATTTTTGTTCCCGAATACAATCTGGGAGCAATGGAGAATCCCGGATGTATCACCTTCAATGAGAACTATCTGAGCCGTGATACACCGTCGTTTGCGCTGCGACAAAAACGCGCGAACACAATCCTTCACGAGATGTGCCACATGTGGTTTGGTGATCTGGTGACTCCGGCATGGTGGGAAAACCTCTGGCTAAAAGAGTCTTTTGCGGAGAACCAAGGAACCACAAGTGCCGCTGAGGCGACAATTTACACGGGGGAGTGGGCCTCATTTGCCATCGGCCGTAAAGCGTGGGCATTGGCCCAGGACCAGTACCCGACAACGCACCCCATCGTTGCAGATATCCCTGATATCCCTGCTGCAAAAAACAACTTTGACGGCATTACGTACGCAAAGGGCGCAGCAGTCCTTAAACAGCTTGTTGCATGGGTTGGCGAAGAGACCTTCTATAAGGGGGTACGACTGTATTTCCAGAGATTCGCCAACTCTTCAACCGGCCTAGAGGATCTCTTGGGAGCATTGGAAGAGGCCAGTGGCGAAGATCTTGGAAAGTGGAAGGACGCGTGGCTCCTGACCACAGGTCCCTCTACTCTTTCGCTTAGCTGGGCAAGTGATGGTGCAGGCCGCCTGACCGGCCTCCATATGCATCAGGAAGGGCTCGCTCGTCCACACAGCCTTGAAGTCTCATTCTGGACAGCAAATAACGGTGTTTTAAGGGAAAAGTGCCGTTTGCGCGTTCGCATAGAAGAAGCCGATTCAGCCGTTGAGGTCCCTCCGGAGCTTACTGAAGCAGGTAGTGAACAAGACATCGATTTGGTGGTCGTGAATGACCTCGATTTGACCTATGCGATTTCGCGCTTTGATGAGCATTCGATGCGAACAGCGCTCGCACACGTGTCGACCATTGAACGTCCTATTACTCGCGCTGTCATTTGGTCCAATCTCTTTAGCGCACTTCGAGCCGGTGAATTGGATCCGCGCGACTACATTCACTCGGCTCTCACCCATATGGCTGAGGAAAGCGAAGATGCGATTTTCGAGCGTCTGCTGGCAACAATCCGAGTCGCCCGCTCATTCCTTCCTCGCAGTTCACGAGATCGTTGCGATCACGAGATCTTGAACACGCTTGCAGAATTTATGCGTCATGCTTCCCGCGACCGAGGCCGCGCTGCCCTTCGGCTTTTTGCTGACGTCTGGATAGCATGCTCAGATGAGACCTACACCGAGGCTGTGCTTGAACTCGCCCACGGTCGTCACGGCGATCGGCTTCCCTTCATCGAGGGGGAAGAAAGCGCGTGGGATCTTCGCAGGGCTTGCGCCGCGCGAGGCCTCGTGACCGAGAAAGAGTTGGATTCCTGGCTCGAGGCATCACCGACGGGGGAGAACCGCAACCGCTGGATACGTGCACGCGCAGCGCTTCCGGAGGCTCATATTCGTTCACAGGTTTGGAACGATATTTGTCACGGATCGGCAATGTCGAACCTTGATTTAAGTGCTTCATTGCAAGGTCTTAACGATTCAACGTGGAGTAGCCCCGGCTATGTAACGCAGTACTTCAATCAGCTGCTCCCATTTTGGAAGAACTCATCAATGGGGCTCGGGATTCGTTTTGTTGAGGGCGGTTTCCCGATGTCTATTGATATTGAGCGTCAAACCTCAGATGAGAATCCAATTGAGGCTGCAAAGATCTGGCTTGACGAGTACTCAGATGTGGCACCCGCACTTACTCGCCTAGTCGTTGAGAAGCTCGATGATCTTGAGCGGGCTTATTCTCGTCAGAAGCAGTGGCAATGAGTAATCAGCATGCCTCTTCGTCGTCGGTAGGTAATGATCCCGCTGCATCGATGTCCCTCTTGAAGGCAATCCTCGAGAACCCCTTGGATGCTGGATACGGGACCTATCACGAGAAAGCTAGTCGGGGTGTAACTTCGGTTTTCCATCGGAGCATCACAATTCTCATTGCAATCGCATTGGGCATTGGTGCAGGTTTTGCAATCAGCGGTTTACGTGCCCAAGCACAAGGGGATGTGCACTCATCTCTTTTGAGCCATGCTCAGACTCAAACGCAGCAAATCACTCAAATGAGAGACGAAGTCGCGACACTTCGAACGCATGTGAAAGAACTGTCAGCTCAGCAGGGACAAAGCAGTATTCACGAAAATGCTGCAACCGCGCTGGCCAATGCTGATACTCAAGTGAGTGGGCCGGGACTGAAAGTTACACTTACTGACGCGGCAAACGCTGTGTCTTCACGGCAAAGCGGTCAAGGGCAGGTACGTGACCAAGATATTCGAATGGTTGTCAATGCTCTGTGGGGTGCCGGGGCTGAAGCAGTTAGTGTGAACGGCCAAAGAATTGGTCCCGGTTCTTTCATCCGAACTGCAGGTTCAGCGATCTTGGTTGACGTCACACCGGTTTCTTCACCGTATACGATTGAGGCAATTGGTGATGCGAATACCTTGTCATTGTCGCTGGTTCGCGGCTCAACGGGGGATTATTTGTCCAGTGCAGAATCCCTCACAGGAATTAAACTGAGTGCGCAGTCTGTCAAAGAGATGACGCTCAACGCACGCGATAACCGGTCAACTCGTTGGAGTGAGACCATCGAAGAGGGGCACTAAGGTGTTAGCAGTTCTTGGTCTGATATTTGGAATTGTCGTTGGCGTCCTCATCGACCCCACTGTCCCCACATGGCTTCAGCCCTTCCTGCCGGTGGCCGTTGTTGCCGGCCTCGATGCCCTTCTCGGTGCAGGCAGAGCTTGGCTTGAAGGGACATTTCAAGACCGCGTTTTTGTCATGTCCTTTTTCTGGAACGTCGTGGTCGCTTGCCTATTGGTGTTCTTGGGGACGCAATTGGGCGTTGGCTCAGCAATGACAACTGCAGTCGTTGTGGTTCTCGGAATTCGTATTTTCTCGAACACTGCCTCGATCCGTCGATTGATTTTTAAGGCCTGAGAATGGGACAGCACGCGAAAAAGAGCCAAGCGACTCCCCGGACCGAGACGGGTGAAGCGGGGGAGAAGGCACTCAACGACTCCTCGGTAAAACCCTTGGGTATGCGCCTCAAAGCGGCGATATTGGCGATGCCTCGAGGAACGCATCTTTTGCTGTTTGTTATCTGCCTAATTCTTGGGATTGCCTTGGTCACTCAAGTTCGAGCACAACGAACAGATCCGCTCACCTCGCTTAGTCAGGAAGAACTAGTTGAACTGCTCGACAATCTTTCTGTCCAGGAACAAAACCTTCGTGTTGAACGAGGGAAGCTGGAATCCCAAGTCAGTCAGCTTGAGGACGAATCTCAAAAAGAAGAGGCCGCAGCGAATGCTGCGAAGAAAGCTGAAGAGCAGGCAAAAATTAACTCTGGGCAGGTCGCTGTCCATGGTCCTGGAATCGAGATGATTATCAGCGACCCCGCACATTCTTTGAGTGCAACTCATTTTGTAATGGCGTTGGGTGAACTCCGAAATGCTGGTTCCGAAGCCGCTGAAATTAACGGCCATCGCGTCACTGTATCATCGAGTTTCACCAGTGACGGGGGAGTAATCAGCGTGGACGGACAGGCCCTTTCAAGCCCATACGTATGGAAAGTCATTGGTGATTCACAGACCATTTCTACGGCCCTAGAAATTCAAGCAGGTAGTGCGGCTCAGATGCGCGCAAAGGGTGCTTCAGTAACAATCACGCAGATGAAAGACCTGAAGATCACCACGATTTCGACACCCAAATCACCGGAATTTGCAAAGCAAATCGGTTAAAAGCCTTCGCGAACACTGGGCCGCCACACTATACTGTTGCTGTTGTCCCTCAGAACTGGAGCGAGTAATGGAAAACCAGAGCCAAGAGTTTGACCCGACTGCAACTTCGGTCTTCAGCCTGAATACTGTTGAGGAAGTCGCTGACGCGCCTATGCCTTTGTCCGCGCGCGATCAGGACGCAGTCAATGCTCTTCCTGCCGGCTCTGCACTTCTCATTGTTCAACGCGGACCTAATTCGGGCGCGCGATTCCTCTTGGATGCGGAAGTGACAAATGCAGGTCGTTCGCCTCGTGCAGATATCTTCTTGGACGACGTCACTGTCTCACGCAAGCATTGCCAGTTCTTGTCTCGGGATGGCGGACATACCGTCCGCGATTCTGGCTCGCTCAATGGTACCTATGTCAATCGTGAACGTGTTGAGCAGGTTGAGCTCCACGCTGGAGACGAGGTACAGATTGGCAAGTACCGCCTGACCTACCAGCCCTCACCTAACGCACAATGAGCGCGCGCGCTCAGCGCAAGGCCTCGGAAGAAATTGTTGAACCCTGGCCGCGCGGAATTAGTCGTGAGCCAGAGCTTTCAATCGGTCAGCTGGTTGAACGCCTCAAGGCTGAGTTTCCTGCAATCACGCAGTCAAAGGTACGTTTCCTCGAAGACAAGGGGCTTGTAGTCCCTGCACGTACTTCTGCTGGGTATCGTAAGTATTCCCAAGCTGACCTTGAACGTCTCCGCTACGTTTTGGCTTCTCAGCGCGATTCCTATTCGCCTCTTGATGTGATTCGTGATCAGCTTCGAGCACTTGATGCAGGGCACGAAGTCTCCCGTCGACGCGCAGCCCAGGTCGTTGCTTCAGAAGGCAAAGTTGTTTCTTTGGGGAATCGTCGCTCGATTCCCGCTGCAGACCTTGCGGATCTGACGGGTTGCGAACTTGCAGCGATTGAACGCTACGTGTCTCTTGGTTTGGTCACTCCCGACATTGCTGGTTATTTTCCCTCGCGAAGTGTTCAAGTAATTTTGCAGATTCGTGAGCTCGAGGCCCTGGGAGTTGATGCTCGCACCTTGCGCTCGGTGCGTCACGGCGCTGAGCGAAGCGCTGATCTTATCGATCAGACAGTCCTATCCCAGACTCCTCGTGATCGAGCAATTGATCGCGAACGGCAGAACAGCCGACGCCTGGAGCTAGGGGAGAGGTTTGCGCAGCTTCATCACGAGATGTTGCGAGTAGCTTTGTCGCAATTGACCGACGGAGGGGCGTAACCTTCAACTTGAACTTGAAGGCTCGCCGTGTCGTTCATTGACCGGCAAGCTTCAACTTCGTAATCTAATTTCAGTTCGGTCATTCCTCAAACAAGGAGCATTCGTGAGCGCAGAACCGCTGGGTAGCATGCAGGGGCGTCAGCCTATGCTCTTTGGCGACCCTTTGGAGGGGCGCGATGGTGACGATGTTGGTTACCGAGGCCCTGTCGCCTGTGCGGCAGTTGGAATTACCTACCGTCAGCTCGATTACTGGGCGCGCACCGGCTTGCTTCAGCCTTCAGTCCGTGCGGCTAAAGGCTCGGGATCTCAGCGTTTGTATTCATTCAAGGACATTCTTGTCCTGAAGATCGTCAAGAAGCTTCTTGACGCTGGGGTATCTCTTCAGCAAGTTCGCACTGCAGTGACTCAACTTCACCGTCGCGGTGTTGATGATCTTGCCTCCATCACCTTGATGAGTGACGGTGCATCGGTCTACGAGTGCACCTCGACGGATGAAGTTATTGACCTACTTCAAGGCGGTCAAGGCGTGTTTGGAATCGCTGTCGGACGCGTCTGGCGTGAACTCGAAGGTTCTCTGGCTGAACTTCCTAGCGAGCGAGCTGAAGAAAACATCCTTGTTGATGAACTTGCAGCCCGTCGCGCAATGAAGCGTTCGGTTTCTTAATCACTTCGCATTGGCTCACTCAACCGCTGACGTCTCATGCGCATATTCATGGGAGAGTGGCTTCATCGCCCACGAAGTGTGAAGGCTCCTCTAAATTCCTATTACTTGACATAATGTACATTATCGGATTGCGGCTAGTGTGCCGAGAGCAGAGTCAGAACACTGTTCATCCCTTTATCAGCTAAACTTCTACTATTCGGTTATTACTGCGGGAGGATCAAGGTGGCAGATCGCGCGTTACGCGGAATGCAAATCGGTGCAAAGTCGATGGAATCTGAAGATGGCGTCGTCTTCGCCGATCGATTCACAGCAAAGTACTTGTGCACAAACGGACACCATTTTGAAGTTCCCTTCGCAAGCGAAGCAACTCCGCCTGCAACATGGGAATGCAAATGCGGACAAATGGCTGAGCTAATTGGCGAAGCATCGGAAGATGAAGAACAAAAGCCTGCTAAGCCCGCTCGCACTCACTGGGACATGCTTCTTGAGCGTCGTTCAATTGAAGAACTTAACGAGGTTCTGCAAGAACAGCTCGCTCTTCTACGCGAAGGTAAGCTTCGCCTAGAGGGCCATTACCGCAAGGGCTGATCGACTACTCAACAACTTGACATAATGTGTCCCCGCCACATTGGCGGGGACACATTATTTTGTGCATTTTCAGCGACGAGAAGAGAATTTGCGCTTAATACCGTTCTTCGTCACCATGACCAACTCTTCTACAAAGATCGCACCGGAGAGCTTCGATTCCCCGAGTTCTCGCTCATCGAAGGTAATAGGAACTTCTACGATCGTCGCCCCCATAGATTCGGCAAGAGTCGTCATTTCGACTTGGAACCCAAAACCAACCGTTGAAACCTTCTGGAGAATGCCAGTCCCGCGTAGCCACGAGGCTCGATGAACACGCAGGCCCGCTGTTGCATCTTTAATCCGAGTTCCCAACCAGAAATTGATATACGCATTGCCTGCACGCGACAGCGCAACCCTCCAGGGTGCCCAACCATTCGTTTTTCCGCCCGGAACCCACCGCGAGCCGATCACCATATCAGGGCGATCAGGTCCCGCCATTCGTACAAGTAGTTTGGGCAGATCTTCTGGACGATGCGATGCATCTGCATCCATTTGGATGAGGAAGTCAAAACCCATCTCAAGGGCATGTCCCAGTCCCTCGACATATGCAGTAGCAAGACCGGACTTTGCAGGCCGCGTATACAGATGAAGGCGCGAATCAGTTTTCATGCGCTCTTGGACCCACTCTCCCGTTCCATCAGGAGAAGAGTCGTCAACAATAAGAATGTTGAGCTCCGGGAGCACCTCATGGATGCGCGCGAGAAGACCTGGCAGAGATTCAACCTCGCAATAGGTGGGAATAACCGCCACCACTCCCCTGCCGGTTTCATACATCATCGAGTCGGTCATCAGCGGCGCTTTCTATGTGAACGAGAAATGGTTTGAAATGCAAGTGCAACCAGAAGAATTCCAGTGAGCACCCAGCTAATTTTAGCGGAATACGGCGCAAAATGTGCCGCCCATGTCACCGAACTTCGAAGAGGTAGGTCACCAGTGAGCGTTGCTGATTGCATCCGTCCGCTTTGAGAAAGAAGGCTTCCATTGGGTCTGACTAGGACGGAGTTTCCAGTCGTTGATGCTTGTACAGTCGAGCGGGCAAATTCGATCGCTCGAAATTGTGAGATCTGCGCCTGTTGTGCGCCCTCCGCACTGGTCCCAAAGTGATAGTTGTTGGAGGGGATCACAATAATTTGACCACCAGAATTGACACCTTCAGCAAGGAGATCTTCATAAGCCACTTCGAAGCAGATTCCAAGTGCAAGAGGAACCGTGCGACCGTCCTCTAAGTGAACATCAAAACGCGATGAATTATCCACCGCTTCAAGATCAATCCCTACCTGGGCCGCCTCGGTCGCAAGCCGCGAAACAAGCGATCGTGCCGGAATGTATTCCCCAAAAGGTACCGGAATCTGTTTACCGTAATAGGATTCACTCAGTCCAGTATCGGGGTACCACACTCCCATGTAGTTGTATCGGCGATCCTGGTCTACGCGTGTGATCCCGACAAGAATTGGCGCATCAATATCCTTTGCCGAGGAAGAAATAAGGTCCGCTATCAGCCGGTTATATTTCGGGTCGCGGTCAGTTGAAGACTCGCCCCACACCACCAGGTCGACCTTCTCCCCCGTTTGAGCAAGCTCACTGGTCAAACGCGCATGATTTCCAGTCACCTTCCCAATCTGAGAGTATGTCTCTAGGGCAGGAAGCTCAATATTTCCTTGGATTGCAGCAACCTTGATTGATCCTTCTTCTTGAGAGGCATGCAGCGGAAGCGCCATGGGAATAATGACTAAGGCGCACGCAGACGCAAAGCACAAAGGTCGTGAATACCATTGTTGATCCTCGCGCGAAAAATCAAAACTTCGTCGTAGTAGCACTGCGCAGACGACAACCACAGCGCTCACGAGCACTTCCCCACCCCAAGGAGCAAGACGCCCCAGAGGCGTCGCAACCTGTGGGTATGCCAAATTCCCCCATGGGAAGCCCGACCACGGAAAATGGGAACGAAGTTGTTCTATACCAACCCAGGAAACGGCAGTCACACACGCTTGCCCCACAGCGGACCTCGCCCACGAAAGTCGCATAAGACCACTCTCAAGTGAGCCCCACACAGCGAAGAAGAGCGCTTCCACAAAACTCAAAGCAATCCATGGCAGCTTGCTACCGCCTGTCGCCTGAATAGTCCACGGAATAAGCAATAGCCAGAAGGCAATCCCACAAATCAGCATGTAGACGAAAGCCCTCCACGCGCCGACACGATCAACACGAGAAAGCAGCAATGCAAAGGATGGGATTATTAGAAGAGGAAGCGAAATATCGGGAAAGGCTGCCCACAGACCAATGCCGGCAATTAAGCACAGCATAAGGTCAATAACGGTGCCTTGGAACCCTCGTTTTAACCTCTTCTGAGGGCCCGTCTTTACTCCCCTTCCCAAGAGACAACTCCTCTCAGAATCAGTCTTCGCGCCTGACGAGCAACCGTTGAAGTTTCTGCAGAAGCAACATGGGCAATCTGGTCGAGAAGATCCACTACCTGCCGAATCCAGCGAACAAAATCACCTGCGAGAAGTGGCGTCCCCCAGATGGCGGTCGTCAAAGTTGCCCCATTTGCCCATGCCATCACTGCCTGAGCAAGCCCTGGATCGAGCTCTGGAGATTGAGGAACTCCGACACTCTTCTCCACTGACATCACCGCCTGTGACAGCGCAAGCGTTGCTTCCCATGCATGCGCCAACGCGCCTGATGCAGCCGTCCAGGGTTCAACCGCAGCTGATTCTTCGCCTCGAGATTGGTAAACACACGTTGAAACAATTGCAGCGAGTTCGGGCGCCGAAAGATGATCCCACACACCACGTCTAAGGGCTTCAACAACGATCAGATCACGATCACCAAAAATACGACGCAGCAGTTGTCCAGAATCTGTCACAAGATCATTTTTCAGGAACCCCATTTGATCAAGGACTTCGCATACGCGGTCAAATTGTTGTGCAACCGAGTTCGTGCGCCCATCGATTCGTTTGAGAAGCTTCTCGTACTCGGCATTCTTTCGCGCCCAGGTATGGCCGGCACGTGCATGTTCCTCGCGATGTGGACACGAGTGTACGGGATGCGACTTAATCGCCGTGCGAAGTTGAGAAATCTCTACATCAATCGGAAGCGAATCAAGAGGTCTCCGGCCCCTCTTTGCCTCAGATCGAAGGGTCCGGATCCGTTGTGCCCATTCCTCACGTCCACGGTGACGACGCAACGCTTCGGAGGGAGGAACTCGAAGGCTTGCAACGAGCTCAAGTGCACCCGAGAAGTCATCTACGCTCAGAGTATGCAACCTGGCATCGGCGCCCAAAGTACGAAGCAGCGGGCGAAGGCCAGCGGAGTGCTGAAGCTCCAAGACCAGGTAGCGATGCACCTTCCGCTTAGTACCAATGTCGAAGACCTGCCCGGGCTTCAGCGAACGGAAAAGTTCCTGATCCTGTTGCTTTCGCTGGAGGCTACGCTCTCGAGAGGCTTCTTTCTCCATACGTGCGAGCCGATCACGCATTGAAAAATACTCCTGAGCGTTCCCCAGAGAGCAATCAACTCCCTCTCCTAGGGAATCCAATTCACGTTCTAATGCGCGTGCGCTTTGGGCGAGATGGACGACCGAAGAATCGGCTTGAAATTGTGCAAAAGAGGATTCTAAAACCTTGCGCGTCGCCTTACGTGTCGAATGCGCAAGAAGATTGACAACCATGTTGTAGGTCGGGTGGAAAGCACTAACCAGTGGGTATGTTCGTTTCGAGGCCGAAGCGGCAACTTCCTCGGGGGAGATATCCCTTCGTCCGCTGACAACGACGTGGCCTTCAGTATCAATACCACGTCGTCCCGCACGGCCAGATAACTGCGTAAACTCACCGGCAGATAAACGTACGTGTTCGACACCGTTCCACTTCTGGAGCGACTCAATGACCACCGAACGCGCAGGCATATTGATTCCCAGTGCAAGTGTTTCTGTCGCATAGACAAGACGAATAAGCCCCATCGAGAACAACTTTTCGACGGTTTCTTTCATCAGGGGTAGCAAACCGGCATGGTGAGCCGCAATGCCTCGTTCCAGAGCTTTAATCCAAGAGTCGATACCTAAAACAGCGTAATCCTCGGGAGGAATCATCGCTGTGGCTTCCTCTGCGATACGCCGGATCCGCTCTGCTTGGGATCGGTTCGTCAAAGTGACACCCGAGGCGATGACTTCGCGAACAGCATCCTCACACCCGGCCCGTGAGAAGATAAAAACGATTGCGGGAAGCAGATTGGCACGATCAAGGGTAATAACAGTCGCGGGACGCGAACGGAAACGCCGTTGATGAGCGCGCCGACCTTGCGGAGAGCAGGCATAGAGGAGTTCTGGGTTCAAACGCTGAGATTGTCCAGAGCCCCTCCGCGATGGAGCATAGACGTCGTAAAGCTCTCCATCGACGAGCATGTGCTGGAATAGAGGGACCGGTCGAGTCTCGGAAATAATGACATCGCAAGACCCTCGAACTTGGCCAATCCATTCTCCGAATTCTTCGGCATTCGACACTGTCGCTGAAAGAGCAATGACCTTTGTATGTTGAGGAAGATGGATCAGCACTTCTTCCCAGACGGGTCCACGAAAACGGTCGGCTAGATAATGAACTTCATCCAGCACAACGTGACTCAAGTTGGACAGGTCTGCCCCCATATAAATCATGTTGCGCAGGACCTCGGTAGTCATGACGATTATGGGAGCATCAGGATTAATCGATGTATCCCCAGTCAACAGACCAACGCGTGCTTCGCCGTAGCGCTTCTGAAAATCAGTAAACTTCTGATTTGATAATGCCTTAATCGGCGTTGTGTAGAAGGCGCGTGAACCCGTCGAAAGCGAGAGCGCGACGGCAAATTCGCCGACAACTGTCTTCCCGGCACCGGTAGGTGCCGCAACCAGTACACTGTGGCCAGCTTCTAGAGCGTCCATCGCTTGGATTTGGAAGTGATCAGGAGTGAAGCTCAAGCCCTCTACGTAGCGGCTTCTAAAAGATCGATCAATCTTTTGCTGCCGTCGAAACTGAGCCATTCCTTCTGCTGGTGACCAGGAAGATTCTTGTGGCTTGGCGGCCTCCATACTCGCGCGGCGTCTTTTTCGCTTTGGACTCACGCCTCGCTCCTGATCATCTTGGCCTCTTCCCAAATCTCCATCGCGCTTTGAGCATAATCACTGACGCGCTGCTTCCACTCCGCCGGACATTCAATGATATCGGCCGAAATATCACACAGCAGCGCAAGGATCCACTCCTCGTTCCAAATAGGCAAGGAACAGGTAATCGTCTCTGCATCTTCAGAAATCAAAGTAGATTCAAAGTCCTCGCAGATCCATCGCGCATTGGAAGAGATCGTCAGCGTCAGCATTGAGGGAGCGGGCTCAGAAGGAATTGATACTCTCGGGTGCTTCTCGCCGATAACAAGATTATTCATCCGATCTACACGATAGCTTCTGTGAGTTTCCCGAATCGGATCCCATGCATCAAAAATCCAACCGGTACTTAAGTGTTTGAGTCCACGTGGATAGACGCAGCGAGTATAAGAGCCCTCACTACCGAGGTAGTCAAAACACACCTCGCGCTTCTCATCGATTGCCTGCCGCAAATTAATAACGTGTTGAGCGTTGATCTCTTGGTGTAGCTCAGAAGAGTTCGAGCTTTCCTGCTCAAGGTGAATCACCTCAGGAACGCCTCGGCTATCTCCCCCCTCGTAGCTTGCACGGGAGGCAAGTTTTGCGGCGGCACTCAGCAAAACCTCTTCTTCAGACTCGCTGAGGTAAGGAGCAAGAGCACGTAGGGCGACTAGGAGAGCCGCGGCCTCGGCAGGGGTGAGCCTAGGAAGAGAGGGGGTCTGACTTCCGCGAAGAACCACCACTCCCTCTGTCTCATACAGATCCCAATCCAGCCCGTAGGAACGATCAATCATCGAGTCGCCGATTTGCCCCATGTACTCTAAATCGCGGCGAACTTGGCGTGAACTTCGGCCGAAATGCTGAGCGATCTCACGAACATTGTGTCCAGGATTATCCATAATCCACGAGGCCATGGCGAGTATCCGTGCGACCTGAACTGGAGCTTCTTCAGGCATTTTGGCCTCCGTTCAGGGATAACGCACTCTGGAGTTTTTTCTCTAAATCCGAGGCAAACTCATTCGGCTCGATCGGGACAACATCTTGAGCATGAGACAAGATGAAATGGGTCCAGAAACTATAGGGAGCCACGTGGCCACGAAAGCATTGCCATTGCACTGTGCCTGCCCCCGTAGCCCTATCGTCGCGCAGCGCCCTCTTCCATGCCTCGCTTCCCACTCTGGCGAAGAAGCTCGGCTCAAGTGGACGTGAAATACCGATCGTTGGACGGTTAGAAGGACGGGGATAGGCGTCGCCGGGCTCTCCTAGCACCTCAATTGGAGGCAGAATACGTGAAAGCCTGAAACTGCGTTCATCGCCTCGGTCAAGGTCATAGCCTTGAAGATAAATTGCTGAACCAGAAATAAGCAGGTTCCATGGTTCCACAGCACGATTATCGGTTCCCCTAGGACTTCTATACGCAAAGGAAACAACGCTTGCCGAAGTAATCGCTTGGAATAATGGAAGGACATGTTCAGCACCCGAGAGATGAAAATCAATCGTAGACTTGCGATTTGCTGCCGAAGATGCCCGCAATTTTGTAGAAGCGAGTTCAGTTGTTGACGGTTCATTCCATGCTGTCGAGGCTAGGTCAAGCAGTGAGACTTCTTCGAGTGAAAGCTTAAGCAGCTCGGGATCTGAACGGCGTAAGCGGTAAATGAGCTCATCACCACGCGGTTTAACCTCAATGTCAACACCAATTTTTTTAAGCGTCTCTTTATCACGAGTAAAAGCCGAATCAAACGCAGTGTCACTCAGTTTTCGGTAATGCGTCAGTCTACGAATTTGAGAACGTGAACGCCCGCGTTCTGCATAAGTCAGTTCAAAGAGCAGGTCAAGGATACGCACACTTGTATCGTTGCTCTCCACAATGCCCCCTCCTTGTGACAAGATTGATGCACGCTTTAGCGTAGTGCGCGAAAGGCCTCGCAGCTACTAAACACACTGTTCACCTATACTCGGGAAGAACACTATGCGAATTCTTCTATCGGCAAGTGATTTTACGAATGCCACTAATGGACTGGCTCGTTCAGCTCGAGACTTTTGTGCTGGTCTTCGCGCTCGCGGACACGAGGTACGTGTGATCTCCTATGGCGATTCTTCACATGTCGACTACCCACTCCAGCGCCTCAGCGTTCCTTTCCTTGACAGGTATATCAGCGCCGAAAAGTTCAATATCGCTCGCCCCGACCGCTCAATTTTCGAAGCCGCCCTGAGATGGGCGCAGATCCTCTACGTTGAAGATCCTCTTCCCGCAAATGCTCAACTTGTTCGTATAGCACGGCGATTCGCAGTACCTATCGTCGGAAGCTTTCATGTGTATCCGGAAAACTTCTTGGCACCTTTTCCTGCTCTTGATAAACCTATATTCAACCGAATTCTCTATTCTCTATTCGATTGCTCGGTATATTCATACTGCGATGCGATTCACGCACCAACAGAAGCTGTAAAGGAACGCTTACAAGCCGTCGGATATCAAGCTCCTATTACGGCTTTTTCCAATGGCCTACCTTCGGCATCAATTCGTACAGAGAAATCGATAAGTCGTGATGCTGTGAAGGTAGCCGATAGCAGATCACGTTGTACCCGCGATGGAAACACACGTTTTACCTTGGTATGTACCGGGCGTTTGGTTCCAGAAAAGAATCATGCGGTACTTCTTCAAGCTTTGGCCTATTCACGCAACTCTGGCAGCATTGATCTTCATCTTGCCGGTGGTGGACCGCTGGAACACGATCTGCATAAACTAGCCACTCCCCTAGCTTCTCAGGTCCATATTGGTTTCATCCCGCACAATGACCTGATTGCATTATTGGATCGTGCTGATCTCTATATTCATTGTGCTCTGGTCGAAATTGAAGGCCTAGCTGCGCTCGAAGCGATGGCCCGGGGTTGTATGCCAATTCTTGCTCGCTCTGCACAATCATCGACATGGCATTATTCCCTTGATTCACGCAACATATTTGATGCCCGCAATCCCAGAAGATTGGCTGCGCTTATCGATTATTGGCTCGAACATCCCCTTCAGAGAACTGAACTTTCAGCTAGGTACAACTTACTTGCTCGTCATTTGGAAATTAACCACAGCATTGATGCAATTGAGGGTCTTCTCATGCAAACTTTTAGGAATTACCGAAGAGGGTGATTCCCTCAGCCCGAATATCGGCAAGCTGAGGGAATCACTATTTTGAAGCCGCAAAATTATGACTGCGGTATGTAATCGTTTGTCATCACCTGATCAAGAGTGACTTCGCGGACGAGAAGTCCCGAATTTGATGACATGAAGTTGAGCATCTCTTGCCAACGGTTTTGATCTTGTTCCAATGAAACCTTCGAATTCGCTCCCAAAATCAGTAGATTCGTCGCATTAAGGATCTGGGTAGCTGTCGAGCGCGTCTGATCATCCGTCAGGGTAGTATCGCGCTTCTCAGTCGCAGCAAATGCTTGATTTGGATGGTCAACCGCAGCTGTCATCCCCTGTTGTGTTGCGTGAAGAATCTTCTTCAGTTTTTCTGGATTTTCCTTCGCCCAAGTTGATGTCGTAACCAGGGATGCTGAAACCAAAGGAATGGTGCAATCACAGTCGACAACACGGGTATCGACGCCTGCAGCTGAAAGCTGAACAGCATCGTTATTGGCAAAGCCGACAACTGCATCAACGTCTTTATTATTCAGTGCAGAAACTTGGGTATAACCAATCGAGACAACACTGATATCAGAAGTCGTCATGTGGGCGCTAGCTAAGTACGCTTGAAGGGCAAGCCATGAAGATCCGTATTCACCCGGAATTCCTACTTTCTTCCCCTTCAAATCACTGATGCTCTTAATTCCGGTATCGGCACGAGTCAAGATCACGTTGGGCTGCTCACGGTAGTATTGGCCCACCGAAATCACATCCATGCCCTGCGATCTGGCTTGCACTACTTCGTCACCCGTCGCGAGGACAAGTTGTTCTTGTCCGCTCACAAGAGCGGTGAATACTCCTTCGTCATTGCCGTGATGGCGGATATCGACCTTTACCCCTTCCTTGGAGTAATCGCCATTATCCTCAGCAAGATAAACACCAGAGAATTGAACATTTGGCACATAGGTTAAACCAATAACGGTTGTGTCGGATGATGAGGAGGTGCTGGAGCAGCCGCTCATCACAAATACTGCCGTAAGTAAACCGGCAATTCCACGAACAATAGGACGCATAATGCTCTCCAATAGTATGTCGCACCTAGTCTGTTTCAACCATCACGCGTGAGCGCTTTTCCCATGCGGACATGAGTGTGTAGATGACAACTGCCTGTATACACAGGAGCACGATCACAACAAACATTCCTGCCGTATCGACATTCGTGCGCATCTGAGAAAGGAGCATTCCCAGTCCCTTTCCTCCCATCACCATTTCCCCTACGACAGCACCGGTAATAGACAAAGTAAAGCCATTGCGAATGCCGGCAAGAATCGCTGGTGATGCAAGTGGAATTTCAATCTTCAGCGCCATCGTGATCCCTGCCGCCCCATCAAGCTGTGCTGCCTCGCATACTTGGCGATCCAAGGAGCGTAAGCCGACCAGGGAGGAGATGAGAATAGGGAAGAAAGCGATCAATGCACAGAGCATCGAAATTGGAATCACCCCGTAGCCGAACCAGAGTACCAAAAATGGTGCCAAGGCAACGGCGGGTAAAGCCTGCGAGGTCCCTAAAAGGGGCTCAATAGCCTCGGCGATGGTACGGAACCGGAAGATCAGGTAGCTCAATGGAAGTGCAACGCACACACCAATAAATCCACCGACTAGGGCCTCGACTCCGGTTCGCGCAAAAGCGAGCCAGAGCGAAGGCTGTTGAACAAGGGAGTATCCTCGGGCGAGGACGGCGTACGGCGAAGGAAGACGCCACGCTTGGATCCCGCTAAATGCGGTGATCGCCCACCAAAAGAATACTAAGCAGACGATGACGACAAGCGGGGCGATAACAGTGAAGCGGCGAGGTGCTCGACGGCTCACGGTAATCCTTCCCGCACTTCGAGCTATGCAGCCGCTCAGCAGACACTAGGCCCGCTCAACTACTTCTCCCATCCAGGCTTTAACTGTCGGTACTGGAATTACACCAGTTCAACCGCATCGAATGATGCGGGTCGCGGACTTTCACCGCCGGCTCGGACTTACACCGACCCCGAAGTACATAGTTATTCTGGCACGCACGGAAGCGAGTGTCATCTTCAGTGCATGTGCGATTGCGCAAGAGAACGCAGTGTTGCGATCTCCTCAAATGCGTCGTCGGCACGAAAGATTGCCGACCCTGCAACAAAATTGGTTGCGCCCGCGTCAGCAGCACGTTCAATAGTTTTACGGGAAACTCCCCCATCTACTTGAATCGAAATATCCAAAGATGCAGAGGCGATGGCCTCCCGCGTTCGCTGGATCTTTGGAAGCATCGATTCAAGGAAACTCTGACCGCCAAAACCTGGTTCAACCGTCATAATCAAAATCATGTCGAATTCCGGCAAAATATCGACGTAGGGCGTGATGTCCGTCGAAGGCTTGAGTGCAAGAGCAGCACGGGCACCCAGACGTCGGATTTCCCGGGCAGTGCGGATCGGTGCTGAGGCTGCCTCGGCATGGAAGGTGACCGACGCGCAGCCGGCTTCTGCATACGCAGGTGCCCATCGATCTGGATCTTCAATCATCAGGTGAGCGTCAATGGGCAAGATGCCGGTGTTTACACAGGCCTCCACGACGGGAAGCCCCCACGTGAGGTTGGGGACAAAATGATTATCCATAACATCAACATGAGCGATATCGGCACTGGAGATCTTTTTCAGTTCGTCCTCAAGTCTGGCGATATCGCAATTAAGAATCGAAGGCGAAATGAGCGGCGTGGTCATGAGAGCTCCTGAGCTACTGGAAGTTTTTTGAGAGCAGCAATAAACATAAGATCGGTTTCGTTACGGTGTTCCCAAAGCTGAATTGTTCGAGCAGCAATTCCTTCTGCTTGCGGAAGGTTAAGGGGCCTGGGAGTAATTTGCGAGGCCACAGGACGCAGATCCACTAGCTCGACACGTCCCGTGGCGAGAACACGTGAAATCTGATCAAGAGTTTCCTGAACGACCGGTGAGCAGGTGATGTAAACCGTCACTCCCCCAGGCCTGGTCAATTCGATTCCTCGATCAAGTAGCTCCGCCTGAAGTGAAACCAGCTGCGAGACGTCATCTGGATTTCTGCGCCAACGTGATTCAGGCCGACGACGCATCGATCCAAGGCCAGAGCACGGCGCGTCAATTATCACCCGGTCGAACGACTCTAAAGGCCAGCGTGTGCCCTCACCGCCAAAGCGTGTTCCGTCAGAGCACACCACTTCAGTGTTATCAAGGTGTTCAAGGGTCTTTTCGACGAGGCGCGCTCGATGAGAGTGCACCTCGTTGGCAACAAGTTGAGCGCCTCGTTCAACGCCTAGTGAAGCGACCAGCGCCGCTTTACCTCCGGGACCTGCACATAGGTCGAGCCAGTCCTGATCTTTCCCCGTCACAGGGACCTCAGCTGCCAAAATTCCGGCTAGTTGAGAACCTTCATCCTGAACCGCTGCTCGCCTCTGTCTGATTGCAGGAATACGGGCTGGATCCCCGGATTCAAGAAGAACAGCGTAAGGAGATACCTCGCCATCGGCGATACGAGTTCGCAGGTGATCAAGACATTGATCAGCAAGTTCATCAACCTTAATGAGGCTTGGGCGTGCGACAAGGGAAACGTAGGGTGCCTGGTTATTAGCAGCCAAAAGCTCCGCAATCTCTTCACTGGAACAACCGTTAGCAACGAGCGCACGGCTATATTCTTCAACCATCCATTGCGGATGAGAGTATTCGATCGCCAGGCGCTGCGAATCCGGAAGTTCATTCAAAGCTTCCTGCCTTGTCTCTTCACCTTCACGGATCACAGAGCGCAAAACAGCGTTAATAAACTTTGCCGGACCGGCACTGAGATACTGCCGCGCAAGATCGACGGTTTGAGAAACCGCGGCATGGTCGGGAACTCGCATGCGCAGCAGCTGATAAACGCCAAGACGCAGGACATCAACGATGCCACCTTCAATGTCGGAAAGCGGACGTGAAGAGTTTCGAGAGATCACCCAATCAAGGAATCCCTGTTCGCGTAGGGTGCCATAGGTGAGTTCGACAGCGAAAGCTCGATCACGTTGATCTAGATGCGTCTGTCCTTCAAAGGATTTCAAAACTTTTGGAAGAACCAGATTCGCGTAGGCATCCTCATTGCGCACCAAGGTCAGGACCTCAAAGGCGACTTGGCGGGCAGGATCCGCTTCGCGGAAGGAACGATATCCATCGGAATAACGGTGAGTTGCCATCAGAGCGCTGTCCCTTCACCAAGTCGGACATCACTATCCAATCGCGCACCGCGTGCCCATGCAGCTGCATCCATCCACTTTTTACCGGCGGGAGCAACCTGACCAAGCTCAAGACAGAAGTCCGTACAGCCCACAAGCACGTTCTTCTTCGAAACGATGAGACGGCCGGGGCCGGGGGTGGGAACATCAGTCAAAGAAACCTTACCTAGTTTGAGTCTTTGCCCGCGAAATTCCGTATATGCACCCGGGCTGGGAATCACTGCGCGAATTCTAAGCCACGTCTGGTGGGCGCTCTCATCAAAGGAGACGCAGCCGTCACTGGGCTCCAAACGCCGAGCATAGCTGAGTTCGATACCTTCAGGAACGACTTGTGGTTGTGCAATAGCTTGTCCAGCCTCAATCGCATTCACCACATCGACAACTTGCTGAGCACCTAAACGTGCCATTTCATCGAGGAGCTCACCGCTGGTCTGATCGGTAATCTCAACCTTTTGGCGAGAAAAAACGGGACCCGTGTCCAATCCTTCTTCTAGCTGGAAAACACTAGATGCAGTTTCAGTCAGTCCCGAAAGGATTGCCCACTGCACGGGAGCTGCACCACGGAAGAAAGGAAGATCAGAGAAGTGAAGATTAAGCCAACCATGTGGAAGAGCTTCAAGTACGCGCAGGGGAATCAGAGCGCCATAGGCGACAACAACTGCGATATCAGCATTCCAGGCACGAATGCGGTCCAAGGCCTCATCACCTTTAAGAGACGAGGTCTCGAAGAGATCGATTCCAGCTTCACTTGCACGCTGCGCAATGGGCGATGGGACTAGATGACGTCCGCGACCGCTCTTCGCTGGAGGACGAGTAATAACGCCAACGACCTCATGTGGTGACGAGATCAGGGCTTCAAGGGTCGGTAACGCTGGCTCAGGGGTACCTGCAAAAACAATACGCACGCTCATAGTGTATCGGCTTGTCTAGAACAGCTCAGGAGGATTCAAGGTGAGGCGAAGCGGATAGCGTTTACGAGCCGAACGCACACCATTGCGTTCGCGAAGCACTTGTGCGAGTTGAGGATAATCAGCTGTCGCACAGCGAATAAGAGCACGCCGATCATCCGGACGATGACCGATCTTTCCAACCGAAGGAGCATCAACGATACCGATCAACTCTGCGGGGAGATCCTGACAAAAAGCATTCACTTGGTCAAGAGGTCCATCGATTGCAACGATTGATGCAGTTGGTGGGAAACGAAGAACCTTGCGCTCATCAAGAAGCTGCTGAATGTAGTCTTCGGGACTCCATCTAATGAGCGCCTGTGCAAGCGCGTGTTCGACCCCGGCAGAGACCCATATTCGCCCGTGAGGGCGGGCCAGCGCGCCAGCATTCAGCCACCTGCGCAGCGCTTCTTCTGGGGCCCACATCTCTGGCCTCGAGGCAAGTGCCGTGGCTGAGGGGATAATTACTGCTGCGTATCCGCCCTGCGCTTTGGGCTCCACACCAGGAGTCGAGACGACTATCCGAGCTTCGGAGCCAACACGCGGACGCGTTTCATCATTCGCTTGAGTAACGGTCAAGGGAATTTGGGGAAAAGAACGTCCGATTTCCTCGCCGATGCGCTCAGAGCCAAGGCGCCACCATTTAAGGGTTGTCCCCTGGCATTTGAGGCACGACCAATTCTTGGTCTTGCGCTCGCACCATGAACACACGATCGAATGGTCAGCCTCTAATTGGAGCGGTCCTGAGCAGTATTCACAGCGGGCAGGCCTTCCGCAACGAGAACAACCGACAACAGGGATATATCCCGAATGCGCAGAAAGAATGAGAACGGGTCCCTCTTTCAATCCTGCACGAATACAGGAGAATGCATCCGGTGGCAGATAAGTAAAAGCTGACTTTCCTTGCCGCTCTTGATCAAAAGAATCAGCGACGATAAAACGTCCCGTCGATGCGCGCAATACCTCGCGTTGTGGGGTAAGAGAAATAGCCCAGGAGCGTTCGACAAGATACTGCGCTTTCACCGAGCGAGAGTAGCTTCCAACAGCAAGAGCGACATGCTCAAGATGTGAACGTGCAACCGCCACGTCCAATGCATCAGTGCGCGGAGCGCGCGGTTCACGAAGATGGTCGTCCCCATCGCCCCAGATAACGATCAATCCGAGATCCTTCATGGGAAGCCACACCGCTGAACGCGTACCAACGATCATCCGATGTACCCCCGTCTTTGCTTCAAGGTACAAACGGTAGCGCTCACTGGCCGTCTGTTCAGCACTGTAAACGGGGATGGAGACGTCAAACAACCCAGACAACGAGGAAGATAGCTCACCAGCAATTCGCGAAGTCGGCACAACGATAAGAGCCGTCTTTCCGGCTTTCTGCACAGAAGAAATAAGATGGGCGATCTCAGATTCTGATCGTCCTGGAATTGATGTCCATACAGCGCGCGGGTACTCACCCTGACTCACATGTTCAAGAAATGCGTGGCCAAGTTCAAAAGCTTGCCAGGGATCTCCCTGGCTGGTCTTCAGCTCCGTAGGTCCCGAGAGCATTGATTCTTCCTCGACCCGCGCGCGCCTTGGAGGAACGGCGATTCCCAATACCGTAGAAGCGGTTGAGAGGAAACGCTTGCCTATGTAGGCAGCTAATTCAAAAGTCTTCGGTGAAACGACTGAAATAGTCGAAACGACATCGAAAATTTCGCGGATGGCAGCACTGATGTTACTGCGTTTTTCACACGAAACGACCCATCCAATTCGTTTTCGTCCCGCAAGGGGTACCTGCACGATAAATCCGGCGAGATCCATCGATTCCCATTGGACGGGAACAAGATAGTCCAGCGGGTAATCGAGGTGTGGAAGGTCAGAATCAACATAGACATGCGCAATCAACCGTGGCACATCACGGTCTGATTCAAAACCCGGAAGGGGCAACGCGTCCATCACCATACACCTAGTTCAACACATTGAACCGGCATTTGAAGACCGATTGAGCACCAACTGATCAATTACCGAAAAGTAGCGAACCGTATCGCACACCGATCATCGCTAGAACACCTGCGATAACAAGGACGACGACTAGCCAATCTCCTCCGGCCTTCATCACAGACTTCCACCACGCAGGTGCCGGGAGCACTCCCTGAGAAATGCATACCCGCGTAAGTCCAAACCACACGAGCGTCGTCGTTATTGTGATGAGCAAACACCAGGGGCACAACACGTGAATGACGAAATACGACTGCGTGAAGAGCCAATATGCGAAGCCAAGGCCGATGGTATAGAGAGCTTCAACCCCCAGGTAATACCATTTCGGGAAACGTACCCCTGCAATGAGGGCGAAGGACACGGTCAAAACCACAGCCTCGAAAAAAATCCCCAAAAAGGCATTTGGGAATCCCAACACTCGAGCCTGTGGAGTGGCTGCAACAGCAGAGCACGACAGAACCGAAGAGACGTCACAACTAAATGTTCGTCCCTGGTCCGCCGCCAACTGCCACGCCTCGATGGAGAGAACAAAGGACGCGCACAGACCGATGATCCCCGAAACCGCCATTTCGATGGCAGTTCCGCGGTTTGTCGGACGGGCGGCGCAGGGGGTGGCGCTCATTGAAGAATTTCCTGGAGTCGAGCGACACGATCCGTCTGCTCCCAGGGGAAAATCGGACGACCAAAGTGACCGTAAGCAGCGGTTTTCGCGTAAATTGGGCGTAGAAGATCAAGATCTTCAATGATTCCCGCAGGGCGAAGATCAAAGCACTGGGTAATGGCATTGGTAAGAACGTCATCACTCACAGTTCCGGTACCAAAGGTCTCGACATAAAGTCCGACTGGATGCGCGCGACCGATTGCATAGGCCAATTGAATCTCGCAGCGTTTTGCATACCCCGCAGCAACGATATTCTTTGCAATCCAACGCGCTGCGTACGCAGCCGAACGGTCAACCTTTGAGGGATCCTTACCAGAGAAGGCACCGCCTCCGTGCCGCGCCATGCCACCATAGGTGTCAACAATAATCTTGCGACCGGTCAAACCGGCATCGCCGGCAGGGCCACCGATAACAAAGCGCCCAGAGGGATTCACAAGAAGCTTCATTGTTTCGGTTGAAAGCCCCAAGCCCGTCTCTTCGAGCACAGGAGAAACAACCAACTCGCGCAATTGCTCTTCGAGTTCACCCATCCCAAGCTCGGGATCGTGCTGAGTCGAAATCACAAGCGTATCGATCTCGCGAGGAGTGCCCTGCTCATCATAAGCAAGAGTGACCTGTGTCTTTCCGTCGGGACGAAGACCACGAGCGAGTCCTTGATGGCGAACAGCAGCAAGACGCTCCGCTAGCTTGTGCGCAAGCCAAATTGGAGCAGGCATGAGATCAGGAGTTTCATCCGAAGCATAGCCAAACATCATGCCCTGGTCGCCCGCACCCTGAGCCTCACGACGATCGTCGTTTGAACCGTAACGCGTCTCCAAAGAATGATCCACGCCATCGGCGATATCGCTACTTTGGGCACCAATAGACACGGAAACACCACAGGAAGCACCGTCAAACCCCTTGCGGGAAGAGTCATAACCGATCTCAAGGATCTGTTCGCGGACGATCTGCGGAATTTCAACATAAGCATTGGTTGAAACTTCGCCGGCCACATGAACCAAACCGGTTGTCACCATCGTTTCCACAGCGACACGCGAATGCGGATCAGCCTCAAGAAGAGCGTCCAAAATTGAGTCAGAAATTCGGTCACAGACCTTGTCGGGATGACCTTCTGTTACGGATTCAGAAGTAAAGTACTTACGCATATTGCTCACGCCTCCATCGTATCGAACCGCTGTGAAATAAGATCAATGAGGATTCGAGCAACATCTGCCTTCGTTCCCCCACCTTGGGTCACTACGGAGCCTTCTTGGTTCAGCACATATACATAGTTTGGAACATCGCCAAATCCAATGTCGGCACCCACTGCATTCACAGCAAGATAGTCAGCACCTTTACGCTTGGCTTTCGCTGCCCCATAGGACAGCACGGTATTTTGATCGCCCGTCTCGGCAGCAAATCCAAGGACCACGCGAGGGCGGTTAGGGGCCGAACTCACGCTTCGCAGAACATCAGTAGTTTCCGCGAGCTCGATCCGAGGCGGCGCTGATTGGTTCTCTTCTTTTTTGATTTTCGAGGCCGAGGCCGCCCGTGGGCGGTAGTCAGCAACCGCAGCCGCCATGACCAATGCATCACTGTGCCCAAGATGAGACATCACGGCGTCATAGACGTCTTGAGCGGAAGGGGCATCGATCACGCTGCACCCCTGAGGAATAAGGGCAGCCTCAATATTGGAAGTTATTAAAGTAACCTCGGCACCGCGGCTAAGGGCCTCGCGGGCGATCGCGATTCCCTGTCGACCAGTCGAGCGGTTACCAAGGAAGCGGACCGGATCAATTGCTTCACGGGTCCCACCAGCGGTTATCAGAATTTTCTTTCCCGCAAGGTCACCTGACACTCTAAACACTCTGCGCACTTGGGCTGCAATACCCTCGGGTTCACTCATCCGGCCAGCCCCGTGGTCGCCGGAAGCAAGATCACCATCATCCGGGCCAACAACGACATATCCGCGATTTCGAAGTCGGGTAATATTCTCCTGCGTTGCAGCAGCACGCCACATTTGCGTGTGCATGGCCGGTGCAATAACCACAGGGCAATCGCTGGCAAGAACAGTCGTTGTCAAAAGGTCATCGGCCTGGCCATTCGCTATCCGAGCAATAACATCAGCGGTAGCGGGTGCAATAACAATAGCGGCACAACCCCGCGCTAACTCGACGTGGTCTGCTCCCCCACCATGAAAAACATCGGTATTAACGCTCTCTAGGGTGAGCCCTTCCCAAGTTGCTCTCCCTACGAACTCAAGTGAAGAAGGTGTTGGAACAACGCTGACACGGTAGCCGTCTCTTTGAAGGATTCTCAAAAGAAAAACGGCTTTATATGCAGCAATGCCCGCTGACACACCGAGAACGATGTGAGCGGGCTGCTGATCAGGCTTGGGGTGCTGACTCAAGGGTCAACAGGCCTTCATCGATTTCGCGAAGTGCAATCGCCAAGGGCTTCTCGTCGACTTCAGTTTCTACAACAGGTCCGACGAACTGGATCATATTCTGCTCAAGCTGGATGTTGTAGGAGTTGATCTGGCGCGCACGACGGGCAGCAAAAATCACCAAGGCGTACTTTGAATCGACGTGCTCCAACAGGTCGTCAATCGGCGGGTAGGTGATGCCTTCGGGCTGCGCAACAATTCCGGACATGCAAATCTCTCCTGATATAACTGGCAAGAACCGGCTTCTATTCTAGCCCCATCACATGGGCTAGTTCATGGACAGCAAGCTCCAAATCATCATTAACGATGGTGACATCAAACTCACCTGCAGCCGCAAGCTCTACCTTTGCAGTACGCAAACGACGCTCTTGTTCAGCAGGGTCTTCGGTACCGCGACCGACCAAGCGAGAGACCAAAACGTCCCATGAGGGCGGCGCAATAAAAACAAAGCGAGCGTCAGGAAGGGATTCACGAACTTGACGCACCCCAGCAACATCAATTTCAAGCAGGAAAGGCACACCGCGTCGAACTGCATCATCTACCGGACCACGCGGTGTTCCGTAATGATATTTCCCGTGAACAAGTGCCCACTCCAACATCTGTTTGGAATCAATGAGCTGGGTGAACTGGTCCTCACTCACAAAGTGGTAGTGCACTCCGTCAATTTCTCCCGGTCGCGGAGAACGCGTTGTCATCGAAACGGAGAGCTCAACTTCAGGAAATAGCTCGCGCAGGCGCGCGATCACAGTTCCCTTACCAACAGCCGTGGGACCTGCAATGACAGTAACCGTAGATGAAGACATGCCTGTATGCTGCCACAGCTGGCTCAAAAGTTCAGCCGAAGCGACGAATTAATTCTTCGCGCTGCACCTGGCCAAGACCTCGAACACGCCTTGAAGGCGCAATCTTGATCTCGTTCATCAATGCTTCCGCAGTACTAACACCGACTCGAGGCAGGGCTTCCAGTAAAGAACGCACTTTCATCTTCGCGATTGCATCATCTGTTGCAGCCATGTCGATGACTTCAGACAGAGTAATCTTTCGCGATTTGAGCGCATCCTTCACCTCAGCGCGCCGACGACGAGCGCGCGTCGCCTTTTCAAGAGCCTGGGCTCGCTGTTGCGGAGTCAGATCTGGCAGTGCCATCTCGCTACGCTCCTTTTTCTAGATTCCCCTGACAGGAATAAGCATCGCACTATTTTGATAGTTTTTGGTGCAACTGCAACCGACGATGCGTGCAACACGGGCAAAAAGCGAGTGAGAACTCGTTCAAAAAACATCAATACTGAGGTGCGTTTAAGACTGTTTTTTCTCAGCAGGCGTTTCACTGCAGGGAAACTCTTGCCAGCAATTTTGAAGTAGAAACTGCCTGTGACCTGCAGGGTGGGAAACTATCAGAGCGTCATGAAAACAGACTAAAATCCGAGCAGGTGGCAATAGCAGGAATTAAAGGGAAGTACGAGTGCGAAAAGTTCGAACAACTTCCCTCATAGTCTTTTGTGTCGAACATCACACACTGGCTGACGCGGTCGGAGTGTCATAAACGGGGGTACTGACAAGCACCCCCGTTTACCACTCACACTATTTCAGTATTCGTTGAGAAGATCATCCAGCTCTGTCAGCTCATCCGCGCTGAGTTCTTCATCAGACTCCTGGCCACTGTCGGCCTCGCTTGACCGCCGAGACCATGAAGGAGACTCAATATCTTGACGTATCGCGTCGAGAATCGCATTCACAAAGCCAGCGGATTCTTCGGTTGAAATCGACTTAACGATTGAAATTGCCTCATCGATTGCGATAACCGGAGGTACTTCTTCGGAGTTGGACAGCATTTCCCAGATCGCGACTCGCAAGACCGCGCGGTCAACTGCGGGAATACGATCAAGGCCCGTACGAGCATGAGTATCAATCAAACGATCAATCCGATACAGCTCGTCGGCGACGCCTTCGATGATACGAATCGAATAATCCGGGAGCGGTGTCAGTGCCGCTGTAATGACCTTGCGTTCACGAAGGAGATCACGCAAGACAGCAGCATTACGCCCCATGCCGCGTTGATCTGCCTCGTAGACGACGTCAGCGGCACGCTTACGCGCCTTGGTACGAGAAGTGAACTGATGTTTGTGAGACATTATCAGTCAGTCACACGTCCGGAGTAGGAACCATCGCGGGTGTCAACCTTCACGCGGGTCCCCTCTTCCATAAAGAGCGGAACCTGAATCTCGTAACCGGTTTCGAGCGTGGCGGGCTTCGTACCGGCCGAAGAACGGTCACCCTGCAAACCGGGCTCGGTGTGTGCAATCGTCAAAATCACGGTGGCGGGAAGCTCAATGAAGAGAACCGTACCGTCGTGCTGAGAAACAATCACATCCTGATTCTCAACCATGAAATGAGCAGCATCGCCAACAACTTCTGCGGGGACATTGATCTGCTCGTAGGTAGAGGAATCCATGAAGACGTAGTCGGTACCATCTTGGTAGAGGTAGGTCATGTCGCGGCGGTCAACCGTCGCGGTCTCGATCTTCATTCCCGCATTGAAAGTACGGTCAACGATCTTGCCAGACAGAACATTCTTGATCTTAGTGCGCACGAATGCGGGGCCCTTCCCCGGCTTGACGTGCTGGAACTCGACAACCTGCCAGAGCTGGCCGTCGATCACCATAACGGTGCCGTTCTTGAGATCATTTGTCGTTGCCACTATAAAATCCTCCCAAATCGGGTGAGCTTAAACCGTGGCTATCTTACACGCCGCAATGATGGTATCCGCTACCTCACGCGCCGTATTTTCGCCAGTATCACATGAGAAAGTGGCAAGATCTTGATAAGTACGATCCAATTGCCGACTCATCGAAGCAAATAATGCTCTGGGAGTCCCCAATCCCACAGAACGCGGAGCATTGAGTCCCACGCGACGCGCAGCCTCATCGATGGAAGTCCTCAGTAGGACAACTGAAGTGCCTTCATCGATCAGCTGTGAAAGCTTGGAAAGAATCCGAGAACTATTGACCTGCGAGGGTGACAACACCGCAATATCGCAGACGCCGGACAAAAGCTGGAATCCAACGCTCTCCAGTGCTTCTTGCAATGGGAAATGCTCATCCAAAACTAATTGATCAAATGATCGCGAATAAGCAGATTCAAGAAGTTCTTGATCTTCTTGCACTCTTAAGCCACAGCTCTTTGCAATTTCCTGTGCAACGCAGGTTTTTCCACTTCCAGAGATCCCTACAAGAACCAATGTCGGATGCTCACGCGCATTCACTTTCGCATCCCCATCGAGAGAGCGCAATCAAAAACTTCCTGTGGATTAACCTTCACAGTAACAGGATGATTCACTCCATCTAGAAGAACGAAGCGCAAAACTCCGGCACGTACCTTCTTATCCGAAAGCATCACTTCAAGCAATGCATCGATCGACGCGCCTTCATAGAAGGTTGGAAGTCCAAGGGCAGAGAAATCGTCAACATGACGCTGAACCTCGGCTTCGCTAAGCATCCCCCGACGCCATGCAAGATGAGCAGCAAACACACAACCGATAGCCACCGCCTCACCGTGGCGATAGTGGAAGTTCTCAATTTTTTCGATCGCATGCGCCAGCGTATGCCCATAGTTCAAGAATTCACGGGGACCGCTCTCATGAAGGTCAGCACTCACTACTCGAGCTTTAACGGCAATGGATCGTTCTATGAGTTCAGTGATCTCCTCAGAACGGGGATCATAAACAGCCTCGGGATTACTTTCGACGATCGAGAGGATCTGAGGATCTGAAATAAAACCGCATTTAACAACCTCACCAAGCCCCGCGCGATAGTCATCGTGATTCAAAGTTTCAAGGCGATCGAGATCGACAACAACGCGCCGCGGAGAATGAAAGGCGCCAACTAAGTTCTTACCTACGGGGGTATTGATACCGGTCTTCCCTCCAACCGAGGCATCAACCATCCCAAGCAAGGTGGTGGGAACTGCAATGAAATCAATGCCACGCAGCCACGAAGCAGCAAGGAATCCCCCAGCATCTGTCGAGGCTCCCCCACCAATAGCAATCAAAGCATCCGCGCGACCGAGTCTAAATTTTCCGGCACAATCCCACAGAGAGGCCATCTCCTCAATGGTTTTAGCTTCTTCCCCATCTGGAAGAATTTGTGTAGAAACCTCGTAGCCTAACCCTTCAAGCTGAGAGGCGCATTCAAGGGCATAGTTACTCACATGTGGTGCGCAGACGATGAGAAGCTTCGTCGTATTCTCGCGTAAGACCTGCTGAAGGACGTCCTTTGACAGATTCCTTCCGACAACGACGTCGTAGGGATTATCAACGTTGACTGGAATCGTCACGCTCATCGTCTTCACCAACTTCTCGAAGAATTTGCTCAACTACATGAATAACAGGTTCTGAACTGGTTTGGACCTCCAGCGAGGCAACCTCCGGAAAATATTCCTTACGCGCTTCCCACAGCTCTTCAAGACGCGCTTGTGCATCTCCCGCGAGCAAAGGGCGATCCGACCCCTGCGATCGGCGGAGTAATTCAGGGAGCTCCGCCTTGATATAGACCACGAAGCAGTCGCGCAAGCGTTCGCGGGTTGCTTTTCGGGTGAGTGCTCCCCCTCCTAAGGAGAGAACCCCCGGATATGCCAGAGCTCGTTCGATAACCTCTTCTTCAAGCTGACGGAAGTATTCCTCACCATCGGTTGAGAAAATCTCCGGAATTTTGCGACCGGTAGATTCCTCGATCAAGGCATCTGAATCACGGTGTTCGAGCCCCAGAGCCGATGCCAGTTCCCGTCCTACTCTGCTCTTTCCACTAGCAGGCATGCCGACGAGAACGATCTGCTGTCTGGTCACTGCGCATTCCCCAGACGTTCGTCAATATGCGCGAGATAAGCGGAGAGATTACGCGCACACTCTACGAGGGAGTAGCCTCCGGCATGGTCAGCTATCGCGCGCGCAAGAACCAACGCAACCTCGGCCTCGGCAATAACAGCGCCGGGAACTACCTGGCAGGTATCAGAGCGCTGGTGGAGTGCCCGAGCTTCCTCTCCAGTGGCGAGATCAATTGTTTTCAACGCGTGAGGAACCGTTGAGATTGGCTTGAATGCAGCGCGGACAACAATCGGCTGACCATTGGATGTCCCACCTTCGATACCGCCGGCATGGTTCGAGCTGCGCTGAACACTTCCGTCGACACGCTCAATCTCGTCATGAGCCTGCGAACCACGAAGACGCGACTGTGCAAAACCATCACCGATTTCGACGCCCTTGACAGACTGGATCGACATCAATGCTGCGGCTAATTGAGTATCTAGCCGGCGATCAGCCTGCACATGCGTACCAACACCGATTGGAACGCCCCATGCAACAACCTCAACAACACCGCCAACGGTATCCCCCAACGAACGCGTTTCCTCAACGCATTCGAGGAATCGCGCCTCGTCGCGAGCATCTAGGCAGCGCATAGGCGAAGCGTTCAGTGCAGCCTCGTCCTCAGGTAACGGAAGGGCACCTGACTGTCCCTGAACAGGGCCGACAGCAACCACGTGGGAAACTAACTGAATTCCAGCAAGCTGACGAAGGTAAGCCTCGGCGCAGGCACCAAGGGCAACCCGAGCTGCAGTTTCTCGCGCGCTTGCCCGCTCAAGTACAGGACGAATTTCCGCTAGGTCATAGGAAAGAACCCCGGGCAGATCTGCATGACCCGGACGAGGCTTCGTCAAGGGCTTATTACGCGCGACCTCACGTTCATCTCCCTTGCCAGCATCGATCAATAGATCTTCACGCGTGACGGGGTCGGCGGACATGACCTTCTCCCACTTAGGCCACTCGCTATTCGCAATCTCGATAACAATGGGGGCACCGGTGGTCCGACCATGACGTACGCCACCGAGTATACGGACCTCATCGGCCTCAAACTTTTGGCGAGCACCACGACCTGCTCCTAAGCGCCGACGCGCAAGGGCATCGCGAATAGTCTGGGTCGTAAGCTCAATACCCGAAGGAAGGCCCTCAAGGGTAGCAACCAAGGCAGGACCGTGTGATTCACCAGCAGTAAGCCATCTGAGCATGTTTGTAGTCTCTCATAACGAGTGCGAACGCTTCGAGAGCAACCACATTATAAGGTTGGGGTGGTTGCCAAAATATCAATCACGATGCACAAGGTATCGTCACCGGTCGCCTGATCAGGAGGCAAAGTAATCGCTAGCCGAGAGCCGACTTTCTGATCAATAAGAAGCGGACGAAGTCCAGGCATGAGTTCACTGAGTCGAACCCGCTCTGGCACGCCGGTACGCCAGGTCGATTGGCGCTCAATTCCGTCAGTCCACCCACTGACAAAGTACTGAACGACAATGTCGTCATCAGAACGCACCTGCGCTCCGGCTCCCGTCAGGAGCGGCTGCGTTGTCGGACCGGTGGGAAGTTGATCCCCATGCTTAATGATGGGGCCTTCATCTCGCATCGTCACTTCAAGCGGCCCCGAACCGCTGGCCTGGGCAGATGCCTGCCCCGAGGCCAAAGTTGGGAGAATGTCAATGACGACGATTTCACCTTTGGCTGAGCGGGCAGTCGGCGTGGGAGATGCTGTGTTATCGGAGAGCAAAGGAAGTGGACGTGCAACGAGCAGGCGGCTTCCCTCAGCGCGCCCACTGACTTCGTGTGCCATATCGGCACCAAGTGAGTCATCATCGGCACGCCCGACGATGAGACGTGGGCGCCCATTAGGAGACAGAATCTCACCCGTTGTTGAGTCGAATACCGTCACTGAGAGTAGGACCGGTGTTCCTGTTGTAATGGCGCGGCCTTCGCCCTGCGACAAGATCTGGTGTTTTGTACTGACAATTTGAAGGGGCTGGCCCAATTTAAGTGTCGGTGTTGCACCAACACGTCCAGAGACCTCGACTGCACTCAATACCGAGCGGGGCGGCTGCCCTTCCACAGCATCCTCAGAAGAAGGACGAAGGAACCATATACATCCAAGAATCAGCGCGCAGATCAGAACAAGTACGGAAAATGCGACAAAAATCCGACGGCCTGTACGGCGCAAAGGTTTTCTTGTCTGCCCCGTTTCTTCTCCATGCGCCTGAGCAACTGGATGGAGTCGCGAAGAAAGGTGTTTTCCACTCATGCAGGAAAAACCTCATGTGGTGAACCAAGGCCTGAGATAAATTCATCGACCGCAAAAGACGCTGTTGCAAAAGGATCATTCATCAGAACATAACGATTCGGATCGTCAATCCGTGCCGCACGAACCCAATCGAGAGCAAGTTCAACGCCAGCTGCCTCAGCGGCATTGATCACCTTCGAGCGAAGGTGGGCACGCGTTGTCTGAGGAGCGTTCACGCATGCATTCTTAACCTGCTCATCCGTGGTCATGCGGCGCATCGCTCCTGTACGTTCCAAGCCTTGTCGCAAACCATGAGGACCGATGTCATGGTATGAAAGCAAAAGACGTGCAACACGAGGATCGTCAAGCGTAGTTTGCTTCCGCTTAAGGTACTCGCGAATCAAACGGTACTTAACCGCGAAATCGAGTTCGTGATCAATTCCGGACCAGTCTTGGCTGCGGAGTGCATGAATCCCCCGTTGCCACAGATCGATAATCGCGTGGGTTGTAGGTTCTAAGGAGTCCGAGGTGCGTTCGATCTTCAACACATCGATGACGCGCTGCAAAATGCGCTCTTGGATCTCAACAGCACTTAAATCTGGTCCGCTGACCATAGCGATCTTGGTCTGTCCGGAAAGATCATGATTGATCTGACGGATTGCCATCATTGGATCAGCAAGTTCCAAATCTTTAAGGTCCATTCCCTCCTCAACGGCATCAAGGACCAAAGCGGTCATGCCGACCTTGAGGAAAGTGGTTGCCTCACAAACATTCGTATCGCCGCTAATGACATGAAGACGCCGGTACTGACCCGCATCAGCTAGTGGCTCATCGCGAGTGTTAATAATCGGCCGCGTACGCGTTGTCGCAGAGGAGACGGCTTCCCACATCTGTTCCGCTCGTTGGGAGAAGCAGTAATGAAGTTGAGTCCCCTGCCTGCGTAGATGTCCCGCACCGACAAGGATCAGGCGCGTGACAAAGAATGCGACGAGTCCGTCCGCAACTTGTCGGAAATCTCGACGACGATGCAGAAGATAGTTTTCATGGCAACCAAAACTATTGCCCGCTGAATCAACGTTATTTCGAAAAAGGTAAATTTCTTCGGGATCCGGCAGCTGACTAAGCGAGCTACGCGCTGCATCATTAAGCTGATTCAGCAGCTCATCGCCGCAACGATGCTGCGCAAGAAGGTCAAGGAGAGTGTCGCACTCTGCAGTTGCATATTCGGGGTGTGCGCCAACATCAAGATAGAGTCGCCCACCGTTGCGCAGATACAGGTTAGGAGCCCGACCACCCTGTGCGAAGGGCTCGAAAAGCAGGTGCGCAGCAGCATCGGCATCGTGAGTCGCACGAGCACCAGAACGTGTCGCGCAGGTTAGCCCATACTCTGTTTCGATACCGATGACCCGTCGCTTCACCTCACTGGCCTCCCTTTTGGACAAAGCCCTGGACGAAAGATTCAGCATTCGTTTCTAGGACGGTATCAATCTGATCAAGAAGCTCGTCAAGAGAATCACTTTGGGAAGAAGCCTGAGCTTGTACCTGACCCGCAGCCTCGTCGTCCTCATGACCAGCGCCGCCGGCGAACAATTGCGAAAGACTCATATCTACTCCTGTTCTACACGGATCAAAGTTCCGTGTTCAAGATCGGAAAGGACCGACGGATCAACACCGGCAGCCTCAACAATAGGACGCCGAATCATCTGATCGCCCTGCGCTTCACACAGCGATGTCCACGATGCAGCGATCAATCCTGGAAGATTTCTCACGGCATACCCACGCAAGTATGCACGAGTGTCTTCAGGGGCCCAATCTGCAGCATGCTCAACTTCCTCGGGAGCGAACATCCGCTTCACGCGCCCGGCTCGATCAAGCGCAGCCACCAGCGAACGATCCTCACGCAAATCCGCCCACTGCAAATCCATCGCCGCAAGTTTAGGGTCATCCCATGTGGTTGACAGACGCTGGCGCTGACGATCGAGGAGCTGATACTTACCGACCCATTCAACCTCGGTGGCGACGCTAAAAAGCTCCTCGGACATACGCGTAAGGACATCATCCCAGTACTTCAGGACACGTTCTTCGTCTGCGCTCAGTTCAATACCTGCCCGGCTCAATGTCTCAGAGACCAAATCGACATAAATCTTTTGAATGTCGAGGGCGCTTCGCGCACCTCCGGCAAGTCCAGCCTTGTAAGTCAGCGTCGGGTCATGGCTGATGTTCCAGGTTTCTTGAACCGGATCATCCATCGCAAGAGCATCCCATTCCATCCCGAGACCGGCCTCAATTGCTTTGAGCACTAAGCCGGTTGTTCCCAGACGAAGATAGAGCGAGGAATCGAATTGGTTGGCATCTCCGCCGATCACGTGAAGGCGACGGAAGTAAGCAGGGTTAGCATGAGCTTCATCGCGAGTATTGATAATTGGACGGTTAAAGGTAGTCTCAAGGCCAACTTCATTTTCGACAAAGTCAGCTCGCTGCGAGATCTGAAAACCGGCAAATTCACTGCGCTGACCGATTCCAACGCGTCCCGCACCACAAATAACCGGGCGGGTGACGAAGAACGGAGTGAGGCCTCGGATAAGGTCATCAAGATCAATACGACGGCTGATCTGATAGTTCTCGTGGGTACCGTAAGCAGCGCCCTTGCCATCCGTGTTGTTCTTCACCAACACGATATCGTCTCCGCGCTCACGAGCTGCTGACATCATTCGTCGAGCAATAACCTCGCCGGCACGATCCCACAGGACAGCATCGCGTGCGCTGAGCGTTTCGGGCGCAGAATATTCTGGGTGAGCATGATCAACGTAGAGCCTGGCTCCGTTTGTCAGCACAGATGACACCGATGCAGGCAAATATCCACTTGACTGTCGAGGCAAGGGAAGCCTTTCACTTCCGCCCGAAGGAGCAAGGTGGTAGGGGTCATCGGTAAGCATCGAAGGATCTGCAGCTGCACGCGAGAGCCTCATACCGCGCAGGTCATTCAAAGGATCTTCAGCTGTATAGTCCCAGCGAACGGGCTGGCTACCCTCCGTAGGGGTCCCGCGGCGCGAGAGAGCCGAGTAAGCATCAACTATCCTGCAGGATAGGTCAACAGGATCAGCTCCAGGATTTCCGGGAGTATAAATACCGAATTCAGTCTCGGTACTCATCACCATATGAGAGCTCATTGCTGGTTCTCCTTCAGTGGACGGATATCAGCGATATCTTGATCCAGACCGATCGTGCGCGCCCAGTCCGCAGGAGCCTGTCGGGTCGCCAGTTCCATTGATTCGCGAATCTCATCGCCGAGGCCGCGAATCACGTGGTCGAGCGTCATCCCCTGAGTACCATTCTCGATTGCGTCAAGGATTGCGTATTTCTTCGCACGCTCCACAATTCCTGCAATCATGGCGCCAGAAACGATATCGGCAAGGTAGATGGTGCGTTCCTGGCCAGAATGACTGCGAACGGACAGCAAAGCCGAATTGCTATCGCGTCGATAAAGGCTGGTAACGGCTCTATCGATCATCTCGTCATGACTGAGATACTCACCGTTTTGTGCAAGCGGGACAGAGCGGTCAAGATGCTTTCTGAAAATATCCTTCGCCGCACGTTCATCTGGGCGATCAATCCGGATGCGCACATCGAGTCTTCCGGGGCGAAGTACAGCAGGATCGATCATGTCAGCACGGTTTGAGGCACCAACAATCACTACGTTGTCAAGACTTTCAACACCGTCCATTTCAGCGAGCAGCTGAGGAACCACCATCGTCTCGACATCGGAGGAAATTCCTGTACCGCGTGTTCTGAAAAGAGCTTCCATCTCATCGAAGAAGATCACTACTGGAACCTTCGATGAAGCCAATGCGCGAGCCCGAGCGAAAATTGCACGGATCTGTCGTTCTGTTTCACCAACAAACTTCGTGAGAAGTTCAGGGCCCTTGATTGAGAGGAAATAACCTTCACCTGAGGAGCTAAAGTCCCGTAATGATCGTGCGAGTGCTTGGGCGATCAGCGTCTTTCCTGAACCCGGGGGCCCATATAGCAAAATTCCCTTAGTCGGCCGCAAACCGTATTGCTGATATAGCTCGGGGTGACGCAGGGGAAGTTCAATTGCCTGCCGAATTGTCTCAATCTGAGCATCTAGCCCACCGATGTCATCGAAAGTAACATCGGGAATTTCAGGAGTGAGAAGCTGCTCGACGTCTTGGCGAATAATACGTTCATAGGCAAAGGAAGTACGTGGGTCGACCAAGACACTCTCTCCGGGCCGAAGAGTACCGTGGCGTAGTGGACCGGCAAGTTCAACAATGCGATGGCTTCCGGCCTCGGCAGAGACTACAGCGCGATCCACCCCGATAAGTTCCGCAACCTGTGCAAGCTCGCCTGTTCGCGAATATTCGCCGATACCGACAACAATCATCTTGTCGTCAATAAGAACTTGTTGCCCCGGCGAGATTGACGTGATGTCGAGAGAGGTATCAGCCGCAAGGCGCATGAGGCGGCCTGAAACATAGACTTCAAGAACACGCGAAGTCGGCTGCGAGCGATGTAAAACTCCCAGCGAAAGCGGCGGTTGATTTAAATGCTTGAGTTGTTCTCTCAAGCGCAGGAGTTCTTGACGTGCCTGACTCAGAGCCGCACTCAGATGAGCATTCTTCTGTTCAAGAATTGAGAGTGCAGCGTCACTGTTCGTCATCACTACGCCCTTCTACCCACGCCCGCGCCTTAGCGTCGAGGTCCCTTTTAACCTTACGGATCTTCTTCTCCGAGCTGACGCGAAGACCGACTTTCTGCTCGCTCCAGTCATCTTCGCCATTCCACGCCCCTTCGAGGCCTTCGGCAGCTTTCGCTGGACGAGTTGAGCGTTCCTGAGGAGTAGTTTGCGGAGCAAGACGCCTGGCAATCATCAAGAATCCTGTATGGGCAACCATTCGGTGCTCGGGTCGTACAGCCAAACCATCGACGTGCCATTCGCGTGAGAGTGTCTCCCACGCGACAGGATCGGTAAAGTTCTGAGAGGAACGAAGGTCTTCAATCAATCGGGACATCTGAGTCACGGTTGCGATATAGCAGCACAGAACGCCGCCCGGGACGAGCGCATGTGCAACTGCATCTAAGTTCTCCCAGGGTGCAAGCATGTCGAGGACTACGCGATCGACACTCGACTCAGGCATGGCATTGAGTTCATCCGCAAGATCATTGACACGAAGATCCCACGCTGGATGTGGAGCGCCGAACCACAGGTCGACGTTATCTCGCGCAATCTGTGCGAATTCTTCGCGCCTTTCGACAGAAATCAGCCTGCCGCGCTCCCCCACTGCATCCAAAAGAGCCATCGATAGAGCACCCGACCCAGCGCCGGCCTCGACAACTACTGCGCCGGGGAAAATATCCGCGTAGTGAACGATCGTCCCCGCATCTTTCGGGTAAACGACTGCAGCACCCCTGGGCATCGACATGACATAGTCAACTTGAAGAGGGCGCAGAATTTGGAACTGACGTCCCTCTTCGGTAGTGACGACCTGGCCATCGGGGCGACCGATTAGATCATCGTGATCGATAAAGCCACGATTGGATTGAAAACGCCCACCAGAAACCAAAATAACGGTGTGCAAGCGGCCCTTCGGGTCGCGTATTTGGACGCGTTCTCCTTCTCGGAGAGGACCACGGTGTCGTTCCTGGCCAAGGCCCTGGGCTTCATGTTCATGTGTGCTCATCGCCTCTACACTACCGCGGTGCATGGAAAAACTGCTTGTTTAAACCCCGCGCGAAAAGGTGGAACTGGTTACGGTAGATGTATGAGGAATTCGCTCCCAAGCCGGCCTGCACTTTCGGCAAGCCGCACAAAAGAGTACCAGCGCTGCCCACTGCAGTTTCGCCTGCATGTCGTCGACCGCGTTAAAGAACCTCCAACACAAGCGACACTTCTGGGGACAACAGTTCACTCCACCTTGGAAAACCTCTATGCCTTGCCAAGGGAAGAACGCAACGAGACACTCGCTCGCGAGCTTTTACGTACCGAATGGGAGAAGACTCTTGCTGGCGACCCAAGTGTCATGAATTTATTTACAGACCGTGCGGATTTCGAACGCTGGCACGAGCGAATGTATTCGATGATCAGTAGCTACTTTGCTATCGAAGATCCGCAGGCACTAGAACCGCTATCTACCGAAGCTCTTGTTGAGGCGACGACTTCGCAAGGAGTCAACCTCCTTGGTTACATTGACCGCGTTGACCAAGCACCTAACGGAGATCTCAGGGTCATCGACTACAAGACCGGGAAGGCTCCTTCCCCGCGTTTTCAAGAGGAAGCACTGTTTCAGATGCGTTTTTACGCGCTCTTGCTTTCTCTCACAAAGCGTCTGCCAAAGCGTACACAGCTGGTTTATCTCGCTTCTCAAAAGGTGCTGACCTTTGATCCTGATGCCGCTGATATTTCGCGCTTCAGTGAAGAACTTTTTCAGACCTGGGAATCGATGAGAAGGGATGCTTTGCAGGGCTATTTCGCTCCACGACGCAACCCGCTGTGTAATTGGTGCGGAGTGCGTTCAATGTGTCCGCTGTTTGACGGGAAAACACCCGAAATCCCAGCCAGTGGCGTGGAACGTTTACTGGCAATGGGGCCACAGGCATCTGATCAGTAAGCGCGAACGAAGTTCGGCCGTTGTCCTTCCATGATCGATTCAATGACATTCTCGCTAAGGTCACTGAGCTCGCGAATATAGGGAAAATCAGCGGCGAACTCTTCGGGTGCCGCCCCCTTGATCGCGACGGCCACTCCGCCACTGGCAGAAGCGGCTTCAAGACCAACTGGAGAATCCTCAACAATCATGCAGCGACGGATATCAACTCCCAGGAGCTCAGCTGCCTTGAGGTACCCCTCTGGTGAGGGTTTTCCTTCCGAGACGTCATCTCCATAAATTGCATTCGTAAAACCGGGTGTCGCAGGTACATGCTCGAGAACACTGGATGCCACTCGCCGTCGCGTCGCAGTAACGACCGCCGTCGGAATTGAGTGGTCATGGCACCAGCTCAGGAGTTCAACCAGTCCCTGTTTCCAGGGTAATCCAGCATCGAGGCGATCGATTACTCCCTGTTCAACACGATCGGCAACCACTGCCTCGTCAAGAGGATTGCGGGCAAATGAACGCAAAATTGCCACCATCCGCGGCAAAGTAGACCCCAACATCTTTTGACGCATCTGTGGGGTCATCTGTGTCCCCATCTCGGCAAGCACCTGTCCTTCCGCTCCCTCCCACAGGGGCTCGGTATCGACGATCGTGCCATCCATATCGAAAAGAATTGCCTCAGGCAGAGTCATACTTTCGTACGTCCTTCACACAAGAATCAGGCAGCGGGAGTTGTTCCCAAGGGGGAAAGCAAACCGCTTAACAGACCAAGAGCTACAAGAATACCAATTGCGATTCGGTACCAAACGAAGGGCGCATAGGACTGAGTCGAAATAATCTTCAGGAACCACAAGATCACAACAACACCGACCACGAAAGCAATGATTGTTGCCGCGATTGTCGGGCCAACAGCAATGGTGTCACTGCCGGTCACAACCTTTGCCACCTTGTAGAGCCCTGAAGCCCACACGGCCGGCATTGCCAGAAGGAAGGAATAGCGGGCTGCAGCTTCACGGGTGTAGCCCAAGAAACGTCCCATGGTAATTGTTCCACCCGAACGAGAGACACCTGGGATGAGGGCCATTGCCTGCGCGATGCCGTACAGAAGAGCGTCCTTCCACGTCATCGATTTCAGGTCGCGCTCTTGAGGAGCATAGCGATCAACAAAGCCCAAAAGTAGGCCGAAAACAATCAACATCGCCGAAGTGATCCACAGGTTACGCAAGCCCGTATCGATCGCATCTTGGAAAAGAAGACCCAGAATACAAATCGGAAGTGAACCGACAATAATCATCCATCCCATTCGTGCGTCTGGATCACTTGAGGGCACTCGATTTTCCTTTGCGCCCAGCGGCAAAGAACGGAACCATGCACTGAGAATACGGACGATGTCCTTCCAGAAGACAATGACAACCGCGAGCTCCGTACCGATTTGCGTAATTGCGGTGAAAGCAGCACCCGGATCGGTTGAGCCCGTAAGCTCACCGACGATGCGAATATGCGCGGAGGACGAAACGGGAAGGAACTCCGTCAGGCCCTGAACAAGTCCAAGGATGATTGCATCAAGCCAACTCATATCCCCAACTCTACGGCGCTTGGCCTCAGGCAAGCCAAAGATGAGCATGTGTATGCCGTCATAGCCTGCGCGTTCTAGGCTTAGCTTATGGAGATTCGTCAATGTGGAACACATGGCCTTTCTGTGTCCAGCTTGGGTTTGGGAACACTGACTTGGGGACGCGACACAGATGAAGATCAGGCCTGCGCGATGCTCAAATCCTTTGTTGACGCTGGAGGTACGCTTGTAGAAGTGAGTCCTCTGCACGGCTCGGGGCGCGCTCTTAGTGTCCTTGCCGAGGCCTTACGCGCCGTTGGCCGTCACCGAGTGACGATTGCTTTACGCGGTGCAATGCGTTTCTCTCAAGGAGCCAATGAGCTCTCTGCTTCTCGCGGAGACATGCTCCGCTGCCTAGATACGACACTTGCGATTCTCGAAACAGACTTCGTTGACCTCTGGTTAGCAGCTCCGTCCCCTACTGGAATTCCGCTCGAGGAAACTCTCTCGGCGCTCGAATGGGCCTATTCCAGTGGACGCGCACACTACCTTGGGCTAAGTCACCGCGATACCTGGGATTGCGCGCTCATGTGGGCACAGTCAGATCGACTTCCTCTGGCCACCGTCGAAGAAGAACACTCGCTCCTATGCTCGTCTCCCCTGCTCGAGCGAGCACGACACAACGGCTTTGGATTCCTTGCACATTCACCGCTTGCTGGAGGCGTCCTGACAGGAAAATATCGCCATACAACGCCACCTGATTCACGAGCCGCATCCGCACATCTGCGTTCAAGTGTCGAGCCATACCTGGAGAGCAGTCTTCCGATTGTCGAAGCTTTATTTCAGGCAGCACATGGGCTGGAATGTTCTATCGCTGACGTTGCTCTGGCATGGGTGGAAGGCACGCCGGGAGTGACAAGCGCAATCATCGGGCCTCGAAATCTAGTACAACTCGAGCAGATACTCAATGGGCGTATCGACCTTCCACTTCCGATTCGCCAAGTGTTAAGTGAAGTGAGTGCTAAATAGAAGCCGGCATTAAATAAAGGTGTGCGGGCAGTCGCACTGCCCGCACACCTTAAAGACAACTTGACCGACTAATCTTCGTCTTCGTCCTCATCAAGATCGATGAATTCATCGTCATCGTCATCGACTTCTTCATCATCTTCGTCGTCATCAAAGTCTTCATCCTCGTCTTCCTCATCAGAAACGATGAGGTCGAAAGGAAGCTCGACTTCGAACTGCGTGAAAAGCACGTCATCGTAGGTGAAGAAGGCATCACGGAGAGCTTCTTCGGCATCAATAAGTGCCTGTTCATCGACTTGATCGGAGGAAGCCACCTCGTAGTGATTCTCGAAAGCGGCAATCAGCTGATCTAGGACAAGACGAGGTTTCGTGGTCATAGTCACACATCCTACACGATGTCTACGGCAAGTTCAGCTGGGACCTAATGACAGAAACCATCAGATCTGCACCCTTAATCTCTGCTGTTTGGTCGGGGCCCAAAATGCGCGAATTCCCCTGAGAATCAAGAAGTTGGGAAGCGCCATGCTCAGGTCCCAAGGGCAAGATCACCCATTCATCGCTGGGGTTGTAGGTCGCCTGCGGCTCTTTACCAGACAGCTGCGAAGAGATATTCGAGATCACGATGCGCGCCTGTGCTCGGGCAGCATCAGCACGCTTTGATTCGCGAACATCAGTAACGTCACCGATCGCATAGATATTGGTTTGGCCGACGACTTGAAGCGTCGGTTCGACCTTGAGAGCGCCGTCAGGGCGAACTGCAGACTGAAGCTCGGTACCAGCGACATAACCGGTATTCGGACGCGCACCATAGCACTGGAACCACATATCGGCTTCAATACGATGACCATCTTTCGTTTCAACAACGAAACGGCCAAGCTCACCAACATTGAACGGTGGAAGGTACGCAAGCTCCGAGCCTTCAATGAGGCGGATATTCAGCTCCTTGAGTTGCTCGCGAACCTGATCGCGCAACTCATCAGCAAAACCCTGAGTCGGAAGGAGCTCAGATTCCTTTTCAAGCAAGGTAATTTCCAGGTCCGGGAAGGCATTGCGCAGTTCCCCCGCGAATTCAATACCGACAGTTCCAGCACCTACCAAGAGTACGGAGCGGGCACCATGAAGGTAGGAATACAACTGCTTGAGGCGCGCCTTTGCAACATCAGAACGCGAAGCCGAGTACTTTGCAGGGAATGGATAGGTTGATCCGGTTGCCAGAACAACGTAGTCAGCATCGATCGGGTCCTGACCGAAGATATGAACTCGAGTTCCTTCAACCTGAGAAACCGTTCCGTGAATGACCCGCCCATTGCTCAGAAGATTCGAATAGGGCATGAAAATTGTATGCTGCCACGCCTCATCGACTGCGGCACGCAGAGCCGCAGCATGGTGAACAAACTGATCTTTTTGCTCGACCAGAATGACTTCGGCAAGAGGATCAAGTCCCTTGGCGACGGTGACACCACCGTACCCGCCACCGACAACGACGACTCGGGCCACAGTGCTCTCCTTCTCTCGTTGGTTCTCTCCCATTGTCCCTGAAAACTCAGAGAGCAACGAGTGCAAAAAGTGTGTTATTCCTGACCAAGGGCTCGAGCAATATTCGGTGTGAAGAAGTTTGGTCCCTTCAGCACCTTGCCATCCTCACGGAGTTTCACGCTGCCATCGGGCATGAGCTTCGACAGATTAGACGCCTGAATTTCTGCAAGGACGCGATTCAAGTCGATTCCAGATTCCAGGGCCATTCCATAGATGACGTAGACCAGATCACCTAAGGCATCAGCCGTTTCGATGATGTCGCGCGTTCCATCGTCTGCTTCCGTCGCACGTTGTGTCGCCTCCTCAACGATTGCCCGCGCTTCCTTTCCATACAAGGCCCCGAGCAGCTCAGCGAACTCTTCTCGAATCAAGCTCACGCGCATGTGGAGACGCTCATAGTCAAGAGTTGGCTCTTGATGATCGCGAATACGGTCGGGCATGAAGTAAGTTGAGTGGAACTGCTGCACAAGAGCTTGTGGGCGAGATGAATCCAAGACTTCGGGGGCACCAGCGCTCGGACCGTCCCACGGAGTTGCAGGTGTGCGCGGATCAGTGGCAAGAATGCCTCCTACCCAGGCCTCGTATCCGGGAAGGCGTGCAACGCCTTCCTTGCGGAAACCGTTCTTCCACGCGGCCTTCCAAGATCCCCAATTTCCTACATGCGCCGCCCACTCAACGCGAGAAGCGCCTAATTTTTCGAACGCAGTATCGAGAGCAAGGGATACAGCTTCTGTTGCGATACCCTCGCCCCATTCGTCATGGCAGACAAAGTACGAGACTTCATAACGGTCAGAAAAATGCGTGTTACGAATAAGTTCGAAACGCCCAAGAAAACGTCCATCATGGGCACTGCGGATCGCCCAATCCGCACTCCCCTGCTCCCACTTCGAAGGCACCTTTGCAAGATTCTCTTCAGCCATGGACAGAGTGTAAGGATGAGGAATCGAGGTTGTTTCGTGGAAAATCGGATCCTGAAGTGCGTCAGTAAGATCTACCGCGTCGTTCGCAGACATCGGGACTAAAACAATATTTTCACCGTGAACGTCAAAGGGTTCCATCAGTGTGTTTCCTCCTGTGTTGATACATTCGGGTGGACCTGTTCCCACGCAGTTGTCAGAATTCGCTTCATTGCTTCAGTATCGTGCATTCCTTGAACAACGAGACTTCGGTCGAAGAGATACGTCGGGATAGTGTCGATTCCCATCTGTACAGCGATCTGGTAGTCCGAGAAAACTTCAGACGAGGCGACGGGGTCGCTCAGAGCGTCAACAACCAGCATTTCGGGAATCCGTACATCCTGTGCACAGCCAATCAACACATCTGGGTCCGCTAGGTTCAAACCGATCTCAAAACGAGCACGGAACAGGGCTTCGGCATATGCAAACTGATACGTCCCGGCCCCGCTCGTCACTCCGGATTCTTCGTCCATTTCCCGCGCAGCCGACATTGCTTTATGCGCAAAGGACGTCGGTGCAACGATCAAGGAATCAAAATCTAGAGAAATTCCATCGGCACGAGCGAGCTCAGCAACGTGAACGAGCGCATCCGTAGCTTCCTCTTCAGTCATACCTGGATGCGTGTGGACCAGGAAATCTGCCTGGGACATTTCAAGGACAGCAGACTGCTCAGGATCAAGCAAATAGGAGTGGAAACAGACCTCGACCTGATCGCGATGTTCGAAACGCGTGAGAGCATCACGCAGATGATGGATACCGAGGTAACACCAAGGGCACGCAAAGTCTGCCCATACGTCAACATGCATGAAGTCTCTCCTCGGGGATAAGAGCACGTTCGCCTATGCACAGGTTACGTTGCGTATTGAGGAGTTACCAGTGCAAAGAAAAATCCCGGGGATCCGAAGATCCCCGGGTTCTGTGCGCGGAGGGGGACTTGAACCCCCACCCTCTAATACGAGGACTAGCACCTCAAGCTAGCGCGTCTGCCTATTCCGCCACCCGCGCAGGTGACTCACAAAGCCAAAGCTTTGCGGCTTGGAAACTTTAACACGCATGGACGCCAGTCACAAATCGACATTCGTCTAAGCGTTTTAAAATTTCCGTGGGCGATACTGGGATCGAACCAGTGACCTCTTCCGTGTGAAGGAAGCGCGCTACCCCTGCGCCAATCGCCCGAGGTGGGTACCGGATTCGAACCGGTGTATACGGCTTTGCAGGCCGCTGCCTCGCCTCTCGGCCAACCCACCCTATCCAACCTCAACCTCAAGGATTTTCGGAAGGTTAGAGCGGATGACGGGACTCGAACCCGCGACCCTCACCTTGGCAAGGTGATGCTCTACCAACTGAGCCACATCCGCACTCAGTCCCTATCGGACTGGGGCCTTGTCCGTCGTTAGATAACGACAGTGGGCGATACTGGGTTCGAACCAGTGACCTCTTCCGTGTCAGGGAAGCGCGCTACCACTGCGCCAATCGCCCGAGCGGATGACGGGACTCGAACCCGCGACCCTCACCTTGGCAAGGTGATGCTCT
>NZ_JVLH01000012.1 GCF_001070855.1 Trueperella pyogenes | reverse complement strand
GGCATAAAAACAAAAAACAAACACACTATCGAGTTCACAAACAACACCCCCACACTCCCCAACCAAACCCACCAAAAACCAGCAGGAAAAGCCAAGAAAGAAGGCCACCACCACAACCACAAGGCCGCGGCGACGAAAGAAAAATCTACACACCCAACCCCCACCACGTCAAACCAAAACCACGTGAACCAGCACACAAAAGGCAGCAATACCACCATTTCTGAATGGTTAACCAGAAAACATTCATTCAAAAACGGCTAAATTTCAATGCGATACACGCGTATATCAACAAAAGCAGGACCTGCCTCACAAAGAGGCAGGTCCTGCGTTTTTTGGTTTAAGCGAATGTTTCAAGAAAGGCAGTTACGCTACCAAAGCGCGCCCACTTCCTCGAAAACGCCACTCCCCCTTACTCAGCGAGCATCCATGTGCTCTTGAACGGGGATGTCAATGGTCGGAAGGTCGTGGACCGCCTGACGCACTGCCTTCGAGACTGCGCCGGGGACGGCCTCGTGGAAAACACCTGGGATGATGTAGTTCGGCGAAAGCTCGTCGGGGCTAATCACATCGGCAATTGCGTTTGCAGCGACGCGCAGAACCTCGGTCGTAATCTCCTTGACCTTTGCATCCAAGAGGCCACGGAACAGGCCAGGGAAGGCCAGAACATTGTTGATCTGGTTCGGGTAATCGCTACGACCGGTCGCAACGATTGACGCATATTGGGCAGCCGCAATCGGATCAACCTCGGGGGTCGGGTTTGCAAGAGCAAAAACGATCGCGCCCGGAGCCATCTTCGCGATATCCGAAGGCTCCAAGATGTTGCCGTGGGAGACACCAATGAAGACATCGGCATCAACAATGCCTTCCTTCAGGCTGCCATGCACCATGCGTGGGTTCGTATTCTGCGCCAACCATGCACGTGAGGGGTGCATGCCCTCAACATCATCACCTGCAAGCGCGCCAGTACGACCGTAGCCAACGATGTCGCGCGCACCTTGAGCCAGCAGGAGCTTGATGATTGCGGAACCTGCTGCACCAACGCCGGAGACGACGATACGCACGTCCTCGATCTTCTTGTTCACGAGCTTGAGCGCATTGATCAGTGCTGCCAGCACAACGATTGCCGTGCCGTGCTGATCATCGTGGAAAACCGGGATATCGAGCTCTGCGCGCAGACGCTCTTCGATTTCGAAGCAGCGGGGAGCAGAAATGTCCTCGAGGTTGATTCCGCCATATGCGGGAGCAATTGCCTTAACGATCGAGATGATTTCTTCAGTGTCCTTGGTGTCAAGGACAACCGGCCATGCATCGACATCACCGAACTGCTTGAACAGGACAGCCTTGCCTTCCATCACGGGAAGAGCGGCTTCAGGGCCGATATCGCCCAAACCAAGAACCGCGGTGCCATCCGAGACAACGGCGACAGAATTGGCCTTCATGGTCAACAGGTGGGCCTTAGAAGGCGTGTCATGAATCGCCGTGCAGACACGCGCAACACCGGGGGTGTATGCACGAGAAAGATCGTCACGGTTACGCAGAGGAACCTTGGGCTTAACCTCGATCTTGCCGCCGACGTGAGCCATGAAGGTCTGGTCCGCCACGGAAGAGGTGTGAACGCCGTCAAGGCCATCGAGAACATTTTCAACCTCGCGGCGGTGTTCGGAATCACGCATGTCGCAGGTGAGGTCAATAACGATGCGACCACGGTCAGAATCGGCAACATCAAGGCCTTTAATCTGAGCACCGGTAGCAGAAACGACATCCACGATCTGCGAAACCGAAAGGTTGGCTTCGTCGACTTCAAGACGGTAGGACGCGGTGTATGACGGAGAAGTACGCATTGGTCACCTTTGCATATCCGATTGTTTTGAGGAGAGCCGACAAGGGCTCCACCTCCATCGTAGCCGCGCCAGTGCACGGGTGCAGCGGTGTCCATTTTGAGCCCATTTTCCGAGGCCGTGGTATGTAGTCCTGTTTCCTCACCCCCGTGTTCCTCGGTCTTCGACAGGTATGGAAAGGGCCCGGTCTGCACAGCAGACCGGGCCAGGGGCATTTAATCAACGAAGGATCAAGCGCCAACCATTTCCATAATGAGTTCGCGAACGCGGGCAGCATCTGCCTGGCCACGGGTAGCCTTCATCACCGCACCGACAAGAGCGCCGGCGGCCTGAACCTTGCCGCCCTTGATCTTCTCGACGATATCGGGGTTTGCGTCCAGCGCTTCCTGAACGGCTGCAGTAAGTGCACCATCGTCAGAAACGACTTCAAGTCCGCGTGCAGCTACGACCTGCTCAGGATCGCCTTCACCCGCAAGAACACCTTCAAGGACTTGGCGAGCAAGTTTGTCGGTCAGACGACCGCTATCAACCAAGGACTGGAGCTGTGCGATTTGTGCGGGAGAAACTGGTAGGTCCTCAAGCGCAACCTGCTTGTCCTTCGAGTAACGAGCCAATTCACCCATCCACCACTTACGTGCAGCTGCGGGATCAGTTCCGGCTTCGACGGTTGCCTCGATGAGTTCAAGTGCGCCCGCGTTGATGACGTCGCGCATTTCCTTATCGGCAAAACCCCATTGCTCGCGCAGACGGCGCCTCTTGGCGACCGGAAGCTCAGGCAGGGACTGACGCAGGGATTCAACCCACTCCTCAGAGGGAACAACCGGGACAAGATCCGGTTCGGGGAAGTAGCGGTAATCTTCTGCATCGGACTTTTCACGACCAGACGAGGTCGTTCCGTCTTCCTCATGGAAGTGACGGGTTTCCTGAAGCACTGATCCACCGTCAGCCAAGATCTGCGCCTGTCGCTGAATCTCGAAACGAACGGCGTTCGCGATACCCCTGAAAGAATTCACGTTCTTGGTTTCGGTTCGAGTGCCCAAAGGAGAGCTCGGGGTCGGGCGCAGAGAAACGTTGATATCGGCACGGACATTTCCGCGCTCCATACGTGCCTCAGAGACGCCAAGAGTACGGAAGATATCACGCAGTGCCTGAACGTATGCAGCGGCAACCTCAGGTGCTCGCTCCCCTGCCCCTTCAATAGGACGGGTCACGATCTCAACCAAGGGGACACCCGCACGGTTGTAGTCAACCAGCGAGTGGTCCGCACCCTGAATACGACCATCCGCGCCACCGATGTGAGTGTTCTTTCCGGCATCTTCTTCCATGTGTGCACGCTCAATCTGAACGCGGAACATAGTGCCGTCCTCTAGCTCAACGTCCACATAGCCGTCATAAGCGATGGGCTCATCTGACTGCGAGGTCTGGAAGGCTTTCGTCAGGTCCGGGTAGAAGTAGTTCTTACGCGCGAAACGGCAGCTCTTGGCAATTGAACAATTCAATGCGAGGCCGATCTTGATCGCGTATTCGACTGCCTGGTGATTGACCACGGGGAGCGAGCCGGGAAGGCCAAGCGACACGGGGGTCACGTAGGTATTCGGGTCGCCACCGAAGGCATTGGGGGCCGCATCGAACATCTTGGTCGCGGTACCCAACTCGACGTGCACTTCAATTCCGAGAACCGGATCGAAGGAAGCGGTAGCCTCCTGGTAATCCATCAGCTCAGTCATCACTTTTCCTCCCACTGCGCTGCGGGGCAGTTACCCGCGATATCGCCACTGAGTTGCTCAACGAGGCTTGCGACTTCATACATCTTGAGGTCGTGGTGAGCCGGAGCAAGAATCTGGAATCCAACGGGAAGCCCCTCGGCACTGACGGCGTTTGGAACACTCATCGCAGGAATTCCGGCCAGGTTTGCAGGGATGGTCGCGATGTCATTGAGGTACATCGCCATGGGATCATCCATCTTCTCTCCGAAACGGAATGCCGTTGTCGGACAGGTCGGCGAAACCAGAACATCGACCTCTTCAAAGACACGCGCAAAGTCGCGCTGAATCAGGGTACGAACCTTCTGCGCACTTCCGTAGTAGGCATCGAAGAAGCCTGCGGACAGGACGTGAGTGCCCAAGATAATACGGCGCTTCACTTCATCGCCGAAACCGGCTTCACGAGTCGCTGCCATCACGCGCTCTGCGGTAACAGGGCCTTCGCTGGGCTCGACGCGAATGCCATAACGCATACCGTCAAAACGCGCCAGGTTCGAGGAAACCTCAGCCGGCATAATCAGGTAGTAGGCAGCAAGTGCGTAATCGAAGCTTGGGCAGGAAACCTCAACGATCTCAGCCCCGGCGGCACGCAACTTCTCAACGGTCGCGTTGAATGCCTCGAGAACATCATCTTGGTAGCCCTCGCCGGAAAGTTCGCGGACAACGCCAACGCGCAGCCCCTCAATCTTCCCGTCCTTGGCGACCTGAGCAACACTTTCAGAGAGCGCAGGAACCGGCTCATTCAGGGAGGTCGAATCGTGGGGATCGTAGCCACCAATCACCTCAGTAAGTGCAGCCGCGTCCTCAACCGTGCGGGTTACCGGGCCAATCTGGTCCAGCGACGAGGCCATAGCGATCAGTCCGTAACGCGAAACAGCACCGTATGTGGGCTTTGCGCCCACGGTTCCCGTCACAGCACCGGGCTGACGGATCGAACCACCGGTATCGGAGCCCAAAGCCAGAGGTGCCATGAAAGACGCAACAGCAGCAGCGGAGCCACCTCCGGAGCCGCCGGGGATACGATCAAGATCCCACGGGTTTCCGGTACGGCCATAAGCGGAGTGCTCGGTCGACGAACCCATAGCGAACTCGTCCATATTGGTCTTACCCAAGATCGGCATTCCAGCCTTATGCAGAAGCTCGACGACGGTTGCGTCGTAGGGAGGCAACCATCCCTCAAGAATCTTCGAAGCGCAGGTGGTGGGAACGCCTCGGGTCACCATATTGTCCTTGACTGCAATGGGCACGCCTGCCAAGCGAGGCAGTTCTTCCCCAGCGGCACGACGCGCATCCACGTCGGCAGCAGTTGCAAGAGCACCTTCACGATCGACATACAGGAAGGCGTGGACCTTGGGGTCAATCGCATCGATGCGATCCAAGCACGCCTGAGTGAGCTCAACAGAAGTGATTTCACCGCTACGCAGCAGGTCAGCAAGCTCGCAGGCGGACTTCTTCAACAACGGATTCATCAGTCCTCCTCCAAAATCTGCGGAACCAAGAACATTCCGTCTTCTTGTGCGGGGGCCTGCGCCAAAACCTCGTCACGGTCAAGCGTTGGGCCAACGACGTCTTCACGCCACACATTCGACAGTGGAATGGGGTGCGAGGTCGCGGGCACATCCGGGGTTGCAACCTCGGAGACTTTTGCAACGGCCTCGGTAATAACGTCTAGCTCACCAGCAATTCTGGTGATTTCTTCCGGTGTAAGTGCAATTCGAGCCAATCCCGCCACACGGGTGACCTCATCAGTACTGATCCTTGCCATAACAAGGATGATACCCGCCCGGGGCGTACCTCTCATACCATGCCCATCGTTGGCAACTTTTGAGTAGGCTTAAAACATGTCTCATCTTCGACCGTCACTCTCTTCACGCACCCTCAAGGCACTGAAAATTACCGGCGCAGCGCTTGTGGGTGCCCAAGCTGCGGCACTGATCGGCGTCCATGTCGTTGATAAGCTCCGTAAAGACCGCGTTCCGCAGGTCACAGGCGGTTTCCCAACTTTTCCTCCCCTAGATACCGAAGTCGATGGGACGGATGTTCGCACCTACACCGAGGGCACTTCTCTTTACGAGGACATGCTTGAAGCGATCACCTCGGCAAAGGACTACATTTTCTTAGAATCGTATATTTGGCGCTCAGACACATGGGGTAAACGTTTCAAATCGGCACTTCTTGCCGCAGCACAGCGCGGGGTCGACGTCCATATCGTCTACGACGGCTTTGCTGTCATGAACCAAGACCCGTTCTTTTACGTCTTCCCCAAGACTCCCCACCTCTACATCCGTCGTTTCCCCGAAATCCGTTCGGGAATGTTCACCTTTAATCTGCGCAAAACCGGTCGCGATCACCGCAAGATCATGGTCGTCGACGACCATGTAGCCTTCGTCGGCGGCTACAACATCGGCGATCCTTTCGCCCTTGAATGGCGCGATACCCACGTGCGCGTCACGGGGGAAGCAGTTGCAGAGTTAAAGTACGGCTTCATTGACTTCTGGAATCACTTCAAACGCCGTGGACAGCCTAAACTTCCGCGCACTCGTGCGCCCAAATGGGACAGCGATGTATCACTGGCCTTCAATCAGCCTTCACGCTTGCTCTACCCCGTTCGAGGCCTCTACATCGACGCAATCGATCGGGCGCAGCACTCAATTCGTATCACCAGTGCGTATTTCATCCCTGACCGCGAGATTTTCGAATCCCTGGTACACGCAGCACGCCGAGGCGTCCGGGTACAGATTCTGATCCCGGAGTATTCCAACCATATCCTTGCCGACTGGGTTGCACGCCCCTATCACGGGCCGCTGTTGAAGGAAGGGGTGGAAATCTGGTTGTACCAGGATGCAATGATCCACTCCAAGACCATGACGATTGACGGAGTCTGGTCAACTGTCGGCACCGCAAATATCGACAGGCTTTCCCTGCAGGGCAACTACGAAGTCAACGTCCAGTTCCGTTCGCAAGCCTTCGCGGCAACGATGGATCGGATCTTTGAGCTAGACCTGACCAATGCGCGCAAGCTTAGCTTCGCGGAATGGGAAAAACGCTCGCTACTCACCCGAATTTCCGAGCGCCTTCTGCACCCCCTCGAATTTATCGTTTAGTCATCGAGAGCGGCGAGCCCCTGCTTAAGCACCCGCTCAAAATACTTTTCATCAACGACGGGCACGCCCAAGGCCTCGGCCTTTGCGGCTTTCGATCCCGCGCCGGGCCCTGCGATGACCAGCGATGTCTTCTTTGATACCGATCCCGAGGCTTTTCCTCCTCGGGCGATGATCGCTTCCTTCGCGCCCTCTCGCGTGTAGCCGGGCATTGCTCCTGAAACGACAACGGTCAGTCCTTCGAGGGTCTGTTCGATATCTTCGCGAACTTCATCTTCCATACGGACTCCCGCAGCTTGCCACGCACGAACAATTTCCACATGCCAATCTACGTCGAACCATTCCCGCAAAGATTGAGCAATTACCTGACCGACACCATCGACTTGCGCCAGTTGCTCGACGGAAGCCTCCATTAAGAGATCCATCGAGGGGAAGGTCATAGCCAGAGCCGAGGCAGCGGTCGGCCCAACATGGCGAATTGAGAGGGCAACCAAAATGCGTGCAAGCGGACGCTCTTTTGCAGCCTCGATCTGCTCAAGCATCATCTTCGTGTTCTTCGAAGGAGTGCTCTCAAGCGGGATATAGACTCCGCTATTTCCCTTCTGTTTCCAGGCCTTAGTCCAAAAATATCGAACCTGCATCCAGTCGCCGGTTTCTTGGCCATCCTTGGTCACGGGCTTCCAGACCATGACATCGCGTAAGCGTTCAGCTTCGAGGCTGAAAACATCACTTTCTGAGGACAACACAGGCTTTTGGACAGAAGGAAGAAGAGCCTCGGCATCACCGATCAGTTCGCCATGCGTTAATTCAGCAGTCTTTTCCATGCGAAGTGTGGTCCCGTTTTCAAGGAAAACAGTCCGTCCTGCCGCGAGCGCGGCGGCTACCTCATCGCGATTGGCCTCGGGCTGGGTAAGGGCAAGCGCAGCCTCGTCCCCAAGTCCCTCGATATCCAGGGCGGAGCGGGCACCCAAATGGGCAATCCGCTCGGTAATTTGTGCAGGGCACCCCGCTTGGTTTGGACAACGAAGATCCACATCCCCTTCCTTCTGGGGAGCCAGCTTCGTCCCGCACGAAGGACAGTTTTGCGGCATGACGAAGGGGTACTCACTGCCATCGCGGGCAGCGACTACGGGGGCGACAATCTCGGGAATAACATCCCCGGCTTTCCGCAAAACAACTAGGTCGCCAATCAGAACGCCTTTTCGGGCAACTTCACTTGCGTTGTGCAAAGTTGCACGTGAGACGTGGGAACCGGCAACGAGGATACGCTCCATCACGCCATAAGGTGTCACGCGCCCGGTACGCCCCACTTGGACTCGGATATCAAGAAGGCGGGTATTAACTTCTTCCGGCGGAAATTTATAGGCAGCGGCCCAACGCGGAGCACGCGAGGTTGTTCCCAGGCTTGCCTGAATCGCACGATCATTAATCTTGACGACAACCCCGTCGATTTCATGTTCTAAAGAGTGTCGTTGAGCGCCCAGTTCACCGATACGCTTCTCAATCGCCTCGCGACCACGCAGGAGCTTAGTGTGAGGAGAGACCGGCATTCCCCAATTTTTGAGGCACTCAAACCAGGCAGACAAGGTATCGGGCTCAGTGAAGCCACTATCTCCGGCTTCGACAAAACCAATGCCGTGCGCCAACATTGCAAGAGGCCGTTCAGCGGTCTTCTTCGAATCTTTTTGACGCAAAGAACCCGCAGCCGCATTTCGAGCGTTCACAAAGGGCGCCTCACCTGTGCGGACGCGCTCAGCATTTAGAGATTCGAAATCCTTCGTTGGAAAGTAGACCTCACCGCGGATTTCAACGCGAGCGGGAACCAAGCCTTTCAAACGATGAGGAATACACGAAATTGTCCGGACATTGGCGGTGACATCTTCACCAACCCATCCATCGCCTCGCGTCGCTGCGCGAGAGAGTACTCCATTTTCATAGAGCAAATTAACCGCAAGACCGTCAATCTTGACCTCGGTGAGCATGTCCAGATCGCTACGGCCCGTATCGTTAGCCATTCGGGTTTCCCAGCCTGCGAGCTCTTCCAAAGAAAAAACATCGTCCAAGCTGGTCATCTGCTGGAGATGTTCGACAGGAGCAAAGGCTTCCGAAGCTGCACCTCCTACCTGAGTGGTAGGAGAATCTGCACTGCAATACTGCGGGTATTGTGCCTCAAAGTCTTCGAGTTCGCGGTAGAGCTTGTCGTACTCTGCATCCGACAAAACAGGAGCATCACGGTTGTAGTACGCCGCTCGGGCATCATCAACTTCCTGGATGAGTTGATGGTAGCGGTCAACTAGCTGGCGTTCCTCTTCACTCATGCTTGTCATTGTGTCATCTCCATTCAGGGTGTGCTTGTTCCCCACACGCAGATCTTCTTGTTGTTCATCAACAGGTAGGACAGGCCACCGGCGTTTTCCACAGCTTTGCCTTTTCACGGGCGCGACTACGGAGCCTGCTCAAGGCTGAAGGTTGAAGAGAAACCGGCCTCACGCAACTACACAGTTCACGTGCCTACGCAGGGATGTTTTTGGGAGGTGATCACGCTGGTGGGAGATTTCCCCTTGGCGCCAACGCTTCTTCAAGCTGCCCTTCGCTCCTCGTGGCATTTTGCCTGCGTGAGTGGGCCAAACATTGGACTGGTTGTTTCTCCTCTGGGACGCCCTCAAGAATTTCCAGCACAGATACAGATCTTCACCGATAACCGAGGCCGCGAGCACATGAGTTTCCTTCTCGACAGCGAGGATGCACAGATATGGATTCGCCCGGCGGCTTTCATCCCATGGCGACGACTTCGTCCAAAGCGTGTATATACCCCCGCGAAAGGTATGCAACTTAAAGTGAGTGGCAGCTCTGCTAGCGACTATTACCAGTTGCGCCAACGGCCGCGTGATCTTTCTTTTCCTTCTGCCTCCCGCACTTCAAGGCACCTACCTACGATGCCCTTCATTGGCATTGTTCCGCTTCTACTTTTCATGGTGCTTCGCATGCTGGTCATGGGCTCCTACGGCGGCATGTCGCTTCTTCTATTTGTCGTTCCCCTCATCAGCATGTCAATCCTCGGGATAGTAGTCATGAAACGAGGAAAACCCAGGCATCGCATTGATGCGGCGTGGCTTGCACTTCTTCTTGAAACTGCAGTTCCTTCTATCTCAGAGTCTTCGTCCCTCCTGGTCTATCCCAACCACATTGGGCGCGGGAAAGCTCTCACGGTTTCTGGCACCGACGGGGAAACATATCTTGGTTTTGTTGGCCCCGAGGCCAAGTTAAGTGCTTTGTGGTGCGCGGCTCAGCTCGCGGCACAGTTGGGAGGAGCACGGGTAGCCGAAGGCACTGATGAGCTTATCGATATCGGAAGGCAAAAATCTCTTGGCCCGGGTGCCGCTAATTCCAGGTCATGTCGCGCAAGCATCAGACTTCACGCTCCAGGTGAGGACGAGAACGGGGATGAAAATATTCACCTTGCCTGGGCACATCATTTCAATGAACTACCAACGTGGTGTCACACAGTGATACCCGCTTCCCGAGCACCTGTGTCTTTGGCGTGGTGGAAGATGCTGGGCAGAGACACACTATTCGGTTCTATTCCCGAATGCGTCGATTTCGACGAACTTCCATTTGAAGTAATCGATAGCGATGAGGGGTTACGGACACCGATTGGGAAAGACAACTCAGGAGTTGTTCACATTGACCTCGTGAAGCACGGGCCTCATGCCCTTATTGCCGGCACGACAGGTAGCGGAAAGTCAGAAGCGCTTCGAACGTGGCTTCTTGGATTATGCGAAAGCTACTCCCCTTCACGCCTCCGCTTGGTTTTGGTGGATTACAAAGGAGGATCTGCCCTCACTCCCCTCACCGCACTCCCCCACACTGAAACCGTTTTAACAGACCTCAACCTTGCTCATTCCTCGCGCGCTCTTAGAGGTCTTGCGTCGTGCATTGCGACGCGAGAAGCACAATTTGCACAATACGCAGTCAAGGACCTCTCACAGTGGCATGAACGTTTTCTTCAAGAGTGCGCTCCTCCCCCGCCTCCACGGATCCTCATCGTCATTGATGAATTCCAAGTTCTTGCTGATCTGCATCCGGAAACCCTCGAGACTTTCTCAAGGCTTGCGGCTCAGGGACGTTCTCTTGGTTTGCATTTGATCTATGCGACACAGCATCCCGGCGCCTCAATTAGCGCTCACATGCGTGCCAACACAGAACTACGGATTGCACTGCGTAGCATTTCTGATTCTGATTCACACAGCGTCATCGGCAGCGCAGAGGCCGCGCACCTTCCCCGTATTCCTGGCAGAGCATTGCTCGGTTCCGGAAAGCCTGTCCAATTTGCGTATTGCAGGAATATCGAGCAGAGCATTGCTTCGATTTCGAAGAAGCAGTCAGATTCCATTGGCGCGCCTTTGTGGTGCCCTTCTTTACCCTCTCAGCTCACACGCGGTGACCTCGATCAGCTGCACTCTTCAGAACGGGGCATACCCATTGGACTCATCGACGGGATCGAAAATGGTACACACCGATGTCTTACATGGCAGCACGGAAATATCATGATGAGCGGTTCTGGGAGCTCGACAAACAAGCTCGCCTTACTTGTCCGTTCGTGCGCCACGACTTTGAGCGATTCGTTGGGCTTCCCTCTTTGCGGAGTCTCGATTGATTCGGGCATCCCGAATTCGATCGCAAGTTCACCCGACTACGTGATACGTGACATCGTGGATTTTGGGGTCCTTTGCGAAGATCTTTGTCATCGCACTCCTTGCGTTGTCTGGCTCGAGGATATCGAAGGGACTTTGCATATGTTGGAAGAGCGCTTGGGAGTTCTTCGTGCTCATGATCTGTGGGGCCAGTTCGCTCGCTCATGCGATGGCGTCAATAGTGTTCTCATTGCCAGTGAGGTATCAGGCCGATTCACCTCACGCACGCTTTTTGGTTCCTATGAGCACATTTGGTACGAGATTCCCAATCCGCAAATTGCGGAAAGCTGCCCAACAATCCGGGGAGCCGAGTGTACAGATTCGCCCGCTCAACTTTGGAGCAGTGCTCACAAGTCTTTAATCTGCTTATGCACCGACTCAGTGAAGCCCTCTTTACCGCTGAGCATTCCATCGTGGAATCAGATACTTCACGACTGTCAGGGGCAATTGGGCAATGCAGCGTCCCGGCAGATGAACTCATGCTCTTCTCTTCCTTTGGACGCACTCAATGCATCTGCTCTAGTCCAACAAAGACCTCACTTCCCGATCACCCCAGCAATGCTCCAATCTAGAGTTGCTTCACTTACTAAAACCAACCCTGACATGCGAATTCACTCGTATATCATTCGTTACGGCGCGCAATTAAAACGGTTCTTATTTTCTGAAAAGAATTGCACTTTTATCGGAGAAGATAATTCGGTATTAATTGACGCTCTTAGAGCAATAAATGCAGGTTGCATCATTCACCATTTCGAACACTCGCAGTGGATGAGAGCACTCGAAACCCGCACCGAACTGCTACTTTTCACGAACCCTCCCAAAGAGGCGCTTCGATTCATCGCCCAGAATTGCCAGAGTTTTCCCAGTTCTTTATATGCGCTTTCTTGGAATTCTTATTCCGGGGTAATTGTTCATCGTGGCACTGCTGGGCGTTTCGTCCTGACTTTTAAATAACGTGACGTCTTACACATCACTTTATGTTTTTTATGGCCTCTTGACTCTTGATATACACTCGCTAATCCCCGAAACTAAGGACTGTTGTTTTTGTTCGGTACGGGCATACCTTGCCTGCACTTATGCTCTTGAAGGAGTACCCATAATGGATTGGCGGAGTAAAGCCGCATGTCTCAGCGTCGACCCAGAACTCTTTTTCCCGATCGGGAATACGGGTCCGGCCATCGCACAGGCGGCTGAAGCCAAGGCAGTTTGTCGCGAATGCGCAGTTCAAGCAATCTGCCTGCAGTGGGCACTCGACAACAATCAGGACTCTGGTGTTTGGGGAGGGATGAGCGAAGAGGAACGTCGCTCCCTCAAGCGCCGCGCAGCGCGCGCCCGGCGTATGTCCTGAGAATTGCCTGCACACATGAGTGGTGGTGGGGACGGAGTCGTTCCCACCACCACTCATTTTTAGGTCTGCTTATCTAAGGCTCATATCCTCCAATCTGGTAAGTCACCTCAGATATCAACGTGCTCTACAAGCATCCTTTCCTTCCCCGACGATAGAGCACTCCACCAGCAAGGGCTCCGGCTCCCGCGAGCGAGACGATTAGAACACCCGAAGTACCAGTACGAGCAACCTTCGGACGCTTGGGTTGTTCTACGTTGAGGGTTTGCTGAGCGGCATTAATATCTCGATGAAATGCGATTCGCTGATCACCATGAAATAGATCTTCAAAGATGACAACGCTCTTTGCTTTGAGCTCTTCTCCCTGAACGTTAATCATCACCTCCGCACAGCCAGATGCTGTCTCAGCAGTGAAATCAGCTGTTCCTTCTACCAGTCGACCAGCTGCGCTCAATGGCTCACCGCTTTCTCGGTCAACCACATTTGCTTTCAGGGAGTAGCGTTCCCCTGCCTGGAGACCTTCATAGCACACCTGGTCAACGATCTTGGATGGCCCCAGGTGCCCAATGATCTGATCGCCATCACCTCCATCGCGAGCACGCGTTGCCAGGCGAATGATCGAGGGCGTTTGTCGCGTGTACTGTTCATGCGGATCCTCAACACTGGAACGGAAGGCTTCAACGCGACCGTCACCGTCAAACTCTGTTGTAAACACGTAGGTTCCGATGCGCTGCGGGTCCACTGCGAATCGAAGATCGCCAAGCGATGGATAGTACCCATTCTTTGCAGGGACCTCGACAGCTCCGATTTCTTCTGCTTTCTCCCGGTTTTCTTCAACAACCTCAAGGCCTTGGGGGAAGAAAAGAAGACGATGACGCATATGCGATGTGTCGGCAGCGATTCTCTCAGAACCACTCCAATAAGTGTGTCCTTCCGGAAAGCCGCTCACCCAGAGATCATCGATTAAGAAGTCTCCCCCATTGGTCTCTTTGAGCTGTGCGGCAGAGTGAATCTGGATTTTCCACGGAATCACTTGCGTTTCATTAGTGAGTCCCAGCTGGTCGGCCCAATCGGCATGGACAAGAGGAGCATATTGTCCCTGTGCTTCTTTACGTACCCTCCATACCCAAGAGACGAATCCTGGTTTTGCCTGTCCTTCAGGAAGAGGAATACTGACCTGGCGCTCCCCTTCTCCGCGAAAAACAACCGTTGTGCTTCCAAGAACTCGCATATCCTTCGAGATGAAACGCGTATCCAAAGGTTCCTTTGGAGGTTCAGTCCCCAGATCGTAGGCAGTCCCTTCGAAGGTTACCGGTATTGGTCCGTGTTCATCATTGATCCACTTTCCGTCACCGTAATTGGGGTCTGCAAAGGCCGTGACAGTATCGCTCAGGGTATTGTCCTTCGCACTGGTTTGGACAACTTGTGATCGCCCCATTGGCTGAAAATCCATGAGCACCTTCCAGGTTCCTCCCTTGAGGCGCTTTTCTTCCTTATCGCCGCCCGGCCTGTTTCCGTACGAGGCCGTGTCCTGAGTTGTGGGATTAACTCCGTATCTCGTGAGTGTAGAGCGCACAGGATTTTCGTAGTTTCCTACCCATTTCACGCTTCCATTACCGGTCGCTTCCCACTCAAGACTCAGGGCATTCCCCTGAGTTTCTCCATCCCATTGGCTAGTACCCGTGGAAGTGAAACGTGCAGGACCAATAAGCATGAGGTGGAGTTTCAGTTTGGGAATCCACTCCCCTTTTTCATTCTTCACGCCAAGGTCTTTAAGTACACCACTGCGAGGAGTCTGGGTTTCTACGCTTCCATTTTCGTAGGTCGTGACAGCAGATTCCTTTGCTTGGCGCACGTAATCTTTTGCCCTGTCGAAAACTTGCGGCAGTTGATGTCGTACGCCGTCAACCAAACTATTGACAGAATCTTGAGTGTTCTTCCCTGACTGATCTCCTTCAAAATTCGCGTGAATCAAGAATGAGAGCGCTGCACGGTTTTCTTGGTGTCGGTCATCCTGATAACGATCAAGAAGCCATGCCATTTGCGCGGTCGATAGATCAAGCTCATCTGGTCCCCAGCGCTTGGACTCTCCCAAATCCGTAATCGATGCGGTGTCCTGCGGCTTAGGGTTTGCTCGCCACATGTGGGTGCACCACACAGGGTAACGCGTCTCAACGTTGTGCGGTGGGGTGTAGGCGCCCAACCAAAATCCTCCAACAGATTGCGCTCCAACGCCTTTCACGTACATGCCGTTTCCTTCAAAGAGCGCGTGCGCCGGCTGTGGATTCAACGCCAGTGCGCTGAGAGTTCCGATTGCCGTTGCAAAGACAAGTGCAACAGTTCCTTTTCTTGCACGATGCGCCCAAGGTTTTTGAATATTCGGATGCCTCCCGATCATGGATCATTCCTTTCGCAATCACTGGAGGTCGCTCCTCCATGATGCGAGGGTATGAGGACGCCTCATCGCTTCGGGACGAGGATGCAAAATCTGTGGATAACTTGTTTCTGGGCTTGATCTGTGGACAAAGTTGCTGCCCAATCAACGCGAAATCTTATGCAGTGATCAGCCCCTGATCGAACAGTGTTACGGATAAAGTACTGCCCGCGCTGCTGAGCAGCGCGGGCAGTAGAGCTAAGGATTGACGACGCTCGTCGCGTACCTCACTTATGCGACCAGAAACGAACCACCGTCTGTGGCTGGTTAGGATCTTGGAACGATCGACCCATCTCACCCTGATAGCTGTAGTCATCAGAGAAGCGAGTGGAGGATGTCGGAAGGTACTGCGGGTCATCGCCAAGGACAAAGTTGTAGACCTTCTTGTTACCTTCCCACGAGAACTCCATACCATCATTGATCTGAACACCATCAGCCTTAGGAGTCCAGTAACGATGGGTCTTGCCATCAACCGGGTTCACCCGATCTCCGTCCCACCAGTAGAGGGCATAATTCGCATCTTCAGGGATACCGCGATCAACCTTGCCATTGACGCGAGCGTAGTTCACCACTAGGTGCTGAGGCTCGTATCCATCCCCGTCTCTGCGCGGATTATTACCGATGCTCATACCGCGAAGTTTCATCTCTTCGGCGTTGAATGCGAAGTCTGAGCGAACATCCTCTGCAAAAGGACGCACGATGATGTTGTCATTCAGATCAACGCCGGCAATACGACCGTTAACCTGAACTTCTTGGAAGTCGATCGCGCCGCGAGACTTACCGTAGTAGTCATCTTTCGTTCCACTGCGAACAATCTTGTTGCGCTGAATGCTGGCCCTCTTGTTCAAGGTCAAGTTCCAGTCGAAATTGTGACCGCCGAAGACGGTGTTCAGTCGAATACCCGCGCCTTCAAAATTCCCCGTGATGAGGTTGTTCTCTGCTTTTTGCCCGGATCCACCAAAGAAACCGATTCCGCCTGCGCGCCATCCGAGCTCAATCGTATTGTGCGTGAACTCGATATTGTCGGTGTGACGAGCATTCGATACATACTGGACAGGCTCACCGGGCAGAGACTGTGCATGACTCGACCACGAGGCAAGGCCATCATCACCATTTCCACGAATATTCGAATTACGCACGCCCGAATCCCGGCTTCCCTGCGAATAGTTCAGACCATCGGCGAAATTGTTGCGAATACGGGAGTGATTGACCAGCATATTTTCGGTGTACTGCATGTCTTTCTCGTTGACATAGTCACCCATCCAGAAACCACACTCGAAATGTTCGATCCAGAGGTTTTCGAACTGTGAATTCTTGGTAACGCCCTGGAATCCCTTGTAGTTCGCCCCTTCGTTATAACGGGATTTGAGATTAGACGACATGTAGAAGTCTCGGAACTGCAGGTCATGGCTGGTATGTTCAAGAACAATTCCACCGCTGGCCCTATTCGGGTTACGGAAGAAGATATTCGTGTACCAGATACCCGCACCTTGAATCGCCAGTTTGTGGTTGTCATTCGGAGAATGATGGATCGCAAGTTGACGATCGAACTCAAAGGTTCCGCGTGGAATATACAGAGTCTTGTTCTCATCCGATGCACGCCTTAGAGCTGCCAAGAACGCATCAGAATCATCTTTTCCATCATTGGGGCGCGCATAAACCTTACGAGTTTCCCAAACACCCGGTTCTTTTTCTACGGTGATCGTCAAGTCATCATCAGTGATGCTCACAGAATTATCAGGACGTTGAATTTCCGGGAGTGCCTGCTCAAGCTCAACAAAGTCAATGCCATAGACATGGCCTTCACTCCCCGTACGAACAACGCTGATCCTGTCCCCCGGGTTCACCTGACGGTTAAGAAGACCGTGAACCTCATCAAAGAGGAATCGCGCGTGCGCCGGACCATTACGGGGATCTTTCAGCCATTCCTCGTCATAAACCTTGCTCTCTTGAACGTACTGATACGCACTTTCTGACGAGAGATTAAAAGTGGCAGCCGTTTCTCCATTGATACGAATATCAACACTTCCCGCCGTGTGATCAGGAAGAGTGAATCGAAGATCGATTGCATTCCCAGGAACTTCGGCAGTGAAGCTCACTGAAGAGTCCTTGCCTTCGAGCTCGACGTAGGACTGCTCTCCGGCCTCAATCGCTGTCGAGTCAAGCATTGTGTTGACAGGCTGACTCTCGTCAAGCGAGACAACGTGTGCACGGTCAAGCTGGCCACGCTCGGCCTCGTAACGGGTATAGGGGAAGGAAGCCCCGTAGGTCGTGTCGTCACCGGCAGCAACGGCACTGTTACCGCCCAGTGAAGGAACCATTGCAATGAAGGCAGCCGCGCCAACTGCTCCCACAATCTTTCGGTGTTTCATGAAGAAGTTCTTCCTTTGTATCGGCAGCGACACGACTTCCGCATATGAGATTGCGAAATCTAGTCGCCTCTAGGTGTCGAGATAGGCAGCCCGACCGCTTTTACGGTTATGAGAAGGCCTATGCGTTTTTAACCTTAAGGAAGCTTCGTGGGAGCATTTGTAAAAGATTCTTGATTCGGACTCATCATCTGCTACAAGATTTCTGCACGAATTCTTATGAATTACTTATACATTTCGATGCGCATCACTCACGTATTAATTGCGCATCATGATGCGCAATCTTGGCCATAAAAGATGAGAAAAATACGAATTAATCACTGATTCATTGAGTATAGATATAGGTGTGCCCGCACTGCGGGGCAGCGCGGGCACGGAGAGTGAATAATTGCGGCGGATGCCGCCACACTCACTTATGTGACCAGAAACGGATCACCGTTTGAGGCTGGTTCGGATCCTGGAAAGACTGAGCCATCTCCCCCTGGTAGGTGTAGTCATCCAAGAAACGAGTCGAGGAAATTGGCAAATACTCCGGCTTGTCACTGGGAGTGAAGTTGTAGACCTTCTTGTTGCCTTCCCACGAGAACTCCATACCATCATTGATCTGAACACCATCAGCCTTAGGAATCCAATAACGATGGGTCTTGCCATCAACCGGATTCACCCGATCGCCGTCCCACCAGAAAAGGCCATAATTCGCATCTTCAGGGATACCCCGGTCAACCTTGCCATTGACGCGAGCGTAATTCACAACCAGATGCTGAGGCTCATAACCATCCCAGTCACGACGCGGGTTGTCGCCGACGCTCATGCCCCGCGAGTTAAGTTGCTCATCATTGAAGGCGAAGTCCGAACGAATATCTTCTGCAAAAGGACGAACGATAATGTTGTCCTTCACATCGACATTGAAAATTGTTCCCCACATCTCTTGGAAGTCGATCGCACCGCGGTGCCCGCCATAGTAGTCGTCCTGTGTACCGCTGCGCACAATCTTGTTGCGCTGAATGCTGATGCGCCTCTTCCGTTCCTTATTGAAGTTAAAGTTATGGCCGGGGAAAACAGTATTCAGGCGAATACCTGCCCCCTCGAAATTACCAGTAATCAGGTTGTTTTCTGCCTTGTGGCCAACACCGCCAAAGAAACCGATACCACCGGCACGCCACCCGAGCTCAATAGTGTTGTGAGTGAACTCGTTGTTTTGAGTGACCCTGGACTTGGATTCGTACTGTTCCGGATCCCCGGGCTGTGACTTCGTCTGGCTTGCCCATGAAGCGAGGCCGTCATCACCATTTCCACGAATATTCGAATTACGAACTGCAGAATCACGGGTTCCCTGAGAGTAGTTCAAGCCATCAGCAAAATTGTTGCGAATACGGGAATGGTCCACCAGCATCCGCTCGGTGTACTTGAGCTTGTCATAGTTAACGTCTTCACCAATCCAGAAGCCGCACTCAAAGTGCTCAATCCACAGGTTTATAAACTGTGAATCCTTCGTAACACCCTGGAAACCCTTGTACTTAGCCTTTTCATCATGACGAGAGACAAGATTGGAATCCTCATAGAAGTCGCGGAAAGTCAGGTGGTGAGACGTATGTTCTAAGTCAAAACCGCCTTCTTTTTTACCCGACTTCGTAAAGTGAATATTCGTGTACCAGATACCCGCGCCCTGGATTACTAGTTGGTGGTTATCCTTCGGAGAATGCCGGATCACAAGCTGTCGATCAAACTCAAAGGTTCCACGCGGAATGTACAGAGTCTTGTTTTCCTCCGAGGCGCGCTTAAGGGCTGCCAGGAAAGCTTCGGAGTCGTCCCGGCCATCGTTAGCCCATGCATGAACCGAACGAGTCTGGAATTCCCCCGGTTTCACTTCTTCAGTAACCGTCAAGTCATCATCGGTAACACTCACCGAATTACCGGGACGTTGAATTTCTGGAAGAGCCTGCTCAAGCTCAACGAAATCAATCCCCATGGATTGTGTCTTACCATCCGTACGGACGACACTGATCGTGTCTCCCGGATTTACCTGCCGATTAAGCAGACCATGAACCTCATCGAAAAGGAAGCGAGCATGTGCCGGGCCATTACGGGGATCTTTCAGCCATTCCTCGTCATAAACCTTGCTGCCCTGTACGTACTGGTATGCACTCTCAGACGAAAGGTTGAAGCTGGCGGCAGTTTGACCATTGACCCGAATATCAACGCTTCCGCTCTCATGATCGGGAAGGCTAAAACGCAGATCGATCGCGTTTGCGGGAACTTCAGCAGTGAAGTTTACGGACGAGTCCCGCCCCCACAGCTCAACGTAGGACTGCTCCCCTGCCTCGATTGCCTTCGAATCAAGCATGTCGTTGACAGACTGACTCTCATCAAGCGAAACGACATGGGCACGATCAAGCCAGCCACGCTCGGCCTCGTAACGGGTATACGGGAAGGAAGCGCCATAGGTCCAGTCCCCATCGTCTGCCACGGCGCCGGTTGCACTCAAGGTGGGAACCATGGCGATAGCGGCAGCGGCGCCAACTGCTCCCACAATCTTTCGGTGTTTCATGAAGAAGTTCTTCCTTTGCATCGGTCAACGACGTTGATGACTTGAAGGCGAACGCGCCTAGCCACTCCCGTCGATCCTGAATATTCGATAGACCGCTTCCATGTTGTCTTCACTGATCATTAAGGAATGGTCTATTGGGCTTTAAGATTAGGGGCGCTTTGTGAGAACGGGTATAAAGGAATCTTGAGTCAACCTTGTCATCTACTCCACGAACTCTGCGCAAATTCTTATGACTCACTTAGAGATTCTGATGCGCATAATTTAGCGGATTTGCGCGCAAATTGATGCGCATCGATGCGTATCAAATCTTTGCTTCAGGTTGCTCAGAAAGCAGGCTTATTAAAGCCCTGGAAGCGAATATTCACAACCTTATTTTGCTGGATGTATTGCTTTCAAACATGTTGCCGCAAGGTATACGCGTTAGTCAGCACGATCATGGCACTCCACTCGCCTACCAAACTCGCATCCACACCGGTTTTCACCAATGGATTCTCGTGAAGAGATCAATAACGTCCACGGCGAATACACATCAGAGAAGGAGAAATAACCTCTGTAGGCGCACTCTCACTTAATGTTCCCTACGCAGCTCTTATTTCGCTAAGCTAAACAACAGCATAAAATCGGCGATGCCACTTTTTCACTGAACTCCAACGAAGGAGACTTGAAGTGTACCGAAACCCAGCGCGTCAGCTACACAACGCTCTCGAGACGATGATTTCCACAGGTGGATCCTTCAGAAGCCAACTTGAAGCAGTCAAGCTTGACGACGAAGATTTGAGAACCACCCACACTCGCCTCCTAGGAATGTTAGCTAGTTGCGAAAACATCGCTCGCGCTACAAATAAGTGGGAGCGAAACTCAACGCTCTTCAGTCTAGTCTGGGAACAACTCATGCTCGTCAACTCAGATTGGGGGACGTACGGAACTACCCTCAACGAAGGATGGATGTCTTCTCTCTGGAACCTCGCTGATAGCTTCGATAGCCTTTCTCTTCTTCCTATTTCCCTAGAGCCCGAGCAGATCGACGGCATTCGCATTGCCCTCGAGAAGATGCAAGATATTCTCAACGCTAATAGTCAAATCCCTGAGCAGATCCGTGGGCATTTACTTTACCTGATACACCGCGCACTGGATATCCTCGCAGGTGAAGACGTTGACCTTATTGCTCTACGTAGCATTAGCCTCGAGATCCTAAGCACTACCATCGGAGCGTATGACTACGTTGATAATCAGCGCGACGCCTTCACTGAGTGCGCAAAGACTTTTTTCAATACTTGGCTCGTCCCCATCATGATCGGCACTGTTTCCAATCTCTTAAGCAACGGCGTATCTGATGTATTCCTCCGGTTAATGCCCGCAAATTAATAGAGTATTCACAAACTAGCTGCCGTTCACTGCCGCAACTTGCTCGACCATTTGCGCACCCAATCGTTGTTTTACAGGGCGATCCGACTGCATAAGGTATCGTTCGTTCGCGCTTTTGCTACGTCTTTTTTTCCACGAAAGAGCAAGAGGAAAAGACCGCGGTCACACACACAAACGCTACCCGTTTTTGCTACCCCTATTCCTGAAAGTTTCCGACATAGACGCCGAAAACTTCCTTATCTTCCCTTTCTGAGAGAGTAGCCCCGCCATGGCACGAATAAAGCAAATCATCATCTGGATCATTGGAATCGCTTTGGTTTTAGGCGTTCTGAAAGCCTGCACAGACGGCATATCTGGCAAGACGAAATCTAGCCCCACCACAACTTCAACTCTCGCTTCGACCAGCCCAACAACACCGACATTCTCTACTCCAAGTACCGAAGGAACGCTTCCTACATCAGCAGAAACTCCGAAATCGGAGAAAACAAGAGACGCCACAAGCCCGACACCTGCTCCAACCGAAGGAATCGACGCTCAAACGAGTGAAGGAATTGGCTTCTCCGATGCCGCACCCGCTTGTGATCGCGCAGCTCAACGGGAGCTATGGCCCGGACGCAAGTTCAAATCTCACACCATCGCTGGTGTACAGAAAGTGCAACGCGGTCTAGAAGAAAACCAGCTGCTTGTCGTCTACAACGTCACGCTCGACAAAAACTACAAGGTAGGACTCAGATGCCTCGTCGATGGAACAAAAGGTAACGTCAACGTAATCACTGTCAGCGAAGACATCTGGAATTAACAACATCAGGACAGAAAAATGCTGGACTCTCCGCGGAGAGTCCAGCACCCTGAAAGTGGAGCTCAGGGGGCACATGTCGAACTCGTCCAGACTCGCGATCACCTTTTGTTGGTGGCCATGGCAGCGTGAGGAGCGCTCATTTCCGCTCATACACGAGCAGAACCAGAAAGCCCCGTGTAAATGTGGTTAAATCACTGGATTCGCGATCAAATAAAAGTGCCCCGCATGGAGCCCACGCGGGGAGGCGCAGCCTCCGATCTCGCCTGAGCGAGATGAGGACCGGACGTGAGGGACCTTATCGGGGAGATGTACCCCGGAGACATCAGGACGGGTCTCACCTGATGCAAGTGGTGGGCAACGATGCCACCACTCTGTGAGGTTCAAAATGGCTGCGATTGCCAAAACTGCCCTACCTCAGCTGTATTCGCTGAGAACACTGTCTGAAGCCGGATACGGCTCAATTGCTACGCTCCGCCGCGCTATTCGCGAGGGACGTCTAGATGCCGTCCGCGTCGGAGGCCGTCTGAAAGTCACTGCCGAGGCTCTTGCCCGATACATCGGCGAGCCCATCTCCACCGGAGGTGAGGCACGATGAGCACTCAAAGAAATCGCCCCGGCACCGCCGAGGGCACCGAGGCAACTGTTGTTCGTGAAAGTCAGTCTACTGCAAACTCTCCCGTGAGGCACTACCCGAACGTTCCGCCGATCAACCAGCTCATCTCCGACGAGGTGGAGCTCTTCTTCAGGGCCGATCAGACGAGGTACACGCCCGAGCAGGTGGAGTCGAAGCTGCTTCACGCCATCAACACGCGGATCCTCACCGAGAACGCCCAGGGCGGCCTCAAGGGGGCGCTGGCCTATCGCTCGCTCAAGGTCCTCCCACCGTTCGTCATCGCCGCGTGCGTCCTGGAGCGGGACCACTCTCATCTGGGTCTGATCGGTGAATCGCGCGAAACGGCGAGGCTCTATACGTACAGCGAGCAAGGCCCGGACGAGGGGTTGTACGTCCCCGCCGAGTTCCTCATTCGACAGGCGGCAGTCGCGTACAACGTCAGCGCGACTAGCCGTGATCTCGACGAGGTGCTGCGTCGTCTGGAGGACTCGGTGCCGATGCTGGAGCCCTCGGAGGACGGTGATGCCGTGGCTCTGGCAAACGGGATCTTTGATCTGCGGACGAAGGAACTCGCGCAGCTAAGCGAGCGCCGGGGTGCGCCTACAGGCGACTCTCGGCCTCAGCAAGCTCGACGTAGCGCGCGAGCTCCTCGTCCAGATCGTCCACATCATCCGTCCCGTCGGACGGAGCCTCAGCCTCTGCGTCTGATTCCTCCTGCCCGTAGCGTTCCAACAGGAGGCGCTCTCGGTAGAGGTTGTCCGCTGTCACCCCGATGGTACGGATGAGGGACACGTTGAGGGCCATGCCGACGATGATGCCGATAATCGGCAGGATCTGCGCCATCTTCATGCCGACGAGACGCGTTCCCAGGGCCGCGAACAAGGAGTTCACGGATGCGGTCAGCGCGTTGTTCCCGACGCTCTCCATCGATCCGCGTTTGGTGAGCTTGCGCACCACCTTGTTAAACACACGCATCGAGGTCGCCTTCTCGACGGCATGGTCATCAGCCTTGCTTCGCGGGGCGATCGCCTGGGATAAAACCATCGTGGAGAACAGCTTTTCCGCTGGATCCTTCGTGTCATACCCGTAGTACGCAGCCGTGTGCGACACGAGGCGCGCAGAGGAGGCCAAGAACGTCGCGATATCGAGGCCGATTGCCCCCATGATCACGCCGATACCGGGTGCCGAAGCGATGCCCAGGCCAAGGAGAGCCGCAACCGCCCCTCCCGTCGCGAATATGCTGCTCAACGCTCCTTCCGTCGCGGTAACGACGGCATATCCCACCTTCAGGTGGGGCCTGACCAATTGGATCTCTGCCAGGTTCAGGTTTCGGATGTCTTCGAGACACTCCACGTCGTTGCCTGCCCTGCGATACGCCTTCACGATTCGTTCGCGTCGAACCGATGATTCGGCGGCTGATGTCGCCTTCTCGACGAGCCCCAGGACAGCCGATGAGATCCAGCCGGCAACCGCAGCGACGCCGGGCATCTTGCCCGCGAGGCCAACCACTTTTTTCAAAGGGGTGAGCACGTACGAACGGATGCGCTGAGTGATGACGCGAGGACTGCGAGGGTTGACCTGAGCGGCCTTCCATTCCTGGATCGCATCCCACTGCGCACGATCGTCGTCGGTCATGCGCTGCCGAATATCGTCGCGTGCGCTGTTCTCTTCCTCCGGCTGATCCGTCATACCCCAAGCCTACCCGACCAAGATAAAGCGGCCCACACCACAGAGCGAGCGGGATTGCCGCTCTCCTACGGGCGACTCTCGGCCTCCGCGATCTCCACGTAGCGCGCGATGTCTGCGCTCAGCTCCTGGCTGCCGGCAGACCTCGCCAGGTCCGTCGAGGCGCCATCGGAGGTCTCCACGCGACCGTAGTGTTCGGCGAGGAAGCGCTCGCGGTACAGGTGATCGGCGGTCTCGCCGATGGTGCGCATGAGGGCGGCATTGAGCCCGGCGCTCACGACGACTCCCGCGACAGGGACGATCTGCGCGAGCTTGCGAGACGCCAGACGCACGCCCATTGCGCTGAAGAGGGAGTTCATCGCGCTCACGACCACGTTGCCGCCGAGGCCGTCGAGCGAACCGCGCCGGGCAAGGTCACGCATCACCTTGTTGAAGGCCAGCATCGTCGTCTGCTTTTCGACGACGAAATCGTGGCCGCTGCCCGTCGGGTCGATCGCCTGCGAGAGCACCATCGTGGAGAAGAGTCGCTCCGTGGGGTCCTCCGAGTCGTAGCCGTAGTAAGCGGCCGTGTGTGCAACGAGGCGCGTCGCAGCGGCCAGGAAGGTCGTGATATCGACGGCGATAGCCGAGGCCGTGACCCCCACTCCCGGGGCAGAGGCCACCATTGACACACCCGAGACCCGCGACCAGCTCTTCGAGTACTTCGTGGATAAGGTATTCATCGGGCGCGAGCAGATCATCATCGCGTCCTATTTCCATGACAGCGCAGCGCCCATCGAGTTCGAGGAGCTAGAAGAAGCGCTCACCAGCGGACACAGGGCGGGGGAAGTGCGAACCTACGCTCGAAAGCGAGAGTTCGACACTTCCCCCTCAGGTGGAGATGGGGGGAATCGAACCCCCGTCCAACAGCCGACCCCGAGGTCTTCTCCGAGCGCAGTCTGCGAGTTATTTCTCAGCCCCTGGCATCATGCAGACCTGCTACCAGATAGGCTCAGTTGATGAAGTGTCGGAGCCGTCCTACCAACACGAACGGCACCCAGTGGCTTCCTAGACGACGCCAGACACCGGACCGGAAGCACCTTCCGGGCTGACGGACTAAAGGTTCACGCGGCAATCAGGCGGCGAGAACGTAGTCGGTGCGATTCTGTTCGGCACCTATTTGTTTGCACACATCGTTAACGAGTAGAGCATGCCTCCTCGGCTCGCTTCCCCTCGATCGACGACCGCTGTCGAAACCGATCATCCCCTATTGAGTTCTTCACTCACCAGCGCCCAGCCACCACAGCGGCACAGACACCGGACTTGAAATCATACGTCCCCGCAGCAGAGCTGGCAAGAGATCTCCGAGGCCACGCCCCCACTCCCCCGCACGCAGGCAGTCAGCGCCCCCTGGCCTCGGCGAAGAAAACCGAAGAACAACCCAAGGAGGCACTACATGAGCTTTGTGGATTCCAGCTTCTCAACCAAGAGTCGGTTGTTCTTGATGAGGAAGGGACGAAGACCCAATCCCAAGACCGCCGCAAATAGGGCAAAAGCACCCAGCAACAGCATTGCGTCAAGATATTCATTACCCGAATACCCCGCAATCGAGGCTCGCAGCGCCGTGATCCCATGCGTTGCGGGAAGATACGGCGAAATCGACCGGAAGAAACTCGGCAGAATATCCAGAGGGAACGCGCCACCGGAAGCCGAAATCTGGAGCACCAAAAACAGCACGCCCAGCGCCTTCCCCGCGTTCCCGAATGTCGCAATGAAGGTATAGAGCAGGAATGAGAACACCAAAGCCATGAACCATCCCGCACACATAAACTCCCACGGGTGAGCGTGCTGAACTTTCAGGAAGAACAGCTCACCCAGGCACAGAATCGTCGCCTGGATAAGCGCGATCAGCCCAAAAATGAGGTAGCGTCCAAGGAAACCTTCCCACAGCTTCACCTCGCGGCCCTTGAAATAGAGCGCAGTCGGATGTGTCTCTTCAAGCCCGTCGGCAACGTTCTCGGCAGTGACATCACTGCGCAAAGCAACAATCATCAGCACCGAGCCTACCCACAGTGCCAAAGCAGTGTACAAAGGCGCCATCTGCGAGCCAAAGTTCTCTACCGGATACACCGCAATCGTCTCGATCCCCACGGGTGCTGCAAGTGCGATTGCGAGCGCTTGGGGATCCGAGCCGATGATCGTTCGAACCTGGGCAAGATTCCCACCGTTGAGTGCGTCAGTGAGCTTCGTGTGGATCGTCGCCAGTTTTTCCGAGGCCTCGCGAAGGTTGGTCCCGACATTGCTGAAGGTGGATTGAAGTTTCGTCAGTCCCTCACGCACTCCCGTTGACCCGTCACCGACTTGAGAGCTCGCTGCGGAAAGCTGATTGCGAAGCGAAGCCATCGATGAAGTCGCAGAATTCATCGTCTGAGAAAGCTGCTCCAGCTGGGGGCGCAACGTCGATTCGACATCAGACTTGAGTGTCCCCACGGCCGTTTTCGCCTCTTCGATGAGGCTCTTCACGTCTTGATGATTCGCGGCTGCCGCTGCCCCGTTCTTTTCCAGATCATCCGCCGCCGCATTGATCGCACTTTGAAGCGCATTCAGGCGATCAGCAGAAGCTTGCAGACGATTCAACACGTCTTGAGAAATGGGAGAACCCGGGAGCTGTGAAAGAGTCTCTTTCACGTGAAGATACTGGGTCGCCTGGTTGCCCACGGCCTCGGCCTGAGAGCGCAAGGTTGCCACGGCCGAAGTCACGGTGCTCCCGCCTCGGGAATACACATCATCAATCGACGAAGCCAGGGCGTCCAAGGAACTAGCCGACGCACTCACCGCTGAAGACAGAGCAGAAGCAGCCTGCGAGGCACCAGAAGAGATCTTTGCAATCGAAGAAGAAGCCGTGTTTCCTGCATTGGAAAGCGGATCCTTCGCCTGCGCAGCATTATTGAGCATCGTCTGGGTGGAATCCACAAGCTGAATGGACGAGCCAATAAGCCCCGCATAGGCATCGGCGCTCGCCGCCGCATTCGCGAGACGTGTCGAGGTCGTCTCCAGACGCGAATTGAGCGCCTGAATCCCGCGCACGTTACTTGGGTCCGAAAGAGAGTCAGAAAGCGATGAGGCAGTATCGACAGCGATCTCGGCCAGAGTCTGAGCAAAAGCATGGTTGATCTGCGCGGAAACATGCTCTGCTCCCTGCCCCGCGATCTTCGGACTCAAACCGTTCTTCTTCTCGTTGATGTAGTAGGTCAGCGGGGTGCTGTGCGCATCCGAAGAGAAGAAGGTCATCATCTCGCGCGAGAAATCCTGAGGAATCACGACCGCCGCGTAGTACTCACCGGAGCGAGTCTTCTCAACTGCCTGCGCTTCACTATCAACAACCCAGTCGAAGTCCTCATTCGCACGCAGCGCGGCAACAACCTGATCGCCAATATTGATCTTCAAGGGCACCAGATCCGACTTGTACCCCGCGTCGCTATTGGCAATCGCGATTCGAAGATTCTTCGTATTCGCGAAAGGATCCCACGAGGCCGCAATGTTGAACCACGCGAAAATCGACGGAAGAACAACCAAACCCAGGACAACGACCATGGAGATGATCGAGCGATGCGCGCGATGGAGATCAGCCCGGAAAATTCGCCACACGGCTTTCACTTCTCGCTCCCCTCTTCCGTATTTTCCTCATTGCCGAGGCGGTGCTTCCCCAGTTGCGCAGCGGAAGCCTTGACTCCATGGAGCCTGCGACGCAGCAAGGAGCGCACGTCAGAATCATCCATCGAGGTGAGCAACTGCTGACGAGCCAAAGACTCACGAATGTACTCCAGGGCAATGAGGAAAGTAATAATCACGAGAATCCAGACGATCCACAGCCCCAGAAGGAGGGGGACCTCCGCAACGCTCGCAACAGAAAGAACTGCAAGGATCGCAGGAATCACGATTCCCAGAATCAGAGCCCCACGGCGCATCTTCGGATAACGCCGCTCGAAATTTCGCGCACGACGGGTTACCGAACGCGAATACCCATCGTGATCGGCAAGGACTGCAACGATCTGGGATAGACGGTAACGCGAGGAAGGAAGGTGCGTGGCCTCGGCAAGGAACAATCCTGAACGGGACAGGTCGCGACTGACCATCGCATTGAGGTTGACCAAGAAGGGACGAACCAGCAAGCCCACGGCGAAAGCGATAAGAACGTGGATTCCCAGCACTGCAATCGCCCTCAGGTACGCGTGCCCGTAGAAACCACCAACTGCCTCGCGCATCGCGTTAATCCCATAAGTGAAGGGGAAAAGCGGATGAAGGAAACGGAAGAAGGAGGGCATCATCTCGATGGGATACAAGCCCGCCGCTCCGGGGATCTGAAGGACCACAATGATGACACACAGGCCCTTACCGATATGTTGGAAGCAGGTCGCCAACATGTAGATCACGGAAAGGAACACCAAAGAAACAAGGACAGCAGTCCCCACAAAGGCCAGTTTCGAAACCGTTTGGACCCCGATCACCAGATCGCCGATGGAGACGACCAGAGCTTGCCCAATCGCGAATAGAGCCAAGAGCATCCAACGTGACATGTACTTTTGCGCCGAGGTCATGGAGCCGACGCCCTCTTCATCGACCTCAAGCTTGAGAATGATTACGAGTGCGAAGGCACCGATCCACAGAGAAAGGTTCGTGAAGAGCGGTGCCATTGCGGAACCATATGTAGCAACCGGGAAAACAGTCTGGGTTGTAATCGATGTCGGGGCAGCCATGAATTCTGCGATTTTCTCAGGGTTGAGATTCATCGAGTCCGCAAGTGACTGGAGTGCATTGGACGAGGAAATCGCCTGAATATCACCCTTGGTGCTGTCTAGATCGGACTTGAGAGAGGCAATATTCGCCGTAGACTGCGCAAGCGTTGTCTTCGTTGAATCAAGCAAGGTATCGAGCTGGTCCAGAAGGCCCGAAATCTGCTCACGTTGCCCTTGAAGGACGCCGATCGCGGAGCGAAGATCCGCTGAGGCAGAGGACATTTGGTCCAAGGCACCGGCGATGAGCGGAAGCTGATTTGTCACGCCTGAGCGCGCCTGCGCGGCAGCATCACTCAGAGATTGGCTGGCGGAGTTCAGTGAGTTGAGCGCCTGAGCGATCGACGCTGAGGTTGAGGACAGGTTCCCATTGAGCGCCGATAGATTTGCCAAAGTCTGCCCGACCTGCGCATTTTGAGTGCTTAAGTCCTGTAGTGCTTGCGAGGCAGTGGGCAGATTCGCAATCCCAAGACCCTGTAGATCGCGAAGGATCTCACCGTTGGCTTGGTTGATGGATTGCCCCTCGGTGAGCACGCCACCGATTGAGGTCGTTGCCCCCTGCACTCCCCCGTTGAGAGTTCCACCAACGCTTGAAGCTTTCGCGACTGCTGAGGAGGCGTGTGTCGAAAGCCCATCCAGAGAAGTCGACATATTCGCACTGAACTGCGAGATGCTAGATCGGGTATCGGAGACGAGTTGATCTGCTTGGGACAAGGCCTCGTTAAGGTCACTTAACGCTGAGTCGGCGTTCGTCATTGAGCGTCGCGCGCCGCCGACCTTATCCTTGGCTGAATCGAGCTTCTCCCCCATTGCGTTGAGGGACTCTTCGGCCTGCCCCAATTGCTCGCTTGCGGCTTTTACTTTCTCGCTGATGTCTGAGCGTCCATTTTGGAGAACTTGAGAGATCGACTTTCCCGTGGCCGTGATCTTCTCCGAAAGAGTCTGCGCGACGGTCGAGACGAAAGCCGAGTTAATCTGCTGGTCTAAGGAAGACGCGCCTGCTCCGGTGATTTTCGGAGCGACGGCATTGTTCTTCTCATTGACGTAGTACTGGACATCGGGCTTGGTATAGGTGCCGTCAACAATACCCGTGAGGCGCGTGGAGAAATCGGAAGGAATGATGAAAGCGGCATAGGATTCCCCGCGTTCCACTTCTTTCTTTGCCTGCTCCGCTGAGACGAAATGCCATCCGAGTTGATTGTTTTCACGCAGCTTCGATTCCAGCATCGCGCCCACGTTGACGAAACCGATCGCATCTTTCGTCGCCCCTTGGTCGTCATTGGCCACTGCAACGCGGATCTTGCTGGTATTGGAATAGGGATTCCAAAAGCCGACGATGTTAAACCACGCATACAGTGCGGGTACGAAGAGAAGACCGACAATGACAATCCACGCGGCAGGCACGGTTACCATTCGCCGTATGTCTCGGTTGAGCGATCGCACAACGGGCTTCATCAACGCTCCTCAAAAAGAACAGCTGTGCACCTTCCACATGGAGGGCACACAGCACTTCCTCGTGAACACGCCAGCGATCAGCGACGTGCTTGTTTGACATAGCGACGCATCGCGCGCTCTGCCTCACGCTGGTCCTGTTTTTCACGCAGGGCCTGACGTTTATCCCACTCTTGTTTACCGCGAGCAAGGGCGATCTCAACCTTTGCGCGGCCGCCGATAAAGTACAGCTCAAGGGGAACGATGGTGTATCCCTTGGCAGAAGACTTATCGGCCAGAGTGGAAATCTGACTGCTATGCAGCAGCAGCTTCCTCTTTCGCGTGGGAGCATGGTTTGTCCATGAACCCTGGGCATACATGGGGATATTCGCCCCATACAGCCAGGCCTCGCCATTCTTAATTTCCACCCACGCATCAACAAGCGACGCGCGGCCCATACGCAGGGCTTTCACTTCGGTACCCGAAAGGACCATGCCGGCCTCCCACGTATCTTCAATGAGATAGTCGTGGCGAGCCTTCTTATTGCGCGCAATTGTTTTCTTCGCGTCCGAAGCGGCCTTACGCCTCTCGGATTCGGTAGGCTTTGGCTTCTTCCATTCCTTCGGCATAAGCACCCCCTCAGTGAGAAATTACAGAAGAACTATTGTCCTACAAGTAATCCAGAGGTTCAACATCAGCACCATTGCGCATAACGGACAGGTGCAGGTGGCAGCCGGTGGCGTATCCGGTAGCGCCGACCCAGCCCAGAACCGTATCGCGTCCAACGTGCTGACCAACATAAACATTGGTGGACTGCATATGAACATACGCGGTCGACATGGATGCGCCATTCATCATCCCGTGGTTCACGTAGACGACGTTTCCGCCAGCCGTTTCGACGGTCACAGCGGTGACAACGCCTTCGGCAACGGGGTAGATCTCGGTGCCACAATTTGCGGCGAAGTCGGTCCCGTTGTGATAACGAGAGATCCCAAGAACGGGGTGGACGCGCCACCCGAATGGTGACGTCACGACCAAGGGAACGGGAAGCGGGCTGGAGAAGTTCGACGAGGAGGTATAGCGCCTATTCTGACGGCGATTCTCTTCATCGATCGCAGCGAGCTTCGAGGTCGCATCCTGGTATTCGCGCTGCCACTGGCCAAGTTGTTCTTCAGCCTGGGCCTTCTGCGCATCCCACTGAGCGCGTTTTTCTTCCGAGGTTTTCTTCAGTTCGTCGAGCTCGCGAAGCTTCGTTTCCGCAGTGTTCTTTGCACTTTCTGCTTCTTCCGAGGCCTTGCGCGCCTTCTCCTCTAGAGAGGAGATTCGCGAGGTGACGGCGTCTTGCCTGCTCTGCTGGTTACGCGTCGCTGCCTGCATATCCATTGCTTGGCTGAGTGCACTGTCTTGAGCCCGTGTCATCGCATCCGCTGCGGCTGCACGATCGGCAATTTCTTCGGTTCCTGAAGAGGAAAGCGCGATCAGAAGGGGCGAGCTCACTCCCCCAGACTGATACATCTCGCGCGCCAATGCACCCACAGCTTTTTGAGATTCCTCTTGCTGTTTGCGCGCTTTCTCCATCGCTGTATTCAGGCGAGCAACCTCGGCCTGAGCTGCATCCAGTTGTGCCTGCGCGACGTCATGCTCGCGCTTGGCACCCTCGTAGCGTTCATTAGCAGTGTCAAGCTCAGCCTGAGCAACGGGGATCTGTGCATTCGCAGTTTCAAGGTCTAAGTAAACCTGGGCGAGCGAAGCATCCAAACCCTCAAGGTTGTTGCGAAGCTCTTGCACGTGCTGCGCGGACTCGCGCTGAGCCTGGGCAACGCGGTCACGGTCTTCGTCCGCAAAAGCGGGTGGTACCAGAGCTAGGGGCGCTGCAACAACAAGCAAGGCCACCGCACTGGTAAGTCCCGTTGAAAAACCGTGAGAACGCATCTTTGCCATAGGATCAGATCTTCGTGTACTTCGCCAGTGAGAATGCGGATGCCGACAACGCAAGGAGCACCGCAGCAACGATGAGGATCGGCGACATGATCCACACTTCGCGCATGCCAATAAAGTTCGTCCAACGGAAAGCCTGCGCAAGCCACTGATTCACCAGGACGTGAACACCGACGAACAGGGTTCCCACTGCCAAGAGAGCACCGACCACCGCAGCAATCGCACCCTCAATCATGAAGGGAGCTTGAATAAACAGGTTTGAGGCACCAACCAGTCGCATGATGGAGGTTTCGCGTTCACGGCTCATCGCGGACAAGCGAATGGTGGTCGTAATGAGCAAGACCGCGGCGACGATCATGACGCCCGCCAAGCCCAGCGACAGGCCTCGCGCCTTACCCAAAACCTGGAATAGGGGCTCAACAATCTCACGCTGATCCTTGACAACGGATACACCAGCTGAACCGGTGAATTCGTCTCGAATAATGCTGAATTGCTCGGGATTGACCAGCTTGACGCGGAAAGAAACCTGCATCATGTCCTCGGTCGTCCACTGCCCCAGCGGAGAATTACCGTAGATCTTCACGAAGTTCTTAAAGGCCTCAGCCTTTGATTCTTCGTAGACGTCCTTAACGTAGGGAGCCAGCTCTGCAGAACGGAGCTTATCGCGCACCGCCGCAATCTGTGTTTCCGTTGCCTCTTGGTTGTTGCAGCTCGGAGTCTGATCATTGTTGGCACACATGTAGATCGACACCTCGATCTTGTCGTACCACTGACTCTTCATTCGCGAGACCTGCATCTGCGAAAGGCCTGCAATACCCACAAACAGCAGGGACACGAAGGTCACGATCACCACGGCAACAGACATCGCACGGTTTCGTGACAGGCCCTTGCCAACTTCCGAAAGAATAAAACGTAACTTCATTACTTCACCGCCCCATACACGCCGCTGTTCTGATCACGAGCAACCGTTCCATCGTGCAATTCAATGACGCGCATACGCATCTGGTTCACGATTGCAGCGTCGTGCGTTGCCATAACAACCGTGGTCCCATTGCGGTTAATACGATCCAGCAAACGCATGATTCCAAGCGAAGTATCCGGGTCCAAGTTACCGGTCGGCTCATCTGCAAGAAGCAACTCGGGACGGTTCACCATCGCGCGAGCAATTGCCACGCGCTGTTCTTCTCCACCGGAAAGCTCATGGGGAAGACGCTTTTCTTTACCGGCCAAACCGACCAGTTCCAAAACATCGGGAACCTGGGTTTCGATAGCATGGCGAGGCTTACCGATGACCTCCATCGCCAGAGCAACGTTCTCGTATACGGTCTTTGAAGGCAGCAAACGGAAGTCCTGGAACACGGTGCCGACCTGGCGTCGTAGCTTAGGAACCGACCAACGCGAGAGTTTACCCACGTCATGGCCGAGGACCCACACCTTTCCTGACGTCGCACGAATTTCCCTCATGGTGAGTTGAAGGAAGGTGGACTTACCGGAACCGGACTTTCCCACGAGGAAGACGAACTCTCCGCGCTTCACTTCAAGGGAAACATCATCTAATGCCGGACGCGCACCAGGCTGATACACCATGGTGACGTGATCAAATCGAATCATGAGCCGTCTCTGATTGGGGTTATGGTCCCTTTTACCCTATGCAGCTCGAGCCTCAAAACTTAGGCGACACGCGCAAAAGCCCGGGCTAGGCCCGGGCCTTTTCGCATCAGTCTTGATTCTGCTGGTTCTTACGCCAACGAATTCCAGCGTTGATAAAGCCGTCGATATCACCATCGAAGACGTTCTGAGGATTGCCGGATTCGTATTCGGTCCGCAGGTCCTTCACCATCTGGTAGGGCTGCAAGACGTAGGAGCGCATCTGGTCACCCCACGAAGCCTTCACATCACCCGCGAGCTCCTTCTTCTTCGCTTGCTCTTCCTCATGACGCAACACTAGAAGGCGAGACTGCAGAACTCGAAGAGCTGCCGCACGGTTTTGAATCTGTGACTTTTCGTCCTGCATCGAAACGACAATACCCGTCGGGATGTGAGTCATTCGAACGGCGGAGTCTGTCGTATTCACCGACTGACCACCGGGACCGGAGGAACGGAAGACATCAACCTTCAGTTCGGACTCGGGAATCTCAATGTGGTCCGTAGACTCGATCAGAGGAATAACCTCAACAGCAGCGAAGGAGGTCTGACGACGCCCCTGGTTATCGAAGGGGCTGATACGCACGAGGCGGTGGGTACCGGCCTCGACCGAAAGAGTTCCGTAGGCGTAAGGAGCTTGAACCTCAAAGGTTGCGGACTTTAAGCCAGCTTCTTCCGCATAGGAAGTATCCATAACCTTCGTCGGATACCCGTGGCGTTCTGCCCAGCGCAGGTACATGCGCAGCAGAATCTCAGCGAAATCAGCAGCATCCACGCCGCCAGCGCCGCTTCGGATGGTGATGACTGCGTTGCGCTCGTCATATTCACCGTCAAGAAGAGTGCGAATCTCAAGGGCGGACATATCGTCCTTCAAGGAGGCAAGGTCAGATTCAGCCTCGGCAAAAATATCTTCCGCGTCCGCAGGATCGCTCTCAGCGGTCTCACGGGCCATGTCAACAATTGCCTCGAGGTCGTCAATGCGTTCTTCCATTGCCAGAACACGATCGAGCTCGCTCTGGCGGTGCGACAGCTGCGAAGTCACTTCCTGCGCATGCGCGGGGTCATCCCACAGGTCAGGAGCGGCTGCCTTCTGCGACAGCTCCGCGATTTGGGCGCGAAGACGCTCGGGCTGCACAACGGCGGAAATATTTTCCATCGTCGTACGCAAGGACTGGATCTCTTCAGAAAACTCAATGGCCACGTCTAAAGGGTAGCCGATTCATCGAATTATTGACGAGGCCGGGGCCGGGTGAGGGACAATCACTCCCCTCACCCGGCCCCGGGCCGTGCCGTTATTTCATTGTATGAACGCCTCTACGGCGCATCCGCCTGCATTCAGACGATTGCGACCAGCACTTCAGGAGGCCAGCTGGCCAGAAGGCAAGAGCCACGCCTTTTCGGCCTCGATTCCCAAGCGCACATACTGGCCTTCTTCAAGAAGGTCCTCTGCACGCGGGTCGGAGACCACACACACCAGCGAGCCAAACTCGGTTTCAATCTCGTACTCAACGGTTTCGCCGTAGAAGATCGAGGTAACAACTTGGCCCAGCGAACCGGTGAGCGCCGCAGGCTTTTCATCGGTTGCGGAAATGCGCATGGATTCAGGACGAACCAGAACAACCAGCTCATGGCCCGAACGAACGGCTTCCTTTGCGCTCTCAGAAGCGTGGACACTGAGCTGCTGGCCCAGAGCCTCAATCTGAACCTTGCCGTCCTCGCCGACCTCACTGGCCTTTGCGGGAACAAAGTTCGCGCGACCAACGAAGTCAGCAACAAAAACGCTGGCCGGGTGCAGGTAGATCTCTTCGGGGGTATCCACCTGTTCGATTCGTCCCGCATTCATCACGACAATGCGGTCGGACATTGCCATTGCTTCGGACTGATCGTGCGTCACGTAAACAGAGGAAATCCCCAGACGCTTTTGCATCCGACGAATTTCCACGCGCATCTTCACGCGAAGCTTTGCATCCAAGTTCGACAAAGGCTCATCGAAGAGCAGAACCTTCGGACGTACGACCATCGCTCGGGCCAGTGCAACACGCTGCTGCTGGCCACCGGAAAGTTGGGAAGGAGCGCGATCCGCCATCGCGGTCAGGTTCATTGCAGCAAGTGCAATATCGACCTCTTCCTTGATTTCCGCTGCGCTCTTCTTTCGCAGATGCAGGCCGTAGGCCACGTTCTCGCGCACGCTCAGGTGAGGGAACAAGGCGTAGGACTGGAACACCATAGACATGGGTCGCTTGTTCGGTGGGACAACCACCATGTTTTCGCCATCGAGCATGACCTGACCTGAAGTCGCGTCTTCGAAGCCCGCAATCATACGCAGGGTCGTGGTCTTGCCGCAGCCCGAGGGCCCAAGAAGGGTGATGAATTCACCGGGGTGAATATCCAGGTTGATGTGATCAACCGCGGTGACCTCGGAAGCGGTGTTCGAGAAGGTCTTGGTCAGCTCCACCAGGGACAGGCGGCCGGGAGCATTTGTGTCATTCGTATTCGACATGGGTCTTTCCTTTGTCAACAATTACATGCCCGCGCCATTGGTGGCGGTGACAGATTTATCTCGAACAAGAACATTTGTTAGGCCGATAACAGCCATCACAATGACAATCAAGATCGTGCAGAAGGCAAAAGCGTTACCGAAACGGCCTGCATCAACCTCAGCAAGAATCTGAGAGGTCATGATCTTCGTCTTAGGAGTCGTGATGAAAATGATCGGCGACAGCGTCGTCATGGATCGCGCGAATGCGTAGGTCAAACCAGCGATGAATGCCGGACGGATCAGAGGAAGCGTCACCTTCATGAAGGTATGCAAGCCCGATGCGCCCAAGGAGGTTGAGGCCTCGTCAATCGAATGGTCAACCTGGTGAAGGGAGGCAATACCGGAACGCTGACCCGAGGGCATCGAACGCGCAACGTAAACCATGATGATTGCCAGGGCACCACCAAAGACCGCGGAACCACCCGCGAGCGCAGGCATCAGCATCAGTTTTCCGCCGACAATGAGCGGCTTGTTATAGGTGATGAGGTAACCAATACCCAGAACCGTACCGGGAACAGACAAGCCGAGCATGCCCAGGAAGTCCATGAAGCCAGCCGAGGCCTTAAGGCGGACAACCACCAACCATGCAACAACCATGCCCAAGATGCCAGCGATCGGCGTTGCGATCAGAGCCAGGATGGTCGTGTCAATGATGGCATCGTTGCCGATACCCGAGAGCACGTACTTGAAGTTCTTCAGAGTGAATGTATTGTCCACGCCCAAGATCGAGACGAAGGCTCCGACAATAACCGTTGCGTAGATAGTGACAACGAAAGCGGCCAGCAGGAAGGTTGCGATTCCCAGCGGGATGCGCGCCTTCATTGAGCGAACCATACGGACCTTACCGGTCGGCTTGCCCGTCACGGTAACCGTTGAGGAGCGTCCTGACCAGTAGCGCTGCAGAAGGAAGACAAGAAGCGCTGGGACCAGAAGAATCAATGAGTATGCCGAGCCCGCAGCCGTGTTGTATTCGCCGTTAACAGCGATGTAAGCGCGCGATGCCAGGACGGTGAAGTCACCGCCGATGACCAGCGGGTTCGCCAAGTCGGCAATGGCCTCGACAAACAGAAGAAGGAAGGAAGCAGCAAAACCGGGGACAAGCATCGGAAGCGTGACGGTACGGAAGATCGTCCACGAGGACGCGCCCAAGGAGGCGGCGGCCTCTTCCATTGCGGGGTCAAGGTTCTTGAGCATTCCGAGCATATTCATGTATGCAACGGGGAAGAAGGAAAGGGACAAAACCAGGGTCAGACCTGAGAGGCCATAGATATTCCACTGCTGTCCCAGAACCTGCGTCGAGATCAGGCCGTTACGACCAAAGAGAGTGATGACCGATGTTGCCACAGCGAAAGGCGGCGAGACGATCGGGATCATGCAGATCAGGTGAAGGATTTTCTTGCCCGGGATATCGACTCGTGCCTGCACGTAGGCGAAGAAGAAACCAGCAAGAGTACCGATCAATCCAACAACCAGGCCCAGAACGACCGTGTTCAGCGCAATCGTTCGGTTCGTTGTTGAGCTGGCGAAGGAGGTCAAAACCTTCAGGCCATCAGTTGAGAAGGCTCGCGCCAAGATCGTGACCAGCGGCAGCAAGACCAGAAGGAAGAGAACTGCTGTAATGATCGCGACGATCGCAACCGTCACGGGGTCGCGTCGCACCTTCGTTCGTTTTTTCTTTCCCGAGGCCACGGCTTGCGCCTGCGGGGTTTGTGCCCCTTGGGTGCGTGGTGGCGCAACTGTCTCCACTGACATTGGCTATCCGATCTCTCCAGGTACCCGCGTAACGCGGAAAAGCCCCTGTTGGTGTGCGCGTCCTTCAGCGGACACATGAAGAAAGAGGGAGGGGATGGAACAGGGACATGGAAAGAACCACCCCCTCCCTATGCACCACTACTGGCGCGGCTTTGCGGCAACCTCTTCATCGAAACGCTTCGTCAGCTCGGGCTTTGCGGCCGCTGCTGCAGCGAAGTCGTAATCGATCAGGTTGATCTCATCGAGCTTGGCCATCTTGTCGTTGGTCTTGGCATTCGGGTTGGTCAGAATCTGGTTTGATCCAACGGTCTGGCCAAGGTTCTGGGCATCAGCCGAGATTGCCCAGTCGATGTACTTCTTGGCGGCCTCGGAGTGCTTCGAGTTCTTCACCAAAGCGACGCCACCGATCTCGTAACCGGTGCCTTCCTTGGGGAAGGAAACAACGAGGTCCTTCATGCCCTCATCGCGGTACTTGACGCAGTCGTGAGAGAAGACCAGGCCCACTGCGACCTCGCCGCGTCCTGCGATCTGGCCGGGAGCGGTACCGGACTTGGTGTACTGCAGGACGTTTGCGTGCATCTTCTTCATGTAGTCGATGCCGGCATTCTCGCTGCCGCCAAGAACAACCTGGGTCCACAGTGTCGTAAACGCAGTTCCCGAGGTCGAGGGGTGTGCCGTTGAAATCTGGCCCTTGAGTTCGGGCTTGAGAAGGTCATCCCACGACTGAGGAACCTGGAGGCCCTTTTCTTCAAGAACCTTCTGGTTCGAGCAGAAGCCCAGAACTCCAACGTAAACACCGGTCCAGTAGTGCTTCGGGTCCTTGTACTTATCGGGGATTTCCTTAGCGGTGGGCGAATCGTAGGCCTCGATCAGGCCCTTTTCTGCAGCTGCACCGTAGCCGTCAACCGGGCCGCCATGCCAGACATCAAACTCTGGGTTGTCCTTCGCGGAGTCCAGACGAGCAACGGTCTCACCGGAGGAAAGACGAACGTAGGTTGCCTTGATTCCGGTCTGCTGAGAGAAGGTCTCTGTCCACTTCTGGCAGAGGTCTTCCATTGCGCCACAAGCAACGGTAATGGAATCCGAAGATCCGCTTTCGCTGCTACCTGAGGACGCTGAGTCATTCACAACACACCCGGAAAGTGCTAGTGCACCCGCCGCGCTGAATGCTGCAAGGGAGATGAAGCTCTTCTTCATCAGATTCTCCTTTGAATCGAGGGTATGCACGGGGCTGTCACTATGCTCGTGCGCTCTTGGTTTCATTCTTACGTGAAACAGAACACGAAAAGACCGACCTTAGTAACGAGCGGTAACTGATCTGTTACCGAAGATCCGGCATGGTGTACCCAACCGAGCGAACCGATTGGATCAGCTCTCCCCCGCGATCCCCAAGAGCGCCTCGCAAACGGTAAGCGGTCATCTTGATCATGTCTTTCCCGCCAGAACTATCCTGTGTTTCCCAAACAGAGTTGAGAAGCTCGCGGTAGCTCACAGGCTCTCCAATATGCGAAGCAAGGAAATCCAAGAACCGTCGTTCCGTCGAGGGCAACTCCACCGGCACCCCGTCGACATAGACTTTCCGGTCATGTCGATCGATACGCAAAGGACCGTTGGACACAACATCGTTGGGATCTTTCTTACTTCGACGCAGAAGAGCCTGAGCGCGAAGAGTCATTTCCTTTGGACTAAAAGGTTTCGTGATGTAGTCGTCCGCGCCGCTTTCAAGTCCCTTGATGCGGTCAGATTCTTCAGAAAGCGCCGTAATCATAATGATTGGGACATCACTCATCGCTCGAATTCTTTGAGCAAGCGAAATCCCTGAGATCACGGGAATCATCAGGTCAAGAATGACCAGGTCGTAGTAGCGAGTTGCAAATTTCTCCCAAGCCTTCGCCCCATCGCTTGCAGTTTCTACAGTTATTCCCGCAGTTTCAAGGGCGAATTTGATAATCATGAGGATCTGCGGCTCATCATCAACAACTAAAGCCTTCGCGTTCACCTGGCCTCCTCAGGCAGGAGTGATTGATCGCCACTTCGTATGGTACGCGGAATAGTCAGATAGAAGGTTGTTCCTTTTGAGGAAACCGTATCAACTAAGATCGTGCCACCGTGAAGTTTCAGAATCTTTTGCGTAAGCATCATCCCTAAGCCCGTTCCAGGTCGTAGCGACCCTCCAGTATCGAATGGGATGAAAAGACGCTCTTTTTCTTCCTGGGTCATTCCGCGACCGTCATCAACGATAGAAATGGTGACGTCTTCGTCAAAAGCTTGTACTGTCACGACGATCGAAACGTCATCGCCCGCATGACGGGCTGCATTATTAATAACATTGGCAATCGCCTGCCCCATCAAGCGCGGATCCAGCGACATATAGATGGGCGCGCCATGGTTTTCCAAACGGATGGGCGAGGAATGGAAACGACGCATCTGCGCCACATTTTTACGCACCAGTTCACGCATTTCAACGCGTTGAAGGCGAAGATTAAATAAGTCAGACTCCAGGCGCACTTCGGCCAGAAGATCATCAGCCATTTCGACGACCTGGTGCGCATTTTCGGCAATGGTTTTCGCAAACTTCATTTGCACATCATTCATAGGTCCAGTCGAACCATCAGCAAGAAGCTCTGCTGCTCCCCTGACAACAGTCAATGGAGTGCGTAATTCATGGGAAAGCACCGCCGGACCAGCCATGTAGTCCTGGTGAAGTTTACGTAGCTGTTCTTTTTCTGCATGCAAGCGCTGAATGTCTCGGCGCATTCGAAGAGCAAAAACAATCGCAAGAGCAGCGAGGAGCCACGACAGTGCGATAGCACCTATGGCAACTGATTGCATTGTCCTGCTCACCTTTCCATTGCACTCTCAACGATATCCCCACACGGTCACGAAAGGCGAGCGAAAAAGCGAAGACACTCGTTCATTGCTTCTGTTGTGAAACTTTGATCGGGTGGCGGGCTCATCGTCGTAGCTACCAATGTGCGGGCACTGCACACACAATCCTTCCTCTATCGTTAGGGTCTCCACTGCCCCGTACTGCGACGAAGTGCATCGGTGGAACTTCAACGATATCCGGCCCTTTCTTAGGCGCGTAGAGTTCCTTACACTCCTTCTTAATGTCAAATGACAACTCAGACTCCGGGTGAGCTCAACAGTGAGGACTATTGATCATCATTGTTACAGGTAAGGGAAGCGATCACACAAGGAATCCGGCCGTCGATAAGGGTGTAAGTAACGTTGCGATATCCCAACTGTTCAAAGAAAGTTCGATAGGAGTCCACATCGAATTGTTCCTTGAAGTCAGCACCGAGCTTCGCAAGGATCTTCGGGATTATTCCTTGTTTGCTTGGGCGACGCTTGACGTAAGTCGGGACAACAATAGTGCCTCCAGGGCGGACCACTCGTTCAAGTTCCCGCATGACAGCACCAGGATTTGGAAGCAGATGGATGACATTACCTGCGACAAGCACGTCGAAGGAATCGTCCGCGTAATGCAACTTTGTGATGTCAGCTCTTTCGACAGTGACGTTGCGATATTTTGCAAGTTTCTTCCGCGATTGTTTGAGCATTCCCTCGGAAAAGTCGGTAGCAACCAGCCTCTTGCACTTTGGCGCAAGGAAAGTACTGATTGCACCGGTTCCGCAGGCGCATTCAAGGACCTCGTCTTCGAGGCCAACCAGCTGAGCGACGGCGACGCCTGTTCCGTCGTTCACACCGCGATTGAATGTGTTTTCAAAGAAGTCATAAAGGGGCGCAACCCGATCCCAGAACATCAGCGAACCTCCGCTTGCCCAATGCCTACGCTTCATTGCGATACCGAGAATGCTACGCGCGTCCAGAATTTCGCACTAGCCCCAATGGAAGCCGCTCTATTTCGGTGGGCGCGCTCCTCCGCCTATACGAAAGGGGGCTTCACGCCCACCGGCGCGAAGCCCCCTGCTGCGAGTCTTCGAATTAGATCAGGCCCTGAGCAACCATCGCATCGGCAACCTTGATGAAGCCAGCGAGGTTCGCACCTGCAACGTAATCGCCGGGAACACCGTATTCGTCAGCGGTTGCAAGGCAGTTCTCGTGAATGCCAACCATGATTTGATGAAGCTTTGCATCCGTCTCTTCAAAAGGCCACTGGGTACGACCCGAGTTCTGCTGCATCTCGAGTCCCGAGGTGGCCACACCACCGGCATTCGAAGCCTTACCGGGTGCGTAAAGGACACCGGCGCGGCGCAGCTCATCAATGGCCTCGGGAGTGGTGGGCATGTTCGCGCCCTCCGCGACCATCTGCACACCGTTATGAATCAGGGCCTCGACACCTTCAAGGTCAAGCTCGTTCTGGGTAGCGCACGGAAGAGCAACGTCACAGGGAACCTCCCAAATCGCGCCTTCTGAGAAGAAGTGCGCGCTGGGACGCTCGGCGGCATAGTCGCTGACGCGACCGCGACGAACTTCCTTGACGTCCTTCAGGAGATCGACATCGATTCCTTCTTCATCAATAACAAAACCGGAAGAATCGGACACTGCAACGACCTTCGCGCCCAGCTGCTGAGCCTTCTCGGTCGCGTAAATTGCCACATTTCCTGAACCGGAAACAACAACACGCTTGCCCTCAAAAGAGTCTCCTCGCGCACGAAGCATTTCCTGCGCAAAGTAGACCAAGCCATAACCGGTGGCCTCGGTGCGAGCAAAGGAACCACCCCAGGTCAGGCCCTTGCCAGTCAGAACACCGGCATCAAAGCTATTGCGAATACGACGGTACTGGCCGAAAAGATAACCGATTTCGCGGCCACCCACGCCAATATCACCGGCGGGAACATCTACATTGGAACCAATATGACGCTGAAGCTCAGTCATGAACGACTGGCAAAAACGCATGATTTCGGCGTCAGACTTCCCCTTGGGGTTGAAGTTTGCACCGCCCTTGCCGCCTCCCATGGGCAGGCCGGTCAAAGAGTTCTTGAAAATCTGTTCAAAGCCAAGGAACTTGATGATCGACAAGTTCACCGAGGGATGGAAGCGCAGGCCGCCCTTATAGGGGCCAAGCGCGGAATTGAATTGAACGCGGAAGCCGCGATTCACGTGAATGCGCCCCTGATCATCACTCCACGGAACGCGGAACATGAGTTGACGTTCAGGCTCGACAATTCGCTCGAAAATCGCCAGATCCTGGTATTCGGGCTTGCGTGCAACCAGAGGAGTCAGTGTGGAGAGAACCTCGAAGACTGCCTGGTGGAATTCACCTTGGTGGGGGTCGCGCGCTACCAATTCATCGAAAACCGATGCGAGCTCGCGGGGAAGCTGGGATGTATCGAACTTTTCACTCATGTCTTGATCATGGCACTGCTCCGGTTTATTTACCTTTTCTTTTCCAACATATGGACTCTGTATTGCGCATGCCCTGATCGCAGGCACGCAACACCAGCCACGAAGGCTCACATATTCGGTGTACTTGGCGGCAATTTTGCCTTCTCTCGATGCGCCTGCCCCGCTGTTTTCGCCCAGCACATTAAGGTCTAAACGTGACTCGATCTAAGACTCCCTATGAACTTGCTGCCCTTGCAACAGTTGCGGTTCCGCGGCTCGAAGTAGCCGGACTGCGTCCCCCGCAGTTCAGTGATGAGGTCCTTTCAGTCACCGGACTCATTGACACTTCAGGTGACCGCTGGATGGTTGTCTGTCCACACGACACTGTCGGCGGACTGGACATGGAAGCCCAGAACGCGGTTCTGGAGCGTTTGGGGAAGGCTCACGATTTCTCGAAGATCCCCTTTGAGGTTCCCCGTCCCGCTGGTTTCACCCGCACCCCAGAGGGTGATCGAGTCATGGTCCACCGCGATCTGGGTGGGCACGTCATGGAAACCTCGGATTTCGACGACCCACACTTGCTTCCTGCATCTTTGGGAAATGCACTGGCCGCACTACACAATCTTCCCGAGCTGATCTATACCGGCGTCAATCTTCCGGCCTATTCAGCAATTGAGTGCCGTGACCGCCACCAAGCAGTTTTGGACGAGGCCGCGCAGGAAGTCGTCATTCCCGCAAACTTGTGGGATCGCTGGGAAGAGTCGCTGGAGAATTTGTCTCTGTGGCGTTTCCTCCCCTCCCCCATTCACGGCGATCTTTCTGAGACTTCAATTCACGTCGACCACGGTCGGGTCTGTGCATTGACAGGTTTTTCATCCGCACACGTTGGCGACCCCGCCGTCGATATTGCATGGGTATTTGCGCGCGCGTCGGATGAGTTTTTAGAGCGCTTCCACGAGGCCTACCAGCAGACTCGTTCCGAGAAGGACCTGCACCTTCTGGCGCGCGCTGAGCTTCTTTCCGAATTGGCCGTGGTGCGTTGGTTGGTTCACGGACTGCACAGTGGGGATTCCGATATTGTCGACGAGGCCCGAGCTATGTTGGCAGAGCTCTCGGCAAGTGTCGGAGAGAGCGCTGCCAAGCGCTCTCAAGAGCCTGTGAAGACTCCAAGCGATTCTTCTACTACAGAAAAAGAGTCTTCTTTACAGAGCGAGGACACAACCCTTCGAACATCTGAGTCGACTCCCGAGAGCCCGCGCGCAACAGAAGCAGCTAGAAACAATGCTTCCACCGGCACGAGCGAAGGTCATGCTCGTCCCCATTCCGGTCCGATCAGGCTGAGTGCCCACACGTCGAAAGCTGATTCTGAGGGTGACTCTCAGCAAGCGGCTGAAGCGCCGACTGAGCACATCGATATGAGTGTGATCCTGCCTACTCACGAGTAGATCAGGCTCAGCATTATTTCTCAGTTTTTCTATTTTCTGCGCGCTACTTAGCGACGCGAGGTAAACACCTTCAACGTGCAGTCATCCTTCCTTCACTGCCCGTCAGCGCTAACTGGGATTCTTTTTCTGGAGTTCGGTGAGCACCTGAGTCAGCTGGGATTCAAGCTGATCAACAGGCACACCAGTTTGATTCACGATGTCACCGATGCTGTAGCTAATAGGGCCCCTGAGGAAGCACACTTGTGCCTGCACTTCACTGGGAGAGAGACCTTCGCGCTGTGCCCAGGCGATGCGGTAGAGCTGAAGCTGACGCGCGTAGTATTCCCACGTTGAAAGCGGTGTGTTCTTCCCAGGAAGGTGCGATGTCTTCCAATCAATGACGGTATATGTGCCGCTGGCATCTTTAAATACCGCATCGATTCTTCCTTGAATAGATATTCCCGCGAGGGTAAGCGCAAAGGGTTCTTCGATAGCAATGGGTTCGAGCTGTTCGAGGTCTAGCAAATGGAAGTTTTCTTGCATCTGAGCAAGCAGTTGTTGATCAGAAGCTTCTAATGCTTCGCTGCCTTCCACGGGTTCGTCCCATAGCTCACCGGTACTGAGGTGAAGTTCTTTTTCAACCCATTTGTGGAAGATTGTGCCAAGCACGGAACTTGATTGCGGTTCAACGGGCAAAGGCCTGCGGATATTGTTAATCCACGTATCTGCTTTCCCAATCAAGTCTGAGATCCCTGTGGCGCGAACACGATCAATGCGAATATCAAGCGCCGAATGAAGGGCTCTTTCTTGTTCTTCAAGCAGTAGATGGGTGTCGTGAACCAAGGGATCGCCGCTGGCATCCATGACATATGGGTCGCTTTCGCTCTGATCTAAAAGAGCGTGAACGCGTGCAGCACTTTCAATGACCAGCTGGCGTGAACGTCCTGGAAGGATTGGATACTGTCGCAATCTGGTATCGACCTCGATAAGCTGTTCAGATTCCCAGTCTTCGTCGGGTCGCGCGGCGATCTGTTGAACATCTAGATCGAGTGCGTTCACTGTTTCCATGAGATACCGCGATGGATCGCGCGGTTTCAAGCTTCCTGAGTCAAGCCAAGAACCGCACAGGAGCAGATCGTGTCGCGCTCGAGTCCATGCGACATAAGCCAAACGCCGTTCTTCGCATTCGTGGTGAATTCCTTGGCGATAGTGGATGCTGTCTGTATTTGTTTCCTTGCCGGACTTTCCCTGCATGTGGTTGTTGAAGATGCTCATCGCAGTGGTCCGCGAACTTGTTGCTTCAGATGCGAGCAGATCGAAATATTCTGCTATTCCGGTCTCTCCGTACTCTTCGGGGACGATCTGGGGAAGATCCGAGTAATCTCTGCGCACGGGATAGGGCAACTCTGAAAGAGAGTTAAACCATTCTTTTGCTCCCGGAGGGTCCTGCTTCCAGTCTCTTGGAGAGGCACTGTGGTTAGGGAAGCGCGAATCTTGTAGGCCAAAGACCACGACCGAATCCCATTCCAGTCCCTTTGCAGAGTGAATCGTCAGCAATTGGACGGCATCAGCACGAGTAGCGCTGGTAGGTATTGGGAGTCCTTTTTCTTCTTCCTCTGCGACTGCCAACCATGTAAGGAATCCGGATAGATCAGCCCCTGCGACCTGAGCTTCGTAGTCAGCCGCGATATCCACGAATGCATCGAGCATTTCCATTCCCCCGTCGCCCAGGGGGTCGGACATGATCGCTTCTCTGAGCCCAAGGATGGACATTGCACGCTCGATTTGTTCATCGAGTGGCCTGCCGGTTCCCTGACGAATAATTTCAAGTCGGCGTGCAAGAAGCGAAAGCCGTTCATGTGCGACAGCGGTAAATGACGGGCCTCCTGAAGGCGCGTGCCATCCCACAGGCGGAAGCTGATCAATGGCATCCATAAGGAAAACATCCGGATGCTCCTGTTCAGCCTTCATTCCCTGTCGAGCCCGGTATTTTGCATATTGGTTAAGAACCAGAAGATCTGCTGCGCCGATATCCATCGCGGTAACAAGGCGCATGAGAGCTGGGGCATTCGTCGGATCTGAAGCGAGCTCAAGGGCGGCACGAACATCGCTGACTGAGGGTTGGTCTAAGAGACCTCCTAAACCAACAACTTGAACCGGGATATCTGCATCTTTGAGTGCACGTTCAATCGCGGGAAAATCTGCACGACGACGACACAGTACTGCGCAGGTGTTCCACTTTCCCTTCGCGTCTTGGACGCGATGCTGACGGATGAATTCGATAACATGCTCAAGTTCTTCTTGGTAGGTCAGCGGATAGCTAGCGCTGACCTTCCCTTCTCCCGCTTGAGGCCTTGGCCCAAGAACTGGCGGTTTGACCTGAGGAACCTTAATGGAAGTGCTCCCAGTGCTATTCTCTTGGCCGATTCTGGGAAGGCCTCGAAGCGGAAGAGCAACCGCGTTTGCTGCTTGAAGGATCGCGTGGTCGTTTCTCCACGCGGTCGAAAGGGCGAGCTGGGTTGCCTCACGCTGGGTAGAAAATGCGGTCAAGAAGTTACTGAGCGCGGATGCCGAAGCACCTCTCCACCCGTAAATTGCTTGACTGGGATCACCAACTGCTGTGGTTGGATGATCTGCAAAAAGTGTGGATAGGAAGGTCATCTGGATGACCGACGTATCTTGGAATTCGTCGAGTAGTACAGCTTGATAGTCCGAACGCACCTGGCGGACGACTGCAGAATTTTCCGTGACGATTCGTGTTGCAAGAAGAAGCTGATCCGAAAAGTCAATCAGACCGTGACTGCGCTTGTAGTCTTCAAACACCCGTGCCATATCTAGGAGCAAAATCCTATTGGCATTAACGGTAATCATGGATTTGAGAGAGCCGGTCGGATCTTTTCCTGCAGATTGCGCGATTTCTTCCAACTCTTCGCTAAATGCGCGGAGGGCTTTTGCTCCCTGATCAAGAGTCATATTTTGTTCTGCGATATGACCGCTTAAGGCGAGTACCGCGGCGACAATTGATGACGTTGGTTTGTATCGCCCATCTTCTTCGGGGTACTCTCCCCTCCAGTTTTGGACAATCTCCGTGAGAATTTGAACCTGCTGCGCCTGTCCGATCAAGCGCGAGTCGGGATCTACCCCAATTGTTGCGCCGTACTCGCCAAGGATTCGAGCGGCGAAAGAGTTATAGGTCAATGCCGTTGGATCGCCTTGGAAATTACGGCCAAGATTTGATGCCAAGACCCCGAGGTCTTGTCGCATTTTGAGCCCCAGCTCCCCCGCTGCTTTGCGTGTAAAGGTCAAGCCGAGAATGCGCTCCGGGTCAATTTCGTGATGGGCAACCATGTAGAGCACACGCTGCGACATAGTGGTTGTCTTCCCTGCCCCTGCTCCCGCAACGACGAGCAGAGGTTCAAGAGGGGCTTCGATAACGGCACGTTGCTCATCCGTGGGGGGAAAATACTGGCGGCTTCGGGGGGTAGCCAAACGCAGAATTTCATCAACACTGAGCTGTGTACTATCGATGGTCATTCCACACTCCTCTTTCCTTGCTCACGCGCTGGGCAAGAACGGGCGAACTCGCAGTATTGGCATGCTTCATCAGAGGGCGTCGCGATAAAAGATGGGCCTTTCATTTTCTGCCCAATCTCATCAAGCTGGCTGATCCAATCCGCCCTTGTTTCCGGGTCTAAGGGGTCTTGCGCGATTGTCCGGACATCACCGTAGCCAAGATATTTGAGCTCTGCTCCCAGAACTTCATAACCCAGTTCTTCGACTGCAAGTTGATAGAGAGCGAGCTGCGGGTGGTCCGGGTCCTTTTTCGCGCCGGTTTTATTTCCCTTCTTCCCAGTCTTGAAATCGATAATCCGAACGCCTTGGCCTTCCGCTTCCATTCGGTCAATTCTTCCGCGGATGTGAACTGAAGAGATCGGAACATCGAATGGCACTTCGACTTGAACATTTTCGTTCGGATCTGAACAGCTTCCCATTTGAGCAGATTGCTCAAGATATTCACCAAGCGCAGATGCCATCTCTCGAAGATGGTCCATGTGGATCTTGCTTGCAGCTTGGCCTTCATCCACGCCCATTGCACGAATTTCTTCCTCGAGCGCATCCATAACAGCGCTGCGAGGCCCGCATGGGAAGCGCTCGGCCAGGCTGTGGATTAAGGTTCCATCTGCTGCGCTCTGTGTCGGCATTGAAGTACCGCTATTGGAAGCAAAGAACCAGCGAAGAATACACTGACGCGCGCTATCAAAACTTGAAGGACTCACAGCGACGCGCTGCTGGTCGTAGACCGGACTATCCGAACTGATCCCTCCGGCTCCAATCCAATTGCTGGGGATTGCGCTGGGGACTCCACGTTTGGCAAGAATTGCAAGCAGACGGGTAGCAAGCTGAGATGTTTGGAGGTCATTCTCTTGCGCGGCAAGATACCTCAATCTGGAGATATGACCAGAAAGGTCTAATGCGGGCGGGACGTCTTCAATTGCAAAGCCATCTTCGGGGATCTCAATCCCCGCGCCTTGTGCAACAAGTTCAACAAATTGCGATGGTGCCTGATCTTCATTGGAAACAACTCCAATGTGCAATGCCAGATTCGTTCGTGAAACGGCAGCAAGAAGTCGCCGAAGTTCATCGTCTAAAACTGCCCTGCGTTGGATTCGAGGATCATCAATGACTTCTTGAGCAGGGTCCATACTTCGTGTGATCTCCCCAAGAAGATCGGCGCGCAGCAAACGCTGTCGAAGCCGCAGATCGGGCCAACTGCCATCTTGAAGCCCATAAAGTGCAACAACGTTCCAATGTCGCCCCACTGCCTGTTCTGGGGTGAGAACCTGGATCCCTTCATGGCGATATGCGGTTACAGCAATGGTGTCAGTTGCTACATCGGATTCGAGGAGCTCGCGTGCAAACTCTGCGGCGTCTCTCTGCGGATTTCTTTGTTGCCAGATATCCGCGACCCTAAACAGTGCAATCACCGAATCTAGGACGTCATCAAAATAATCTGAATCCGAGTCGTGCGCTAATGCCCGTTTGCTCAGTTCCTCGGCTACATCTGCAGTCGCCCATGCTTCCCAGAGCGCTTTTTGGGGGCTGAGGGTTTCTACTTCTTTCCATAGAGTCGAGGCCTTAAGAAGCTTGCGCAGTTCCGTTTCCACATTCTGTGACAGAAGAGAGGGGTCCTGAAGAATGCGAGAGACCGTGTCTGTACTGAGGTGCTGAACGCGCCCCTGTGCCAACTTCTGATCGCTATGTGCCCAAACATAGTTGTGAAGAAGCGAACTGACGTGTAGGGCATCGATCGAAATCAGATCTGAACGTAGCCAGCGATCGATAACTCCTACGCCATTGTCTTCATTCGGAATTAAGGCTTTCAGCAACGCGCTGGTCATTGAATTGGACGCAAAATTGAAAGCTTGCTGACCTCCAGCAAGGGGAATTTTGCTACGTTTCAGGGCCCTTCTGGCCTGCTGAATAAGAGATTGCGAGCGAACTATTACTACCTGCTGAGACCAAGGAATGTTGTCACGCAGATAATGAGAGCGCAGCTGATATCCCAAAGCCGCCCCCATCTGCGCAAGGCTGGCACAGTTGTGGATATGTACCCCTTGCTCACCGAGCCGCCTTTCAGAGTCGCCAGCAAATGGGGCATTTCGTCTTCCGGAGGGGCCGCTTTGCGTAATGCGTGAGGCAAGCGAGAGATTCAAGGAATGAAGCTGAGGAGTACCGACGTAGCTACACCCGCAGTCTTCAATTTGAACGTCGAGGATCTTGGCCAGATCGAGATCCATATGGGCATAACCGCGCTTGTATGAGGTTACTGAGAGATCCGGATTCGAGAACGCAATGATACGACTTCCCAGTTGGTGTGCGACATGAAGTAGCGCTAGCAGTGAGGGAGTGCAGTCCTGCAGGTCATCGATCAGAAGGTAGCGCGGAAGCGGGGTAAAAATTCGTACCCCCGCGGACTGCGCATGATCATCCCAATGGGCAAGGAGCTGGGCAGCTTGTCTTCCCAGCCGCGCCCCATGCGCCAGCATCGTTCCTCGGAACTCCACCCCCAGCTGCGGAAGTTCGTTCCACTTCTTGAGCAGGGGTGCAAGGCTCACCCACTGCTTCATTGCGCGAATGCGGCCGAGTTGCTCTAGATGCTCAGCAGTCGTCCCAGACTCTGCAGCAGTATCAATGAGATCACGCAGTTCCATCCGAAATGCCGGAAGCGAACGGATGGTATCTGAAAGCTCTTCGGGCCACTGAACCGCAGTTTCTTCTAGCAGTTGAGAGACCATGCGATCCATGTTTGCGCCCGTCAAGAGCTCGACATCACCCAGCGGTTGATCACGCGTATTTCGCCACTGCGACACAATTGAATAGGCCCACCCGATGGGGGTTCGCACCGGGCGCACCGCATTGGGAGCAAGCGCTTGTACCGCAGGCATCAACTGATCGGCGCGCAAACGATCCGGAGTAAGAACTAAAAAAGAGTGATCCTTGCGTACAAGTTCAGCAACAGCGGCGAGAAGAAGAGTTGTCTTCCCGCTTCCAGGCGCACCGCGAAGTACAGCATCACCTTCAGTAATCTGCTTAAGCAGCAAGCGCTGATGGTCGCTGAGTTCCGGTAGCCCTGAGAATTCAGAGCCAACCGTGATACGCACCGCTGTGTTGTTCATATAGCGATTCTGACAGAGGCCACCGGCATTTGGAGCCAACTTTTGGCTTCACATCGAAATTGAGAAAAATGTGCCCCCGAAGCGAAGGCTTCGGGGGCACAGCCTGGCAGTCCTACTCAAGGTGGGAAATTAACCCTTTACTGAAGTGAATATTCCTTTTTGAATGCCTTCGTTGAAGGGACAGTGCTGTCAATCATCAGCGTAACTGGAGCAGCTGCATCGCGAAGAACATACCCTTTCACAAGGGTCATGCTTTTACCAGCTGGGAGCTCTTCCAAGTCCGTGAAAGGCTCGTATCCCTCAGGCATTAGATTATCGGAATAAACTGCACTATCGAGCGCAGCCTTGTTTTGGGATACCTCAACATAGTATGCAAAAGGATTCAAACTACTTGTGTCATTATTTGTGATCTTTAATGTCACAGCGACCGTTGGCTCACCTTCCTGGTCATCTACCGACTCCTCGACCTTCTTCACCTCAATCGTGACTTTACCGTTCTCCAGCTGAACAACATCCGAGGTAGCCGCACCTTTGGAAGCTCGAGACGATACAGAAGGTGGCCCGAAGGCTTTACCATTAGCCTTCGAATACATAGCTTGGCTTCCAAAAACAACAACAATGGCAAGAATCGAAATCACCAGTGAGGTGATTGCGATACCGGAGCCACGGTGAGTCATATCCGGGCGTGTCTGAACGACAGCGAGAATCGCCACGACTGTAGCAATAAGGGCCAGAATGAAAATTAGCTTGTGAAGAATCGGAATCCAAGACAGGAGAAGAGAAATAATTCCCAACACGAGTGCGGTGATAGCAAGGGGAGATAAGGGTTTAACTACAGTTGCTACTCCAAATTGTCCTTGAGGAGGAACAGTCGAATAAACCCCCTCAACGGGCATTTCCTGAGGATAAGGAGGAAAAGACATCGTTCACCTTTCGAGTAGATTCAACTTTAAGCTTTACCGCCAGAACACAAAACAACTCGTCAACACAACCCGATAGCTTCCGCTTCTCGCACTATTTTCAACACAACCCTACATGCTAACCACTTAGACACTAGACCGCGACGACGCTTCGACTGCCCCACAATTACGCCCTTGCAGAAATAGCAGGCTCGCTCCCCCGTCTGCACGTACTATGGGGACATAGAAGACCATTCGATCCACAACATCTGGGAGTCGCAGTGAACATCACGATCGGTATCAACGCCAGCCCGCGCGAACTCGACATCGAACTGGACCTCAGCGAAGACGAACTCTTCGCACAAGTCACTAATTCTCTACGCGAGCAGACTCCCCTGATCCTTACGGACACCAAGGGAGAGAAGACACTTATTCCCGCCCAAGCGATTTCCTACGTGCGCGTAACTGCCCCGCAGACGCACCGCGTCGGCTTTGCAATTCACTAAAAGCAAGCCGAATTAGCTGACATTATCCACCTGCGTCTAACCGCGCAGGTGGATTCCTTTCATGCGCTCCGCATGCTCAACACTCAAAGTCTGAGCGATAGCATCTGCGTCTTCGGGAGAATCCGATAACTCAGGGTGCATGAACAGGGTTGAGCGCACCAATCCCAATACCTCTCCAGCAACCCTTCGCGCCCACAACGACAGGCGAGCGGCAAGCTGCTCATCGGCCTCGAAAATCGGAGCCAAATTCTGGCGCTCCCACTCCCCCTGCTCAAGATCCCACTTTGCTTCCGGGAACAGGTTTTTACGCGACGCAATCTCACGCAGCAGGCCACCCAAGATTCCCAGGGTCACATAGGTTTTAACCGTGCGCTCATACCAGGTCGTCGGTCGCGTACGGGCATCGAGATCGTCATATAGCCCATCAAAAGCCTGAGCTTTCTCAGCTAAGTCAACACCGCGATGCTGACACCAGGTTTCGACCTGGGTATAGGTATCGAAAACTCGAGTGGCCATGCGCGCATGCTCAACCTTCGCCTCGAAAGTCGGAGCCTGGTCGCTGTCCTTTGCCAAGCGTGTCATTGCAGCCAAAATCGAATACGCGATCAGACCGACAACGTCAGCGTCGCGATCCGGCACAGGTTCATAGGTGCGTTCCATGCACTAACACTACATCAGATAAACGTGACGGGTTCCTCCTCGAGCGATCCGCGTCAACCTCGTAGAATACAAATGACAGTGCTGACCGATCGCACGTGAGATATTTTGCCCGGGCACTTACGCCCCTTGAAGAAGAACCGCGATCGGCTGCAATTTCCAACGGGTTTTTCCCAGAACAGGTTGATCGTGACTTCACCGTCTGACTACTCTGCTGGCGTCGTACGTTTGGGCTCAATCACAGCCCCCTCGACCCAAGAAGATGAAACCACCCCCGATATTACGAACTCGGGAAATGAAACATTCGAAGCGAAGTCTTTCGCTGATTTCGGGGTCAGTGACCCCATTGTTGATGCGCTTGAAGAACGAGGCATCACCCACCCCTTCCCTATCCAGGCGCTGACTCTTCCCGTTGCACTGGATCGCCATGACATTATTGGCCAGGCCAAGACCGGTACCGGCAAGACGCTGGGATTCGGCATCCCTGTATTGGAAGATGTCATTGCTCCGGATGAAGAAGGTTACGAAGATCTTCTCAACCCGAACATGCCTCAGGCCCTCATCATCTTGCCGACCCGAGAGCTCACTAAGCAGGTGGCCGATGATCTGCGTGCAGCGGCTTCTAAGCTCTCAACGCGCATTGTTGACATCTACGGCGGCGTTGCTTTTGAACCGCAGATTGAGGCGCTCAAGCGAGGAGCGGATATCGTTGTCGGTACCCCCGGGCGCCTGATTGACCTGCTGCGTCAAGGTGTGCTGCACCTGAACGGTGTAGAGAACGTTGTCCTTGACGAGGCCGACGAGATGCTTGACCTGGGCTTCCTCCCCGACGTGGAGACCTTGCTTTCGCGCATTCCTGCGGACCGTCACATGATGCTTTTCTCGGCAACCATGCCCGGGCCGGTGATCACACTGGCGCGCAAGTTCATGACTCAGCCGACCCACATCCGCGCGCAGGATCCCGACGATCAGGGTCAGACCGTCAACACGGTCCAGCAGGTCATTTACCGCACTCACGCGATGAATAAGACCGAGGTCGTCGCCCGCATTCTGCAGGCACGAGGCCGCGGTCGTGCAGTGATTTTCTGCCGCACCAAGCGCGCGGCGGCGCGCGTTGCCGATGAGCTCACCGAGCGCGGTTTTGCCGTTGCCGCCCTTCACGGCGATCTTGGTCAGGGTGCACGTGAGCAGGCTCTGCGTGCCTTCCGCAATGGCAAGGTCGATGTTTTGGTCGCAACGGATGTTGCCGCACGAGGCATCGACGTTGACGATGTCACCCACGTCATTAACTACCAATGCCCCGAGGATGAAAAGGTCTACATCCACCGCATTGGCCGCACCGGTCGCGCGGGGAATTCCGGCACAGCTGTGACCTTCGTGGATTGGGACGATGTCCCGCGCTGGTCTTTGATCTCGAAGGCTCTGGGCTTGGGTGTTCCCGAGCCCCTGGAGACCTACCACACCTCGCCGCACCTCTACACGGACTTGGATATTCCCGAGGACGTTACAGGACGTCTTCCGCGCGCGCAGCGTACGCGCGAGGGGCTGAGCGCCGAGAAAATTGAGGACTTGGGTGGTTCCTCGCGTGGTGGCCGAGGCCGAGGCCGCGGTGCTCGTTCGTCCACTCGCTCAGGAGGACGCGGGGAGCGTTCGACTTCTGGCGAACGTACCCGCACCCGACGCCGTACCCGCAAGGATGGCGATCAGACAATGAATTCCGGAAAGCAGGGACGCTCTGACCGCGGTACCAAGGGCCGAGGCCGAGGCGAGCACTCCCCCACACCACGAAAGCGGGTGCGCCGCCGTAAGGGCAGTGAGTGAGGCGGTTGAGCGCCGCGCACTACTGACACTGGCACTCGGGTTGACGCACAGCCGACCCGCCAGCGAGCACGTTGCGCATCTGATGCGCACGCCGGCCATTGCGGCGCTCACATGGTGTTCACACCATGCTGATACGACATGAGGAGGGGTCCGAGCCGAAAGGCTTGAGCCCCTCCCCCTGTTTGTTTTCCTCCGGCGAAACCTTGCGACGCCGCATACGCACGTAGCTCCGGCCCGCTCACACGGGTGCAGCGAGCTCTGGACGCGATACGCACTGCACTTGTTACGTGGCACTGCACCCGATCAGAAGAGGTGCAATGCCTACGGATCGGGTGCACCGCCTCCCACGACAGCAAGCTTTATCGCGAATCTGACGGACGACCACATCCCTACCCCAGTTCCACAAACCCAGATCATGCAGCGCTACACCAGTTAGGGGCATTACACCACCTCCGGGCTGGTGCGCCCCCGCTAAGTGGTGTCAAATCACTTAGCAACCAGCCGCAATGTGGGAACGCTCCTCGATTCACGAGCTAAAGACACGCGCCCAACACGACCACGAGACAAGCACTCATCACGCCGACACCCACCACAGCCAGCACAACAAACACCCGAGCAAACAAGCACTTCGGGGGCACGCGACATAGTTCCCCCACAATCTCGCATGCAATTGCCCCCCGGTGCCACTCCAGACACCTCCAGAAAACCTTGGAATTCCAACGATCCGATTTCGAAACCTGAAACATCAAGAAGGGAATTGCATACGGCATTTTTGGGGAAGCATGCACGGCACGAACCCTGTCTGCGACAGCTTAGCTATGGGCTCAGCAATAGCATCAGTGACAAAGCAAGAGTCGATTCAACGACGACCGACATTCTGCGTGTCAGAAGCAGTAACGTTCTCACTCGCAGAAACGGGCACCTCAGAGTTTTGGGAGTCAGTGAGCGAAGACTCTTGAGTTGCATTGCTAATGCCTTCTTCAGACGAGCGAATGAACCCTATGATCGTTTCCGAGAACAAGCCAACAACAAACATCACAGATAGGCCGACGGCCCACCCAATACCCATCTTAAACAGGACGAAGACCCCACGCTGATCCGACGTACAACTCCTAGCACAATACACGCCGAGAAGAGACCATGATTTAAGCAATTCAGGCATGACAATGCCCATGATGATGAGGATACCTCCGATAACCTTATTCGTTTCCTCTTGTCTACCCTCAAACTCGATCAGTACAGATTGAAACAACGCTCCCACATAAAAGAGCATCATTACAAAAGACACCTCTTGTGTGGACACCAGCCCCGACTCAGAGGCTCCCTCTCCAACATAAAATCCCTCACCAATACCATTGGGAAGACAAACAACAACTGCATAAGCTAACAAAAATGCAGCAATAATAATCAACCGCACTGTCAGGATTGGTCGGCTTTGTCGCCACGATTTTCGTTTCCAAGAAATTATGTGCCCGAGCCCATTATAAAAAATAAGAAGTATTAACGAAACACAATAAATTCCCCAAACCGACCACACATTCTCTTTGTCAACTTGAACCGAGATGATCATCAGCGTCCAAACGAAGAGTAAGGCGATCATGAATAGTATGAGACACCAAGACACGCAATATACGACTGCCACTGGCCTTTGTCGCAGCCAACCATAAATTCGTTTACCCATCTCCACAGTGTATCGCGGCGAGCTTTACACCTAGGCCCGCTCACCGCCCCACGTCGGGCAGATCCGCCTCCATCAGGACCGGGTTCAGGCGCACCCACGCAACCGCCAGCTCCGTGATGTAGTCGACAGCCTAGTGAGACATCGAACGAGACTTGAGAGAGGCGACGGCAGCCTCTGCGCGGGAGCCAGAGTCGGGCAGCAGCGGAACGCCGGACGCGACAACACGCAGATACTGGTTGAGCAGCACCGTAAACGAACACCCCCAGTCGATGCCGCCATTGTCGTAGACCTCGTAGGCGACCTTACCCGTGATCCTGATGGCTTCGCCTTGAAGTGTCTCGGCCTGATTATCAAGTGGAACTAGCAAGTCCCAGAGTTCGTTGGAAAGATTCTTCCAGCTCTTCGAGGAGTCGAGCTCAAGCTTTTCTCCAACGTTTGGTGCCGGACGCGCAACTTGCTGAGCGACGCCGAACATTTCGCACAGCTGTCGCAAGGCTTCCGCGGCTTCGAGGAAGCGGGGGCCACTGGCCTCTTCAGGGTTGTGGGCGATGATCGAGCAGCGATCTTTATCCATGGCTTGAAGGGCTTTGTATTCCTCGCCGCTTGGGTGCGCACCGTGGGCACGCAAGACGTTGAAAACACGCAGGATCCTGGGGGAATCAAACAAGTTATACCAACTCAGCGCATACTTCGTCAGCGTGTAGTCCCCATAGATTTTTGAATGCGCATCAAGAGTGGGGTCAGCGCCCCATTGGATCATCTGTTCTACCTCGGGCGCGTCTAGGCGTTCGACAGCGCCGAACAACGGAGTTTGGTCCGTGTTATCTCGGGCATTGATATCGCCGCCAAGGGGCAAGCAGACCGGGGATCAGATCGGGTCGACGTTGCTTGACGCGGCAGTGAATGGGGGTTTGTCCGCGTTCATTGCGACAGTTGATGTCCTCGCCTCGAGCGACCAAGAACTCGACGAGCTCTTGCGAGCAGAGGAGGTGCAAGAGCTTGGGCTTTCCGTATTCGCTCCGCAGGTATGCACCGATCTCACAGTTTTTCACTGCCTCAGCCACGGCCTCGACGTCCCCGCTTACAAGGATCTCTTTAATGTCGTCGGGGAGAGTTTTGCGCATACCGGCCTCCAAGTGAAGGTTATTCTTCAAGAATAGCGTCTTGGTTCACACCTCTATTCAGAATGCACTCCAAGCGCATACAAGCGACTTATCGACCTTTGGTCGCTCGTTCTCCAATCGCCTGGATTATCCAAACGACAGCTCCGCCCAGGACAGCAGCCGCAAAGCTTCCACAAGGGTTATGACGCTGCGCTACAGGTGGCATTGGCTCAACAGAGGAAGGTGGCGCTGCAGTTTCTAGCTCTTGTCCTGGCAGATTTTGCTGATTCTGAGCGCCTTTCAGAGAATCTGGAAGCGATCCAGGTTCTCTCGCATTAGTACCATCACCGGTGACCGAACCAATGAGACGCTCAAGTGTAGGCGAGAGCATCGTAAAGAAAAATAGAACTGCTAGCGCCGCCGAAAACGCAATGGCCATTGTGAACACCAGGATCATTTCAATTGCTCGCTCTTCGCATTGCGCATTAGGTAGCGGCCCCGTGCACGTTGCTCGTAATAGCGCATATGAGTTGAGCGTGTTCGGTAGAAAAATACCGATGATGACGAGTATGCCGCCGACACCGGAACGAAGTTTACTCTGGTGTCCATCATTCATCACCGACAGCATCTGAAGTATCGCACCCAAGAAGAAAAGCAGCCAAATAAAAAATGCTTCATAGGAGGAAATAACTCCAGGTCCCGGATTACCGAGAAAGAAGGCTAAACCATTCTCACCCGCAAGGTCTAATACGACCCTGAATACCCCCAGAAGAACGGTAAAATTTACCAACAGAACTGTTAGATACAGCCGCTTCGACGCCTCGATCCCTCCCATCCTGCAAACTGCAATAACCGCGGGAATAAATAGGGGTAAAAGATACCAGAAGATATATAAACGTTCAGTACCCTCGATCGCCTGAGTCCTAATCTCTGCAAGTGTTCCCCAAACACAGCAAATGATAAGGGCCAACAAACCGACCCAGATAAACCCGTAGACAGTAGCGGTAAATAGCTTGTTTGGTTCGCGTCGACTCTGAACACTCATACACAGATTCTAGATCTAAGCGGCACTGCAGTTCTCTTCTCACATGGTTCGCTGAATGCAACGCACAATTTGAACCAAAAGTTTCCACTACCTCCGCTACAACTCTGCGCCAAAGACGAACTGATGGACCAACGAACTAACAAGTAGATGACATAAACAAACGTCCGGCAGTATTTCCACTACCGGACGCTTCAACTCCCCTATGAACCCGCGCGATCCCGTACTAATGAATGAACGCAAGCTCTCAAGGTGAGCAGTCTATATCTCCTGATCAGCCAACGCGGGAGATTTTAACGATCGCGCCTTCATCACTGACGGCAACCAGTTCGTAGGCAAACTCGCCTTCCAGCGTCATATCGATCTGGTTGAGAAGCGGGGTGGGCACGTGAGGTGCGACCAGCTCCATGGCCTCGCCAACGTTCAAAGAAGAAACGGCACCCAGGATTGCGGGGTGACGCAAGCGAGGCGGGAAGGGACGTGCATCCAAGCGCGGAAGCTGAGCACCGTGATCGCAACCGCAACCGCATCCACCGGACTGAGCAGGCTCCTGAGCCTTTTCGGCAGAAACATCACGAAGTTCGAATTCGGGCAGGTCGGAATTAGGTTCGATCATGAGATCCCTTTCGTGGGGCTCGGCGACTGAATGAAGCGCCTGAGCATCAGCTTCTAATAAAACATAGTTTATACGTTTTTATTTGCCGAGCCCCAACGGGAGGCGTGAGCTAGAAAGCACACTTATTTCCACTCCCTACAAGCAGGTTTCACATCACGTTAAAGGCCATTCCCAGAGCAACTAGGAGATTTGCCAACGAGTGCAGCAACCAACTAGGGATCACAGAACCACCCGCCGCTTGTTCGTTCAGCCACCCCATAATCCAGCCATTGATTCCAGTAAGGACCGTGATTGCGACAAGACTCAATACGGGGAGATAGTTGATAAACAACAGCAAGTGAAGAAGAGCAAACACAGTGGCTTGAATGGCGTTTCCAAGGGAAAAACCAAAGGACGCACATAGGCGCTTAGCTAAGAAGCCCCGGAAGAAAAGTTCCTCAGCCAATCCGGTCTGAATAAAGGCATAGAGAAGGATCGGGACGACTGCAAGAAGTCCGGCACCCATAAATCGCGAGGTCGCCAGAGCACCCCATACCGAGCTTGCAATCCGAAGTGACGCCAGTGAGACAGCGACCCAGCAGACCAATGCAATTCCTAGTTGTTTCTGCGAAACGCGCTGAACAGGACCAACTTTCCAGGTCGGAACATAAAGACCAATCCAGGTCGCAAATTCCAAGCGACGCTTAGTTGTCACCGCCCACCAAATCGCTGGAATCAGCAGAGCAATTCCCAACTGAACGAAAGATGAAATAAAAGTCGCGAAGAGCATGGGTTTTTCCTGTCACACAAGCAGATAACTCTGACAGAATACAGCTGCGCCCGGGGCGCACGTGAATGCGTCCCGGGCCGCATACCGCTTATTGGCCAGCTCTTTTAACGCAATGAGGTTCGCTTTTCAATCGAGCGTGATGCCCAGGCTGCTAGGAATAGCGCAAAGATAGGGACCAAAATGCACGCGCCCATTCCCCAAACATTCGGATATCCATCAGTTCCCAAAGTCGCTCGATATGACGTCCACATAACCTCGGTACTGAAATGGCCGTCGGGAGTCATCGAGAAGGGCATGAAGAACGTTCCGACTCCGCTCAAAACCTGGTCAATGATGTAGAGCAGGACCAATCCAATAGCCACCGCACCGAAGCCCATGTGGTTGAAGCGTCCTTCGGCTGCAAGAGTCATGACCGCACAGACCTGAAGAATCAGCGCAATACACGAAACGATCCAAGCAATAAATAGAACCACAAGCACCAGAGTCGAAAAAGTCGCAAATAGCGAACGCGGACCAGCAGTGTAGTCGGCGAGAGTGACGCCCTGACTCCATGCCGCCGCCCACGCAACTGCAATGCCTCCGCCAATAGCTATGGCAAGTGCGACGAGGAATTCAATGATCATTCGACTGACTTTTGCCCAGTAGATCACGGCACCTGACACGGGCAGGGTCATGGTGAAGTACCCCCGTTGTCCATACAGAGTCTTCCAGTAGTCACTCATTCCGCTGATCGCTATCCCCACAGGAATCGCTACGCACATCAGGTAGCCAAACATGGTCATCGTCCCACTCAGTCCCGGGACTCCGCTTGCAACGACACCGACCGTCACAACAAGGATCGCAAGCACAGTCCCCATTTCGCGAAGATCAGCGCGCATGCGACTACCGATTTCATAAGACAGCATTTTCCCAAACATCAGCGGTACTCCTTCCGGAAGATAGCGTCGAGCGAATCACCGTGCGTAGCGCGCAGGTCATCGGCGTCGCCTTGTAGGAGAACTTGCCCTTCCTTCATGAAGAGCGCATAGTCAACGAAATGCTCAATATCCGAAATCAGGTGGGTTGACATAATGAGCAGCGACTCGGGATCAAACTCACGCAAAATACCCTCGAGGATAATGTCGCGTGTTGCCGGGTCTACTCCACTGATCGGCTCATCCAACAAGAAGAGCTTCGCTTTGCGTGCCATGATCAGGCTGATTTGAAGCTTCTCCCCCATTCCCTTACTCATCTCACTGAGCGGCCGTCCCTCGGGGAGCTCAAAGAAATCAACCATGGTTCGCGCTCTTTCCGGTTCAAAATCAGCAAAGAAACGCGAGTAGATGTTAATCGCACGCTCCACGGTCCATTCGCCGTTAAGGAATGCTGCCGAAGGCAAGTAGGACACGATGGCTTTTGTATCGATTCCAGGTTTGTGCCCATCGATACTCACCTGCCCTTGGTAATCATTCAATACGCCTGCAAGGATTTTCAGCAGCGTCGTTTTCCCACATCCGTTGGGACCCATCAGACCGACGATGTGCCCGGCATCCAGTGACAGCGAATAGTCCCGTAGAGCCGGCGTTTTCCGGTAATGCTTCGTGAGGTGCTCAAAGTGGACGAGGCCTTGCCCCGTACACGTTCCGCGCTCAGTTTGTGTGGTCATGAGTTTGCCTCCTTGGCTACTTCTCCGTGGTATCCCAACGTTGATCGATCAAAGCCTGGGCACCTTCTAAATCGATTCCCAGTGAACGACATGCGCGAATGTAGGCATCTGCCGCAAGATGCGCGTCGTTCTTCCGCAGAGCATGCAGAGCGTTCTCATCAGTTGCGACAAAGCGTCCTGCGGTCCGCTTCGGGACCGTCAACCCTTCTTCGTCAAGTGCACTCAGAGCTCGCTGAACGGTATTGGGATTCGTGCCTGCCTCGATCGCAAGATCACGCACGGAGGGGATCTTTTCGCCAGGTTTCCACGTACCGTCGGTAATACGACCGCGGAATGAATCAGCTAATTGGATCCAGATTGGACGGGTGTCATCGATGCGCATCGATGTATCCCTCCTGTCTATCTGTATTAATACACTAATACAGTGCCACACTATCGAAACTGTGTCAACACAGTAATACAGTTTGCTCAGAAAACGAACAACAGTAAACGCCCCGTTGGGATTTCCCAACGGGGCGTTACGGCATTAAGCCACGCATTCAGCCTCTCAAAGGCCGCCTATTACGCGTTCACGCAATCGGCTGAGCATCGATGTGCCACACCTCGCGAGCGTAATCACTAATCGTACGGTCAGAGGAGAAACGACCGGAACGCGTGATATTGATCCACGCCTTGCGCGACCAGGCTTCCTGATCGCGGTAATCCTGAGCCATGCGATCCTTCGTCTCACGGTAAGAAGCGAAGTCACCCAAGACGTAGTAGACGTCAGCGGGCTCATAGCCCGATTCCAGAAGCGACCAACGCAGATCATGGAACCAACCGGAGTTGGAGTCATCCAAGGTGCCATCGGTCAAAGCGTCGATCACGCGCTTCAAGCCAGGCACGTTCTCGTAGTGCCAACGAGGATCGTAGTGGCGACGCAGTTCGGGAAGCTCATCATCGGTCGCACCGAAGATATAGGCATTCTCCTCCCCCACGGCCTCGAGAATCTCAACGTTCGCACCGTCCAAGGTTCCCAAGGTCAGCGCACCGTTCATCATGAACTTCATGTTCGAGGTGCCGGAAGCTTCCTTACCAGCCATCGAAATCTGCTCGGAAATATCCGCAGCAGGAATGATGTGTTCGGCGGGCGAGACATTGTAGTTGTGAACGAAAACAACCTTGATGCGGCCATTGATATCCGGATCGTTGTTGACCAGGTCGGCAATGGTGTTAATCAGCTTAATAACTGCCTTCGCGCGAATGTAGCCGGGGGCAGCCTTCGCACCAAAGACGAACACGCGCTTGGGGACGTCCAAAGCCGGATTGTCCTTGATGCGGAAGTACAGATCCAAGACGTAGAACGCATTAAGCAGCTGACGCTTGTACTCGTGCAGACGCTTGATCTGAACGTCGTAGATTGCATCTGGATCGATCTCAACACCCTCGCGGTCCTTGATCCATGCAGCAAAGTCAACCTTATTCGCATGCTTAATCTGAGCCAAGCGAGCATAAAGCTCCGAGTTACCAGCACCCGTGTACTCAGAAAGCGCATCAAGGTCAGTCACCCAGCGATCCGAGCCGGTCACTTCATCCAGAAGCGTTGCCAAACGGGGGTTGCACTGCTTGAGCCAACGACGCGGAGTCACACCATTGGTCTTATTGTTGAAGCGCTCAGGCCAAATCGCGTACCACTCTTTGAGAGTCTCACGCTTAATGATTTCAGTGTGCAGCGCGGCCACGCCGTTGCTCGAGTACGAGGCATAGCAGGCGATCCACGCCATGCGGACAGTATTGCCCGAGACGGGGGCCATGTAGTCGATGGTTGCGCCATCAACACCGCGCTCGGACATGTCGATGCGGAAGCGACGATCGATCTCTCGAACGATTTCAGAAATACGCGGGAAGAGACGATCGAAGATGTGAATATCCCAGGTCTCCAGAGCCTCAGCCAAAACCGTGTGGTTGGTGTACGCAAAGGTACGCGAAACAACATCCCAGGCATCTTCCCAACCCAGGCCATGCTCATCCATCAGGATGCGCATGAGTTCGGGAATGGCCAGAACCGGGTGGGTGTCATTGAGCTGGATGGCGTTGTATTCAGCAAAACCGCGCAGGTCCGAACCGTGCTCAGCAACGTAGTTATCAACGATGGCCTGCAGCGACGCAGAGCAGAAGAAGTACTGCTGACGAACACGCAGAACCTTGCCTTCAAAGGTCGTGTCGTTCGGGTAAAGAACACGCGAGATATCCATGGTGCGCTCGCGGTCGACAATCGCATCAGTAAAGCGCTGTGAATTGAACGCATCGTAGTCGAACTCTTCCATGGGCTCGGCCTTCCACAGACGCAACGTATTGACGTTCTGGGTGCCATAACCGGTAATCGGCATGTCATAAGGAATCGCGCGAACGGTCAGGTCCGCGTAGCGAACAATGCGCTGTTCCTCTTCACGACGAATAACGAAGGGGTAGCCCTCTTCCATCCAAGGATCAGGGTGCTCGGTCTGGAAACCATTGTCGAAGAGCTGCTTGAACAATCCGTAGCGGTACAAGATGCCGTAACCAGCAACGGGCAGGTCCAAGGTCGCGCAAGAATCAAGGAAGCACGCTGCCAGACGACCAAGACCACCATTACCCAAAGCGGCATCGGGTTCTTCTTCCAGAACCACGGACAGATCCTTGTCCAGTGCAGCCAAGGCCTCGCGGGCCTCGTCAACCATGCCAAGGTTGGAGAGGTTATTAAGCAACGCACGTCCCATGAGGAACTCTGCGGAGAAGTAGTGTTCCATACGGCCCACTGCGTAGGTGCGCTCAGTTGCATGCCAGCGATCAGCAATACGATCAATGATTGCCGCCGAAAGGCCCTGCCACGCTTCCATCTCAGTCGAGACGCGTTCTGGGCGTCCGGACACTGCGCGTACCTGGGACTTCAGCTGTTCCTCTAGGGACCGGCTCATAAAATCTCTCCTTGCGATTGACTCAGCACTACCGGTAGCACTGGACTAAGCCTACTGTAGCCCCATAAAGCGGGGCGAGATAAAAAAGATGACGGACTGTCAACCTGGCTACTGAACGATTCCAGCGTTCTTAATAAAGTCGAAAACACCACCCATGACCAGTTCAGTTGCAATAGCGGCCAAAAGCACACCGGAAATCTTCGTGAGCAACATAATGCCGCCCGTTCCCAGGAAGCGTGAAAGCTCCAAAGCGAAACGCATCGACAGCCAAATCACCACGTGGGTTGCAACGACAGCACCGACAACGCCAACAATGGAACCAACTGTGTGGGCCTGTGCCATCGACACCATCACAGCAACAATCGCACCAGGACCCGCAAGCAGCGGAATCCCCAGCGGAACCAAGGCAACATTCACTGCGTCATCACCGGTATCGGGCTGCTCCATGTCGCTGGAGGTCAACAATTCCATCGCCACCAAGAACAACAGCACGCCACCGGAAAGTTTCAAAGATTCCATTGAAATATGGAGTGCGCGCAAAATCTGCTGCCCAAGGAAAGCGAAAGTGAGAATGACTCCGAAAGACACCAGCGACGCTTGGAAAGCCGCTTTACGCTGAGCAGTGCGCGACAGCTTAGAGGTTAACCCCAAGAAGACAGGCATCAAGCCCATAGGGTCCAAAATGACGATCAGTGTCGCAAAAGTCGTCAACAAGACCGTAATGTCCACAACAGAACCGATACTCATGGGTGCAGGACCTCTAAAAACGCTTCCTCTTCAAGTTTGTTCAGCACCGACTGATCCGTTAGGTTTTCACCAAGTTGATTCGGCTTTCCTAAGCCGTGATAGTCGGAGGAACCAAATACTTCCAGCTTCAAACGGCGTGCGATCCGCTCCACATCGGCTCGATCCTCTTCGGCATGATCACGATGATCGCGCTCAATCCCGAACAGGCCCGCGTCCTTCATCATATCAATGACTTCCTCTGGCAGAAGCCTTTGGCGAGCCCGCGCGCGTGGATGAGCCAGCACAGGGATTCCCCCGGCGGCTCGAACCAGCTCCACAGCATCGACGGGGTCGGGTGCCCAGTGCATGACGTAATACTTACTAGAAGGATGCAGAGTCTGAGTAAAAACGGCACTGCGATCAGGAAAAGCGCCTATTTCAACCAAGGCATCCGCAATATGTGGACGCCCAACCGGTCCATCTTCAGGAGCAAGAGCACGCACTTGCTCCCACGTGATTGAGTAGTCTTCTGCGAGGCGTTCAACAATTTTTTGCGCGCGAGTGAGACGCGACTCAGTCGCTCGACGCTGCACTGCAAGCAGGGCCTCGTTCGTGGGATCGGGAAGGTATCCCAGAAGGTGAACAGTGATCCCCTCACGCGCACAAGACAACTCCACCCCACGCACCAAGGACACCCCAGTTCGCTCAACGCACGCTGCGGCCTCGTCCCAACCAGCGTAGGTGTCGTGGTCGGTCAGCCCCACGACATCCAAATGTGCCTGACATGCCTTCTCCATGAGTTCGGCGGGAGTATCAGTTCCGTCCGAATACGCACTGTGTGTATGAAGATCGATCCTGGTCATGTATTTAGAATACGGTCCACGTAGCACGCCGCACAGGGAAAGTGAGACCATGACACTATGACTACGACTGAAACAACCTCCGCGGAAGAAGCACCCGATTCTTTGGCTGAGCGCGTGAATAATCGCTCGCGCCGTCCATCCTCAGATGCATTCCGAGAATTCATGGGCTCCCAATGGGGGCCGCGTCCTGATCCGGGTATTACTCGATCGGCCGTTGCCGACTACCTTCCCGCGCGCGCAACTGCAGCCGGAGAGCCTTTCAGCGGGGAACGACTGGTCATCCCCGCAGGTTCCTACAAGGTTCGTTCCAACGACTGCACATACCGTTTCCGCGCGTACTCGGCCTTCGCTCACCTGTCTGGCCTTGGACAAGAACGCGAACCCGATTCAGTGATTGTCCTTGAACCCCTTCCCGAAGGCGGTCACGAGGCAGTGCTGTACTTCAAGCCCCGCACTTCCCGTTCTTCCCAAGAGTTCTACTCCGACTCGCGCTACGGCGAGTTTTGGGTGGGTGCCCGCCCATCCCTCGAGGAAGTTTCAGCCGAAACCGGTTTGCGTTGCGAGCACATTGATACTCTTCGCGATGCTCTGGCCAAGGATGCGGGAATCGTTCGTTTGCGCGTGGTTCGCAATGTCGACGAGGCCGTGGAAGCCATGGTCAACGAGGTGCGCATGCAGGCAGGCCTGCCTTTTGGTGGCGACGCGGCCGAAACCGATGATGCTTTGGAAGAGCGCCTGTCAGAAATCCGTCTGTGCAAGGACGAGTTTGAGATCTCCGAACTGCAACGCGCAGTCGAGATCACAAAGACTGGATTCGAAGATATCCTTCGTTCACTGCCTCGAGCCATTGGTCACCGCCGTGGCGAACGCGTCATTGAGGGCGCCTTTGGAGCGGTAGCCCGCGAAGAAGGAAACGGCCTAGGCTATGACACCATCGCCGCCTCGGGCAACCACGCAAATACTCTGCACTGGATCGATAACGATGGTCCGGTGAACGACGGCGACCTGGTTTTGGTCGATGCCGGTGTTGAGGTTGATTCGCTCTACACCGCAGACATCACCCGCACGCTCCCCGTCAATGGAACCTTCTCCCCCACTCAGGCGAAGGTTTACCAGGCAGTTTTGGATGCCTGTGAGGCCGCACTTGAACGCGCGAACCAGCCGGGAACCCGCTTCCGCGATGTTCACGATGCCGCTATGAAGGTTATTGCCGCACGCCTGGAAGAATGGGGCCTGCTGCCCGTCAGCGCAGAGGAATCGCTTTCTCCCAACGGCCAGCAACACCGCCGCTGGATGCCTCACGGAACCAGCCACCACCTGGGTCTGGATGTTCATGACTGTGCTCAGGCGCGTCGCGAAATGTACCAGGATGCGCTGTTGGAGCCAGGAATGTGCTTCACCATCGAACCCGGTTTGTACTTCCGCGCCGATGACATGGCCATCCCCGAGGAATTCCGCGGAATTGGCGTGCGCATTGAGGATGACGTTTTGGTGAACGCTGATGGCAGCGTCACCCGAATCTCAGAAGACATCCCGCGAACCATTGCCGATGTTGAGGCGTGGATTGCCAGTGTTCAGGGACGCGCATAAGTTTGAATGCACAAGTGGCCTCGTCCCAGTCGGGACGAGGCCACTTCGCGTATATACGTCAGTTCTGTGGATCGGTTTGCGAGCTTTCGTCGTCGCGTTGTTCCGTGCCGGCAGCGCTGGCATCAGTTTCTGACAGTTGCGACAAACGCACTCCAAAACGAGGCTTCTCATCGGGACGCGAGCCGTACTCAGTCGGGCCACTGCTTTCTCGTACCGGGCGAACTCGACGCGGGCGCATCTGATTACCTTCGGTCTTCTGGAGAAGATCGAAAGCTTCACGAATGCGATCACTACCGGCAGCCTTCGAAATGATCACCGCATAGCGACCAGCGACTACCTGGGACTGAGAATAAAAGTCCCCTCGGCGCCGGCGGATCAAGAACATTGCAGTGCTTAAGCAAGATGTGATCAGGGCACCCGCCAACATGCAGGCACCCACCCAGACCATTGTGTTTCCTTGATTGACAGAGAGTACGATGCCGATCATGGCGCCCCAGAGCGCGCCGTTCATCACCGCCTGGGAAACCGCTCGAGCCCAAGTCACACGCCCGATAATTCGCTCAACCGAATAGAGGTCGGTACCAACCACGCTGACGTTCTCAACCTCAAAGTCATTGTTGGACAAGACCTCAAGCGCTGCCAAAGCCTGATCGTAAGAGGCATAGGAAGCAACTTCGGTGCCGTCAGGCAGGCTTCCACCCCCACGGGTCCGCCGGGTTCCGCTCACAGGTACGCTCATACTTTTCCCTTTCGTATTCTGCCATCGTAGCGAGAACTTCCCTGCCGTGGGCGGGTAAGAAGTTCGCTCTGGGGATAAACTGGCCGGGTGAGCAGTGCACCTATGAACGTCGGAACAACCGGACGCCGAATCTACATCGGCAAGCTTGCCGGTACCTCCGTCTTTGACCCGCTGGGCGAGAAAGTCGGTGTCATTCACGACGTCGTCGTGACATTTCGCCTGAATTCGACCGCCAACGTCATCGGCTTTGTCGTCGAGGTTGGCCCCCGAAAACGCGTGTTTCTGCCCTTTACTCGTGTGACGGCAATTGAATCCGGTTCCGTCATCACAACTGGACTGCTCAATATTCGGTCTTTCAACCAACGCCCCGTTGAAACGCTTGTCATCACTGAGCTTTTCGATCGCGAAGTCACAATGAATGACGGAAGCGGCGTTGTGAAGATCCTTGACGTCGCCATGCAGCAACGCCGGCCTCGTGACTGGATCATCTCCACTCTGCACGTCCAGCGCGTTCGCACAACAACTTTGGGCTTCAAACGCGGTGGAACAACCATGACGGTTCGCATCGATGAGGTCTCTTCACTGCTCAAGACCGATTCAAACCAAGCGGCGACCGCTCTGATTCAACACACGGAAGACATGAAGGCAGCGGACCTCGCAGACTTCATCCACGACCTTCCTACAGAACGACAGCTGGCCGTCGCAACGGAGCTCCCCGACTCACGTCTTGCAGACGTGCTGGAAGAGCTGGGCGAAGACGACCGCGTGTCGATCGTTTCTCAACTGGAATCCAAGCGCGCTGCGGACGTTTTGGACGCGATGCAGCCAGACGACGCGGCTGACCTCATGTCTGAGCTTCCCGTTGAAACAGCACAGTCTCTGCTGTCCTTGATGGAGCCCGATGAAGCTGCAGACGTTCGTCGACTCATGGCCTACAAGGAATCAACAGCCGGTTCCTTGATGACCACCGAACCGGTCATCTTAGCCCCCGATGCGACTGTGGCTCAGATGCTCGCTTCTATTCGTCGTTCCGACCTTCCGGTTTCTTTGGCCGCAGCTGCTTTTATCGCACGACCGCCCTTGGAAACCCCGACGGGTCAATACTTAGGTGCTGTCCATTTCCAGCGCGCACTTCGCGAACCCCCCAATACGCTTGTGGGGACCATCATGGACACCGACCTCGACAGGCTCTCCCCCGACGCTCACGTCGCGACTGTGACGCGTCTGCTGGCGACATACAACCTGACAGTTCTTCCCGTTGTCGATGAAGATGGTCATCTCTTGGGTGCTGTGTCTGTTGACGACGTCTTGGATGAGCTTCTCCCCCGCGACTGGCGCGACTGGGATGATGATGTCACCGACCGAGTAATGGCAAGGAGTATTGATGGCTGATCGTCTTGATACCCCGAGCGAGCGGAAGTTTAAACTTTTTCGCCGCCGTTCCTCTGGCGATGGTTTCGGCCAGTTTGCCGAGGCCACGGCCCGCTTCATGGGTTCGCCGAAGTTCATCCTCTACATGACGATTTTCGTCGTCTCGTGGATTGCCGCGAACGTCCTCCTTTACAAGGTCTCAGAAAAGTACGCGTGGGATCCTTACCCCTTTATTTTGCTGAACCTCGCTTTCTCAACCCAGGCTTCATATTCGGCACCTCTGATCCTTCTTGCACAGAACCGTCAAGATGATCGTGACCGCGTCCAGGCAGAACAAGATCGTCAACGCGCGGAACGCAACCTTGCCGACACCGAGTATCTGACCCGCGAAATTGCTGGTCTTCGCCTTGCGCTACAAGACGTGGCAACGCGCGACTTCGTACGCTCGGAACTGCGCGATATGCTTAACGACCTGCGCGAGGAACTTGACGAGCGCGACGAACGATTTGCGCAGCTAAGCGCACAGGGAAATCCAGATCAAGCAGAGGATTCTGCGGATCTGTCTACTCCGCTTCACGCCGACAGCTAAACCAGTCTGCGCAAACCGTTGCTGGGTCATAGGATTGACACCATGACTTTGACCTCGCAGAACGTTCTTGATGCCCTGTCGGCTGTTATCGACCCCGAAATTCGTCGTCCAATTACCGATCTCAATATGGTTGATTCCATCAATATCGATGGTTCAACGGTTTCGGTCACAATCTTGCTGACGACAGCGGGGTGCCCTCTGCGAACAACGATCTCAGACGACGTCAATAAGACTCTCAGCGCCCTGGATGGCGTGACGGATGTCAAGGTCACCATGGACGTCATGAACGATGAGCAGAAAAAGGCTCTTCGCGAGAAGCTCAACGGCGGTCGCCCCGAACGTGAAATTCTGTTTGCCCGCCCCGATTCTCTGACGCGCGTCATTGCCGTCACCTCAGGAAAGGGCGGCGTCGGCAAGTCCTCGATGACCGCAAATCTTGCCGCCGCGATGGCTCGTCAAGGCCTCAAAGTCGGTGTGATGGATGCCGACATTTACGGTTTCTCAATTCCTCGAATGCTGGGAGTGAGCCACGATCCTCAGGTCATCGACGGAATGATCATTCCGCCTTTGGGAGCCGAAGGAGTCAAGGTTGTCTCGATTGGCATGTTCGTTCCCGATGGCCAGCCCGTCATTTGGCGTGGCCCTATGCTGCACCGCGCACTTCAGCAATTCCTTGCAGATGTTTTCTGGGGCGACCTTGATGTTCTACTCATCGATATGCCTCCCGGCACCGGCGATGTCGCAATTTCGATCGCACAGCTCCTGCCCAATGCTGAAATTCTTGTTGTGACAACTCCGCAGATTGCTGCAGCTGAGGTCGCTGAGCGCGCCGGTTCGATCGCAACCCAGACGGATCAAAAAGTCATCGGCGTCATCGAAAATATGTCCTACCTCCCCCAGCCTGACGGCTCCAAGTTGGAGATCTTCGGTCACGGTGGCGGGCAGTCTGTATCTGATCGCTTGAGCGCCCAGCTGGGCTATTCGGTTCCGCTTCTGGGACAGGTTCCGCTGGACATTTCACTGCGCGAAGGCGGAGATGCTGGCGATCCCGTTTCAACACACGAAGGTCCCGCTGCGCAGGTCCTCCAAGAGCTCGCGGGCTCGCTCGCTCACGCCTCGCGCGGACTTGCGGGACGCCCACTGGGTGTCGCTCCCCTGAACAAAACCATTTAATTCAAGGAATCGCCGCCACAATGGCGCGTAGTCATCAAGTTGACATGGGTTGTGCGTAACCTATGAGACATAGGTACACGAGTGCGGAGGAAAAGATGGCGTCAGATAAAGCCTTGAGTTGGGTTTTCGCAGAAGAATTCGTCGAGGAAAACGAGCTTCTTGCGCAAGCTCGCGAGGCTGCCACCGATTTGGGTGCTGATCCTGTCTCAACCGGAGTTGGTGCCGCCCTTCGTCTTCTGGCTGCAACCTGCGGCGCAAAAGCAGTTCTGGAGATTGGTACGGGTGCCGGTGTTTCTGGTCTCTGGCTGCTCCAAGGCATGTCTCCCGATGGAGTTTTGACCACTATCGATCAAGAGGTTGAATTCCACAAGCACGCGCGCCGCGCCTTTGCGGCAGCTGGGATTCCTTCCCAACGTACCCGCCTCATTGCCGGTCGAGCGCTGGACGTCCTGCCCCGTATGGCTGCCCGCGGTTACGACATGATGGTGATTGATGCACCCAACGCCGAAATCCCCGATTATTTGGATCATGCGCTCCGCGTCCTGCGCCCCGGTGGACTAATCGTGATCGTCCACGCTCTCTGGCATGACCAGGTTGCTGATCCCGCGCAGCGCGATGAGCAAACCGTCATGATGCGAGAGATTGCAAAGGTTCTGGGAGCTTCTGAGGAGTTCATTCCCGCTATGCTCCCCGTTGGTGATGGCCTTCTTGCTGCAGTCAAACGACGCTGAACCAGGCCGCAACTTCTACTCTTCTTTTGGCGCCCGTCGATCTCGTTCTCGCGATCTACGGGCGCCGCTCTTTCAGGTTCCCTTATCCAATTCGCTTTGCATGTCTCACTTATTGGCAGCGTTGGCGCCCCCGCGCACCCCGCATTAGTATGAAAAACATGTTTGGTACTTCAGCATCGCAGATGTGGTGGTGGCTCCCCTAAGGGCGGGCCTCCTTTGACGTACCTGGAAATGATCAAGGCTCGCTCATGTGGCGGGCCTTTTTCGTTGCGCTGGCTCGCCGAGGGCAAGGGATAGGAACACAATGACACACGCAGACACACCCCACGTGATCTCGCGAGAGGTGCGCTACCACCCAGACGGCGGCGAGCTTTTGGCTTACCTGTGCGACAAGGGTTTGGTCCCCCAATCGGCCTCGGGCCACCCAACACGAGTCGTTCTTTTGGATAGCGCCGATATCGCTTCTAAACAGCACCTCACCACCATTGCAGTTCTTGATACTTCTGCGTCGATTCAATGCGATGGAGACTCCGTGCGCATCACCTCAACCAACCCAGTTGATGGCCAAAGTGCACTCGACCAAGTCTGTGAGGCTCTCCCGAGTGCTCTACGCGAGCGGAAGGACACGCACGCTCTCTTTGAGCTTCCTTCCCTGCGCGAAGACGAGGCCGATGAGGAAACACGCTTGAAAGAGCGCGCAACCATGGAGCCCTTGCGAGTTCTCACCGATACTCCAATCGATCACCCGCACCTACCTTTGGTCGCCGGAACCGTTTCTTTTGATTACCTCGCAACATACGAATCCCTACCCGATGTCGACCAGGGTTTTAATTCCTGCCCTGATTACCTGTTCTTCCTTGCGCGAATCATCTTGGTCGTCGACCATCCTTCTCAAAGCGCCAACATTGTCGGAGCCTCACTCGACCGTGATTCTCTTGAGCAGCAAATCGATGCGCTTGCCCAGGCAATCGACCACGCTCCTCTGTCGACCAAGACGCCCACGGCCTCGGAAATAAAAATCGATCCTTCATCGCAGCCGCTTATTGCACGCCCAACGATTTCTGATGATGACTTCGAGGCTCTGGTTACGACCATGCAAGAGCACATTGCTGCTGGCGATATCTACCAGGTCGTTCCCTCGCGCGGTTTTATTGCGGATTGCCCGAATGCACTGAGAAGCTACCGCTTTTTGCGAGATGAGAATCCCAGTCCATACATGTTCTATATCGGCGCGGACAACTTCGAGCTTTTCGGTGCGTCTCCGGAATCCTCGCTGCTCCATTCAGCAAAGGACGGAACGGTCGCAATTCGCCCCATTGCCGGTACCCGCCCCCGTGGCTTTGCCCCAGACGGCAGTATCGATCACGAACTAGATATTCGCTTGGAACTTGAATTGCGTTCGGATGCGAAGGAAGTTGCTGAGCACGTTATGCTCGTCGACTTGGCACGCAACGATGTCGCACGCGTTTCACAACGAGGAACTCGTCGCGTTGAACAGCTCTTGCGCGTCGACCGTTATTCCCGAGTCATGCACCTGGTATCTGAGGTCAGCGGCACCCTAGCAGACGATTTGCATCCCTTGGATGCTTTCCGCGCGTCGATGACCATGGGAACACTGACGGGCGCTCCAAAGCTTCGCGCGGCAGAGCTCATTCGCAACTACGAAGGTCAGCGCCGCGGCTCATATGGTGGTGCAGTTGGTTACCTTCGAGGCGACGGCGAGCTCGATACCTGCATCGTCATTCGTTCAGCCTTCGTCAAGGACGGGCAAGCGATCGTGCAGGCGGGGGCCGGAGTAGTTGCCGACTCTGTCCCCGCTCGCGAGGCTGAAGAAACCGTCCACAAAGCAAGCGCTGTTTTGCGCGCTTTGGCCGCGTCAACCGGGCGACCACTGGCCATTTCCTCGAATGCGGAAGAAAGCGAGTTCTAAGATGCGCGTCATTTTCCTGGATAACCGCGACTCTTTCGTCTACAACTTGGTGGATTTAACCGCCCGCGAGGCCGCAGTTCAGGTCTTCCGCAATACGACCCCAACTTCAACGCTTCTCAAGGCACTTGTTCCAACCGAGGCTGAGCGCGCTGCGGGCGAACGTCCCCTTTTGATTTTTTCCCCCGGTCCGGGCCACCCCCGAGGCGCAGGAAACATGATGGAGATCCTTGAGGTGGCTCTCCGTGAGAATATTCCAACCCTGGGGATTTGCCTGGGTTTCCAAGCAATGGTCGAGGCCTGCGGGGGCGTCGTCGGTCCCGTAGGGGCAACCCACGGGCGCACCGACCGCATTGAGCTTACCGAGGCCGGCATTGAAGATCTTGCCTTCTCCTCAATTGCAGAGGCGCCTCGTCCCGGTGATGATGCTGAGCACGGATATATTTCCGTCGCTCGTTACCATTCTCTGGGCACGCGCAGCCTTCCCGATGCTTTGGTTTCCCTGGCACACACCCGTGATGGGATTGTCATGGCTGCGCGTCACCGCAGTGCGCCGTGCATCGGTCTGCAATTCCACCCAGAATCGATCCTGACTCCGGCTGGGCCGCTTCTTCTGCGTGCCCTGCTGGCTGACCTAACCCTATCCACCGCAACTAATTCAAGGAATTGACATGAGTGAGTCCTTTCTGCGCCGCGCATTGAACGGTCACGTATTAGACCAGGAACAGGCACGTTCCGTTTTCGAGGAAATGTCACGCGGGGAACTCAGCGAAATTGAAATCGCAGCTTTCCTTGGAGCGCTTCACGCACGCGGTGAACAGCCCAGCGAGATCGCAGGTGCGGCGGAAGCTTTCCGCTCAGCAGCACAGCACTTCACAACAACTGCCCCTGGCGTCATTGACGTCGTCGGAACGGGCGGTGACGGTGTCGGAACAATCAATATCTCGACGGCCTCGGCTTTCGTTGCGGCCTCCATGGGACTCAAGGTCGCCAAGCATGGTAACCGCGCAGTGTCTTCGAAGGCTGGAGCGGCAGACCTTATTGAGGCCGCAGGTATCCCCCTGGACCTCTCCCCCGCTTCTTCGGCGAAGCTCTTGGAACGCACCGGTTTCTGCTTCTTATTCGCGCAGAAGTATCACCCCGCAATGCGCTATGTCGCACCCGTGCGCGGTGCTTTGAAGAACCCGACCATCTTCAATCTCATCGGCCCCTTGGTAAACCCCGCACCGCTGTCCTACCAAGTGCTGGGGGTCGGTAAGCCTGAGCTCCTCGACGTCGTTGCGAAGGCCTTGGCATCCTTGGGGCTGAAGCACGCACTGGTGGTTCACGGAAACGGTACCGACGAATTCGCCGTCCACGGTCCCACCGAGATTCGCGAGATCACCCAAGAGGGCATTGCCTCCTTTACCCTGAGCCCTGAGGAGCTGGGAATTACTCCTGCTCCGCTGGCAGAGTTGGTCGGTGGGGATGCAGAAGAAAACCTGCGTCTAATCTCGGAGATCTTCGCCGGGAAGGGCGCGCCGGCCCAGCGCGAGGCCATCGCTGCGACAAGCGGCGCGATGCTCTATCTGGCGGGCAAGGCGGAATCTTTGAACCAGGGAACCGAATTGGCGCTGTCTCAGCTCTCCAGCGGCGCCGTCGCCTCCCACCTTGAGACCATCGTTTCGACCGCGCGCGAATTGAAAGAGCAGGAGAACCAGTGAACCAGCCGTCTTTCTCTCCCATTTCCACGCGATTGCGCGAAACCGGGACAGTCCTTGATTCGATCGTCGCTCAGCGTCGGACGCGTCTTCCTGAACTTCACGAGGCCTACGGACACATCGATCCCCTGACGCTTCCTCGCTCGACGCGCTCTTTTGAGGACGCACTACGCACGCGTCGTTACGACGAACAGATAGGCTTCCAGCCTCGTCCCACCGGCCCGGCAATCATCATGGAGTGCAAGTCCGCTTCACCGACTCTGGGCACGATTATCGAAGGTGCATATTCTCCGCGCCTCTTGGCTCGCGCCTACTCGCGCTACGCGGCAGCGATCAGTGTGTTGACAGAGCCCGACCGTTTCAACGGCAATTTCGCTGATGTTGATGAGGTACGAGATGAGGTTAACCAGCCTGTCTTGTGCAAGGACTTCATCATCGATCCCATTCAGATCACCGCTGCTCGCTCTCACGGGGCAGATGCGATCCTACTGATGCTGTCCGTTTTGGACGATCAGGACTACACAGAGCTTTCCTTGGCAGCACATCGACTGGGATTGGATGTCCTGACCGAAGTCGACAGCGAAGAGGATATGCACCGCGCTCAGCGCTTGGGCGCACGCATTATTGGCATCAACAATCGTGACCTGCGCACGCTTCAGATCGACATTACCCGCACGCAGAAGCTTGCTCCCCTTGCTCCAAAGGGAGCGGTAATCGTTGGAGAGTCTGGCATTCATTCACGAGATGATGTGCTGACTCTTGCCCCTTACGTCGACGCACTGTTGGTTGGCTCCTCGCTGTCGGGATCGGATGATCCCGCGCAGGCTGCTTGGGAGATCACAGGTGGACAGCCCAGTGCCGGCCACGCCTTCCTCGAAGAAGCGGCGCTCCACACCTCGTGGAAGCCCTACTCCAGTGAACGCCTCGGCGCAAAGACGGAGGGCACGAAGGACGAAGAAGCTCCCGAGCACCCAACGAAGCTTTCCCCTTACTTCGGACAATTCGGCGGCCAATACGTTCCTGAGCTTTTGATCCCCGCACTGGACCAGCTTGAAGAAGCATTCGTTCAGGCAATTGACGACCCAACTTTTATCGAGGAGATCAATACCCTTCTCCATCAGTTCCTGGGACGCCCCACCCCAGTCACAGAGCTACGCAACCTTCCCGGTGGCGGCGCTCGGATCTTCCTCAAGCGTGAGGACCTGGTCCACGGAGGCGCACACAAGGGTAATCAGGTTCTGGGGCAAGCTCTGTTAGCTAAGCGCATGGGTAAGACACGCATCATCGCTGAAACCGGAGCCGGCCAACACGGGACCGCAACCGCAATGGTATGCGCACTTTTGGGATTGGAATGCACGATCTACATGGGCGCAGTCGATGTTGTTCGACAGGCTCCAAACGTCGAGCGCATGGAACTCATGGGGGCAACGGTTGTCCCCGTGACCGCGGGGAGCGGAACCCTCAAGGACGCCGTTAACGAGGCCCTGCGCGACTGGACCGCAACCTTTAAGACCTCGCACTACCTGTTGGGAACCGCGGCCGGCCCGCACCCTTTCCCCACAATGGTTCGCGAATTCCACCGCATTATTTCAACCGAGGCGCGTGCACAGATCCTCGCACAAACCGGTGCACTCCCCGACGCGGTTATTGCGTGCGTGGGTGGCGGCTCGAACGCAATTGGTATGTTCGCCGACTTTATTGACGACCCATCTGTTGCGCTCTACGGTGTTGAGCCTGCGGGTGAGGGACTGAATTCCGGACACCACGGCGCGGCAATCCACGAGGGTAAGGTCGGTGTTCTTCACGGTGCGCGCTCCTACCTCATGCGCACCGATGAGGGACAAGTCGAAGAATCCTATTCAATTTCCGCAGGCTTGGACTACCCCGGTGTTGGTCCCCAGCACGCCTATCTGGCTGCGAGCGGCCGCGCTCACTACGTGGGAATTACCGATGACGAGGCCGTCAACGCCTTCATCGAACTCTCTCGTCATGAGGGCATTATTCCGGCAATGGAGTCTTCTCATGCCTTGGCTTACGCCCTCAAGATGGCGCGTGAGCTCAAGGATACGGGTCATACCGAAGGCCTTGATACACGCGAAGGACACGTCCCCACACTGCTCGTATGTCTATCCGGCCGAGGCGACAAGGATCTCGACCAAGTACGCGAGCGCTTGGGAGGCTCCTTCTCCAGGGATGGGGCGGTTGCCCGCGCCGCTGAATTGGTTGCACAAGAACGTGCCGGCTTTGGAACCCATAGGACCCATTCCTATGATCTGGGTTCATCTAAGGAGGAACGATGACTCGCTACGCATCAATGTTTGAGCGCTGCGCCGCGCAGGAACGCGGGGCAATCGTCCCCTTCGTTATGCTGGGTGACCCTACCCCTGCGTCCTGCGAGGCCATCATCGAGGCGCTCATCGCCGATGGCGCAGACGCTCTGGAGCTCGGGATTCCCTTCTCAGATCCGGTCGCAGACGGCGTTGTTATTCAGGAAGCACACCTACGAGCCCTTCAGGCCGGTACTGCTATCGATGAGTGCTTCAGGATCCTCTCTCGCATTCGCAACTCACATCCAGATCTCCCCATCGGTCTGCTGGTCTACGCGAATGTGCCCTTCTCCATTGGTGTTGATCGTTTCTATGACCTCTGCGCGCAAGCGGGAGTCGATTCGGTACTCATTCCAGATCTCCCGATCCGCGAGGGCCATCCATTCGGAGAAGCAGCACTCAAGTCGGGGATCGACAGTGTATACATCGCTCCCCCATCGGCCTCGCCTCGCACCCTGAGCGATGTCGCACACTCTGCACGCGGCTATGTCTATGCGGTCTCTCGCGTGGGCGTGACGGGCGCGGATCACGAGGCCTCGACCGTGGGCTTGCACGAGGCCGTCGCAAAGCTTCGCGAGGAAGCGGCCGCACCTGTTCTCTTGGGTTTTGGGATTTCGCGACCTGAACACGTGCGTGCCGCACTCCAGGCGGGAGCAGATGGCGCGATCTCAGGTTCAGCAATCGTACGCATCATCGCCGAGCATGCGGCAGAAATTGCGGAAGAGGAGAAGAACGGTGCTCGCGATGCGCTGAACGAAACTCTTCTGCGGCTGGGTGAGTTCTTCGCACCGATGTACCAGGCAACCCTAAATCACGGAAACAACTGAGTCGTGGATATTCTCCCCGCCCTCGACATTGCCAATGGTCGGGCCCTCACGCACCGTAAGGCTGACGGACGTGAGGATCAGGCCAGTGCTGATCCCTTCGAGGTTGCACGTTCCTTCGTCGCTCAGGGCGCTCGCTGGATTCATCTGGTCGATATCGATGCGGCCTTTGAACGAGGAAACAACTCAGATCTGCTTTCTGAGGTGATTTCTGAGCTCCGCAGATATGAAGCATCCACCTCAGGCAGGCACGCCCCTGAATGCCGCATCGAGTGGTCTGGTGGAGTACGCAGCGGGGACGATATCGAAGCTGCGCTTCAGGCAGGTACCGATCGCGTCAATCTGGCTTCTCAGGCCTTGGTTGATATCGATCGGGTCCGCACCTTGATCGCTGAGTTCGCCGGGCGCCTCAACATCTGCATTGACGTAGAGGGCGATCGTATTCGTCCACGAGGCGTTGATGGGGACGCGGGAAACCTTTGGGAAGTCTGCCGCACTCTGGATCAAGCGGGTGTGCAGCGCTACATCGTCACCGAGCTCCAACGAGACGGGGCACTTATGGGACCGCCCGTAGACCTACTCAGAGATCTACGGGCGAAAACACCTACGCTTCTGGTTGCCTCCGGAGGAATCCGTCATGTCGAGGATATCCACACCTTGAGGCGTGAAGGTTATCTAGATGGAGTGATTGTCGGCAAAGCGCTCTATGTCGGAAGCTTGACACTTGAGCAGGCACTGAGTGCCTCAGAGAGCGTTAGCTAAGGCCTGAGCCAGTTCCTGTGCTTCTTCAGCGTTGAGTTCGATGACCAGACGGCCACCACCTTCGCTGGGGATACGCATGACAATCCCACGGCCCTCTTTTTCTGCCTCGAGGGGGCCATCTCCGGTTCGCGGCTTCATAGCTGCCATGTTCGTTTCCCTTCTGAACGCCGGGTATTAAATACCGCTAAAAACACATTTATTCTACCGAGAATGCCGTGTTTAAGTAAGGTATTGAATTATTTGTGTCCAATTACTATTTCCACAGCTTCTTCGGGACTATCAACAATATGCAGAAGTTGAGGGTCATTACTTGACAGCATTCCCGACTCCTTCATTGTCGAATTAATCCATTGAACTAGTCCACCCCAATACTCGCGGCCAACCAAAATGATCGGGAAAGAATGCACCTTACCGGTTTGTACCAAGGTTGCAGCCTCAAACAGCTCATCCATGGTGCCAAAACCACCCGGCATCGCGATGAAACCAGAGGAATACTTCATAAACATGGTCTTGCGAGCAAAGAAATAGCGGAAATTAATTCCGACATTTACCCATTCATTCATTCCTTGCTCGTGGGGAAGCTCGATTCCCAAGCCGACGGAGGTCCCTCCTGCTTCCCACGCGCCCTTATTGGCTGCTTCCATAATTCCCGGTCCACCACCGGTGATCACGGCAAAGCCCGCTTGCACCAATAGGGAGCCGATGGAGCGCGCACGCTCCCAATCTTCACTTCCGGCAGGGGTGCGAGCCGAGCCGAAAACCGACACTGCCGGCCCCAACTCGGCCAGCGCTCCAAATCCTTCAACAAACTCCGATTGGATACGAAGCACCCTCCAAGGGTCCTCGTGCAGCCAATCCGCAGAGGACTGGGGACGCAAAAGTCCGGTATCGGATGTTTCGCGAGGGATCTTTCCTCCACGAAGGATCACCGGTCCTCGGCGATAGGAGGAATTCTGGTGTGCGTGTTCCATGGGAGCCCTCACTTACGGGGAGAAATCAACAGGGGATCAAATTGAGTCGTGATCACAAGGCTGCCAGTGAGAAGCTGCTGGCGCATCGAAGCCAAAGAATCCTTGAGCTCGGGGGTCATGAGCGCCTCATGAGCAGCGAAAGGAGCCAGCGTCACACCGTTATTATCAAGGGAATCGATAACCGCATTCGTTGAAAAATCATTTCCTCGTGCGGAAGAAATTGCCTCGGTCGCGTGATCCTTCGTGGTCGTAGTGACCGCCGTGATGACCTGAGGAAGGTCACTGGGAAGGTCATCACCCATCCAGACCAAGCGCTGGGCCGAGTTATTTCCAGCTGCCTCAAGTGCTTGGAGCGCACCTTGGTTTCCACCATCCGCGAAGGGGACCAAAATATCCGCACCCGCAGCAAGTGCCTTTGAAGCTGCATCCTTGATACTTGCCGGGTCATCGTTTCCAGTGAAGGTTCCGCGCATGCGGGTGGTATCCCATCCTTCAAAGCGGATCGATGTCCCATATGCGAGGTTGTAGGCGTCAACTCCCTGCGCAAAGGCATCCATCAGCGCTTGACGTTCGCTGGTTTCAACCCCACCAAATCCGGCAATAGTTCCGGTCGTCGTCAAACCGGCGGAAGCATAGCCGGCCATATAGGCGCCCTGGGTTGCGCGTGAGACAACAGCCTTGCCATTACTGGGCTCGATAGTCTTATTTGCTGATTCGAAGCCAGAATTAACGGTAATAAAGCGAACTGATGAGTTTTTCTTCGCCGCCTGGGTGATGGCCTGGGTCATTCCCTGGCCTTCGGAGATAACAATGGTGCATCCGCCCTTGAGAAGTGCATCCAGTTCGCCTTCGCCGGTGGCAAATTTTGCTTCCCCTCCAATTTCCGAGGCCGCCTGCGAAATTGCCCGTTTCGCCGGAGTCTGCGAGGTCGCGCTCTCCCACCCAGATGCGTCAGAAATTCCGCACAGTTGAGTTTGAGCATTTGAGGCAGGGGCTGAGGAGCAGCCGGCAAGGAGAAGCAGCAAAGCGCTTGTTGCTGCGCATAGGTGTGCACGCGCGAATCGAGTCATGGTTTTCATCCTAAAGGAGTTCTTCCTCTCCGCTCTGCGTCAACTGGTCAACCACGTGTTTCACGTCCTGCGCTCGATTACGGTCAACAACCAATATTGCGTCCTCTGTAGCGATGACAGCCATGTTCGGCGCCCCAATCAAAACAATCTTTTGGCCGGTCAAAGATCGGACGAATGAACCGGAGGAATCAATCCGAAGAGCCTGACCTTCTGAGCTAATCTGAGCAAGCGCATCAAAATCACCCACATCAGTCCAGCCCATGTCCGTCGCTGGAACAACGGCCACTCCTCCCTCCGAGGCAAGTGGCTCAGCGACGGCATGATCGATGGCAATCTTCGTGAGCGCTGGCCATTCTTCGCTGAGAGTCTTGGCGAAACCCTCGCTTTCCCATTGGCTTCCGATCACGCTTAGATGCGTATCCATATCGGGATGAAAACGCGTCAGTGCGCGAGCAAGAGTCCCCGCGGTCATGATGAACATTCCAGCGTTCCACAGGTAGCCCTGTTCACAGTAATGCTTCGCTGTCTCTTCATCCGGTTTCTCAACGAAAGAGCGCACGATAGATCCTTTTTCGGGAGACTCCTTTTCAAAGGGTTCTCCCGGCGCAATGTAGCCATAGGCTGTCGAAGGGGTCAGCGGCTTGAGGCCAATGGTGACAACGTAGCTCTTCTGAGCGACTTCCAGCGCACGTTCCACGCAGTCAAGAAGAACCTGAGGATGAGTAATCGTATGGTCAGCCGCGAAGGAAGCAATCGGGGCCTCGTCACCAAAGCGCTGGCGAATGACATAAGCAGCCAAACCGATAGCGGGCATCGAATCGCGCCCTTGAGGCTCAACAAGCACAGTAACATCAAGTCCCTGGGGGATCTGAGCACGTACGGCTTGTTCATGTGCACGCCCCGTAACAATCGTGAAAGAAGCTGCGATTGGAGCCAGACGATCAATGGTCTCTTGAAGCAAGCTCTTTCCACTCATGCGTAGGTCAAGCAGAAATTTCGGCCGATCTTTACGCGAGAGAGGCCACAGCCTAGAGCCCACTCCCCCGGCGGGAATAATGACGTGAAGTCGATTCATACTTCTCAGTGTAATAAAAAGGGAGGCTTGCCAAACGGCAAGCCTCCCTTAAGTGAAGTGAGCTCACTCAGCAGATTCTTCGGTAGCCTCGGCGGGTGCTTCCTCTTCCTCGACCTCGACGACCTCTTCGGAGACCGTGACAACGACGGTCTCGGGATCGAGTTCGGAGACAACGCCCTCGGGGAAGGTCACATCGGCGACGCGAACGGCGGTGCCGGCCTCGATACCGGTGATGTCAACCTCGATGGACTCGGGGATAGCGGTGGCGGGGGCCTTAACCAGCAGTGCGAACTCTTCCTGAGTGTGCTGGGTGCCGGCTGCGGACTCACCGATGATCGAAACGGGAACCTCGACGTCGACCACTTCGCCGGCCTTGACGGCCAGGAAGTCGGCGTGGAGAAGATCGCGAGAAACGGGGTGACGCTGAACTTCCTTCACCAGAGCAAGCTGCTTCTTGCCCTCGATGACCAGCTCGAGCAGAGCATTCTTCTGGCCACGGACAGCCAGGAAGAGCTCGTGAGCGGGGAGATCAACGTGAACGGGCTCGCCACCGTGACCGTAAAGGACACCGGGGACCAGGCCGGCGCGACGTGCGCGACGTGCTGCACCCTTACCAAATTCAGAACGGGTCTGTGCGACCAGCGTGGGGTTGCTCATGAGAGCCTCCTTCATATAGTTCATTCCACGCACCGGCGCTAGGAATCTGAAGGATAACCCTACAGAAAGCCCTGTCGATAACGGCGCTTTCGCGCCCTCGCCGGAGCAACCTAGCCAGAATAGCGCGTTTTGAGGCCTCAGGCGACCCCATCAAAGAGAGATGTGACCGATCCATCGTCGAAAACCTCACGGATTGCACGTGCAAGCAGAGGAGCAATCGGCAGGATTGTCAGCTTATCGAAACGCTTCTCAAGTGCAATGGGCAGGGTGTCGGTAACGATCACTTCCTGCGCACCACATTCGGAAAGACGCTGAGCTGCAGGATCGGACAAAATACCGTGGGTTGCAGCAACGATAACGGAGGAGGCACCCGCATTCATCACAACCTTGACAGCCTCAGAAATGGTGCCGGCGGTGTCGATCATGTCATCGACCATCACACACTGCTTACCCGCAACATCGCCAACAACGCGGTTAGCAACAGCTACGTTGGGACGGGTGGTATCGCGAGTCTTGTGGACGAAAGCCAAGGGGCATCCACCCAGCTTTGCTGACCACTTCTCCGCGACACGAATACGACCGGCGTCGGGCGAGACCATGCAGACATTGGACAGATCAACGTGCGAGCGCACGTAGTCAACCAGGACGGGCATCGCCCAGAGGTGGTCAACCGGACCATCAAAGAAACCCTGTTCCTGCGAAGCGTGCAGGTCAACACTCATGATGCGATCCGCACCTGCCGTCTTGTACAGATCAGCAATAAGGCGGGCAGAAATAGGTTCGCGCCCCAGGTGTTTCTTATCCTGGCGCGCGTAGGGGTAATAGGGGGCGACTGCGGTAATGCGCTTGGCCGATGCTCGCTTCGCTGCATCGATCATCAAGAGCTGCTCCATCAGCCACTTATTCACTTCACCGGTATGCGATTGCAGGACGAAGACATCCGCACCACGTACTGATTCGTTAAAACGAACGTAGGTTTCCCCACTGGCAAAGTCATAGGCGGTCGTCGGAGAAACCCCGCAACCCAACTCTTCGCCAACCTGCTGGGCGAGTTCAATGTGTGCTCGACCCGATACAAGAACCAGACGCTTTTCACCGCTGGTTACCAGCCCCGTCATGCGGTATGTCCCTCCCGTTTATGCGGACTTTTTTCGTCGAGCAGTATCCTTATTCACCGTTCGATCGAAGTAAAAGGCGTTACTATCGTATCGCCTTCTAGGCGTGTGTTACTGACCCAGGCGGCAGGTACTCGGCACCCTGGCCCGACCTGCGCATTCGTCAGTGTTGTTCCCGGGCCAATTTCACAGCCCGTGGCGATCTCGGTACGACCGCGCAGAACAGTATTGGGATAGATCGTCGTATCTGCATCAATGCGGACATCGCATTCGATCCATGTGCTTGAGGGATCCACAATGGAAACGCCCGCACGCATATGTCCCACGCAGATCCTACGGTTCATTTCTGCGGCCAATTCGGCAAGCTGGACACGGTCGTTGCAGCCCTGCGCCAACCATTGGTCGTCAAGAACAACACCGTTTGTTACGCGGTCCGCCTGGTATGCCTGGGCAAGGACATCCGTGAGGTAAACCTCACCCTGATTGTTATTGGTCCCAACGTGCATCAAAGCATCGCGAAGGAACTCGCCATCAAATGCGTAGATCCCAGCATTGATTTCGCTGATCTGACGCTCTGCTTCAGATGCATCTTTTTGTTCGACGATTCGACAGACATCACCGCTTGTCTCATCACGAATAATCCGCCCGTAGCCTGTGGGATCATCGACAATGGTCGTCAGCACTGACACCGTTGCACCGCGCTCATTATGAGAGCGAAGAAGAGCATTCAGGGTGTCTGCATCAAGCATGGGGACATCACCGTAGGTCACCAGGATCGTGCCCGAAAGACTATGACCACGGCGTAGAAGCTCATCAAGAGCACATTGCACCGCTCGACCGGTTCCGGGAATATCATCCTGGTCTGCAATGATCACATCGGGGTTATTGCGCAGGATTTCCGCAGCGACGAGTTCGCGCTGGTGACGGACAACCGCAACAAGATGATCGGGGTGAGTCCCCGCAGCTGCGTGCAGTGCGTGGCCAATCATTGAACGCCCGACGACTGGATGAACAACCTTGGGAAGGGAGGACTTCATTCGGGTTCCAGCGCCGGCGGCCAGAACAATCACTGCTGTGGGAGTAGTCATGTCGCCCTTTCACGCGCGCTCATCCTGAGCTCCGCCCCTAGGATTCGAACCTAGACTAAAGGCACCAAAAACCTCTGTGCTGCCGTTACACCAAGGCGGAAGGACACATAGATTGTGCCATAAACACACCGTGTTATGCCATCTAGAACCTCCAACACCGTCTGCGTGTACGGTTAAGACATGGCCGAGAAGCGGATGAGAATGAGCGCTTTTGCGCGTCGCGAGCAATTGGTTGCCGTGGGACGTGCGACTTTTGCCGCAAAGGGATTCGACGGCACCAGCGTCGAGGAAATTGCCACTCACGCAAAGATTTCAAAACCCGTCATCTATGAACATTTCGGGGGAAAAGAAGGCCTCTACGCCGTGATCGTCGACCGGGAAGTCCAGGCACTCATGAGTGCATTGGAAGCCGCTCTGGATTCCCATAAGCGCCCGCGAATGATCCTTGAGGATTCAGCACTTGCCTTGCTGAGCTACATCGAATCTCATACGGATGGTTTCCGAATCCTGGTGCGTGATGCCCCGCAGAATTCAACGTCCGGCTCTTACTCTTCACTGCTTGGAGATGTCGCTATTAAGGTTGAGCATCTCTTGGCCGAGCAGTTTTCTCACGCACATATGGATCCCAAGTGGGCTCCCCTGTATGCGCAAATGCTTGTCGGCCTCATTGCACAGGTGGGACAGTGGTGGCTTGACGAGCGTCGAATGAGCAAGGAAGAGGTCGCCTCGCACGTCGTCAACCTTGTGTGGAACGGTATGCGCAATCTGCGCCCCTCCCCCGTCCTCATGACTTCCGCAGACGAGGCCAAGTAGCAGTTCTCCCCTTACAGGCGCGCGGCCTCGGGAAAGTAAACGGAAAGGCCACCGTCGGAAACCGGGAAAGTTGCCCACCCGTCTTCTTCGATAACGACGGCCGGGTGCTCGCCAATAGCGCACACCCAGGTCTCACCCGCGCGCCAGTTTCCTAGGAATAGACGCTTCTCGCCGGCAAGGCGGTCTGAAAGGATGACGGCGCAGCCAGTCGATGGGTCGCCTTCGATTCCCTGGCGAGAAAAACCGACGACATCGGGATCATCAAATGCGTCGAATTGCGGGCCTTGGGCGGCCTCCTTCCGCACGCGCATAAGAAAAGGCAATTCACTCACAGCAGGAAGAGAATCACCACTGCCCAGAAGGTCTCCCCAAAAGACGCAGGGCACTCCACTATCACGCAGCAAAATCAAGGCGTAAGCAGAAAGCTTGAACCAAGGAGCAACGGTGGACTCTAGTGATTGTCCCGGTTGTGTGTCGTGGTTTTCCACGAAAGTGACGGCCAATTCTGGACGAGTCCCAACCAAGGTATTGGCAAAAAGCTGCGAAAGATCAAAATTTCCATCCGAGACAGAAGCCTCGTGGAAGTGAAAATGCAGTGGGACATCAAAGAGCGCAACATCGGGGACCCGGTCAAGGTAGGAGCACAGCTGCCCCACATCGTAGCTCCAGTACTCCCCTACAGCGGGAAGAAGTTTACCGGTTGCTTCACGTAAATTTGGCAGCCAGCGCACAAAGAAATCTGAACCGATGTGTTTAACGGCATCCAAGCGCAGGGCATCGACGCCCGTAGTTTCGATGTACCAGCGGCCCCAGCGGTCTAATTCCTCATTAACCTGCGGTGAAGAGACATCGACATCGCAGCCCATGAGGTAGTCGTAGTTGCCTAACTCCTCACCGGCAGTCGGGTCCCATTCTTTACCGTCGAAAAGCCAAACAGCATTGCTCTTCGTGTTTTCATCCCAATCAATACCGTTGAAGCATTGCCAATCCCATTGGAAATCGGAATAAGCTCCAGCCCGACCTGGGAAAGTAAAACGGGTCCATGCTCGGATCGTTTCTTCATCGGAGATCACCTGCATTCGGTTCCCCGGATCAACCCTGCGAGCTCGAACGTCTTCGGTCTCATCCCCACCCAGGCGATGGTTAAAGACAATATCGGCGATTACGTGAATACCAGCGGCATGAAGGGCATCAATGGCAGCCAGATACTCTTCCTTTGTCCCGTACTTTGTCCCGACGCTTCCCTTTTGGTCGAACTCACCCAAGTCATACATGTCGTAGACGCCGTAGCCGACATCTTCGCGTCCCATATAGCCCTTATAGGCGGGCGGAAGCCAGACACCTTCAATTCCCAGATCCGCAAGGTCCTGGGCCGAAGCGGCAATGCTCCTCCACAGGCTTTGATCGGCGGGGAGATCCCACGCGAAGGCTTGCAAAAGCAGATGATCGTGAAAATCTTGCGGCTGCGTATCTGATGCGGTGTGTTCTTCGCTCACACCTTTATCCTGCCAGCCTCAATTGTTTGCCGCGAGTCAACCGCGCACAAGTGGAAATAGAGCGATCAATAATGGAACAGCGATTCCCAGACAGTTGCATCGCAAGGAAGCGAATAAGACTGGTGGGTGCCGCCCACATGCGACACCCACCAAAGGTTTTTCGCGCCGCGGCTACTGTGCGCACGGCTCAGCAACTGCGGCCTCGGAACCTATTTAGATCCCGATCGCAGCGCCAAACTCAGCCTTGATGCTCTCTAGGCGAGCGCGAGCGGCTTCCCAAGGGACCTCGGCTCCTTCCTCAACGGGAAGAATCACTTCCAGATAGCACTTGAGCTTAGGTTCGGTGCCCGAAGGACGAGCGATCACGCGGTCTCCAGCGGTGGTGGTGACCATCAGCGCATCTGTTCCTGGAAGGCCGTCCCACCCCTTCGATAGGTCCACGACGCCTTCAACCTCAGCACCGGCAAGGGTTGTCGGCGGCTGAGCACGCAGGCGCTGCATTCCTTCAGCAATAAGCTCCAGTCGATCGACACGGAAGGTCAAGGGAGCGGTCACGTGCAGGCCATACAGGCGTGCCATGCGTTCCAATTCATCCTTCGCACTGCGGCCCTGAGCCTTGAGCTGCGCGAAAAGGGAGGCTGCGACGACGGATGTTGCAATACCGTCCTTATCGCGTACACGCGAAGGATCGGGGCAGAAACCGATTGCTTCCTCGTAGCCGAAGTAGAGGCCAGGAACGCGGGCAATCCACTTAAAGCCGGTCAGCGTGTGCTGGTACTTCAAGCCGCGCCCCTCAGCGATCTTGCCCAAAAGTCGCGAGGAGACAATCGAGTTCGCAAAAACCGCGTCAGAAGGTGCGCTCTGAGCACGGAATTCACCCAGCAATGATCCGATCTCATCACCGGAGAGCTGACGCCAGCCGGTCGCAGATTCACTGTCGGGAACAGCGAGCGCACAGCGGTCAGCATCGGGATCAACAGCAATGATCAGATCCGATCCGTGCTCGGCGGCGTTCGCGATTGCCAGGTCCAACGCCCCAGGTTCTTCCGGGTTCGGGAAGGAGACGGTCGGAAAATCAGGATCCGGATCGGCCTGCTCGGCAACCAGAGTGACATTGGTGAAGCCGGCTTCTTCTAGGACCTTCTTGGTGAGTGCAGCGCCCACACCGTGCATTCCCGTCAGAGTAATCCCCAGGTCCGCCTTGCTTTCAGAGCTTCCCGAGGCCAACGAGGCTGCGCGGGCAATGTAGTCTTCGCGGGGATCCACGTTGACGATGAGCTCATCATTTTGTGCAATTTGATCAGCAAAGGGGGCCGATGCAATCGCCGAGGCGATCTCTGCATCAAAGGGAGGAACAATCTGGACGCCCTGACCGGCATCCGTCACGACCGTTCCGCCCAGATAGACCTTGTAGCCGTTGTCGCGAGGAGGATTGTGCGAGGCGGTCACCATGATTCCCGCGTCTGCGTCCAGCTCGCGCACCGAGAAAGCGGTGAGCGGAGTTGGGTTCATCAGGGGAAGCAAGAGCACCTCGCATCCCGCTGCCGAGGCCACACGCGCGGCTGCGTGAGCGAAGTCAACCGAACCGTAGCGGGCATCGCATCCGATGACGACACGCGGAGTGCGCGGAGCATGCTTGAGGAGCACTGCACACAAGCCAGCCGTCGCACGGATAACAACCGCAAGGTTCATCCGCGACTCGCCGGCACCGATCTCACCACGCAGGCCAGCAGTACCGAATTGCAAGGGACCATTCATGGCACGTGCAAGTTCGAGTTCTGCGTCCTGATCGCCTTCGCGAGCGGCTTGGACCAATGATCCGAGCTCTTCGGCGGTTACGGGATCCGGATCGTGATCAACCCACTGTTGGGCACGTTCAATAAGGTTCATATTCAGTCCTCAAGGCCTTCAAGAATTGCTGCGGTCGCCGACACACCCAAACGGTTTGCTCCGGCATTGATCATGGCGACAGCGGTCTCTGCATTGCGGATACCGCCCGAGGCCTTCACTCCCACACCCTCACCAACGGTCTCACGCATGAGCTTCACTGCGTGTACGGATGCTCCACCTGCAGGGTGGAAACCGGTTGAGGTCTTGACGAAATCTGCACCGGCAGCGACCGCCGCGCGGCAGACTGCGACGATTTCTTCATCGGTCAGGGCAGCCGATTCGATGATGACCTTCAGGACCTTACCCGCGGGGATCTCTGCTCGAACCGCGCGGATTTCGTCTTCGACCTGATCAAACTTGCCTTCTTTTGCCAGGGCAATATTGATGACCATATCGATCTCGTCAGCACCATCGGCAATAGCCTGCTTGGCTTCGTAAGCCTTGACATTCGGCTTCACTGCCCCCGAAGGAAAGCCCACGACGCAGGCAACCTTGAGTCCTTCAGGAACCTCGAGCGGGAGCATCGAAGGGGACACGCACACGGAATAGGTACCAAAACGTGCACCTTCCTCAACAATCCGCGCGACATCGGCACTAGTCGCCTCGGGCTTGAGGATCGTGTGGTCGATCAGATGTGCAACTTCAGACTTCTTCATACTTTTCCTTTTTCAGGTCCTCAGATCTGCGCCAGAGGAAGTGCAATTTCCATCATCTGGGTGAAGGCGGTCTGACGCTCGTGTGCGGTGGTTTCTTCACCGGTCACCAGCGAGTCAGAGACGGTAAAGATTCCCAGAGCTTCAACCCCGGCTTCGGCGGCAGTCGCGTACAGGCCCGAAGTCTCCATTTCAATGGCCATGATGCCCATCTTCTGCCAGCGCTCATTAAAGGTCGGATCGGCATTGTAGAAAGTGTCCGAGGAGAGGACGTTACCCACGTGGGTGGTCACTCCCTTTTCCTTTGCATTCTCGCGCACAGCCTCGATCAGACGGTAGGAGCCAATGGGGGCATAGGTTCCCGGGATGTTGTATTGATCGATGAAGTTCGAGTTCGTGCATGCTCCTTGAGCGATGACGACATCGTAAAGGTTGATTCCCGGCTGGAGTGCACCACACGTACCCACGCGGATCAGCTTCGTGCAGCCAAAAACATGGATGAGTTCCCACGCGTACAGCGAGATCGAAGGAATACCCATACCCGATCCCATAACGGACACCGGGGTGCCCTGGTAGGTACCGGTGAAGCCCAGCATGTTACGCACCGCGTTGAATTGCTGCGCATCCTCAAGGTAGGTCTCGGCAATGAACTTGGCGCGAAGCGGATCTCCGGGCAGCAAGATGGTCGGCGCGATTGGGGCAGTCGGGTTGATGTGCGGTGTCGATTTCATGCTTGTTTACTCCAATACGTGTGTGGTGGTGTCGCTTGTTCGGTCGGGTATGAGTCTTAGCCCACGCGGTCCAAAATGATGTGACGAGGAGCGGGTGCGGTTTCGCTGATGACCACTCCCCCATCCAGTGCTTCAAGAGCGCGGGGAATGCGCCATTCGTCGTCGGTGTGCAAGGTAAAGAGCGGTTGGCCTGCCTTGACCTGGTCGCCGGGCTTGGCATGGATTTCAATACCCGCACCAGCCTGCACCGGATCGTCCTTGACTGCTCGTCCGGCACCCAGCCTCCACGAGGCCACGCCCACGCTGAGCGCATCCATTTCGGAAAGGTAGCCATCGGCCTCGGCAGTGACAGTGTGGGTCAGCGTTGAGGTCGGCAGCGCGGCATCGGGGTCTCCCCCCTGCTCACGGATCATTGCGCGCCAGGTATCCATCGCACGACCGTCCTTGAGTGCGGCCTCGACGTCGACATCGCTCTTACCGGCCATGGAAAGCATGGTCCGGGCAAGCTCAACGGTTAATTCCACGACATCTGCGGGACCGCCGCCGGCCAGAACCTCAACGGATTCTTCAACCTCAAGCGCATTACCGACCTTGAGTCCCAGCGGGGTCGACATATCGGTGAGCAGCGCTTGGGTCTTCACACCGGCGTCTCGTCCAAGGTCCACCATGGTGCGGGCAAGCTCGCGGGCGTTGTCAATGTCCTTCATGAATGCGCCGCTGCCAACCTTAACGTCCAAGACCAGTGAATCGGTGCCTTCGGCAATCTTCTTCGACATGATCGAAGAAGCAATCAGCGGAATGCAATCGACGGTTGATGTGATATCGCGCAGCGCGTAGAGCTTCTTATCTGCAGGGGCAAGTCCCGCACCCGCTGCGCAAATGACAGCGCCGCAGCCTTCGCCCAGCTGATGGTAGATCTCTTCGTTAGACAGAGCGGCACGCCAGCCGGGGATGGCCTCGAGTTTGTCCAAGGTTCCGCCTGTGTGGCCGAGGCCTCGGCCGGAAAGCTGCGGAACGGCAACGCCAAAGCACGCAACCAGGGGTGCAAGAGGAAGGGTGATCTTATCGCCGACACCGCCAGTGGAGTGCTTATCGGCGGTCACTCGGCCAATTCGAGCGAAATCCATACGTTCGCCGGAATCAATCATGGCCTGGGTCCAGGTGACGATTTCTTCCCGATCCATTCCACGCAGGAAGACGGCCATGGCAAGCGCTGCCATTTGTTCGTCTTTCATGACCCCGCGCGTGTAGGCATCAATGGTCCACTGGATTTCTTCGGTGGACAGTTTCCCGCCATCGCGCTTCACGCGGATGACGTCGACGGCATCAAACTGTTTCATGATGTCCTTCCTGGGTGTTGTTGTCGGCTATGTGTGTGGCGGACGTACATGTCACCTGATGACACATACGCCCGCCACAATGATTAGTCTTCAGTGAATCGCGCCGAGGCGACTTCGGTTAGATCGTGCGGACCAAAAGCTCCCGGGAGCACCTGCTTCATGGTCATGACGCCTTCGGGCATCAGAACCAAGCAGTCATTCCCACCGTGCTCAAAAATAAGCTGGCGGCAGCGTCCGCAAGGAGCCACGGGTTCGCAGTTTCCATTCACTGCAACGACCGCTGCTAAGCGGCCTCCGCCCGAGCGCACCATCTGCGAGACCATCCCGCATTCGGCACACAGGGTCACGCCATAACCGGCATTTTCCACATTGCAGCCCGAATAGGTATGTCCATCGGTTGTCAGTCCTGCCGCACCAACGGGGAATCCGCTATAGGGGCAGTAAGCCTGCTCCATTGCCGAGATCGCAAGATCCTTGAGTTCTTCCCAATTGATATCCATGTTTGGGTCCTTCATCTATCTAGCCGTCGATCACTTCGTGTAGGGAATGTTTTCGGCTGCCGGCGGACGCGACTTTCCGACGAATCCAGCGACCGCAATGATGGTCACGATGTAAGGAATCATCGAAATCAGGTCCGAAGGAATGGACTGCTCAAGGTTGGGCAGCAAGCGGGCAAGCGCCTGAGCGAAACCGAACATGAGCGCTGCGCCCATAGCACCGATCGGGTGCCACTTACCCAAAATCATTGCCGCAAGAGCGATGTAGCCGTTACCTGCGGAGATATTGTCGGTGAAGAAGAGGCCCGAACCGATGGTGAAGAATGCGCCGCCCAATCCAGCAAAACTGGAAGCGAGGATCGCATTGAGGGTTCGCGTGCGATTGACGTTGATGCCCACGGTATCGGCGGCTCGCGGGTGCTCACCACAGGCGCGAAGGCGCAGGCCCCAGCGCGAGCGGTAAAGGTAAACCGCCAAGAAAATCACCGTGGCATACATCAGGTACACCAAGATGTTGTGGTTGAAGAGCACGGGACCAAGAATTGGGATCTCACCTAGGAGCGGGATCTTGATGTCTGGGAGCGAGAACCTGTTGGTGTTGAACAGCTCGGACTTCGTCGTCATCCACGTTCCGTAGAAGAAGGTCGTCAGGCCCACTGCTAGGACGTTCAAAACCACACCGACGATGATCTGATCCACGCCGTACTTGACCGAGAAGAGTGCCAAGAGGCAGCCAAGGAATGCGCCCGCGATCGGAGCGGCAATCAAACCTGCCCACGAGGTCTGGAAGAAGGAGGCTGCCATGACGCCTGCGAAAGCACCCAAGAGCAGGTCGCCTTCAATGGCGATGTTGACAACGCCAACGCGTTCGGAGACAACGCCCGAAAGGGAGCCGAAGATCAGAGGCGTCGAGATTGCCACTGTGGAGTAGAGGGTGGAGGTCAGTGTTACGACACCGGCCGAACCCGAACCCGCGTAGATCAAGAAGCCAAAGACCGTCGCAATTCCCGCGACAATCATCATGGTGACGTCAAGCCACCGCGGATTTTGACGACGTGCCCACACCGAGTAGATCGACCAGGCTGTCACCAGAAGGGTGAATACCGTCAGTACCAGAAGGATGGGACGACCGGGGGTGACAATATCGTCGATATTGATGCTCTGGGACTTGTCGTTGAGCCTGATTGTGACATCGCCACTGACCTTGACGACGAAAAGAATCTGCAGAAGGGCTGCCAGAACGTAGACGACCGGCATCTTCCACGAGCGCTTCAGCTGAACGTCATTCATTGCGCGCGTCTGGCTCATCGTGCCTCTCCTTCCGCATCGGTGGAGGCACCATCGATGGCGGCATCGCCGCCCTTGGATGCTGCGTCTTCCTTCACTGCCGAGGCCACGGCCGGGGTCTTCCCGTCTTCTTCAGAGTGCTCACCGCTGAGTTCAGCGAGCTCAGCACGCAAGCTCTTCTTGGTTTCCTTTGGCAGATGGAAGAGCCAGCGGACCAGCATGGGAGCTGCGATCAGCAAGACGATCACTGACTGGAGGATCAAGATCATATCGATCGGAACACCCTTGGCCTGCATGGTGTAGCCACCGGCTTTGAAGGCACCGAAGAGGATACCTGCACCCAGAGTACCCAGAGGCTTGTTGCGGCCCAGGAGAGCAACCGTGATGGCATCGAAACCGATTGAACCAGCGATGTCTCGGGAGACGTAACCAACGGTACCCAAGGCCTCGTTCGCACCTGCAAGTCCCAGGAAAGCGCCCGAGATTGCCATGGTAATTGCGGTGATCTTTCCGACTGAGATACCAGCGGTACGGGCGGCGTCGGGGTTCGCACCAACTGCGCGAATTTCAAAGCCGAGGGTCGATCGCTCAATAAGCCACCAGAAAACGATGACCGCAAGGAGCGCAACAAAAAGGCCAACGTGGATCTTGAAGGGCGCATCCAAGATACGGGTGAAGGCAGCTGAATCCGCGACCTTCGGGGTTTGAGGCTGATTAGAACCGGGAACCTGCCAGGACTTCTTCGAGAGGATGTATCCCAGCGCCAAGGTCGCAATCGAGTTCAGCATGATGGTGACAATGACTTCGTTTGCCCCGGTCTTTGCCTTCAGAACACCGGCAATTCCCGCATAGAGCGAAGCAGCAACCATTGCGGCAAGAAGAGCAACAAGAGTGTGAACGACGGGCGGCAGGTTCATTGCGAAACCAACCCAGACAGCGGCAAGAGCACCAAAGATGATCTGGCCATTACCACCGATGTTGAACAGGCCTGCGCGGAAGCCCAAGGCAAGGCCCAAGCCACCCAATACCAAGGGGATGGAGAAGAACAGGGACTCTGTCAGGGGTTTGATCTGACGCTGGAAACTACGAGCTGTTGGATCAAAGATCGCTCCGCGGAACATCGCGTAGTAGGCATCGAGTACCGATGCACCGGTCATCGCGATCAGAATGGCACCGATAGCGAAGGCGATGAGAACCGCAAGGATGGAAACGAACCATCGCGATCCCAGGATATGACGGCACACAATCAGTGCCTTCGAAGGACGCTTTACCGCGGTCATCAGTTCTCCTCCACGTGTGAATCCGAAACCTCAGCGTGTTCGTGCACGCCTTCTACGGCCTCGTCATAGGGAACACCAGCCATCATCAAACCAAGAACGTCACGCGGGGTGTCCGCGGGAACAACCCCCATCACGCGGCCTCGGTACATGACGACGATACGATCGGCCAGCGAGATCACTTCATCCAATTCCGATGAGATCAGAAGGACGGGAATGTTCTGGTCGCGCACCTCAACAATGCGCTTGTGAATGAATTCAATAGAACCAACATCCACACCGCGGGTCGGTTGGTTCGCAACAAGCAGGTTGAGATCCTTCGACATCTCGCGCGCGACAACAACCTTCTGCTGATTTCCACCCGAAAGCGAGGAAATCGGGTCATTGATTGAAGTCAAACGAATATCGAATTCCTGCTCTTTATCGCGCGCGTTCTGAGCAATGGCCCCCAGCTTGAGCATTGGGCCCGATGCAAAGGAGGAATCCTTGTACTGGTCCAAAATGAGGTTCTCGGCGATGGAGAAAGTAGAAATAATGCCATCGGTCGATCGGTCTTCGGGAATGAAGCCAACACCGGCGTCCAAAGACTTTCGAGGACCCGCGTAAGAAATATCTTCGCCTTCTAGAAGAATTTCACCAGAATCTGGGGTACACAGACCCAAAACGGTTTGCGCCAATTCGGTCTGGCCGTTGCCCTGCACACCCGCGACTGCAACGATTTCGCCACGCTCTACCGCGAAGGAGACGTGATCAAGAAGCGGAACGCCCTGGGGCGAAAGCATGGAGATCGCTTTGAATTCCAGTCCCCCACCAGTGGGCGCTGCGGGAGCTTTTTGAACACGCATCATGACGGAGCGGCCGACCATCTTATTCGCCAGCTCTGATTCAGAATCTTGCGGGGAGGCCTCGCCCACAACGGTACCGCGTCGAATCACGGTAATTTCATCTGCAACGGCTCGAACTTCGCGAAGCTTGTGTGTGATGAAGACAATCGAGGTCCCCGCGTCGGCAAGCTGACGCATGATCGCCATGAGTTCGTCAGTTTCTTGGGGCGTGAGCACTGCCGTTGGCTCATCAAGAATAAGGACCTTCGCCTGGCGCGACAGTGCTTTAACGATTTCGACTCGCTGCTGAGCGCCGACCGAGAGATCTTCAATGAGCGCATCGGGATCAAGATCGAAACCAAATCGCGCTGAAACCTCTTTAACGGTCTTGCGTGCTTGAGCAAGATCAATCAAGCCGCTTGCCTTGGTTGGTTCAAATCCCAGTGCGATTGATTCCGCGACGGTAAACACTGGAATCAGCATGAAGTGCTGGTGAACCATGCCGATGCCGGCTGCGACCGCGTCGCCGGGGCCATCGAAGTGGACGGGCTTTCCATCGATGAGGATTTCACCTTCATCGGGCTGGTGAAGGCCGTAGAGCACGTTCATCAACGTTGATTTACCCGCTCCATTTTCACCCAGAAGTGCGTGAATGTGGCCTTCTTCAATTGTCAGGTTGATGTCGTTATTTGCGACCAGAGGACCGAAACGTTTGGTGATCCCCTTCAGTTCCAATTTCACTCTACTGCGCCCCTTCTGCGTGGTCGAGCTCCCGTTTCAGGATAGCCGAAAAAAGTGGGGCGCGATGGTCGAAAACCACCGCGCCCCAACCTAAGATTTCCGCGTCACTTCGGGGAGTTTGCGGACTCAACCTTCAGCTCGCCCTTCTTGATCTGATCGGTGAGCTTGGTCAGCTCATCCTTCAGATCCGAGGGAACCTTGGAGTCGAAATCGTGGAAGGGAGCGATGGAAACGCCACCGTTTTCCAGGGTGCCCACGTAGGGGGTTGCAGTGAACTTGCCGTTCACGGAGTCCGTGATGGCCTGCTCAACCGAAGCACCAATTTCCTTCATGACCGAGGTCAGAACGATCGACTTGTAGTCGGGGGCAGATTCGTACCAGTCGGAGTCAACACCGATGATGTAGGTCTTGCCATCAGCCTGTGCAGCTGCTGCTGCACCCAGGCCCACGGGGCCGGCGACGGGCATGATGATGTCAGCGCCCTGGTCGATGAACTGCTGTGCCTGCTGCTTGCCCAGTGCCTGGTCATCGAAGGACTGGGTGAAGGAGCCGTTCTGAGTTGCCTTATCCCAACCGAGGACCTGGACATTGGTGCCCTTGGCCTTGTTGTAGGCGGCAACACCATCGGCAAAGCCGTCCATGAAGACGGTAACCGAAGGAATCTGGATACCACCGAAGGTGGCAACCTTGCCGGTCTTGGACATGCCTGCTGCGGCGTAACCCGCAAGGTAGGCGGCTTCAGCGGTGTTGAAGAGCAGTGGGCGTGCGTTCTCGACGGTGACGGTCTTGTTGGAATCATCAGAGAAGGAGGAGTCAACCAGTGCGTAGTGAACATCCTTATTCTCATTTGCAGAGGCGTGGAGCGCCTTCTCGAGGTTGAAGCCAACGCCGATGATCAGGTTGCAGCCGTCGGAAACCATGGATTCGGTGTTGGGCACGAAGTCTGCCGAGGAGGAGGACTCTGCCGTGTTGATCTGAATACCGAGCTTGGACTGTGCGGCCTTCAGACCGTTGTATGCGGACTCGTTGAAGGACTTGTCGTCCCAACCGCCTGCGTCCGACACTGCACAAGCCTTGAAGCTTGCGCCCTTCGATGCTGCGTCAGAGCTAGATTCTGACGAGGCCTTCTGGCCGGATGAGCACGCGGTCAGCGCGAGAGTTGCGACGCCGGCGACCGCAACAAATTTGGTGAGGGTCTTCATGCTGTATTTCCTCCACATAGGTTGTGTACATCCAGAGATGGATAGATGCGAGGATGCGATGAGACCCAGAATGGGCACATGCATCACCGCTTGCGAGAACGCATAAGTGTGCTGCGTTGACGCCCACTAATGAGTTTCACCCGTCACAATTAGGCGTGTCAAGGCGGATTGGATACAGCTCGATAACGAATCTATAAATCTCATCTTTTCCGCATAAATGCAGTAATTATTCATTTCTGAATCACAGTTGTCCTCTCAACATATGGGCACACTTGCATAAAACTGCCAAACCCTAGAAGAGACACACTCTGAGATTGACACAGTTAACAAAAACAGTGGGTGGCACAGCCATACGACCGTGCCACCCACGTGCGAATTCAGTGCTCAATCAGATTGAGATCTTCATGAGTACAGCATCCGTTTCAGTTCTTCTTGCGACGCAGAGCAAACCCTGCACCACCCAAGGCAAGAGCAGCCAAAACTGCAATTCCAGCTACAGAACCGGTCTTCGCAAGCTTCTTGCCCTTCGGGGCCTTCGGGTTCACCGCGGTGTTCGGCGTTGCAGGCTGCTGAACGGCGGGGCAAGCCACCGACACGGTCAAACCTGCGGCCTCGGGAACGACGGTCCCAAAGTCGGTCTCAACGGTGACGGGCAGGGAGAGCACTCCCCCTTCGGGCTTGGCAGCGCACACCGACATCGGCAGCGAGGCCTTCAAAGTTGCCTGGCCTGCGCCATCGGTCGTGATGACCGAGGCTTCGTCTGAGGCATGCAATTCACGCAGCGAGTTATCGACACTTGCGCTGGCGACAACCGACCCGAAGGAGACCTTGACATTCTGAGTCTTTCCGGGGCCCTCGGAGAAGGACAGGCCGCGCAAAGGCACAGTGAATTCCTGATCGGGAGTAAGCGTATCGCTGGGGAGCGTCACGCCGATTGCTTGCTTGAGGGTGGCGGCCTTAATGCCGTTGTGTGCACCCAGGTACTCGTTGAACTTATCGCGGTCGAGGTTGCCCAAAACCGTCTTCGTGCCACGGGTCAGCGCCGGGAAGGTGTCACCACCTGCGAGCAAGAAGGTAACGGATCCAACCGTGTACTCCTTGTTCATATCAATGGGTGCACCATTGACCAGCAGCGAGGTAATGCGCTCGCCGTAAGGCTTCGAGGCATCGTAGGTGTATTGAACATTCTTCGACAGGCCAAGCTTGAGCAGCGGGCGCGAGTTCTGAGAGTTCAGGTTCGTCTTCCACTGTTCTTCCAGAGCATCCTTCACATCGGAGCCCTTAATGGTTACGTATCCCAGCTCGTTCGAGAAGGGCATGACATCGTAGCTCTGCTTGTAAGTGATGGTGCCATCGCTACCGGGTTCAAGATCCGCGCGCAAACCACCGGCATTGATCATGCCGATATCAACGGGCTTTCCATCGGGTGTGCGAATGGTTTCACGCATCGCGTCGGCCGCAAGGTTACCCAGCGTCGATTCGATGCCGCGGTTACCGCCCTTTTCGATGCTTCCATCGGGGGCCTCGAAAATACCGCGGTGGAAGCTCTCGGTGTAGCCTCGTGCGACAACCTCAGCGCCGGCGACTGCCGCGGCCTGCTGCGCGCGCGTCACGACGGCCTTCGTTTCGGGGTCTTCACCGCATTCGTAAACGGTTGCAGCGGGGATCAGCTTGGTATCGGCCTTAACGACCTTTCCGGTCGCCGTGTCGTAGGAGATCTGGATGAGGCCCAGGTTATCCGTGTAGGAACCCGAGGCAACACCCGCGAGAAGCGGATTTGCAGAGGTGAGCGTGACCGGCGAATCGACGTGGTCGAACTCGTAAGGCACGTGCGTGTCGCCGCCCATGAGGCCGTCAACATCTGCGCTCATCTTCGGGTAGTTATTCTTCACGTCATCATCGAGCATGGCGATGACGATCTGTGCGGTTCCATCCTGCTTGAGCTTCTTTGCCAGCGTGTTGATCTTGGCGATCGGATCGTTGAAGGTCAGACCCGCAGTTGTTCCGGGGCTGAGCTTATAGGGCACGTCCCCAGCAATTGCACCAATAAATGCAACCGTCACTCCCGAGGGAGAGGTCCACAGCTTGTACTCTCCAAGGTAAGGAGTTCCCGAGCCCCAAGTTCCCATTCCGTCAACGTTTGCAGCCAGGTAGGGGAAATTCGTCTGAACAAACTCAGAGGGGTTCGATCCATCGACACGCTGCTTGAAGACAGCCTGGCCCATATCCAACTCGTGGTTACCCATGGTCGACGCCAAGGCATGCATCGTATTGAGGGCCTCGATGGTCGGGTTATCCTTCAGCGCACCAGAGGTGTAGGGGGACGCGCCAATATTGTCGCCGAGCAGGGTGAAGCTTGAGTTCGGATTCGTCGCCTTTGCTTTCTTGAGATAGCAATTCATCGCGGGAAGACCCGACTCGCTGATCTTCTTGGTCTTGCGATCCTTTTGCGGCTCAATGTGTCCGTGCACATCGGTCAGGTTGTACAGATCCAAGGTGACGATATCGGATGCTCCGCGCTCCGTTCCGACTGCGGGAGCCGGGTCAGGAGTCGCCTCACTTGCCGAGGCCTCGGCAGTGGGGGTGGCAGCAGGAGCTTCAGTGCTCGCTTCCGCTGTAGAGGTGGCATCGCTGGCGGGCTCCGCGAGCGCAGTCAGCGGGGTTGCAAAGAGTGCGAGTGCCGCACCGGTTGCAATCGCCACTCGTCGTGAAGTGGTGAACATATTGTGTGTTCCTCTCGTGATGGTTGGTGAGGGTCAGAGGGTCTTGCGGCGCAGCGCGCAACCGATTGCTGCCAAGGCCACGGCTCCCGCAATCAGCGGAATGCTTCCCATGGGACCGGTCGAGGCCAAAGTGGAGTGCATCGGCGTTGCTGCGGATTTCGGGGTGGGTTGCGTGGGAGCGTTCGGGGAGGTGGAGACCTGTCCCGAAGGCTCGCTGGTCGGTGCAACACTTGGATTGTTGATCGGAGTGATGAGGTTCAAACCGATGATTTCAGGATTGTGGTCCGAGGCGCGGTAGGGGTTATCGGCCTCGAAAGCCAGGTAGGCGTTGTAGTTGGCACGCGAGTACTCGAAGGCAATGCTCTCTTGAGCGTTCACGGCCCAAGACTTCACTTCAGTGATCAGCGGGTGTGCGGCAGGGTTCGCAAAGACGTGGTCCATCGATCCGGAGCGACCAGCATATACGTAGGAAGAGTCGCCGTGACCTGACTCGTGGGTCCAGCCGGCGTCGGTCAGGACTTTCAGCGGATCTTCCTTGGAATAGGCGTTGAAGTCACCAACAAGCACAGTTGGAGTTCCATCGAAGCGCTGAGCAAAAATGGCAAGTGCGCGGGCTTGCTTCACGCGGACTCCATTGGAATTACCCTGCCCGTCACCGTTATCGGTATTCGCGGCAGCTTCTGCGCCAGACAAGTTCTTCGGCGCGGAACCTTTCGACTTAAAGTGGTTGGCAATAACGACGAAATTCTTGCCTTCGTGGTTTGCGTCAGTGATCGGCTTGAATTCTTGAGCCAGCGGCTGGCGAGCAAGGCCCGTGTATGCGGGGTCGTCAAAAATGACTGAGTCGCCAACCGGGGTAATTGTTGCCTTCTTGTAGATGAAGGCAATGCGGATGACATCTTCGTTCGCGGGAACGGTTGAAGGACTGGGGACGTAGGCCCAGACCTCGGATCCGGCAGCGGCATTGAGCGCATTAACCAGGCTCTTGAGCGCACCATCACGGTCACCGCTGACACCGGAGGCTACGGGGTTTTCGATTTCTTCCAGTGCCACAACATCGGCATCGATAGTGTTTATCGCCTGAACGATCTTGGTTTGCTGGTTCGCAAAAGCTTGCGATGACCAAGCGCCGCGGAGCTTGCAGTTCTTGTCAGTCACGTACTTGTGGTCGCGGTCCTCGTATCCCTTGCATCCAGGTTCGTTTTCACCAAGATCAGAGAAGTAGTTGAGGACGTTGAAGGTTGCAACCTTCGTATCGCCACTGACTGTAGGAGCAGCGGGCCGCTCCCCCGTGATGGTCACCGGCGAGCGATCAGGGTAACCAGCGGTCATCTGCGTGGGCTGGAAAACGAAGCTTCCAAAGCGTGATTCCAAGACAACGGGTTTAGTGAAGGTGACGTGGTAGCCCACGCGCGCAGGTGCTCCATTGGCCAAGTAGGCGTAGCGCTCTTTGTGCCCGTTCTGCTTGAAATTCGTCAGGTCTGTTGTCGAGGCGTCATCCAGTTCAATAGTCTTGGCAGCATTTTCGGCCTCGTAGGCTTGAGCAGCGGCGCCAGGGGCAACAACGTCGGTGGCGGTTCGCAAAACCTCGGTTCCGGGGGTCAGCGAGAGTGTCCCGTATCGGTTCGTTTTGTAGTTATCCGTAATTGTCCAGGTGTCCTTGGGTAAAACCAGCATGGATTCAAGCGCTTCCATCTGGTCTTGAGTCGGCACACTGCTCAGTTCCGTTGGTTTAACGGGATCACAATCAGTGGCTGCAGTAATACTTTGCGGGACCAATTGGGTCAGACTCTGAGTTGAGGCGGTTGCATTCTTAACACCCACATATTCATCAACCTTACCTTTGACGACAACACAGTCACCGATGGAAGGCATTGATGCAGAGGACTTCCCCATAAAAACGAAGAGGCCATCGGAGGTGCTTCGCGAAGCATCCCAGGTTCCGCCTGTTCCGGGGGTTTGGATGGTGAAGCCCTCGAGGCCTTTGAGGTTTGCGTTCTCAGCCTTGGGATAGGCCGCGGTCACAACGCCTTTGGTTTCAACGGTTTGATTAATCAGGTGAGAGTTATCTCCATCACCTGGGGTTTGAATATCGCCGATGCTCACCAGCGTTGGTGCCGCGCGATCCTCGCCCTGGGTTTGCGAGGCCTCGGGCGCAGGAGATGCCATTTCCGCATCATTTCTTGGCGTTTCACCCCCTGCGGGGTCAGCGTAAGCCAGAACGGGCATTCCCATGAGCGAGAGTGTCGCAAGGGTGGTCACTAGTGTCCGATTCTTCGCATGCAGCATGTGCATCTCCCTCTCAAGGCGAACGAATCCGAATGCAGAAAACAGCGGGTGTCGTCTGCGAGGACAGAGCAGGCACACTCCTGACCTGTTACCCCAATCACTCAAAAGGTTAGTCCTGCTCAGAAGCCCTAAAGGACGTTTTCACAAAATCTCAGCATCGCTTTTGAGAATCATCAGCTTGTCCCCAGATAAAGGGAAGAAAGCGTCCATTTTCTGCAACTCTCTCCACTGCTGAGGAGATTTTCACTACTGTGGGAACATGTCTATACCTACTCCTCCCCCAGCCCAGCCTTCGACGATGCAAGCACCCGTGGAAGCTCAGCCTCCGGCACTCGCAATTCGTGGCCTCGTAAAGATTTTCGGAAACTTGGTCGCCGTCGCAAACCTCAACCTCGACATCCCCAAAGGGTCCTTCTACGGCTTCGTCGGCCCAAATGGTGCGGGTAAGACAACCACTCTCAACATGGCAACCGGTTTGCTCACCCCCGATCAGGGAACCGCTTACGTCAATGGAATTGATGTATGGAAAGACGATTCCGCTGCTCGCGCCCAGCTCGGCGTCATGCCCGACGGTATGCGTTTACTTGACCGCCTCTCAGGTCCAGACTTCCTGGTACATGTTGGAATGCTTCGCGGTTTGGATCGAGAAACTGCCCGCCAGCGCGCTCACCAGCTTCTGGACACCCTGGATCTGACCGATGCAGGAAAGAAACTCATTTCGGACTACTCAGCGGGTATGACGAAGAAGATTTCCCTGGCGGCAGCACTCATTCACGCTCCCTCTCTGCTGGTTCTTGACGAGCCCTTCGAGGCCGTTGACCCGGTTTCGGCGGCAAATATCCGCCAGATCTTGCAAGACTTCACTTCCCGCGGGGGAACGGTTATTCTCTCCAGTCACGTCATGGCAACAGTCCAACAGCTGTGTACGCACGTCGCGGTGATTAACCACGGACAAGTACTGGCCTCCGGCACGACCGAAGAGGTCGCAGCGGGAATGTCTCTTGACGAACGTTTTGCCCAGCTGGTTGGCGGCGTTCACACCAGCGAAGGACTGTCATGGCTGGCCAACTGATTCGCATGAAACTGCGCATCATGTGGAATACGGTGCGCAGTCAGACAGCCGTTTTAATTTTCTCGATCATCGGTATTTTGTACGGTTTGGGTTTCACGGGCTTTGCCTACTTTGGCATTGCCAAGATTGCAACCATGACGATTCAAGCTCCATGGGTATTCGTCATGCTCCCCGGACCCGTGATTTTTATGGGCTGGATCATCTGCCCCGTGATCATGGCATCGATGGATAACTCTCTTGAGCCGCGCCGACTTTCTCCCTTTGTTGCGCCTACACATCAGCTCGCGCGCGCACTTATTGCCGCTTCATGCGTGGGCATCGGCGCAATTTTCTCTGGTCTTTTCATCATTCTTCCCGCGTGGTTCTATCTATTCCGCGGGCAATGGGCCATGGCTGCAGGATCACTCGTTGCTGGAGTACTCACACTTCTGACCGCAATCGTCTGGGCAAAGGCAATCACGACTTGGGCGGGAAACCAGATTCAAAAAGATTCGACGCGAAAGAACTTAGCGGGCTTCATCGGGACCATGGTGTTCATTTCTGTCTTTGCACCGATGGGGATCTGGTTCCAACTCATTGCCGAGCATTTCTCTTATGACACGGTGCTGGCAGCGCTTCCAGTCGTTTACACAACGCCTTTTGGTTCCTTCTTTGGGGTCGTTGCATCTCTGAGCGAGAGTGACTACCTGATGGCCGGGATCCGTTTCGTGATTGCTGCCGTCACTGCCGGCGCGGCTTGGTTCCTATGGCTAAAGGTTTTAGGACCAGCGATGCACGGGGTATCGCGTCCCGTATCTGCGCAGGCTCAGCAGGCGATCAAAGAGGGACGCTATCACGTTGATGAAGAGCGTGCATCCAAAGAACGTGAACAGCAGCGTCAGGATTCACGTGCACTGGGACTCAAGTACGTGCAGCGCTGGGAAGCACTTGGTTTCTCACCTCAGAGTGCTTCTATGGCAACGAAGACCGTGTACTACTGGCTTCACGATTCGCGTCTGTCAACCTCTCTTGTGTCCAGCATTTTCTTCCCCTTCATGGCAGTTCTCATGAGTTTCCTGATGGACAACGAAAGCCGCAGTGAGGTGCCTTTCTCTTTCAATTTCTTCCTGTACCTTGCTCCGTTGCTCATCGGGACGACAATCGGGGCAAATATGCAATATGACTCCACTGCAGCGTGGATCCCTATCGCTTCTGGAGTTCGTGGCGCTCAAGACCGTTTGGGACGCCTGCTTGGTTCCTTGGTGCTGATCACACCGGTTATCCTCATCGCAGATAGCATTGCGAGCACCATCTTGGGTAATACTCTTGCCGACACCGCCTGGGTTTTGGGCCTGTGCATACTTCTTTTGGCCGCTTCTTCTTCAACGGCAATGATCATCGGAAGCCGCTGGGTCTATCAAGTCCAACAACCAGGAACCTCTCCCCTAAGTACCCGTGGAACTGGATCGGGCATGGTTGCGATGTGGGCGGTCTCGGCCGCAACACTCGGGGGGCTTCTTGGTGCACTTCCCGGGTGGTTGGCTCTGTATTTCAGCGCCGGTCACACAATCGCATTCATTGGAGCCTTCGTATTCTCACTTGTGTGGAGCGCATGCCTTCTAACTATTGCGGTCAAGTGGGGTGGAAAACTCTGGGACCGTTACAAGGTTGAGATGCTCAACAAGATGCAGTCCTGGCCCGGACGATAAGCGATATTGTCCCTGGCGCTAAGTCACCGCCACCTAGCCTTCAGTTCTCATCGCTTAGTTCTCAGTACTCGATGCTCAGCGAGGGATAAACATAGGGGTGTGGCCCGCAGGAATTCCTGCGGGCCACACCCCTCATTACGCTATGTTCAGCGAGCCTGGTAGGTCAGGCAGTCCGCGCTGGTCGATCCCACGCGAATCGCAGAAGCGGTGCACTCAAGATCGGTGTTGAAGGAGCAATCCGCCTTCTGGCAGGCACCCACAACGGGGCTCTTACGCTCAAGACCGCCACGAATAGACAGCGGTACGAAGGTAGAGCAGGTGCGTCCGTAGCCGATGGTGACGGCGCCGGCAGCGCAACCATTGTTGTTGTAGGAGCACTCGGAAACGGAGCAGTCCTGAACCAAGGGAAGGTCGATGGTCGTCATGATGATCTCCTTGAAGAGTCGGAATAAAGAATGAAGACACTCCAAGAATGACGCAATTAAATTCAAAATCCACTACATCCCATTTTTCCGCGAAATACCGCCACTTTAAGACGCATCGACACGTGAAATGCAGGAGTATTTACGAAACATTCCAACCTGCTATTGATCTAAGGCAAGCCTGCACTGATCAAAGCGAATTTCACCAAAGAACCCGCTGTTTCCCCCTCTGCATATCCTTTGGCTCAGCGGTTTTGATCAGTCATCAAGCAGCTCAGCATTCTCCAGCCAGGCTTCTTCCAACTCCCCAATTTCGGCGCGCAAATCCGTGGACTGCGTAGAAAACGATGTCATCTCATCCAAGACGGAAGGATCCGTTGCGACTTTTTCAGCGAGAAGGGCAAGTTCGGCCTCGACCTTTTCCAAGCGTGTGCGAAGACTTTCAATCTTTCGTTCCAAGCGCGCGGCTTCTTTCTTCGCCGCTCGCCTGGCCGCCGAATCCGTCATCCCCGCGCTCTTCGCGCTGTCAGATGATTCCCCACCCGGTGTATTTCCAGATTGACTAGGGCGCACCGCGCTTTCACCGCTAGTGGAAGCGTCCGCGACAAAAGTGGCGCCGCCGGCCTCGCGAATGCGGAGGTACTCCTCTACCCCACCGGGAAGGGCACGCAAGCTGCCATCCCCCAGAAGCGCAACTTGGTGGTCGGTCACGCGTTCAAGCAGGTAGCGGTCGTGGCTGACGACAACCAAAGTTCCCGGGAAGGCATCCAGCAGGTCTTCCATTGCCGCCAAAGTATCCGTATCAAGATCATTCGTCGGCTCATCAAGAAGAAGAACATTCGGTTCAGCCATGAGCAGGCGCATGAGCTGCAGACGGCGTCGCTCGCCACCGGAAATCTCTGAAATCCTGGTCCATGCACGCTCTCGAGTAAAGCCCATCCTCTCAGTCATTTGCGAGGAGGAGACTTCCTTGCCGTCAACGATCACGCTGTGCGCAACCTGATCGACCGCCTCGACAACGCGCAAATCTGAAAGATCATCAAGCTCGTGGGTATCCTGCGAAAGCGTGGCTACTTGAACGGTCTTTCCGCGCTTGACGCGTCCACTTGTTGGTTCCAGATCCCCTCGAAGCAGATTGAGAATTGTCGTTTTACCCGCGCCATTCACGCCGACCACACCGACTCGTTCACCGGGAGCAAGACGCCACGTCACGTGGTCAAGAATGGTGCGTTGGCCGCCTTCTGGAGTTGGGAAGGTGACGGTAACGTCCTCGAGGTCCAATACGTCTTTCCCGAGGCGCGCGGTCGCCATTTTCACCAGCTCGACGCTGTCCCTAGGCGGCGGAACATCAGCAATTAGCGCTTCGGCGGCGGCAATATGGAACTTCGGTTTGGATGTTCGCGCGGGGGCACCTCGGCGCAGCCAAGCCAATTCCTTTGTCAATAGGTTTGCGCGTTTCTTCGCAGCCACATCAGCTTGGCGAAGGCGCTCTGCCCTAGCCAGAGTGTAGGCAGCGTAGGAACCATCGTAAATTTCAACGCGGCCTGGAATCTGAGGCCGAGAGCCGCCCGGGTCAATCCCCGGAACAACTTCCCAAATCGTTTCGCACACGGCATCCAAGAACCAGCGGTCGTGGGTGACCGCAATGAGAGCGCCGCTTGCACCCGGACGAGCAAAACGCGCATTCAAGTGCTGCGCAAGCCACGCGACACCTTCCACATCCAGATGGTTCGTTGGTTCATCCAAGCAGACAACATCCGAGGGCAGCGCAAGAACTCGCGCCAGATCAACACGGCGACGTTGTCCGCCAGAAAGTGTTCCAACCTGAGCATGCAGGTCGATATCAGAGAGCAAACCAGCATGGATATCGCGAATTGCGGGCTGTGAGGCCCATTCGTATTCTTCGAGTCCGGGGTGCACCGCGTCCATCACGCGCGCGTCATCATGAAGATGATCGCCCTGCTCAAGCATGACAATGCGCAGACCATCACGGGTAATAAGTCGGCCATCGTCAGGCTGCTGCAGGCCGGCTACCAAACGCAGAAGCGTTGATTTTCCCGCGCCGTTGGGGCCAAGAATGCCGATGCGAGAGGAGTCTTCGACGCTGATATCAACGTCCGCAAGTAGTTGACGCGAACCAGCAAGGGCTCCCAGTGATTGCGTCCCCAGTAAGTGGGCCACTCTTAGCTCTCCTCTTCTTCCACGATTGCCCCCACTGCCGGGCCGGACGTCGGTAGGACTGCGCTGACTTCACTGCTTGTTCGAAGAGCTTCAGCGAGTTCATCGGCATGTTCCCTATTACGGGCAAGGACAGCAATGGTCGGCCCCGACCCCGAAAGGATCGCTGCGCAGGCACCCGCATCCATCGCGTCGTGAATCGTTGTTGCGAGTTCGGGGTACAAGTGTAGAGCTGGGGCAGTCAGGTCATTGCACAGCACCGAAGCAAGTGCGTCGGCATCTGCGCAAAGTGCTTGCCTCTCCGTCTCACTCAGCTGTGCTGGAACGCCGCCTTCTCGCAGCTGATCAAGGGTTCGAAAGACCTCGGGGGTCGACAGGCCGTGGTGCGCACGCGCCATCACCCAGTAATGACGCGGCCACAACGCCTGATCCGGATCAAGCAAGGAAGTGAGGCGGTCCCCTCTCCCCTGCCCCAGAGTCATTCCGCCCATAATGCAGGCAGGCACATCTGCGCCCAGAGTACGGCCGATCTGGCAGAGCTGTTCAAGCGTCAATCCCAATCCCCACAGCTGGTTGCAGGCAACCAGAGCAGCGGCAGCGTCAGCGGAGCCTCCGGCCATTCCTCCGGCTATCGGAATGCGTTTATCAACGTGAATACTTACACCGGCAGCAGTCTGAGCCCAAGGACCGGCCGCGGCCAGTTTTTGCAGTGCACGAGCTGCCCGATATGCCAGATGAGTGGCGGGATCAAGATCTGCCATCGCAGCTGTTGCAACTTCATCTACCGAGCCATCAGCACTGTATGCCACCGTTTCAATGCGGATACCTGGCGACTTTGAGGTACGTACGGTCACGCTTTCACGAACATCTAGGCATTCAAAGACTGTGACCAGCTCGTGATATCCATCAGCATCCGGGGCACCCGCACGAAGGATGACATTGACCTTCCCGGGTGCCGATGCACGTACCTCACGCACGGGGCTGCTCCACCCCGCTGTGCTCGCTTTCCTGCATTGTATGCTCCGAATCTTCAGCAGCGCGGCGCTCCTTGGCGTAACGATCCTGCTCCGGAAGAGAAATCTTGCCCTCAGCGCGCATTTCAAGCAAAACTGAACCGAGACGCACGTAATCGTCAATCCCCAGCTTTTCGCCTCGGATCGAAGAATCTACGTCAGCGCGGTCGCACAGCTCCTGCGCGACCTCGGCACTACCGGCCCAATTCTTCAAAGCGGCGCGCAGGGTTTTCCGGCGCTGAGAAAATGCCGTATCGCAGACCTCGAAAGTCGCAAGACGCGAGGATATATCCCCGCGCGGGGTTTTCGAACGCCGAAGCTCCACCAGCGCGGAATCCACGTTGGGAACAGGCCAGAATACCGAGCGTCCAATGGTCCCCGCGCGGGTTGCCGTTCCGTACCACGCGGCCTTTACCGAAGGAACTCCGTAGGTACGCGAGCCCGGCTGAGCAGCCAGGCGATCGGCAACCTCGGCCTGAACCATTACTAGTGCCGACTCTAAGGAGGGGAAGGACTCCAACATGGAAAGCAGCAAGGGAACCGCAACATTGTAGGGAAGATTCGCCACCAGGTGCGTTGGCGCCGGCCAATCATCCTCAAAGTCTTCGAGGCCATTAATCTGAACGGCATCTCGATTGATCACGTGGAGACGCTCCGCGGCCTCAGGCATGCGCTGCGCAACGGTCACCGGAAGCGCACGGGCAAGCACCGGATCGATTTCAATGGCTCGTACCTGTGCCCCCGCTTCAAGAAGTCCAAGGGTCAGCGAACCCAGCCCGGGCCCGACCTCAATGACCTGTGTTCCTTCGCCAATTCCCGCGTCACGCACGATGCGCCGAACAGTACCGGCATCATGGACAAAGTTTTGTCCCAGGGTCTTAGTTGGGCGCACACCAAGCGCCTGGCAGATCGCGTGCACTTCAATAGGACCAAGCAGCCCGCTCTCGCTGGGCTGGGCATCACTGGGCACATTCGGCGTGGAATATCGACGGGGAGAAGTCACGCTCCCATCCTAAAGGATCAGTACCATCCGACGGAGTTTGAATGCCCCAGCGCAGAGCACGGTGTCCCATAGCGTCCGGCGATGTACCCCAAGCCCCACTTGATCTGCGTGACCGGGTTGGTTTGCCAATCTGAACCCGCCGAAGCCATCTTGCTTCCCGGCAGTGCCTGCGGAATGCCGTAGGCGCCGGAAGAGGAGTTCTTCGCGTAGGGATTCCAGTGGGACTCACGGTTCCACAGTGCGACCAAGCATTGAAATTCGGAGTCTCCCCATCCGCGAGCGCTCACCAGGGGCTTAGCCAAAGAACGGGGATCCTCACCCGAATAGGTCAAGGGGATATCTGCCGCGACCATCGCTTGGGCAACTTCAGCTGAGTTACCTCCCGCTGCAGTAATCTCCGAGGCCGTCGAGAGCGTCCCGAGCTTCGCGCGGTAACGGATTGATTTCGTTCCGTCAGCTTCGGTCTTTTCTTCCAGCGTTGCCTTGGGGTCCAAACCGGCTTCAATCAGCGCCTTGGGAGTGACTTCCTTGGTTCCAACCGAGCGAATCTGCGCGGTAGGTTCGCGAGTCACCTTCGAATTCAGTGGTGCTGCATATGCTTCCCCACCGTCGACGTTTTCACTCCAGGTCAGTTCTTCAGATTCGCCCTCAACACCCTTCGTGGTGACTTGTTCTTCACCAACGAAAAGCTGGTCGGAATCTTGACGGTGTTCCTCGAAGGGAATCGGCACTTTTCGCGGCGCAAGCGCGCGCGAGACCCTGTGAATATCGATGGTCAGGCCGTCAGAATTCTTCACCTCAACACGGTCCAGGGGCCCCAGGTTGATTTTTTCTTTATTCAAGATGGCTCTGGTATCCATGCCTTCACGCGCGGTGACCTGACGCGAACTTCCGTCGACGTTAATGGTGACAGTGCGCGTCTGGGTAACCAGAGGAGTCAGACTGGAACGCGAATAGGAACGGTCGACGGCAAGAACGGCTTTTGTCGAATCCGCACCCAGGCCTGAAAGCACACCTTCAGCTGAGGGCGCGGTCGACCATAGGGTTGTTCGATCTCCGTTAATGGTCAGAGTGTAGGGCTTCGCCGTGCGCACGACGATCGTCTGTCCGTTTGCAACGTATTGCGAGGCTGCGGGCTGGACTTTGTCGTGTTCGCCTAGCTCAATATCCGCTTGGCTCAGAACGCCTGAAACGGTGTGCGACCAGGTAGAAACCGGGTAGACGATGCCATCAACTTCAAGGTTGACGGTTGAATGCGCGCGGGCAATGCCCGCTCCCGCAACCACAAACATGGCCATGCTGGCTGCGCCTGCACCTGCCAAGACGCGACGTTTCGTCGGCGCCCATGAAGCGGTGCGGCTGTGGCGAGCTGCGTTCACAGAAGTCCTAGTGCTCGAGCGCACGCGGGCCACTGGCCCCATCCGGAACGGGCCTGAAGCGCCTGTGCGCGTTGGGTCTGTTCTGCTGCAGAGGCCTCGGAGGGCAGTCCGGTACCGCCCATTGCACGCCACGTGGAAGCAGAGAATTGGTAGAGGCCATAGTAGCCGTTACCGGTATTCGTTGCGGGGTTGCCGCCCGATTCGCAGCGGGCCAGGGCTGCCCAGACTCCATCTCCGCTGACCGTTGCCGAGGACGACGAGGCCGAGGACCCTGAGTTCGAAGAGGAGCTTGCTGAAGTGGTCTCCTTGGTGCCGACCTTGACGATCTTCTTAACCGGTTCGGTACGGTTTTCGCTCAGCATCTGGCTCACGACCTCTTGGCCATCACGACGCTCGACGTAGAAGCTGCGCTTGATGGAGCCGTCAGAGCCTTCCTGAACAACGCGCTTAGTTCCCTTGGCCAAGCTGGAGTCTTCTTGTTCCTCCACTTCCTTGGCCAGAGTTTCTTCGCGTTCTTCCGTGCCACGTTGAACTCGGGTGACCTTGAGGAATACGCCTTGGTCATCACTTGAGAAGGTCACGCGATCAAGGGGTGAAACCTGAACCCCTGCCTGCTGGAGCAGGTCCGAGGCATCAGTGCCTTCGCGGGCGTCAACGGTGTGGGTTTGCCCATCAGCAATGACGCGAATGTTCCCGGTTGCCGTAAGCGCAGGAAGGGTTGCACGAGAGGTCGAGCGGTCAGCAGCGATTACCGCGCCGGTGGTGCCGACCTGATTCATGAGGTTGTTGATATCCGTAGCGGTGGACCACGTGGGGGTTGAAACACCGTTGATATCGATCAGGTAGCGCTGCGCGCGACGAACGACGACAGTCTGACCATTCGTCACGCCTTCTTGGAGGGAGGGCGCAACCAGATCATGGGGAGAAACTTCTACACCCGCAGTTGACAGAACATCAGAGACCTTGCCCATGAATCCCGATACGGGGATGGAGACCCCATCGACTTCCAGGGTGACATCTCTAAATGACGTGGCTACCGATGTCCCGGCGATACCGGTGACGGCAAATGCTGCAACTGCAGCGCTGGCAATGACTGCCTTGCGCGAGGGGTGGAAATTCACGTAACTCCAGACTTCGTAGGATTCGCCCTGGCAGCTTCATAGAAGCGCAACTCGCATGCGAGCCTGCGGCGAACGAACAGTTCACACGCTACAGGGTTCCGAATAGACCAAGCGAGCGTTAGTGATGGGGACCATAAACATTTACATCATTAATCACACTCGTCACATAAGTAACAGAAACCCAGATTCATGACATGAGAGATTGATTGCTCAAATTGGCGTTTATTCAGTGACGAACATTAGGATAAAGGCAGATTTCAACCGCTTCGATGAAGGGACCGTGAATGATGATGTCACGTCACCGCGGGATTTGGGCGTTTGCTACATGTGCACTCTTGGGAGTATCCATGGCAGCTTGTGGCTCCGGATCCACAACGGGCGACGGCTCAGAGCCGAGCTTCGAGAAGACCGTCTTCTTTAGTACCGCGCCGAATGACAAACTGCGTGACCTCAGCTCCGTCTCCCCTCAGCCCGAAGGCAAGGAAACTTTCAGTGCAGACGACTCAAAGCTTTACCTTGGCAGTTACTCGCTGCGTTTTGATGGCAAATTAAAATTAGTCACCGCCCGCACTGACCGCGGTTATTTCGCCTTCACTCTTTTAGGCGCATCAAAACTTCCTCAAACGACCAATGATGGAAAGTCAATCATCAAGATCGACTACAAGTTTGAGAACCATGCAACTGGCGCAAAGGAATCGCCCGATAACGCGCTGCGCTGGGTTTTCTACGCAAGCACATCACCACTTCCTGGAACTGATGAGGCAAAGGCACTCCTAGCCGGTTCAGGCGATCGCAATGATGTCCCGATTTTTAAGCTTTCCGATGTGGATGCGCAGCTGTTGAAGGCCCCCGATACCAGCCAATTTACCTCCGACGACCCGCAGGTGAAGGACGCTCAAGAACCCCAGGGATACACCGGTTATCTGGTTGGGGATAAGGCGAAGACCTACTCTTCCCTTTTCGTTGCACAGGGCGATCCGAATTCGACCAAGTTCTCCTTGGCGATGTGCACAAACGGTAAGGGACTCACCCCGGACATTTACTGCCAGACCGTCCAACCTCTGGAGACAACGATCAAATGACCTTCTCACGCTTTTTTACGCGCACCATTGCGGCCTTGAGTATTGTCACTCTTGCCTCCTTTGCGCTCCCATCCGTAGCTCGCGCTGACGATTCCGTCAATCAACTCAAGAAGAATGACCCCACCGCATTCGAATGGCTTGAAGGAGTGCAGGAAGTCAATCAGGGCGACCAACTCGTCATCCCCACCAAGGTCAAGCTCTCCGATTTCGAAAAGCGAAAGTCGGATGAGGCCGATAGTAAAAGTTCGAGGTTCGCAACCCCATTCGCGGTCTATTCCGACGCGGCATTGGATGTGGATCTAGAGTTTGAGATCGGCACGTACGGAGCTTCTGAAGGTATTTCAATCTCACCTTCGTGGCTCACTCTGCAGTCGCAGTCACACCCAAGCCCCCTTGCAGACATCACTGGCTCTTCAGGCTGGGGTTTGCTCCCCATGTACTACCTTGTTCAATACAACGACTTGCAAACCGGCAAGCTTCTTGAACACCCGATCGTTCGCCGTATTCGCGTCAGCGATGAGGGCTTCCTTCCCCGCCCGCAAAACATCTCGGTGGACGAGGAAGACAACGGTACGTTCAGCGTGTCATGGGATCCGGTCGAAGGCGCTGACTCCTACTACGTCGTCTTCCTCAACTCCACCGATAAGGATGGAACGACTAAGCTCCGCCCAAAGCTTGTTGCAACGACAAATCAGACCTCGTGGAATTCGGATCAACGAGCTGATGACGAACCCCAACGAGATCGAACGCTGAACACCGCACTGGATGCATTCCTAACCGTCCAGGAAGATTCCAAAGGTAGCTCACGCGAGGGCGAGGGCTGGCTGACAGACGAGGAGCTTGACCGCATCCTCAACAGCAAGGGAACACAAGTTTCGGTAATCGCGAAGAAGAACGCGAAGATCTCGAAGATGTCCAACTTTATCGATATCGCAAATACCCTTGGGAATACCCCTATTCGAATTGCTTTCAACGCACAGCGCCAGCTTGGTCTGGATCGCTCGCGATTCGATAATTTGAGCGAGCTTCCCGCTCAGATCCCCGTGACGATGGCCGATGGACACACTCGTATGCAGAGTTTGGTTGTCGATCCCGAAAAGAGCTGGGTTGCGAGCTCAAACCCGAAGACGATCAAAGATCCTGAAGCAAAACTCCACGTCGTCTATCACATCGGCAATACTCGATTCACCAGCTCCTACATTGTCAATAACTTCGATCCGTCAACCTACACCGAGGATCTCCAGAAGCTGAAGAAAGATCAGGAAAAGGCCAATACCGGTTACTTTGCGCCCAATCTGACCTACACCAAGCAAGTCCAGAAGAAGGAATCCAACGACAATGTGGCGCGCACCTTCCCAGATACTCCCGTGCAGGTGCTGGGGACAACGCCGCTGTCAAAGTACGTCGCTGCGAACTTGATGATGGGGTATACAAATATCGACCTTTCACAGTTCCCAGAAGCAGAATCTGACTCACGAATTAAAGCAGCATTGACCGAGGCAAAAGATCAAAACGGTCTGATTCCCTTCATTATTGGCCGCGAATACTCGCCGAAAGACAAGATTCTTCATGTCACTTTGGGAACTGAGGGCGCAACCGATCAGCATCTTGCACCCAAGGATTATTCGGGCCAGATCAATAGCAAAGCCGACCAAGTGGTCGCAGAGATCATCAAGCCCGGAATGGATGAGGAAACCAAGGTCCGAACGATTAACTCCTGGATCATTAACCATGCGACCTACAACTATGACGGGTTGGAAGGAAGCCACAAGGTCTGGGAAAAGACAGGAACTCTGACGCCTGAATACACCCCTGACCACGATGCGGGCGGTATTTTCTTCAAGGGAACAACCGTCTGCGAAGGCTACGCGAACGTCTTCCAGCTCCTAGCGACTAAGTCGGGTTTGAGTTCGGTTGTTGTGACCGGCCTTGTCACTCTAAGAAATGGTTCTAAATCTGGACACGCATGGAACCAGGTGAAAGTTAACGGAACGTGGAAGACCGTTGATACCACGTGGAATGACGGTGGCGATTCCGGCGATCCCGCGGTTGAGACAAAGTACCTGATGATCCCGAATAATGATCCGCTTCTGACCAGGAACCGCGCCTGGAAGGATCCTGCACTGAAGAAGATCCTCTAAGGAGATTCGGCCCATATATGAGTGGTGGGGCCTCCCCGTAGGGAGGCCCCACCACTGTGTTTCAGCCTCAACTCATGTGCTCATGACCGACACACGAGCGCTCACGAGCGCCGCGCTATCCCATTAGCCGATTGCTTACCAGCTTCCGTAGACTCGCTCGGCATTTTCCGTCAGGCGCTCACACGCCAGCTGCTCTGAAATACCCCAGAGCTCAGCCATAAAGCGCACCGAATATGCCATGACGTAAGAAGCATTGGGGCAGCCCCTCCACGGCATAGGAGTCAAGTAGGGAGCATCCGTCTCAACCAGCACCAGTTCGGGTGGAAGGACTTCAAATGCCTCACGGAGGTTGTCATTTGCCGGATAACTGATTGGCCCCGCAAAAGACGCATACCAGCCATTTTCAGCCAAGACATCGGCCATCTGCGCATCGCCGGAGAAACAATGGAAAACAATGCGCTGATCCGGAAGCGCACACTCACGCAGAAGGGCAATGGAGTCCTCATGAGCATCACGATCATGAATCTGCAGTGGCAAATCGTGGCGAGCAGCCATTTCGATGTGCGCGCGGAAGGACTCCTTCTGGGCCTCACGACCGGGATCAGCGGTGCGGAAGTAATCCAAGCCGCTCTCCCCCACAGCAACCACCAGCGGGTCACTCAAGCGTCCCTCTACTGCGGACAAGGCCTCGTCAAGGGGAATATGGTGCTCACGCACCTGCGGAATCAAACCATCGGGGGAAGGATCGGCACAGCCGGCATGCAGGGCGGCCTCGTTCGGGTGGATCGCAAGTGCTACGCGAACTCCCTCATGCGCACGGGCAAGCTCGAGCATCGGATCAAAATCTGGCAGTTCACAGGCGCTGGAAATCATCCTCGTCACGCCTACTTGGCGTGCACGCTCCAGTTGTTCTTCAAGGGACATCTTCACCCCGTCCGCGCGCGGGATTTCACCTTCGTGGACGGGAAGATGCGTGTGGTTATCAATAACTGGCAGCGCCAAAGGATTGGGAGGATCCGGCCAAGGACGAGGCTTACGCTTACCCATGCCTCCTCAGTGCTCCCACACAACGGACTCTCGCACCTGTTGTGCGGCCTCGTCCCCCAGAAGCTGGCGGACCAGCTCAAAACCGAGTTCTAGAGCAGTGCCCGCTCCCCTACTGGTCACAATGTTCCCGTCAACAACGACCGGCGTGGTCTCCGCCTGTGCACCTCCCGCGCTCAGAGCGGCCATGAAACCAGGATTTGCAGTGGCCCGCTTGCCCTGAAGAACTCCCAGTTCAGCCAGAATCGAAGGAGCAGCGCAGATCGCAGCAGTCTTTTCTCCGTTCGAGGCGCGACGCGTCAATTCCTCGCGGACTCGCTCATTTGCCTTCAGCCCAAGAGTTCCAGGCATACCACCAGGCAGGAAGACCACAGTGTAGGAGGCCAAATCCGCATCCTCAAGCATGAGGTCGGAAACGAGCTTGATTCCGTGTGAGCTGACAACGTGACGCTCATTTTCAATCGAAATGAGATCCGCACGGATTCCCGCTCGATACAAGGCATCGACAACCGCAAGGGCTTCAACTTCCTCGAAGCCGGTCGCAAGCAGGACAGCGACACTATCCCTTGTTGCCAGGGTATTAGGCGTTGGCATTTTTCCTCCTCAGGTGCGCAGCCCGGCGTGGTTCCAGGAACGCTGTATACCTTCAGGGTAACGCAGGCTCGCGCCCGCAGGGCTCGCAGTTACTCTGAGCGCAGGGCTTCGACAGGGTCTTGGCGAGATGCCCTCGAAGCTGGGATCAAGCCCGCAATAACGGTCAAGCCAACCGAGATCGCCACCAATACCACGGCTGTCAGTGGGGAGAGCTGGGCAATGTTCTTCACCTGGAACCCCTGCTCGGCAATCGCATTGACCAGGCCACAGATCCCGTAGGTCACGCCAACGCCGATGATGCCCGCGATCAGACCCTCGATGAATGTTTCCGCGTTGAATACCGCAGAAACATTGCCCTTTGAAGCGCCGATCGAGCGAAGAATGCCGATTTCTTTCTTGCGTTCAAGAACCGAAATGTAGGTAATGATCGCAATCATGATCGAGGAGACGACCAATGAGATCGACACGAAGGCGATGAGTAACCACGAGATCACGTTGACGATCTTCGTCACTGAGCTCATGAGCACACCCATGATATCGGTGTAGGTGATGACTTGATCGGACTTACCGGCGCTTTCCTTGTCAGCGTTGTACTGGTCCAAGAGCGCCTTGACGGAATCCTTATCCTTGAAGGACTTCGGGTAAATCGAGATGCTGCTGGGGGACTTCAGGTCAGCCCATCCCAAATCACGCAGGTTGGTCTCAAGCGTGGGAACGTTCGTTGAGAACATCGTCGCCATCAACGCGGCAAGCGACTTCTCATCAAGATTGGATGAGAAGGCCGACGCCATGGCCTCGGGATCAAAGTGGAAGGCACTGCTCATACTCTTTGCGAATTGGCTCATTGTCGCACTGATCTGCTGGCCAATCGTCTGCGAAAGCTGAGTCATCATCTGAGTCATGGCGTTCGCCATGGTCTCTTGGAGAACCTGGCCGATCGCCGCAGATACTCCGCGCATCAGATTGCCACCAAGCTGTGCGGCGATCTGAGCCGAAATCTGGTTCGCAAGTTCTGTCGACACCTGAGAGGCGACCGAGGCAAGCGCTGGGTCATTTCCAAGTGCTGCTTGCAGGTTTGTCATCAGTTTCTGGCGATCAACAACCTGGTCGGAAGAAACGGCAGCATTGATCTGTTGGATCACTGAGGGCTGCGAGAAGTAGTCAGAAACCAGCGTGGCAAAGTCCGTGGAGCCACCCGCGGCAATCTGGTTTTGCGCGTAGTCCTGGAATCCCTGAAGGATCTGACTTGCCTGCGAACTTAAGTATGTTCCAGCGGTATCCTTCACCGCGCCATCCGCCAGCGTCTTACGGATAATCGCTGGGAAGTCAACGTTTTGCAGCTGCGGAACGCTCTTGCTCAGTTCGCCCAGGTTGAGCTTGGAGGGATCGATCTGCACGGCCGAACCGTCGGCAGGAACGAGCTTCGAAAGATCGATATTCGACAAGTCCATTCCCGACAGATCAAGGTTTGAGAAGTCAAGGCTGGATAGATCCATTCCGCTGAAGTCCAAAGAGGACAGATCCATCTGCATGGCGGAAGGATCAATAGAAAATGCCGCAGACAGCTTGTTTTGGTCAACAGTGAACAAGCTGGACATATCAAAACCGCTGGAACGATCTTTCGAGGAATCTGCAAGCTCTTGGAAAGTCTTACCTGTGAACACGTCGGTCTTCGGGTTTGCCCGCTGATCCTTGACGATCTGACTGTCCTCGGCCTCGCGAATAATCTGGCGGGTCAGCTCAGGGGTGTAGGCAATACCCTGGCGCAGTGCTCCCCCATGCGAGGAATTCGGCTTCACAATTGCACTAATGCGAAGTTCTTGCCCCTCGTCGATCAGCTTCTTCATGAATTCTTTATCCGAGGAGTGATCCGACCAGACCTTGTAGTTCTCATCCCACGTGTACTTTGCCGCCGCGTTGATGCGCTTGTACTTAATCCCCAAAATCTTGTCGTAATCGTACGAGGCCGCGGGGGCGTCGCTCGCCGAAGGTGAAGGACTCGGGGTGGCAGAGTTCTTCTCGCCAATGGTCCCCGAGTAGTACTGACGCATCAGTTCGTCAAATTCCTTGTGGTCTTTCAGACCCAGGACATACTCCATCAGGTTCGACATATTGCCGTCTTCATCAATGACAAGAACGACCTCAGACGCAGATGTTGGCCAGTGGCCGGCAAGGACATCGTAGGCGGAGGTGTAAAGCGAGGACTCCTGCGGCATTTGATAGAAGGCGTTGGTGGCCACCATCGAGGACATAGGACTTCCACGGAAGCCCGTTTCCATTCGGTTCATCGCTTGGTCGGGGCTGACCTGAATATTGTCCTTTGAGGTATCTGCCTGGAATATCTGTGGCGTCACATCGTAGTCGTATTCGATGGCATTGACGAAAGAGTTGACGTTCCCGCCATTTCCATCGAGGAACGCCTTCAACGAGGCCAAGTCATTCGTCTTCGCATCACGAATATTGTCTGCAAGAGTCCTCAGTTTGGAGACCCCAACTTTGCCATCGCTCGGCTTCTCACTGCTAGCGGCTTCCACTTGCGCAGACAGGGCACTGGACATGTCCATCCCGCTCTTTTGAATGGTCAGCGGGTAGGCGCCCAGGGTCTCTTCTTCTGTTTGGGCGATGTAAGCATTCGTGCCGTTCGCAAGGGCCAAGATCGCGGCGATACCAATGATTCCAATAGACCCCGCGAAAGAGGTCATCAGGGTACGACCCTTCTTCGTCATCAAGTTATTGAAGGACAAGGAAAGCGCGGTCAGGAATCCCATCGAGGTACGGCGCACCGGCTTGGCCTCGCGAATTTCTTCGGTGCCGGGGACGAAAGGACGCGAGTCGGCGATCACTTCACCATCCGCAAGCTCGACAATACGCGTTGCGTATTGGTGCGCAAGCTCCGGGTTGTGGGTCACCATGATGACCAGACGGTCTTGGGCAACGTCTCGCAGGAGGTCCATGACCTGGACACTGGTCTTTGAATCCAGAGCACCGGTCGGTTCGTCAGCCAAGAGGATTTCAGGGTCATTGATGAGCGCTCGAGCAATAGCGACGCGCTGCATCTGGCCGCCAGAAAGCTGTGAGGGCTTCTTCCCGACGTGCTCGGCAAGCCCGACGCGTTCCAAGGCTTCCATCGCCCGCTTGCGGCGTTCGCCTCGAGAAACACCGGAGAGAGTCAGTGCCAACTCAACGTTGGACAAGATGGTCTGGTGCGGGATCAGGTTGTAGGACTGGAAAACGAAGCCAATGCGGTTGTTGCGGTAGGCGTCCCAATCGCGGGCCTTGTAGTCCTTCGTTGAGATTCCATCGATGACCAAGTCACCGCTTTGGAAGCGATCCAGACCGCCAACGACGTTGAGCATCGTCGTTTTACCTGAACCCGACTGGCCCAAAACTGCAACGAATTCGCTATCGCGGAAAGCAACCGAAACGTCATTGAGCGCAACCTGGCGTAGGTTTGCAGTTTCGTAGATCTTGACGATATTTCGCAGCTCAAGCACTGGGATTCCTTCGACCGTTATTTGCTGACCTTTTTAAGGCTAACAAAATCGCTGCGGGAGCGACATCGGGGATTCCCCTGGTTGACGGCCAGAAACCCCGGATCAGTGGGAATTCGATTGCCCCGAGACCAGAAGAATCTCCTCGTTATCAAGTCGAGCAAGAGCTCCTTCTAGGGCTGCTGAAGAGAAGAGCCCCTCATCACGAGCCTGAAGAAGAGCCTCACGCTGAGCGTGAATCGCTTCAAGTGCCAGTTCGCGAATCTGCTCACGCGTGAAGGAGCGCTCAACCTCCTCTTCGCTCATTTCCACGGGAGTGGCCTCATTTTCCCCGTCGGTGTCAGGGACAGGCTCGCTCGAAGTCCCCAAAGAAGGAGAAGATTGCAGGTCGACAACATTGCCCAGACGGGACAAGGTTCGCGAGACTCCAGCAGACAAAAGTGTCTGAGCGTCAACTTCCTTGATTGCCTGGGCCAGAGCCGTATCCACAAGTGCGGAACTCATGACCTCTCGAAGTTCTTCGCGTTCTTCTTCACTGATATCGGCTGAGGCCATCTTGGGCTTGATCAAGCGGATCAGCCACGGAAGGGAAATTCCTTGGATGACTAGGGCGCCCGCAGCAATTAGGAGGGCGATGGTCAGAAGGAAGGAACGCATGGGCGCTGCGGCGGAAATCGTTTGTGCTGCGGCAAGAGTGATGGCTCCGCGCATTCCGGACCAGATAATGACACTGGCTTCACGCGGCCCAAGCGGCTCTTTTTCAAAGTAATCGATGTCGGATCGGCGCACTGCGTGTTGCCGCTCGGCAATTTTGAGGCGGCGCCGCCAGCGGGCCATGGTTTTGATCCACTGTTCTTCACTGAGGTTTCGGCTTGCCAGAACCTCGCTGTCCACGGTGCAGGCCTGCGCCATTCGCTGCTCGAAGGCTTCGAGGCGCCCAGCCTCGGCCTCGTAGCGCCTCTTACGGTGCTTGCTGCGGTGGTCGAGCCAAGTGAGCATGAGTGCGATGAAGAGTGCACGGATCAGCATAATGAGACTGCCCGCAATGACGGCAATCACGGCGGCTCGCGCCAATCCGCCGCCATCTCCATCGGTGTCTTCGATGATGCCAAATGCCTGCAACCCCATTGCAAGGAAAATCCCACTCTCGAGCATGAGAGTCATGGTCGACCAGTTCTGCTGCGAAAAACGCCTATTTTGCGCGGAAATCATGCCTGCGCGACGACCGGAAACAACAAGACCGGCAACGACCGCGGCAACCAATCCCGAGCCACCCACATGCTCGGCAGGGATCGAAGCAATGAAAGGCATTGCAAAGGAAAAGACCGTATCCGTCGACGGATCTTTGATGATCGAACGAATCCGAACCCCCACTTCACCGACGATTAAGCCGACCACAATGGCGATGCCAAGGGCAACGAGGACACGACCCGTGAGCAGTGCGGGATTGAGGGCACCGTTATCGGCGGCAAGCCCAGCATTCATCGCCGCAGCGAGAAGCACCAGTGAAGTGGCATCGTTGAAGAGGCCTTCGCCTTCAAGCACTGTAATGATGCGGTGCGAGACGCCGCTGCGCTTGGCAATGGTGACGGCGACCGCGTCGGTGGGAGATAAAACAGCTCCCAGCGCCACGCCCCACGCCAGTGAAATCTGCGGAACCATCCAGTTGATGAGGAAACCAATGGCGAATGAGGAGATAAACACCAACGGAATAGCAAGCATTGCCACGGCTTGCATTTCTCGGCGGAAATCCATCGTTGGCATACGCACAGCCGCTGAAAATAGCAGGGGTGGAAGAATAATTTCCAAGATGATGTGCGGTGCGATTTCGATGGCTCCAACCTGCGGGAGGAAGCCGATTGCAAGTCCAACGCCGAGCAGGATCAGTGGTGATGCGACGCCAACTTTGGGGGCAATAAACTGCGTGGCAACAATAATGAGCATCCCCAGCAGCGCGATCATCAACGGTTCCATACATATAGTTTACGGGTGAGGCGTTCACATGTCCGAAGTGTGCACATTCGTCATCACTATGACAGTCTGAACCTATGCGTATCGCGCGCAACCCCACCGGTGTCATTGCCATCTCACCACAGCGGCTACGCGCGCCGCGAACTCGCGCGGCGTACCACGCCCCGCCCGCATGGCCTCGACACCATCCCCGAATGTCAAACAGATCCACACGATCAGAGCACGTTGTACAATCGACGCATCGTTTCAAGGAGGTTCTCATGACCGCTTACAACCACTCGTCGGGGTACACCTACGGCACCGATGCCGTCCCCACATCCCCGCTCACACTCGAGGATCTACGCCAGATCGAGGCCGCCGCACACGTCCAGCCCGGTGACGCAGAGCTGCTCTCACGAGCAGAACCCATCCTGGCGCCACACGCTATGGAAATGGTCGACACGTGGCGCGGAATTCTGGCTCAAAAGACGTATCTGGCAGCACATTCCGCGCACTCGGACGGGCAGCCAAACCCCGAGTACGCGCAGGCGTCAAAGCCGCGCTTCGCCCAGTGGATCATCGACATGTGCACGCGCGAGCGTGACCAGGCGTGGTTGGACTACCAGTACCTGATCGGCGCACGGCACATGTCCGCAGCGAAGAACGCGGCGGATGGGGCGGACTCGACACCATTCGTGCCCCTGCGCTACGTGCTCGCCTTCATCGCGCCCACTGTGGAGGTCGGTCACCGTCTCCTCGCGGAGGGCTTCGAGGGTGACGAACTGAGCGCCGTCCGTGATGCCTGGACTCGCGCTGTGACTGTCGCCGTGACAGTGTGGGCGTATGCCTACCGAGAGCACCCCGAGCAGTTCTGATCCGGCACTCGCCACCTACGACTCCCCCATCGGCAGCCTCACGCTGGCCGCGCGGGGCGGTGCGCTCATCGGCTTGTGGGGGGCCGGGCAGCGTTTCTTCGGCTCCCCCTACGGCATCGACGAGGCCGTGGCGCGCTCCGCGCTCGACCTAACCTCGTCCGTTTCCCGGGATGTTATCCTCGCCGAGGCCGGGTGGGGCGAGGCGGACGCGCGGGCTCTGGGCGCGGCGATGTCCTGGCTCGACGGATACTTCGCGGGCGAGGCCCCCTCCCCCGCCACCGTTCGTCTCGCGCCTGCGGGCACGGACTTTCAAAAGCGCGTGTGGGAGGCGATGGACGCTATCCCCTACGGCGCGACGCGCACCTACGGGCAGATCGTCACCCAGCTGCGCGAAGCAGGCACGCCCGCGTCAGCCCAGGCGGTCGGCGGCGCGGTCGGGCGCAATCCCCTACTCCTCATCCGCCCCTGCCACAGGGTCGTGGCGGCCGACTGCCCGGGCGGCTACGCAGCGGGAGGCGACGCAAAAGCCTGGCTGCTTGCGCACGAGGCAGCTACGGCCTCGTCGGTGAGCTGACTCAGTCGTTCGCCCGGTCGGCCTCGAGCGCTTCCTCGACCAGGGCCTCGTCGACGGGCAGAGCCTCGCGCGCATAGGCAGCGGCGTCATCTTGGGTGGCGACGATCTGTTCCGCAATCGAGTCTGCGTCACGGCGCAAACTGCTCGCATCAACGACCGAGGCGCGCGCAAGTGTCTGGGCCTCGGCACGATCAGCATCCGTGTACTCAAGGTCTTCGGCATGCTTGCGTACCTGCACGCGGATGAGCTTGCGGCGCAGGTTTTCTTCGCGGATTACCGAGGCGCGGCGGTGCAGCCACGCGACTGCAAGTACCAGCAGAAGGGCGATGCCTAGGTAGCCGATGATCGGATACATGCCGCCAACCAATTTCTTGAATCCCATCAGTGAATTCGCATAACCTGTAGCGGTCACCCCTGTCAGAATCACTCGCATGCGCTGATCCGAGCCGCCGGAGAAGCGTCGAGCTGTTGAGTAGAACAGGGAAAAGACCGTGTTGTAGATCAGGGCGAAAATGATGAGCGTATACAGGAGCGCGAAGGCCGGATGAATGCGCCGGGCGATCTCCAAAGTCGGCACTCCCACATCCCAGATGCGATCCATGTTGAGGAAAAGCGTCACCGCATCGGCCGCAATAACCAGTGCAATCAGCGCGCCACCCAAGCTCCCGGCCTTGCGTGCCACATCGATGCGCAGGACGGAACCTCCCAAAACGAAAGCCATCGCAATACCGTTGACCACGCAGAGTGCGAAGTAGTTGATTGTCGAGAGCCACAAGTTCGGAAGTGCGGGGGTGACGTTTTGCGCGGCAGCGTTGAGCTGTGCAACTCCGGGATGGTTGCGGAGCAGCGAGTAGACCGTCAAGATGCTGATGGCAACAATGATCATCGGGGTGAAGACCCCGATAACTTTCATGATGCGATCAAAGTCAAGGAAAGCAGTCACGACAACAAGAACTGCACAGATCGCGCTGCCCGCCCAGGCCGGGATTCCAAACTGCTGTTCTAGGTTCGCTCCCGCGCCAGAGAGCATGACGGAACCCATCGCGAAGCCCGAAAAGACCAGAACGACGTCAATCATGCGACGGACCAGCGGCGGAGCGATGCGTTCAAAGACTTCGTCGTGGTGGCCTGATCGGTAGTAGGACCCAAGCTGCAGGGCCACAACACCAAAGACGATGTTGAGGACGCCAAGGACAGCAATACCGATCAAGCCCTTCGCTCCGAAAGAGAGGAAGTACTGCAGAAGGTCTTGACCACTGGCAAGGCCCGCGCCAATAACGACGCCAACGTAAGCGAAGGCGACAGAAAGGTACTGTTTCGGCACTCTTACTTCCCTTCGAGAAGCTGGATCGGCGGGCGGGGTGCGTTGACCTGGTTGATTGGGGCTTCGATGTCCGCGTAGCCCAAGCAGAAACCAGTGATGAGCTTGTAGTGCTGAGGAATCTCGAACTCCTGCTCGACCGGACCGCGCCAAGCCGAGAGCACACCGATTGCGCACGAGTCGACGCCGTGGGCTTTTGCTGAAAGAAACAGGGTTTGCAGCATGAGACCCGCATCCATCGCACTCCACGGCAGCATTTTCTGGTGGACAAAGACAAAGCCCATGACGGGAGCATCGAAAGCTGTCACGTTTCTGCGGTTTGCTGCGTCGCGCCCCTCGTGATCGCTGCGTTCAATGCCATAGGCGCCATATACACACTTGGCGATTTCAACTTGAGCTGGGCGAAGCTCGCGGGGGTAAGGCTTCCAGACGGGAAAATCACCGTCGGGTAGTTCGCGTCGCAGGGCAGTTTTTGCCAGCGCGAAGGGCTTGCGGTGTTGAATATCCAGGGTTTGATCGAATCGACGCACGTATTCTTTGCGCAGGCGATCGGCGCGCTCCCCCGTTGCCAATGCGAGGGCGAAGGCACGAGTGTTGGACCAGCTGGGGGCTGTTGTTGCGTCTTTGAGGATCGCGTCCAGGATGTCCTGTGGAATCTGCTGATCCATGTATGCGCGGATTGAGCGGCGCGAGGCCGCGAGCGCGGAGAAGTCAGGGGCAGTGCAATTGGTAGCGTCGATTGTCACTGTTCAAGCGTAGCGCGCTTGTGTCAGTTGGAGCCTGTTTCGATGCGAGTTCGTTCCGTTTGCTGCCTGTCTCGATGGGAGCTCGTTCCACGCGACGCTCCCGCACCTTCCCTGCCCTTTTTATCACACGAAGTCGTGAAAAGACATGCGTTATAAGCCGTGACATTTACCGACTTCATGTGGGGGAAGCACAACAGGCATGGCACAGGGCCAAACTGCATGTGGAGGGAGTGGAAACGAGCCGGCAGTCAGATCAGCTGGGCAACGTCATCCCTCCTAACACACGAAGTCACGAAAAGACACACGCTATAACGCATGACATTTACCGACTTCATGTGGAGGGAGCGGTGCGGAGCGCAGCCTCATGCCGAGCGCAGCCTCATACGGAGGGAGCGCCTAGGGCCGCGGCGACTATCAGGCAAGCGCCTCTTCGAATGCTTTCACATCTTCTTCGGGGGTTCCCCACGAGGTACAAAAGCGCGCGAGCAGGCGGCCATCGGGCAGCGTCTCCCAGATGCCATAGCGGACCTTTCGCGACAAACGCTCGTGTCCTGCCTGATCGAGGGCGACGAAAGTGAGGTTCGTCGGAGAATCCATAGTGACAACGTATCCCGCACGGATCAGGGCTTCGCGGATTCGCCGCGTTGATTCCACTCCCGGCTGACCAATCGTCGAATACAGGCCGTCCTCAAACAGGGCCTCGAACTGGACGCCCAAGAGACGCCCCTTCGCAAGCAGCGCACCGTGCTGCTTCATCTGAGTAACAAATTGTCGGATCGAGCCACCATCTGGGATCACCACGGCCTCACCGAAAAGGGTTCCGCACTTGGTACCGCCGATGTAGAACACATCCGACAGACGCGCTAGGTCAGCCATCGAGACATCATTCGCGGGTGAAGTTAGGGCATAGGCCAGGCGCGCTCCATCAACGAAAAGCTTCAAGCCACGCTCGCGGCAAGCAGCTGAAATGTCCTCGAGCTCTTGAAGCGAGTACAGGGTCCCGTACTCAGTGGGCTGGGAAATGTAAACCAGCGCCGGGGCGATCATATGGTCGCGCGCACCGTCGCCTTCCCACGCGTCGCACACACGAATGACGTTTGCGGCCGTGATCTTGCCTTCTTTCGCAGGGATATCAAGGATCTTGTGCCCGCCGCGCTCAACAATGCCCGCCTCGTGCATGTTGATATGTCCGGTGTGGGGAGCAATGACCCCCTGCCAGGGCAGGAGGATCGCATCGATAATCGTGGCGTTTGTTTGGGTTCCACCGACTAGGAAGTGAACGTCCGCGTTGGGCGCGTTGCAAGCCGCGCGGATCAGGTTGCGCGCGTGCTCGCAGTGTTCATCGGTACCGTAACCACTGGATTGCTCCATATTGGTGGCGACCAAGGCGTCCAGTACCTTTTGGTGTGCGCCTTCTTGATAGTCACTGGAGAAATTCGGGATTACAGCTTCACTGGTCATTGCACAATTATTGCACGCTTTTTACCTTAGGAATAATACGCATTAATCGCATTAACACTGCGCTATTCATTCCCGAGCAGAGTCAAATAAACGCATCCCCAAAGACATGTCTATCTTTGAGGAAACAGAACTCGCTTAGAAAGTCACTTCATAATCTGCGCAACGAGTTCTTGCAGATCCGGAATGACAGTCTGGACAAACCAGGGGTTCTTCTTCATCCAGATTTGGTTACGAGGCGATGGGTGCACCAGCGGGAAGAACTCCGGCAGGTAGTCGCGGTAGTCCTTGACGACCTGCGTGAGAGAGGCCGAAGATTTGAGCTGCAGATAGCGCTTTGTCGCGTAGGAGCCGACCAAGATAGTGAGCTTCAAATCGGGCATGAGCTCAAGCAGGCGCGGGTGCCACTTATCCGCGAAGTCCTTACGCGGAGGCAGGTCACCGCTCTTCCCGGTGCCCGGGAAGTAGAAGTCCATGGGGACAATGGCTAATTTCCCAGAGTTGTAGAAGGCATCGCGATCGATTCCCATCCAATCGCGCAGGCGGTCACCGCTGCGGTCGTTCCAGACAATTCCGCTTTCTTCAGCGACTCGGCCAGGAGCTTGACCGACGATCATGATCCGACACTCGGGGCCCGCGTAAAACAACGGATCGATCCCACGCTTTGTGAACGAGGCATTTTCCGGATCCCTCCGAATTTCCTCTGCGATTGATTTAAACCTCGGATCAGTAATCTCTGGAGTCATATTTCCACTCTAGACCCGTTCCCATTCGACCGCAGCGACCTCAAGGAAGCCTGGTTCATTCAGCCAGCGGCCGCTTCCACGTGCCAATAATGTCGGTGTTCGTAATGCCGATCGCACTCATCAGGGCCAATGCGGTGACCGGGCCAACGAAGACGAAGCCTCGGCGTTTGAGCTCAAGCGAAAGGGCGCGGGATTCTTCCGTCTGCGCGGGCACTTCCCCGGCATTTTTCGGCCGAGGCTGGTGGTTGGGCTGATAGAGCCAGACAAGTTCACCGAGGTGGCGTGGGTAGGATTGCCGAGGCCGTAGCAGGTGCCTAAGCGGCGCCTCCCCCATCCGCCCGGCGCGGTGTGCGTCCGCTTCGGCAGCTAGAGCACCGCGAAGCGCGATGACTGCCCGCGCGTTGGTGATGGCTGCGTCGATCTTCCGCTTATTCCGTACGATGCCCGCGTCCTGCATTAAACGCTCGCGGTCTTGATCGGTGAAGGCGGCGACGGCCTCGGGAATGAAAGATGCGAAGGCAGTGCGGAAGGCTTGTCGTTTCTTGAGGATCGTCGACCACGAGAGGCCAGATTGAAAGCTCTCAAGGACGAGGCGTTCGAAGACGTCCTGCTCGGAGGTGACCGGACTTCCCCATTCGGTGTCGTAGTAGTCGCGTAAAAGCAGGTCAGTCGCAGCCCAGGTCGGGCGGACAAGGCCGTCTTCGCAAGAAACGAGGCCTTCGGGAATAGTCACGGTCACCTCCTTACAGCGGCAAGATTCATGCCCTCGGCTGGCGCTCAGCCCATTCCTGCAGGCTCACACGAGGACCCGTGAAGAAGGGCGTATCCTCGCGCACATACAGGCGTGCTTCGGTGTAGCGCTGAGCGTGCATGACACCCTCAAGGCGGTCCAAGCTGTCGGCCTCGAAAGCCAAAACCCACTCGTAGTCGGAGAATCCGAAAGCCGACAGGGTCGAACCCTTAACATCGGGGTACTGCGAGAAGCCGTTGCGCCCATGCTCGGCCATGATCCGCGAGCGCTCTTCGGGGGCCTTCAGGTACCAGTCGTAGGAGCGCACGAAGGGGTAGACCATCGCCCAGTCACGCGGCGCAACCCCACCAAAGCACGCAGGAATATGACGCTTGTTAAACTCGGCGGGAGTGTGCAGGCCCATGCAAGACCACACGGGTTCCAAGAACTTCCCCAGCGCACTAGCACGCAAGCGATGGTAGGCGTCTTGCAAGACCTCGGGGTCGTCATCAAGCCACCAGACCATCAGGTCCGCCTCGGCACGGAAGCCGGAGACGTCATAGAAACCGCGGATTTCTGCGCCCGTGCTCTTCACGTAATCCAGGGATTCAGCAACAATCTGGGCGCGCTCACTGTCGTCTGCCGGTAAGAACTCACTCAATGCAAACACGGAATACAGCGCGTAGTGCTGCTTACCGTTGACTTCGTCTAAGTCAATATCGCTCCGGTCGCGCGGGTCGGGAACGTAGGAGTGCGCGGCATGGTGGTGCGGAGCATGCTCAGCAATGTGTTCGGGCGCAGCCTCAGAATGATCCGTATTTTCGGTGTTTTCAGCGGGCTGTGCCGCACGACGGTTCAAGAACGCCATTGATTCCTCCTGTTGTATGGCGGATTGACCGGCGACTCGTGCAGGGCCGTCGGAAGAAAGTGGGGCATGCGAGCTTGCGCGCTGATCGCCCGCTTGGTCGAAGTGGTGGGAATGCGCAGGCCGAGCCGGAGCCAAGCAACAATCCGGCGGACACACCGTGTGGAAAGGTCCCATGCCTGTGACGGTCATGCGGAAGGGGTTTTCTCCTCGCGCCTGGGCTGCGCGTTCTTCCAGTATGTCCACCAGCGAAGAGACAAACGCGGGATCCATCGAGATCGTTTCGGCGCGCTTGTACGCAATTCCAAGCTCCGCAGCCGTTTCCTTCGCCTCGGTGTCTAGGTCGTAGACAACCTCCATGTGGTCGCAGATAAAGCCGATAGGGACGACGACCACGCCGCTGGGCTTTCCACTTCCCGAGGCCTCGTTTCCTTCCCCCGCACTCTGACCTTCCAGGGCGATCAGTTCGCGCAGGAAATCGTTGATGTCGGGTTCAAGCCAGCGCGCCTGCGGCGGGCCCGAGCGCGAACAAAATGCTAGGTCGTACCCCAAATCTTCGCGCCCCAAGATTCGACGCACTTCCGGCATGATCGCCTGAATCAACGCATGATGCTGGGCCACGTAACTAATTTCGGAAGCGGGAGTGCCCAGGGATGAGGTTTCTTCGCCTTCAAGCTCAACGTCGCCGGCCTCGGCAGCGGGGGAAGAAGAAACGGCAGGAGGGAAGGGGAAGGGAGAGGAGCCTTCTTCCATGCTCACGGGGATGGAGTGGGTGACGAAAATCAGTCGAATCCCAGCGGGATCAGCCCCGCCCTCAACTAGGGCCGACCACGCGCGACGGATCGAGGCAATTTCAGCACTGGCCATACCGGGCGTCGAATAATAGGGGCGCACTTTGTCCACAATGATGTCGGCACTTGGATTATCCGCGTTGTCCTCTGCACCCAGGACGATACTCCCCCACTTTTCACTGAGGGTCTGCGCGGCCTCGGCAAGATCTTCGCGGTACTGACGGCACCCCGAATACGAGGCATAGGCGGAGGTCGGCAGCACAAGGATGCGTCGCGCGCCGGCTTGGGCAAGTTCGTCTAAGCCCTCGGCGCCAAAGGGATGCCAATTACGGTTTCCCCAGCCGACGGGAATGTCATATCCACGACGCGACAGCTCTGCGGATAGGTCGACGATCAGACGCTGATTGCAAGCATTAATGGGAGAAATACCGCCGAAACGCTCATAGTGCTTCGAGACTTGAAGAAGGCGTTCGTCGGGGATTCCACGGCCTCGCGTTGCGTTGCGCATGAACGGGAGGACATCTTCCATGCCGTTGGGGCCACCGTAGGACAGCAGCATGATTGCGTCGTAGGGTTCCAATCCCGGCACTGTGAGGCCTCCTTCACGGGTAACGTGGCAAGTTTAGGACCGCACGCCCACCCTTCGCAGCGACAAAGTGTCAGAAAAACGCCAGATTGCGCCCCTCGACACCGCCTGGGCACATAAGTACATCCACCACGACTACATTCAGTGGAGGCGTGAGGGAAGCGCTCAATAGAAAAAACCGGCTCCAGAGCCCCCCGATAAAGAAGACACCGGAACCGGTTACGGCGTTTAAACGCTCAGAAGGTTTCACACCTCAACAGCGGTGCCCGTAGCGATTGCTGCGAGCATTCCGTTGTCAGATCCTGCGGTGAAGTAGTCGAGATGCACGCCGACTACCGCGTTTGCGCCCATCGCCTGCGCGCGCTGGCACATCTCGTTGATAGCAGTTTGCGAGGCCTGGGCCAGTTCCTCTTCATAGTTCGATGCCCGTCCTCCAAAGAGGTTCGACAAGCCTGCACCAATATCTTTAAAGAGGTTCACACCCGCGAAGGTCTCTCCGGAAACAATTCCGTAGTAACGCTTAATAGGTGCGCCTTCAAGGGTTGGTGTGGTGACAGCAATCATGGCAACTCCTTTGTCCAGTTGGTGCCTCAATCCTATCCGCCTGTAGCGAAGGCGCATTCGCACCACCGCAGCCGCGGACCTAAAATCGACTATATGAGGTCAACACGCACGAAGTACACGGAACTTTATCGATGAGCACTCCGACCTCATCCACCCCCAAAACCGCGGAAGTGCCGGCGCACCAGCCACGGCCTCGTAGCCGCAGGGGGACGATTGCACTGGCCGTGGGCACCCTAGTGGCGGCAACCGGCCTGGTCAGCGCAGCAGGATACGAGGCCTATCACGCCTCCGCCCCCTCCCCCACAGTTACCCACCACGAGAAGGCGGACGGGACAACGGTAATCATTCCTGCGGCCTCGGAGAATCCAATTCCCCTGCACGGGCGGATCGACACAGTGGATTATCAGCAGGAATATCAGGGCGTGACCTATAAGAAGCAGGCGCTGGTGTACGTTCCTGCGACTTACATTCAAGGAAGCCCGGCTAATATCACGTACCTGACTCACGGATGGATGAGTAGTGCGGAAGAGATGGCCGATGAGGTCTCGCCGGCCATTGATGACCTTGAGCGCAGCGGCGCGATCTCTCCAACAATCGTTGTTTTTGCAACGTATTACCCTGATCGCTCTTTCGTGAATGATGATTTTGAAACGGATTATCAGCTGAACCGTTTCTTTGCGACCAGCGAGATCAATACTTTGATCGACACGATCGAGTCGCGTTACTCAACCTACGCGGGCGGCGACACCACGGATGAATCCTTAAAAGCTAGCCGCACACACCGCGCTTTTGGCGGTTTTTCCATGGGCGGGATTACAACTTGGGATGTTTTCGCCCTGAACCCGGACTATTTCTACGGTTATCTGCCAATGGCCGGAGAGTCATGGATCGGCCGCGATCATGACGCACCCCTGCCCCAGATTGCTGACGAGGTGACTCTTGGCGCGCGCAGCCGCGACATGGGACCGCAGGATTTCCGCATTATCGCCAGCGTCGGTTCAGATGATCCGGCTTTGGACGACATGAATCCGCAGCTCGATGAGTTTTACCGCAGGTATCCGACGCTAATGACGCCCCAGAGCCTGCAGGTATGGATCGATGAGGGCGGGACGCACTCCCTGGCCTCGGTTTCGCGCCAGCTCAGCCACGCCCTGCCGCTTCTTTTCCCGGGCCAGTAAAAGCTTTCACCACAGTACGTCAGACCGCATTGCATCCACAAGTTAACAGTGTTAACCTCTATCTCGACACAAAGTTAACACTGTTAACCGATGGGAGAATAACCGTGTCGCAACCACACTCACCCACCCTAGAAGTTCAAGGAATCTACAAGAGCTACGGCACCCACAACGTCCTGCGCGGAGTCGACCTTCGCGTCGAGCCGGGGCAGATCCTTGGACTGCTTGGGCGAAATGGCGCCGGAAAATCGACGCTCATCACTATTCTGTGCGGGCTGAAGCGAGCAGACGCCGGCAGCGTTCGCATCTGCGGAAAGAATCCTGCAGCGCACAACATCGGCCAGCTGCTCGGATATGCACCACAGGAACTCGGCATCTACCCCGACCTGAGCGTCGCACAGAATCTCACCGCTTTCGGAGAGCTACACGGGCTTGGCCGCCGCGAAGCCGTCGTGCGCGCCGGCGAGGTCATGGAGCTGCTTGGCCTGAGTGAAAAACGCGACCAACGCGCCTCGCATCTCTCGGGTGGCCAGCAGCGCAGACTCCACGCGGGCATGGCGATCATGCACAAGCCTCGACTGATCTTCATGGACGAGCCCACGGTTGGGGCGGATGTTGAAGCGCGCAGCCAGATCCTGAGCGCGGTCCGTCACCTGGCCGAAGAAGGCGCGGCCGTCGTCTACACCTCGCATTACTTGGCGGAGTTCGAGGAGCTTGGCTCTGACATCGCGATCCTGAGCGAGGGGCGAATCGTTGCCCGCGGAAGCCTTGAGGAGATCATTTCCGCCCACGGCAGCGCCGAGGTCACGCTTACCTTCGACCGCACCGTTCCCCCGCTCGAGGGGTGGAGCGCCGACGGCAACGTACTGCGCCACAGCGGGGACGAGGCCGACCCAGGCTCGCGCATCGGCGAAGTTTTGGCCTCGCCAGCCTTGGCGAGAGCACGCCTCGTCGATGTGAAGATCGACCAACCGAGCCTGCACAACGCATACCTGCACATCATCGAGGAGAGTGACCATGTCGCAGCTTAAGCAATTATGGGCGATGACCCGCTTAAATATTCGCCTCCAACTCACCGACCCGGCGCCAACATTGATCCTGACGATAATCCCGCTTGTCTTGATTCCTTTCATGATGCCGGCGTTCAAGTCAATGCTCCTGGCCGACGGATACACGGGAGCCACCGGCGCCGAACAGGCGGTTCCCTCGATGGCGATTCTCTTTTCTTTCCTCGCCGTCCAGAACATCATTGGCTCTTTTTTCAACGAGCATTCCTGGGGAACATGGGAGCGCCTCGAGGCCTCTCCGACCTCGCGCGCATCCATCCTGACCGGCAAGGCGTTGGTTGCCTACATCATGCAGACCGTGCAGATCACGGTCGTGCTCGTGCTCGGTGCGGCGATTTTCGGGTATCGCCCGAAGGGCTCTCTTGTTGCATTGATGGCAGTACTGCTGAGTTTTTCAGCTGTCCTATCGGCCTTGGGCGTCGCAATCGCCTTGTGGTCGCACAGTCGCGATGCTGCTCTGTCCATGTCGAATATCGTGGGGATGCTCGCCGCAGGAATCGGCGGAGCATTCTGCACAATTTCATCTTTTCCCGACTGGGCGCAGCACGCCGCGCGCCTCTCCCCTGCTTACTGGGCAAACGCCGCAATCAACAAGGTGAGCTTGGATGGACTTGGATTCGCTGATATCACCCCGCAAATCGGCGCATTGTTGGGATTCTTCGCCGCGTTCGCCGCGCTTGCACTGATAAAGTTTCGTTATCACAAGGAGTAATCCACCCGAGCGGAGAGTCCATGCCATCATCAAAGCCACGCGCGCTATCGCGAGACATCATTTTGTCTGCTGCGCTCGAATTGGTTGATGAGGAGGGGCTCTCCGCCCTATCTCTGCGGTCTTTGGGAAAGCGTTTAGGCGTGTCCCAGGCCGCGTTTTATCGCCATATTCCTGATAAGGCTGCTCTACTAGAGGGAATCTCTGAGCAGGTTTGGCGCCTCACTTTCAACTCATTTTTAGCTCGCGTTGAGGGCGGGAAAGTGGACGTACCGGAGCGCTCTGAGTCCACAACTTCGTCCGAGGCGACGCACGACGCACCGGGAGCACCCCAGGCCGCCTCGGCCTCGCCACTGCTGGCCTACATGCGCGAGTACGCGCACTGCTTGGCCACTACGCTTCGCGCACACCCGGGTACGGTCATGTTGCTGCTCACGCACCCGATGTCGACTCCCGAGCAGCTTTCTCAGCTGGCGCGCGTGTTTCTGGCACTAGCCCGGCGCGGTTTTACTCCGAATGCAGACATGCTCGGATTGGTTAATGCTGTATCGATCTACACGACGGCTTTCGTTGCCGCCGAGGTCGTTCCGCCCGTGGGAGGCACCTCCGAACAACCCGTCGATTTGCAGGCAGCGAGCGCGGCTCTCAACCCCGAGGATGCGCAGGCGCTGCGTCCACTGATCCAAGATCTTCTTGAGGATCACTACGATTTCGTCACCCAGTTTGAGCGAGGGCTCGAGGCAATCCTGCGCGGGTGGAACTGAGAGCGCCTGCGGGGGCGACTCCTGTCGCAGCGCGATTTAGACGGCCTGGCCGGGGCTACTCACCCGGCGCTACTACGTGGGATTGACGCTCTTAGGAGAGATCACTGCTATCTCGCATCACTGCTTTGGGTGGGATCGACACCGCTAGGTCGGATCGACACTATTAGGCGCGATTGGCACCACTTGGCGGCATCGCATACCCCAAAAACCGCTCATTCAAAGCTCCAACTGGTGTCAATGCCTCCAAACGGCGCCAATGAGTCTGGGGAATAGCGCAGTTCAAGTAAGAAGTCTCCTGCTCAGGCCCACTAGGCTCCAACACCGGCCACGGGGCAGATCCTACAAGTAGCGAGTCTCCTCAACCTCGCTGACAATCCGCTCAGTTCCACCCAATGCCGACAGTTCGTCGCGCAGCCTCGCAAGCCCATCGCTCAGGGAAGTTTCATCGACGAGGCGCAGCGCGGCCTCGGCAATAAGAGCGGGCTTGGGTGCGCGCACGCTCAGGCCACAGCGCGTACGCTCGACGGCATCGGCGTTGAATTGGCGCTCGAAAACCCGACCGGGTACGACAACTTGTGGCGCCTGGTAAGCCAGCGCGTCCATCATCGAGTTTTGCCCGCCATGATGGACCATGAGGCGGGCGCGAGGGATGAGCTCGGCAAAGTTTAAGCGAGGCGTGCAGTGCACTTTGTGGCCTGCTGCGGCGTAGACCGCTTCGGGCACACCTGCGACGTACACATCGCAGCCAAGCGCGCTCGAGATCTGCCGGCCAACTCGCACGGCAACGCCCGCGGGGACACTGCCTGAGCCGAGGTATACCACCGCGCAATCACGATCGGTGCTGCGACTATCCACCGTCGGCACCTCGCCAAGAAAACCGCAGTAGATCGCCTGTTTCCCGGCATCTGGTTCCAGCGAGGGACAGCTGGGGATGAAGCGGTGTTTCATCCCCTCAAGGATGGTCAGCGACGAGGCCGGGGCGGGCATTCCCATCTCGCGTAGCAGGCGTCGAATTCCTGCGGATTTGCGCGGGTTTGAGGCATAGGCAGCGGTCGTCGGCTGCGAGCCGCTGCCCACGCAGGGGATCCCCTCGGCGCGGGCGGCGATGACGGCGGCGAGGTTGAATTCCGAGTAGACGACGTCGGGGCGCCATGTCCGTATGAATTCACGGAGCTTCTCGACTACCGCGCAGCTGTAGCGATAATCCAAAGAGCCCGTTAACCACAGCACTTCTTCGAAACTATGAACGGGCTTGCGACCCATCAGCCCCAAGCGCGACGCCAGCGGAAAGGTGTGACGGGCAATCGCCTCGGGAAGGCCGAGAGGTGAGGGCACCGGAATCTCGAGCGTCGGAGCGGTGGGATTGACACAGTTGCCGTCGTCTCCCCACGCGAGCACGGCCTCATGGCCAGCGTCCTGGAACGCACGTGCGACGCGCTGCGCGCGCGACCACGGACCGCCCATCTGCGAACGGACCAGCATGGGGACGACAAGGATTTTCACGGTTTAAGGGTACGTCACTCACAACACGACGAAGACATGCACCGATGCTAGGCTCCTCAAGCTAGACACATAACCGCCAGCTACCCTCCGGAGCGCTACAGTTCCAGCCTCATGTACACGAGCTCCTGATATCCCGCAGACGCGGACCGGTAGCCCCGGGGATTGCGCCCGTACTCCTCGAATCCGGCGCGGCGGTAAAGAGACACCGCCCGTTCGTTGTCCGCCACCACTTCGAGTTCAAGCTGGGTGTAACCCGCCTGCCGAGCACAGTCAATGCTCGCATCCATCAGCATCCGGCCGATTCCCATCCCCCAGTACTCCTTGAGGATGCTGATCCCAAAACGCGCCCGGTGCGCAACCTTGCGCCGACTGCGCACAGCTGAGACTCCTGCGCTTCCAACAATGCGCCCGTCGATGATTGCGACGAGCTCAACCTCATTGCTACTACGTTCCGTTTCCTCCAGGGAGCGGGCTTCTTGTTCATCGTCGGCACTCTGCTCGTCTGGGTAGGACAGCAGGTAGTCGGTTTCCGCATGCGTGCGTTGCGTCGTCTCACGCAACGCGTGGGCGTCCGAGGCGACGGCATTCCTCACCAGGAGTTCCACTCCCCCCTTCAAGACCACCGTCTTGGCGTACCTCATAGTCGGGCTCCTTGTCTGCCTAGGAATAAGCGCCAATTTCACGCTCAATGTAGCAATAGCAGTGCACGAGTGGCACGCGCGAACAAGTCTGCAAGGAGCTTACTTTCCCCACTGCAGATTGATTACCGCCAATTTATACCGCCACTGGCGGTAATCGGGTGGCACTGATGGCTGTCAAGGCGTAAAACCCATGCGTCTTCCGGGTTCGCGTACATACTGTTCAAACAGCGTTAACCTATCACCGCAGCGGAACTAGACTGTTGCCAACCCACGTTTTTAGAAGAGGAATGCTTATGTGGCCCAGTCGGAAGCTTGAGCTGTTAACCCCGCTGATTGCGGGACTGTGCGAGGAGCGCGGTATCGACGTGCCCCCGCCGACCGGGGTCGATGAGATGTGGGAGCAGTTCCGCGCGCTGGTCAATACGCGCCCTCCCATGCCCGCCTCGCCGCAGTGGCTGGCTTTGCAGGATCAGTTGCTTAGTGAGCTGATTGCCGGGGATGGCGTTGTTTCCATTGACGAGGCCGAGGTCGCGCCCCTGCACCCGAACATTCGCCTGTGGCGCGGTGACATAACGAGGCTTGCGGCGGATGCGATTGTGAATGCGGCGAACTCGAAGATGTTGGGCTGCTGGGAGCCCGGGCACGCGTGTATTGACAATGCGATTCATACTCTCGCGGGCGTGCAGTTGCGCTTGGAGTGTGCGCAGCTCATGGAAGAGCAGGGCCACGAGGAGCCGACGGGTAGGGCGAAGATTACGGGGGCGTATAACTTGCCTTCGCAGCGAGTGATTCACACGGTCGGGCCGATTGTGCCCGCCGGCGAGGACGCTGACATGCATCGTTTCGAGCTGATGAGCTCCTACCTGAATTGCCTGGATTTGGCTCAGGAAAGCGGGATGGGTTCGCTTGCCTTCTGCTGTATTTCGACGGGATTTTTCGGCTACCCGAAGCAGGATGCTGCCGAGGTCGCGGTAGATGTGGTCAATCAGTGGCTGACGGCGACTCAGTCCCCGATGGTCGTTGTGTTCGATGTGTTTTCTGATGAGGACGAGGCGATTTATCGAAGGCTTTTGGGGTTCTGAGGTTTTGGGGCGGTAGGCGCTTCTGAGCTATACGGTTTCCGCTGTTGCAGGCACTTCGAAGGGCGGGCAAGTGTGGATAAGAAAGCTGTTCAGATTCTGAATCGGTTGATGGACGATCAGAAAAAGTATTCAGTGAGCGCTGAGGAGCTTGCTTATGCCCGGAAGATGGGCGTCGTTGTTGAGGACCAGCCGGTTACTCTCGATCAGGCGCTTGATGTCCTGGAGCGATGCTTTGAGGCTGTGTCTTTAGAGGATTCGGCGCAGGCGTTTTTATATAGTTTGTCCTCGCGCGATGTGGATTACCGCTATATTTTGGCGTCCTATGTGTATGCCCGCAGTTGGTTATTGTTTGATCGAGGCCAGGCGGAGGAGGTTCCAGAGAAGCTGACGGGCACCTTCTTTAACTGGGTGAAGCACAAGGGCGGCGGTATTTGGGGAACGATCGGGAAGCCGATCTTTTACTTGGAGCAGTTCGCGTCGATGGAGCGTCGGGTTGCGAGCGATGTTGATGCGGGGATACTGAGGTCGATCTTGGAGCTGGCCGATTCCATGGAGGACGAGGCCAGTGGCACTACCTTGGCGACCGCTATCCGCACCGCGAAGTTGCTTCCCTGCAACCAGGCCGAGGCCGTTGGAATCGTTGAGACTCTGGGAATCTGTGGGATTCTTGAGGCGCCGGGACATCCCGGTTTTCTGCATTCATTCACTCCCCCACTGGAACGCGACACCGGCGACCTCAGGCAGAGCCTGTCATATCCCTTGAACTGGTGGCGTGGGAGTGATGGCGTGAATTGGGAGAATGCGGCGGAAGTGTTTGGGTGTGGGCTTCGAGCAGACAGCTGAACCCTCGGAAATATTAAGAGCAAAAATAGCTGCGCTCAATAACAAGATCCCCCTAATTCCACAATATTCAATCTTCGATAAAAGAAACATTAAATATACCGGTCTAGAACAAACAAGACAATAGTTATGACAGTTCCAAGAATCGCAGCAAGCAGAACTGCCCAGTTCAAGCGCATTGAGCTCCGATGCGCAACGGAGCTGTTTTTGTCCAAATTGATGACGGAGTCATTTACCGCATCTACCCCAGCGGCAACTTTCTCCATACGTCGATTCGTTTCAGTAATCTGTGCGACCATCGATTCGAGCAAATCCTCAGCACGTTTCTCGCGCTCAACCCGTTCTTCTTGAATACGCTGGATCGAGCACGCTAGTTCACTACTAATTTGCGGACTAGTGAGTGCCGACAGCCCCTTCACATGAGCTCTATGTTGCTCCATAAGTTCGTCAGCCTGTTGGGTTGCTTTCAGAATGGGAGACAAGTCCATCTTGGGAAGTTTTACGGCAGGGAGGGCGAAGCCTTGGAGCTGCTTAGTTAAGGTGGGCGAAAAAATAGCGGATGTCCCCTTGAAGCTATCTAATAGAGGCCTCATTCGGTCAGCCAATTCCCGATTCCGCTTCACCGCCTCATCATGATGTAGATGATCTTCATCCTCAACTGCTTCAATAAGTTCGGCCAGTGATGGATTCCATTCATCTGAATTCGAATCATTTTCGCTCGTTTCCACTTATTTTCCTCCTTTTTCAAAGAATCAATAGTTAAATAGAACGCGGGAGATTAAGCCAGGCCCGCTTCGCGCAAGAGTCGAAGTTCTTCAATTTTCTTTTTCAGTGGAATTACGCGATTTTCAATTTTACCTAAATCATGCGCGATAAATCCAAATTCTTGAATCGTTTTTGTAACTTCAATACTCGAAATTCCGTATTCAGAAACGACAATAAATTGAGGGTGCTCCCCGGCATCTAGATAGCACGAAAGGAGCCTCGATTGAACAAGCTGTTTTATAAGATGTTTATACTCTTCTCCGGTTTTAACACCCTTCCATTCGCTCGTAGCCAAACCAACAGACCCATCCTCAAGCGATTCACTGCACAGTGATATAACCCCGGATGACACGCCCAAGCTGCTCATCTGATATCCAGAACGCACAGTTCCATCAACAAATACAAATTCAACATTTTTTAGGAGAAGGTCCTGCAATCGAGACAAGGGGACTTCTTGAGTGCATTCTCGTTTTAGGAGCTTCTTGCGGCGTGCAGAGTTAATCGAACCGGGGATAGAAGCGCTGTCGCTTGTCGATAGAAGTAGAAGCAGGAGGAAAAAGAAAATCCCCGAAACCATCATTAGTAGCACTACAAAAAACGCGATGACTTGCACCGACAGATACGGATCTGATGAGCGAAATTCAACGAGCACAATCGGGCAGAGAATCAGCCAAAGAACGCAGAGCAGAAAAGCTTGAAACGCCCCCGTAAAGTTGTATCCATATTTAACGTCGACGTATCTTGTCGTCAGCCGCTCAACCGAGTCTTTGTATATCTGCTGTTCTAGCGGATGAGCCAGGTCATGCTTCATTGCGCAAGAGCGAAGCTTTTCTATCGCGCGTAGATAGCGAAGTTCTGCGAAGTCCCCTTTCGATGTAACTGTCTTGCGCCATCGTATCTGCGAAGGAAACAGATTGGGCAATCCTCCGAGAGCAGTTGTTACGGCTTTGATGGCTCCCGCTATCACACCGAAAATAGCCAAGAAATATCTAAGATCGCCTACCGAGTTCACTTTATATCCTTACAAGAAATAAGTAGTAGAAATCTGAAAGCATCCACGACATGCTCTCCACAGCTTCACTATTCCCAATAACCAGAAAAGCTACAATCCACTGTTCACGTTCACAGACCGCCCAGTCCAGAGAATCTCTCAACCCATTCCTGGAGCAGTTCACGTACGTGGGCACGCAATTTTTCGCGGTCGCCTCCCCCACCAAAACGGCGAACGGGGGGAAGAATTGCTGCCAGTCCGGTTCCTTCATCAGGCACGTAGCCCTCGTTCAGGCACCCATACGCAAAATCACGTGCGCCTTGGCCCAATCGCTGCCCCTCAATGAGCTCTGAAAGTTCCTTTTCTCGACACTCGATAACAAAATTTCCGAATGCGTTCGGAATATCACCCGTCAGGCTGGCTCGTCTGTAGAACTCTTCGATGAGATCTCGCTTTCCACGCATCATCGGTGATGAAGCAAGCGCGCGACTGATTTCAACGGGGATTTCACGGTCTCCCCCATCTGCCGAATCATTCCTATGCTGTTCAATCAGCATGAGGATGTAATCGACATTGATATCTACCTGCTTAACAAGCTCCATTTCAAATACCAAGTCATCGGCAATGGGTTCTTTCTCCACTTCAGCGCGTTGACGAACCTCGTGATACAGGTCAAGGTAAATGCTGCGATAGTCTTCAAGGTCGCGCGAGCTGACTCGATCGTCTTCTTCGAAGTCATCGAAGGCAGTCAGAATATTTCGTAACCTCAGAATCTGCCCCATGAGTTGGATGAAGCGTTTTTGCTCGCCCTCAGATGAAATGGACCCCAGCGGCAACGGGAATTCTCCAGCTAACGCGTCCAGCGCCTCGTTGTATTTGTCAAGATATTCCCTATAGGGACGCAATAAGACCTGACTGCGAGCTTCTTTGTTCCCAAAGAGAGCAATAGCCTCGTTTGTTTCTTCCTCAAGGTTCCGGAAACAGACGATGTTCCCGTAGGTTTTCACCGAATTCAGAATCCGGTTGGTGCGCGAGAACGCCTGAATCAAACCGTGAGCATGCAGGTTTTTATCAACCCACAGAGTATTGAGGGTCTTTGAGTCGAAGCCGGTAAGGAACATGTCCACGACAATAACAAGATCGATTCTCTTCTCTGTCAGGGCTTTTGAAAGGTGCTCGTAGTAGTTTTCAAAACCCGATGCGTCGGTTCCGAAGTTAGTTCCGAATCGGTCGTTGTATGTTGCAATCGCATCATCCAAGAAGGCACGATCGTCAAGAGACAGCGCCGAAGGATCCATCGATTCTTCAGCTAATAGACCAGTTCCTGGGGCTTCATCATTTGGCGCGTACGAGAAAATAATGCCAACGCTGCGTCGTTTATCCGAGGGTAGGTCTTCTTGCTGACGTTCAAATTCACGATAGTAGGCGCGGGCCGCTTTGATGGATGAAGTTGCCAATAGCGAATTGAAACCACTGACCCGTTGGTCTTTGAGCTCGTATGAGGAACTACGTTTCGTCTTTTGATCGAAATGCTCCAAAATGTACGAAACGATCGCACTGATACGACGCCTGTCCATGAAAGCATTCTCCGTGTCAATCCCTTCAACGTCGTAGTTCTCGATTCCTTCGCGCACACTGAACGTATTGATGTAATCGATCCGGAAGGGAAGAACATTGCCATCACGAATCGCATCAACAATTGTGTAGCAGTGAAGCTGGTCGCCAAACGCTTGAGCAGTCGTCCGCAAATTTGTCTTGCCAGACGATGGAGCATTTTCTGCAAAAATCGGCGTTCCTGTAAAACCGAAAAGGTGATAGTTCCGGAATGCGCGCGTAATGTACCTATGCATATCTCCAAATTGACTTCGGTGGCACTCATCGAAGATTAGAACAACGTGCCCGTCATAAATGGAATGCCCTCGGTTGCCTTTGACGAACGTTGCCAGCTTTTGGATGGTCGTGACGATGATCGGTACTGAAGGGTCGTTGATTTGAACTGCAAGCTGTCGAGTTGATTGATTTGCCGAAACCGTCCCCGCGGCAAAGCTGTTGTATTCACGAATGGTTTGATGATCGAGATCTTTACGGTCTACAACAAAGAGGACTTTATCAACGCCTTCCATTCCAGCGGCGAGCTTCGCGGTCTTGAAGGATGTGAGAGTTTTCCCTGATCCTGTTGTGTGCCAGATATACCCACCCGCAGCTACGGTGCCTGTCTTTTTGTTCATTGAAGCTGTCTTAATACGCTGAAGAATCGCCTCTGTCGCCGCAATCTGGTACGGGCGCATAACCAGCAATTCATTCTGGACATTAAGAACGCAGTACCGCGTGAGGATTGAGAGAATTGTCCGCTGCGCGAGGAATGTTGCGGTGAAATCAGTCAAGTCGGGGATCTGATTGTTTGCCGCATCAGTCCACCATGAGGTGAACTCAAATGAACGGGCATTTGCGGCCTTTACCTCGCGTCGGTGCCCTTGATTTTCAGTTAGATGCTGAAGCCGAACCGTGTTGGAGTAGTACTTGGTGTGTGCACCGTTCGAAATAATGAAGATCTGAACATATCCGAAGAGCCCGTCTCCGGCTGCAGCATGAAATGAATCCCGTTGATAGCGGTCGATCTGATTGAAGGCCTCTCTAAGAGCTTTGCCTCGGCGCTTAAGCTCAATATGAATCAGGGGCAAGCCATTCACAAGAATCGTGACATCGTACCGGTTCTTTCGCTCTCCAGTATCGATGGCAAATTGCCTAATAACTTGTAGTTTATTGCGATGAATATTGGTCTTATCGATAAGACGAATATTTTTGATTGTTCCATCGTCACGCGTAAGAACCTGAACGTAGTCTTCGTGAATACGCCGAGCTTTCGCGATCACTGAATTAGGCTCATCCGATGGAACATTGACAATTGACTGCTGATAAAAGCGTTCCCATTCATCATCAGTGAAGCGATAATCGTTGAGCGCTTCGAGCTGGTTTCGCAAGTTAGCTGTGAGCCCATCCAAATCGTGAATATCAAGATATTCGTAGGCTTGAGCGCGTAACTGGACAATCAGCGCGTCTTCAAGAGCAGCCTCGCTTTGGTATTCGCTTTGCGTTGAACGCGCAGGTTCGTAGAGGCCAACGACAGTTGATTCATCACTGACGACGATAGGTTCAATTCGTGGACGGGCGGCGGTGACCATCGCGTTTTCCTTTCAAACTGCGCTTTCTTGTTGACGAGGCCGAAACGCCTGAGGAGCGCTTCTTCCACCTGCGGCTGTTAGTTCGATGCTAATGCCGCAAACCTTCATTTGCGACAAGTTTTTAACCATGACTGAAAATAACGATCAATTGTCTGCCTACCTGCTAAAACTGCACGCAAGTGCAGGTGCGTCGTTTTATTGTTCCTTCATTGCTCTGAAGGAGGTGAGAATAGTGAATAAAAGAGAAGTTCGAAGGCACGGTGATGGTTGGGGCGTTTTTGCTCCTAACGCAAGGCGTGCCTCCGTTGTTAAACCGACGCAAGCAGAAGCACAAGCAAACGGCCGTACGTTCCTGAGGAATCGGGGAGGCGGCGAGTTGCTCACTCGCGGCCAGAACGGTCAGATCCGTCAGCAAGACACGATCAAGCCTGGAAACGACCCTCGCAACAGGAAGGGCTAGCTTCCGCTGAGGGACGGGATACAGACCCGCCCCTCAGTTCATTAATCAGCCAGTTTCTCGGGGAAAGACAGAAGGCGGTCCCTGTAATGCTCGTACTGGGCACGGCGGGCCGCAATCTCGGCGGGGAGGCCCGACGAGATATCGTTAACGAGGGCGTCGAAGCGGTCCAGCAAGTCGGCGATACGCTGTTGCTCCGACAGACATGGCAGAGGAACTCCCATCGATAAAAACTCTGCCGTTTTCAAGTTTCTCTGAGCAGCACCTGCAGATTTCCGATAAATCTCAATTTGCCTACTAAGCAAGAACTGACCGATATAATGCTTAACACAACGCGATTCATTCACGTCAAATGTAATACCGGAATCCAATAACCAAAATTCACCAGGAACGAACCTAACGCAGACTTCCGACAAAGCAAATCTTGAAATGACAAACTCATCAGAGCGATTGAAGGAATCTGTCATAAAACTAGCTCCACCGCCACCATAGACGGGGTATCGAGTTCCAGCATCATGCAGTTTTGTGATCCGCTCTCCAAAACTCAGTTTGATGCATTCTCCGAGCTTCACCATTTCAACCGGGCCGCGAGCAGCCAGAGAATCATAGGAGAGCAAGTGGTTGCGGTAGTGCTCATACTGGGCCTGCCTTGCTTCCAGCTCCGCTTCCAGCTCCGCTTCCAGCGTCGTGAACTGATCCAGTATTCTCACGATCTCACGCTGAATTTCCACCGGAGGAACAGGAATTTGAATACGCGAAAGTCCCTTATCGGCGATGCGACGAACCTTTGCTCCCGTCAGGTACGGTCGTTTCTGTTCCTGGAATGAACTAGATGCGAAGAAATACGACACGTACTTCGGCTCAAGATTGTGGCGGTAGTAAAACATGTCGCCGCTAATGGCTACTTCCCCATCACCAAGCCAAGCTGTTGCTTTCCCGACAGCTTCATCATCCTCGCTCGTCGTCGCAATCAATAGATCACCGTATTCGGCATGCTTCAGCCGAGCGAATTGAGCTTCAGATACATAGGAGACGGCCTTAGTCGCCGAAGTACCAAAACGCGTATGTATCTGTCCGTAATGAACGCAGGGCATACCTGCTTCAACGAAATCAGCCTTCTGGAGGCCTCCTCCTCGAACAAAAGATCCGACATCACCGAGGGCTCGATATTCCACCCCGTCCGGGCACAGCTGCTCAATCAGCTCGGCGAGGCGGCTCATCGGTCGGCCTCCAGTTCTGCGACGATCGCGTCGATGGAGGCGCGCAGCTCACGCTGACGCTCCACGATGCCGGCGATCCGAGTGTTCAGCTCGACGATGTCGACCTGCTCGCGCGTATCCTCGGGCTCGACATAGGAGGACACCGACAGGTTCCAGTCGTTGTCCTTAATGTCGTCGATCGACACCAAGGCAGCCACATGGTCGACGGCCTGACGCTCGGACACGAGAGAGAGGATCCGCTGCTGGTTCTCCGCGGTCAGGCGATTCTTGTTCCCCTCACGCACGCACTCGGCGGACGCATCCACGAAGAGGACGCTATGGTCAGGACGCGCCTTCTTGAGCACGATGATGCAGGTCGCGATCGTGGTCCCAAAAAACAGGTCCGGCGGCAGCTGGATGACCGCGTGCACGAAGTTGTTTTCGACGAGGTATTTGCGGATCTTCCCCTCGGCGGCACCGCGGTACAGGATGCCCGGGAACTCGACGATCGCTGCCGTCCCATCCTCAGCCAGCCAGTGCAGCATGTGCATGGTGAAGGCCAGGTCTGCTTTCGAGCGGGGCGCAAGTTTCCCGGCGGGAGCAAAACGCGGATCAGAGATCAGCGCGGGATTGTCTTCCCCTTCCCACTTAGTTGAGTACGGCGGATTCGAGACAATTGCATCGAAAGGTTGTGCATCCCAATGAGCTGGAGCAGTGAGTGTATCTCCCAGAGCGATATCAAAATTTGAGAAATTCACATCGTGCAGAAACATATTGATCCGACACAAGTTGTATGTCGTGAGGTTGATTTCCTGGCCGTAAAATGAACCAACATTCTCCACGCCAAGAATCTTCGCAAATTTAAGGAGCAACGAACCTGATCCCGCACAAGGATCGTATACCCGACCAACTTTCTTACGTCCATCTGCAGCGATCATTGCCAAAACCTGGGCCACCTCTTGCGGGGTATAAAACTCACCTCCAGATTTTCCTGCACTTGAGGCGTACATCGTCATCAAGAATTCATAGGCATCACCGAAAGCATCGATTTTTGCACTTCCATGATCAAGCGGTAAATCGCCGATTGATTCCATGATCTTGACAAGTTTCGCATTTCGCTCTGCAACGGTGTTACCTAGCTTTGTTGCGTTAACATCCACATCATCGAATAGTCCACGCAAATCAGACTCGGACCCGCTACCTTTAGCGGAATCTTCGATAGAGCGGAATGCCTGAGCTAGAGTTTCATTCAGGTTCTCATCGGATACAGCCCGCGCGCAAACGTTCGCAAACAGATCCGATGGGCGGATAAAAAGCCCTTATCTTTGATAATTCCAGCGCGATCACTTTCAGCGACTTCATCGCTCAGAGCCGCGTAGTCAAAAGCACTCGCCTCATCGCTGCTTCCACCATCTGCCAGAATCGCTTCACGCTCCGAGGCATTGACGTACTCGGTCAGATTTTCCGAAATAAAACGATAGAACAGAAAACCGAGTACATAACTCTTAAAATCCCATCCATCGACGCTTCCACGCAGATCATTAGCAATGCGCCAGATTGTTTTATGGAGCTCCGTGCGTTCATTTACCGCAGTCACATTCGCCTCGTTTTCCATCTTAGAAAGCCCACAACACAGCGCCCACTGCTAAAGCGACGATGCTTCAATACACTCAACGCCGGTCGGTTAAGTACGAAGTGATTCTACTCTTAAGCTGCAAAAATTCTGAACGCCACGCTTTGACCTCGACTCTTTGAGGAGGAGCATAAGCTAGTGCGCATCAGTTAGGCTTTGAGCGGTTAGCATTGGAACCGTGCATCCCGCTGCAATGCCGCAGCTCCGCGCGAGCTCTCCGCCAGTTCTCACATGGAAGTAGATAAAAATTTGACAAGCCGCACAGAAAATTTAGAGACAAAATACTCAAGCGCCGACAGCGACTCAAAATCTTCGTGGCACCAGCTACTTATCATCGGGAATGGTTTCGATTTGGAGTGCGGGCTTAATTCAAGCTGGAAAGGCTTCTTCCTAGAAAGAAGAAATAAACTTGATAACCTTGCTTTTCCAAGTTCAGAAGAAGAATTAAATAAATGGAAGGAGCTCTGCGTAAACGCTGGTCTAACTCTATGGGATATTAAACTCGCACAGGGGTCTGAGGAGAATTGGTACAACATTGAAGGAAGGCTCCTGGAGCTCCTTCTTTCATATTGGAAGTGGCTCCCGCATTCTGAGTTAGACTCAGAACTTGACGACATTTACAGATCAAAGTCGTTACAACCAACAAACCAACGCTACTACCAGCTAATTTGTTATCTTGCATGCTTCCTCTCGCACGACGAATGCACTAATACTGAGCTATTAAAGTTCCTACGTTCTGAACTTACTAAACTAGAACATGCTTTCTCCGTGCACCTTCAAAAACATCTTTTACATGCTGACAGGAATCAGCCTGAAGGATATATGGAAACCGCGAGCAGAAACCTGCAAGCACTCCTATGTCACCCACCTCGACCAACAGATCCCCACGCCAAATCTTATTCTGTACTTAGCTTCAATTACACTGGCCCTTTTGAACTCCACACAGATGAGATAGAAATCTGCACTGCTTACATTAATATTCACGGACGTTGCCACGAAGATAATGAGATTATTTTCGGAATTGATGGGAAAGAGAATCTAGAGAACGAAATAACACGTCCCTTCACAAAGACATATCGGTTACTCGGTTTGGGCGGTCCGCAGGCCCATGATGTCGTTAGTGCGAATACACGATGCATCAAGTTCTACGGTCATTCTTTGAGCGATGCAGACTACTCATACTTCCAGGCAATTTTCGACGCAGTTCATCTCTACAGTAGCGATGTTTCACTAATTTTCTTCTATCGAAGTTTTGATGAGAGAGATCCTTTAATCCATCGCAGAGAAATGATGGACAAGGTTATAAACCTGCTTACAGCGTATGGTACGACGCTTGAGAATAGAGACCATGGAAAGAACCTCATTCACAAACTGCTTCTCGAAGGACGCCTGAAGGTTCAAGAGATTAACTTCCCCACCCAAAGCGATATCGTCGACTAGCACGCAAGAAAAATTATCAACATTCAAGAAAACAGGGCAACCTTCACTCCCACAGCTTTCAATCACAATGTCGCACATAAGCAGGTAGCACTACGCTGTCAAAATAACTTACCCAAAGCAAGCTTGTAAGCCTCTTACAAAGGAATCTCATACCAAAGATGCATGCACAGCAATAGGGGGGGTCTCTCCGGAACGCACTAAACTCAAGATCGGCAGCTTAAACGCAGCTCAACACACGAGCAGACTATCTACTCCCCACCCTTCGAGCATGGAAAGTCCAGCCCTCACCAAACGCCCTGTGCAGCAGGAAGCTGGCCCCCGCCAAGGTCAGAGCACATCCCAGTCCCGTGTAGAAGAATGCGAAGAACCAATTGGGGACGAGGCCACTTAAGCGCAGTCCAAAGCCGAAGGACATCATGAAGACCATGATTAGGTAGCCCTTGAGGTCCAAGAATCGCAGGAAGTTCAGGCGTTCTGCATCCAAGCCTCGGATCCTCTGAGCATTCTTTAGGACGATCTTGCCGAACATTGCATGGAAGGCGAAAAACGCGGCAACAGCGCCAACAACAAGAGCAACGACAACACCGACAGCTGCACCGCTCATTTCAACGGCCGAACGTACACCAATCAGTGCGACGTTCATACCCGCCAGCAGCCAAACCACTCCGGCCACGGTGATCAGGTTTTCTTTCTTCATTTTGAACAGTGTCATCAACAATCTTTCTTTTCAATCGGGGCCGTCGCAGCGCTTTCTGAAGCACGATTCTCAGCCACGGCCTCGCACAAGCTGGTATCAAGAAGGGCGAAAAGGGGCTCACAATCAGAGCCCTCCATGAGCGAGGTAAAGATCGTCCCCAGAATAAAAGGACATAGTTTTTCGGGGCTCAGGGCACCAACCAGCCTTGAGCGCACGACCGCCGGGTCCCCTTCCAACACATGCTGGAGCCCCTCTTCCATGTGAGCCAACATCGGTCTACGCGCAGCCTCCAAGGCCTCGTGCTCACTGCGGGGAAGGCGACGCATCTCGGCGAACCAATCAACGTCCATCTGCGCCAAAGCCTCACCCAAAGTACCACGTAATTTCCGCACGTAGTCCGTGAAACTTTCGCGCCCGTCAACTCGGCAGCATTCCTCGAAGAGCGCCTGGTCAAAGAATCTCGTGAATACTGCGGCCGTCAGGTCCGCTTTTGTTGGGAAGTACATATAGACCGAGCCGACGGCGATCCCGCATGCCGCGGCCAGTTTTCGCACGGAGAGTGCGGAGATTCCTTCGCGCGCGGCGATCGAATACGCCTGGTCGATGAGTTTGTCTTTGTCGATGACCTGCTTGGGCACGAAACTCCTCCTCTCCCGTTTCACTCTATAATGAACAGTGTTCAGTATAGCCTCACCCTCCAAATCACGCATATGGCTATACGTTGAACGGCTACTCCTTACGGGCGAGCGGCACTTAGGAAAGTTCGATACTCAAACTCGAGACAGACACGTTGGTCGCTCGCGAGATCGTACGTATATGCAGAAGGCTGGACCATTTTCCGAGCTACGTACATAAAAATTCACCAATTGGAGAAGAACACAAACTAGCATTAGACCCAGGTTTACAAGCGCGTTCAAGGAAGGCCGCTATGGACATGGGTCAATTCGCTTGGGTTGAGTTCTACGAGGAGCTCGCCGATACCCTGCTCGAATACGCAAACGATCGGCGAGCACTACTCAAGCACTTGTCGAGTGCCTATGCCCAAGCAGGGATTCCCTTGCCAACAATCGACCGCACGAGTACTCCCGAGGACATCGATCCATTCACTGTGTTCGGCCTCTTTACACGAGGGATCACCAACGCAAAACGCGCAGCGATTATTGACGCATTGACACAGGAATTCGGCATCAATGCGACGCGACCGGTCACTTTCAACGGAGCCCCCGGGATTAACAACCTCGCGGCAACATTCAATGCCTTCGACAGCGAAACTCGCACGCAGGATATCGAAAACCTCTGGCGCGTCTTTAAAGCCGGGATCGCGCTGGCCGACAACGACTCTCCGGATAAGCGGGCTGATTTTACGGTCGCTTTTGACGCGACACTGGGCCAGCGTGGATTAGGACAGAAACTCACGACAGGCCTGTATTGGAACCGACCACGGTTCTTCATCAATCTGGACAGCCGTAACCGTTGGTTTCTGCACTCCCAAGTAGCCTGTGGAACAGAGGTTGCGAACCTTGTTCCTCCCGAGAAAGAAAAAGAACCAATTACAGGTGCTGCATACCTAAAAATCCGCGATCTAGTTGCCTCCACATGTGAAAGTACAAAACACCCATTCACTTCATTCCCCGAGATCGCCCATGCAGCATTTACTGACGCAAAAAGAGTGAATTCAGAGCGCAAAGAACAAAAGACACTTCAGGACGTCGAGCCCATCGAAAACTCACTCGGCGACGCTGATGTTGAAACGACTCACTACTGGCTCTACGCGCCAGGCAAGGGCGCGTGCATGTGGGAGGACTTCTACAGCCAGGGAGTGATGGGACTTGCCTGGGAAGAAGCTGGCGAACTTTCCGCGTACGCAAGCAAAGAAGAGATCCACCTTGCCTTGGTCAACTCAAACAGAGGAACGACCAACCCTCGCAACGACGCCTACGCGCTCTGGCAGTTCGCCAACGATCTCAAGCCCGGTGACATCGTTTTCGTAAAGGGAGGTCGAGGGAAGATCCTCGGACGCGGCCTCGTCACCGGAGACTACGAATACGACGAGGCCCAGGGACACTTCCCCAACCTCCGCAGCGTTGAGTGGACACACAAGGGCGAGTGGGCAATTGATCGCATACTTCCGTTGAAAACACTGACTGACATCACGGATGACACCACGCTTGTCGCAGCCATTGAGACTCTTTTCGAGGTCGAGGCTGATGAGGTCATTGATGATCAACCCGCGATCGAATACCCCGCATATTACAGGGAAGATTTCCTTTCGGAAGTTTTCATGTCCGAACAGCAATATGACACTCTCACCGGTCTACTTCGCGCGAAGAAGAACGTCATTTTGCAAGGTGCACCCGGTGTCGGCAAGACCTTCGCAGCAAAACGACTCGCGTATTCGATGATGGGCATGAAAGACGCCGAACGCGTCATGATGGTGCAATTCCACCAAAGCTACTCCTACGAAGACTTCATCGAGGGATACCGCCCCTGCGCGGACGGTTTCGAGCTTTCCAAAGGCGCGTTCTACAGCTTCTGCAAGAAGGCAGCCGACGACAATGAGCGCGACTATTTCTTCATCATTGACGAGATCAACCGTGGAAATCTTTCAAAGATTTTCGGCGAGCTCTTCATGCTCATCGAGAACGATAAGCGCGGTGAGAAGAACAAACTCCAGCTGCTCTATTCGCGCGAGCGTTTCTGCGTGCCAAGCAATGTGTACCTGATTGGCTTGATGAACACAGCGGATCGCTCGCTTGCCTTATTGGATTATGCGCTGCGTCGCCGCTTTGCGTTCTTCACTCTTTCACCAGGCTTTTCATCCAGCGGTTTCACGCGCTATCGCGAGGCCGTCGGCAGTCCCGCATTCAACAATTTGGTCTCGTGCGTGGCCAGGTTGAACACAGAGATCGCGAGCGACGAGTCTCTTGGTGAAGGCTTCATGATCGGGCACAGCTACTTCTGTGGATTCGTCGGAGGAACAGTCGATCACGCCAGCCTTTCAGCTATCGTTGAATATGAGCTCATTCCCATGCTTGGCGAGTACTGGTTTGATGACCAGGAAAAGGTCCGCCTCTGGTCCGAGGCACTTCGTCGCTCGATCCAATGATTCCGATTCGTAACACCTATTACATGCTTGCGTACGCCTTCCAGGTGCTACGCCAGCAGGGGTACCGCGATATAGCGACCGAGGAATTTGCTTCCACTGCGGAGCTCTTGGCTGAGATCCTGATCCGCGGCGTGCGCTCCCAACTCAAGCGAGGCCTCGGGCGCTCCTATGTCGACGTTACAGAGCCACTGTCGTCTCTGCGCGGAAAAATCGAGGTTACGGAATCTCTCAAGACACGCTCAATTCTGCGCCGGCAGTTGGTGTGCAGTTACGACGAGTTTTCGCTCGACACACAGATGAACCAGATCATCAAGGCGACATGCATGGCCTTGCTGCGGTCAAGGATCTCGAGGCCTCGGAAGAAAGAATTACGCAGGCTCCTCCCCTTCTTCGCGGAGGTTTCGGATATCGAACTCGGTGCGGTCAACTGGGGTATGCGTTTTGATCGCAATAATCAGACCTATCGCATGCTCATCAACGTCTGTTGGCTGATTTACTCGGGGCTTTTGCACACCAATGAAGGCGGAGAGGCTCGGCTTGCGGAGTTTTTGGACGAGCAGAACATGTGCCGCTTGTACGAGAAGTTCATTTTGGAGTACTACCGCCAGGAGCATCCAGAGATTCAGGCGAGTGCGCCGCATATTGCGTGGGCGCTTGATGATGGTTTCGATGACATGCTTCCGACGATGCGATCCGATGTGACTCTGAGGCGCGGGGACACGGTGCTCATTATTGACGCGAAGTACTATGCACACGCCACGCAGGAGCGGTTTGGCACGCGGAGCCTGCATTCGGGGAACCTCTATCAGATCTTCACGTATGTGAAGAATATGGAGGCAGCGTATAGCAGCGAAGCACACAGGGTGTCAGGAATGCTCTTGTACGCGAAGACCGATGAAGAGGTCTACCCCGATGGCGTGTACCAGATGAGCGGGAATGCGATAACTGTGAGGACACTCGATCTCAACAGGCCTTTTGAGGAGATCCGGGCACAACTCGACGGGATTGTGGAGGCGCACTTTTCACGGTGATATCCTCGCCAGTAGTGCAAGTTTTCACCAGAAAGAAGGCTCGCCGTGTACAAAGTCGTGCGCACCGCCATGCCGCTCCTTTTCATCGCAGCGGTCTACAGTGGCGGGCCCTTTTATGACGTCTTCGGCTGGGGAACAGACTGGCCGACCTGGGGCACTCTCCTTCTGATTGCAGGGATCGCAAATATCCTCTGTGCATGCTTCGATCGTGCAGAAGGCAGCCCACGCAGACTTACGTTTTGGGATCTGGTCCTCAAACTCAGCATGATCCCCTTCTACACACTGATATTCCTCTACGCGACAGGCATCGCGACGATCATGTTTGTCATCCCCGGGCTTTTTCTTGCAGCGCCTTTCGTCGTGGTTCCCTTGCTCGCAATGTCCTACCTCCTGATGCTCGCGACGTCCTCCTACGGTTTCGCGGCCTCGATTCGCGCGGCAAAACGCGGGCTACTCCCCGGTTCCTTCGCGACGATCCACATAGCACTACACTTCTTCGCCGTCGCGGACCTCATCTCCACTGCTGTCCTGTACCTGCAGCTACGCAGGGCGACCATGGCACGTATAGCCAGCGCCGAGGCCTCGGCAGCCGCCCCGCCCCAAAATCCCACCGACGTACAATGACGAAATGACTGAAACAAGCAGACGAGCGCAATGGTTTTCCGATAACGAACGCAACTGGGACGACCGCGCCGAGCTGCACATGGCTGGCAACTACTGCGACTACCAGCGCCTTCTCGAGGACCCAACAGCCATTAGCGCCGAACTGGCCCAAGATATCGAAAGATTCGGCGATCTCACTGACAAAGAGGTCATCCACCTGCAATGCCATGTCGGAACCGACACGATCGGGTTTGCTCGCCGCGGGGCCTCGCGCGTCATTGGCCTTGATCTTTCCGAGGCCTCACTTGCCTACGCGCGCAGCATCGCCCAGCGCGCGGGCGCTAACGTCGAGTTCGTTCACACGAACGTGTACGACGCTCGCGAAGCAGTGTCCGGAGATTTCGACTTGGTTTACACCTCGATCGGTGTTCTGTGCTGGCTGCCCGATATCGCCCAGTGGGCGCGGGTCGTTGCTTCTCTCCTCAAATCGGGCGGTACTTTCTTCATCCGCGATGACCACCCGATGTTCATGACAATTGGGGAGGATATTTCCGATGGTTTGAAGATTGAGCAGCCCTACTTCGAGCAGGACGCTCCGATGACGTGGGATGACGATTCAAGCTACGTGGATTCCCCGGGTGCGCCGCGGATTACTCACACAACGAACCACCAGTGGAATCATTCCCTCGGCCAGATCGTCACGGCCCTTATCAACGCGGGCTTGGTGATCGATGAGCTTGAAGAGGCTCCGCGTGCTGCATGGTGCCCGTGGCCCGAACTTATGGAACAAGATTCCACTGGCGGGTGGCATCTTCGTGAGCACCCTGAACGCCTGCCCCTTCAGTTCGCGATCACCGCACACAAAATCTGAAGGCACGCTCCCACTCCGCTTGGATCATGCGTTTTCGGGCGCATGTATTCGAGCAGATCCACGTGTCATCCTCCTTGATTCGGGGTTGCCGGTTTACTACCACGAACCCCACTCCACGGGAGGTGCTGCAACCCCCTCCCCTCACTCACGGCCCCCAGGGAGAGTGGGTAACATAGTCACGACTATTGCAAACTTTCAAACAGAGTGAGGGGTACACATGTCCACCATCGCGCGTGTCACCGCACCCATCCTTTTGATTCTCGCGGCATACATCGGCGGCGGCGCCCAGCTCATCTTCCCGCACAGCATCGCCGACACCAACGACGCCGTCTGGATCATCGCAGTCCTGGCCGCCGGCCTACTGAACCTCGCGAGCATCCTATGGCTTCAGCGCGACACCAGCGCACGCTCGCTCGCACTGCAGGGACTACTCCTCAAGCTCTGTATCCTCCCCCTCAACATCGGCTTCCTCCCCTTCACAGCATTCCTTGCTGCAGGCTTCTTGGCCCCCTCATATCTCGTGCTAGCCCTCGCCTACCTATTCACACTCATATGCGGCATGTACGCACTCCTGCTGACGAGTTCGCAGTACGGTATAGCCGCGGCGCATCGCGCCCACACGGAGGGCCTCCTCAGCCCCTCCTCACAACACAGGTACATCTCGATGCACTGCTTGCCGTTTGCCGATCTCATCTCCAGCATCTGGCTCTACATAGTCCTACATAGGGCACAGAAGCTCGCCTCGGACTCCTAAACATCCAACACCCCACCCACGGCCGCGATGATGTATTCACGGGACAAGCGAGACGACGATAGAAAGTAGCCGCCACGTGTCCAAGATTATCCGCGTCGCAGCTCCCGTCCTCCTCGTCATAGCCGCGCATAGCGACCAGTGCTACCGCATTGGATTCGAATTGACCTGGAACATGCGGCTCGCCTTGTTTGCGGTTGCCGCATCGGCAAATCTCATCTCCCTCTTCTAGTTGTGCCGTGACGAGAGCCCGCGTGTGCTGGCATTGCGGAGCCTGCTGCTCAAAATCGTTCTGGTCCCGTTCAACTTCCCCCTGCTTAAGTACACATATGCCTGGCCTACTTATTCATTTCCCTTCATGATTTCTTCAAGATAATGCGCTTGATCTACATGCAGGTGGGCCTGGCTTACCTATGCCTCCTCATCTCGTCGTGCTACGGCATCACCGCCGGGCTTCGCGCCCGCAACCAGGGCCTTAGTAACCCGAAGAGGACGAGGCTCCACATTCCCATGCAGCTGTTCCCCATCGCTGCCCCGGCCTCGTCCTACAAGCTTTACATGCACCTACGCAAGGTCGACGATGCCACCCCCGCAACCCCCGACCAACACCCGGTCACCCACACTCAACTCTGAAGAGCCACAAAACCAGACCAGGCCAATCCTGGCCTACATCGACCACCCCCACACCACAGGCGGTCCCACCGAAGCCATCAACGGCCGCTTCGAACACCCACGCGGCTCCGCACTCGGATTCCGAAACCTCACCAACTACATCACCCGAGCACTCCTCGAAACAGGAGGATTCAGACCCCAACTACACCCCCAATTATGAAGAGCCCCGAATGCTCCTCATCGCAGGAGGTCTAGATGCCTCCACCCACACTCAACTCTGAAGAGCCACCAAATGCATGTCAGCAGTCCCCGTGACTGGACGGCGCAGATTAATTCGAAACACTCACATAATACGGAGCCGCTACATGTTCGTAACGGCTCCGGAGTACAGGTTCCTCTTGACTCGAGCGCTACAGACCGAGGAGCTCCTTCTTCTTAAGGTCGAACTCATCTTGGGTCAGGATGCCCATATCAACAAGTTCCTTCAGCTTCTTCAACATCTCAATCTTCTCCTCCGTAGACATCTCGTGAGCGGAGGATTTCGCGGGCTGCCCCTGGGGACCGATGGCTTGCACCATGTTCATGCCGAATAGCATGCCACCGCCTTCGCCAAGACCATTGTCCTGGATACCTTGCGCAATTTTCTGCTGGGCGGCCATGTTGCCAGCTCGCTCGGAGGTATCCTCGTAAGCCCTCACGTTCATTCGGTTGGAAGAGAACTGGTTGACGAGCTGACGAGAATGGTCGGATAGCTCGATATTCTCGATTGCAACCTTCGTGATCTGCATGCCGAAGCGCTCTGGCCATGAACCCGCGTTGTACGTGTCCTCAGAGATGCGCTTCGCAATCTCGACCGCCTGTGCCGGCAGCTGGGAGATTCGATATGTGCTCGACATGCCATTTAGCGCAACGATGAACGACTGCAGAAATTCGGAAACCATCTGGCCACGAGCTTTGGGGTCGTCGAATGTGTAGCTGCTGATGTTCGCCGGTACGAAGTTGCGAATGAACTTATCGGCGTCGACGACCTTAACGGAGAATCCGCCATAGGCGTATATCTCAAGGTCGCATTCGTAGTAATGGTCGTTGTAGACCTGCGGGCCTCTGGTGCCGAATTTGATGTCACGAATCTCACGAAGATTCACAAACGCTATGCGCTTTTCGGATGAGCTGATTCCGCCATGGGAGAATCGGTCGCCCAGCTGCCGGAAGAGCGAATCCGAGTTGCCGCCCCTGAAGATACTGGATTCGCCGTCTTGGTATTCGTATGGACCGGGCTCGGACACTACGGTCTCGATGCCTCCCTGGCTGAAGATATACGCCGCGGTGTTTTCTGGTACGAAAATCTTGGAACCGTTTGAGATCACGCCTTGCGAGCCGAGGAGATTGCTTCCGCGTCCGTTGTTGGTGGACTTCAGAACGCCCGGAGCGACAACGGTGTGCTCGTCGAAATAGCCAGCGGTTATCAGGTCAAGCCATTGGTCGGCAAGGGTTCCACCTAGTGAATCAGTCGCTGCTTTTATAAGTCCCATGTCAATCTCACCTTCTTAGAGCACTTGCTCGGTGTCGCAATACTTGCATACAGCGGTCTTGCCCTTTACGCCCGTAATCGGGGCGTGGCAACCGGAGCACTTTGTCGAAACACGCTCGACAGAGCTTTTCTGCTGTTGGCCCGATTTGCCGAATCCGAAACCGAAGGCAGCACCGACTTCGCCAAAAGCGTCCCTAAGCTGGCCAACGACCGTATCCTCGAAGTCATATTCGGGTGCATCCTGACTTTCGAGTGCATTCGCAGAATCCCTGCCGGTTACCAAGCGGCTGATCTCGTTCGCCCAAATGCCGGCGTTCTTCTTTGCTTTGGTCTGAAACGCAAATTCCTCGATACCCTGCTGCGTGTAAATCTGCAGGATAGCGTGTCCGTTCCGCGCTTTCCCCACAAGCGCTTGGCACTTGCCGCCAATCACCTTGACCTGATTCAGGGGAATGTAACGAACGCCCTTCGTCCCCATGAAGACGCCCCTGCGGACGTGAATCAGATTGAGGTTGGTCAGAATTAGTTCGTCCGTGTAAGCGGTGGAGAGCTTATTGGGCTCGTAGCAGATGCCCGTCTCTTGGAGCACAACCCCCTCGTTAGGCTGTAATTGATACCTAGCCATCCGAATACCTCCGTCTATGCAACGTCGGAGCGATCCGTACCCAAATATGTCTCATATACTAGCAATAAATTCACCATGCTGTGAGTTTTGCTACTGATGACGCTGCGCAGCCCCAAATAAGTGTTCCGGTCACAGTAATGCACGTCGGCAGCTCCGAGGAAACCGTTTCGGAAACCCGTGTCATTCCCGAAACGGCGGATGGGTGCAGGGTACTTGCACCTTGCCGTGGGACCAGGGCGCGAAACCGCGGAAGGCAGGCGGAAAAGCCGTTCAAGCGAGTGCCTCCCTCCTACTTCACACGCCAACGGCCCCAGGCACGCTACCCGGGGCGTTCGTCGTCGCCGTCATTGGTCCTCATTGAAGGCGCAGAGGCCCAACAGGTCCTCGACATTCTTGCGCATGAAACGGAGGCTCTGCCCGATGCGCGTGCCGGCGAGGGCGCCGTCCTTGGTGAGCCGGTACACCATCGTGGTGCTCACCTGCAGATAGGCGGCCAGATCTTTGATCGTGAACAGCGGCTAGAGCCCCAGCGTCTCGGCGTGCATCTCCATCGTCGCTTGCGTCATGCGAATCACTTCTCTCTTGACTGTTCGGGGAAGCCGCCCCGGGCGCGGTTCCTGCTTTGCCATGCTTCCTCCTAGCGTTCGTTTCTGAAAGGTTCTACAATTGCGTAGTAGTAGCAGTTCACTTCTGAACGGTCGATACATATCGTTCATTTTCATGCTATGGATTCCATATGGTTCAAGATGGCCCGTGCCGAGGCGGATATGGAGGGCAAGTTGAAGACCGGGGAGCTCATAAAGAAGTACAGGAAGATGCGCAAGATGACGCAGAAGCAGCTCGCAGCCGCGTGCGGGCAGACCGACTCCGCCATCCGCAACTACGAGCTGTGCAATAGGACTCCGGGAGAGCCTCAGATTCAGGCCATTGCTGCTGCCCTGGCAATCTCGCCTGAGACACTGCGGGAAGTGCCCTTAGAATCGAGCAGGCAGGCCCTGGAGCTGCTGTTCAGGCTCAACGAGGAGCTTGGGCTCGTCCCGATGGAAGTCGACGGAACGATGGTGCTGGGCCTCGATGCCGCAGCGGAGAAGTCGCCAAAACTTGCCGCCGCGATTAAGGCGTGGAAGGACGTTCTTGATTCGGAGAAAGCCGGGGAAATCAACCCGGCGGAGCTCGACGCCTGGAAGGCCGGATTCGGCGTCTGAGCAAGCCACTCGGGGAATAATTGCGAATCAGAAAAGCGGCCTTCGGGCCGCTTTTTCATGCCCGCGGAGGCTTCGTTCCGGTTCATTTCAGCGTGAATTATCGGTTTGTTATTCCCCCAGCTTTACCTGCAGTTTTGCGATTTCAGTTCCTCTGGGAGCGCCATGATTCGTGTTTGATTCGAATCAGGTGGAAATCGGCGTTTTCGCGCTCGGGAATTGTTGCGGGTGGCTTGGCGGACCTCCGCGGCGAGCGGAAACCTCTAGGCGGCGCCAAATCGCGCCAACACCCGCCACTCCACAGAGTGACCACGAATCAAATTTGGCCTTTCACCAGCGTAAACAGCCCTCGATTCCAAACGGTTTCGGGGGCTGTTTCGGGATTGTTATTCCCGTTTGTTGCAGGTGGCTTGGCGCCGGCTGACCGCTCATGACGTGCCGTGGCACTCAGGGAACAGTTTCAGGTGGCTTGAGAATTCTCTCCTCGGCTCACTCCCACTCAATGGTTGCAGGCGGCTTGGACGTCACGTCCAGAACCACGCGGTTGACCTCAGCAACGGAGTTCGTAATACGCGTGGAGATACGAGCCAAAACGTCGTAAGGCAGGCGCGTCCAGTCGGCAGTCATCGCGTCCTCAGAGGACACGGGACGCAGCACGATTGGGTGGCCGTAGGTGCGGCCATCACCCTGAACACCCACGGAGCGAACGTCAGCCAGCAGCACAACCGGGCACTGCCAGATCTCTTGATCTAGGCCAGCAGCGGTCAGTTCCTCGCGGGCAATCAGGTCCGCGGCGCGCAAGATATCCAGGCGCTCACGCGTGACCTCGCCGACGATACGAATACCCAGGCCGGGACCCGGGAAGGGCTGGCGGTTCACCAGGTAATCGGGCAAGCCAAGCTCGCGGCCAACCGCACGAACCTCGTCCTTGAACAGGGTACGCAGGGGCTCGACCAGCTCGAAGGTCATGTCCTCGGGCAGACCACCCACGTTGTGGTGGCTCTTGATATTCGCAGCACCCTCGCCGCCACCAGACTCGACGACGTCGGGGTACAGGGTGCCCTGAACCAGGAACTTCACCTCGCCACCGGCAGCGCCAACCTCTTCGATGACCTGCTTCTGGGCGGCCTCGAAAGAGCGAATGAATTCGCGACCAATGATCTTGCGCTTGGTCTCGGGGTCAGTGACTCCGGCCAGAGCGGACAAGAAGCGCTCGGACTCATCGCAGGTGATGACGCGGATACCCATGCCGCGTGCGTAGTCGTTTTCGACCTGCTCGCGCTCGCCCGCACGCAGCAGGCCGTGGTCGATGAAGAAGCAGGTGAGCTGGTCACCGACAGCCTTGTGAACAAGCGCGGCGGCCACGGAGGAATCCACGCCACCGGAGAGCGCACAAATCACTTGCGCGTCACCGATCTGCTCGCGGATCTTCGCGACCTGCTCGTCAACAATCGAGCCCGGCGTCCACGTGGGTTCAATTCCCGCGCCCTTGTAGAGGAAGTTCTTCAGAGCATCCTGGCCGAACTGCGAGTGGCCCACCTCGGGGTGCCACTGCAGGCCGTAGAGGCGACGCTCGCTGCATTCGAAAGCTGCAACCGGGGTTTCTGCGGTCGATGCGGTGACGGTGAAGCCTTCGGGCGCGCCCTGAACGGCGTCACCGTGGCTCATCCACACGACCTGATCGTCGGGGGTGCCGTCGAACAGACAGGAATCACCGGAGACAGAAGCCTCGGTGTGTCCGTATTCGCGGGTTCCCGTGCGTCCTACGGTTCCTCCCAACGCGTGGGCCATGGTCTGGAAGCCGTAGCAGATTCCCAGGACCGGCACGCCCGCGGCGAAAATCGCGGGATCAATGGAAGGAGCGCCCTCTTCATACACGGATGAAGGGCCACCGGAAAGAATGATTGCTGCGGGTTCTTTCGCAAGCATTTCGGCGCCCGGCATGGTGTGCGGGACGATTTCCGAATAGACGCTGGCTTCGCGCACGCGACGAGCAATGAGCTGAGCGTACTGCGCGCCAAAATCGACAACAAGGACGGGATGAAGATCAGCTGAAGTCACCCCACCATGCTACCTGCTCCACACCATCTTCGACGAGGCCAAGCAGCGAGCGCTCCCCCACACCCGGGTTGGTTTAGTTGCTGGTTGCGTCCTCTTCTTCCGAGGCCTGAGCCGCCTCAGCGTCTTCAGCGGGCTCCTCCGCTGGCTGAGTTTCGTCAGCGGCGTTCTCAGCGACTTCGTCCTCGCTGGGCGTCTCAGACACAAGTTCCGCAGGCGCTACTCCCCCGGCTGGGGCCTCGTGATGGTGATGCTCATGGACACGCGCTTTCCCGACACCTACAAGCTCACGCGCCCATGCCACGCTCACCGGGTGTGAAAGCGCCACGGTCAGCAGGATCCCAAGCGCCACCTCGGCAAAAAGACACAGCGCAGAAAGGGACATGCGGGGTCCAAGGAAAGCCAAGCGGCCATTTCCCAAAACCACGGCCGAACCCAAGGAAGTCACCAAGTAAACGGCTGCAATCACCACAGCTGCGATTCCGCCCTGGTACAGATCATCAAGAAGTGATTCACTGCCCTTACGCAGACGCAGGTACACGCCAAGCGCTACGCCGAACACGATCAGCGCAAGGATCACCCAGTTGCCGGGGGCGCTTGCGGGGGTCGCACCGAAAAGCGGAATTGCCGGGATCGGTCCAACGGGAGCAGAAGTCGGCGAATGCAAGGCATCGCTACCAAGGTAAAAACCGGGACCGGAAAGCCAGGACAGTGCCCACACAATCGCGTTGGGAATGAACAACAGCTGCGCAAGGACGATCATGATCGAATCAACCATGGAAGTCGGCAGTAAAAGCTCGTGAATTCCACGGATCTGCGACCAGGAGACGATCACCGAAAGCAACAGGAAAAGTCCGCCATAAACCGCCAGAGCCCACGATGCACGCCAGCCCGCGCGTACTCCAACGCTGACCCACCTCGGTAGTTCAAAGCGGAGCTCAAGGTTCTTTGGCGCAAGCGCGACCTCCCAGGCGGCCGCAATCAAGGGGATCAAAATAGCCAGGGGAAGCGCGCCCCACACGCTCACGTTCGTACCAATTCCACCGGCCAAAAGCAGCGCGGTCACGGTGAAACCGGGGATTGCCATCCATTGCGAAGCGGGAGAAAAACGTCGTCCCTGCAGAAGGAGCAGCTTGGTCAAACCAATCAAGAGCAGCACAAACAGCAAAGGCACTGCGCGATAGGAGACATCACCAGAGACCACTCGCGCTCCAAGGGAAGCGCCCCACAGGTCAGAGGCAAAGTGGAAGGCGTCCTCCCAGGTGGTGGACACCATCCACTGGTTAGAGGACACCGCAGCGTAGGCGATCAGGGTCGGGACAACGACCAGTGCCCAGCCCAGCAGAGCCGCCTCGATCCCGGACAGCATCGAGCGCGCCCAACCCTGCGGAAGGGCAACGCGGATGGTCGGGCGGGCGGAAACTGTTGTGACCGTCGTACGCGCGGTGGGATCCTCACTCATCGAGCAGCCAGCGCCTCACGTGCCAAAATCGCAGTTTGCGAAGGGGTGCGACCAACCTTCACACCAACCGCTTCCAGCGCCTTCGCCTTTGCCGAGGCCGTGCCAGAACTTCCCGACACGATTGCGCCCGCGTGGCCCATGGTCTTGCCTTCGGGGGCAGTAAATCCTGCAATGTAGGCGACGACCGGCTTGGTCATGTGCTCGGAGATCCACGCTGCGGCGCGTTCTTCGGCGTCGCCACCGATCTCACCGATCATGACAACAAGGTCCGTATCGGGGTCGTTTTCGAAAGCTTCCAGAGCATCGATGTGAGTGGTTCCGACAACCGGGTCACCGCCAATACCAATGCAGGTGGTGAAGCCCAGGTCACGCAGCTCGTACATGAGCTGGTAGGTCAAGGTGCCCGACTTGGAGACCAAGCCAAGGCGGCCGGGACCAGTGATATCTGCGGGGGTAATGCCGACGTTGGATTGTCCGGGGCTGATGATTCCGGGGCAGTTCGGGCCAATCAGGCGCACGCCACGCTCAAGCGCGTAGTCAACGAAAGCGGTCGAATCCTGAACGGGGATACCTTCGGTGATAACGACCAGAGTTTCAATTCCCGCATCGATTGCTTCGATCGCCGCGTCCTTGGCGTATGCCGGGGGCACGAAGACAACTGAAACATTTGCACCGGTTTCCTCACGGGCCTGCGCAACGCTTCCAAACACGGGAACCTCAACGTCACCGGCGGCGCGGTTTTCAGCGCCCGGACCGTAGGGCTCGACGTGGAAGGTCACGGTGGTACCGGCCTTGCGGGGGTTCACACCGCCGACGATATTGGTACCGGCTGCCAGCATACGCGTGGTGTGCTTTTGGCCTTCAGAGCCGGTCATTCCCTGAACAATGACACGCGAAGTGGAATCAATAAAAATGCTCATGAGTTTTCAGTCCCGTCCCGTCTCAGGCGTTCGCGGCCAGTTCGGCGGCGCGGCGTGCTGCGCCGTCCATTGTTTCTTCCATGTGAACCAGGGGATGTGCGGCAGCAGCCAAGATTGCGCGGCCTTCCTCGACCTTGTTGCCGTCCAAGCGGACAACCAGGGGCTTGGAGGCTGCATCTCCCAAAGCTTCCAATGCACCAACGATTCCGCGAGCGACTTGATCGCATGCGGTAATTCCGCCAAAAACATTGACGAAGACGGAGCGAACCTGATCATCGCCAAGGATGACGTCCAGGCCCTTGGCCATCACTTCTGCCGAGGCACCGCCACCGATGTCCAGGAAGTTTGCGGGCTTGACGCCCCACTCTTCACCGGCCAAGGCAACGACGTCCAGGGTGGACATGACCAGGCCGGCGCCGTTACCGATCACGCCTACTTGGCCTTCCAAGCGCACGTAGTTCAGTCCGGCTTCCTTCGCCATGGCCTCGCGCGGATCCTGCGCGGCCACGTCAGCGTATGCAGCGTGCTCGGGGTGGCGGAAAGCGGCGTTGTTGTCAAGTGACACCTTGCCGTCCAGTGCCAAAACATCGCCCTGCTCAGTCAGGACCAAGGGGTTGACTTCAACCAAGGTGGCGTCTTCGCCTCGGTAGGTATCCCAGAGCTTCACCAAAACGGGGGCAAGCTTCTCGACGTGCGAACGATTGAAACCGGCCTCACCCAGAATTTGAGCGGCAACGTCTTCATCAATGCCAACCTTGGGGTCCAGGCCAACGCGGGCCAAAGCCTCGGGATGCTCACGTGCCAGGGTCTCAATATCCATACCGCCCTGCGCCGAGCACAATGCAAGCTCACGACGCTCGGAGCGATCCAGCAGGATCGAGAAGTAGAACTCTTCAGCAATATCCGCGCCCGCAGCGATGAGGACCGACTGGACGGTGTGACCCTTGATATCCATGCCCAAGATTGCTTCGGCCTTTTCGCGCGCTTCTTCTGCGCTGCGAGCCAGCTTTACGCCACCGGCCTTGCCGCGGCCGCCGATCTTGACTTGGGCCTTGACCACCAGAAGGTCGTTGTCGGCCAGCAGCTTCTGCGCTGCCTCATAGGCCTCATCTGGGGTGCGTGCAACGATTCCCGCAAGTACGGGGACGCCGTGAGCAGCGAACAACTCCCGTGCTTGGTATTCGTAGAGATCCATTGTGTCCCTTCACTTTGTGCCCGAAGGCGCTGCCTTGCGCGGTTACCACGTGAACTGTGGCGCGCAACTTCCTTAAGCCTACCGCGACTAGATCTTTTCCATGGGGGCCATCCGCAGCAACAGGCGTTTTTCAGCGGACGCGAAGGCGACTTGCGCAATGGTGCGCTCCCCCGCTCCTTCGAGGCCGATGACCGTGCCTTCACCCAGAGTTGCGTGGCGGACACGATCCCCCACGCGCACCTCCTCTGGGTTCAGCGTGTTTTTTGGTGCGCTTGTACCCGTTGGCCGCGAAACTGCAGTTCGCGCTGCTGGCGCGCCGCGTTTCCCGCCCAGTCCTCGACCGGCAAGCGGGCCGCCGTCACTACTGGATCCACCACTGCGCCCACCAAAGACGGGACCGCCATCCTCATCACGGCGCGAGTATCCGTAATCTGCGTAGTCTGAGCCATAGCTCCCAGACCTGCCCCCGTAGGAGGAGCTATAACCGGAACCTGAGTAAGTGCCATAGCCACCCGAACCGTATCCGGAACCGCCGCCGTATCCACCGCGCAGGCGTTCCATCGAGGTCGACGATCGGCGAATATCCAAGAGCTCGACGGGAATATCATCCAAGAATCGTGAAGGAGGCATTTCCTGAGGTGCTCCCCACGCGCTTCGCACGGCGGCACGAGTGAGGTAGAGCTGCTTACGAGCTCGCGTGATCGCAACGTAGGCCAAACGGCGTTCTTCTGCCAATTCTTCAGGGTCACCCAGCGAGCGTTGGTGCGGGAAAGTGCCGTCCTCCATACCGGTCACGAAGACGACCGGGAATTCAAGACCCTTCGCGGTGTGAACCGTCATGAGGGTGACCTGCCCACTTCCACTATCTTCCTCGGGAAGTTGATCCGAGTCAGCAACCAGGGCAACGCGCTCAAGGAAACCTGCCAAACCAACCTCGCCACTGGTCTGTACATAGTCCAAGGCAACCGCATGCAATTCGGCAAGGTTTTCCACTCGCGAGGCATCCTGCGGGTCTTGGGAGCGACGCAGAGTCGCAAGATATCCCGTGCGGTCAAGGACTTCTTCGAGAATTTCCGCTGCGCTTGCACCGGCCTGTTCCGCGCGCCGCATGGCCTCGATCAGTCCCCAAAAATCACCGATCGCTGAGGCCGCGCGCGGACTCAGCCCGGCCACACCCCCACGCGTGTCCTCAGTTTCTTCCTTGGGAAGTTCCGCCAAAGTCAGGCCGGTTCCTTCTGCTTCTCCGAGGCCTCGGCCCTGAGAAATCCAGCAATCCCGGGCGGCCGCGCCCATTGAAATCCCATAGCGATCGCTGTGGGCAATGAGGTCGGCCTCAGCCTTGGCACCGATTCCGCGGCGAGGAGTATTGATGATCCGCCGCAACGCAACCGTGTCGTCGGGGTTTGAAATCACCTGAAGGTAGGCCAAAGCATCTTTAATTTCCGCGCGTTCGTAGAAGCGAGTACCCCCAACAACTCGGTAGGGAATGCCTTGGCGAACCAAGAGTTCTTCGATTGCTCGCGATTGCGAGTTCGTCCTATAGAAGACGGCAATATCTGCCCAGCGTGTCCCGTCTGCCGACAGCTTTTCCATCTCTGAAACGATGAAACGTGCTTCATCGCGATCCGAATCCGCTGCATCGACAGTGATCAGCGCGCCGTCTCCCGATGCCGTCCACAGGTTCTTTGCGCGGCGGCCTTCATTTCGAGCAATGACAGCGTTGGCGGCGGACAAAATATTTTGGGTGGAACGGTAGTTCTGTTCCAGCAAAATGGTCCGTGCACCCGGAAAATCTCGCTCAAATTCTTCGATGTTGCGAATCGTTGCACCGCGGAAAGCATAGATTGACTGGTCGGAGTCGCCGACAACCGTCAGCTGCCCCGGTTCCACTCCATCATCCCCGGTGCCTACCAATTCGCGGACCAGCACATACTGTGCATGGTTCGTGTCTTGATACTCATCGACCAAGATATGGCGGAAGCGACGATGGTAGTGCTCGGCGATCGCCGGGTTGTCTTTGAGCAGGCGTACCGTGCGCGAAATCAGGTCATCAAAGTCCAAAGCATTGGACTGGGCAAGACGCTTCTCATATTCTTCGTAAGCCGAGGCAACAACTCGCGAAATTGGGTCATTCGGCGCGGTATCTCGGTATTCCTGCCAAGTGATGAGCTCATTCTTGAGGTCCGAAATGCGCGCGGCAACCAGCTTGGGCGTGAATCGTTTAATATCCACATCCGCTGCTTTCAGCACCATCTGGATCAGGCGCTGCGAGTCCTGCGAATCATAGATACTGAAAGTCGATCGCAAACCGGCCGCACGGTATTCCGCACGAAGCAATCGCACACACGCCGAGTGGAAGGTCGACACCCACATCCTGCGCGCAGCTCCCCCACCAACCAGCGCCTCGACACGCTCACGCATCTCAGCTGCTGCTTTATTGGTGAATGTAATCGCCAAAATCTCACCCGCACGGGCTTGAGCGGTTGCCAGAAGGTACGCAATCCGATGCGTCAGAACACGCGTCTTCCCAGAGCCCGCACCTGCCATGATGAGCAAAGGCACGCCCCGATGCTCGACCGCTGCGCGTTGCTGGTCATTCAAGCCCTTGAGAAGGCTCTCAGGGTCACTGTGCTGCGCCCAACTACCTTGGCCGCTTACCTGTCCCCATTGAGCCCTTCCCTGGTCCAAAGGAGCAACAGAAGAGCCCGCTCCCCTGACCATTGCGTCACTCGAGGAGCTTGGGTCGTAGAGGGGAAGGTCCTCCGCCTGATCGGAACCGAAGTCGAGGAAAGAGCCGAGATTGGGAAGTGAGTGATCCTGATCCATTTTCAGTGCTTGTGGTAGACGCCCTTGGTTGCGTGAACGGGTTCGGCGGTGACATTCATGCCAAGCTGACGAAGAATACCTTCATCAACACTGCCCAGCAGAACTGAAGAGTGCACGTCGCATCCAGCCAGTTTCGACAGTTGGTTCAAGGCCGCAGCTGCGCGTTCGTTGGAGCGCGCAGAGCCAGCCAAAGCGATCAGCACCTCATCGGTGTGCAGGCGAGGATTGCGACTGCCTAGGTGCTCAGTCTTGAGCTTTTGGATGGGCTCAATCTGTTCGGGGGCAAGTAGCTTTTCATCATCGTCAATACCCGCAAGAAGCTTCATTGCATTGAGAAGCATTGCAGAGCAGGGCCCCAGCAAGTCCGAGGTCTTTCCAGTGACAATGCGCCCGTCAGCCAATTCCATTGCGGCTGCGGGATATCCGGTTTCACGCGCGCGTTCAAGCGCGGGAGCGACAACCGGGCGATCCGCACTGCTCAGATTCATTGCGGTCATCAGGCGGGCCGCACGCTCAGACTGCACGGGCGGAAGGTCCTCGCGTGCTTCCAAGGCCAGGGCCTTGTACCAGCGGCGAATAATTTCTTGCTTCGAGGCCTCGCGGCAGACCTCGTCATTGCTGATGCAAAAGCCCGCCATGTTGACGCCCATATCGGTGGGCGACTGGTAGGGAGAGGTCCCCATGATCTTCTCAAGCAGGCGACGAAGGACGGGGAAGGCCTCGATATCGCGGTTGTAGTTGACCGTCGTTTCGCCATGAGCCTTCAAGTGGAAGTGGTCAATCATGTTGACGTCATCCAGGTCCACGGTGGCCGCCTCGTAGGCGACATTTACGGGGTGATCCAGAGGAAGATTCCAGATCGGGAAGGTCTCAAACTTTGCGTATCCCGAGGTCATTCCACGCTTGTGATCGTGGTAGAGCTGGGACAGGCAGGTTGCAAGCTTGCCTGATCCGGGTCCGGGAGCGGTAACAATAACCAGCGGACGAGTCGTGTGGACATATTCGTTGCGTCCCAGGCCTTCGTCAGAAACGATCAGATCGATGTTATTGGGGTAGCCCTCGATGGGATAGTGACGCGCGACCTTGATACCGCGGGCTTCGAGCTTGCGCTTAAAGGCATGCGCTTGGTCATTGGAATCACTCCAGCGGGTGATGACAACATTGCCCACGTACAGCCCGTATTCACGGAACATGTCAATGTGACGGAAGACGTCATCTTCGTAGGTGATTCCCAGGTCTTCACGCATCTTGCGGCGCTGGAAATCTTGGGCGTTGACGGCGACGACGATTTCGGCCTCGTCAGCAAGCTCGGCGAGCATGACAATCTTGTTATCCGGGGTGAATCCGGGAAGAACGCGAGAGGCGTGCATGTCGTCAACAAGCTTGCCGCCAAACTCCAGGTAGAGGGTCCCACCGAACTGCTGGCGACGTTGCGCAATGTGTTCAGATTGAAGGGCTAGATACTGATCGCGGTCGAAACCGATTGCGTGCATGATCGCCACTCCCAAGGCATCGTGGTGCAAGGACTATTCATGGTATCGCCCCTACCCCGCAACTCCGTCCATGAAGCGCCCAGCACACGGGTGAACTTCACCGCAAGGCATCTGAAAGACTAAATAATGTGCCTTTGCATCGCCCAGTGAGTAAGCTCATTTCGATTCGACAGCTGAAGCTTGCGCAGCACGGCAGACACGTGTGTTTCCACGGTTTTAATCGAAATAAAGAGCTCGGAGGCAACCTCTTTGTAGGGGTATCCACGCGCAATTAAACGCATGACTTCCTGCTCCCTGGCTGACAGCAAATCCAATTCATCGTCGTGAACGGCAATGGGAGCACTCGCTCCTCCAAACGCATCCAAAACAAAACCGGCCAGACGCGGCGAAAAGGCAGCATCTCCTGCGGCAACGCGTTGGATGGCCTCGACGAGCTCAGGGGTCGAGATCGACTTGGTGACGTATCCGCGAGCGCCCGCACGAATAACCGAAACAACGTCTTCTGGGGAATCTGACACCGAGAGCGCAAGGAAACGGAGCCCTTCAACATCAGCGCACGAGGCCGCAACTTCAGCCCCGCCGCCGCCGTTTCCTCCCGGAAGATGAACGTCCAGGAGAGCGACATCGGGCGTGAGCGCGTGACAGGCTGCAATAGCGCCTTCAACATCACTGGCCTCGCCGACGATGTCAAAATCGGCGCCGCTGGATTCAAGCTCAGCGCGCACGCCCGCACGTACCAGGGCGTGATCATCAATGACCAGAATCCGAATTGTCATGGAATTGTCTCCTTCAGCGGGCATCGTCACTCAAGTGTATCTACAGGCACGGAGAGATGAACCTCGGTTCCACTGGCGAGATGGCGGATTTGAGCAGTTCCGCCCGCTCGTTCCATGCGGCCGAAAATCGAATTGCGCACGCCATGACGATCCTCGGGAATCGCGGAGATATCGAAGCCATCTCCGCAGTCTTTAACAAAGATCTCCGAACACTTCGGCCCGACCTCCATGTAGACGCTCACGGGCGGACGAGCATGTCGAATTGCGTTGGAAACGGCCTCGGAAGCAGCGGCGACCATCGCCAGCTCACCGGGACCTGGGCGTATATCGGAAACCGTCACAACGCCGACTTCAACACCAAAAGTTGTCTCCAGCGCCGAAATCGCTTCACGCAAGGCCTCGGCAAGGGAATCTGCCGCTTCTTCGCGCCCCGTGTACAACCACGAGCGCAACTCACGTTCCTGCCCCAGGGCCAGCGCGCGAACCGAACTTGGATTATCGGCATTATTTCGAATCAAAGTGAGTGTCTGAAGGACGGAATCATGCAGGTGTGCGGCCATGTCAGCACGCTCAGCTTCACGTTTCTCACGTTCTTTCGCTCGCGTGTTTTCTTGGGAAGTTCTCACCCAAAGGGGAATGATCGCGACTCCAAAGGAGAGGATCAGGGAGCCACCCAGGATTGCACCTCGAGCCATATCCCACGGTGATTGCCCACGGAATGAGGCCAGTACCAATCCACTGGCAACCAGGATCATTCCGGCCAGAGTGATGAGGATAAAGAGCGGGTTTTTCCATGAGTGCGCACGAGTGCTCTGCGTCCACACTGCCGCGATTCCACCCACGACAAGAACTGCTGCGGCAATATCACGCAGTCCGGCTATCCCCGTAAAAAGCAGGTAGGCAATTGCAAGGGCAAGACCCACCGAACCCAATCCGACCAAAAGCATGCGCAGGTTGCGTTGGTCGTGTTCGCGTCGAACGATTTCTTCTGCCGAGGCCAGCGGAACACGCAGGCGTTCGGGGGCGCTTTGGGCAGTGCCGGGATCGTCGGGAAGAGTAAGCCACAGCCACAGATACACGAAAAGCGGAACCGCGAAAGCGGGCAGTGCCGCCACGAATGCAAAGCGAATGATTCCGGCAGACACACCGAGCATCGAGGCAATTCCCGCGCAGACTCCACCAATCCAGGGCAGAGGCATATCGGTTGAATACGCGCTGGAGCGATGCAGAACACGTGTGGGTTCGTGAAGCTCCGGTGGGTTCCAGTGATATCCACGGGGCTTCTGTTCACCCGACTGCCACACTTGCTGCTCATTGCTCACATCTGTATCTTCACACGAATCGGGAGTGGAAGCGCAAGGCTGGGGAAAGAATCGGGGATCGATCAGGGCATCCCCCCATATCTTTTGGCCAGCAACACGGGCACAGTGGAATCATGAACAAAGGATTCATGAACTCGTTGCGTCACTCCGGCTTCTTCCGTGGAGAGCCTCGCGTCATCGGAGGCGTGTGCCAAGGATTGGCACAGCGCTATGGATGGGACGTGAACTCCCTGCGGATCGCCATTGTTGTTGCCGCGCTCTTTTTCCCCGCTGTGTGCGTCCTCTACGCCTTAGCTTGGGTTTTCCTTCCCGAGGCAAAAGATGGCCGTATCCACGTTGACGAAATGCTCAAGGGCAATTTCGATGCTGCGATCATCGGAGCGATCCTCTTAGCGGTTTTCGGCGGCGGGACTTCAGGAATCGCGCTCGGCTTCTTTCACGCTTTCGTGTGGATTCCTCTATTTCTGATCTTCCCCGTTGCAATTGTCGTGATTGCGGTCCTACTTGCAAGGCCGAAGCAGACGGGCCCCACACAGGGTCAGTACTGGAGTGCGACACCGTCGACGCAGCCTTCATACCCGGCGGCATCATCTCCCTTTACTCCTGCATCTGCACAAGGAGAAGAAACCATGCCAGATACAACTCCTGATTGGCGCACACAGGGGGGCCCGACACCCTCGGACTACTACACTTTCCCTCCTGCACCGCCTTCAGCGGCGCAGACGGCTTACTCGCAAACCCCTGTTCAAACTCCTCCTATGCAAACTCCACCGGTCCAGACTCCCTTCACCCCCGGTGACTCTCAGCCCCAGGCCTCGGGACAAACAATTCCTCAAAGCGCAGGAAAGCGTTTTACGCCCTTTGCCACGCAGCCTGCGCTCCGCTCTCGAGTAGTCCCTCGCGCGATTGTCTTATGCGTCTATGGGCTGGTCTTCCTTGCTCTGGCAGGAACTTTCTTCCTGCTCTACCGCAATGGATACAGCACCCCGGCTCAGGTTGATCGAAGCGTACAGATTGCCTTGACTGGCGCGGCCGCCTGCCTGCTCATTGTCGGTATTGCACACCTAATCGCTGCTCTTCGCGATCGTTCCTCGGTCATGCTCACTATCTTGTCGGTGCTCGGAATGTTCTTCGCAATTCCAGCGCTTCTTGGAGGAATGGCGTACTCCACCGCCGCTCCACTCCACTACACATCCGTGGCGGGAAACATCGATACCGATGCTGATTGGCGCTCAGACACAATTGGAAGTTCCAACGGCTCTAATGTCGTCAATCTAGAGCTTGACCTCTCGCATGCGCCCGATGGCCTCACCAAGGACATCACTGTTAACTCCCAGGTGATTCCCTACGCAAATATCCGAGTTCGCGATGGTCAGTCCATCCGCATCGTCGCTCAGAAGCAACCAATTACCTTCGATCTTGATCTCAGTGGCGACCAAAAGTGGAAGGGCTTTGACAGTAATAGCCCGACCGTTCTGACCTCTCCCAGCTGGAAGGAAGGCCAGGGGATCACTGTTTACCTCAATGCAAACCAGCTTGTCACTCTGGACATCGACGAAACGGGAAGCTCTGTCGACCGGGATCCCTGGCCTTCCGCGATTCCTTCTCCCACGCCCAGCGCCACTCCTTCCACGGGAACTTCTCCATCAGCCAACCAGAGCCAGTCGCCATCGCCAAGCGCATCCTCTGAATCTCCCGCAGCCGGCCAGCACTGAAAGGAATTGTCATGAGTACAAACGACTTTGAGCAGACCACTCCCCTGCCGGTCGGCGACGAGGAAACGAAGCCACTGCCTTCCTTCGCAGATGCTCCGATTGAGGACCAAAAAACTACTGCCGAGGCTGACACCGAGGCCGATATCAGCACCGAGGCCGAGGCGCCCGACACTTCTACAGCCTGGACAGGTGCCGCGGCAGGCGCGGGGGAAGGGGCGACGCCCGACTTTACCCCGGCCTCGGAACACACATTTGAGCCGCAAAATACCCCGATTGTTCCTCCCGCTCACGTGTGGTCAGCCGAGGACGTGAAGGAAGCTCCCTATCGGGGCGTGCGCATCGGACAGCTACTCTGGGCGTGCATCATTATCTTCACCGCTATTGCGCTGATCGCCATGGCTTTTGTCAAGGCGGCAAACCTCGCGCTTGTGGCCATTGGGACCTTGGCAATCATGGGCGTGCTCCTCATTATTACTGCGGGAGTCAGCACCGTGATGACACGCAAGAAGCGCTAGCTGCGAAGTAAAATTTCTTCGATCATTTCGATCACTGAGGCGGGCATTTCCGAGCGGAATATGCCCGCCTCTTTTCCTCTATCCAAGGTGCGTAGCTGTGGAAGTGCCCGACGCCCTAGACGAAGCACCATCGCGTAGGCATCGTCTTTCGCCAGAGCATCCATCTCGCAGCGAAGCAGTGCCGGGTAGATATCGCTTTCAACAGGATTTTCTGCAAAGGCGGGACGCTGCCCACCCGCAAAGGAAACTTCTAGCTCCTGGCTGAGCTCGGCCTCGCGAATTGTCACGCGCGCGCTGAGGCTATCGGGATCGTAAATAAACTCAGCGGGCTCTCCGTTGACACTCACCTGCGTGGGCTTCTCAATACCTCGCATGGTCACGGTCCACGAGCGAAGGGAGGGCAGTGCATCAGTGCAGCCCTTTGCGGGGTGAATGGTCAGTGTTCCACAGGCGTCGTTGTACACGATCTCGGTTCGCACTTCGCCGCTGCGCTGCTCGCAATTGACACCTGGGTAGCGGCCATCATCTTCACGCAGGGTAAAGTGACCATCAGCACCGGGGAAGACAAGGATTTCCAGCGCATGGGGATTCCCGCAATCGTTAATGTTCTGCTCCAGCTCTTGCAGAGGGACAATCCCGCCTGCGGGGGCAAAAACAGGAAGAAGTTCCAGTGGCCGCCACACATTCAGGCGCAGCCCACCATCCATTTCGGCGTCGTAGCGGCGTCCGGTAAAGAAATCGAACCATTGACCGCGCGGGAACCACATGCGCGTGCGCGCCTGGCGCGTGTTCGCATCGCGCGGGGTCACCACGGGAGCAACCATCAGTTGCGTGCCGAACATGAATTGTTCATGCACGTCGTAGGCGATCCCTTCATCTGGGTGAGCCCAGTACATGGGAGTTACAAGTGGTGCTCCCTCGGTGGCGGCACGCCAATTCATTGTGTGTAGGTAAGGGATGAGGCGGTGACGCAGGATCAGTGCATCGCGCATGGTATCGCGCACGGGCTGCTGGAAATTCCACGGTTCCTTACCCACGAAAGGCGACAGACTCGAGTGCAGTCGGTTAATCGGGCTGAATACACCCAGCTGGTACCAACGTGCTTCCAGCTCTTCGTCGCGCACGCCCAGCATGTGTCCGCCAATGTCGTGGCTCCACCAGCCGTATCCGATATTCGAGGCCGTTGACGTAAAGTAGGGCTGGAATTTCAAGGATTCCCAGCTGACAACTGTGTCTCCGGAGAAACCCACGGGATAGCGGTGCGAACCTGGGCCCGCGTAACGGCTGAGAATCAGCGGGAGCTCGCGATCCTGCCCCTCACCTTCTGAGGATGCCGCGACCATGTCCATATAGTGCAGGTAGTTGAGGATCCACAGCGGGTCCAGACCTTTTTGACGGGAAACACCACCCTGTTGCCAATCGATCCACCAAAAATCGACGCCATCAGTCTCCAGATCATGATGCATATCGAAATAGGCGCGAATGAAGCTCGGATCTGTCAGGTCGAACTCCACCGGTTCTTCACTGACCGGGTCAATTCCCATTGTTTCGGCGGCCTTGGGATAGGCATCTTCGAATGCGCGTATTCCATCGCGGGGATGCACATTCGCGGAAATACGCAAACCTCGATCACGTAGCGCTTCCGTAAAAGCTTGAGGATCTGGAATTAACTCGCGATTCCACGAGTACCCAGTCCATCCTGAGCCAAAGCGCGGATCAACATCGGTGATGTGCCAATCCATATCCAACACAGCGGTTGTGAATGGAATTCCTTCCGCATTGAAACGATCCATCAGCGCGAGGTATTCATCCTGCGAATAGGGGTAGTAGCGGCTCCACCAGTTCCCCAAAGCCCAACGCGGTAGAAGCGGAGTCGGACCGCTCAAACGGTAGAAGTCGCGAATGGCTTCTGCGTAACGGTTCCCGTAGCTGAAGAAATAGATGTCAATTTCTGAGTGGCCACGCGGACGTGTCACGCAACCTGCCCTGCACGCAGCTTCATCGCTCTGCAAGAGATTTGATTTCGAGTCATCCAGGACCGCCCATCCATCACGACTGATCAGTCCCATACCCAATTCGCAGGCCCCATTCACACCGTCCAAAGTGCGCGCGGTCCCCTTGAGGTTTTCGTGCGCCTCATCTCCGTAGTGCCAGGTGGTCCCGAACCCTCCTCCCGCGTTCTTGACGACAGCGCTCAGCCCTTCTTTGCTAAAGCTCTGACCGTCAAAAACCAGGCGGATGGAAGAGGTCTCCCACACGTGCATTCCGCCTCGCTGGGAGTAGCTAACATTTAGCGTTTCCTGCTCGAAACAGCGGTTGAGGACGACCTGCGTCGCCTCGTCCTCAAAGGCTCCAGAATCCGACCACTCGAGGCGGACTAGGGCATCGGTCAGGAAGCCGATTCGCCACCGCTCCCCCACAAAGGTGGTCTGGGGGTTCATCTGCGCCTTCACAGAGGGAATGGGAAACATTGGGTCTCCTGGGTTACGGGGTTTTAGATGGTTGGAAGAAGGTAGTGGGAAGGAGAGTTGTCGGCTTCTCTCATTGCCGAGGCCTCGGCGGCCTTAAGCGGCTACTCCCCCACGCTCAGCGACTGCCTCGTCGGCGGGGTTTGGGGAGGGTCGGTCCTTGACGCTCATTCCCGGCAGCCCTCCAAAACTATAGATCACTGCCTGGACGGCGAAAATTGGAACCGCAGCACCAAAGACCATAAACACACCCGGCCACTGGCTCCACGTCCAGCCGATGATGACAGTGAAGGCAAGAAGAAGCAGGGTGCACAGCGGGCGGGCCAGCGTCATGTTCAGTGACATGCGAAGAATCCAAGTAAGGGGTTCATCGAAATTCGCACGCACTGACCATGACAGCGCTGCCACGGTCCAGAACACAAGGTTGAGCAAGAGCAGAAGGCCCGAGACGCCAATGCCGATCACTCCGCCCAGGTCGTTCCAATTCACCAGGTAGTAGTCCCACGCCAGGGCGAGGCCGATGAGCAGTTGCACCCAACCAAAGAGATTGGCCTGGGTAAGTTCGTCTTTCCACGCGCGGTGAAACACCGTCCATGTTTGGCGAATGCGCCACGACTGATCCTCGTCGATAAGCCACGTCCTAAAGGTTGCGTATGCGGCGGCGATTGAGGGGAAGAATCCTCCCAGGATCAGTCCCATGAGCGTGTGGACGAGCATCGCAACGTTGACGACAAACACCATCAGCACGATGCGGCACAAACGCTCGTAGGTCAGGGCAACTCTGGTCATTGTTCTAGCCTTTGACGGCGCCGATCATGACGCCCTTATTGAAGTACTTCTGCAAGAAGGGGTAGATGATCAGCAGAGGAATTGTCGAAACGATGATCACGCCGAACTTGATCTGATCAGCAAAGTTCTGCGAATCCATTGCGGTCATTCCAACAGCACCAACTTGCGTCTGGTTCGCCAACAAAATGTTTTGCAGAACGTTTTGCAAAGGCTGCAGATTCTGGTCGCGAATGTAGATCAAACCGGTGAAGTAATCGTTCCAGTGCCCGACGAAGTAGTACAGGCCAATGACCGCGATAATCGCCGTCGACAGAGGCAACACGATCTTGTTGAAGTACCCGAAGTACGACAGGCCATCAACCTGCGCCGCATCATGAAGTTCTTCGGGGATCGAAGCCTCGAAGAAGGAACGGGCAATGATCATGTTGAAGACGCTGAAGGCACCCGGAATGATGAAAACCCAGATGCTGTTCAGCAGTCCCAGTTGCTTCATCAGCAGGTAGCTGGGGATCAGGCCGCCACCGAAGAACATCGTGAAGGTAAAGAAGAACAAGATCACGCGACGCGGCTTGAATTCTTTACGGGACAGGGCGAAGGCCGCTGGAAGCGTGACGATCAGGTTCACTGCTGTGCCCAAGAGCGAGTACAGCAAGGTGTTGCGGTAACCAATCCAGATACGCGTATCTTCCAAGATCTTCAAGTAGCCCTTGAAATTAATACCCTTGGGAAGAACCGTGACTTTACCGGTCGATACCAAGTTCGGGTCTGAGAAAGACGCGACAATGATGAACCACATCGGGTACAAAATTGCCAGAACAATGGCCGCGATGATCAAAGCGATGATTCCATCAATGATCCAGTCAGAGGCAGAGCGCGTTCGCCACAATGCGCCAAGGTTCTTCTTGGGCTTCGGTTCAGTTGCCCTATCCCCCGATGTTCCCTTCCCGGCCGCGTGACCGGAAATCTTAGCGGCAGGTGTTGCTGCAGACATGATTCAGTCCTTTCTTCACGCCGGTTCTAGAACAAGCTGGTGTCGCTGGTCTTCTTTGCAATCTTGTTTGCAGTCACCAGGAAGATGAAGTTCACAACGCTGTTGAACAAACCGATTGCAGTGGAATAGCTGTAGTGGTGGGCCAAGATACCGATGCGGTAGGTATAGGTGGCGATGACTTCAGAGGCCGGGATATTCAGCGTGTTCTGCATCAGCCAGACCTTTTCAAAACCAACACCCAGCACCGAGCCCATGTTCAAGATCAGAAGGATTCCTGCAGTCGGCAAGATGGCAGGGATATCGATGTATCGAATCAACTGCATTCGCCCGGCACCGTCGATTTTCGCGGCCTCGTAAAGCGCGGTGTCGATTGATGACAGCGCGGCCAGGTAGATGATGCAGTTCCATCCGGCGTGCTGCCAGATTTCGCTCATCCAGTAGATGGGCGTAAATGCAGAGGCGGTTCCCATGAGGTCCGCGCCTCCGAAGAACTTACTGATCAAACCGGAATTTGGCGCCAGGAAGATATTGAGCATCGAGACCATGACCACTGTCGAGATGAAGTGAGGCATGTAGGTAATGGTCTGAACGAAAGTTTTCGTTCGTTTGCTTGAGATCTGGTTGATCAGCAAAGCCAGAATGATCGGGGCGAAGAAGCCCATGACCAGGGTCCACAAGCTGATGCGTAAGGTATTGCGGATGATCTGCCAGAACATCGGGTCTTTGAAGAACTGATTAAAGTACTTCAGTCCTTCCCACTTTCCGCCCGTAATGCCCTTGCTGACATCGAAGTCACGGAAAGCCAGCTGGATTCCATACATTGGCCCGTAGCTGAAGATCAGGACCAGAATGATCGCCGGCAAAACCATGATCCACAACTGCCAGTACAGCCGGAAATGGTTCGCGAGGCCCGCGGGAGTCCACCAGGGAGCCCCCTTAGCCTTCGGCGTCTTCTTCACTTTTGTGCTGGCCTGCTTAGTGGCAGGGGTGGAGCGTAACGGCTCTGTGCCGCGTGGCTGAACTTCTGTGGTGGACATAGCAACCTCTTCGTTTCGTCCAAGAATTTAGCCGAGTATGTAAGCGAAGGCCGTCCACGGACGCAGGTGGCGATCCTGCAGTTCCTCGCATGTGAGGGCGGCATCCTGGTTAGTGATGAGGACGCGCTCATTCAGAGGCTCCCCCACCAGTTCTGCAACTTCTGTTGGCAGGTCAACGGTGTCACTGGACAGATTGGCAACGACGACCAAGCTCTCATTCCCCAAGTGCCTTGTGAAGGCGTAGACGGAGTCAGAATCTTGCGCAATTAATTCCCAGTCTCCGGCAACAACGATGTCTTTGGAGTGCCGCAGCTCAATGAGTCGCTTGAAGAAGTGGTAGACCGAATCGGGATCGTCTTGCTGACGCTTTGCGTTAATGACCTCCTTGTTTGCATTGACGGAAATCCAGGGGGCCTGCCCGGCGTCTTCATCGATGAAACCTGCATAGGCTGTGTCATCCCACTGCATGGGAGTTCGCGAATTATCACGCCCCTTGAGAGCCAGCGCATTCATCATTTCGTCATGCGTTAAGATCCCTGCTTCTTCGACATATTGCCGGTAGTGGTTCAGGGATTCGACGTCGCGATACTGGTCGAGGCAGGTAAAGCCTGCGTTCGTCATTCCCAGTTCTTCGCCCTGGTAAATGTAGGGGGTTCCCTTGTGCATGTGAAGGACGAGGCCAAGTGCCTTTGCGCTTCGAGAGCGCAGTTCTTCCGTGGTGTCGTCTCCCCACCGGGACACGACGCGAGGCTGGTCGTGGTTGCAGTAGAAGAGGCTGGTCCACCCACCATCGCGCACGATTTCTTCGTAGCCAGCAAAGACATTGCGTAGTTCGCGAACCTTCCACGGCACAACAGACCATTTTCCTGCTGGGCCATCGTCATCAATGCCAACATGGTCGAAGAGGAAGAGCATGTCGAGTTCTTCGCTGGCCGGGTTGGTAATGTGCGCTGCGCGAGTAATGGAAATACCCGGCCCCTCACCGACGGTCAGGAAGCCCTCTCTACCTGCAAAGACGGCCTCGTACATTTCATGGAGAAACTCATCCAAGCGCGGGCCATCCGTGCAGAAATCAAAGGGCGAGGAATATCCATCGGAGCCGACGGGGTAAATCTCCTTATCGGATCCATCGGTTCCAGGGAGCATTCCACGGCTATCCAAGGTCTTGGAGATCTGGCTGATGACATCCATGCGGAACCCGTCAATTCCGCGGTCCATCCACCAGTTCATCATCTCGTAGACTGCCTGGCGTAGTTCGGGTCGTTCCCAATTGAGGTCGGGCTGTTTGGCAGAGAACTGATGGAAAAAGTACTCACCGCGCTGCGGATCATAGGTCCACGCGGATCCACCAAAATAGCTCCCCCAGCTATTGGGTTCAGCTCCTGGCTCGCCGGGGACATGTCCTTCCTTTGCGGGCATCCACCAATACCAATCCGCTTTATCACTGGTTTTGTCACGGGATTCGATGAACCATGCGTGTTCATCAGAGGAGTGGTTGACCACCAAATCCATGATGACTTTCAGGCCTAGGTTGTGGGCGGTGCGAAGCAGTTCATCCATGTCGTCGAGAGTCCCGAACATGGGGTCGATGTTCTGGTAGTCGGCGATATCGTAGCCGTTGTCATCTTGGGGCGACACGTACATGGGGCACAGCCAAATAACGTCAATGCCGAGTTCTGCCACATATGGCAGGCGTCGGGTGATCCCTGGGATATCACCGATCCCGTCGCCGTTTGCGTCCTGAAAGGAGCGCGGATAAATCTGGTAGACCACAGCGTTCGACCACCAGGGGGTCTTCGCCGCAGCGTTGCGAGTCGCAGCGAAATCAGCATTTAATTGCTCTGTCATCGCAATAACTTTCTCAGTCGTCAACATTGCCGCATGTTCTTGCGAGGGGTTGGAGGCGCCTCTATGCGCTACCCCTTTAGCGTAACAAGTATGAAATCCTTGCGCAAGTATTACAAAACACATTCAGGGGTGGGCACCTTCATGCCCACCCCTGAATATTTTGGGTTTCCTCAGAATTATTCCCGCTGATCACAGCGCTTTACTGAGAAGAACCCTTCTGACTCCAGCTTACGCACTTTCTGCTATCTCTAGTGGCGCGCATCGAAGCCGACAAAGGGAACCACAACCTTGCCGTCTTCGTTCACACTCAGAGCCTTGGACTGCTCGATTGCACCCGAGATAATGTCAATTGCGTTGGAATCCGTGGTGTCCGAATCATACGGAGACTCATTTGTGAAGATGCCCTTTCCGCCGCCGAAGCGGAAGTTCTTCACAAAGTCAGGGCATCCCTTTCCACCCGCGTAGCATTCAGCCGAATAGATCGGACGAACATTGCCCACACCTTCCCCATCTTCCGAGGAGGAGTAGATCGACACCTGGTACGAGGCCTTTGCCAAGTCAACGCCATCGAGCGCACGACGATCAACCGACATCATGATTCGGTCACCAGCAACCTTCAAGGTCACCTCGCCTTTGAGCTTGCCCGCATTATCGTAGACACCCATGTTGTAGGGCAATGATTCTGAACGCCCATCAGCAATCAGCACATAGTCCCAGCCACCATTGGCAAAGGTGTTCGTCCCCGCCAGCAGAGGCGTCACATCAGTTGAAGTATTGGCCTCGCTGCGAATGTAGATATTCAGTCGCTGAGTACTCATCTGGTTCATACCCCACGGGTTGTTCACAGGAGCACCCATTCGCGTGACGAACTGGTAGTGATCGTTATCGCGATAAACGGAGGTTTCAAGCAGGTCAAAGCTCCCCGGATTAAAGTTTTCACTCTTCGGGTAGACAACCGTACCGGCACCAAAGTCATCGCCACTGGGATCACTCAAGGTACCAATCTTGTCACCGAAGGAGTAGATCGTGTAGCTCGCCCGGCTCACGGTGTTCTCGGGCGAGTACGCGCTCACGCGCACCGAGTTAATCGCACGATCCAAGGTGAGATCAGCACTAAATGCACCATCGACAACAGGCAATTCCGTATTCGCTCCATTGACCGTCACAACAACGCGATTACCGTCGGTCGCTCCCCTAAACGAGAGATGACGAGAATCCAACGACTCCTGGTCCTTCAACCCTTCAACGCTCAGCGTCGGCATGTTCTCAGGCTTGCCGTCAGCCGTGGCGTTCCAGTTATCCCAGCAGTCCGCATCGAAATCCAAACGTCCAAGCTCATTGGACGCCCAGTTTCCACCTGCCTTTGTCACGAAGGTGTCACCGACACTGAAGTTGCGGATCTCAATACCATTGTGATCGACAGTTTCATTGCCAATCGTCACCTTCTTCCCCGCCTTATTCGCAGGACGGGTCAGACGGCTAACAACATTCGCTTCAGGCTGTCCATTCCACGAATCCACGTGGAAGTTAATGATCTTGAAGTTCTCCATATTCGACAGGGCGTAGATACGGAAACCACAGTTCACACTTCCTTCCACAACGGTGTTGGAAATGGTCCAGTTCTTCAAAGTCGTTGAAGGATCCGAGTAATCGAAGGCCCCACCGTTCCAGTGCGGGGATGAGTTGAATACGCAGGTGTTGGTTGCACCCGAGTTATTCATCAGGCTGTGCACGACGGTCGTTCCGTCGACCTTCACATTCTCAGTGTTCCGATAGTTCCAGCCCCACTGGAAGACTGGGCCGTTATCGTTCTTCCACACCACGACATTCGAAACATCCACATTGCTGTGGTAGAGCTTCATCGCGTCATCATTCGTATGGAAGAAAGAGCTCTTCATGGTCGAGCCGGGGTACAGCTCCATTCCGTCGGTCTGCCAATACCAGGATCCCACCTGTTGGTAGTTACGAACGCGCTGGCTAAAGGACTGCTCGTTCGCCCCCTCGATCGCACTGTTACGGGCCACGGCCTCGGCAAACTCAGCATCGCTCATGCTGCCCTTTTCGGGGTCAGCAGGACGGAAACCATATTCCACGAAGGAGTGGTATGACGGTTCCTTGATGGTCACGCCTTGCAGGTCAAGAACCTGATGCGGAGTAGTAGAGGTGAACTTCAGAGCTTTAACGCAGGTGGCATGGCAATTTGCGCCATCTTTATGCTCCAAGGTCTTGTACCCATTCGACATGTCGGTCTCATAGAGGTACTGCTCGCTTGAGAGCACACCGTATCCCGTGACCTTATAGTTCGTGATGTTCTCATTGACCCCAAATTGGAAGGCTCCCTTAACGAAGGCACCGGGCTCAAAGTAGACCCACTTCACGCGATCAGGAAGGTTTGCAGAGTACTTGTTCGTCATCCAGTAGGTACCGGCCTTGAAGTACACAATGTCGGTATCGACGGTATCCAAGTTGGTGACCTCACCCGGGGTCACGTAGGTAATCGTCCCGTCGGCCTCGGTGGGGATGGTTGTCGGATCGACGCGCGAGGCCCAGGGCTGAGCAAAGAGCAACATCGAGTTCTTCGGCTCGGTCCCAACGTATTCGTGGCCTTCTCCACCCTCGAGGGTGAGCCCACCCTGGTAGCGGTACACATCCATGAGTTCGGGAGCAAACTCTACGGATAGGCGGTAACCATCGTTATTCTGAGGAATATACAGACGCACGGTCTTGTCGCTGAGCAGCTTCTTTTCAATATTCGCCTTGGCAGGGCGAATAGTAACCTGATTGACATCGGTTAATTTCGCCCCAGTCTGCAAAGTGACATCGACGTAGACATCGGTGTCATATTCGAACGAGGACCAGCTCATCGTCACGTGATTGTCGGCTTGGAACTTTGCACCATCGTCGTTGAGGTCCGAACGCATGGGGTTACCGTTGCGCGGGATCGACATATAGGTAAACGAACTATTGTCCGAATCAGTACCGTCGACAGCCGACACCGATACCGAATAGAAGGGTGATTCACGGACCTCATTGTTAGCAAGGGGCTTTTCGGCGTCTTTCACGCCATTTTCGTGCCACCAGGTACGAATTTTATCTTCGCGCGTAGGAGTTTTTTCTGGCTTCGGCGTTGGAGTGGTCTGCTCTTGGCCAGGAATCTGCGGGGTTGTATCGCCATTTGTTGGGCCAATAATAATGGTCACTCCACCGACACCGATGACGATCGTCGTAGTCACGGTGACGAAGATGGCCACAACTCGATGACCAGCAAAAATAGTGATCAACGGATGGTGCATATGGAACAGATGAGGGATATGCCCGAAGGCATGGCCCACCGCCCCAATCACTCGATGGAGAAATCCAAAGAACATCAGTTACCTTCCTCATTCAGGAACTCAATGTGGGTGAAATGCACTGCGGCAGCATTGCAGCAATGCGAAAGAGATATGGAGGGAGGAAAGTTGATGGGGGGAATTCTGCACTCAAGACGTATACAGAAAACCCAGGTGTAGAAAACTGGCGTGCCCTATGAATTCTCACAGGGCACGCCAGCCGTGAACTACTTGGTGAACTTCGCCGACTTGTCGACGGACTGAGTCTTGAACATGGAGTTCAGATCAACGCCCTGCTGCTTCATCTGAGCCTTGTAGGCATCGTAGATGTCCTGCTTGACCTTGATGCTCTCTGCAAGGTGGTTTGCCTCGAGATCAGCAACGTACTGATCCCATTCGTTATCGACACCACCCTTGGTGACCCACTGTGCGAACTTCGCCATCGCGTTCTGGTTGATACCGGTCGCATTACGAGAGAGGATATCTGCCTGCTCATCAGTGGTCGGCATGTTTCCATACAGAACATCAGAGTTGAGGTCGATATTGGACCAATCAGTGTTGTAGACAGCGTCCACGGGGAAGACCTCGGTGTGTTCTGCGGGCAGCTTCAACTTCCATTCGCTGTTGATCCACACGGGAGCGCGGTCAGCAAGCGAGTTGGTGAACTGCCAGTCACCGGCATTCTTGCTCTTATCAGCCGGTTCGAGAACCGTGTAGGTGCCGTCAGCTCCCTTTTCGACACACTCGCCGAATGCACCGTAGGTTGCCTGAATACCAATCTCAGGCGTATAGAAGGAATCCAGCAGCTTCAGTGTTGCTTCCTTATTTGCAGGCTCGGCCTTTGCAACGATCTGGTTGGCGCCATAGGCCATTGAGTCGCCGCCCCATGCCCACACAACCGGAGTCGTCTGCCCATTCTTCGCCTTCAGAGAAGGAATGGTGATGTACTGCTTGCCCAGCTCCGAACCGAAGAGATCTGAGGGCGTCCACATCCAGGACATACCAACAGTTGCGGTCTTTCCGTCACCCTTTGCGTGACCGGTGTAGGTGGACCAGTCGTGGGTGAATGCGTCCTGAGCAATCAGGCCTTCCGACCACAGCTCGTTCATGAACTTCACGAAGTCCTTGTAACGCTCATCGGTCAGGTAGTTCTTCACGGTGCCCTTATCGGCGTACATTCCCAAGCTGGAGTCGGAGCTCAGGGTGATACCTTCAGAGCTCAAGAAGAGGTTGGGATTAAAGCCTTCGAATCCATTGGTTCCGGGCTTATTGAAGTCCAACGGAATCTCATCGGCAACACCGTTGCCATTGGGATCCTGGGTCTTGAATGCCTTGAGCACGGTCTTGAGTTCATCCCACGTGGTGGGAACTGCCAAGCCCAGCTTGTCAAGCCACGCCTTGTTAATGAACATGTGACTACCGGTATTGGCCGAGAGAGGAACGGTGGAGCGACCCACACCGAGGATCTGGTTCTTGGTATTGGTAGAAACGATCCGCGAGTAGGGTTCTGCATCGAACATCTTCTTCACGTTCGGCAGGTTGCCCAGCTCAGGAGTGAGGTCCATGAACAGCGACCCAAATTCTGCCATATCGCTTGAATCAAAGCCCGCAATGGTCAGGTCGGCAACATCGCCGGCTGCCAGAGCAGCGCTCTTTTGCTGATCCCACGAGGATGCCGCGGTTTCCAGCCACTTGATGCTGCAACCACAGGCAGTTTCAAGGTCCTTCGTCCACTTAAGGTCACTCATGGGCTTGGTGCGTGCGTCCTTAACAATCTGGACAGTCACGACAGGACGGCCATCCGATGCGGTGTTGTCGGATGATGCGCCTTTGGAACATGCGCTCAACGCCAATGCGGCAACCAGTGCGCTTGCCAGTACGGGCGCCACAGGTGAATGTTTCATCATTGGAGATAATCCTTCCTTAGATTATCGTTCGCTTACTGTGAAGCTATGCAGCTATGCACTCTCAGAGAGCCGATCCACAATGACCAGTTCCTTCTGACACACATGACTGTAACAATGAAAGCAAGTCTTGCGCAAGCCTTTCATGCCTTTACGTAAATAACGATTTCATATACACTAAGGACATTCAGGTAACTCCCACCCAATCCAACGGTGGAATACGGAGACAATAGTGAAAACACTTGCAGACGTTGCCGCTGAAGTCGGCGTCAGTCAAGCGACGGTATCGCGCGTACTCAACGGAAAACCAGGCGTTTCCGATGACACCCGCCAGGCCGTGCTCAATACTGCGAAAAGCATGGGAATTACGAGCACCGTTGGGCGCAATCAACCCCGACATGTAGCCGTCGTTACCCCCAACTTGGTCAATCCCGTTTTCGCATCTTTGCTCACGGCAATAAGTACTCAACTAACCGCACGCAATATTTTGCCCTTCCTGTGCACCTACACATCGGGAGGCACCAGTGAAGAAACCCTGCTGTCAATGGTGCTTTCGGAACAGATTGATGGCGCGATCTTCCTTTCCGGCCAGTACGACTCCAAGGGCAATGATTATTCGATCTATCAGCGCCTTGCTGAACACCGAATTCCAATGGTTTTCATCAATGCAGGCGATCCCAACTTGCCGGGTTACTTCATTCGCACAGATGACCGCCTGGCAACGGAAATGGCTCTTCAACACCTGGTCAATCAGGGACATACGCGCATCGGTTTGCTTCTGGGGAATCCAAACCACTACCCCAGCATCACGAAGTACAACTCCGCCCTTGACTTTGCGAACCGTGCAGGGCTCGACCTCAAGCCGGAGTACGTGGAATGGGCACCTTATGGCTTGGGCACCGCACAGGCTGCGACAGCGCGCCTGACTGATGCGGGAGTGAGCGCAATCGTCTGCGCCAGTGATGAGCTGGCCTTGAGCGCTTTCAAGTCACTGACACTCCAAGGCCTACAGGTTCCCGATGACATTTCCATCGTCGGCTACGACGACTCGAGCTACCTCGGCTACATTTCTCCGGGACTGACAACCATTCGCCAGCCGGTCGATGCCCTGAGTAGCGGTGCCGTCTCCGCACTGGCAAGCCTGATAGAAAGCCCACAAAACGCCAAGGAGCACGTTGAGCTTCTCTTCGATCCCGAGTTAGTTGTTCGCGGCACCACGGCGATCTGCAAGGATCTTCTTCCCAGCGCGCTCTAGCCCTTCCCGAGGCCGCGCCCCAAGCAGGCGGGCACGCTCCCCTATCACTCTTCCTTACCCCAGAAAAAAGTGTGTGGCCCAAGCCAAAAGGCTTGGGCCACACACTCACCAGCTAAAAACTCAGGCTCCCGTCACATCATCAGGGCGAGACTCCGCGTAGCGCGCAAGTTCTTCCTCGACAATGGCCTCGTCGAGCTTCTGGAAGACCGGGGTCGGCTTCTCGATCGGAGTACCAACGACGATATCGTGACGTTCCCAAGTGGGAACATTCGTGTAGTCGCCGGTAATAACCGGGTATCCCGTACGGCCTTCGAAGTCTGCAGGAAGAACCTCGGGGTCCAGCTCCTCAACTTCCTTGATGTAGGGCATGGGAGCAATCTCGCCGCTGCCACCCATCACGCGATCCACATCATTTGCGGCGTGAGGGAGGAAGGGAGAGAGCATGAGGTTCAAATCGGCCACGGCCTGTGCGAGTGTCCACAACACGGTCGCCAAACGCTCGCGTTCTTCGGGGGCCTTGAGCTTGAAGGGCTCGGTATCTGCAACGTACTTGTTAGCCTCGCCGACCAAACGCATTGCAGCGGCAAGCGCGGCCTTCTGACGGTGGTGACGAATCAGGTCTCCGACCTCGTCAAAACCTGCGGCGATCGCGTCCAGCAGCGCGCGATCGATGTCTTGGAGTTCTCCCGGCGCGGGGATTTCGCCGAACTTCTTATGGATCATCGAGGCGGTGCGATTGACCAGGTTGCCCCAGCCTGCCACCAACTCGCCGTTCGTGCGGCGCACGAATTCTGCCCAAGTAAAGTCCGCATCAGAGGACTCGGGACCTGCCGCAGAAATGAAGTAGCGCAGAGCATCAGCCTGATAGCGGCTGAGCATGTCACGCACATAGATCACAATGCCGTGCGATGACGAGAATTTCTTACCTTCCATGGTGAGGAACTCTGAAGAGACAACCTCGGTGGGCAGGTTAAGTACGCCAAGGTCACCGGGCTGGCCACCCTTAGATCCCTGGCCGTTGTAACCCAGCAGCTCTGCAGGCCAGATCTGCGAGTGGAAGACGATGTTGTCCTTACCCATGAAGTAGTAGGTCAGGGCTTCCGGATCGTTCCACCACTGGCGCCACGCTTCGGGATCCCCAGTGCGGCGCGCCCATTCAATTGAAGCGCTCAGGTAGCCAATAACCGCGTCGAACCAGACGTACAGGCGCTTACCGGGCTGGTCTTCCCAACCGGGGACCGGGATACCCCAGTCAATATCGCGTGTCATTGCACGCGGGCGAATGTCCTCAAGGAAGTTCTTCGAGAACTTGATGACGTTGGGACGCCATGTGCCCGAGCGGTCGCGGTCATCCAGCCACGCGGAAAGCGCGTCGGCCAGTGCGGGCAGATCCAAGAAGTAATGCGTGGACTCCACGAATTCGGGGGTCTCACCGTTGATTCGCGAATGAGGATTGATCAGATCTGTGGGATCAAGCTGGTTACCACAGTTATCGCACTGATCACCGCGAGCGCCTTCGGCACCACAAATCGGACAGGTACCTTCGATATAACGGTCGGGAAGAGTGCGTCCGGTCGAAGGCGAGATCGCCGCGCGGGTGACCTGTTCGATCATGTAACCGTTATCGCGGACCGTGCGGAACATATCTTGGACAACGCGATAGTGATTTCCAGCGGTCGTGCGTGTGAAAAGGTCGTAGGACAGTCCCAGTTGAACCAGGTCTTCGACGATGAGCCGGTTGTTCTGGTCGGCCAGCTCGCGCGCGCTCATTCCGGCGCTATCGGCGGCAACCAGAATGGGGGTTCCGTGTTCGTCGGTTCCGGACACCATCAGCACGTCGTGCCCGGCCATTCGCATGTAGCGAGAGAAAACATCGGAGGGGACTCCGAACCCGGCAACGTGACCAATGTGGCGAGGGCCGTTGGCATAGGGCCATGCAACGGCAGACAAAATACGACTCATGGTCCCCTAGTCTAGTGCCTATTGGCGCTTCAGTCGTCCCTGCCGTATTCTCGAAGCACACGCTGCTCATACTTTGGGAGGATGTAATGCCCCGCGCGCTCATCATTGTTGATGTTCAACCTACTTTTTGCGAGGGCGGTGCTCTTCCTGTTGAAGGTGGGAATGCCTGCGCTCAGCGCGTCGCTGATTTTGTTGCCGCTCACGCAGCGGATTACGACTGCATTGTGACCTCGCAGGATTGGCATATTGATCCGGGTTCGCATTTCTCTGACCATCCCGACTTCGTTGACACCTGGCCTCCTCACGGCGTTGCAGGTACTGCCGAGGCCGAGTTGCACCCAGCCCTTGCTGCCCTCCACGCGGATATCACCATCCACAAGGGCATGTACGAGGCCGCGTATTCTGCCTTCGATGGTGAGGATGTAGCAACGAAACGCCCCTTGCTTGAGCTCCTTCGCAACAAAGGCATTGATTCACTGGATGTCGTTGGCCTTGCTCAGTCCCACTGCGTATGCGAAACAGCGCTGGACGGCGTGAAGGACGGTTTTAAAGTGCGAGTCTTCACCGACCTCACTGAGCCCGTCAGCCCCGAGTTGGGTGAGCTCGCGGCCCATCGCATGACCGAGGCCGGAGTTGAGTTGGTCCCCTCGAAGGACTGATTCGCACCCACTCCCCCTGATTCGCACCACTCGCTTTATCAGGGGTGCTCTCCTAGTTTGTGCACACTCCCCTAGCTTGTGCGCGCGAGTGCCGCCCGGTAGAGCTCGTTCTTTCGTAGCCCCGTGGCCTCGGCGACTTCTGCGGCGGCATCCTTCAAACGCATCCCCTCTGCTGCCAAGGCAAGCACGGCCTCGACATGGTCATCCGCATTGCCCTGCGCATGTCCGGGCGCAATTACCAAGGTGATCTCTCCAAGAACTTCACCTTCTGTGGCCTCAACCAGCTCTGCAAGGCTCCCACGAATCACCTCTTCGTAGGTTTTCGTGAGCTCTCTGCACAGTGCGGCTTGGCGATCGCCACCAAAGACCTCAGCCATGAGAATCAGGGTGTCATGGACGCGTTTGGGCGATTCAAAGAAGATCAGGGTGTGAGGATCCTGCGCAAGAGCCTTCAAATAGCGTGTTGCCTCCCCAGTTTTTCGCGGAAGGAATCCCTCAAAGGCAAAGCGATCGGAGGGAAGCCCAGACAGGGCCAGCGCGGTTACGGGAGCTGAGGGCCCCGGGAGGACACTGACGTGGACACCAGCTGCCGTAGCCTCGTGAACTAGGCGGAACCCGGGGTCGGAAACCGTCGGCATTCCCGCATCGGAGACCATGACGACGCGCGCACCCGCTCGCGCTTGCTCGACGACTGCCGAGGCCTTAGCGGACTCATTGTGATCGTGGAGGCTGATGAGCTTCGCAGTTAGTCGGATTCCCATTCTCGAGGCCAAGGCAAGGAGGCGGCGCGTGTCTTCGGCAGCAATAATGTCCGCCTGCTCAAGTGCGGGGGCCAGACGCGCGGAAACATCGCGCACATCGCCAATCGGGGTGGCCGCAAGAAGGATTGACGCGGGGGCCTGAATGTAATCCTGGTCTTCACTCACGCGTCAATCGTCGCACCTTTGGGTGTGCTACTCCAGTTGAGCAGGGGCCTCGGTAAACTGATCGGGTGGACGACAAGACTCTTTCCGATTCAGATATTCCCAAAGACCCCGCCTTGGGTCCGGACCAGGCTTCCCCGACTGCTTGCTCCGAGCCTCTTCCCGAGGCCGAGAAAGGCGAAGCTAGCGCTTCAGCAGAGGTGGTGGACAAGGCCTCGGCAGAGGGCGAAGAGCTCATGGCCTCCTCTGTGGAGGAAAAGCCTGGTAGCACCAGTGATGAAGATGAAAATATAGCGCGCGCTGAGGGTGAAGAGCTCGACCTGACCCCAGAAAGTGAAGAGGCTGATGCCACTTCCGAAGGAACGGGGCGTAAATGGAAGCCCGTCCCCATTCCCAAGTGGGCACGTTTCCCGATGTCTGCGCAAGCAGGGTGGATCGCAACTCTTGTCACCACGCTTTTGGCAGCGCTCATTAGGCTTCCTGGTCTTGGAACAATTAAGACTCTGGTCTTCGATGAGACCTACTACGTTAAAGACGCTTACTCTCTAATGACTCTGGGCTATGAGGGAAGCTGGGCGAAGGACAACGACCCGATGTTCATCTCGGGTGATTACTCGGGGCTTTCGACCAATGGTGGTTACGTCGTTCACCCATCGGTTGGAAAGTGGCTGATCAGCCTGGGAATGCGCGTCTTCGGAGCAACCAATCCGGTCGGCTGGCGCATCAGCGCAGCCATCGCAGGAATTATTCTTGTCTTCCTCACCGCGCGAATCGCACAGCATTTGTTCCGTTCCCCCGCTATCACGGGGCTTGCGGGATTCTTTATGGCAACAGATGGCATCGCGATCGTTCTCTCGCGAACCGGTCTTTTGGATATATTCCTGGCGATGTTTGCCGCTGCCGCATTCCTTGCTGTCCTGAAAGATCAGGAGATTTCGCATCCGCGTTTAGTCGAGAAACTTTCCCAATGGAAGCCGGACCCCGATAATCCCTCTCGAATCGGCCCCCATGCGGGTGCACGTTGGTGGCTATTGGTCGCGGGTATCTTGTGTGGTCTTGCGATGTCGGTCAAATGGTCGGGTCTCTACGCGCTGGCTGTCTTAGGGCTATTTGTCGCTTTCCGCGACTGGATGACACGCCGTCGTTTTGGGCACCCACGCGCTTTCTACGCAACCCTGATCAACGACACCTCCGTTGCATTCTTGGCCATGGTTCCACCCGCAGTCATCACGTATGTCGCCTCATGGTTCGGCTGGTTTAGGCACTGGAACGCGTACGGTCACAAAACCCATGGCTTTATTGGGGCATTCCACGACCTGTGGGACTACCACGTAGGAATGCTGAAGTTCCACACGGGTCTAACCACTCCGCACACCTATCAGGCTCATCCCGCGCAGTGGTTTGTTCAGGCGCGCCCGACGTCCTTCGCATGGAACAAAATCGCGGATGCAAGCTGTGATAAGTCGGATTGCGTCAACGCTGTTGTCGCACTAGGGAATCCGCTTCTATGGTGGTTTGCAGCCATCGCATTCTTCATCGTCTTGTTCGTGACGCTGCGGGACCGCAACTGGAGGACTGGTTTTGTTGTCTGCGGATACTTAGCGATGTACTTCCCTTGGTATCTGAACGCAAACCGAACGATCTTTAATTTCTACACGATTGCTTTCGTACCATTCGTCTGTCTGAGTGCGGCATGGGTAATTGGACTGATGCTGGATCAAACTCGCTGCGAAGTAGATCCCGACCGTATGTATGACTCTCAACCCCTTGAAGAGGGGGACTACAGGTGGATGGGAGCTCATGTCGTCACGCGTCAAAGGTTTGCCATTGGCGCTGTGATCATTGTTCTGCTCATTACAGCTGTCTCGATCTTCTTCATGCCCCTGTGGCGAGGAGATCTCATCTCGTACAACTTCTGGCACATTCACATGTGGTTCCCGACTTGGATCTAAAGTGAACTGCCATTCGCAGTAAAACTCATGTGCCCGCGAACATCCGTTCGCGGGCACTGTTTATACATCCCCAAAAGCAGGCAACGCGCATTACGTCGCAAAGAAAGACAGTCATCACTCAAAACTCGGCATAGAACAGGATCTAGAGCTTCATACGAAATAACGAAAGGCGAATACGCGAGCGAACACAATGCGTGCGTGTTTGCACCGTTGCGCGCCTTAATGTTGCAATCGCTAACTAACAGTGTGTGGTTGGGTTTTGGGGTGTGCTCACTCGTAGGCTGAGCGTGGTCGTGTATGCGGGTGGGCCCGCGCATAGAAGGCGGGTGGGGCGTGTTGGAACACGATGTTCCGACACGCCCCACCCGTTTTACGTGTGTTGTGGCGGTGTCCTACTCTCCCACACCCTCCCAGGTGCAGTACCATCGGC
>NZ_JVLH01000011.1 GCF_001070855.1 Trueperella pyogenes | reverse complement strand
CATCACGACGATCGCGAGAGAAACTGCGCGAATCACGCGAATCACGATCGAAGCGGCCAGAACGCTCACCGCCCTGTCGGCGATCACCATACTCAGAAGAACGGAAATCACGATCGGAACGCTCGAAACGACGTCCTCCGCGCTGGTCACCACGCTCGTTACGGTCAAAACGACGATCCGAACGCTGACCATCACGACGATCATAACGATCATCGCGATTGGCACCAGAAAAACCGTCGCGTCCGTTACGGCGGTCTGAAGAATCAAAACGACGCGGTCCACGGGAAGACTCCCCACGAGAGTACGAACCGTTGCCTCCACGGGAACCACGTCCACGACGCTGCGAGGAGTCAAACCTATCTGCCACAATTCCTACTTTCTTGGGGTCCGATGACCGCACCTATCTTGAATTAAAACTATGAACCTAACCAGCATAATGGGCTGTGCGAAATGAGGCTAGTGGGCATAAGGGGCTGTGGAAACACAACTGGTGTGGCTTTCATCGCTAGAAGCCAGAAGTGGCGAAGAAAAAACCGCATACAAAACCGAAGTACTGATAAACATTTCTGGGGAACAACAGAATGTTCCTATAAATCATCAGGTATTTGGGTTGCAGCTATTACAGCGCTAACAAGTGGCTGAGTGTGTGGTTGGGTTTTGGGGTGTGTGCGCTCGTAAGGTGAGTGTGGTCGTGTATGCGGGTGGGCCCGCGTATAGAAGGCGGGTGGGGCTTGGAACGATCGTGTTCCGGGCCCCACCCGCTGTATGGAG
>NZ_JVLH01000010.1:2222-5371 GCF_001070855.1 Trueperella pyogenes | reverse complement strand
AAGTGTTTGTTAGTGTCGGCCCATTAGTACCAGTCGGCTCACGAGCACCTCGCGGTGCTTCCACCTCTGGCCTATCAACCCGGTAGTCTGCCGGGGGCCTTCCACCCACGAGGGGCGTGGAAACCTCATCTCAAAGCAAGTTTCCCGCTTAGATGCTTTCAGCGGTTATCTTTCCCGAACGTAGCCAACCAGCCATGCACCTGGCGGTACAACTGGCACACCAGAGGTTCGTCCATCCCGGTCCTCTCGTACTAGGGACGGCCCTTTTCAAGTTTCCTACGCGCACAGAGGATAGGGACCGAACTGTCTCACGACGTTCTGAACCCAGCTCGCGTACCGCTTTAATGGGCGAACAGCCCAACCCTTGGGACCAACTCCAGCCCCAGGATGCGACGAGCCGACATCGAGGTGCCAAACCATGCCGTCGATATGGACTCTTGGGCAAGATCAGCCTGTTATCCCCGGGGTACCTTTTATCCGTTGAGCGACCACGCACCCACGTGCCATGGCCGGATCACTAGTTCCTGCTTTCGCACCTGCTCGACCCGTCGGTCTCACAGTCAAGCTCCCTTGTACACTTGCACTCGCCACCTGATTACCAACCAGGCTGAGGGAACCTTTGAGCGCCTCCGTTACATTTTAGGAGGCAACCGCCCCAGTTAAACTACCCACCAGGCACTGTCCCCAACCCGGATCACGGGTCTAGGTTAAGGTGACCGCTTGAACCAGAATGGTATTTCAACGACGACTCCACCACGGCTGGCGCCGCGGCTTCACAGTCTCCCACCTATCCTACACAAGCACAAGCGAACACCAATACCAAGCTATAGTAAAGGTCCCGGGGTCTTTCCGTCCTTCTGCGCGAAACGAGCATCTTTACTCGTACTGCAATTTCGCCGAGTTCACGGTCGAGACAGCGGAGAAGTCGTTACGCCATTCGTGCAGGTCGGAACTTACCCGACAAGGAATTTCGCTACCTTAGGATGGTTATAGTTACCACCGCCGTTTACTGGGGCTTAAATTCACCGCTTCACACCCACAAGGAATGTTGACGGTTCCTCTTAACCTTCCAGCACCGGGCAGGCGTCAGTGCGTATACATCGCCTTACGGCTTCGCACGCACCTGTGTTTTTGATAAACAGTCGCTTCTCCCTATTCTCTGCGACCCCACGGCCCCACCAACACGCACGGTGTTGGGAAACCACGGGGTCCTCCTTATCCCGAAGTTACGGAGGAATTTTGCCGAGTTCCTTAACCATGATTCACTCGAACGCCTCGGTATACTCTACCTGACCACCTGAGTCGGTTTAGGGTACGGGCGCCTTGCCCCCTCGCGTCGAGGCTTTTCTCGGCAGCTTAGGATCACCACAAGTCCACTCTAAAAGCGTCCCTCATCAGTTCTCACCCACATGTCCCCCGGATTTACCTGAAAGACGGGCCACAACCTTAAATAGGCTAAACCATCAGCCCACTGCAGCTACCTTTCTGCGTCACCCCTGTTAATACGCTTACCTCCACCACCGGGTCCCAAGACCAGCCGCAAACCATACCCCGAAAGGCACGATCATTGGCCGGCAAAATTGGTTAGCATGATGATCTCGGTATTGGACGGTTGCTAGGCGGTACCAGAATATCAACTGGTTATCCATCGACTACGCCTGTCGGCCTCGCCTTAGGACCCGACTAACCCAGGGCGGATAAACCTGGCCCTGGAACCCTTAGTCAATCGGCGCTGCGGATTCTCACCGCAGATTCGCTACTCATGCCTGCATTCTCACTCCCACACAATCCACCAGAGGTTACCCCCGGGCTTCACCTCATGCAGGACGCTCCCCTACCCAACAACACACCAACAATCATTAAATGACGCCAGCTATACGTGTTGTTGCCACAGCTTCGGCGGTACGCTTAAGCCCCGCTACATTGTCGGCGCGAAATCACTTGACCAGTGAGCTATTACGCACTCTTTCAAGGGTGGCTGCTTCTAAGCCAACCTCCTGGTTGTCACCGCGACTCCACATCCTTTCCCACTTAGCGCACACTTAGGGGCCTTAGCTGATGATCTGGGCTGTTTCCCTCTCGACTACGAAGCTTATCCCCCGCAGTCTCACTGCCGTGCTCTACCCTATTGGCATTCGGAGTTTGGCTGACGTCAGTAACCCACAGGGCCCATCGGCCATCCAGTAGCTCTACCTCCAACAGGAACCACACAACGCTGCACCTAAATGCATTTCGGGGAGAACCAGCTATCACGGAGTTTGATTGGCCTTTCACCCCTACCCACAGCTCATCCCCCAGGTTTTCAACCCTGGTGGGTTCGGTCCTCCACAAAGTCTTACCCTTGCTTCAACCTGGCCATGGGTAGATCACCCCGCTTCGGGTCCAGAACACGCGACACACGCCATATTTCAGACTCGCTTTCGCTACGCATACCCCACACGGGTTAAGCACGCCACGTGCCACTGACTCGCAGGCTCATTCTTCAAAAGGCACGCCATCACCCCACAGGGCTCTGACGGCTTACAAGCACACGGTTTCAGGTACTATTTCACTCCCCTCCCGGGGTACTTTTCACCATTCCCTCACGGTACTATGCACTATCGGTCACTCAGTAGTATTTAGGCTTACCAGGTGGTCCTGGCAGATTCACACGAGATTTCACGAGTCCCGCACTACTCGGGAACACAACCCACACGGCGCCCTACCAGCTGGCCTACGCGACTATCACGCACTACGGTCCCCCATCCCAAGAGGTTCAACCACCAACAACACGCCATGCCCACCCCCGGCAGAAGGTAGACGATCATGCCCCACAACACCCCATGCGCAACGGCCGCCGCCTATCACACGCACAAGGTTTAGCCTCCTCCGCTTTCGCTCGCCACTACTCACGGAATATCTTTTCCTACGGGTACTGAGATGTTTCACTTCCCCGCGTTCCCCCCACAACCCTATTTCATTCAGGCAGTGGTAACTGGCCATAACACCAGCTAGGTTCCCCCATTCGGAAATCCTTAGATCAACGCTCGCTCGTCAACTCCCTAAGGCATATCGCAGACCGCCACGTCCTTCATCAGCTCTGAGTGCCAAGGCATCCACCGAATGCCCACTAAAACTAACAAAACCACAGACACAAAAAACAACAAAAA
>NZ_JVLH01000010.1:0-2122 GCF_001070855.1 Trueperella pyogenes | reverse complement strand
CTAGAGAATAGGTTTCACATTGCAATAAAGATGCTCATCAACCACTATACAGATCACAAACAACACACCACACAACCACCAACACCAGACAAACCATCTGGCATTACCAGTCGTGGGCTATGCGCCCAACAGGTGTTGAACGTGAACCCGACAGCATGCTCGCCATTGTTTCTATACCCAACCCAAACGCACCCACACCCACCACCCAGGCGGGCAGCGACCAAATGCAGGCACAAGAAACACACACCCAACCAAACAGGTCGGTATGCGTCCCCAATTTACGGGCTCCCTAGAAAGGAGGTGATCCAGCCGCACCTTCCGGTACGGCTACCTTGTTACGACTTCGTCCCAATCGCCAATCCCACCTTCGACCACTCCCCCCGCAAACGCGGTTAGGCCATGGGCTTCGGGTGTTACCAACTTTCGTGACGTGACGGGCGGTGTGTACAAGGCCCGAGAACGTATTCACCGCAGCGTTGCTGATCTGCGATTACTAGCGACTCCACCTTCATGGGGTCGAGTTGCAGACCCCAATCCGAACTGAGACTGGCTTTAAGGGATTCGCTCCACCTCACAGTATCGCAACCCTCTGTACCAGCCATTGTAGCATGCGTGAAGCCCAAGACATAAGGGGCATGATGATTTGACGTCATCCCCACCTTCCTCCGAGTTAACCCCGGCAGTCCCCCACGAGTCCCCACCATAACGTGCTGGCAACATAGGGCAAGGGTTGCGCTCGTTGCGGGACTTAACCCAACATCTCACGACACGAGCTGACGACAACCATGCACCACCTGCACACGACCAACTAAATGCCACCACATCTCTGCAGTGCCGCCGTGCATGTCAAGCCTTGGTAAGGTTCTTCGCGTTGCATCGAATTAATCCGCATGCTCCGCCGCTTGTGCGGGCCCCCGTCAATTCCTTTGAGTTTTAGCCTTGCGGCCGTACTCCCCAGGCGGGGCACTTAAAGCGTTAGCTACGGCGCAGAAACCACGGGTGGCCCCCACACCTAGTGCCCAACGTTTACAGCGTGGACTACCAGGGTATCTAATCCTGTTCGCTCCCCACGCTTTCGCTCCTCAGCGTCAGTAACGGCCCAGAGACCCGCCTTCGCCACCGGTGTTCTTCCTGATATCTGCGCATTCCACCGCTACACCAGGAGTTCCAGTCTCCCCTACCGCACTCAAGCCTGCCCGTACCCACCGCACGCCCCCAGTTAAGCCAGAGGATTTCACGGCAGACGCGACAAACCGCCTACAAGCCCTTTACGCCCAATAATTCCGGACAACGCTCGCACCCTACGTATTACCGCGGCTGCTGGCACGTAGTTAGCCGGTGCTTCTTTACCCACTACCCTCACCACAACCACAGTTGCGGCTTGACCATGAGCGAAAGAGGTTTACAACCCGAAGGCCGTCATCCCTCACGCGGCGTCGCTGCATCAGGCTTTCGCCCATTGTGCAATATTCCCCACTGCTGCCTCCCGTAGGAGTCTGGGCCGTATCTCAGTCCCAATGTGACCGGTCACCCTCTCAGGCCGGTTACCCGTCAAAGCCTTGGTAAGCCATCACCCCACCAACAAGCTGATAGGCCGCGAGCCCATCCCCCACCAGAAAAAACCTTTCCACCACCCCCCATGCGAAGGACAGTGAATACCCGGTATTAGCAGCCGTTTCCGACCGTTATCCCAAAGAAGGGGGCAGGTTACTCACGTGTTACTCACCCGTTCGCCACTCATCCAACCCAGCAAGCTGGGCCTTCAGCGTTCGACTTGCATGTGTTAAGCACGCCGCCAGCGTTCGTCCTGAGCCAGGATCAAACTCTCCGAACAAAAACGTAAAAACATTAAGCCCGGAAAACCCACCACAAAAAACCGTGGCAAGCAATCCCAACCAAAAAAAATACTCAAAAACAAAAAACAGGCATAAAAACAAAAAACAAACACACTATCGAGTTCACAAACAACACCCCCACACTCCCCAACCAAACCCACCAAAAACCAGCAGGAAAAGCCAAGAAAGAAGGCCACCACCACAACCACAAGGCCGCGGCGACGAAAGAAAAATCTACACACCCAACCCCCACCACGTCAAACCAAAACCACGTGAACCAGCACACA
>NZ_JVLH01000009.1 GCF_001070855.1 Trueperella pyogenes | reverse complement strand
CTCCGGCGACATTTTTTGAAAAGCATCTTGCTCTTTCTTCGACCAAGCATGAGTTCCTTGACCAGAAGCCGAAGAGGTACTTCCGTCAGTACCCACTGAACTTAAACGCGTTTGGAATGATGCATCCGCATAATCTGCAAGTGCGAGAGCTTCTTGAACAAGTACTTCAACTTTTGCAATCGCATTAGTGATTGCAGCTGTACCATCAGTTCCGTAGGGAATGTGACACGAAACGCTACCATTGTCCGAAATCTTGCAACCGTTAAGTGAGGCTGTAGAAATCGCATTTTTAACAGCGCTTTCCACTTCAGAGACGTTTTCGGCTGCGGCACTCACCGCATCCTGAACCTCTGCCAAGTCATCGGCAAGAGTTGTCAGAGCTTCATGAGCTTTACCCATTTTTTTGCGCAAGGCTTCAGCAGTCTTACCCTCACCTTGGAATGAGCTCATACGCGCTTGGAGACTGGCGGCTTGTTGAACGACAGTGTCACGCCGCGCACCAACAGTTCCTACATAGCCCGAAAAACTGGACGACGTCCAAGTCTTGACTTGTCCCCAAGTTAAAGACATCAGTTATTCCTCCACAGCTGCTCTCTCAAAATCCTACAGCTATCGTTGACAGATCAAGGCAAAATGGCTTCTGTAAGCAAACCCGACTGGGTATTAGAGAGGCTCAGGGCGAAGATACCCGCCACCGTTGAGCGCGGCTGCACGTTGTTGAAGGGCGGGCGACCGCGTTAGAGCGAGAAGCGCTACTTCCCCCTGCTTGTGCACAGTGGCCGTATTCTCTGCTTCTCCCATTTGCAAAGTGATGCCTGCATCTTTTGCAGCTGATGCAAGCTCCATCAATACTGAGGAGTGAGTACGAAGCAAATCGGTGTATCGACGTTCAACTTCTTCCGCTTTTGAAATCGAAGTTGCACCTTTCATCGCTTCGCTAACAGCTTCTGAAAGGTCGTCGATCTTTGCGCCCTGAAGTTCATTTGAAACCTGCGACATCGTCGTCGCAGCAGCGTCATACTCCCCAGAAATAAGACTGATCGAAACCACGAGTGACTCCTTGAACGGGATCCGATTCGAAGACCAGTCCACAACGACTGATCATTTTGTTGAGGATATGGGTGTGGGTGAGCAGATCTCTCTACTCACCCACACGCCGTTTACGCGCAACACTCACGAGCGCTACGCATGAGTTGTATCAGCGGCCAGTAGCCAGGCCATTGAAGGTACGCGCACCCGTGTTATCGGTCACGACGTAGTTGCCAGCAAGCTGATCAACCAGACCTGCGAAGGCATCAAGAGCCTGCTGCATCTGGTGCATACCAGCGGTCCACTCACCATGCTTCTGGGCGTAGGACTCCTTCGCAGCACCTTCCCATGTGGCGCTACGTGCTTCAACGTCCTTATTGAACTGATCAAGCTGGCTGAGCAGATCGGTTGCCTGCGTGCGCAGATCAGCCGAGACCTGCTGGAGCAGCTCCGGGCTTACGCGAAAATCTCCACCGTTCATTTCCTACTCCAATCTGCTCAGATGTTCAACATTGCAGCGCCGGTCTTGGCGACAGACTGCTGGGCATCTTGTTCGTTCTGAATTGTCTGAGCGCCGACCGAGGCAAGTGCGCTTTCGAAATCGGTCAGTGCCTGAGTGGTCTTGGACGAGCCAGCATCCCACTGCTCCATGACGGAGTTGAACGCCTGCGAGGCGCCACCCTGCCAACCACCGATAGCGGTAGCGACCTCACCCTTAACCTTTGCGTTCAGGCCCTGCAGGTAGGCCTGCAGGTTAGTGACAGCTGTGCGAATGGCATCATAGCTGGCTTGTTCCGCAGAAATATTTGCACCGCTCATGGTCCACCCTCCTAGTTTTTCGTTCGGGTCCCCCCGAAGTCTTGCATTGATCGACCCTCTGTAACGGAGGGCACAATCGCGATGTCGGGTATTACATTATCGAAGGGATCTGGGAATGCAAATACAGGTTTCATGAAACCAGCTAGGCTTAAGGCAGCACTATTGAGCAAAGGAACCTCATGGCAAGCACTACCGCATCCAGGCCTCCAGCCCTTATGCCCGTTAGCATTCGCATGGGTGAGAGCACCGTCGACATGTCGGTCCCAACGAACGTTGCACTGGCCGAATTTGCCCCAAATATTGTGTCGCAAATCACACAATTATCGGCCAGTTCTGCCTCTCAGGGATACCGAATTACGAATTCTCAGGGCCAAGTTCTTGATCAAAGCCAGACCCTGATCAACCAGGGAATCCAAGCCGGATCCGTTCTGATTCTGTCGAAAATCGGCGACAGCACACAGGATTTGCGCTATGACGACTTGGTCGAGGCCGTGGGAACCGCGGTCGAAAATGATCAGGCTCCATGGAATTCTGACAATTCGGTAGATCTTAGCACACATGCTTCAGCGCTGTTAGTCCTCACTGCAGCCGTTCTGATCTTCACCGGAGGCCGAGGAAGCTACCTTGGTTTAATTACCGGATTGGCCGGAACTTTGCTGGCTTCTCTAGCCTGCGCACTGATTTCACGCTCAACCCAGCGCCTTGCTCCCCTCTCTCTTGCGCACTCAATTCCGATCCTTGCCGGTAGCGCGGTCATGAGCGCAATCCCTGGCTCTTGGTCAGCCCTTCCGCTGGCTGGCTTTGGAATTGCAGCGATCGTCAGCGCAGCAATTCTTCTGATCATTCTTCCCAAAACCTTGCACGGCTCCATTGTTGCGCCCCTCACCTATGGCTTTTCAGCCGCAACAATTGGCCTGCTTACGGGATTTGGACACCTTTCAACCCAGCGCTCAGCAAGTGCAATCTATACCTTATTAATAGTGCTTATTTTGATCGCCCCCTGGTTTGCGATGGCCCGAATTCCTATTCGCGTGACAGGAAACCCCGAAACTATCGATGCCTACCAGGTTGTTCGCAAGGTAAACGACGGTCATATCCTGACCATCTCCCTTAAAACTGGCGCTTCGCTGGGAATCTTGATCTGTGTTCCGCTCCTCCTTGATACCCGCTATTCACTACTCCTTCTCATCTGCGGAGGCGTTGCTCTTCTGCTTTCAACGCGATCCTTGCGTTCGCGAGTCGAGGTCCTGATCGGCGCGATTCTAGGCATCATCCTGATCCTTGTTAGCGCGATCGGTAGCGCAATCCTCATGCCCCAGGCACTCATTCCGATTGTCCTATTGCTCTTCATTGCAACCGGCCTTGTCTTGGCACTGACCGTTATCGATCCGAAGATGCGCCCCTGGGTCACTCGAATCGCTGACACCCTCTCGCTCATCAGCTTGCTGGCATTGGTACCCATCACGACTCTGGTATGGGGGATCCTGTAATGCCATCAAATAAGGACATCCTTGAAGCACAGCGCTTCAATCGTCGCCGCCTGGTCACAGCCTTCACCTCTGGTACTCCCGGAGGAAAAGAACTCGAATCAAAATCAACCACTCGCCCTCTAATCGTCGGGGCCTCGCTTGCCGCACTTGCAGTTCTCATTGCAGTTGCTGTCGGTAGGTTCGTGCCGACGCTTCCCAGCGGCTGGCAAGACTCGCACCTCATCATCACGAAGGGTGAAGGTGCACGCTACTACTCGATCGAAGGAACACTTCGCCCCGTTTCTAACGTCACCTCCGCCAAGCTCCTCAGCGAAAGCGGAAAGCTTGTGACTTCCTCGGTGTCGACCTCCTCGCTGGAGGGAATCCCCCGTGGAAGCGCGATCGGTTTGAGCGATGTGCCCGACGACATCCCAACTGCAGACCAACTGCACTCCTACGACTGGACCTCATGCGCGGCCTCGTCAGGAATCAAAACTTGGGTCGCTGGTAACCCCGAGGGCCTCAGCAACGCAACCAGCGCCCTTGTTTCCAACGAAGGAAGGCTCTACCTGGTCACAGGCGGGGTCCGCTATCCCATCGAAATCGCGCACGCACAAGCCATTGTTAACGTGCTCGACCTGTCCGGTCGCACCATCACCCCGGTGAGTGCAGCTTGGCTGAACTTGTTCACCGAAGGGTCAACTTTGGCACCCGTCGATATCCCGAACCTGGGTCGCCCGGTTTCAGGCATGTCGCCGCGAATCACCGCAGCACAGATCGGAACCGTCATCGAAGTCGACGAATCCGGAACACCGCGTCGCTACGTCATCACTGACGACGGAACTATTACTCCGCTAACGGATTTCTCCTACAAGCTCTACCAGGCCTCGTGGGCAGACCGCGGAAGTCCGCAAAACCTCATAATTGACCTCTCAGAACTGGCATCACTGACGGTGAATAACCAGGGCGTTATCCCTTCGGATTGGCCCAGCCAGGTCGGTGAAGTTCTGGGGGCCGATGCGGCGCCATGCGCTCAGCTCGTTGTGAACCACTCCAAGGCAGAGACCGTTCTTAAGTCCATTCCCACCTCCGAGCTCGCTCAGCTTCACCCGCGCGAGGTCAATGTTCGAGGCGGTTCAGGTGCACTGGTCCGTTCCTCCTCCGGCGGTTCAAGCGGTCCTATCGTGTTTGTCTCTGACATCGGGAAGGTCCACGGTTTGGGAAATAACCCCAGCGATTCACTGCAACGCTTGGGGCTGCCCGAAACTGCGGTCTCTCCCATTCCGGCAGCATGGCTTGCACTCGTTCCTGAGGGGCAAGAACTCACTTCCGCTGCTGCTTGGGAAACGGTTGGTGCTCAGTGAATCGACTGACAAATTGCACGCTGAGCGCTCTTGCCGCACTGGCGCTGTGTGGCGCAGTTGCGCTTCCTTCCGCATACGCGGATACGCCCACACCGGGCGAGACTCAAGGAAACGACCAGACGAACTCGCAGCAAAAGCGTGGATCCGCCACAAAGCAGCCCGAAGAGGGCTGCCAAATAGGTATCGATAAGTGGATCACTCAGCCACCTTCGGCCTACTCGTTCCTCGGAATGAAAGAGGCCCTGAAACTGTCACAGGGCCAAGTGCGCGTTGCGATCGTCGATTCGGGTGTTGCCGCTGGAAATGCCCATTTCAAGGACGCAGTTGAGCCGGGTACCGACCTGGTTGAGTCTGGTGACGGACGAAAAGACGTTTTTGGACATGGCACCGCAATCGCGGGGCAGATCGCCGCGCGCGAGGTCTCAGGTTCCGGTGTCGTCGGCTTCGCACCGCGAGCAACCATTGTTCCCGTGCGCGTCTACGTTGACTCCAGTGACGACGCCAAGCGCGCGGGCAAGGGGCCGACAGTTGCGCGCACAGCCGATGGTATTCGTTGGGCTGCGGATCAAGGAATTCACGTGATCGTTGTTCCGCAATCCTTGACCTCTGACGATGTTGCCCTGCGCACAGCCACCCAGTACGCGCACTCAAAGGGTGCGCTGGTCGTCGCTTCGGCTGGAAACGTCGAACAGAATACAAACTCCGGTTCACAAGACACCGCGGTACGCTTCCCCGCGGGATATCCCGAGGCCTTGGCCGTCACCGCGGTCGATGCGCAAGGTAACCCCAGCCAGTCCGTCGTCCATGGAACCCACGTAGAAATCGCTGCACCCGGTTCGCAAATTGCGTCGACCTTCTTTGCAAACGGTGACTGCATGTTCGCAACGCAGGGAGCCTCTACCTCTTATGCGACGGGATACGTGGGCGCAATTGTTGCCTTGATTGCTGCAAGGTATCCGAACGAGACCCCCGATCAGTGGAAGTATCGCCTTCTGGCTACCGCACTTCGCCCAACCCCTTCACAGCGCACTGCCGAAGAGGGCTGGGGAATCGTCGCACCCTTTAACGCATTGAATTTCGTCAACGACGGGAAGATGCCAGGGCCCACAAACCCCTTGTATCCACCGATTCAAAAAACCGCAGATCCGGTTATGGTGAAACCTGATCTTCCGGTTGATACGACGACTCCGCGTCGAATGTGGGCATTGGGAATCTCTGGCGCGGGCCTCACGATTGTTGTCGCAGTGCTCTTGATTCGCAGGTTGCGCAGTAAAGAGGCGTGAAGTGGCGTATGCCGAATTTCAGAGTAGTTAGTGCTGCTCTTTATTCGTATTTGCGTCGCCCTGTGGGTTCTGCCCATTACCTTGCTGGCCATTACCCTGCTGGTTCTTATCGCCCTCTTGGTTCTGAGCGTTGCCATTTTCGGGAATTGTCACGCAGTTCTTAGTGGGCTGCGAGGCGCGCCCATTTTCGGCCACTGACACGACCTCGATACATACTTCACCGGGAACAGCCTTTACCGACACCGCATTCTGGCGCGTCTCAGCAACCGCATCATCTGCCCCCGGCTTTGAAACGGTATAGACATAACGCCGATGTCCGGCCGACGTCGTCCCGACCGCGGGGTCAGTCCAACTCCACTGGATATCCTCGCCATTCACGCGTGCAACCAGTTGGTCAACCGCAGGCGGAGGAACTGCAATCGGGTCTTCACCCTGCGATCCCTGCGTGGAAGAGCTACTTGCCGAGGCCGTAGGGGAAGCAGTCTGATTGCCCACCCCGATGATGCTGCCTCCGCCCGTCAGCATTGCAACAATGACGGCACCCAAAACCACCATCGCCATCACGACAAGCGCGATGATCGCAATGGTCCTCTTCGGACCTGAACGTCGACCATCTGGGAGGTAACCCAAGGGATGACCGGTATCAAAGGTGTTTTGAGTGGTATGCCCCGGGGCATGCCACGAGTCTGGCGCAGGTGCATATCCGGCACCAAATTGCTCACTGGATGCGTCAACCGCTGAGGCATCCTGTTGGTGGAGACCAGCGAAATCCTGCTGGTTTTCCGAGGTTGGTGTCGGAGCTTGCATACCCGGGCCTTGCATACCCGAAAGCGAGGCATCGGTGGGCTGCGACTGCATCCCGCTAGAAGCACTCTCGCCCGCGGCGTTCGCGCCGAACGGATTGGTTACGGAAGCAGGCGAAGGGGCTGCGGCCTCGGCAGCGGAAGAAGAGGCAGCCTGAGCCAGGTCAAGGGAAGGCGCACGCAAACGCGTTCGCTCGGCATCGATCGAAGGCATCGCACGCAGGCGGGTTGCCTCATCTTGAGCTGCATTCGGGGAATTTTCGCCCTGGACCGCACCCCACGCAGCCGTTCCATCATCAGCGGCACCAACCGAAGAGCCGTGAGCCCCGAAACTGCCCACGGTATTACCGTCACGCAGCTCCATCTTGGTGACCGGGCGCCCCATGAGGGTCTGAATGTCTTGAAGCTGACGGCCTAGTTCAGCCGCTGATGCAGTCCTCTTCCGGGGATCCAGCTGCATCGCGTGGCGCAAAACGCGCTCAAGTTCCTTCGGGGCATCCGGGCGAGAAAGCCCACGAATGCGCCCCTCATAGACGCGAGCAGCCACCGAGGCAGCACTATTGTCACCAACCGGATCCTCGAATGGGCTACGCCCGCTAAGGAATGTCCACAAGGTTGTTGCCAGCGCCCACACATCCTGAGTCGGATGTGCGTGGGTGGAACGATTGTGTTGCTCAGGCGGAGCCCAGAGCACTGAGAAGCCATCCAGGCTTCCTTTTTCCAAAGCCCCAATGCGAGAGGCAACGCCGAAGTCTCCTAAGACCGGGTAGTTGTAGGAGTCGAACATGACGTTCGCTGGCTTGATATCGCGATGGACATAGCCATTTCGGTGGAGCATCTCAACGCCTCCACACAGGCGAATCACGACATCAAGTGCTCGATCGACCGCCATCGGCATTCGGCGTACCTGCTCGGCAACGTTTGCGACCGGACAGAACTCCATTTCCAAATAGGGACGGCCATCGGGTGAAGTCCCAATCGAATACAACTCCACCACGGCGGGGTGGCCGGCAATGGAGGTCATGACGTCGGCCTCGTGACGGATTTGCGCGTACTCAACCTGGTCGCCCACCGAGCGCGCGACCTTCACCGCAACTTCACGCGCAGGAAGCTCCTGGCGGTAGAGGTGAACGTCAGCGAAACCTCCAGAACCCAGGGCTCGCAGCCAGGTGTGACCGGGAAGCTCGGGAGGAGGAAGACGCCTAGAGGGAACCGAAGGGGTCATGATTGCTTACCTCTGAAGGGGTGGCGAAGACGGCGACGAAGTACACCGATCGGTGAAGTACCGTGCTTTTGGCGGTAGCGTGCACTCAGCGAGGACAAGGAAAGCGCACGGCGAATCCGGGTCCAGCGAGTTGCATTTTCGCGCAGCTCCTGAGTCAGCTCATCAACAATCTGCCAGGAATCAGTCGCTTGTTCGGGCCGGACCTCATCACCGGAGAAATCAGCCGTATCTGCCCAACGGGCAACCCGAACAGGCCTGGGCAGCTCCTCGCCAAATTCATACCACTGAGGGGTTGAGGCACTGCTCTTGGCAGCACTTGCTGGCCACAGAGGTGATGTCGTCAGCATCCACGCGGCCTCTTGACGAGTAAGGTCGGTCGGCACGACAACGCCGGCATCGCGCGCGAGATCGACGACCTCGTCCCACGAACCGGTGAGCGCCTGCGGGGGCGCGGACCAACGACGTTTCTTGGTACGGCGACTCTTCGCCAGAAGAATAGCCAGAAGCGGGATTGCGATGATCGCAAGAATTCCGCTACCGGTTGCAATGATTCGCCACGGAATCTTCAGGCGCGAGTCATCGTTCGAATCTGAACCGCGATCGGTAGTTGTCGGCGGAAGTTCTGCGGGCTGTTCAGGCGGCTCTGGCGGTTGAAGAACCTGAGGACGCGGCACAGAACGTGGCTTCGGGACATCGGTTTGAGGCACTTGGTCGCGCGGCGGGGTCGGATCGAAAACCGCCCAACCAACTCCTTGGAACTCGACCTCAACCCACGCGTGAACATCCGAACCGCGTAGATCGACATCGCCGCCCTTCGATTCATTCGGATACGCACCCATGACGACCCTGGCGTTCATGCCGAGGTTGTGCAGCATCAGCGCCATGAGCACGGAGTACTGCTCATCGTCACCGATCATCTGCTCGCTTTCAAGCATGCGACTCAGTCGGTCTGCTCGGTTACCCGGGCGCGACTGAGCGTTGTCTTCATTCGAGTAGAAGCCTTTTTCCTTCAGGTAGCGTTCGATCGCGCGGGCCTTTGCAAGATCACCCTGCTCGGCTGCTGAGGTCTGAGTTGCCAGATCACGAACCGAATCGGGAACGCCTTTATCTCCGCCGCGATAGGGAACAGCACGGGTTCCTGAGAGCTGGCCATCCGACCAGATCGGAACAACCGTTGAATCCATGGAATACACCATGGTTCCGCCCTGAACGTTCTTCGATGTTGCAAGTGCAGCGTTTGCCCACATGTCGTAGTAGAGACCATCAGAGAGGGTGCTCACCACAGCGGCATTCGGATTACCCTCTTGCTGGTTCGCCTGGGTACCAGAAGCTGATGCAGATTGATCAAAATTCATGGTCGAAGGCGTACCGACGATTGGAACCCACGGGCCAAGGAGCTGCGAGGTCGTGAAGGTCATATGGGCTGACGAGCTACCTTCGGGAGCCTGCTGCTGCGGCAAGGTCGATCCCACGTGAATAAAGCCATCGGAGGGACCAGTTCCCGGAGCACTCATTGTCATGGTCGTTCCGTCGTAACTATCCATGACACCGATACGCACGCGCGCGCCTTCTGGAAGGCCATCCACGTGGATCAAATTCTGCTCTTGCAAGTCAACGTTGTAGTGACGGAAAGCAGACAGCGGAGAGGGATACTGACGCGCATCCAGCGGAGGTTGGACAACATCGCGAAGCACAACTCGGGTGTACCACGGGCCATAGGCATTAGTGAGCGGAATAGCGGCAGCTGCAACAACTGCAATGACCAGTGCGCCACCTGCGATTTGGCGGCCCAGGTGGATACTGCCCTGAGAGCCGCCCTGAGTGGTCTCCCCCAGCGTCGCTGAGGTATCCGATGCGGCTGCCCCACCGACACGAACATCCAAGCCGGCTTCGAGTCGACGGTACTGATCTGCCCATGCACACCAGCCCAAGGCAAGTGCCCACCAGGCGGCGATCAGCCAAATATTCGGGAAGGTACCGCCCTTACCCCAAGCAATGCCGATAACTCCCATAACGGCCACGGGAATAACCGCAGCAATTGCACGCCCAGCGCGAAGGACCAATAGCGCCGAGATGAAGGAGCACAGCAGAGCGCTCAGCCACGGGACCATTGATGGACCGACGTAGGCCGAGGCCGGCGGGGTGATTGTCAGCAGATCCTTCCACGCATAGACCACCTGCAAAACCAAGAGTTGCAGGGTGCGTGGGGTAGGAAGCCCGTAGAAAGTCGTCGAGGGGTACGCCGCAACACCGCCAATAAGGAAGTGAGCAGCGATCAGCCCGGCAATAGTTGATAGCCAATCCCAGCGCCAGAAGCTCGAGGCCCAGGCGATGAAAAGACCCGCAGCGACGCCAGCCGCAGCGGCGCGCAAGCCGACCCACGACCCAAAAACGGCCTCGTGAACCCAAATGGTGGGAAGGAAAAGCAGAACTAAACCAATGAGGAACCAGGACGGCAGGCCTCGACGAGAGACCTGGAAACCAGCGCGAGCGCCCAGGTGAAAACCGGTGGTGGTTTGAGACATCAGGCCAGACCTCCCGCAGCAACCAATCGAGGAAGATCCTCAAGAGTCGGGCAATCTGCCAAAGTTCCGTGGCTCAAGCGACGCAGCTTCGGATGGCCGGGGCGAACTCGAACCACCGCACTGCGCACATCAACCGGAATGGCGTTCAACAGGTGCGAGGCTTGATCGTCATCAACCGTTGGCGCAGCAATGATCGTGACAACCGAAAGACCGGGACGCTTTGCAATTGCCTCACGCAGACGTGCCATCAGATCGGCTTCGCCCGAGTCATGAATTGCGCACATCGCATCGAGCATGCGCGTCGCAGCACTGGTCGTCACCCAATCGGTGGCGGTCGTCAAGGACACGGTTCGAGAAGCAGCCATGTCGGCAACGACCAAAGAAGCCGCAATCGAAACAGCATTTTCGAAAGAATCGCGGTCATTCCAATGTCCCAGTCGCGTATCCAAAACGACCAAATGGTGCGAACGGCGCGTTTCCTCAAACTGACGAACAACAAGGCGTCCGATGTGAGCGGTCATCGGCCAGTGGACATTTCGGCGATCATCACCGGGAACATAGTCACGAAGCGCGTGGAATGAAACATCAGAGGATGACAATTTCGCCGTCGTGACACCCTCAACATCGGCGTGGATACCCGTCGCATCGAAAGGAACGCGAATGGTCTTTGGGTGGACGTACAGGGTCACCGGCTGCGACCACGTGCCAATTCGACGAATCAGACCCAGCGGGTCAGCGCGAAGTGCACGTGCTGGGCCAACGGTCACCAGGCCTCGGCGATGGGTAACGACAGAGAACACTTCACTCCAGACTCCCTTTCCAGGAAGAGGAGGAACCAGGAACTGAAGTGCAGATGAGGCAATTGGAAGTTCGATAAGACCAGAGCGCGCGCGGCGATCCGACATATTCTCAGCGGTGATTTCACCAACGGCGGTTTGACCAGCAACAATACGCTGACGCGGAAGTCGCACTGAAACCTTGTGAGGGGAAGGAACAATCACCCACACAACGGCGATGAGGAAGGCAAGAAGGCATGCGCAGGCGACGAAGAAGGCTTCGACCCAACCAAAAGCACGAGACACAATGGCTGCAATGAGGGCCGAGAAAAGCACGACCCAGCCAACCGAGGTCACCGAGCGAGCCGCATGACGCAGGTACTTCACACCCGGAGCAGTCCCCAGAGATTGCGCGAAACGCGACATACCCTGGCGAAGCCCGCCCAAGCTTGTCTTCACATTCGCACGCGCCGAGGCGAAGACTGAGCTCTTTGACGAGCGTGCGCTTGCGTCGTTTGAACCTGCGCCTCGTTTGGCGGAGGAGCGTTTTCCTCGACGACGTTTTCCGCTGTCGAGGTGCTCTCCTCCGGGGTGTTTTGCACCGCGGCGCGAACCGGAGGTGCGCGGTGCGGCAGGAGCTTTCGGAGCCGAATGCTTAGCCACGATCACCCACCTTCACGCCTTGGACTTCCTTGATGCGCATGTTCAGGCGCTCACCGCCGGGGCGGGAACGGAGGAAAGAGCACGCGCGATAACGCCTTGAGCGGTTGCACCGGAGAAGGCCGCGTCGGGATCGACAACAATTCGGTGTGCCCACACGGGAGCTGCCAAGGCCTTGATGTCATCGGGAAGCACGAAGTGACGGCCCTGAGCTGCGGCCCATACTCGTGCACAGCGAACCATACCGATAGCACCACGGGTCGACACACCCAAGGTAGCGGAATCGTCGTCGCGCGTGGCCTCGGCAAGGGCGGCAACGTAATCCAACACTGCGCGCTCGGTGTGCGTCTGCGCGGCGAGTTCGGAAAGGCGAACCACCTGTCCGCTCTCAAGAAGCGGCTTGAGGCGCTTAGAACGGTCGGGGGCCGCAGAACCGTCAAGAATTTCAGCCATCGCCGCGCGCGAGGGGTAGCCGACCGAGGCCTTCATCAAGAAGCGGTCGAGCTGCGCTTCGGGCAGCGGGTAGGTTCCAGCTTGTTCCACCGGGTTCTGCGTTGCAATAACCATGAAGGGACGAGGCGCGGCGTGGGTGACGCCATCAACCGTCACCTGTGCTTCTTCCATGACCTCAAGGAGAGCAGACTGAGTCTTCGGCGAGGCACGGTTGATCTCATCGGCAAGGACGATAGAGGCGAAGATCGGACCGGAACGGAAATGCCACTCGTTGTTCTTCTGGTCGTAGACATTCACGCCCGTAATATCCGCGGGGAGCATATCGGGGGTGAACTGAATACGAGAGTGCGTGCCCGCAATTGTTGCTGCGATCGCGCGAGCAAGAGCGGTCTTTCCCGTACCGGGAGCATCTTCAAGAAGAAGGTGTCCCCCGGCGAACATAGTCGTCAGAGCCAGGCGAATAACCGGTTCTTTGTCCAGCAGTGCCTGGGAGATACCGCCGACCAAACCGGCGAAGGTTTCGGCGAAACGCTGGGCATCTTGCGAGCTAAGCGCCATGGGAGGGACTCCATTCATCTTTCAGTGTCGAGTGATTGGCTTGTTGAGGGGTGGGGGTTAGTCCCCCGTATGAGTTGGAAACGAAAAGCGGCACGGCTACCTCGCAACTGAGCAGGTGACTCGGCCGAGCAGAATCGGAAGATTACCCGAATTTGCCTTACTGAGTCGAACGCCCGTTTCGAAGGTGGAATTTGGTCCTCCTCGAGGAGTGAAGGTCGCGTAGCTCTGCGAGAAGTCATCCCACATCGAGCATCGCAGTGGCACTGCATCGCTTGCCCATGTCGAGGGCAATGTAATGCTGACCATCTGGCATTCCGCTAGCTCTGCCCCACGAGCATTCGCGGCAGTGCATTGAGATGTTGAACCGCTGAATGTACCGGGAACGTTAATCTTTGCGGTCTCAATGTTGGTTCCCGAGAGACGACCCCAAGTCGTTCCCAAAGAGTTTCGAGAACCGACAGAAACCTCGAGGACCTGCCCACCACTTGCACTCACGGTTGCGCTTCCCTGCAGGACCTTGCCCTGCGTGGGGCTGGTAGGGCCAGAAGAGTCCTTGTACCAAAGGATGACGTCATCTGGGGCAAGGTAGCCAGCGGGCGGGGTTGCATCCCAGCTAACGACGACTGAGGTACCGTTCAAGACCATGCTGTACGTGGGAGGTGCCGGCTTCGAGTTCGCCTTCGCAGTCACAGGAACCGCTCCACCAGCAACCTCTTGACCATTGACGTTGCCAACTTGGCGAATGAAGATCTGGACATCTCCATCGGAACCAATATTGATGATTTCACCACTGGTCACGGAGTTCCATGGGCCTCCAGCGCTGTGCGACCACTCGAGGTGAAGATTACGGCTATTGAAGCCCTGTCCAGGATTAACAGAGAGGCCACTGACCTTCGTCATTCCATGGTCACCGGTCGGCGTCGAGGAGAAGGAGCCAACATTCGGGTTGAGAGGCGAGGTGAAGACCTGGAAGGCGACTTCGTCGGATTCTGAACTGTCGTTCTTCCAGTTGTACGCGCGAATCTTCACCCGATAGTTCTCACCCACGGGCAGATCGGTAGCGTAGTCATTGCGATCCCCACCAGCTTCACCAACGGTTCGACCGTTGACATCGATGGTGTAGCGAGTAATTTCTGCGCCATTTGTGCGCGGTGTTGTCCACGTGAAACGGACGCGTCCGGTATTGCCCTGTCCACCGATGTTTTCGACGCGGACTCCATCGGTGCGATCCGGAGGACCGAAGGGTGTCACCTTCGCGGAGTTCTGCGAGGTCGGTGAAGGTTCTTCTGCACCGTTCTTTGCGGAGATTGCGACAGAGTAGGTCTGGCCATTACGCAATCCATCGACGCGCCATTCGGTAACGTCGCCTGGGACCTCAATCTGGCGTGCACCGCCGTTCTCGTACACGTAAAGCGTGTAGTTCCTGATAGCGGAACCCTGGTTGGTCGGTGGTGTCCATTTCACGACAATTGCACCGTTTTCGGGCTCAACTCTAGGCGCCAGGGGCGCTTCGGGACGCATATCGATGAGGACCTCGGGAGAGGCTGCGGAAGGATCTGAAGCACCGACCGCGTTATGCGCAACAACGGTGAAGGAGTGACGCAGACCGTTCTCAAGACCCCTGAGTTCACATGAGCCGGACTCGCAGGGGTAGCTACGACCCGTTGCGCGGTCCGTCGCAGTGAAACCGGTAATGGTCGCACCGTTATCGGCACCCGCTTGGAAGGTCACCAGCGCGCTGCCCGGGCCGGTCGCAGTCAGTGAGACATTCGTCGGAGCGTCAGGACGGTCACGGACCACCAAACGCACCTTGCCTTCAACGATACGGTCAGGATCTCCCGTTGCATCCATCAGGCGATAACGGACGGTCATCTGTCCGCGGAAGCCAACCGCAGGAGTGATATTAAGGTTCGTTCCCTGGGGGTCAACGGTTCCTTCACCGATCTGAATTGAAGCGCCGACAATACGGATTGGCGTCTCAGGGAAGGGATTGATCGTGTAGCGCGTCAGGTCAACGGCCTCAAGGCCACCCGAACGTGCCGCTTCCAAAAGCGCATCCGAGACCTGAATTAGCGGTCGGGTCGATGCGACAACAGTGATCGGAATCTGAGCGCTCACTGCACCCGCACCGTCATCAACGCTGACGGTTACCGAACCGACAGAACCCTTTGGTCGGTCCACATCAGCTCGGACTCGCAGGATATGCCCGTCGAGGCTGATTGCAACGCCCTCGGGAAGGTTCGAAATGTCGTACTTAAATCCCGCTGGGTCTGCACCTTCTGGATCTCGCACCATCTGCGCGAGGTCCACGGCAGTTGCTTCCTCTCCGGCAGCGACCCTAATAGCGGTAGGAATGAAGGAAACCGGCTGATTTTGCGTGGCTTCTACCTTCAGCGGCAAAGTCAAGGTCGCAGTCAGGGCCGAGTCATCACCCGCAGCTCCGTCAGAGACTTCGAAGGAGAAGGATGACTTCCCTGACCATTCCGAATTCACATGGAAACTCACGTGCCGCTCATCGCTCAAGGTCATTCCCTGATCGATGCCGGCAGAAGGACGAAGCGTTGCAGCATTGGTGATACGCGGGCTGCGTCCTTCACGAACGATGACGTAGTCGGAAATATCTAGGGTGACGTCTTCACCGGCGCGCACCTTGACGGGAACCTTCGTGGTATCGATGGTCGGCTGGTTGTGCTTAAGTCCGGGTACGGAAACAACTGCCGAAGAGCTCAAACCGTCGGCGTCAGTAACCGTGTAGACGACCATCATGCGCTCTTCTTGTGGAGTGATGATCAGGTCGGAGCCGTTCACTTCGACGCCTGCGGCCTTCGTGGACACACGCAGGTTGTTGACATCACCATCCGGGTCTTCGTCATTTGCCAAGACCGGGACCTTCACAGTGCCACCCTTTGCCGGCAGCTGCGAGGCCGCAACAACGTCATCGCGCGCGATAGGAGCTTGGAGCAGCGCGTCATTTGCGACGTTGATTGTCAATGTTCCACGTGAAATACCACCGCGGTTATCGGTGACTTCATAGGACACCAGGTAGGAACCATCCTGCGCGGGGGTCGTCAAAACAATAGAATTTCCATGAATTTCAGGCTTTAGCTCTGCGGTCGCAGTCTGAAGAGAACCGGGGACGATCGAGATTGGATCGCCGTCAGGATCAATATCGTTTTGGAGCACCGCGACGCCCAGTTGCCTGTTCGGACGGGTCAGGACGGTATCTGGGACCGCCGTCGGAGGCTGGTTGACTGTTGCAGGCTGGGCAATGCCCACGCGTACACGTGCAGAAGCTTGCTTCCCCTGACGATCCTCAACGATGTAGGTAAAGACATCGGTACCCGTCGTATTGGGCGCCGGGGTGTATTGCAGCCAGTCCACGCCAAGCTCGACAGTGCCCTTGGTTGGGGATTGTTCAATACCAACCAGAGTCACTGAGTCACCATCGGGATCAATGCCGTTCAAAGGCACCGGAATACGGGTCGTTTCACCGCTCACAGCCCAGGCAGTCAGTGCCTTCGGCTGCGGTTGTGCATTGGTTCCGCTCTTGGGAAGAACCTCAAAGGTCACGGTCGACGTCGCCATATTTCCAGCGCTGTCGCGCACCGTGTAGGCAACGTGCATAACGCCCGGGGTGTTCCCCGCTTCAAGGCGGACCAAGTTGCCCGTCACGAAGGGGGTGCCCACGGCCTCGTTCGGGGTGAATTGGAGGTTCGGGTCGACCTTCAAGGTCAAACCGGAAGGAGAACGATCGTTGGCAAGCACTGGAACCGAGGCGATATCGCCAACACGTACGCGCGTGCGGTCTGGCTGCAACTCGGGAGGTTGCTTCGTGTCCTGTGCGCTAGTTGGAACGACGGTTATTCGTGCCTTAGCGGTATTCGTACCATTGGAGACGACATAGTCGAAGGACACTGAGCTCTCGAGGCCGCCGGGGGCAGTAATGCGCAACAGATGGCGGTCGACCAGAGTCACTTCCAAGCCGAGATTTGCAGGAACTTCAACTCTTTGGACGACCAGCACGCCACCAGCGGGATCTGAGTCGTTATTCAGGGGCGCAACCAGTGCAGAGCCGCCTGCGGGCAGGACGGCAAGGTCATCCTCAGCGACGGGAACTGCCTGCTGATCGGCCTCGACAACGTCAACGCGAATAACACCCAGAGCGGTCGAAGGACCGTCGGAAACGGTATAGGTGAATTGGTAGGAACCCGGAGCTTGGGCAACGAAATTTACCGTTCCCAGTTCAAGATCGGGTGTAATTTGGCTTCCCGCGGGCGCAACTGAAAGAGCAACCAGGGACAGGTTGTCTCCGTTGGGGTCAGTGTCATTTGCTAGCGGGGAAATTGTCGCTACTTCACCAGCACGCGCGACGTAGAAGTCTGCGTTCGCTACGGGAGGCAAGTTTCCGGGGTTCTGAACATTAACAGTGAGGGTGCCAGTGGTACTCTGACGGCCGTCTGAGACCTCAAGGGTGATCGTGTGCGCACCCACGCTCGCACCGAGATCTCGGATTTGAAGGGTTCCTTCCTCGCGGAATTGAAGTTCAATACCTTCTGGCGCATGAGCATTCGCCAAGAAGATGGGGTCACCATCTGGGTCTTGCCAGTCATTCAACACGTTGTACTCAATTTGAGCACGGTTACCCAGAGTGACGCCGGGATCGCGAAGCTGCTTTGGCCCCGAATTCATCTCCCACGGGTGGACACTCACATTCACGCGAGCGGTGGCAACCGCTTTACCGTCGGATGCCTCATAAGTAAAGGACGTGCTGCCGGTCTGATTATCGGGAACATCCGTAATTTGAAGAGCTCGCCCGCCGCGGGTACGCGTGACCTTCCCAAACTGCGGGTCGGTGACTGGACGAGCGGTCAGGACGTCGCCGTCCGCATCAGAGTCATTGTTCAGGACGGGAAGCGTAGTGGTTCGACCGGGGCGAATGCCGAAGTCGTCATTAACCGCATCGGGAGGAGTGTTCTGCTCTTTTCGCTCTGGGTCTGCGATCTGATCCGTGACCTGAGGAGAGTCCTCTTGCTTTTCCTTCTTTTCAAGTTGGGATTCGATCTGGTCCCAATCGTTCATCAAGACCATGTCGTGTTCGGGCATCCACACCGATCCCGATGTGGTGTCATTGAGAACAATGCGCGTGCGGTTTGTTCTAAAAACAATTGATTGAGCTGACTTCAGTGAGTCAACTGTCATCTGTTTATTGAGGCTGGGATCGGTGCAGTTTCGCAGGTATGCACCGGACTTTGACCATGCGGCGTAGCCACAACCCTTATGGAAGACAGGACGAGAAGGCGTACCCGATGCACCATCATTCGACGCCGGAATCTTCGTAGCCGCTCCACCCTTAAGAGGGATGGAGATCAATTCACGGTCGGTTGCAAGAAGCACAGACGACGATTCCGGACCAGATTCTTGCAGAGCGATGTTTCCGCTGATGCCATCATCGGCAAGGTTGCGAAGCTTTCCATCGGGAAGAACCAGAACACGATTTCGCTTATCTAAAGCAACGGACTGTTCTCCCACTGCAGTCATGACCAGTTCAGCGTTGCCTGAAAGCCCCTCAACGTCCTGCGATTTCAGGCGGTCCAGTTGGCCTTCGCGGGTGACGGTAATACGGCGGCCGGCTTGGGCTGAAATCGCAAAAAGAGTGCCCTTCTGCGAAACAGCAACAGCGCCCTGCTCCATATCGCTTGCCAGCGCGCCCTCATCTGTATAGGCAGTACCGGAAGGACTGGACACTTGAGCAAGCCAGACCTGACCTTGGGAAGGATCCATAACCGCAAGTCGTGATCCACCTTGGACTACCTTCGTATTTTCAGGAAGCGAGGTCGCAGCTCCTACCGAAACTTGAGCAACGTCAATGGGGGCAACGGAGTGGCTTGTTTTATCCGTGAAGCTGACGTCATTGCCCGATTGACCGATATCGAATTCGGTTGTTTTTGTGCGCAGGGCACCGTCAAGAATCCGAGAATCATAGTTCAGGTGGCCAACAAGTCGTTTCGAAGAGTTTGTCACCCAAATTCCGCCATCATCGACATCGACTTCAGCGGTCGTTACGCCCTGGTGAAGGATGGCAAGAGTCGAGACGGTAACAGTAAAAGCAGCAACCAACGCAGCCGGAAGACGGCGTCGATTAACGCGCGATGCGGATGCACCATGCTGCTGCTTCATATATTTTTCACCACTCTTGCTGATGGGTAGGGGAAGTTATTCTTCTATTTGACCTCTTTTAGTGTCCCACGAGGCACCCTCATTTGAAGAACTAAAGTCAAAGATCACATTGACTGTTTTTAATTCTTCCGCAATATTTCGCGGAAAAACTCTTACAAATTACATTCATGTATGTACTGAGTGCCTCAGTTTGAATCGAACACAAACCGGGCGGTGGCCTGCGCAACAATTCTCGCAGACCCCCGCCCGGCCTCGTACAACAAGTCACGGCGAACTCAAGGGGGACTACCCAAGGAGCACCACCGCTATTGGTCTTACTGACCGTTGAAGGTGAACTCGCGTTCTGCCCCTTCGCCCTTCACGCCGACAGTGACAACCTGTCCCGGAAGGATATCGCCGAAGAGAATACGCTCGGAAAGCGCATCTTCGATATCACGCTGAATCGCGCGACGCAGCGGACGAGCACCCAGAACCGGATCGAAACCGCGGTCCGCAAGCAGCTCGCGCGCCTCGTCGGTGATCTGAAGCTTCATATCCTGAGCCTCCATGCGCTTGGCAAGGTTGGCGATCATCAGATCCACGATCTGCTTGATCTGCTCCTTGTCGAGCGGCGGGAAGACAACGACCTCGTCCACGCGGTTGAGGAACTCAGGGCGGAAGTGCTGCTTGAGCTCTTCGTTAACCTTGGCCTTCATGCGTGAGTAGTCGTGAGTGATGTTCTCGGTGGACTGGAAGCCGGTGAGGACACCCTTGTTGATGTCTCGCGTACCCAGGTTCGTCGTCATGATGATCACGGTGTTCTTGAAGTCAACCTTGCGGCCCTGCGAATCGGTCAGGCGACCTTCTTCCAGAATCTGCAACAGGGAGTTGAAGATATCCGGGTGAGCCTTCTCGACCTCATCGAAGAGGACGACAGAGAAGGGACGACGACGGACCTTTTCGGTGAGCTCGCCACCTTCGTCGTAACCGACGTAGCCGGGAGGAGCACCGAAGAGACGTGAGGAGGTGTGCTTCTCAGAGAACTCGGACATATCGAGCTGGATCAGCGCATCCTCATCACCGAAGAGGAATTCGGCCAGAGCCTTCGCAAGCTCTGTCTTACCAACACCGGTCGGGCCGGCGAAGATGAAGGAGCCACCGGGACGCTTCGGGTCCTTCAGGCCGCTTCGAGTACGACGGATCGACTGAGCCAAAGCCTTGACCGCGGCATCTTGACCGATGACGCGCTTGTGCAGCTCGTCTTCCATCTTGAGCAGTTTCGCGGACTCGGTCTGGGTCAGCTTGAAGACCGGAATACCCGTCGACATCGCCAAAACCTCGGCGATATCATCCTCGCCAACCTCGGCAATTGCCTCGCGCGAGCCATCGCGCCAGCTGGATTCCTTCTGCTTGCGCTCTTCGGTCAGCTTCTGCTCCTCGTCGCGAAGAGCAGCGGCCTTCTCGAAGTCCTGATCGTCGATCGCCGACTCCTTGTTGCGCTTCACTTCGGCGATCTTCTCGTCCAGCTCGCGCAACTCCGGCGGCGCGGTCATGCGGGAAATACGCAGGCGAGCGCCGGCCTCGTCCATCAGGTCAATAGCCTTATCCGGAAGGAAGCGATCAGAGACGTAGCGGTCGGCCAGCTCGGCGGCGGCCTTGATCGCAGCGTCGGTAATGATGACGCGGTGGTGGGCCTCGTAGCGATCGCGCAGGCCCTTGAGGATGCCCACGGTCTCTTCGACGCTGGGCTCGTCAACCTTCACCGGTTGGAAACGACGTTCAAGAGCCGCATCCTTTTCGATGTACTTGCGGTACTCGTCGCTGGTGGTTGCGCCGATGGTCTGCAGCTCGCCGCGCGCAAGCATGGGCTTGAGCATTTGCGAGGCGTCGATTGAGCCTTCCGCGGCACCTGCACCGACCAGGGTGTGGATCTCGTCGATGAAGAGGATGATGTCGCCGCGAGTACGAATTTCCTTGAGGATCTTCTTGAGGCGCTCTTCGAAGTCACCGCGGTAGCGCGAGCCAGCGACCAGCGCGCCCATATCCAGGCTGTAGATCTGCTTGTCCTTGATAGTTTCGGGCACGTCACCGGCAACGATCGCCTGGGCAAGGCCCTCGACAACGGCGGTCTTACCAACGCCTGGTTCACCAACCAGAACCGGGTTGTTCTTCGTGCGGCGCGAGAGAATCTGCATGACGCGCTGCATTTCAGTCCGGCGGCCAATCACCGGATCGAGCTTGTTTTCGCGGGCAGCTTGGGTGAGGTTACGACCAAACTGTTCGAGAATCGCCGAGTTCGTCTGACCTGAACCAGTGGAGGAAGCGCCAACACCGACGCTTTCGCGACCATCATCGCTATTGCGCTGGTAGCCGGAGAGAAGTTCGATGACGGTCTGGCGAACCTTGCCCAGATCAGCACCCAGCTTGATGAGGACCTGAGAGGCAACGCCTTCGCCTTCCTTGAGCAGACCAAGGAGAAGGTGCTCGGTACCAATGTAGTTGTGGCCGAGCTGCAGTGCCTCACGCAGGCTCAGCTCAAAAACGCGCTTGGCGCGAGGGGTGAAGGGAATGTGTCCTTCGACCGGCTTCTCGCCTTCACCGATAATGTCGATGACTGCTGCGCGAACCGCATCCTTATTGATGTCAAGGCTTTCCAAGGCCTTCGCGGCCACGCCTTCACCCTCGGTAATCAGGCCGAGCAGAAGATGCTCGGTACCGATGTAGTTGTGATTGAGGCTGCGCGCTTCATCTTGCGCGAGGACGACGACCCGTCGGGCTCGGTCCGTAAAGCGTTCAAACATCGTTTCTCCCTCTGATTCAGGTCGCAGTCGCAAGCACGCGACCTGCTTTTCACTGAGTCCCACACTACGGGGTAGCGAGGCCGTGCGCGCGTTTGTTCACCAAGGGCAGATGCGATCGGTTGACGCGAGTTCCGCGAGCGCCCATTGAGGAAACTCCGCGTCTTCCCAGACGTGCATCTGGCCTATTCTCTAAACCTCAATAACCAGGGTGTAGGGGCCGTCATTTACTAGTTCCACGGACATCATTGCGCCGAAACGCCCGGTTTCGACGTGGATTCCGCGGTTCCGCAGTTCCTCAACAACGGCATCGACCAGAGGCTCTGCGACGGGTCCCGGCGCCGCCTTCGACCACGAAGGACGCCGCCCTTTACGCACATCTCCGTAGAGCGTAAATTGCGAAACCACCAGGACGCTGGCTTCCTCTGCGCGATCTTGAATAGACGTCTCGTCCTCAAAGATCCGCAATTCTGCGATCTTTCGCGCAAGAGTTTTTGCCTGTTCGAGGGTGTCCTCGTGAGTGACACCGACAAGGACAAGAGCTCCCGGCCCCGGACACTCGCCGATTACCTCACCATCAACCGATACCGAGGCGCGAGTGACGCGCTGCAAAATTCCACGCATGGACGTGCTCCTTGGCTCCTAAGTGTTGTGTCCGCTGGCCCGTCCGCCAGTTCGTCCGCAGATTATTCCGCAGATGAGTGAGTCTGTTACCGTCCGCCGATTGATTTTCCGCCGAGTGCGGGAACATCTGGCCGGCGCAGATCTGGATTGTGCAGTTCTGCCCCCGGACGTTCCTTCGGTGACACCGAGGACTTCCCGTCGATCGGGACAATAAGTTCTTGCGCTGCTGCAATTCCATCCAAGTCCAGAACGACATCAGGTGAGAGCGCGCGTGAAACCACAGCAAGAGCAATCGGCCCCATATCAGCGTGACGAGCAACCGATGTCACCACACCCACGCGACGTCCACCCACTTCGATGAATTGTCCCGGATTTGGAAGATCTCCCCTGGAACCATCCAATTGCAGGAAGACCAAGCGCCTTGCGGGACGCCCGAGGTTCAAGATCCGAGCAACAGCTTCTTGTCCTCGGTAGCACCCCTTATTGGTGTGAACCGCAGTACGCAACCAGTCCAGTTCGGCCGGCATCGAGCGCGCGTCAGTCTCATGTCCCAAACGTGGGCGCCACGCAGCAATCCGCGTTGCTTCCCATGCTGCTATTCCCGCTGCCCGACGCTTTGGCGCAGCTTCACTCCACGCGCGCCAAAATTCGGAGGCTTGCTCCCTTGGGACAAGGTGTATATGGAAGGTAAGTGATTCGCCCGGGTGCTTCCCCTGGTAATACGCCGCTCCCCCATCGACAACTCCCGGCCAAGGATCATTCCATGTCAGCGCGACCTGATCGCACTGGGAAACTCCACTATCCCCGATGCTTCCAACCAACCACCAGCGCTGTGAAATCGTCATTTCGACACGAAGCGCAAAACGCATGGAATTGAGCCAATCAGCCAATGCTTGGGCGTCAGAAGCCTCGGTTATGAGGTAGAGAATTTCACCATCATCGATGGCCCCGCATGCGTGCTCGATATGCCCCTGGGGGTTCATAATCAGCAGTTCGCGTGATTCTCCGGGAGCCATTCCCGTTAAAACCTGGCTTGAAATTGAGGTCAGCCACGTCAGTCGATCAGGACCAGACACTTCGACAACAGCTAGGTCCGGACGGTCGGTAATTGCTCGACCTGCCTCTAGGGCCCACTGTTCCCCAGAAGGATCACCGTAGTGAGCAGTTACACCACAAGCGACATCGCCTTCTAGGTCTTCAAGGGCGACCGCGCCCGGAAGCGTCGCCAGAGGAGACTTCCACTGCGTTTCGCTCTGTGTCACTTACTCGCCATCCTTTTGCTCAGTTTCATCGACGACGTCAACGCGCATGAGTCGTCCAGAAAGCTCAACATGACTTTCATGGTCATTTCCCTGGCGTTCATTCGCCCAGAGCATTTCGCCCGCGACCAGGCCATACATGCGCGAAAAACGCTCAAACTCTGCGGCCTCTGGGTCACGAATCAGCAGATCAGTCTCCATCTGAATTCGCGGTCCCATGGAACGACCAACCCAGCGAGCGCTGTAACCATCACTTTGAGCACCCTGCGCGACCATTTCACGGGTTTCATACTGACCGGGTTCAGGCAGCACACCGGAACCGGGAAGCAAGGAGACGTACAAAGTTTCTTCACGCATCAGTTCGCCGATTTCCAGCGCCGCAATACCGCGGGCCGCATCCCAAATCGGATCGATACTTTCGCGGGCAGTTGCAGAGTAGATTCGCGTGACAAGCTTCATCTGCTTTCCGCAGATCGTACCTTCTGCCTCTTCATAAATTGGCTGGTCATCACCTTCGTCGATGCTGAGCATTCCCCAGCCCTTCCACGGGCCAAGCATCCAAGCCAAAGGAGCGATTTCTAGGGGCAGGTTTTCTGGAATCGAGAACATGACTCCAGCCTAAGCGGCCACACCCCCATCTGCGAACTGAGTGTGGATTAAATTCCACCGATTCGGAACATGATGTACACCGGCAGCGAGGCCATGAGGAACTTCGCACTCCCCCGCGCAATCGCACCAATCGTCGGCCGCGCCCATTCGGTATCGCCCATCAAACCATCCAGAACAATCACAACCAAAGCAACAGCAATTCCCGTAAAAATACCGAGAATTGCAACAGCGGTTGTCAGTCCCGAATAGGCCGCAAGCCCGGGCAAAACGATCGGACTGAGATCTGCGCTTTGACCCAGTTTCCACACCGCTACCGAGGCGATCACTCCAGAAAGCAGCGCCGCACCCAGAGCGCCTAGGGATTGCGAACGGAAACCCGCTCCAATCTGGTCGCCCCACACGGTACACGAAACAATCACACAGGCGATGGGAACCGCAATCCTCCAGCCCTGCGAAGATGCAAGCGTCACCCACGAGGATCCCGAAACCACGACAAGCAGCGCAGTAATCGAGCTCATTAACGAGGCCGTCGTTGAGCGCGTCGCCCAAGAACCGTGACCGCTGGAAGAGTAATCGCGCGGTGTTGAGGCGGTGAAGACTTCCACCGCGACAACCGCAACTGTCCCTAAGCCCATGACTGCACTGGCCGCCATCAAGTCAGCACTGATCGTCACAACCAAGGCCGCAATGCAGCCGGCGAGGCCGACGGTCACTTGAGCCGGAACCGTCACCTTCGTATTCGTCAGAGACGGCCAGCCTGCGGCAAGCAAGCACGAGGCCAACGCGACGACTAAAGAGCAGGCCCATGATTCCCACGGAGTGAACCACAGAACAAAAGTCGCCAGCGAAAGAGCTGCAACGGTAAGTGCAGAGGTGTGAAGCCCTCGACGCAGAGCGGGGTTAATTGATTCACTCTCACTCATCGCATAGGGCACGCGCGTGGTGTCCGGAGCATGTCGAACTCCATGTCGGATGCGAATAATCCCCGTGTGAGTGCTCACATGCTCACGCGTGGGGTCATATTCCTTGGCTTCATGCTTTGCAGTCCGATGAGACGCATCTTGCTCATGTGAGTGACGACCCGTAGAAACCGGCTTCTCACCTGTACTTTGAGCGCTTTCCTGCGCTTGTGCTGCTGCGCGTTGCCGTTGGCGCTCGCGGCGCGAGGGCAGTTTCGCAGGGGAAGGCTCAAGATGCTCCATTCCTCTATGGTCCCACATGGCTGCAATTGAGGCCTCAGCGGCACGGAATGCGTCGACCAGTGCTGTGTTCTATGCTCGGTGGTGCGTACCGAGTTGTTAAGCCCCGGGCTCCAACCTCTGCCGCTACGAGCGGCCTTCGCGCCGACAGGCGCTTTCGGCTCGGTGCGCGCTTTTTTATACCCGAAATGCACCAACGCCGCGCCCCACACAATGGGAACGCGGCGTCGGCCTCGAAAAATCACTCGCTGCGCAGAGGGTTACTCCCCCAACAGCGGGAAACGGATAATGGTCGCCTCGCGGCCAGGGCCAACCCCAATCGAGGAAATTCGGCAGCCCACCAGCTCCTCAAGACGCAGGATGTAGGCCTGCGCGGCCTCGGGAAGCTCATCGAAACTCCGGCATCCGGTGATGTCTTCGCTCCAGCCGGGAACCATTTTATAAACGGGGACTGCGCGAGCGAAATCAACCTGGTCCGGTGGCATTTCATCGACGACAATGCCGTCAAGTTCATACCCCACACACACGGGAATTTCCTTGTAACCAGTGAGGACATCCAGCTTGGTCAGGCACAGGTCGGTCAAACCATTCACGCGTGCCGCATAGCGCACGACAACGGCATCGAACCAACCGGTGCGGCGCGGACGGCCGGTTGTGACGCCAAACTCACCACCGCGCGTACGCAAATCCTCGCCGACTTCATCATCAAGCTCGGTCGGGAAGGGCCCCTCGCCCACACGAGTCGTGTAGGCCTTCGCCACGCCAACGACGCAATCAATGCGAGTCGGGCCAACACCTGCACCCGCGAGCGCACCACCAGCGGTCGGGTTGGAGGAGGTGACGAAGGGGTAGGTTCCGTGATCGATATCGAGCATGGTCGCCTGACCACCCTCGAAAAGAACGGTTTCGCCGCGGTCGAGAGCGTCATTCACAACCAAGGACACATCGCACATCATCGGTTCGATACGGTCTGCGAAAGACAGAAGGTGATCGGTCACTTCGGTGGGGTCCAGGGTGGGCAAGCCCACGGCCTCGAAAATCGTGTTCTTGGGAGCCAGAGCGGCTTCAACCTTGGCGCGAAGGGCCTCGGGGTGGAAAAGATCCTGAATGCGGATGCCAATGCGGTTCATCTTGTCGGCATAGGTCGGGCCAATACCGCGACCTGTCGTGCCGATCTGATTGTTAGCGCGAGCACGCTCATTCGCCTGATCCATCAGGCGGTTATACGCGGGAATGATGTGTGCATTCGCCGAAATGAGCAGTCGCGAGCAGTCCACACCGCGGCCTGAGATTTCGGCAAGTTCCTCGAAAAGAACATCGAGGTCGACGACGACGCCATTGCCAATGATCGGGGTGACACCCTCGGAGAGAATTCCCGCGGGAAGTAGGTGAAGCGCATACTTTTCACCGTCAATAACAACCGTGTGACCTGCATTGTTACCGCCGTTGAACTTAACGACGTAATCGGTGTGTTGTCCCAGCTGGTCGGTAGCTTTTCCCTTGCCTTCGTCGCCCCATTGGGCGCCGAGAACGATGACGGCGGGCATATTTTCTCCGTTTTTCAATGCATTGCGGGTATGAAGTTGTTGCGTGCGCAGGGCGCAACGGATTCAAGTTTAGCCGAGGAGCGCGCGAGGTGAGAGGGACCTCCGGGCGAGGCCGCTGAGCAGCGGTCGCGGTTCGTCCGCGCTTTCCTCAGTCCTTGCTTAGGCTGCAGCGGGACCCTGGAGCAGCAGGCCGACAACCCACAATGTCGCGGCGCTCAGAGCGGCAATCAATTCAATCGCAATGGTCCAACCAAAAGCCTTGAGTGCAACCACCGTGGCCTTCCAAGCCTTCTGAGTGTCCTGGTTACGCAGATATTCCACAATGAAGATGGCAGCAATCATGCCCAAAATCAGCCCCAGAGGCAGACCAATGAACCAACCGACGAAACCGCCGATACCTCCCCACACCATGGTTGATTGGGGAATTCCTGCCTTGGTCATTACTCTGGCGGGGATGATGTATTTCAGGATTGTTCCCAGAATCAAGATGGCAGCGGAAATAGCGAAAATAATCCACGCGCTGCGTGTCCCGGTCATCCATGCCCACACCAAAATCGCGCCGCCAACGAAGGGGGAAGACGGCCACACTTGGACAACCGCACCGATCACGCCAAAGAGAATGACGGCTGCGATGACTAAGACTGCTGTAAGACTCATGAATGGATCATGCGTTTTTGAATTGAGAATTTTTCACGGCATGATTGACCTAGTACCCCCGCAAAGGAGTGAACAATGGGTTTCATTAAACGCCGAGATCCCAATAAGCATCCCGGTATTCTGACAACGTCGGTCGCTCGCTATTCAGCGATGTACCCGGTCAATGAATCACCCGAGCACGCTGTGGGACGCTGCCTTGATTTTTGGAATCGCTTTGGTGCGCGCGGCGAAACTCCCGGCTATAGGGAGGAGCTTGCCCTTCACGGGTGGACCGGGACCGAGATCATCATCGGCTCCGACCTCAAAGAGTTCCTATGGTGGGGAATTTCTGATGATTGGGTGAACATCGCGCCACGTTTATTCCCGCAAAAACTCAAGCGTTCGATGCTGGGGAGGAACCGGATTCTGGTTGCCGCACGCCGCGCATCCGCCGAAGGCGAGTTCTTTACAGAGCTTTTCTGCACGCCAAGCGACATCATCGCGAATAATGACTCGATTCTGAACGATGTCTTATACGTGACACTGCACCAGTTTGAAGAGGAATACCAAAGCACTGGTCTCTTGCGCGGGGGTGCAACGTATTTCTACGCCGACGACCTGCCGAAAGACCATTTCTTAGAGACGCAAAACATCTACTGCATCCACAGGGATGTCAAGCGCCGACGCAAAGGCAAGATTTAAGGAAATGCCCCCTGCGTAGGCAGGGGGCATTATTCGCAATGAGCGCTACTTTTCTGCGCGAGCGCGACGAAGTGAATCGACCTCGTACAGGGCAATTCCCGTTGCAACTGCTGCGTTCAGCGATTCAACCGAGGAAGCAATCGGAATTGAGACGATTTGATCGCAGGTTTGGCGAACGAGGCGAGAAAGGCCATTGCCTTCAGCACCCGTGACGACGACGAGCGGTCCATCCGCCAGCTTCAGGTCGCGCAGTTCAGTATCGCCGCCGCCATCGAGGCCAACGACGAAGAACCCGGCTTTCTTGCAGTCCTCGAGTGCTCGCACAAGGTTTGTAGCACGCGCAACGGGCACGCGAGCAGCGGCACCGGCCGAGACCTTCCACGCAGTGGTATTCACACCCGCACTGCGGCGCTCTGGGATGATCACACCATCAGCGCCGAAGGCACCGGAACTACGCAAGACAGCGCCCAGGTTATGCGGATCGGTGACCTGATCCAGTGCTACCAAAAGCGGAATACCCAGCTGCTGCAAAGAATCTGCAATGAGGTCCTCAACATCGCGGTATTCGTAACCGCGCACTTCGATAGCAACGCCCTGGTGCACTGCGCCATCGGTGGCAACATCGAGGTCGCGGCGCGTCACTTCGTAGACGGGTGCGCCCAGTCCCGAGGCCAGGCGGACAACTTCCTCAACGCGATCGTCTTTAACGTTATCGAGGACAAAAACACGTTCGATAGGCACTCCCGCACGCGCGGCCTCGGCAACAGGATTACGACCGGCGATGAGTTCATGCCCCTCGGCGATCTTGATGGAGGATTTCGCGCGAGCGCGTGCAATTGCGGCTTCCTGGGCCTCGCGAACTTCACGCGCTTTCTTACGCTTAAACGCGGGATGGTAGGTGCGGTCTTCGGCCTTGGGGGTTGGCCCCTTACCTTCGAGGCGACGGCGCGAGTGACCACCGGTGCCGACCTTCGGGCCCTTCTTCGAGCCAGGCTTCCTTACGGCGCCGCGACGTCCATCATTTCCAGCCATCGTGTCTCCTTGTTTCTTCGTGAACTGACACAAGCATACGGTGTCAGGTACGCATCGGGGCGGCTAGGGCGCGCGCTAATCGGTTTCGCACCCACATGCTCGTCACCTCCGCGAACCGGCCGAATTATCCAAGGCTCCAGGTTGCTCCGTCTTTTCCATCGGCAACCTGAACACCGGCTTCGGCCAGTCGATCACGGATTTGATCGGCAGTAGCCCAATCCTTATCAGCACGCGCCTGAGCACGCTGCTCAAGCAATGCTCCAACAAGCACGTCAAGCGCATGGTTTTGCGGATCCTCAGCCGCTTCTCCCGAGGCCGACACTCCCGCTCCAGCATTTGCCCACTGGGGTGATGCCGGGTCCAGCCCGAGCACATCGAGCATGGAGCGGACCAGGATTTGCTGGCGCTTAATCGCTTGAGTATCCCCTTCAGCCAAGGCAATATTGCCCAGTTTGAGCTGCTCATGAACCGCCGCCAATGCACCGGCGACATTGAGATCATCATCCATGGCATTGGTGAAGGCTTCGGGGAGCTCAGCCGGAGTCAGCTGAAGTTCTTCCGGGCTTGCCACACCAACGGCCTCAATTGATCGGGTAACGAAAGCTGAGAACTTCTCCCAGGCGGCGTTTGCATCCGGAAGAGTGTCGGGTCCCCACTCGATGGCACTGCGGTAATGCACCGTTGAAAGCGCCCAACGCACTGCAGCCGCGGGGAAATCCTGTGTCAAAGTCTCAATTGAAAGGACATTTCCCAAAGACTTCGACATCTTTTCGCCCTTGGTGGTCACCCAGGCGTTATGGACCCACAACTGCGCGAAATCCCATCCCGCAGCGTGCGATTGGGCCTGTTCGTTTTCGTGGTGAGGGAAGCGCAAATCGATGCCACCACCGTGAATATCAAAGGCTTCACCCAAGTAGCGGTAGGACATTGCAGAGCATTCGAGGTGCCAACCTGGACGTCCCCTCCCCCAGGGCGAATCCCATGATGCGGTTACGGGTTCCTCTGGTTTTGCGGCTTTCCACAAGGCAAAGTCACGCGGATCCTTCTTCCCAGCCTCGGTCGCGGAATCGATCTGCGATTCGTCTTCGGTCGTACGCATGTCTTCAAGGCGCTGGTGAGTCAGCGATCCATAGTCCTTTTGCGAAGCCACCGAGAAGTAGACGTTTCCCGCGCCATCGCTGTACGCGTGACCGCGATCGACCAAGCGTTGGATCAGAGCAATCTGTTCTGGGATGTGTCCGGTCGCACGCGGTTCATAGGTGGGGTCAAGCACACCGAGCTTGTGATAAGCCTCAGTAAATTCGCGCTCATAGCGCTGTGCCCATGCCCACCAGGGCACACCGGCCTCTGTTGACTTACGAAGGATCTTGTCATCAATATCCGTGACATTACGGATGTAGGTCACCTCAAGACCACTGCGCTTGAGCCAGCGAATCAAGGAATCGAAGGCAACCGCAGAACGCAAATGCCCAACGTGGGGAGATCCCTGAACCGTTGCACCACACAGGTAAATTCCCACATGTCCGGGCACCACTGGATTCAGTGGCTGCAAGCGTGCGGTTTTCGAATCGTACAGGTGAAGGCTCATACCTTCATGGTAAAGGGTGCCACCTTCATTTGGAGACCGGTTCGACTTCCGGGACCGTGTAACGAAGAAATTAGCGCTCTGACTTGACCTTGCTACGAATAAGCTCTTTCAAAGCATCAACGTCGCGAGGCAATTCAACAACCCTCTGTTCGTGCCCTTCAATATCCGCGAAACGGGGCGGTACTGGCGGGACGAAACCAACGGCCTCGGCAATGGTTTCTTCGAACTTTACGGGAAGCGCAGTCTCCATCACCACAACGGGGCCATCAAGTTTTTCGCGCAATTGGCGAGCAACCTGCACCCCATCGGCGGTGTGTGGATCCACGAGGTAGTGCGATTCCTCCCAGGTGCGCCGAATTTGGGCCAGCCGATCTGCGTGCGTGGACGAGGCCGCGCAGAAGCCGAAGTTCTGCTGAAGTTTTGCGAATTCTTCGGTTCCAGAAAGGTCGAAATAACCCTGCGAGGCAACCTGGTTGAAAAGATCACGCGTGCGGACCGCGTCCCGTCCAAGGAAATCAAAAATGAAACGTTCGAAGTTCGAGGCCTTCGAGATATCCATCGAAGGCGAGGAGGTCGCAAGAGTATCTTCACTGCTTCGAACCCGGTAGACGCCCGTTCGGAAGAACTCCTCAAGAACGTTATTTTCGTTTGTCGCAACGACCAGAGATTCCAGGGGAAGCCCCATTTGGCGGGCAATATGCGCCGCACAGATATTGCCGAAATTACCACTGGGAACGACGACATTGAGGCGCAGGTCAGCCTTGCCTGTCTGAAGGCGAATGCGCAGCCAAGACGCAATGTAATACACAACCTGTGCCAGCAAACGGGCCCAATTGATGGAGTTAACCGCACCGATATGCCACTGCTGTTTGAAGTCGGCATCGATGTTGACGGCTTTAACAAGATCTTGACAGTCATCAAAGACGCCGTCGACTGCGACATTGACAATGTTGTCGTCAAGGAGGGAGAACATCTGTGCGCGCTGGAAGGGAGTCATGCGTCCGGCGGGGGTGAGCATGACGACACTGAGCCCTAAGCGGCCTCGGAGCGCGTATTCCGCAGCGCTTCCGGTGTCACCCGAGGTTGCACCAACAATGGTCAGCCAATCACCGCGTCGTCCCAGCTCATATTCGAATAGCTCACCAAGAAGCTGCATTGCCATGTCTTTAAACGCAGCCGTAGGACCATTAGACAGGTGGGCAAGCCAGAGGTTTTCTTCTGTGCTTACACACGTAACCGGCACGATTTCGGGGTCCGAAAATACGGGGGTGCGGTAGGCGCGAGCACAGATACCTTCAAGATCCTCACGCGGAATGTCATCGATGAAGAGCGACAGTACCTCAGCAGCAAGCGCGGCGTAGCCGTGCTGAGTAAGCACATCCTGCCAACGATTCAGCTGCTCAGCGCTGAGCTGAGGGTATGTTTCGGGCAGGTAGAGCCCACCGTCCGGCGCAAGACCTGCGAGCAAAATATCGCAGAAGGAGGCGGAAGCGGCCTGGGGATCTCTGGTCGAAATGTAACGCACGTTCTCACCCTACCGTGAGCGGGTGGCCGGGGAAGGATGAACCGTTTCATGTGAGACGCTCTGGGCAGAGAGCCAGAAAGTAGACGCAAATGCCCGCCAGGAGATTTAGGCTACTGGCATGAGTGAAATGTCTTCGCTTCCTTTCCCCTACCGGGTTGGGCAAGCAATTGATGTCCATGCATTTGCAGATCCGCAGTCAGATTTCGGGGAGAAAACGCTGTGGCTTGCATGCCTTGAATGGCCGGGAGAAATCCCTCTTGAAGGGCATTCGGATGGCGATGCTGCCGCACACGCCACCTGCGATGCACTTTTGGCCGCCGCAGGACTGGGAGATCTCGGAACAAATTTTGGAACCGATCGCCCCGAATGGGCAGGAGCGTCAGGGAGGGCATTTCTTGAAGAAGTCCGCCGAATGCTGGCAGATGCCGGTTGGCTCGTTGGGAACGTCACGGTTCAAGTCATTGCAAAGCGTCCGCGCATGATGAAACGCCTCGAAGAAGCTTCGCAGGCGATGAGCCAGATTCTTGGGGCCCCCGTCTCTGTTTCAGCAACAACAACTGACGGCCTCGGGTTCACTGGTAGGGGTGAAGGTATCGCTGCAAGCGCTACGGCTCTGATCTATCGAAAGTGACAGCGCACTTCACGTGAGTTTCACGTGCACAAACAATGCGGAGCCTAAGCTCTCCTCACGCATGCTCTAAAGCTACTTCAGAGAATCTTTGCCTTTGCCGGGTGAACGAAGAGAGTCATCACCAATCCCAAGGCAAGGATCAAGATGATGCCAAGGATTCCCCAGTAGGTGTAGTCCGCACCGGCAGGCGTCCAATTGCGACCAAACGCCAAGAAGATGCCGTACATTGCTGGCGCAAGGAAGGACACCGCGCGACCGGTCGTCGCATACAACCCGAAGACCTCACCTTCACGCCCCTCGGGGATCATGCGTCCAAGGAAAGATCGCGATGCAGACTGAGTCGGGCCGACGAAAACACAGAGGGCAAGACCGAAAGTCCAGAAAATAATCTTTCCGCCATTGTGCAAGAAGAAGACGCTCATGCCTGCAATCACCATGCAGCTCAGCGAGATCACAATGAGGCGCTTCGGTCCGATGATGTCGTCCAAGGCACCCATGGCGATAGTGGCGATTCCTGCGACAACATTTGCAGCAATCGCAAAGATAATCACCTCGCCAGATGAGAAGCCAAAAGCAGTTCCCGCAAGGATCGCACCGAAGGTAAACACACCCGCAAGGCCATCCCTGAACACAGCAGAGGCCGCAAGGAAGAACAGCGTGTGTGGCGATTCCTTCGCCAGGGACTTCACCGTGCTCCAGAGCTTTCGGTAAGAATCCCACAGAGTTTCATGCTCACCGTGGTGCTCGTCAATATGCCGAGGCTTCACGGGGTGAAGCATCAAAGGCAGTGCAGACAGCAGCATCCACGCTGCAGCAATCACCATCGAGACGCGAATATGCAATCCATTCGCGTGGGTAATGCCAAACCATCCGACCTCGGGACTGATCAGCCCAACGTAGAGAATCAGCAGCAAAACAATGCCACCGACGTAGCCCGATCCCCATCCCAGACCGGAAATTCGACCCATATTCTCTTTGGTTGAGAGGTGGTTAAGCATCGCGTTGTAGTTGACCGATGCAAATTCGAAGAAAATATTGCCAATGCCCAAAAGCGTAATGCCAAGGAAGAGGCCTCCGCGCGGCCCCAAAGGTCCTTCCGGAGCGACAAAGAACATCAGCGCCAGACAAATAACGACCAAGATCGTGAACACTGTCAGGGCAAGACCGCCTTTTCCGCGGCGATCAGCGCGTTGACCGGTAATCGGTGCGAGAAGCGCAATGATGATGCCTGCAGCAAAAAGACCCCACGAAAGGTAATCACTAGCGGTTCCCTTATCGGTGAAAGTCCCATCGCTGGTCAGGTAGACCGAGAAGACGAAAGTCGTTGCAACAGCATTGAATGCTGCCGAACCCCAGTCCCACAAAGCCCATTCAATGACCGGCTTCGTCAGAATCGATGTTTTCTTCTTCTCCGAAGGTGCCATCGATTGGGGGGTCGTCGATTCACTCATGTTCACTCCTTATATGCCTACCACCGTAGGCCTACCAGTGAAACTATCACGGAGAAGCAAGGAAAAAGAAAAAATACAAGTAAGGGTCGTCACGCCCGAGCGTCTTCAGCAATGATTGCGCGCGCAAAAACCAGATCGATTGGCGTCGTAATCTTCAATGCGCGACCTTCACCGGCAACAATGCGGACGGGAATTCCCGCCTGCTGAGCAAGCCCGGCATCGTCAGTGAGCGCTGTGGCTTCGCTATTCGCCGAGGCCGTGGCACGCCGATGCAGCTCACGGATCACTTTCCAGGGGAAACCCTGCGGAGTCTGAACGGCAACCAAACCCGCGCGGTCAACTGTCGCGTCAACATAGCGCGCGTCCTGCGCTTGCCCTGCCAAGGCCTCGGGAACTTCACGGAAGCTCTTCAGCGTATCCGCCACCGCGAGGCCTGGGATCACCGCCTGCTCACCTGCACGAAGAGCCGCAATCACGCGAGAAACCAGCTGAGGGGAGACCAAAGGGCGGGCTGCATCGTGAATCAAGACGGGGCTGTCATCATTCAGAGTGTCCGCCGTCTGGGCAAGCGCCTCGAGTCCGGCCGCGACGGAAGCCTGCCTGGACAGGGGCGAACCCGGAACAACGCGCACAATATCGCGAAATTCAGCAGTATCCAGAAGTGCTTGGAATTCATCAAAACGATCTGGAGGCGCTGTCACAACAGCACAATCGACGCCGCCGGAATGAAGGTTCCTAAGCGCGTGCTCAACCAAAGGCATTCCATCGAGGTCAACCAAAGCTTTCGGGCGATCTGAGCCCAAGCGCGTACCCGATCCGGCCGCAGTAATGACCGCGAAAACCTGAGCCGGGGATGTTGAGGTCACTCTTGTTCCGTGTCTTCTTCCGGGAGGTCATCCGCGATTGCGAGGGACTCATCGTAGCCCTCAGCCAAGACCTCGTCAAGGCGCGCAGCCGCAGCGGTCTTATCGATATCGCGAGCAAGTGCAAGTTCAGAGCTGAGAATCTGGCGCGCTTTCGTCAGCATGCGCTTCTCTCCGGTGGAGAGCTTCTTCTGATCATCACGGCGAGTAAGATCTCGAACAACCTCAGCAACCTTGACGATATCGCCCGTCGCGATCTTCTCTTGGTTGGCTTTGAAACGACGCGACCAGTTTGTGGGCTCTTCAATGTAGGGAGCGCGCAAGACCGAGAGCACCGTTTCTAAACCGTCTTCGTCAACAACGTCGCGCACGCCGACAAGATCAACGTTTTCAGCGGGTACCTGAATGGTGAGGTCACCCTGGCTTACGCGCAGAGTCAAGTACGTCTTCTCTTCGCCGCGAATAACGCGGGTGGAAATTTCCTCAATCTTCGCGGCGCCGTGGTGAGGATAAACAACGGTCTGACCGATCTCAAATGACATAGAAGAAACTCCTGCGCTTCAGCTGAACTGCGGTCTATATTCTATCAGTTCACGCACTTTCTGCGCCTTTGAATGGTGAACAGCTGTGCAAGGACGCGCGTAACACAAACGCGGCGGTCCCGAAATTCGAAACCGCCGCGTTTATTGCAGAAATTACTTACCTTGGTTGGCGACCGCAGCGATCTTCGCCTCGGCCTCGGGGTCCAGGTAGGTGCCGCCCTTCTTGATGGGCTTGAGGGTTTCCTCGTCAAGCTCGTACACCAGCGGAATGCCGGTGGGGATGTTAACTCCGGCGATGTCCTCATCGGAGATCTCATCGAGGTGCTTGACGATCGCACGCAGCGAGTTACCGTGCGCGGCGATCATGACGGTCTTGCCGGTCTTGATCGCAGGAACGATGGTCTCATCCCAGTAAGGGAGCAGACGGGCGATGACGTCCTTGAGGCACTCGCTCATGGGAACGGGCTCACCGGCGTAGCGGGGATCCTGATCCTGCGAGAACTCAGAACCTGCTTCGATTGCGGGCGGAGCCACATCGAAGGAACGGCGCCACAGCATGAACTGCTCTTCGCCGTACTCGTCGCGGATTTCCTTCTTGTTCTTGCCCTGGAGCGCACCGTAGTGACGCTCATTGAGGCGCCAGTTGCGCTCAACAGGGATCCAGTGACGATCAGCAGCGTCAAGTGCCAGGTTCGCGGTCATAATCGCACGACGCAGCATCGACGTGAACAGGAGGTCCGGCAGAACACCGGATTCCTTAAGGAGCTCACCACCGTGGGTTGCTTCCGCGCGGCCCTTGTCCGACAGCGGAACATCCACCCAACCGGTGAAGAGGTTCTTTGCATTCCATTCGCTCTCGCCGTGGCGGAGCAGCACCAGTTTGTAGGTCATGCACATATTCTTTCATTCTTTTCGCATATGTGTCACGGGACCTGCGTCACGCGTGCGGCATTATTCCCCTGTTTCGCTGAGATAAAAACAAAAATAGCGACATCCTGAACGCGCCCTGTCTGCAACACCCCATCACTCGCGCAAGCATCAAATAATCGCAACCAGATCAACTTCGATCAGTGACTCAGTAGAGGCCATACAGGAAGTGTCCAGCATGATCCTTTTAAACTTTGCGCATGAGTGACACAACATCAAAACGCCACTTTTTCCGTACGGCGACCGCATTGTCCACCTTGGCCGCACTCGTTTCGCTGAGCGCATGCTCTCAGAGCGCGCCTTCCGCATCGACCTCCTCGACGAGTGAGGCAACCCCCGAGGCAACGGCTTCAGCCACCTCCGCGGTTCCCGCTGTCGCAGGCTACAAGCCCGGCGAGATTCCGCCAGTTCCACTTTTTAAAGTTCCACCAATCGGCGTATTCGCTTCAAATGCCGACAAGGCTGTCATTGACGCGACCGCTAAGATTTCCTCAGTTCCCGGTGTAACCGTTGCCCCCGCTGTGTGTGACGGCTCCGGCTTGGTGACCAACGGCGGAAATACTGTCCTTGGCGGCGATGGATCAGGTGTCTCCAATAACGGCGACAAGCAGGTCGTCAACAATGGTGACGGCTCCGGCGTTATTAACGAAGGACCTGTGAGCATTGTTGTCGATGGCACTGGCGGTGGCGTCTACAGCGATTCATCCAACGGACTGAACATCACGATCAGCGCGGATGGCTCCGGTACCTACACCTCAAGCACCCTGAACATCACGATCAGCCCTGACGGTTCCGGCGTCTACAACAACTCCGAGACCGGTGAAAACATCGTGATTAGCTCCGACGGCTCCGGCAACTACAGCAACAGCAAGACTTCGGTGAACTACAACCTTGATGGCAAGGGCGGCGGTGTCTACAACGGCCCAAACTTGAACATCATCAACAACGGCGATGGCACCGCAATGGTGAACGGCCAGCAGGTGAAGGCTGACAAGGCCCCGACCGTTGGCAAGGTTGGTAAGTTCCCCAAGGTCGATAGCCTCAAGCCCGTCGAGAGCTGCGGCACGACCATCACCCTGGAAGACGGCGTTCTCTTCGACTTCGGCAAGTCCGATATTCGTCCCGAGGCAGCAGCAACCCTAAAGAAGCTTGCTGAGGTCCTCACGAATGCGAAGGTCCCGGCTGCACACGTGTACGGCCACACCGATTCGATTGGAGACGATGCTTCCAACCAGACCCTGTCTGAGGAACGCGCTTCCGCCGTCGTCAACGAACTGAAGAAGGACGGCGTCACTACAACCTTGGATTCTCAGGGCTTCGGCGAGAGCAAGCCGGTTGCACCCAACACGAACTCCGATGGTTCAGATAACCCGGCCGGCCGCCAGGCAAACCGCCGCGTGGAGATCTTCATTCCCGCATTCTGACAGCAAGTGGCTGGGGCGCACCTTTTCCGTGCGCTCCAGCCACTTCGCTTTCCTTCCACACGAAAGATTGATCAATGACCCACACAACTTCATCGCGCACCACGCTTGCCCTCTTTGCAACTCTGGGACTCGCTGCGACTATGGGTATTGCAGCTTGTAGCCAGACAATCACCCAATCTCCTTCAGATGTTGCAAATTCAGCAAAGGCGACGGCCCAAAGCATCGCCTCTGATGCCGCCGAACAAGGCAAGGCCGCCGCTTCTTCAGCTGCTAGCTATGCGAGTGCAGGAGCATCCGAAGCCGCTGATCAGGCGAAGAACCTTGCCAAGGGCACAACAGGAAAGACTTTCACAGTCTCCGATTCCAACACCGTTGTCACCGTCCCGAGTGACGCCGAGAACGTACACATTCAGTCCTCCAATGTGAAGCTCACATCCACACACGCGCTCACAAGTCTGGTCATCGACGGATCAAACAACTCTGTCAACCTGGAATCCGCAAAGACTATTACCTTTACGGGTTCACAGAACGTCGTACACTACACTTCAGGTGACCCCGACATCAGCGATTCCGGTACGGGTAATTCCGTCTCGGAAGACTGATAGAGGCACTGAATTTAACTTTCAGCAAGGAAGCTGGGGGTACTGCTCAACGCATTCCTCAAGCGTGTGCGCGCCGGCGAGGAGGAGCGCCCCTCATACCGCATGCCGGGTGCACCTTTCACAAACTACATCTCGCTAGCTTTCTTTGCGATTGTCGTCGCTTCAAATGTCACCAGCACCAATGGCCGTTGGACTCTCGCGCTCTTCGGAGTAGTGGTCGTGGCAATGGTTTGTGGTTGGTATGCAATTCGGGGTAAGTTTTCTTCAAATGACGAGGCCACGCGCCACTTAGGCGAATAACCACCCCTCTGCTCTCGTTTCTTTTCGCTATCCAATGATGGAAGAGGACGCACTATGAGGATTCATGTGACTTATGCAGGTGGAACAATCGGGATGGTTGATTCTCCTGATGGTTTGCGACCGGGCGCCGATATGGCGTCATGGCTCAACACCCAATTCGACGGAATCGAGCTTTCGGGGCACGTGTCGATGTCTCAGCTCTCACCGCTGGTCGATTCTTCGGAAACAACACCGACCCACTGGCAGATGATCATCGACGATATCCGCGCTCACGGCGATGAAGCTGATGCTTTCTTGGTGCTCCATGGGACCGACACCATGGCCTATAGCGCTGCGGCGCTGTCGTACGCGCTGGCTGATTTCACAAAACCCATTGTTTTAACGGGTTCGCAGTATCCGCTGGGCGTCGTCGGCACCGACGCCTCCGCGAATGTGACGGGCGCATTACGCGCTGCTGGAAGTTCCCAGGTCAGCGGTGTGACTCTGTTCTTTGGTCATATGTTGCTGGCAGGAAATCGTTCAACGAAGACCTCATCATGGGCCTTCGCTGGCTTTGACTCACCTTCGACACTACCTGTCGCACGTACAGGTGCCCCCTGGCGTTGGTATCACAGTGTCGAGGCCGGTGAGGGCTGGGCTAATCCTGCGCCTTACGCCCGCCACGACGTTGCAGTTGTGGACATTGTTCCTGGCCTAAGCGCTGCTCGCTTACGTTCCATGTTCACTCCCCTGCCCGAGGCCGTCATCATCCGTGCATACGGCGTAGGAAATATTCCCGCTTCAGACCCGGGTTTTGTGGATGTTTTGCAGGAACTGCGCGAGGCCGAGGTTCCCCTGATCGTTGCATCGCAGTGCCATCAAGCCGAGGTTGTGTTGGGCCATTACGAGGCCGGGAGCACTCTGGCGCGCTTGGGCGCGATTAGCGCGCATGACATGACGCTTGAGGCCCTGTATGCGAAGACAATCTTTTTGCTCTCACAGGGATTGCAGGGTGAAGAGTTCGCACAGTGGATGAATCGATCTATTGCTGGTGAAGTGAGCCTTCCAGGCATTGCCTAGCTGACCTGCGGTTTTAGCTATTTCAGTGCATACAAGGTCAATCTAAACCGGTACAGGTTACGAAAACTGACCACTCGATACAAAACGTATTGAATACAAATATAAATGCGGGGTATTTCAATGAGAAATACCCCGCATTTATATCAAAGTAATTCAGAACAAAGATCAGCGATTTTCCTTTTCAAACTGCTCAATAATGGCAGATGGAATCCGACCGCGATCGCTCAGTTCGATCCCCTTTTCACGAGCCCAACGACGCACGCGGACACTCTTTGCTTCAGCATCCCCACACGGCGTGGCACGGCGACTGTTGAGACGCCCACCCACCCTGCGAGCTGCGGAGATCCACGGTGACATATCGAGCTCAAATTGCTCAGCATTCTGGTCGGAAAGGTCAATTTCATACGATACGCCTTTGAATGCGAATGAAATTGTCTGCTTGGCAACCGAACCATCACGGTCATCAACTAATACAACGACTTTCTTCTGCACAGTTTTCACCCTTCGAAAACACGTCAATCACAGAGAAGAATTCTTTTTCTGCGATCGAGTAATGCACTTTTCGAAGCCACGCTATCACATTTTCGATATTAACTATTAATTTTCTGTACCCTCAAAATTGCCTGTCTCATTTTCGATTCAAGCGTTGTATGGCCTGATCAAAACCTATAAACTGTCCTTTCGTTAGAGAACCTCAAGGATGAAGGCTAAAACGGAGAAGGGACATGAACCAAGCAAAGCGGGCTCGCGAGATCGAACAGTTTTTCATTACTATCACTAGGGCTTCCGCGGCTCTGGAGGCAACGCTCAAGCGCGAGTTCGGACTTTCACTCGGTGAATATCGCGTCCTCGATGAGGTCGCTTCAGCCGGTAAAATTGGAATCCGCATGGGAGAACTTGCCCAATCGGTCATTTTTAGCCCTTCGCGTCTGACACACACCTATCGTCGTCTGGCCGATCGTGATCTCATCGTTCGCACCGCCTACGAATTCGATCGTCGCGGTGGCACAATCACCATCACCGATGCAGGCAAGAAACTTGTCACCTCCGCCCAACAGGCTGAGCGAGCACTTCTGCGCGACATTATCAGTGACGACATCTCCGATGAAGACCTCAACGTATTGATCCGCGTTGGTTCAGACGTTAATACGCGCTTGGATGAAGTCGAGAAGCGCTAGTACTCTCAACTAGTGTGAGCACACCCGGTATACCAATCTCTCGGCTGTCGCCCCGCATTCGCATGGGGCTAGCGGTACTTATGACCGCGATAACGGCAGGGCTAGTTGGTGCCGGGTGTTCGCATCTTCTCCACCTGATCGAGGGCCTTGTCTTTGGTGACGCAAGCGGCACCCTTCTTCACGCAATTTCCTCAGTCCCTTGGTGGCACAGGGTTTGCGCGTTGGGAGGAGCAGGCCTTATCGGAGGAATTTCCTGGTATCTCTATGCACGCGTCGGGGGCAGACCCGTCTCACTGGCCAAAGCAGTTAATGGTCAGAAGATGCCGATTCTCCTGACTTTCTGGCACGCAATTAACCAGATCGTCATTGTCGGCATGGGCGCTTCAATCGGCCGTGAAGTCGCTCCTCGTGAGATTAGCGCCTCTTTGGGCGGAAAGATCGCTGATTTTCTTTATCTTCCGCCTGAGCAGCGACGCATTATTGTCGGCTGCGCGGCCGGTGCAGGTCTTGCTGCAGTCTATTCGCTCCCTCTATCGGGAGCGGTATTCGCACTTGAAATTCTTCTCATCGAGGTCACAGCCAGCGCGGTATGGTCCGCACTGATCATCAGTGGCGGAGCAGTCCTCGTCGCACACGGCTGGGTTCGAAGCGATCCTTTCTACACGCTTCCCGAGACCACCCAACTCCTTCCGACAGCATCACTGACACTCTGGGCTGTCATCATCGGACCGGTTCTTGGAATCATCGGAGTCCTCTTCAAGAGCGCTGTTTCAGCATGCTCTGCTGCTCGCCCCACCGGTTGGCGTCTACTTGCCTGGATGATCCCCATCTTCACCCTCATCGGAGTGATCACTGTCTGGGTTCCATCAATTGCCGGAAACGGACAATCAACCGCTCAGCTTGCTTTTGATGGAGCCGTTTTGGGACAGGGAGGCCGCGCGGCAGCGGGAATCGGAGTCGCGTTACTTGCTTCTCTTGCAATCGATGGATTCACAAAACTTATCGGAACGCTCGCCACTATTCGCTCGGGTGCATGGGGTGGAACTCTTACCCCCGGTCTTGCGCTAGGCGCATCTAGCGGTGCGGTTCTGGGGATTCTCTGGTCCTACATCTACCCCGGCGACACGACCGCAATCGTTTGCTTCGCCTTCATCGGCGCCGTGGTCGTTCTTGGCACATCAATGAGCGCACCGCTGACGGCGCTGTGCTTGGTTATTGAATTTACACACCGAGGCGCAACCTTGCTTGTGCCCACCGTCATCGCACTGGGACTCGGGGTTGGCGCTGCGCGCATCTGGAACAAATGGCGCGCAAAGGAAGCTCAACAGCGCAGAAGCAGCTAGGCCTCGTCAGAGAAATTAACCCAACCCGCTAACCCACGACGGGCAATCGCACCCAAAGTATCAACAGCACCGGCAGATGCATTACCCCAAGGAATATAGGTAAAGTCGGTGCCGCCGGCCTCGAGGAAAGCATCACGATTGAGCTTTGCAATCTCGTCAACGGTTTCTAGGCAATCCGTCATAAAGCCAGGGCAAATCACATCAAGACGCCGGGTCCCGCGACGAGCAAGCTCGGCGACGGTATCGATGGTCGCCGGCCCCAACCATTTCGCGGGCCCAAAAACCGATTGGAACGTCACTAGAAGCTGGTCTTCGTCGAGATTTAAGCGCGCTCGGAGTGCATTTGCCGTCGCCATACACTCCTGCTTGTAGGGATCACCCGCATCGTGCATTTTCTGAGGGATGGAATGGAAAGACGCAAGGAGCTGGTCTCCAGATGCGAAATCAGGGCGACCCCGGCGCGCCCAGTCCTCCTCGATAGCGCAGGCTAGGGCTTCAATATAGGCGGGTTCCGTAGGGAACGAACGGATCGTGCGCACTTCCATATGATTGCGACGTTTCAGGATGTAGCGCGCTAATGCGTCAGTGACTGTTCCCGCAGATGACGCGGCATATTGCGGATAGGCGGGGAGAAGAAGGACGCGGCGATGCCCCTTCGCGAACACATCATCAAGGACGCTCTCAATAGAGGGCTTTCCGTAGCGCATAGCGAGCGCAACTTTCGCCTGACCACCAAGCAGCTCTGAAAGAGATTCGGCTTGGGCGATGGAATACGCCATGAGCGGCGAACCGTGCTCAGTCCAAATCGAACGATAGTTTGGTGCGACTCGAGAGGGGCGGAAAGGAAGAATCACGCCTTCAAGAACTGGCTTCCAGATCAGAGGATGAAGTTCGATTACTCGACGATCACTCAAAAATTCACGCAAAAAACGGCGAATATCGCTGGGGCTGGGCGATTCGGGAGTGCCAAGGTTAACCAGGAGCACTACGGGGATCTCAGCCGGGTTTTCTGACTTTTCGTCATCTTGTGTCAACACAATTCAGCCTAACATTCGCCGAGCGATCTGACTCTTGTATCGCACATTGCTGTGCGGGCAATCCCACATCACCTCTGTCACGAAACGTTTGCTTCTCACAAGTGGTAACCGCTAAAGTACTTCAGGTAGCTTTTCTCCACCTCAGTAGTGAAGTGCAGATAAGCCCGGCCGCCTTAGCTCAGTCGGCAGAGCGATTCACTCGTAATGAATAGGTCGTGGGTTCGATTCCCACAGGCGGCTCAGACAAGCCCGAGATATCAGCGAAAACCTCGTTGATATCTCGGGCTTTTGTATTGAAACTAAAATGCCCGCGAGCGCGGGGCTCGCGGGCATAAAGCGTCCGATGATCAGGACAGACGTGTCACGCGGTAGCGCCAGTCGACCGGACCGGTCTCGATGGTCTCAACGCGGTAGTGCGATTCACTTTCCTGCAGGTAGTTGAACAGCGGGACAGGCTGATGCGGTGCCACAACAATCAGCGATGCACCAAGCGGCAGGTTATCCATCGCAGCAAAGAGCAGAGCATGGCGAACAACCTTAGGCAGGGAATGAATAACAAGCTCGTCCTCACGAACGGCGGGATCCTGCGATACAACGTGCGCTGTTCCCTGGCCGTGATCACCGCAACCGCAGCCCCCGTGAGCAGCTGCCTCAGCCTTTGGAGCTTCCTGAGCACCGTGTCCATGTCCGCCACAACCACAACCGCCGTGTGATTCACGGGCGGGGGCAGCCTCGGCCTTATGTCCGTGCCCACCGCAGCCACAGCCTCCGTGCGACTCGGGTGCAGATGCTGCAGGAGCAGCCTGTTCCTTCTTTCCGTGGCCGCCACAACCGCAACCGCAACCGCCCTCAGAGGGGGTGGTCGATACGTCAACCAGCTTGAATTGCTGTCCAGTTCCCGGCGCTGCTGCCTCGGGCAAAGTCTCTGCCATTTCGTCCTCTTCCTTGGAATAAAGCTATTAACCAGCGGGTATTCACAGGAACGCCCGCACGCAAACCTTTATTTCAGTTTAAATCCTTGCTAAATAGATCGCTGAGCGATCCCATTCACTTGGATCGGAGTGCGAACTCCACTTCGACCTCAACCGAGGCATTCAGCGGCAAGGCTGCAACACCCACAGCTGAACGCGCGTGCTGCGAGCCGAAAACCTCGCCCAGCAGTTCAGATGCTCCATTAACCACAGCAGCTTGTCCGTAGAAGTTCGGCAAGGACGCAACAAAGGCAGTCACCTTAACTACCGAAGCCAAACGATCCACACCGCCCGCAACTGCAGCTGCAGCCGCCATCGCGTTCAACGCACAAATGCGTGCGGCCTCGTAAGCGTCTTCGGGATCCGCACCATCTTCACCGACCGCACCAATGCAGGCTAGCTCGCCATTTTCCAGGGGAAGCTGGCCGGAGGTGCGCACAACACCGCGATCCTCAATGGCAGGGACATAGGCGGCAACAGGCTTAGCGACCTCAGGCAGTTCAAGGCCGAGCTCAGCAAGTTTCTCTGAAGGCAGTGTCATTTTTTCCTCACGATCTCATTAGAACTGGGGGATGTGGAATCTCCACACCCCCCAGCCTAGTCCCGCGCAGCACCTCTGGGTCATCACGCACACTTCGCGGGACAGCTTGTTACGGGATCAACCCCGTGATCTGCTCATGCAGCAAGTGCCTGCTGAAGCGTCGGCCTCATCGTGAAGAAACGATCGATGACCCGAGTCCACCGATTTGTCTGCAAGTCCGGAGTCAGCAGAGCCATCGCAGTCGCATACTTCGAGATACGCGAGGGACGGATCCTGTTTGCCCACAGCAGTCGGTCTAGCTCAGAAGGAGCGGCACCAGACTTCGTTTCGATAATCGCAATGTGGGGAGCCTGAAGCTCACGTCCCCACGAGTCCCAGTTCAGATCGGTGTCAATCGTCGCGCGCCCCTGACCGTCTGCCATGAGAAGCGTCGAACGCGTGTAGGTTCCAGAGAGTACGGAGACCAGGGAATCAACCCGACCAACGCCGTCAAAGCACTGAGCGGCCTCGAGCCTTTCGGCCACCCAAAACCTGCCCTCGCGACTCAGTTCCATCCGCGCTGCCTGAGCGAAGTCGTAGGCCAAGCGCTTCTTGACGGTGTGCCCGCGCGGGCCTCGGGTCTTAACTTCAAGGAAGGCCAGCTCCGAATCAAGGTAAGAGCGCGTACGAACCTTGTAGCGGCGGCGGCGCTTGTGCGCGGTGTCCATGAAGGAGTGCAGCTCGGGAGTATCGAAGTAGCACGAGGCATATCGCTGCTCAATCTTCCCCCCGATTTCAAGGATCTGTGTTGCGGGGTTCATGAGCGCGAGCAACTCATCCAAGCAATCCGTGGGCACGACGTACTTGCGGTCGACTCGCGTGAGCATCGCGGCGCGTGCGTTCATGTCATCGAGGCTGATTTGTTCGAGGTTCGTCAGATTGTGTAGTTCGTGCGTCATGGTGTCCTCCAGTTCTTTCACGAGGTCGAGGCCGGTCTGGCGATTTGCGTAAGTTCAGCGCTTGGCCGGGACCCGGTAGCGAACGTCAACCAAGGTGAGATCGTTGACCATGTCGAGTTTGATGACCTTGACTCCGGTCACCTTGACACCCATGCGGGCTTCAAGTGCTTGGCGAAGTTCCTTCTCGTCTGCGATTGCGCGGTCGAATTGGACTTGCTGCGAGCCGGAGCGTCCAAGGATCAGAGTTGAATCACCAACGGCCAAAGTTGCAAGCACCAATGCGACCATTGCGTAGGAGTAGATCGCTGTGCTCATACCAAGGAGCAGGCCAATGGCGAGGGAAGCAAAGTAGTAGGCGATTTCTCGCTGGCTGATTTCGTCGGAACGAAGTCGAATGATCGACAAGACACCGAAGAGGCCAAGTCCTAGGCCTGCGGAGATCGTTGAGTTTGCCATGACGCTTGCGACCGCAAGGACGCCGATGTTCACAACAAAGAATGCGACGACAAGATCAGCGCGTCGGTGGCGGGGGTAGTAGAGGGCTCCAACCAGGATCAACATTGCGAGAAGGTCGATGACGATCGGCAGAACCATGGCTGTGGTGAGTGCAGTCATTTGATGCTCCTCAAGGTTGTTTCGTGCGTGACGTAACTATTGAGCCAGTGGAGTCTATGAATGAGCTATGTGGGAGACTTGTTCTAGCAATGCGTATTGGAAAGAGACCGGATGCTTCCTTTTTTCTTCTTGGCGACAACCGTTTGCCTCTTGATTGGTCTTGGTTTTGCGATCTATGGACGCAACTCCCAATGCTTGATCTTCGTTCGGGCGATCGGCTACCTGACGGGGAGCGCAATTGTTAATGCGATTCTCATGCTGATACTGGTCTCTCTATTTGGGAGCCTCATCTTGCTTCTCCCCTCATCGCTGTGGGGAAGTGAGAATCTCCTTGACGATACGGCCTCGACTTTCTCTACCGGTCTTGGAAAGTTCCGTGCAGGGACTTTCTTGCTCATGACCTTGACACTGATGATGGCTGCTGCGCTCATTCAGATATACATTCACCGTTTTCTTTCAAAGCACTTCACCTTTTTGACCGTCAGTAGCAAGACCTATCAGATCGCTGAGTACATCATTCAGTGGACAACCATCTTCCTTGCCGCCTACCAGTTCTTCTTCAACGGCCTTCGCGATCTCGTAACCTCAATATGGAGTCAGAACGAAGCCAGTTATATGTTCAAAATCGTGCTTTCGCCTGAGAACATTAACTTGATTCTCCAGCCTGTCCTTTTCTCGACATGGATCATGGTCGTCATCGAGAGCCTGTATGCGCGCCGGCTAGCGAGCATCGAGAAAGATGCTGAGCGAGGAGGGGCATGCCTCGGATCAACTGGACAGTCCTGACACAGAACTCCACGCCCGTCAGTGAGCTTTTGGCGACGGCTACCTGAAAATCACGTAGTGGGGGATGCAACCGTAGTTGCATCCCCCACTACTTCACTCAGCGGCCGCCCTGACGGTTTCCGCCTTGTCCGCCAGGAGCACCTCCCTGACCACCGGGCGCTCCCCCACCGGGACCGCCCTGGCCGCCGGTCGACTGACCAGCAGTGACAGAGGTCGAATTCGAATCCACACTCACCGTGTAGCTCTGGCCATTCGACACATCCGCAGAGGAGAAGACCACGTTCTGGAAGGTCTTTGCGGCCTTAATGTTGGCCAAGACCTTTCCACTGGAATCCTTAATGGTCACGGTCGAGTTCGCGTTACCGGAAGCCGAAGCCTGTAGCCATCCCTGTGAAGAGTTGGTCGAAGGCGATTCGGCCATTCCGGAAGAACCAATGGCAAGAAGCGTTCCACCACTGACCAAGAATTCACCGTTCGAATCCAGTGCGCCGTTCCCACCATCCGTGGGGCCGTAGACGATCGTGTTACCGCCGGAGATCTCCACCGAGCCATTGGAGTCGATGCCGTCACCGCCGGCGTTCACCGTGATGGTGCCGCCCGAGATCAGGATCTTTTCACCGGTGTCCTGCATGGAGCCACCACCACCGGGTCCGTTGTTGGTCGTGGTCGTCTTGGTCGCGGTCTTCGCCGCTTCAACTGCCGCAACGGTGGTCGAACCGGAGCCGTTGATACCGTCATCACTGGAGGTCAGATTGACCTCACCATTGGAGATGGTGATCAATCCGCCCTCAAGGGCTTCATTGGACTGTTCAACCGTAACCTTCGCGCCGTCAAGAACAGCCGCACCTTCAGCATGGATACCATCATCAGCTGTCGAAGCAACGATCGTTCCCGAAGTTAGTCGGATTGCACCATCGGAGTGCAAACCATCGTCACCGGAGTCGATCGTGACCTCGCCACCGTCTTCAATCAGGAAGACACCGGCCTTAATTCCCTTGGTGGAATTGTTGGAGTCCTTCCCAGATGAAGCGCCTCCACCGGCAATGATTGTCGTATCGCCACCGGTGATGATGACGTCAGTTTCACCCTGGATGCCGTCACCCGTTGAGGTGATTTCGATGGTGCCGCCGGTGATATTGACGTAGCCCTTGGTGGTATCGCTATCTTGGTCAGACTTCAGGCCGTCCCCTCCTGAAGTGACCTTGATAGTTCCGCCGGCAACGGTCAGCGAGTCCTTGCCACGTAGCGCATCGTCCTTCGACGTGACCGTGATGTTACCCGACAGAATGTAGAGGTCATCCTTGCTGGTAATGCCGTCGTTGTAGTTGGCATTAACTGTCAGTGAACCGCTACCCGTAATGGTGAGGTCGGCATCGGAATAGATCGCCGCGTTATCTTCAGCATTTGTATCCGAAGGAGTGCCGTCAGTGACGGTGTTTGAACCAATCAATGACAGGACAACATCATCAGCGGAAACCACATTGATCGCGCTCCCGGAAGAGTTCGTGATTGTCGCTCCATCAAGGATCAACACAACGCGTGCATCTTTCGCGGCCTCAACCTTGACCTGTCCATTCAAGGTGCCCGAGAGCTTGTAGACGCCAGCCTCGGTGATCGTCACCGTGGAGCCATCGACCTTCACTCCGGATGCTGAGGTTCTCGCGCTACTGCCATTCAAAGTAATGGTCTGAGCCGAAGAAGCATCCCATTCGCTGTCCTCAACGTGAGAGGCTTTCGCGTTGGCAGCCAAGGCCTCGGCAGCACTCGGGGGAGCAATAACAGTTCCGGATTCCGCGGAAACCGATGAGCTTGAGGCGGCCTTCGCAGTGACGGCCGACGAGGCCGAAGAAGCGGTGCCGGAAGTCGATGAGCAAGCGCTCAGTGCGAGCGCGCCGACCGCGGCTACGGCGGATAACCGTACAAGAGTCGATGCTGGCGTTTTCATGTGAGGTCCTTTCGTGGATCGTGATGATCCAATTGAGCCAGCCAACTCTATGAATGAGCTGTGCCTAGCTCAGGCCTCACATAAGAAAGAAATTTATATCCTTCAATACCCTTACAGCGCCGCAGAATCGATGAAAGATGACTGGTTTTCCAAGAACTCTGAGAGCATCCGGTTGAGCTGTTCGTACTCGATCAGGAAGCCGTCGTGCCCATGAGGAGAGGAAATACATTCAAACTTTGCGCCCGTGATTCCTTCAGCGATCGCAAATCCCTCTTTTGCAAAGAACAAGCGATCCGAATCTACTGAAACAATCAGGCTCTGTGCGGTAATTTGCCGCAAGGCCTCGGTAATTCCTCCACGATCGCGACCGATGTCGTAGCTGAGCATGGTGCGGCACAGGGATACATAGGACCCGGCATCAAATCGACGAACAAGCTTCGCACCGTGGTAGTCCAAGTAGGACTCGACGGCCAGACGCCCACCGCTGAGTACATCCTCACCATCTTGAGGTGCGCGGCCAAAACGCGCATCCAGCTCGTGAGGACAGCGATAGGTCGTGTGCGCAATCTGACGGGCAAGAGACAGGCCAGCATGAGGCCCTTCCTCTTGGTCGTAGTAGTCGCCGCCATTCCAGTTTGGATCCAATTCAACTGCACGAACCTGCGTGTGCGCCCACGCAGCCCGCTCGGCATTCGTGCACGCTCCCGAGGCGACAACGATCAATCGCTCGCAGCGCAGCGGGTAGGTGACGGCCCACTCCAGAGCGCGGTGCCCTCCCAGGGAGGCACCCACGACCGCATTCCACGTCGGAATGCCGAGGTAATCGGCCAGTCTGGCCTCGGCAAGAACCTGATCCCTGGTGGAAATAATGGGGAATCGCGATCCCCACGGCTGCCCGTCAGGCGCGGCCGAGGACGGACCGGTACTCCCCTGGCAGCCACCAAGGACGTTGGGGACGACAATGAAATAGCGCTCGGGATCCAATGGTTTACCCGGTCCAACGGCTTCTTCCCACCAACCGGCGGTTGACTGGCCGGGAGCCGTGGGGCCGGAAATATGTGCATCGCCAGTCAGTGCGTGCAGAACGAGGATTGCATTGGAGCGGTCCTCGTTGAGTGTCCCGAGGGTTTCGTAGGCAAGGGTCACTTCGGGCAGGAAGGAGCCATTTTCGAGGCGTAGCGGCCCCAACTGTGCAAACTTACGGAATGCGATGGGGTCTTGGGGCGTCCATGCGCCGCTTACGGGGATGGGCCCCAGTGTGCGTCGATTCATGGTGATCTCCTTACTGTCCGAGCGACCGTTGCGCGAGCAGCCTTATGCCAAGTGTGCCACGGCCTCGAAGCCCTGGGTCAAATCAGCAATGATGTCGTTGACGTTCTCAATACCAATAGACAGGCGAACGGTTCCGGGTTCGATTCCCGCAGCGCGCAGCTGTTCCTCATTGAGCTGAGAGTGAGTGGTGGATGCGGGGTGAATGACCAGGGACTTCGCATCGCCGATATTTGCAACCGTCGGGAGAAGCTTGAGCGAGGTCGCAAATGAGGTTCCGGCTTCGAGGCCACCCTTGATGACGAAGGAGAGCAGACCGCCGGCACCGCGCGGGTTGTACTTCTGGTGGAGCTCGTAGTAGGGCGAGGACTCGAGGCCCGCGTAGTTGACGGACTCGACCTGCGGGTGGGCCTCGAGGAACTTCGCGACCTTCAGCGCATTGTCAACGTGGCGCTCAACGCGCAGCGACAGGGTTTGGATGCCCTGCTCGATGAGGAAGGAGTTGAAGGGCGAGGGAGCACAGCCGACATCTCGCAGGCCAATTGCACGTGCGCGAATGATGTAGGAGAGGTTTGCTCCAAGCTTCTCGGCGCTCAAGTCATGTCCGAAGACGAGGCCCGCGTAAGAAGGTTCGGGTTCGTTGAAACCGGGGAAACGCTTGGGGTCCTTCGTGTAGTCGAAGTTACCGGCATCGACGATTGCACCCGAAATTGCGGTTCCGTGGCCGCCCAGATACTTCGTGGCCGAGTGAACAACAATGTCGGCGCCCCATTCGATTGGCCTGGTCAGGTAGGGGGTGGCGACAGTGTTGTCGACGATCAGCGGAACACCAACGGAGTGTGCGGCCTGTGCGATCTTCTCAATGTCAAAGATGTCGCCCTTGGGGTTGGGGATGGTTTCGCCGTAGAAGGCAACGGTGTTTTCATCGGCAAGAGACAACCATTCGTCCACATCGTAGGGGTCGCTCACGAAGCGGGCATCGATTCCGAGGCGACGCAGGGTGTTGTTGAGCAGCGAAGTTGAACCGCCGTAAAGCGAAGGCGAAGCAACGATGTTATTTCCGGCAGATGCCAGGTTCAGGATTGCAAGAGTAATTGCAGATTGGCCAGAGGAAGTCAGAAGCGCACCAACGCCACCTTCGAGGGCTGCGATTCGGGCCTCGACGTAATCATTTGTCGGGTTGCCCAAGCGAGTGTAGATGGGGCCAAGTTCTTGAAGTGCGAAGCGAGCTGCAGCGCGTTCCGCAGAGTCAAAGGCAAATGAAGTGGTTTGAAGAATCGGGATGGAAGTTGCACCGGTTTGGGGATCGCGGTCCCAGCCCGCGTGAATTTGCTTGGTCTCAAATGCCCAAGAGTTCTGGTAGTCGGTGTCCGTTGCCTCAATTGCGCCCATTGTTACTTCTCCTAGTGTTCACGTTTTTGATTCTTGTGACGTGAGGAGAGGCGATGGCTGAGGGGTCGAGCCGCTACGCTCACGATTTGGCGATTGCGGCAGTTTCCAACGCAAAGACGTACGACCCGGGCGAGTAATCTCTAGCCATCAGTAGGTCTGGTCAAAAGCTGACGCGAAGGTCAGCTACGCATTCGCTGGAACATAGCCTCATGCTATGGCCCAGACGTGGGCCACGCGCGACTTGTTCACATCGTGGGCGAATGTAACATCCCCGCCTGCCTTGCGGCACCCAGGGCGACGTACTCTGCCGCCTCGGGAAATTCAACGGGCACTCCTAAGAATTCGGCTGCCAAGCTCTGCACTGCCCGCGAGCGCGCTCCGCCACCGACAACGAGCACTTTCTCGATCGGAACGCCCAGCTCACGCACGCACTCGAGCGCGAAACGCATGTGGGCAAGCAGGCCTTCGACACCGGCGCGGGCAAGGTGTGCGCGCGTCGAGTTCTTGAGCGTCATTCCCTCCAATCGGGCGGTGGCGTCAGGCAGGTTCGGCGTGCGTTCGCCTTCGAAATAGGGAACCAAGCGCAGCCCTCCGGCGTCGGGAACCGACAGTGCCGCTTCGTCCAGTTCCTCATAGCTGAGGCCACTCATCGCCCCGACCGCGTCGAGGATTCGCGAGGCGTTGAGCGTGCACGCGAGGGGAAGCCAATGTCCACTTGCGTCAGCAAAGCCGGCGACTTGACCACTGGGGTCTTCGACGGGAGTTTCGCTAACAACGGCAACAACCCCGGAGGTTCCCAGCGAGAGCAAGGCCTGTCCGACACCGAGGCCAACTCCCAGAGCCGCACCGGCATTGTCCCCACATCCTGGGCCGATTGCGATTTCTCCCCATCCTTGCGCCAGGTCTCCACATCCCATGGCCTCCATGGGCTCGCAGATCTTCGGAAGGATGATTCCCTCGGCTTCTTCCAGCGAAATTCGCAGGGCCTGAGCCAAGATTTCGCGCCTGTAGACTGCATCAGCCCGGTCCATGTAGCCCGTTCCCGAGGCGTCGGAGCGGTCGGTGCACAGGCCTTCCAACCCAACAGCCTCAAAGCCACCGCGGATTTTCCAACTCAGCCAGTCATGAGGCAGGCATACTGCCGCGATCTTCCTTGCGTTCTCCGGCTCATTGTCTGCAAGCCAGCGCAGTTTCGTGACCGTAAAAGAGGCAACAGGAACGAGGCCAGTGGCCTGCGCCCACCAACGAGCGCCGCGCTCACGGTCGCCATCGCCTCGTTCGCAGGTGAGTTCCTCGGCCGCGCCGGCACTTCGCGTATCGTTCCACAAAAGCGCCGGGCGGATCACCTCACCTTGTGAGTCCAAGCAGACCATTCCGTGTTGCTGGCCGCCCACGCTCAGCGCCCGCACGTCATCGAATCCGCCTGCCGCGCGCACGGCCTCGAGGAAGGCATCCCACCATGCCTGAGGGGCGACTTCGCTTCCCTCGGGGTGCGATGCCCGGCCCTCTCGAATGATCCTTCCACTAGCGGGGTCGCAGATAACGACCTTGCATGATTGGGTTGAGGAATCTACTCCCGCAACAAAAGGTCTGCTTTCGCTCACGGTCTTAGCCAATCAGGTGTCGCATTGCGTGATGGTAGAGCTCGACGTAGTGGTATTCGCGCGCTCCCTTCGCATCAGCATCGAAATCCTCGTAGGCACTGCGGTCAGCAAGGAAGTCATCGATCGTCTCGCCCGGATCCAAGGTGGGCTGGGCGAGTTCGTAAACAGAGGCCTCTTCCATGAGCTCCTGAGTGATGGGATCAGCGCGGAATTCGCGCGCCTTCTCAGCCAAACGCAGGTACATGTCCATATTGGCCCGAGCTGACTCCCAAACGCCTTCCATACCCTCGGTTCGGCTGGGCTTGTAGTCGAAGTGGCGAGGCCCTTCGTAGCGAGGCCCACCCCCGGGGAAGCCGTTCTCAAGGAGGTCGACCGTGAAGAACGCACTGGCTAGATCCCCGTGACCAAAAGCCTTGTCCTGGTCGTACTTGATTCCCGACTGCCCATTGAGGTCAATGTGGAAGAGCTTGCCGGCGTTCAGCGCCTGCGCCAAGGCGTGCGTGTAGTTCAGGCCGGCCATTTGTTCGTGTCCGGTTTCAGGATTGAGGCCAACAACGTCGCCATTATCGAGCTGCGCGATGAGTGCCAGAGCATGACCGACGGTCGGCAGGAAGATATCACCGCGAGGTTCGTTGGGCTTGGGCTCAAGACCGATACGGAGGTTGTATCCGCGGGACTTGATGTATCCCGCAACGGTATCGAGGCCTTCGCAGTAGCGATTAAAGGCAGCGTTTAGATCCTTTGACGAGTCGTATTCGGCGCCTTCGCGCCCGCCCCACATGACGAAGGTTGTTGCGCCAAGTTCTGCGGCAAGGTCGACGTTACGCAAAATTTTACGCAGGCCAAAGCGGCGGATCTCTCGGTCATTATTGGTCAGGCCACCGTCTTTGAAGACCGGGTGCGTGAAGGTGTTCGTCGTGACCATCTCAATAACAAGGCCGGCGTCTTCGACAGCATCTTTCAGCTGCATGACCCGCTGATGACGCTCCGAATCTGACGCATCGAAATCAAAGACGTCATTGTCATGGAAGGTAATTCCCCATGCGCCTATTTCTGCGAGCTTTGAAGCATATTCCCACGGATCAAGCACCGGACGCGTTCCGGTTCCAAAGGGATCAACTGCATTCCATCCCACGGTCCACAGGCCGAAAGAGAAATGATCTTCGGGGCGAGGTACATACGCCATAGCATGGCCTTCCATAGATTAAATGACTACTGCGTCACGTTTTGTTGTGACTCATAACATAATCCTCCAGATGCGATAGAGTCAAGATATGTCTACCGCCGCACGCACATCGAACCCCGATTCCGGGGCAACCAATCAATCCCTGCGTGCCCACAACCTTTCCTTGGCATTGCGCCATATTCTGGCCAATCCCGGCGCAATCAACCGCGCGGGCATCGCTGCCCAAACCGGAATTTCACGCGCAACGATGTCGCGGCTTGTCGACGAACTCATCGCCTCCAGCCTCGTCGAGGAAAGCGAAGACAAACTCTCAACCGGACAAAGGGGACGCCCCACCAGCGTGCTCTCCCCAACCTCGGGAAAGGTTATTGCGCTGGGTCTACAGGTCAACGTCTCAGTGCTCGGCGCTTACCTTGTTGACTTGAGCGGGACGGTCTTGGCCCACGAATGCGTGAGCGGCGACTTCTCAGGAGCAGACCCGACCTCAACCCTGCGTAAACTCGCACGAATCGCCAGACGTGTCTTGCGCGAGGGAAGCAGTGCAGGCGCGCTTTTCCTTGGAAGTTCACTTGCCCTCCCAGGCCTCTTTTCTGCCGACACCCTGACCATCGCACCCAACCTTGGCTGGCGAAACATCCCCCGCAAGGAACTCCTTCGCCCCCTCCACGACCTTGACGTCACCCTGGTTGCGAACGAGGCCGACTTGGCAGCCTACGCTGTCGCCTACCCTCGCCCCGGGGTCCCCGAAGGGCCGGACTCATTTATCTACGTCTCGGGAGAAGTCGGCATCGGCGGCGGGTTGATCGTCAACCATCAACCGCTGAGTGGCGCGCACGGCTGGTCAGGCGAAATCGGGCATATTTGTGTGGAACCCGAAGGTGCAATCTGTTCGTGTGGCGCGCGCGGCTGCTTGGAAACTGTCGCAGGATTGAAAGCTCTTGGCCATGCGGCTGGACTGGGCGACAATGCAAGCACACGCGAGATTCTGCAGCACGCGGGCCACAGCTCACGCGCTCAAGATGCCATGACCCATGCCGGTCGCGCCTTGGGCCAAGCGCTGTCCGCAGTCGTCAACACTGTCGATATCTCTCAGGTCTACTTAGGTGGCTTGGTTGCCGAAATCGCACCTTACCTGCTGCCAAGTCTTCACGAAGAACTTGCGACGCGAGTCCTTCAAGCGCCCTGGCAAACACCGCAGATCGATATCCTCCTCCACTCAGAGGATCTATCACTGCGAGGTGGTGCACATCGAGTCCTCGAGCTGACTGTGGACGATCCAATCCACTGGAAGGATCAAGCGATCACCCTTCTCTAAGCAATTTTCACAGGCCCCACATAGCTATCCGGCAAGCGATAGCAAGGCTCCTGTGTTGCAATGAGAACATGTGCGGAATTGTTGGACAAGTCGCATGCGAAGCCTCTCAGCGAAGCCGCCAGGTCGTTCTTGATGGACTTTCACGCCTGGAATATCGCGGATACGACTCCGCGGGAATTGCCTTAGCAAACCCGGGGAAATTAAATGTCATCAAGGCTGTCGGAAAGCTGGTTAACCTGCGCGAGGCCGTTGATCAGGATGCGCCCGCCGACGCTTTCGCTGGGATCGGACACACCCGTTGGGCAACTCACGGTCGCCCAACCGTTGCGAATGCACACCCACATGTGAGTCCCGACGGACGTTTCGCATTGGTCCACAACGGGATTATCGAAAATGCCGATAACCTGCGCGCGCAGTTGCGCGCACAAGGCGCGGTATTCGCCTCGGAAACCGATACGGAAGTAGTCGTGCACCTGCTTGCACACGCCTACGACCAGGCGGGTCCGGCCTCGTACACGGGTGAAGTAGCGGGACTCAGCGGCACTGACGAGGCCGTCGCACGCCGACTGATCGTCGCTATGCGCGAAGTGACCGCGAAGCTTGAAGGAACCTTCACACTGCTCGCACTATCTACTGAATCTCCCAAGGTTATTGTTGCCGCCCGCAGATCATCGCCGCTGGTTATTGGCTTGGGCGAGGGAGAGAACTTCCTTGGCTCGGATGTACTGGCATTTATCGAGCACACAAATCGCGCGGTAGAAATTGGGCAAGACCAGCTGGTTGTCGTGAGCGCTTCCGCTGTAACGGTCATCGGTGCGGATGGACACCCGGTTCCCCTGAAGGAATATGAAGTCGATTTTTCGGCGGACCGCGCGACCAAGGGTGGATGGCCAACCTTCATGGAGAAGGAAATTCACGAGCAGCCTCGAGGGGTTGCGGATACTTTGGCTGATCGCCTGGATTCCCACGAGCACCTGGCATTGGATGAAGTTCGAATCCCAGAACACGTGCTTCGCGGAATCGACAAGATCATCATGATTGGTTGCGGGACGGCTTCTTATGCGGGACAGGTCGCTCGTTACGCGATCGAACACTGGTGCCGAATTCCCGTCGAAGTCGAGCTCTCCAGCGAATTTCGCTACCGCGATCCGGTCGTTGGCGAAAAGACTTTAGTTGTCGCAATTTCTCAGAGCGGCGAAACCATGGATACGATCCAGGCGATTCGCCACGCGCGCGAACAGGGCGCGAAGGTCGTCGCGATTGTCAATACTCCCGGTTCGACAATTTCACGCGAATCGGATGCCGTGATTTTGACCCATGCGGGGCCTGAAATCGCAGTTGCATCAACGAAGGCCTTCACATCACAGGTCACTGCCTGCTTCATCCTTGGTCTGTATTTGGCACAGGTTCGCGGAAACAAGTACGCCGACGAAATCGCCGACTACATGGAGAAGCTCGCCCACGTGCCCGAGGCGATCCAGAAGGTTTTGGATAGCGGAGAGACCGTTCGCCAGTTCGCCCGCACCATGAAGGACGCAACCTCCGTGATCTACTTGGGTCGTCACGTGGGCTACCCCGTCGCACTTGAGGGTGCGCTCAAGCTCAAGGAAATCTGCTACATCCACGCAGAGGGTTTTGCGGCCGGCGAACTCAAGCACGGGCCGATCGCTCTGGTGGATGAAGGCCAGCCGGTTGTGGTCATTGTGCCGACTCCGCGCCGCCCCGAACTGCACGCGAAGGTCTTGGCGAATATCCAAGAAGTTCGTGCGCGCGGGGCCCGAACCATTGTCATTGCAGAGGAAGGCGATGCATCGGTTGATGAGTTCGCTGAAGTCGTCTTCCGCGTTCCACCGGTTCCGACGCTCTATGCACCGCTACTGACAATTGTTCCGCTGCAGATTTTTGCGTGTAAGCTCGCTGCGGTTAAGGGGCTGGATGTTGACCAACCACGAAACCTGGCCAAGTCCGTCACCGTGGAGTAGGTCAAACATGGGATTTCGCCTGAGCCGCCGCAACTTCTGCACGGAGTAATCGAACTTCTTGAGTCAGCTCTGCGATCTGCTTTTCTAATTGAGCATGAGCCTCCGGCTGTTGCACTGCAGCGGCAGTGGCAACTGCTGGCTCTTCAGCCTTCATTCCCTCTTCTTGTTTAATCCTTTCAAGGAACCAAGATGAGAAAATACCGGTCACGATTCCAATGAGCGCAATCCCAAAGAGCATGTAGATCGCCGCAACCACACGCCCTGTAACTGTTACAGGTGCGATGTCGCCGTATCCAACCGTCGTCACAGTAACTAGAGACCACCACAGTGCTCGTCCAAGGTCGGTCAGTGTCGCTCCCTCGGCGTGGCGCTCGGCCTCAAGGACAGTGAGTGCCCCAACCCAAATGAGCAAGGCAGATATCGCTCCCGTATAGAGAGAAATTTTATTTCGCAGTTCCGCATCTGCAGAACGCTGAAAGATGCGCAGTAGTGCTACCAAACGCACAAGACGTAGTGGCCGAAGGAAAGGCAAGGCGACAGAAAAGAAATCAACCAGATTCGCCTTAAACCACCGCCATTTTTCAGGCGCAGTAACGAGCCTGACAAGATAGTCGATACCAAATACGGCCCAACAGATATTCAAGACAAGTTCATAACGCTCGTAGTCGACCCCACTCGCATCCGTCACAATTTGCGCAGAATAGGCAACCAAGAAAACGACGGCAACAACCATGAGCGGCCACTCCATTGTCCGCTCCCATTTTTCATGCATGTGATCTTTATACATGTTTACACAAAGAGTGGGGGTGGAGCCGCTCCCCGGCTCCACCCCCACGACACATCTTCAATGAGTGCCAAGGCACGCACTTACTTAAGATCACACGCCTTGTAGACGTGGGTCAGCATTGCAAGGCGCTCCTCCAAGGTCGCATCCTTAGGCACGCACATCTTCGCGCCCAGATAGTTGCATCCAGCTTCGATCGCGGCCTGTGCGCAGCGCTTAATTTCCGCGTCACTCATGAGCGATGCCGGTTCATCGCTCTGGCTGGGCAGGTGCCCATCAACCCACGAATAGCCGTACTGAGTTTCCTCGGGACCTGCACCAGAGAAGACGACACCATCCAGAACCCCGCGCTTTCCAGCCGCAATGATGTGATCGTAGGCAGCATCGGCACTGCGCTCTTCTAGAACGGAGCGTCCCCAGTTAATCAAGACACCGACCTCAAATTCCGCAGCGATCTCGATTTCTTCTTCGACCGAGAGGAATCCCTTTTCCGGCTTTTGCTCGGAGATAAAGCGATCGCAATGCTCAATCACGAGCTTCGCGCCGTACCAATCCCATTCGCGCAGAACTTCCAACGAGCGCCTGAACGCGTCCCCTTCCGCGGTCCGCGTAGGTGCCGAGTGCACCTCGATGCGCGTCACCACATTGCGATCAGCATGCTCGCTCAACTTGCCCACGTCCTCACGCAGCTGGCGGGTGAAAGCCAGCGCGGCCTCGCGACCGTCCCGATCTGGCGAGGCCAAGCCGAAGTTCGCGTCTTTGCCGACGTTTTGCATGGTGCCGGGGATGGCGGTGACGGCGTTGAAATCCCAGTTCGCGGCAAGCAGGCCGGCGAGAAGTTCGTTGTCGGTGGCGATCTGTCCGGGATAGGGCATTTCGAGGCCGTTGATCCACGGCTGCTGCGCGAGAAGTTTGTAGTACTCCTCTTGTAGCTCCGGCGCCGGATGCGAGGCGTAGGCTCCGATAATGAATGGGATTGTCATTGTGATCATCCTTCTGTGGTGATGTCGCCGTCGTTGGGACACGCACTGATAAGTCTGACAGGTCGAGCTGCAAAACGCAGCATATTTATCAGACAAATTTACCCTCAGAAAAGACCTGCATCAAACTCCTCATCCATCCTCAATCCAGCTCTTTCAAATATGAAAAACGATAAACTCAGTCCATGGACCGCAATGAACTGATTCAACGCACGTTCCCCTATCTTTTGAAGCGCCTGGAAGATGCTGGCATCAACGCGACTCCCCAAGTCGACCCTCAAACAAACGGCTACATTCTGACCGTCGACACCATGCGCTTCAACGTTGAAAACCTTCTGTCGGATCTATCGCGCTGCGACCAGGCCCAGCATCAGGAGCGAATCGAACGCTGGGTTGCCTTCATGATTGAGACCCTGCGGATGCCCGAGTACTCGCTTAATGATCCCGACGAGCTTCGCCGACGAATTCGCACCCGCATCATCCGGGGCGGACAGAGCTCAGATCTGCCCATCACCTACATTCGCCCATTCACTGCCGGATTAGCCAAAGCGCTCTATCTGGATTTCCCGAACAGCGTGTCATTGGTGACGGATCAAAGTCTTGCTCAATACCCGCTTTCCGTCGACGAGCTCTTCTACTACGGTCAGATCAACACCGATAATGAGCCAATCGACACCAAGCAAGAGGTGGGTCCATTCACCGAGCTTCTGGGAGAATCACCATTCATTGCCGGCAAGGCAGCAAACATCAGTGCCTTGGTAAGCAATCTCCAAATTAACGCTCCCCACGGTTTGTTCTTCGCTATTCCGCAACGATCCGTCCTGCTCTATGCACCCATCGATCCGGAAGACATATCACGACAGATACTCCAGATGGCCGACTACATGCGCTTCGCGGTCATGGAAGAATTCGGTAATAACAACGGTTTCGCGATCAGTCGCGATATCTTCTACTGCCTACCCACTGGAGAATTCGGCCCGATTACCCAGGGTGATAATCCCGAACTTCACGAGCTTTTCAGCAATCCAAAGATCGACTTTGAGACCTTTATGGGACTTGTAGAAAAGTACCTGTACCTACCCGAAAGCTTCGTCCAACGCTTCCTCGCGAAGTAAAAGACGAACGGAGGCCGGCTGCGCGCAGGCGGTGGTCAGCTATGGGATGGGTGTCTTTACGTGTCTCAAGGTGATGCGCGCCGCCTTTCATCATTCAGTTTGACTTATCGTTTCTCATTCCCTAAAGTTTCCACGTACGCGCGAGTGGCGGAATAGGCAGACGCGCACGGTTCAGGTCCGTGTGCCCGTGAGGGCGTGGGGGTTCAACTCCCCCCTCGCGCACGTAGTAAGGACCCAGCGAAAGCTGGGTCCTTTTGTTTTACCTGCCGAGGCTTGGCCCGCCTCATGCGCAAAGCAGGCGCATTGCGTACCTTGCCTAACTAAACTGCGAGGCCAGCTGACGCCCTCAAGCGCCAACCGGCCTCGTAAAAATCAGCAGTTCAGTCCTGCTCGACACCCGCAAGGAGCTCGCGCACCCAAGTTCGTGCGCGTCGATAGTCCTCGTCATCTTGGGGAACATCCGCGCTATTGACAGTCGAGCTGGGGTAAGAACCCATGAATCGCACATCCGGAGACACGCGATACAACCCGCGCAGTGCCGCCTGAATATGTTCCTGAGCGATGTGTCCAACCATATCGATCGAGAAGGTATAGGCACCCAAACCATCACCACTGGGACGCGATTCGATTCGTGACAGGTCAACGTCATGCACCGAGAACTGTTCAAGCAAACGCATGAGCGAACCCGCTTGGTTCACCGGCAGCGCGACTTGAATCGTCGTCTTATCGTGTCCAGTCGGCGCAGTCAAGGACCCTTCAATCGGCCTTCTCACGCACACAAAACGCGTGATGGCACCCGGGTTATCCGCAACATCCGTGAAGAGCGATTCCAAACCGTAGCGGTCCACCGAAGTCGCATTACACAGAACCGCGTCGAATGCGCTTTCGCCCGAACCCAAGGTCTCGGCCGCTGCAGCAGTCGAGGTCGTAGGGACGTGACCAACTCCGGGGAAGGTTCCCTCAGCCCAGTTTCGGCACTGCGCCCACGCGTGCGGGTGCGTCCCGATCTTGCGGATATCTTCCGCGCGCGTCCCGGGGCGAACAGCCAGGTGGAAGGTAATCGGCACCAGCATTTCGGCACGGATCACGAGCTGCGGGTAGTCTGCCAGCGCATCGAGCGTTGCATTGACACCACCTTCGATGGAGTTCTCAATGGGTACGACTGCCCAGTCTGCCCTTCCCTCACGCACGGCCTTCATCGCCAAAGGCGGGGAAGTCAGGGGAATAAGCTCGGCGTTCTCCGGAGCAACCTGGCGCAGAGCCTGCTCGGTGAAAGTCCCGAAGGGCCCTAGGAACGCGATTCGCAAGGTGCTCACTCGGAGTGCTCCTGCTGCGAGAGGGCCTCGGCTTCACCGGCCTCAGTATGCTCGCCTGCATGCTTCTTTCCGACGATCTCAATGATCACGGGCAGAACCGAAACCAGAATGATGACGCCCAAGATCAGCGTGAGGTTGTCATGCACGAAGGGAACATTACCCAGAAGTGAGCCAACGAGGATGAATCCCGCACCCCAGATCAAGGCACCCAGAGTGTTGAAGATCAGGAACTTGGCGTAGGGGTAGCGCGCCATTCCCGCCGCGATCGGAATGAAGGTACGAACGAAAGGGATGAAACGACCAATGACCAGCGAACGCCCGCCGTAGTCACGGAAGTATCGTTCGGCCTTCTCCAAGTGCTCGGTCTTCAAGATTCGAGCATCCGGCTTGAAGAACCTGCGTCCCCACTTTGCACCCAGGAAGTAACCAATTTGCGCGCCAATGAAGGCTGCGACAACAACCATGATGATCAGGGTTGGAAGGTGCAAGCCCAGTCGATCGTGCAGCAAACCTGCTGTGAAGAGCAAAGATTCTCCGGGAAGAACCGGGAAAAGGACACCCGACTCAATGAGGACGATGAGCATCGTCCCCCACAGGACCCACGGTCCCATTGCGATCAGCAGGCTTTCGGGGTCTTTAAACCAGTTGATGAAGGTGTCAAGCCCTGAGGCGTTCACCAGGATGGCGTTCAGCATGCAGAATTCCTTCAATTGGGTTCAACGAATGACAAAGTGCACGGCATGTTACTTAAGTCAACCCTACCGGTCTTTACACAACAGATAGGATGTCATCCATGGAGAATTCCGAGGAACTGGTCACGTCTGACATAACCGAGGCCCCCGCAACCTCTGGGGAACCACCGGTGGACCCCACTGAAACCGAGTTTGAGGATGCACCCGAATCGACTGCACCCACTTCCTCACGCTCTCGGCTTCCCGAACCCGTTTTCTTCGCCGATCGCCTGCTCTCCCGTCGCCGGCGCCGGGCTGATCTCTACGAGGCCATCATGTGCCTGGTGGGTATTGTCCTTGTGTGGGGCCTGGGATTCGTCGCCTCTTCAACCACAGAAGGCGTCGCGCAAGACGTTCTACGAGTCACCGTAATCCGCGATCTTCTCCTGATGCCCCTGTCGCTCTTAGAAGGTCTGACCATTTTGGTCACTCCCATCGCCGTCATCGGAATGTTGCTATTCCGCCGACAGGTCTCCACCGCCATCGAAGCTCTCGCCACCTCCATGATCGCTGGCGTGGCCTCGTATGTGATCTTGCTGGGACTTCGCCAACTTCCTGAAACCATCACCGGCCCGCTCAGGGTCATGAACGTGGAAAACGGACAGACGGCCTCGCACATCGCGATCAACCTGGTCGCAATCGCTCTCATTGCCCTCTTCACAGCTGCGGGTGAAGCAGAAGCACTTCGTTCAGTCCGCTTGTCCTACTGGGCTCTGGGCATCATCATCGTCATCTGGGTACTTCGCGGGCAGCTCACCCTTCCATCTGCATTAATCTCCGTTCTTCTTGGTCGCACTTTTGGCGTTTCATCACGTTTCTTCTTGGGCTTCCAAGACCGCAGTGCCTCGGGCGGCCAGATTGTGAAGGCGCTGCTCTCGATCCGGATTATTCCCTCACGCGTCATCCGTACAGACCTTCTTCCCACCGGAGTCACGCTGGATACATGGACTGTTTCGGAAACACCGCACGGTCACTTCCGCATGGAGACCGCCGAGGCTGATTCAGCGGAATACACGATTGCCCGCCGACCACCGGTCGATGGAAACCGTCACTACCAGGTCTGGGATACCTACGGTGTTCCCTACGAAATCACCATCTTGGATCCGGGCCGCGGTATGGCCGGCACACTCTTGGAAGTATGGAACAACGTCCGCCTGCGCGGGATTTCTCGCTGGGTTTCCCCCTCGGTGAAGGCTGCTGCAGAGCGTTCCATGCTAACAGCCATTTCAGCTAAACGTTCCGGTGTTCACTTGCCTGAGCCCATGGGTATTGCTCAAGCTGGAGACTCGATCATGACGGCGATGCGAGCCCTTCCTCCGACAGCTTCACTCAAGGACCTGGCCGACACCGACGCACTGAGCGATGACATTCTTGATCAGGCGTGGAAGCAGCTCCTCTTGGCGCATTCTCACGCGATCAGCCACCGTCGCATCGCCCCTTCGTCCCTCGTACTCGACCAGTCCTCAGAGGTTTGGCTGATCCACTGGGATGAAGGTGAGGTTGCAACGACTGAGCTCAACCAACGCATTGATATCGCTCAGCTTCTCACCCTGCTTGCTATCTATGCTGGGCCCGAGCGAGCGCTGGCCTCGGCCCGGCGAAACCTGAGCGAAGCTGAATTGGTTGCCTGCGCACCGGTTCTTCAAAAGCCGGTCCTTCCTTCCGAGGTTTCCTCCACTCTTCGACGCAGCGATCTTCTGGATCGCCTGCGCGAGGCGATCGTCGCCGACACCCCGCAAGAATCCGTTCAGCCCGCGAACCTTCAGCGCTTCGCACCCAGGACAATGATTACCTTCGGCGTTCTGGCAGTTGCGGTTGTCGTGTTGATGGGTTCGCTCAACTTCTCCGATATTGTCGCTGCAGTAAAGCAGGCAAGCCCCATTTGGATCGCTGTTGCTTTCGCCTTCGCAGCAACAACCTGGGTTGGAGGAGCCGTTCCCCTGGTTGCTTTCAGCCAAGAAAAGGTCAAATTTGGCGACGCCATCTTGGCTCAGATCGCAGCATCGATCATCACCCTGGTCGCTCCCGCTGGAATTGGTCCGGCAGCGCTCAACCTGCGTTTCCTTACAAAGCAGAAGATGTCGACGGCAGCTGCCGTCACCACAGTTACTCTGCAGCAGATTTCTCAGTTCCTGGTAACCGTCTCTTTGTTAGTCATCGTCCTGTTCTTCTCGGGTTCATCGCTTTCGGTTTCGCTCCCCTATGTCGCTATTATTGCCGGAACTGCAGTCGTGGCCGTGATTGTCATCGTGTGCATTTCGATTCCGAAGATCCGGAAGTTCATCTGGTCGAAGATCGAGCCAACATGGAAGCAGGTGTATCCGCGTCTTCTGTGGGTTGCTGGTCAGCCTCAGCGCCTTCTTGCGGTGCTCGGCGGAAACCTGCTCATGAATATCGGTTTCGTTGGGGCGTTCTGGGCTTCCTTGACTGCAATGGGCGGGTCATTGAACTTGGTGACCCTCTCCATCACTTACTTGGCCTCGAACTCGCTGGGGTCTGTCGTCCCCTCCCCCGGTGGCATCGGCCCGGTCGAGGCCGCACTCACCGGTGGCCTTCAAGTTGCCGGAATCGCCGTGTCCATGGCTCTTCCAACCGCGATCATCTACCGTCTGGTGACCTTCTACGGCCGCGCTCCCTTCGGTTGGGTGGCCCTGAAGATCATGCAGAAGCGTAACCTGATCTGATCCCTACCGGCCTTGCCGCATAGCCATGCGGCGTGTGCCGGTGAAGAGTTTTAGCCCTTCACAGCCCCCGACACCATACCGGTCGACATCCGGTTCTGAACGAAAATGAACAGGATCAGCACGGGGATTGTGATGAGTGTCGAGCCTGCCATCACACCGCCCCAGTCCGAACCTTGCAGGCCCTGCTGGAAGGATTGCAGCCACAGCGGCAAAGTCACTGCCGAATCGCGAGAGAGCACGATCAGGGCCAGCGTGTATTCATTCCAGGAGTGAAGGAAGGCAAATACCGAGGTCGATACCAAGCCTGGGGCAAGAAGCGGCAAGGTCACACGCATGAACGCTTGGATACGGGTGCATCCGTCAATCATTGCGGCCTGCTCGAGCTCCTCGGGAACAGCCTCGACATAACCGCGCATCATCCACGTGACGAAGGGCAGCACGCCACCCACGTACAGCAATGACAGGCCAGCAACCGAGTTCAATAGCGCCCACGAGTCCAACATCCTGTACTGGGAAATAAAGAGCGCTTCAGCGGGGATCATCTGAATCACAAGGATTGCAACGATCAAAGTCCGACGGCCTCGGAAATTAAAACGTGCCAAGGCCAGAGCTGCAAGAAGTGAGCACAAGGTTGTTGCCACAACGGTGATGACTGCCGCGCTCAAGGACATAAGCAACGCGGAGTGAAATGCCGGAGATGAGAGCACTTTGGCGAAGTGTTCAGTGGTCAGCGGCGCGGGGATCAACTTAGGCGGGCTCGACAGAAGGTTTTTCTCGGTTTGGAATGCTGAGTTCACCATCCAATACACGGGTAGTAGCCACACGAGCGAAGTGATGACCAAAATTGTGTTGATTGCAATCTTGCCGGCATGGATTTTCTTGCGATTGAGGGGACGAGGCGCAGCCTGGTGTGCATGTTCCCGAACCTGTGCGGCGCTCATCGCGCGTCCCCCTTCGTGAAGAGCATGTGAATGTATTTCGCTGTAATCACCACGGTGATCAGCAAGATGACCGTTGCAAGGGCCGAGGCCATCCCGTAGTTACCCTGAGAGATACCGAGTCGGTAGACGTAGGTACCCAGAAGGTTTGTTTCAGTCGAAATCGAACCCGACTGCTGAAGAACGTAGATATGCGTGAAGACACGCAGGTCCCAAATCACCTGAAGGACACCAATGAGCGCGATCACCGGAGAAATCGACGGGAAGATCACGTAACGAAGACGTGAAATGTAGCCGGCCCCATCAATCTGTGCGGCTTCAAGCAAAGAGTCATCGATCTGCGTGACAGCTGCGTAAATGGAGATCGCCGCCAGGGGCATGGATGCCCAGATGATGATTGCCGAGGCCACTAAGAAGAAGGTCCAATACGAAGCCGAGAGCCACGCGAATCCCTTGAAGGGAAGGCCAATCGATGCCAAAAGGAAGTTGATCAAACCAAAGTTCGGGTCAACCAACCATTGCCACACAGTCAAAGAGGCAAGTAGCGGCATTGCCCAGACAACAATCAGGGTGGAGTTCATGAAGGTTCTGGCAGCGGGAGAGGCCGCGCGCATCATGAGGGCCAGGGAGATTGCACCAACCATGGTCAGTCCCGCAGTCCACGCGCAAAACGCAAGGGACTTTGCCAGGACAGACCAGAAATAGGAGTCGGAGAGAATCGCAATGTAGTTATCCAGCCCCACCCATGTCGGCGGCTTCCCAAATTGCTGTTCCAATCCGAATTTTTGGAACGACATAAGGAACTGGCGAACCATGGGGTATCCCAGAACAACTAGGACCAAAACAACGGCTGGGCTGAGAAGGAGGAAGGGTGCCAGTGTGCGCGTAAGTTTCTTGCGTGGGCTGCCCGCGCGCACTGGGATTTGCGAGGAGGTCATCGTTGCTCTCTCCGACTGTTAGGTAGGTTCGGGGAGTCGCCCGTGAAAGGCCGGGCGACTCCCCGATTCGGATGCGCCTTTCTGTCTATCCTTCAGATTGGCGCGAGATATGAAGGAGTGTCACTCCTACTGCTTGTTCAGCGTGGTATCGAGCTTCGCGCCCGCATCCTTTGCAACTGTCTTCACGTCCTTGCCCTGGGCAATTTCGGTGAAGAAGTCACGGATGACGTTATCGCCTGCAACGACGCCCCACTGAGGTGTGTTCGGCGTGAGCTTGGAGTTCTCGATAACAGTGGTGGAGATGTCCGCAAATGCGCCTTCCGAGGCCGAACCGTACTGGGTATTACCGGGAGTCCATCCGGCCTTGGCAACCATGGTCTGGAACTTCTCAGAGAAGATCACTTCAAGGGCCTTCTTGGCCAGTTCAGGGTTCTGCGCGTTTGATGCCAGCGAAATGGAGGAGCCACCTGCGAAGGTCTGTCCGACGCTTCCTTCCTTGACTCCGGGGATCGGCATGACGCCAACCTTTCCTGCATCCCACAGTTCCTTATCGATCTTCTTGGCGACCGAGCCAGTGCCGACCAGAATACCGACCTTGTTCTCATTGAAGTACTTCTGGAAGCTCTTCTGCGAAGCGGAGGAATCCATCGCGTATGCGGTGCCGTCCTTGAAGATCTTCTGAATACGCTCGAGCGAGGCGACGGTGGCCGGATCGGTGAGCTTTTCTTGCCACTTCCCATTGCTCAAGGTTGCGTAGTCGCCGCCGCCGGCAAACATCAGGGATTCGACACCGTGGATATCCACTGCCGACAGGTACATGCCGGAGAATCCTTCAACGTTATCGGGGTTGGCCTTGCCCAGCTTGATTGCTGCATCTGCCAGCTCATCGATGGTCTTCGGGACAGCGATATTGGCCTTTTCGAAAAGATCCTTACGGTAGATAATTCCGCGAGCGCCCGCATACAGCGGAAGCGCGTAAAGCTTGTTATCCCAGCGTCCTGCATCGATGAAGGACTGAATAAGCTTGTCACCACCGACCTTGTTGTAGAGGTCATCGACGGGTGCGAATGCGCCGACCGATGCGAAGACCGCGGTCTGGGTATTACCGGTTTCGACCAGATCGGGGCTTTCTGACTTAGAGGCCAGCGAGGTTTGCAGCTTGGAGACGATTCCGTCCCAAGGCTGGATTTCAACCTTGAGGGTGTTTCCGGGGTTCTGTTCTGCGAAGGTCTTTTCCAGGTATGCAATGGCGTCGTCCGAAATCGAGCCTTCCATGAACCATACGCGCACGGTCTTTCCGGTCACCGCAGAGGTGTCAGAAGATGCGCTTGCATCGGGGGTCGAAGACTTTCCGCATGCGGCGAGGCCGAGGCTAAGGACACATGCTGTGGCCAGAGCGATCACACGCCTTCTGGTTGTGTGCTGAGACATCTTTATTTCCTCTCAAACGCTACGCGCCTATGCGTAGATGAGTTTTAGTATCACCGTCGACAAAACGTTTGTCAAGAAGCGTAACACTTTCGTTATGCGACAGAGCGGACAATCAATTCGACGATTTCCTCATCGTGAACAATCACCCGGAAGGCTGCAGCAGCCATCTCCAGTGCCGAGGCTGGCTCCCCCGCACAGGAAAAACGAACGTTGTGCGCAGACAGAGGAAGACCTCGGCGACGGACGACGCGACGAAGCGGCTCGAGAAGGTGAGCACCCACCTTAGCGAGCTCTCCCCCAAGGATGATTTCTTCAGGATCAAGAAGATTCGTCACGGTGACCATCGCAACGCCCAGCTGCTCACCAATTTCTTCAACCAGGCTCACGCAGGCATGATCACCGTTATTCACAGCATCGACAAAATCGGATACCCCCGCCTTTTCGCCCAGAATTGGCCGAAGACGAGCGAGGATTGCAGGGGTCGACACATACTGCTGCAGGCAGCCCCTATTCGAGCATTCACAAGGGATTCCCATGGGATCAATACTGATATGCCCCAGTTCACCCGCTCCCCCATGACCACCGCGAACCAGCGCCCCATCCAGCACATATCCCATGGTGATGCCATGAGAAAGATGGACGTAGGCCATGGAAGATGCCGGCTCACCCATTCGTTCATACTCAACAAATGCGGCCAGCCGCACCGTGTTCTCGACACAGATTGGAGCGTCCAGCAGTGCGCCCATCGCCTTCAGTGGATTGGTGCCCTTCCACATCGACGAGGCCGCACTCCCGACCACTTCACCCGTGCGAACATTGATCTGAGTATTGACCGCAACATGACCCGCACGCACCGTAGGGTCGCCAAGTTGAGCACGCATGACAGACAGTGGTGCCTCGACATGCGAGAGGCGAACTTTTCCGCTTTCGTGAGGATTTTCTGCGATTTCGCGAGAATTGAGAAGACGGCCGTCAACACTTGCGATCGAAATTAACGTCCGATCAATCCAGAAGACAACCGACACCAGAACACCCACTTTTTCCGTGAGTTTGACGGTGGATTTCAATGGAGATTCACCGTCATCGGCCATATATCCCTCGGCAATGAGATCCTGGACCAGATTGGTGACGGTTGTGCGAGAAACCGAAAGACTGCGAGCCAAGGCAGCACGATGCTGCGGTCCCTGCATCACAAGAGCTGCAATTGCACGCTCTTTATTTGTACTCAGCACTTGTACTCCATTCAGACCTTGGCACACACAGAATCTGATGTTACGATTCGTAACACTAAAGTCGGTTGACCTAATTAAAGAGGATTAACGTGTCACCCTCAATGATCCCACATGATCGCGAATGCACACCAGCCTTCGCATGGCGTGGATTTATGCTCGATTGCGCACGAACATTCTGGCCGCCCGAGCTTATCCACGAGATCATCACTCTGCTGGGACGCTATGGCTTCAACCGCCTTCACCTTCATCTCACCGATGACGCGGGCTGGCGTATCCAGATCCCCGAATTCCCTAAACTCACCCAAACGGGTGCGCATTTACCGCGCGAAGCCTTCGACTGGTACGACAATGTCGACGCGGATAAACGCGCCGTCATGATCGCGAGCGCTCCCCAAGACTCCACGTGGGGCTATTACACGGATGATGAGATCCGGGAAATTATTACCCATGCTGCCACAGAAGGAATTGAGGTCATCCCTGAAATTGACCTTCCCGGTCATATGCATGCAGCAATTCGCTCCTACCCCGAGCTGGGAGATCCAGCATTGGCAAAGCTCCCTCCCGAGCATTGGAGCCATCGTAATGACCTTCTTTGGCCCACAGATCAATCCTGGGCTTTGATCGACGCCGCACTCACCCACGTCGCTCTTCTCTTCCCATCTCCGATCATTCATATCGGCGGGGATGAATGTCGTTTCGAGGCCTGGGAAAACGATCACGCCTTGATGGATTCTCTAGCATCCCAAGGAATTCGCAGCGGACGTCAGCTCCAAGAATCCATGACTCGACGCGCACTCGAAATCCTTCATTCTCTGGGTAAGCGCGCTGCCGGTTGGGATGAACTCACCGAAATTGCTCCGGCGGATGTTCTTGATGACACTCTCATCATCGCGTGGCGAGGATTCGGCGAAGGGCCCAGACGTGCAGCACTCTCTGGGCAACCCTGGGTGTACGGATGCTGCGACCAGCTCTATCTCAATCGCCTGGCTGGAGAGGCCTCGGATGAACCTGCGGCAATGTTCGGAGTGATTACTCCAGAACGAATCCTCATCGAGGTCATGGAGGAGATCACACAAGCTGCCTCGGCGCCGATTGGCATCCAAAGTGCACTGTGGTGCGAATTTGTTCCCACGCGCGAGCAGTTGTACTACCAACTTTTCCCGCGTTTGTTAGCCGTCGCTGAAGTCGCTTGGCACGGTTTGTGCGCCTTTGACGAGGTCGAGCTTCGTGAGCGCATCCGCGCGGAAATGCAGTGGCTGGCTGAACAAGGAATCTACGGTCGGAAAGCTTAAGTTTTTCTACTGGCGCTCCGAACGCGAGAGATTTTCGCGAATTGCTCGGCCGATCATTTCATGGGTATCATCCTGAACCCACCGTGAATCCAAGCCAAAGTGTAATCCCGGGCTTTTCTCATCCTCACGAAGTCCTAAGATCGCTTCCCACAGCGGAATGAGTTCTTCGTGATAGGTGTGCCCATGACCACCCGGAGCCGTACCCGCAACCGGCATATCGACGAGGACCTGAATGTAGGTGGCACCTCGCGTGTATTGCATATGGGGACTGACATCCCCGTCAACCTTTTCTGAAATCCAGTCGGGCTTGTGCCACACTAACTCCGAATTCCACCAAACCACCGGATCCGAGGGGTGCTGAGCATAGACAATCCTGGGATAGTTCCAATCGCCAAGTTCGCGACCGTACACATCTGCCCACAGATTCTCTGGAACATTAACGAAACGTACGTGGCGGCCATTTGCAACAACGGGAGCAACCTCGGGACTGCCTCGGTGACGGATGGCGGTTAGTTCCGCGTGCATCGGCGTAAACGCAGGAGTTCCCACCCAGAGCGCACCATCAGTCCGACTTAAAACATCGACAATTCCCGAGAAGACATGTTGCGAGGCGTAGGCCCCTAAAGATTCTCCGCAGACGAAAAGTGCTGGCCTACGGTCTTCTGGAATCTCATCCACTGCGCAACGAATCGTTTCAAAGAGAATAACCGCTGCTTCTTCAGAAACATCCAGGTCCGTCAGGAAGTTAATCGAGGAAGGAACGAAGGAATACTGCATCGAAGCCGTCGCGCAATTTCCACGAGTCAAGTACTCCAGAGGCTGAACCTGCCATTCGTCGACCCACCCAGATCCCGTCGAAGTGGCAATCAAGATGACAGCGCGATCAAAAGCACCCGTCCGATGCAATTCCTCGACAACAAGGTCAGCGGCATTTTGCAGGCTCTGCCCTTCTTCGGGCATCCCCGCATACACGCGAATGGGCTCCATAGCCGAGCAACCCGTAACGGCCTCGATGTCGGCGCGGCTAGGACCTCGACCAAGAAAAACCCGACCCTGCCCGCCCACGGCACGCCAGGAGGAGCACGAGTGCGGCGACCCCGAACGCTCAGGCACCTGGGGCTGGACAATCCCCTTCGCCGTGCGGTTATTCATTTTTCGGGCGTGACGGGTGAAGAAATTAATACCCAGCTTCAGCAGGACCTGCGAGGTCAATGCATACACAATGACAACAAGAATGAGCAGGGAAAGAGCAAGCGCGAAGACCATATGCATCCACTGGCTCAGAACACTAACAATTGCCCGGCCAATCCATTGAAGCCCCCAGGCAACACCAAGCAAAGCCAGCATCAGAATAAAAGCACAGACAGTACCCAGGAGGTATTCCCCTAAGGTCTCACCGCGCATTCCGACCAGACGATTGGCACGCTTACGCTCGCGATAGGACTGGAGCAGCCAGCGGAGGAACCATAAAAAGAACCCCAGTAGTAGCACAGCCCTAAAGGCGATCGATACAGCCTTCGGAGCAGTAATTTCAACACCGAGCCTGGGCACAACCAGGGCATAGAAGCGCTGGATTGTCAGTCCAACAATGTAGCCAACAGTCGAGAGAACACCCGAGGCGACCGCGTGCCACTGCCACGAACGAGCAAGAAGAGAAGGCGAAACGGATACCCCGTACATCACCAGCGCGCCGACGACGCCAATTAGTGAAATATCCACATGCCACCTCCTCTGGGTATGTCTTATTCTGCCCGATCCGCAACCCAGACGAGCGTGAAATAGGGCAGTTTCACAGTGGAGTGAGGCTCAAAGCCCAAGTGTTCATAGAGATACCAGCGCAGATTCTCTTGCATTTTCTTGCGCCCCGCAGCGCTAGAGCGCAAATAGGACGATCGCGTTGTTCCCAGTTCCAGAATGTCTTCGGGAGTCATGGAATCATCCCAATCGAAGCGATTCAATACCGGTTGGGACCAGTGCTCCCCCACGGTCGGCGGACGATCAGGACGGTGAACGTCGCCCGAACGCATAATTCTTGTAAGTCTGTGAACCCACGGGATTGTCACATCCAATTGATTCCACACAATCATCAACTGCCCACCGGGACGCACAATTCTGTACATTTCCTGCCCCGCCACCTGCGGCTCTACCCAATGCCACGATTGCGCGAATACGGCTCGATCGACACTCGCGTCCTCCAGCCCAGTTGCTTCAGCGCAGGCATCAACGACCTGCAGGTTCCGATCGTGCCCCAGGAGCTTAACCAATTGTTCACGCATCGCCTGAGCTGGCTCAACTGCGATCACCTTCGCCCCGCGCTCAAGAAGCTCCGCGGTCAGTTTTCCCGTACCCGCACCCACATCCGCAATGGTGGTTTCCGAGGCCTTTTCCCCCGCAAGAATCGTATCGATCGCCTCACACGGGTAGCTTGGGCGAACAGCACCATAGGACTCTGTCGCGTGTTGAAAGGGATTGGTCACGAGTGAAGCCTAGTGGATTGTCCCCCGAGATGCCCGGACCTGAACTCTCTGACCAAGAGAGGGGATCGGATGACCGAAAGGAACTCGCATCAACTCTGGCTCGGCATTCGAAGATGATTCCAGCCGAACGGGAAGCACAGAGAATCCTCGTCCGCGGCTCAGCACAGTTCCGCACACAACTGCCCAGAGCTCACTTTCTTTGCCAGCAAGCTCTAGTTCTTCCTTCTCGACTCCCAAAAAGCGCGCAACTTCCGTGTCTCCCGGGTCGTCCCACACGGCCTCGGGACTATCAAGGCGACGAAGATGGCCAGAGATCATCACGCCAATCTGATCGGCAACGGTAAAAGCCTCATCCTGGTCATGGGTGACGTAGATGCTTGTGATTCCTTCACCCGTGATGATTTCACGCAATTCGATCGACAAACTTTCACGCATCGAGCGATCCAGCGCCGAAAGCGGTTCATCCAACAGAAGGAGACGAGGCCGTGGAGCCAAAGCGCGGGCCAGCGCCACTCGCTGCGCTTGACCACCTGAGAGGGAGTCGATGCTCCGTGGGCCAAAACCTTCCAAACCGACAATCTCTAAAACCTCTGCAACGCGCGCAGAACGCTCAGCAGCGGGAAGGCCACGCAAGCCGTAGGCGACATTTCCTTCGACACTGCGATGCGGGAAGAGCTGCCCGTCCTGGAACATCAAGCCAAAACCACGCCTATACGTAGGAATGCGAAGAATCGACTGTCCATTCCACTGAATATCGCCCTGCTGAGGACGTTCAAGGCCCGCGATTGAGCGCAACAACGTCGACTTTCCACATCCACTGGGGCCTAGAAGCGCAGTGATTTGGCCGGACTTGAGAGAAAAAGAGACACCATCTACCGCGCGGAAAGAACCGTAATCAACGCTCACATCGATGCACTCTAAAGCCGTCGAATCGGTCATAGCTTGTCTCCAATCTCCGCTGGACGCAGCCATTCCATACAGGTAATCAGAAGTGCGCACACCGCTGCAAGAAGAACGCAAGAAGCCATCGCCACACCTTGATCTAGGGCATCAGGGCGTGAAATCAAACGGTAGATGACCACGGGAAGAGTGACTGCATCCCCCTTGGCAAGGAAAGAGGTCGCGCCAAATTCACCCAATGACGTCGCAATCGCAAAACCCGCAGCAATACCCACTGAACGTGCAAGGACCGGTCCATCGATTGTTACCAAAACTCGAGAATCACTGGCCCCCAAACTTGCCGCAGCTTCGCGGAGTCTAGGGTTAATTGCTCGCAAAGAGGGAGCGATCAGGCGAACAACCAGAGGAAGAGCAACGACGGCCTGCGCACAGGGCACCAGGATCCAGGAACTGCGCAGATCTAGAGGTGGACGATTCATGGTGATGAGGAATCCAAAGCCCACCGTGACGGCAGAAACACCCAAAGGAAGCATGAAGACGCTTTCCACCACAGCTATTGCACTTCGTCCCACTCGTGAACGGGGATGACGCGTGACAAGAAGAACCACGCAAACACCCACACTTAAAGCAATAACCATTGCGACAAGGGCGACAAGAAGCGAATGTCCCAAAGCCTGCAGGGGCGAGACACGAAGAGCGGGGCTGAAGGAAGAATCCGCCAACTTCACGTAGTGCTCAAAGGTCAAACGGCCTCGTCGGTGAAGGGAACGCCACACCAGTGCGGCCAGCGGCAGAAGGACAAGCACACAAATAACGAAACCACTGAAAATCAGTGCCCATAGATCCCCCGCGCTCACGGACCTCTCTGCCCGAGGCGCACCCAAAGTTGCCGCGTTCTTCCCACGCCTGCGCGCGGCCTCGGCAATGATCAAGGACAGGGCGATGACGACCAACTGAACAATGGAGAGCACAGAGGCGCTGCGCAGATCCAAGAACTGCGTGGTGAGCATGTAGATCTCGGACTCGACGGTCGTCAGTTTGGAGCCACCCAAAATCAGCACGATCCCGAAGGAAGTTGCGCAATACAAGAAGACCAACGAGGCTGCTGAGGCGATCGCGGGAAGGAGCGCAGGAAGGGTGACGCTCAAGAAAACTCGGCGTGGAGGAGCCCCTAGACATGAGGCAACCTGAGCGGGACGCTCGTCCAATTGCGCCCAAAAGCTTCCAACATTGCGCACGACCAGCGAGTAATTAAAGAACACCATCGCCGCGACGACTGCGGTCATCGTGCCATCGAGCCCCAAGAAACCTAGCCACCCCTGAGGCGCAAGGAGAGAGCGAAAAGCAACACCCACAACGACTGTGGGAAGAACGAAGGGGACCGAAATGACAGCGCGGAGGAATCGACGTCCGGGGAAACGACAGCAATACAGGGCATAGGCACCCGGAATCCCCAGAATCAACGAAAAGGTCGTGCCCAGAAGGGCCATCCACAAGGTGCGGCCAATGACTTTCCACGTTCTAGAAGCCCCCAAAAGCTCACCTAAACCTGAGAGGTCACTCCCACCGCCCTCAGCACTAAATCCCTTAGCGATGAGAGTTGCTGCTGGCCACGCAAAAAACAGCGTAAGAAACGCCAGGGGGACGCCGAGAGCCACTGCCCCGGCGCCCACCCTAAGCGCACGCTGCCGAAAATCTGTCACCCAAGAACCGTTTCTTGCCAGGTCTTGAGCCAAGCAGTCGAGTTCTTCTCAATGTCCTGAGGGTCAACACGCATGGGCTTATCGGCCAGAGGGCCAAACTTTTGCAGGGCCTCGGGTTCCTGACCTTTGTAGGGGTGCATGTAGGTTGCCTTCGAAATTGCGCTCTGAACTTCGTCAGAGAGCAGGAATTCGATGAACTTCTTTGCCCCTTCGGGGTTCTTTGCACCCTTGAGCACGCCGGCATATTCAACCTGGCGGAAGCAAGTGTCGGTGATGACACCGGTCGAACTTTCGGTTCCTGCATCATTGACCGCATAGGCGGGAGAAGAACCGTAGGACACCATCATGGGGTAGCTGCCCTTACCTTCACCGGCGCTGTAGTCAACGTTAAATGCCTGTGACCAGCCCTCGGTGATCTTCACGCCGTTGTCCTTGAGCGACTTCCAGTACTGGGCATACCCATCGGGGCCAAACTTTGCGATCGTTGCCAACATGAATGCCATTCCCGGAGTTGATGATGCCGGATTCATGGCGACAAGCATGTCCTTGTATTGAGGCTTCGTCAGGTCTTCGAAGCTCGTCGGCACAGCAAGCTGGTGGTCGGCAAACCACTTCTTGTCGTAGTTCACGCAGACATCGCCGCGATCGATGGGAACCAGACCGGGTTCGCCCTGGAAATTGTCATCTGCATTTGGCGAGGTGATATGTGCATCTTCGATGATTCCCTGACCGCCAATACGGGTTGAAACCGTATTATCTAGGCCGAAAACGGCGTCCCCCAAGGGCGCATCCTTGGTGAGAACCAGTTGGTTGGCCAGCTCCCCTCCGTTGCCGATCGCCTGAATTTTTGCGGTGATTCCGGTCTGCTCATGGAACTTGTCCAGAAGGTCCTGGGGGAAATCGAATGAATCGTAGGCAAGAATAGTGACGCTTTGGTCACCCTGTGCCGAGGCCGTGCCAGCCTGTGTTGCGGCACCATCATTAGTGTTTCCCGCGCAAGCTGCAAGAGAGCTTGCTGCAACCAAAAATGTTGCGGTTGACGCAATTAAACGGACGCGACGGTGCGTCGAAAAAGTAGACATTTTCATCCTCCGCTATTGGTGGAGGGCTGGACGGCCTCGGGGGAGGCAGTCTGGAGATTGCGACTTCCTACGCCGGCATAATCCGGATCAGGTGTAAGGGTCTGCATTCGCACTCTCAGCCCACGGTGGGCTCCCCTGTCTTACTCAGCAAGCATAGCGCATCAAGCAGAGAGGAATGTACGGCCTCGGCGCCCCAGAGAACGGTGGCGACGAATCACACCGACGACAGTGATGCCAACCATCCACGCAGCCGACATCAGCAGTCCCTGAAGGCTTTCCATATCCAAAGACAGCACGACGACCATTGCAGCAATGAAGGCAATGAAGAGCCAGGCCGAGAATACACCGCCAGGAAGCGGGAAGGTCGAGCTGCGATGTTTGTTCGGGTACTTGCGCACGTAGAACAGGTAGGCGATCACAATCAAAACCCATACAACCATGAAGAGGGTTGCCGACATTGCGGTCACCACGGTGAAAACGCTCAGGATTGAATCGCCAAAAGCCAGAAGAACAGCGGCGGAAAGCAAGAACACACACGACAGGAAAAGCGCATTCTGGGGGACGTGATGCTTGGATAGACGGCCAAAGAAGGGGGCTGCATCACCCTGAAGTGATAGGGAGAAGAGCATCCTCGAAGTTGAGTAGATCCCCGAGTTGGCCGACGAGGCCGCAGAAGTCAGCACCACCAAGTTCACCAGTGAAGCTGCCGCACCCAGCCCCGTCATCGAAAACATCGTGACAAAAGGCGACTGGGTCTTATCAATCTGATCCCAAGGCGTCACCATCATGATGACCGCAAGAGAGCAGATGTAGAACAGAACAACACGAACGGGAATCGAGTTGATTGCCTTGGGAAGAGTTTGCGTGGGGTTCGAAGTCTCGGCAACAGTCGTTCCGACTAGCTCAATGCCAACGAAGGCAAAAACTGCAATCTGGAAGCCACCCAAGAAGCCGGTAAGTCCCGTTGGGAATAGGCCTCCGTGACTCCACAGGTTCGAAACCGCCGCAGTTGTGCCGTTACTGTCGCGCATACCGATGGCGATCATCACTACGCCGACCACAATCAGCGCAATAATTGCAACGATTTTAATCATCGCGAACCAGAATTCAGTCTCTCCAAAAGCTTTGACGGTCATCGCATTAAGAGTGAAGAGAAGAAGCGCAGTAGCAAGAACGGGAATCCATGCGGGGAGGTTCAGGAACCAAAAACGCACGTAACCGGTGATGGCAACGACGTCAGCAATACCTGTAACTACCCAACACAGCCAGTAGGTCCATCCCATGACAAACCCCAGGGTTGGGCCAAGGAAATGCCGAATGATATCGGCAAAAGTGCCGTATCTATTGTCAGAAAGGAGGATCTCACCCATCGCACGCATGAACAGGAAAAGCGCGCTGCCAATAATCAGATAAACCAGAAGAATCGAGGGACCAGCCGTTGCGATGGTCTTTCCGGAACCCATAAAAAGACCGGTGCCAATTGCGCCGCCAATAGCGATGAGCTGAATATGGCGGTTCGTTAGATTGCGCTGAAGCTCGCGGCCCGAGGCGTCGCCGAAGCTCTGCTCATCGTGTTCGCTGGTGCTCATTGTGATCCGTTCTCTCAGTTGAGTTTTCCACGCTAGCATGCCCAACCGGGATAGATGAGGGAAAATGGCTTGTATGAGTGAAGTGATGATTTCCGTCGCCAATGTTTCCACCGAGCGTGCACGTCGATATGGGCATCAGCTTGCCTCACATATGGGACGGAAAATCGACGCACAGTGGGATGATGAATCAGCTCGCGGAACGCTGATCTTCACTCGTGAGGGGATGCCCGGCGGTGAGTGCGCAATCTCGTGTACAGACCAGTACTTGCGTCTTGAGCTGAAGACTTCACCCGAGGCCGTGGAACACCTTGAGTTTGTCGTCGGAATTCACCTGGCTCGCTTCGGGTACCGCGACGGGCTTGAGGTTGCGTGGATGAGGAAGAATCCGATCGATGGTGTGGAAACTCCTGGAACCACGCAGGGTCCCTTAACAGCAGAGGATATCGAGCGTCACCGACGCTCTAAGTAGTCCTTCGCGCTATCAACGGCCTGATCCCACAAACCGGCTTCGTCTTCCCAAAGCTGGTAGGCCTCATCCTCATCATCGCTAAGGGCAGCAATTCCCGATTCTTCAACGTGAAGTGCGATCTTACCTTTTTCTTCTGAGAGTGAGACTTCGATAGTCGTCAGTGTTTCTTCGGGGAACTCATCACTGGCCACGGGGTACCAGCGGAAGCGCACAACATCCATGGGATCTTCATCGAGTTTTTCAACAAGCCATGTTCCCGCTTCCGGATCGGTAACGTGATACAGCCCGTCATCACCGTGCTCAACATCATGGTCACCCAGCGGTCCGTCATTGATCCACCAACCGGGCTCAGAGACCAAGGCCCAGGCATTCTCGATGGTGGTGTCAATGAGCACGTCGGCTTCAACACTATCCGTGTTCTGACCGGGGGTTTCTGTTTCGTCATCACCGAAGAAGTCCATAGCTCAACGTTAGCGAGCCAAGGCCCAGCTGCCAAGGCCAGTGGGGAAATTGGCGACAGAGCAGGCCTCTACGGACCTAGTTGGTCCCAGTCATTTCGACGCAATCTTTGAAGAACCAGCGATTCTAGGAATCAGCCCCGCAATGAAGATCGGCGGTGGGAACAACATTCCGCAGGAAGTAGCCTTCGACAGCTGTCGCCACACACTTGCTTCCGTTCTTCGAGTACGCGGTGTGGTTCCAACCATCCCAAGTCACCAACACGCCCGACGACAGCTGTTTCGCCAGATTCTGGGACATCACGTAGGGCGTTGCAGGATCATGCGTCGTACCAACGACCACGATCGGGGCTGCACCCTCAGCCTTGATTGCGTGGCGCTTCGCGTGCTTGGTCGGCCAGCCTTCAAGTCCGGCGGAGGTGTAGCCGGCAAGATCGCCAAAGATCATCAGCTCTTGCTTAAGTGCTGTCGCGTCCTTCTCCCACTGGGCTGCATCACCAACAGGCTCGAAGTCCAGGGAGTTAATAGCAACGATCGCATCCATCGAATTCGAAGAGTAACTTCCGTCCTTGTTGCGTTCGCTCAGCAAGTCTGCAACGTAGAGCAGCGTCGAGCCGTCCTCGGAGTTCAGTGCTTGCTGCATTCCCTGCGTGAGGATTGAATACGTCTGCGTCGAGTACAGCAGCCCAACGACAGCGCTCATCGCAAGATCGTGGGTGAGCGGGCGGTTCGGATCTGAGGTTTGAAGCGGGGTGTTGTACAGGCGATCGAAGAAGTTCTTCATCTGCTTCATGCCGGCATCTGCATCGCCCTTGAGCGGGCAGTTACGTGCTGCCTGGCAATCCTCCACCCAGTGACGCAAGGAGGCCTCGAAGCCTCGCATCTGCATGGCGGAGAGCTCATCGCCGCTGACCGAGGGGTCAAGTGCACCATCGAGGACCATGTGGCCGACATTTCCGGGGAATTGCTCAGCGTAGGTGGCGCCCAGGAAAGTTCCGTAGGAGTAGCCCAGGTAGTTGAACTTCTCTTGCCCAAGCAGCGCGCGAACCATATCGAAGTCTTTCGATGCATTCACGGTGTCGATGTGCTTGAAGATGTCACCGCTGAGGTCTTGACAGCCCTTGGCGAGATCTCGAGAAGTATCTTCTGCGAGCTTGATCATTTCTGCGGGACTTGCGTTCGGATCGATCGGGTTTCGCGTTCCAGCTGCGTCGCCGTCACGCTCTTCATCAGTTCGGCAACGGACAGGGGTTGATGCTCCGACGCCTCGCGGATCCAGAGCAACGATGTCGAAAGCCGAGACAAGCCCCGTACCCAAAGAGCTGGTGACCTGCGAGGTAATTGAGGACACCGATGCTCCACCGGGACCACCAAGGTTGTAGAACAGAGCCTTGCCTTCACTCTGATCCCCGCGGTGGACCGCCAAGGCAAGGGTGATTTGGTTCCCGTCGAGGTTCTCCCAGTCCAGCGGCGCGGTCAGTGACGCACACTGGTACTTGTCGATATCGCGCGGTGCAGAAACCCCGGTGCTTGTGATTTCCGAGGCATCACACTGTCGCCAATTGAGTGGCTGAGAGTAGAACTGCTCTTTCGTGGGCTTGCCGGGAAGCGGGTCTGCCGCATGCGCGACCGTCACCTTGTTCTGGCTGCTCGAGGAGCCCGCGGCGGCGCTGGTGGCAGCCTGATCAATGGCATTCTTCGCGTAGTATGCGATGCCAAAGTTTGTGGCAAGCGCAAGTACGATCAACACGGAGACGATCAGGCGGGAGCGTGAATTCATGCCTCTACCCTATTCGATGTCTAGACCTGCGGTCGAAGTGAGAGTGCCATCGATTCCAAAATCAGAGGGACTGACATGTTTGTTGTCAGCCGCTTTCGAGCTTCCTCAATCGCTTGGACTCTCTTCATGGTCTGCTGCGGAGTGGATTGAGCACAAAGCTGGTCGATGAGATCTAGGCAGTCATCATTGATCGGTTCTTGATCCGTTCCCAATTGACGCATGAGAACGTCCCTATAGATTCCCAAGAGGTCAACGAGGGCTCGATCAAGAGAATCTTGAATGGCTCGCTTTGAACGCCGCTTCTGGTCTTCTTCGAGTTCACGGATACGTGCACGCTGATGCGAGGCAGGGCTCTGACCTTCTTCCATTCCCAATTGGCGCATAAGTTCAGCCTTTTCGCGGGCATTGCGTTCTTCAGATTGGGATTCTGCTTGAGTTTTCGCGATGGAGAGGAGGTCCTCTGCGGCAAAGACCGCTTCGCCAACAGAACGCACCTGTGCGGGGGCAGTGATGATCTGCCGGCGACGCTGACGCATCTTGGGGTCTTTGGCGAGGGCTCGAGCCAAGCCGATATGCGATTGCGCTGCACGGGCTGCGGATAGCGCATCCGCAGGCTCAACACCGTCACGACGAACAAGAAGGTCTGCGACGGCGTGCGGATCTGGAATTCGCAGTCCCAGATGCCGACAGCGCGAACGGATGGTGGTGATCATGTCTTCTGCACTGGGCGCACAGAGCAGCCAGACGGTGCGCTCTGGTGGTTCTTCAATTGCCTTAAGAAGAACATTCGCCGTGCGTTCCATCATCCGGTCAGCATCTTCAATGACGATGACCCGCCAACGTCCCTGCGAAGGTGCGGTCTGGGCACGCAAGACGATCTGACGAACCTCATCGATACGAATTTGCGTGGATTCCGTGGTGAGGATCGAGACATCGCCATTCGTCCGAGCCATTGTGGTGCGGCATCCTGGACATTGTCCGCATCCTGGGAACTCTCCGGTGCACTGAAGGGCCGCTGCAAAAGCGATTGCCGCAACCGAACGCCCAGAACCGGGAGGCCCGGTGATGAGCCATGCATGGGTCATTGAGCGAGACGGGTCATCTGCGGGCACAGTCACGGACGAAGCGGCGCGCACGGAGCCGGACGTTTCCGCAGCTGGATGGGCCTCTTGGGCATGGTCGACAATTGCTCGGGCGCCTTGAGCCGCCTGTTGCAATACCGCCAGGGCATGTTCCTGACCGACCAATTCATCCCAAACGCTCACAGAAGAATGCCATCCTCTTCCAGAAGAGCCCAGAGCGTTGCCTGAGATTCAACGGGCTTAGTATCTTCTGCAGCTTCTTCGGGCAATCCCTGGAATGCCGCATCAACACGTTCTTCCAGAACTCCGCGAATTTCACTGAAGACCTGATCTTCGGTACCCACGCCATCGATGACGACGATACGATCTGCTTCAGAATCCGCAAGCGCCAAGTACTGGTGGCGAACGCGCTCATGGAATTCCATAGATTCGCGTTCCATTCGGTCCGGTTCACCACCGCGACGCCTGGCGGCAACTTCCGGCGGAACGTCAATCAGCAGAGTGAGATCGGGGAGCAAACTTTCCGTTGCCCACATAGATAGGCTACGGATTTCATCCACACCCAAGCTTCGCGCGGCACCCTGGTATGCCAGAGACGAATCAATGTAGCGGTCGGCCAGAACGATTTCCCCACGTTCAAGGGCCGGCCTGATCAGGGTTGCAACATGGTAGGCGCGATCAGCGGCATACAGCAGTGCTTCGGTGCGAGGGTCAACATCTTCCGGTCCATTCTGAACCAATTGACGCAGAGTCGTCCCCAGCCCTGTTCCACCGGGTTCTCGCGTGACAACCACCTGTTGTCCGCGTTCTTCAAACCACTGGCGAACCCGCTGAATTTGGGTACTTTTACCGGTCCCATCACCACCTTCAAAGGTGATGAAGAGTCCGCGCCCCGCCTGTGCACCACTACCCATTGATCTCATGTCTCTATCTTGACAGTGCCCACCCGCATTTGCGTCCATTTTGGCAGCGGGTGGGCGAAAGAAAATTCCTTCTCGTTACTTCTTTGTCGAAGCCTTCTTCGTCGCGCGTCGAGTTGTTGTCTTCTTCGCAGTCGTCTTACGGGTGCGCTTCGGAGCTGGGCCCTTCGCGCGCTTATCGGCCAGAAGTTCATACGCACGTTCAGCGGTCAGATCCTCGACTGTTTCGGCGCGCGGAACGGTCACATTGGTTTCGCCATCGGTGATGTAGGGGCCGAAACGGCCATCCTTGACGGTGACCTTCTTACCCGACACCGGATCTTCACCAAACTCACGCAGCGGGGGCTTTGCTGCCCCGCGGCCTCGTTGCTTGGGCTGAGAGTAGATCTCCAGCGCCTCGTCCAAGGTGATCGTCAGAAGCTGATCCTCACTGGGAAGGGTCCGCGAATCGCTGCCCTTCTTCAGGTACGGGCCGTAGCGACCGTTTTGCGCAGTGATGACTTCACCGTCGGAGGGATCAACACCAACCTCGCGCGGAAGCGAGAGCAGCGCAAGTGCATCCTCCAGCGTGATGGTCGCCAGATCCATCGACTTGAACAACGAGGCCGTGCGCGGTTTTGCCGCAGCCTTCTTTCGCGTCTTCTTCGCCGGCTTCCCATCTTCAGAAGCTTCCGCTTCCTCGGTTTCTTCGGGCAGAATTTCCGTCACGTAGGGACCGTAACGGCCGTTCTTTGCAACCAGCATGTGTCCGCTTGCGGGATCGATTCCCAGCTCGCGTCCATCATCTGCAGCAAGCGCGAAGAGTTCCGTGATCTTCTCTTCGGTCAGTTCATCGGGTGCGACCTCGGGCGGCACATTTGCACGCGTCCCATCAGCCTTCTCCATGTAGGGTCCGTACCGACCCACTCGCAAGGTGACGCCATTTCCCATATCAATGGAGTTCACCGCACGGGCATCAATATCGTCTCCCAGGGATTCAACCTGGAACTTCAGGCCGTCAGCATCGCCCTTACCGTCTGCACCGAAGTAGAAGGTGCTCAAGAACTCGTGGCGATCCTCGCTTCCCGCAGCGATCTGGTCCAGATCGTTTTCCATCGATGCCGTGAAGTCGTAGTCGACCAGGTTCGACAGATTCTCTTCCATCAGTCGCGTGACCGAGAAGGCCAGCCAAGTCGGAACCAAGTACTGGCCTCGGTGGGTGACGTAGCCGCGATCACCGATGGTTTGAATCGTTGCCGCATAGGTCGAGGGGCGACCAATTCCAAGCTCTTCCATGGTCTTCACCAAGGTCGCTTCGGTGTAGCGACCCGGGGGCTGAGTCTGGTGTCCCTGCGCCTGCGCTTCTTCAAGCAGCGCAACTTCCCCTTCGCTCACCTGTGGGAGGGTCTTCTCAGCATCGGTCGTTTCCGCGTCGTAGCGTCCCTTGTCCTGACCTTCTTGGTAGGCCAACCTGAAGCCGGGTGAAGTAATAACAGTCCCCGAGGCGCTGGAGAGCACTGCGTGAGGCTGACCTTCGACCTCAACGTCGGTCCGCACTCGGATGGTTGCGGTAAAGCCAAGGGCATCCGCCATCTGCGAAGCGACGGTTCGCTTCCAGATCAAGTCATAAAGTGCAAGCTGCTGACGATTCAAAACCGAGGCAACTTGCGCGGGCGTGCGGAAGTGATCCCCGGCGGGGCGGATGGCCTCGTGAGCTTCTTGCGCACCCTTGGAGGTAGTGCCATAGATGCGCGGCTTCTCAGCCACGGCCTCGGCCCCATAAAGTTCCTTAGCCTGCTGGCGGGCAGCCTTAATGGCCTGCGAGGACAGGGCCGTAGAGTCGGTACGCATGTAGGTGATAAAGCCCGACTCGTACAGGGACTGAGCGGTCCGCATCGTCGAGGAAGCATTCCAGTGAAGCTTGCGGGAAGCTTCCTGCTGAAGCGTCGACGTCGTGAAGGGCGCTGCCGGGCGGCGACGGTAGGGCTTCTGCTGGACAGAATCGATTGCGGAATCACGCGCGGCCTCGAGCGCTGCGGCGAAGAGCGGCGCGGAATGGGCATCCAGGTGGAAGGCCGCGTTCTTTGTGGCCTTCGCGGAAAGGCGACCGTTTTCATCGAAATCGGAACCGGTTGCAACGGGGGAACCGTCAATGTGCGAAACCTTTGCGCCAAAAGACTGACCCGAAGCGGCAAACTGGGTATCGATCGACCAGTACTCTGCACTCACATGCGACATGCGGTCGCGCTCGCGATCCACAACCAAGCGCGTTGCAACCGACTGAACGCGGCCCGCGGACAGGGAGGGGCGAATCTTGCGCCAGAGCAGCGGCGAAACTTCGTAGCCGTAAAGGCGGTCAAGAATTCGGCGAGTTTCTTGGGCATCGACAAGATCGGTGTCGAGCTCGCGAGTATTGTCCAGAGCGCGTTGGATCGCTTCCTTCGTAATTTCATGGAAGACCATGCGGCGCACGGGAACCTTGGGCTTGAGGACTTGGAGAAGGTGCCAAGCGATAGCCTCACCTTCGCGGTCCTCATCAGTTGCCAGGAAGAGTTCGTCGGACTCTTTCAGGAGCTTCTTGAGCTCGGTGACCTTTTTCTTCTTGTCGGGATTGACAACGTAATAAGGGGTAAAGCCATCCTCGACGTCGACGGCGAAGCGCCCGTAGGGACCCTTCTTCATGTCGGCGGGCAGTTCCGAGGGCTGTGGCAGGTCGCGAATGTGACCGATCGAGGCGGTCACATGGTAGTCGGGTCCCAAGTATCCTTCGATCGTCGCCGCCTTGGCGGGAGACTCCACGATCACCAGCTTGGTCGCTGCCATTGTCTGTCCCTTCCGTTGCTACCTCGTATTTGTAGCACTCTTTGCTGGTCCTCCGATGGCGAGCGCCGCCGGAGTGCCACTGGGTAGGACCTTACCGCGTTACGGGGCTTTCCGGGAACCGATGTGCTTTTCCGCGCGTCTTTTGTGGATAATTTCGAGGCCGTGGCGACCCCCACGCGCGCACCCGCGCCTCCATGTCCATCGGCGGCAAGCCGGTCGTCCAGTTGGGCTTCCGATATCGGTCAACGCCAGGCGACGCATCACAACCCCAAGCGCTCACAGCGCCAAGCGTCCCATCTCGCTCGCCGCGCGCTTCCTTCCACTGCGTCGCAGGCAGCGATTCAAGCAGAACGAGAACGCACGGCGCAAGAACGAGCTTCCGCAACCAGAAAGGAGAAACGAGAGAAAGCTGAAGAGAAACGCCAACTCGCCCGCCTGAAAGCCAAAGCTCGTCACCGCGGCCACTAACGACTGCGCATTATCCCCTCGGTACGCACGTAAACCCCATGACCTGCGCGTGTGCGGCGCTGCATTCCTCGCCCCGGTGGCCACTTTCGCGCCGCTGCTGTTCTGAGGATTTCTCAGTAGTCGCCGTTTCCTCCCCCGCAGGCCCCAACAAGGGCTCGCGGGGGAGTATTTTGTCCGGGTGTGCTCCCGCATGCTTATGTCGTCCGTTGGCAAGCCGTTAGTTTTGACAGACAGTCCCGGGAGGACGCCCCCATTTCTGTGCAGAACTGCCGTGCCTTCGCGCCGTTGCCGGTATAATGTCCCCATGGACTCCTGACATAATGCCTCCCTGCCCCTCCTCCCCTAGGTGCATTATGTCCACGATTGTCTTTTCCCACGTCTTCTTTTCCTACGGCACGCTGCCCGTCCTCACAAACGTCTCCTTCACGTGTGGGCCCGCCGACCGCCTCGTCGTTGTCGGCCCGAACGGGATCGGCAAGTCAACGCTGCTGGCCCTCGCAGCGGGCCGACTCCAGCCGGACTCCGGAACGATCGCCGGTCCAACACTCTCCGCGACCCAGCTAGTTCCCCCAATTCATCGGCCCGCGGCCACGCGGTCAGCACCGGGAGTCCCTCTGGCGTCCCGCCCTCCGCTCGCGGGGGACAGGGAGTCCCGCACCGTCGCACAGCTCATCGATGCCGCCACGTCAGGCATCCGCGGGCTGGCGGCGCGCTTCGACTTCCTCACCGAGCACCTCGCCCGGGACCCCTCTCCGCGCGACGAAGCGGAGTACGACCGCGTCCTAGCGGAGATGATCGCGCGTGACGCGTGGACCATCGACACGCGCCTCGAACAGACCCTGGAGGCCCTCGACCTAGGAGGCCTCGACCGCTCCCGCCCCCTCGCCTCCCTCTCCCCAGGGCAGCATGCCCGCCTGCGCCTGGCCCTCACCCTCGTCGATCGACCAGAGGCCCTCGTCCTGGACGAACCGACGAACCACCTGGACACTGACGGGCGCGAGCACCTAGCACACACAATCGACGATTGGCAGGGGCCGGTGCTCATGACCAGCCACGACCGGGCCTTCATTGAGCGCACTGCGACAGCGCTGCTCGACCTGGATCCGATACCGTGGCGGGCGGTGGCAATCTCCAAGGGAGAGCCCGCGGACTTCGGGGCGTACAGGGTAGGAGGATCCTACTCGGACTACCTGCGCAACAAGCTCGCCGCACGCTCGCGGCACACCGCGATCCATGCGGATCAGCAGGCCGAGAAACGCCGACTCGTATCTCACCAGCGAGATTCGACGGTGGTGGGGCATGCGCGCTTCAAACCCCGCACCGAGACGAGGATCGCACAGAAGTACTACGCCGACCGCAGCCAGGCCGCCTCGACGAGGCGCATCAACGACGACTCCCAGAAGCTGTCGGTTCTCGCGGCACACGAAGTCCCCAAGCCCCGCTATGACGAGGGTGCGTTCTCTTTCTCCCGCGCCATGAGGACCACCACGGGCGGGAGGTCACCGCACCCACACGCAATGGGTATCGCCCTGGCCGTCCGCGGCGCGTCGGTGGAGGGACGCCTCGCGCCGACCTCATTCGAGGTGCGCTACGGCGAGCACCTCCTCGTCGCGGGGCCCAACGGGTCGGGCAAGACCACCCTGCTGGAGTGGATCGCACGCGGGGCCCCCAGCGGGGCGCACGGATGCGTCGACGCCGCCTCCGGGGTCGTCCTCGTGCCCCAGGTGCTCCCGCGGCCCGGCGACCCCCTCATCCCCGAGGATGCGTGGTACCTGGGCATCGGGGAGGCCGGGAAGGGATTCGTTCCCCCAGCGGCGTGGAACCGGCCGCTCGGTGAGCTCTCCGCGGGAAACCAACGGAGGGCTCAGCTGGCGTTCGCGGCGCGGGCCGACGCTCAGATCCTCGTGATCGACGAGCCCACGAACTACCTGGACTTGAACGCCCTGGAGTCCCTCGAAGAGACAATGCGCAAGTGGGAGGGAACCCTGGTTATCTCAACGCACGACGAGTGGCTGATCACCCGCTGGTGGGGCAGAATCCATCAACTCGGCGGGACGTGAGGGAAGCAAGGACCCCCACATCGAACAGTCCCACATCGCACGGAGTCACTGTCCCCTCGCGCGTCACTCACTGACTGGGAACACAGTAACAGGATATGTACAATGTTCTGTACATACGTGACGAAGTGAGGAGCCTCCATGAAGACCATGACCTACAGCGAGTCGCGCGCACGCTACGCCGAGGTCCTCGACCAGGTCGTCAACGACCGCGAGGAAATCATCATCACCCGCCAGGGGCACGAGAGCGCCGTCATCATGGCGCTTGACGAGTACGAGTCCCTCATGGAAACCGTCTACCTCATGCAGTCCCCCGCGAACGCCCGCCACCTGCGTGAATCGATCGCCCGCCACCGCGCTGGTGAGGGTGTCGTCCACGACCTCGTTGACTTAGACGAAAACTGACCATGCACATCACATGGGACGAGGAAGCCTGGAACGACTATGTCTGGTGGCAGTTCGAGGACCGCAAGACCCTCAAGCGCATCAACGCACTTATCAAAGACATCCAGCGCAACGGAAACGAGGGTATTGGCAAACCTGAACCCCTCCGCTACGAGTTTTCGGGGTATTGGTCGCGCAGGATCGACTCACGTCACCGCCTGATCTACCAGATCAGCGACGACGGTAAAACCCTCTGGATTATCTCCTGCCGCTACCACTACGGCCAGTAGCTCCCAAGGTTCTAGAGCAGCGCACTGCCCAGACGGCAGATGTTATCGATGTAGTGCTTGTACCAGGGAAGCGCGTTCCATTCCTCAAGGCTGAGCAGTCGCGAAGATGCTTCGATTCGCCTGTTATTCCCCTCCAGAAGTTGGACAAGATGAGGATCCTGAGCCAAAAGCATTACTTCGTAATTCAAACCGAAGGATCGGTAATCCATATTCGATGAGCCGATAGCGGCCAGCTCCCCATCGATCACCACATACTTCGAGTGGAGCATATGAGGCGGCGCATACAGGTGGATATTGACTCCGGATACTAAGAGAGGCTCGTAGTATGCACGCTGAGCATGTCCTACCAAGAATTGGTCGAATTGCTCTGAAACATAGAGGTCAACGCGAATTCCTGACATTGCCGCTCCGGTGAGCGCGGCAAGCAGTGGTTCATCCGGGATGAAGTATGGGCTGGCAATAGAGACATGGTGCCGAGCCTGCGACACCATCGAAATAAACATCCGAAGATTCGGTTCTGAGGGATACGAAGGCCCGGATGGAATGATCTGCATCGGTTGTCCCATGGTGTTTTCATTCGCTTCGTCATCCTCGGAAAGGTTAAGTTCTTCAAACGAAAGCTCCTGTTTGGTGGCGTAGTACCAATCTGAAGCGAAAACAGCTTGAACCTGACGGACCACCACACCGCTTACTTCGACGGAAGTATCGTGGTATTCAATTCCCGCCTTTTGGTAGGCAGGAGTGTCATAGTCTGCAGCCACCAAATTATGTGAACCGATAAAGGCTTTCTGCCCATCAATGATGAGCAGCTTGCGGTGGTTGCGCAGATCAGGACGCCGAATGTGACCTTTAAAGATGCTCATGGGCAGCATTAGATGCCATTCGATCCCAGACTCGTCAAGCATTCGAGTAAAACCATGCCATCCGGGAATAGTGCGAAGCCCGTGATGGTCTATCAGCAATCGAACTTTTACCCCGCGAGCGCAGGCACGAACCAAGGATTTGTAGAGCGGATCAGTGGAATGATCCCACGAGGTCTGGAAGTACAGGACATTTACGTGATGAGTCGCTTGATCAACCTCGCGTGCCATCGCTTCAAAAGCCTGGTCAGTGTCACCGAGAAGCTGCAGAACACGCCCATGACTGGGCGGGAAAGAGGTTTGTTTTTGGTTGAGCCGCATCAGTGAGGCTGTGCGCTCATCCATTCCGTCATTAACGGGGCCACTTTCGCCTCCCTTGCTACCGCGCAAGATTCCCTTGACCAGTTGGTGCGCCGCCGGATCCGATCGTAGAGCTTTGCCCATTGCCCACCATGAACCAAAAAATAGGTACAGCGGGACACCGACTACTGGCCACAGAAAGATCAGTAACAGCCATGCCGTCGAGGTTGATGCCCTGCGCCTCTTTGGGACAATACCCAAGGCAATCAATCGAATCGCTAGGTCAATAGCTCCGAGAAGGAGCCACAGCCACAGGGGCGGCTGATGGGTCAGAGGCGCGGGGAGGGGCATCGCAGTTACTCCTGATCCGATTCGACTCGAAGGAATCCCCAGCGAATTAAGGTGCGTACCTGCGGGAACAGTTCGTCCTGAAGCTGCGCAGAGTCGCATTCCAGAAGGGCTGCAAGCGCCCCGCAGATCTGCCCCACGCTGAGCTCTCCATCTGATGCGCCGACTAGAGCACTTAGAGCAGTGGTCGAGGCAACCGATTGTCCAAGCCCTCCGCCTTGGTGAAGAACCAAGGCGGAAGGATCTTGTGCTCCGGGTAGGAAATGCCGTTCTTCCGTCACGTCGGAAGCAAAGAACAGGTGAAGATCACTGAGATCATCGGGAAGCCGCAAGGATGCAAGCGCACGCTGGACATCTTCGCCAGATGGGGATTCTCCTCCTTCAAGCTCATCGCATTCGCACACGCCCGGGCGCGGCGTATCGAGCTTTCGCAGGGCGACCATGCCCATACCAATTTCGACGACTCCTGCCTGGACGAAGTCTTCAAGCCACTGGACGTATTCGCGTTCGTAGTCTTCACGCTGGTGCAATTGCTGACCGGAGTCACGAAGCCACATTTCAACATAGTGCGCGGGATCAAGCCGGTCGCGCTGCACGATCCATGCGTCAACGGGAAGGTCTTCAACCCATGAGCGCACGACACGTCCCCAGTCATCAGAGTGCCCCAAGTGTCCGGGAATCTCCCAATTCGCAAGGAGTTGCACAACACCGCCGGGCTTGAGGTACTTCGGGCTTTCCCGGATCACTGTGCTCACCAGATGATCACGGCTCATTCCGCCGTCGCGGTATTCCAAGACCCCTGAGCTTCGAAGCGAGTCAGGGGTGATAACAAAGGGCGGGTTCGAAGCGATCAGATCAAATTCTTCGCCTTCGACCGGTTCAAACAGAGAGCCTTTGCGAACATCCAATTCGACACCATTGAGTGCGGCATTGAAGCGCGTGATCTCACAGGCTCGCACCGACAGGTCGGTCGCAACAACGCGAGTAGCGTGTGTGGCCAAATACAAGGCTTGGATTCCGCATCCACACCCCAGGTCCAAGGCGGATTCGACAGGAGTTCGAAGTGTTGCCTTCAAGAGCGAGGTCGTTGCGCCGCCGATTCCCAGAACGTGGTCTGGGCGAATGGGTTCACCCGTCACGTCTTCACCCAGGTCCGATAGGATCCACCAGTTTTTGAGGCCGCCGTGAAGCTGTGCCGCGTGAGGACGCAGGTCGTAATTTGCTTTGAAAAGTTGCTGGCCGGAAGGCGATTCCGCATCGAGTGCAGGAAAAATCAATCCCAAGTCGACCGCACCGTGGACCCCAAGAGTGGGCAGAGCCTGCGCAAGAACATCCCCACTTTCCGCGCAGCCCAAGACAAAAAAGCGCGTCAATACCGCAGCTGGGGAATCTTTCCGCTGAAGTTCGCGAAGCGCCGGAACCCTTTGATTACGCATGAGTGCAGCGCGCGCCATCGGGCTGATCATGGTTTCCATCGCGTCAACGCTCCACCCGGCGCTACCCAGGTCTGCGGCCAAGCGGGCGATCAATCCGGGTTCCAATCCCGGTGTCGGACTGGGAAGAGTGTCAATCAGTGATTCCGTCATAGCATTACTTTCTCACGCCTGACCTGCATCTGCGTCGACTTATTCACGCAAGTTCTCAGGCACATATTCCCACGAGCTCCCCCACCGCGCAGGCCGTCCCACTCGCCCATTAGAATGCCTGTGTCCCCAAGGAAAAGGATGAGTGGATGTCTGGCGGACTGGTAGCGTTATTGGACGATATTGCGACCCTCGCAAAAGCCACGGCTTCATCTATTGATGACGTTGCATCGAGCGCAGTGAAGGTATCGGCCAAAGCGGTTGGCGTCGTCATCGACGACACTGCCGTCACTCCGCAGTACGTCTCCGGACTTTCCCCCAAGCGCGAGCTGCCGATTATCGGGAAAATCGCCAAGGCCTCGTTGATCAACAAACTGGTCGTTATTCTGCCCGTCGCGCTGCTGCTCACGTGGTTTGCGCCGCAAGTCCTGCCTTTCCTCCTCATTGCGGGCGGCGCTTACCTGTGTTTTGAAGGCGGAGAGAAGGTTCTCGAGGCCCTGCACTGGCTTCCCGAACACGAAGACTCAGCCGAAGATACGGCCCCTCAAAGCTCGGAAGACCTCGAAAAAAGCATCGTTTCTTCTGCCTCGCGTACTGACCTTATTCTTTCGGCGGAAATCATGCTGGTCTCCATGGACGGACTGAACGCCGAGTCCATGTCGATGCGGGTCACGGTTCTGATCGCAGTCGCTTTCTTCATGACCTTCTTCGTCTACGGGATCGTTGCAGTCCTAGTACGAATGGACGATTTCGGACTTCGCTTAGCCAAGGGTGCGACACATCCGGACGATAACCGCCCCGGTCCCGCAGATAATATCGGCCGCGGGATTGTGCGCGTGATGCCGAAGATTTTCAACGCAATCGGCGTTGTTGGAACGGTTGCGATGCTGTGGGTGGGCGGCCACCTGGTCATCGAGAACCTCGCGAAGGTGGGCGTCGGCTTCATCCACAACGTCGTGTCGACCATCGAACACGCGCTCGCTTCGGGCGGTGGTTTCCTTGGCTGGCTTGTTGAGACCGCATGCGCTGCAGTGTTTGGCATTGTGCTTGGCTCGCTGATCACAGGAGTTGTTGTTGGGGTGTCCCATCTTTTCCGCCGAGGCCGAGGCCACTAAGCCTTTCTCCTCTCCCCTTTTGCGTGGTGCGTTGAGCGCTGAGTGAACTCGCCCACCTATGCACTCACACATAGGGACTTAAGTACTAGTCTTGGGGTATAGACCCCTAAGTGTAAGGAGAGCCCGATGAGCATTTACACCCTTCCCGAACTTCCCTACGATTACGCGGCACTGGAGCCCCACATCTCTGCAAAGATCATGGAGCTGCACCACGACAAGCACCACGCTAACTACGTGGCCGGCGCAAACACCGCACTGGAGAAGCTGGAAGCAGCTCGCGAAGCTGGCGATTTTGCCGCAATCAACCTGTGGGAAAAGAACCTGGCCTTCAACCTGGGTGGCCACACCAACCACTCGATCTTCTGGACGAATATGACCGGTGACGGCGCTTCTCGTCCCGAAGGCAATCTGGCCGACGCTATCAACGAGTTCTTCGGCTCCTTCGAGAAGTTCCAGGGACAGTTCGCCGCTGCAGCCCTCGGTCTTCAGGGCTCCGGCTGGGCCGTTCTCGCATGGGACACCCTGGGCAAGCGCCTCGTGACCTACCAGCTGACCGATCAGCAGGGCAACATCCCCGTTGCAACCGTTCCGCTGCTCATGCTGGATATGTGGGAGCACGCTTTCTACCTGGATTACCTCAACGTCAAGGCCGACTACGTCAAGGCCTGGTGGAACGTTGTGAACTGGGAGAACGTCGCACAGCGTTTCGCAGCAGCCCTGTGATCGCTGCTCGTTAGCTTCAAAGCTTGTGGCCCCCACCTTTTGGCGGGGGCCACAAGCTTATCCACGGGCGCTATCTACAACCTATAGGCAGGCGTTATCCAAGACGCCTTTGGAGTTCTTGGTACTGGGCAAGCTTTTGCTGAAAATCAGCGATGTAGCTGATCAGCATGACTTCATCAACGTGGTGGTTACGCGCAAAGTTCGCAATCGTTTGAGCAACCTGGTCGTAGGTGCCAATGATGATCGAACGATCGCGTTGTGCCCATCGCAGTGCATCTTCTCGGTCTTCGGCGCTCATCTGCTCGGGTCGCTGGAACCGCACGGGACGTCCCAGTCGCAAACACATGCGGAAGCTCAATGCGGGAAGGGCCTGTTCTAGGGCTTCCGCTTCAGTTTCTGCAGCGCTCACCGCGAGCGCGGAAAGCGTCTGTCCCTGACCTTCACTCAGGTTTTCGGGCAGGTGCGCGCGATAGTGATCCATAACTTCTGGCTGCTGCTGACCGCTAAAGAACTGTGCATAGGCATAGTTCATGTTTCGAGTCCCCGCCCACGCCGCGCTCTGGCCTGAAGAACCCAGCAACCACACTTCGGGAAGCTCATCGGGGCGCGGGTAGACACCAACAGAGGCGTAGGGATGTCCCTCGGGCAGGGTTCCTCGCATGAAAGCCAGAGTTTCATCGATCAGAGCATTGATCGACCCCGGATCAATCGTTGCTCCCTGATTGAGCGCGCGGGCGGAAATCATGTCACCGCCGGGGGCACGCCCCAATCCCATGTCGACGCGTCCGGGGAACAAGGTGGCAAGAGTGAAGAACTTTTCTGCCATCTGCAAGCTGCCCTGGTGCATGGCCATCACGCCGCCCGAACCAATGCGAATACGCGAGGTCCGATCCAGAAGGTGAGCCATCACCAACTCGGGAGCAGAGGACATAAAGACCGGTGTGTTGTGGTGCTCAGCGATCCAAAAGCGATGGAAATCCATCTCTTCTAATCCGCGAGCCAAAGACACCATGTCTTCCAGTGCCTGATGCGGAGTCGATCCGTCAAAAAGCGGAACCTGTTCCAGTGCTGAGAGGCGCATTGTTACCCTTCCGTTTCACAAAATATCCGCTATATAAACACGGTTATTCCTGAGGATATTCCCCTAGAGAAGAGCGAGCCGGCCAAGCACTTGTCCGCACAAGCGTCAGCGCAGCCAACACCCCAACACTCGCCTCAGCGGAAAGCAGCACCACGCCTCGGCGGCATCGCAGGCATGCCCAAGCCGACCACGCGGCGTCCCTCGCCATCAGAGGAAGCGCCACCGGATCCGCACCCGCAACCACCGCAGGACGCACCAGCAACGGCCTCGCCGCCCAGGTCTTCGGAATCGAAATCAATCCCGACCAACTGCAGCACGCCATCGTCTTCACCATCGCGCTCGGCGGCATTGTGCTGTTGAACAGCGGTTGCCAGCATCAGCTTGATTCGGTTGAGCTGATTGACTTCCGAGGCGCCCGGGTCGTAGTCGACCGCGACAATGTTCGCTTGCGGGTAACGGTTGCGCAGCGCGCGGAACATGCCCTTTCCAACGATGTGGTTGGGCAAGCATGCGAAAGGCTGCGCGCAGATGATGTTCGGGCATCCGTGTTCGATCATGTCGACCATCTCAGCCGTCAGGTACCAGCCTTCACCGGCTTGGTTACCAAGGCGCGCGATGTCCTCCGAACGCGAGATCATCTCTTCGATATCGCGATGGGCTTCAAACTTCCCATTCGTCTCTTCGAAGGCGCGATGGACCGGAACCTCATACTTCTTGAGCAGCCACAGAGCCATGGGCATGATCTTGCGTTGTTTGCCGTCGATACCCAGATTCTCGTAATCCCACTCCGCGGTCGCAACCGAATTGTGGAAGAACTGCATGAGTCCGGGAAGCTCGGCTTCACAACCTTCGGCCTCGATGACGTCAACCGCATGATTATTCGCATCGGGGTGGAACTTCACAAGGATCTCTCCCACCAAACCAACGCGAGGCTTACGCGGAATATCACGCAATTCCAGGGCGTCAAACTCAGCAACGCAGCGCTTGATCAGCGTCGAATAGCGCAAGCGCCCCGTCAGGAGACCCGTCGGACCGACACGTCCCAAAGTCTCAGAGCGATCACTGACGACCCACTCGCGCACGATCTGATCCCAGCGGCGGTACAGTTCCATCGCGCTTCCGGGCACGGCCTCGTAAGGACGCACGCGAAGCAGCATGGACTGGATCGCGTCACCGATCACGAAGGCTTGGATCGCCTTGTGGATGTGGCGAATTCCGATCTTGAAGCCGGGGTTGTCTTCCAGCCCCTGAACGGAAAGCGCAATGACCGGGACCTGCGGATATCCCGCGTCGCGCAGACCCTTACGCAACAGCGCGGCGTAGTTCGTTGCGCGGCACATTCCGCCGGTCTGCGTGATGCCGACTGCGGTCTTATCGGGATCCGCTCGACCCGATACGAATTCGTCGATCAACTGACCGATGACAACGATCGCCGGGTAGCAGGAGTCGTTGTTGACGTACTTCAGGCCCGTTTCCATGGTCTGGCGACTCGTGTGCTCAAGCACTCGCACGTTCAATCCCGCGCGCCTGAACAAGGGCTCCAAGAAGCGGAAGTGAATGGGCGACATCTGCGGGGCAAGGATTTCGTATCCCGCATCGCGCATTTCCTCGGTGAAGACGGCTCGCGCTTCGATGTGTCCAGCCTTGACCTGCTCGGATTCTTCGCGCGCGGCAACGGATGCGGGGTCCTCGTGCACCGCGGTATCGATCGTTCCCGAGGCCATGGTTCCTCGCTCCGCAACCGCCGCTTCTAGGGAACGCAGGCGGATCTTTGCGGCACCCAGGTTCGAAACTTCGTCGATCTTGAGGACCGTGTGCACGTCGCCTCGGCCCTCGAGGATTTCTTGAACCTGGTCGGCGGTGATTGCGTCAACGCCGCAGCCGAAGGAGTTGAGCTGGACCATCTCGAGGTCAGGTTCATCGCCCACGCGGGCAGCGGCCTCGTATAGGCGCGAATGGTAGGACCACTGATCGCGCACGCGAAGAGGGCGTTCAAGGCGCTGGTCAATGATGGAGTCCTCGGTGAGGACGGCCATTCCCAGTCCGACAATGACCTCGGGGATGCCGTGGTTGATTTCGGGATCGAGGTGGTAGGGGCGGCCCGCCAAGACAATTCCACGCACTCCGTGTTCGCGCATCCACTCGAGTGCTTCGCGGCCCTTTTCCTTGATTTCAGCCTTGACTGCTGCGTCTTCTTCCCACGCCTTATCCAGTGCGCGGGTCATTTCTTCAACGCTGATGTCGTAGCCATACTGCGCGAAGGTGCGCACGAGGTGTGCGGGCAGGTAGTCGCGGTTGCCGAAGTTGATGAAGGGGCTGATGAACTTCACGCCCGGCTCATTCAGGCGCTCCATATTGTTGCGGATGACTTCGGGGTAGGTTGCAACGACCGGGCAGTTGAAGTTGTTATCCGCGTCGGTGAGCTTTTGTTCGAAGTCAACGCAGGGGTACCAGATCGTTGTAATCCCCTTATCCAACAGGGATTCGATGTGTCCGTGGACGAGCTTGGCCGGATAGCACACGTTTTCAGAAGGGATCGATTCCATTCCCTGCTCGAATAGCTCGTGATTACTTCGTCCGGAGATCATCACGCGGAAACCGAGCTCGGTGAGCATCGTGAACCAGAAGGGATAGTTCTCGTACATGCCCAGAACACGGGGAATGCCAATGTCTCCGCGGAAGGCTTTGGCTTCGGTGAGGCGTCGGTATCCGAAGATCCTCTTGTACTTCCAGTCATAGAGGTTGGGTAGGTCCGACTTGCGTGGGACCTTTTCAAGGCTTGCTCCGCGTTCGCAACGGTTCCCCGATACGTGCCTTTCTCCGTTGGAGAAGGTCGAGATCGTCATCTGACAGTGGTTTTGGCACAGGCGGCAGGTCTTGCGCGTGGTCTCGACTTGGAAGTCCTCGAGGTCTTCCACGCGAGCCAGCGTCGACTCACCTTCACCGCTGTCGTGCATACGGGCAGTGAGCGCCGCGCCGTAAGCACCCATAAGTCCGGCGATATCCGGGCGAACAACCTCGCGGCCAGTGAGCAGCTCGAATGCGCGAAGAACCGAGTCGTTGAGGAAGGTTCCACCCTGGACAACGACGCGTTCGCCCAGGTCCGAGGGGTCCTTGAGCTTGATGACCTTGTACAGGGCATTACGCACGACCGAGTAGGACAAACCAGCGCTGATATCGCGCACATCCGCGCCTTCTTTTTGCGCCTGCTTGACCGATGAGTTCATGAAGACCGTGCAGCGCGTTCCCAAGTCGACGGGGCTGCTCGATTCCATTGCCATCTGCGCGAAGTTTCGCACGTCGGTTCCCATGGTCTGCGCGAAGGTTTGCAGGAAGGACCCGCAACCCGAGGAGCAGGCCTCGTTGACGGAAATTGAATCGACTGCGTGATCCTTGATCCGCAGGTATTTCATGTCTTGGCCGCCGATATCGATGACCGAGGTGACGCCGGGCTGGATGAATTCCGCGGCGCGGTAGTGCGCCATTGTTTCGATTTCGCCCTCGTCCATGGTCAGGGCCGCGGTGACCAGACCTTCGCCGTATCCGGTTGCGCAGGATCGACCAATCACGGTGCCTTCAGGCAGTTCACTGCGGACCCTTCGAACAATTTCTACCGCTGCAGCGACGGGGTCACCTTCGTTGGAGGCATAGTGGGTGAAGACAATCCGGTCATCTTCGTCGATCAGAACTGCCTTGATAGTGGTTGAACCCGCATCAATTCCGAGCCAGCAGCGCCCGCGAGCCTGAGAGAGATCAGCCTTGGGGATGACTTCTTCTGCGTGACGCTGGACGAATTCTTCCTTCTCTTCCGGGGTCGCGAAAAGGGGCCGCATGCGAGCGGATTCGGCTTCGACGTGTGCGGTGGCGAGGCGGTCGATCAGTTGCTCGAGCGCGTTTCCTTCTTCTTCGCCTCGTTTCTTTGCTTCTTTCGAGGCCAAGAGTGCAGCTCCGATAGCGACGTACAGTTGCGCATTTTCCGGGGTGATGAAGGAGTCAGCCTTGGGGAGCAGAGTCTTGTAGGCCTCGCGTAGTTGAGGGAGGAAGTGCAGCGGGCCGCCCAGGAACATGACGTTTCCGCGGATGGGGCGACCGCAGGCAAGACCTGCAATGGTTTGGGTTGCGACCGCGCTGAAGATCGAGGCCGCAAGGTCCTCGTGCGCGGCGCCCTGGTTGATCAGTGGCTGGATATCCGATTTCGCGAATACACCGCAGCGCGAGGCGATCGGGTAGAGCTGAGTGTGCGCTTCGGCCAGCGCGTTCAGCCCCGAGGCGTCGGTGTGGAGCAGCGTGGCCATTTGGTCAATGAAGGCACCGGTTCCACCCGCACAGGTTCCGTTCATTCGTTGCTCAGGTGTGGGGTGCAGGTAGGTGAGCTTGGCGTCTTCACCGCCCAACTCAATAACGACATCCACTTCTGGGTGGAGTCGCTGAGTGGATTCCGTTCCCGCGATAACTTCCTGAACGAAGGGGATGCCCATTGCTCGGGCTGTCGTCAATCCGCCCGAACCGGTGATCGCAGCCTGGACGACCAATCCGGGGTAGATGTCCTCGATGTCCTCGAGAAGGTGTCCGAGTTCGGCGCGAACATCTGCGTTGTGGCGGCGATAGTCTGAGAAGAGGATGCGGTTGCCGTCTAAAACAACGGCTTTGACCGTCGTTGAGCCCACATCAATACCGAGCTGGCACGGGTGTTCGGGTGTGCTTTCGGCGTGTAAACGCGAGCCTTCAATGATCTGCGTATCCATGTTGTGCACGCTATGTCCCCGATTTCTAATTTCCAAACTGTTGAAATTAGACTGAGCTCATGGCGACGATGCATCAACTAAGGGCGGAGAAACAGCGAAAAGCGCCTTCAGAATCCCTGACAAATGCCCCCGAAGTTTCATCAGGTGTTGAAATTTCTGATTCAAATAACGCAACATCGTCTGTATCTAAAATCCACCGTGGCCCCAGCGCCTGCCGAGGCGAAGTCAAACAGCACATCATCGCTGCCGCCAGAAGTGAATTCGTCACTCAGGGCTACGACCACACAACCCTGCGTTCAGTCGCCCGGGGAGCAGGATGCGACCCCGCGCTCATCACCTACTATTTCGGAACTAAGCAGAAACTTTTCCGCGCCTGCATGGATCTTCCCCTCGACCCGGCCTCGGAAATCATCGCGCTTCTCACCCCAGGCCCACAGGGAGCGGCCACACGCCTAGTCGACTACATCCTGGACCTCTATGAGCACACGCTGACATCAGACACCCTCTTGGCACTCATGCGTGCACTGATCACCGATACCTCAACCTCCCAGCGCTTTCGCACCTATATCCGAAGCGATGTCTTAGAGCAGATCAGTCAGTTCCTTGCCGCAGACCCCGATCGGGCTCGACTCCTTGGCGAAGAACTCGAGATCGTCCTTTCCATGCTGTACGGCGTAGTTACCATGCGCTACATCATTGCTCTGGAGCCCCTGGCAACCATGCCTCGTCAGCACATCCACAAAAGCCTGACCCCTCTATTGCAACAGCGCATCGATCACATATTCACCTCACTTCTTCCGCAATAAAACGCCACTTTCGGCGCGCGCGCGGCATCAATTCGCAAGGCTGTTGGCACAATTGGAGCATGACAACTCACGCTCCCACTGCTGAAGAACGCGCAGCATTTGTCGCCCCCCGACCCAAGCGTCACTGGTGGCAAACGCGTAAGGGCACCGCAGCCGGCACGGCTGGGGGCAAAGTCGTCTATTTCGCTCGAAGTGCAACCATTATTGATCCCTCAACCCAGGCTCACTACCTAGACCGCTCAGATCTTGCTTTCCGCGCCGATTCAACGGTCGCTGTTTTCGACCCCCAAGCTGCGCGCCGCCATCATGTCGCATGCGTCCTTTCTGGCATCAGCCCACTTGATGAAGGTTCGGTGTGGATGCCCACGGGCAGCAGGACTACCCTGATCAGCCCCGACGAAGTTCTGAACCCCTCCCTCACGCTCCTCCAAAACTTGGTGATTCCGTGTGCAACGATGGGGCAAACCCTTGATCCCGAGGTCATCGACTCAACGGCCTCTCGCCTGAACATCGATCTCACGCGTTCCGCCAGTGATCTTTCAGCCTCTGAATTGTTGGATTTCCAGGTGTTACGTGCGATCGTGTATCGCGCAAACCTAGTGATTATCAGCGACCTTCCCGCCGAGGTCGACCAGGGTGAATTCCTTGACGAGTTCTTCGAGGCCCTCACTCCCCTGCGTTCCAGCGGCGCGTGCGTCGTTTTCTTTACCGATCTTGCCCAAGCTGCCGAGCATGCCGACCGCCTTCTCATCATCGCGAATAGCACGGTCGCAGCAGACACCGGAAAGGTTGACGCGCAATTCATCTCCATGGCCTACGAGGCCATCAACGAAGATCCCACCTCCTACCTTGGGCCAATTCCACGCGCGGGCGATCCGATTCTTCCCCCTTCCTCCCCCGGTGACGAGGCCGACTCCCCCGCCGACACCACCTCTGCAGCTCACACCGACTCGGCGACCATTGCCCCCAACCTCCCCCACGAAGATGACGAGGCCTCAGAAGAGGAAGCCCCGCCCGCAAAGGAGAGCCGTGGCGAGGATTCCACCGCCGCCTCGGAGATCGAGGCAGAGGATGAGGAGCCCGCAATCACGCCCAATTGGCACCCGCTGACTACTCGGGTTGTGCGCACAGCGGACTCTCCGCTCCCCGAGCCAGTGTCTTCGCAGTGGGATGACAATCCTGAGACCGCTGAAATTGCTCTTGCTGCGATTGCCCAGGCACAGCGTTTCCATCGCATTGATCAGGCGCGCGCTTCACTGGGTGATGAACTCAAAGAACAACTCAATGAAGATCTGCCTTCCGGTTCTGAGGCAAGCCCTGAGGAGCTTGCGCTGATCGAACACGCACAAAAAATCCTGGGCGAGCTCCCCGGTTCGGTAATGCCGGATGAGGATTCGGTACCCGAGTCGGATGCTAAGTGACACGTATTCGTGTCAAAATTAAAGAGTGACTGCACTTCGGTGCCCATCTTCGTAGGAAGCGATGAAGGTATGAGTAATTACCGTCCCTCTTTGGGGCAGGTTCCGTCTGAGCCCAAACCCCCCAGTATTGGCGAGCTTTTCGGCCGTATGACGGCACAAATCTCCACGCTCATCCGCGGAGAAATCGAACTGACAAAGACCAAGGCGATGACCTTCCTCAACTTCGCAAAAGCGGGGATCATCGCACTGGTTATTGCGGGTGTTTTCGCCCTCTACGGCCTGGGATGGCTTCTGCACAGTGCGGAGCTTGCACTGGCTTTGGTTCTTCCCGCTTGGGCAGCGTCACTCATCGTGTGTGGCGTGATTTTCTTGATCGTCATCATCTTCGCTCTGGTTGGCATCTCGAAGCTGAAGAAGTCTAGCCAGAACGTTCCCGCACCCCAGCAGGGCTTGAAGGAAGATGTGGACGCCGTGAAGAAAGGGGCTCAAAAGTGAGCAACGAGCAGACTCAAGCAGACCTGAGCGCAGATGAGATTGAAGCCCAGCTACGCATGACGCGTATTGAGCTCACCAATACGGTTGATCAGCTTGTGACACAGCTTCACCCTTCGTACCAAATTGAGCAGGCAAAGCAGAATGCTCAGGCAAAGGTTGAGGAGCTCAAGGAACGTGCTCGCTCGACTTGGGAGCTGGCACGCGAAGGTGATACTGACGCGATGCGCACTCTGGGAATTGCCGCATGCTCTGTCGTGGCAGTTGTCGGTCTTGTTGCGTGGCGTATTACTTCCCGCGTGAGGCGTTCGGGTTCTAAGTACTCCCGCTGAAGGCATAATTTGGCCCCATCCAACACTTCGGGTGGGGATCGGGCATCGTTTTTAGGTATGATGTTCCCACGAAACATTTTGAACACCTAGGGCACCGCTTGTGCGGACCCGACCGAAGTAGAGGGGGTCGACGCCATGGGGCGCGGCCGTCAAAAGGCCAAGCAGACGAAAGTCGCACGCAAGCTGAAGTATTTCAGCCCTGACACCGACCTGGATGCACTCCAAAGGGAGCTTGCAGCCGGGCATGAGACGCATAGCGAAGAGCAGCCAGACGAAGATGATCTGTACGCACGCTACGCTGATTACGCCGAAGATGACCAGGATTCCCAGGATGACCACTGGGATGACGAGGACTACTGGACCTCTTCTTCCTCGCAATCGCGAAAGTAGCTGAGCTCTTCCGCTTTAAGACATAAGGAAACACCGTCAGACGGGTTTGTTACACCCATCTGACGGTGTTTTTGTATCTGCTAGGAAGGAAGCCACGTAGGGCGAGAAGCTGCCTGAAGGCTTGAAGAACGGCATCACTCTTTACCCGGATAAAACACAGTCCCGGTGGCGATTTCTCACCACCGGGACCAGCGTTATAGCGTCAGTGCGCTAGATGGTTCAGCCCATCTTGCGACGCGTTGCAACTGCAGCGCCACCGGCGATCAATGCTGCCATTCCAAGGCCCAGCAGAATTCCGCTGTTTGCACCGGTCTTTGCCAGGGAAGACTTGGGGTTCTTCGGCTTCTTGGGCTGCTCAGAGGGCGTCGAGGGAGGAGTCGACTCGGTCGGTGCGGGAGGCACCGAGGTGGTGGTCGAGGGGCTCGGCTCGGGAGTCGTGGTCGACGGGGTGGGCTTCGGAGCCGGAGTCGTCGTGGACGGCGTGGGCTTCGGAGCCGGAGTTGTGGTCGACGGAGTCGGCTCGGGCGTGGTGGTGCTCGGAGTCGGCTTCGGAGCCGGAGTGGTCGTCGACGGAGTCGGTGACGGCGCAGGAGTCGTCGTGGACGGCGTGGGCTCCGGGGTCGGAGTCGTGGTCGACGGGGTCGGAGTCGGCTTCGGCTTGGTCACGTTGGTGACTGTTGCGGTGTAGTCCTTTTCGGGGTTAACCGTCAGAGTTGCGGTCTTCTTGTCCGCACCCAAGGTGACGCCATCAGCTTCACTGAAGACACCGGAAGTTGCGTTATCCCACAGGACACTTGCATCGGGAAGGTTCTTTTCCTTGATGGTGACCTTCGTGCCGACAGGCAGCTTGTCCGGGTAAGTGTAGGTCTGTCCCTTCTTAACGGTGACAGTTTCAGTCTTGTCAACGCCGGGGCCCTTCAGGGTCACTTCGAAGGAGAAGTCCGGATCATCGGTCAGAGCAGCTGCGGAGTCATCAACCTTCTTGGCGATGGAGAAGACCTGCTTTGCTTCTGCACCAGCATCAGCACCGTAGACGAGCTTTTCACTTGCAACTGATGCACCCGGAGTGCCCGGAGCTTCGATGTTTGCAGTATTCCAGTAGCGTCCGTTCACCAGGTTCTCAACGCGACCGTAGAGGGTGAAGACTGCGAACTGGTTTGCAGGAATCTCAGGAATCTGAATCTTGAGCGCGTTTGCATCACAGGTGATGGTCGCGTTTTCACGGAGAGAACCGTTAGAGAGGTCCGCACCTGCGTAGTTTGCGCCGCCAACAGCTGCAAGAAGCTTGAAGTTAGTGGCATTGGTCTTCAACTGGTTCGTCAGATCGGTGCAGTCGAAGTCCCACTTGGTGTCTTCGGAGTTGTCGGTAAAGGTCACGTTCTTCAGACCAGCGGAGCCACCGGGAATGGTCACGCGCCAAGAGATGGTGCGGCTCTTGTTCCAAACGGTGCCGGGGTAGGTCCAGAAGCCATCCTTACGGAAACCTTCGCCAACACCGACGCCCTTCTTGACGTTAACGTCAACGGACTTGGTCTCGGTCAGATGGAAAGGCTGCGTGCCTCCGATCTCATTGGCCTCCAGGGTCAAGCGCGAGCGAGTGATCACCCAGCCATCCCAAGATGCCGCACCCTCAGCTGCTTCATTGAAGACGACCTTGACAGTGCCATCCGATCCCCAAGTAGCGCAGCCAATCACGGTGCCCGATGCGGACTTCACATCGAAGGTGAAGGGAGCGATCGGGTTTGCGGACTTGGTTGAAAGCTTGTACTGGAAGTACTGACCTGCGGTCACCTTCGAGCTGGTCGACCACTTGACCTTGTAACCAAGGGTCTGACCAACAGTGAGGTTCGTCGTTGCATTTCCATTGTCGTCAACCAGTTCAGGCTGGCCAACAGTCATTTTCGAGGTGATATCCGTGGTGGGTGCGGGACAAGTTGCGGCGTGGGCGGCGGGAGCGGCAGCGTCAGAGAAGATCTCAACGGCACCGATACCACCAACCGCAAGCGTCAGCGCTGCGAGCGCAGAAACCGCGCGCTTAGTGCGGAGGGTTGTCATAGGAAAAACTCCAAAAATCCGAAGATTGACAGATTCAAAAATATATTACAGGTAATCAGGCTGAAATTCCTAGTGTTTTCTCAGCTAAATTTATTCAGATTTCATTCATAAACATTTCATAAAGAAACCAGGAAGTCATCCTCGTCAACCACAGCTCCGCCCGCAATTCCAAGGATAATTGTTGCTGCAGACTCAATATCACGAGTCGAACGCATACGCTCCAAACGCTCGGAACGAGTGACGATACTCTCAGGAACCTCGACATTTCCCTTAGGAAGCCAGCGTAGTCGATACTCAATGACCGCCCCCTGCGCCCATTCCTCCCAGCGCAAGACATGAGGAACCTGCTCGACCTGATGCACTTCAACCATCATGATCGACTGATTCCCAATAGGACTGAGCAAAGCAAAACCATCAACAACTTGTTCAGCGCTTAGTGCATGTTCACGATCCCGCGCTAAGGCTTCGCGCAACTCATCACTCAACTCATGCACCACTGAACGCAGCTCTCGTTCAGCCTCGGCATCGCGACGATTCTGACGGGAAGGCTCTCCCTGCGCATCAGCAACCAACTCGCGCGAATCAATCGTCTCTGGGAAAACCTCAGCCAAGGCCTCGGCAAGTTCAGCGGGCCCCACCCAGCGCGGCGAATACACGGCCAAAGACACTGCGGAATCAGGATCGGGCTGCATAACAACGCCACTTCCCGCAATGCGCACAGCCCCAGCCAAGCGCCGAGCCATCCGCTCCAGCACCAGCAAGACCTGATATTCGAGCCCAACGGGCAAGCCCTCGGGGAAAGCCGAAGCCCAGCGGTCACTCGCGGCAAGCTCAGGCGGTGCAGGCTCCCCGCGCATCGGCTCACACTCCACAACCCACGCGTGAGTGAGGTCTGCACCCAAGCCAAGTGGACCTCGGACATTTACGGGAAGCGCCCAAGGGCCAGAAAGCTCTACTCCCCCGCGAAGGTGCAGACGACCGGGAGCAACCCAATGGGCCTCGTCCCACGCGGAAACAGCCAAGGCCTCAAGCTCATCATCTTCAACGGAAGCGCCCACGCAGAAGAGGTGGTTTGCCAGCCCCAACTCAACGGGAAGAGGCAACACTTCACGCACAGCGGAGCTGGTGCCCATAGACACGCGCGCAACATGGTCATCAAGGCGAATCTCGCCGGTGCCGTTCACTCGCAGTGCGGTGTCGAAAGCACGCATCCCGCCGACCGAAGTCATCGAGGTTTCAGTCAAAGGGTGCGAAGCCGTCTGGCTCAGCGAGGACTGAACACCTCGCGCAGAATCGTGAGCCTGCCCAGCAGGAGCAGCTTCCAAACGCTCGCGAAACGACCTGCGTTTGGGAGGCAGCGATGCTTCTTGGCCCACGATCAACGCTCGATACGGGTGCGACTAAAACGAAGGTGCGTGCGCGAGGGCGTCGGCCCGCGCTGCCCCTGGTAGTGCGAACCCAAGCCTTCACTGCCGTAAGGGTGCTCGGCGGGCGAGGACAGGTCAAAGAAGCACAGCTGACCAATCTTCATGCCCGGGTAGAGCAGGATCGGCATGGTCGCAGTATTCGACAGTTCCAAGGTGACGTGGCCAGAGAAGCCTGGGTCAATGAAGCCAGCGGTGGAGTGCGTGAGCAGGCCCAAGCGACCCAGCGAAGACTTTCCCTCAAGGCGCGCTGCGATGTCGTCACCCAGGGTCACCAGCTCATAGGTGGCACCCAGCACAAACTCACCGGGGTGCAGCACGAAGGGATCATCCGGTCCCACGTCCACACTGTGGGTCAGGTCAGATTGATCGGCAGCGGGATCGATCACCGGATAACGGTGATTATCGAAGAGGCGGAAGAGTCGATCCAAACGCACGTCGATGCTTGCGGGTTGAATCAGAGAGCGATCAAGCGGATCCAATTGAATACGTCCGCTATCAAGGCTTGCTGAAATATCGCGATCACTGAGCAGCATGCTGCCATTCTCGCACAGTTTGGGGTGAGCCTACTCGCCTCAGCGGGCGCGTTGGGTGACGGCTAAGCTACCTGTGTGCCTGTGACCGAAAGAGAAACTACCCGAAGCGCCATCATGGAGTGGTACCGCCTTCATCGACGCGATCTTCCCATGCGCGCCGATGATGTTTCCGCGTGGGGCACTCTTGTTTTTGAGGTCATGAGCCAGCAAACCCCCATCCCGCGCGTTCAGCCGATTTGGGAGCGCTGGATGAGTCTGTGGCCAACTCCGGCGGATCTTGCGAAAGCGTCACCGGCCGAGGTCCTTGTTGAGTGGAGTCACCTGGGCTACCCATCGCGGGCCCTACGCCTTCGCGACTGCGCACTCAGCATCACGCGCGATTTCAGGGGCGTTCTCCCCTCCACGTACGAGGCCTTGCTGGGCCTGCCAGGAATTGGCCCGTACACCGCCAGCGCAATTGCATCCTTCCAGTTTCACCAGCGCATTCCTGTTCTTGATACGAATATTCGTCGAGTATTCGCACGCATCTGCGACGGGGTCGAGTTTGCGCGACGTTCCACACCTTCGCGCTCCGAGTTCGCAGCTGCGATGCAGTGGCTTCCCGAGGAAGGCGCAGAATGCGCGGTGTGGAATGTGGCGATTATGGAGTTTGGCGCACTGGTCTGCACCCAGCGCTCCCCCAAGTGTGCGGGGTGCCCGCTGCGCACAAACTGCGCCTGGGCGAGCGCTGGTTTCCCACCCGCCGAGGTGAGGCCTCGTGGTCAGGCGTGGAAGGGAACTGACCGGCAGGCTCGGGGACGGGTGATGGCAGCTTTGCGGGCTTCTCCCTTAGGAATTTCTATTGACGAGGCCATCGCCGCGGCACGCTTAGAGGGCGCGGATCCGCAGCAGGCTCCTCGCGTCATTGAGGCTCTGATACGCGATGGCCTGGTTGCCGAAGAGGTGGCAACCAGGCACATCACTCTTCCTCGGGAGTGAGGAAGGGGCTGGACCCTGGAGGGGTGAGCCTAGCCCTTGACTGCTCCTGCCATTGCGAAACTTCCTCCGGAAACCTTCTGCATGATTGCGTACAGAACCAAAGCCGGGCTGGAATAAATCACCGCGAATGCGGCAAGCTTTCCATAAACAACGGCTCCGTGAGTTCCGAAGAACTGGTAAATAGCGACGGCAGCTGGCTGAATATCCGGATCAGTCGTCAAGATGAAGGGAACGAAGAAGTTCCCCCAGGTCGCGGTGAATATGAAGATAAAGACGACCAACAGACCGGGTTTCATCAGGGGAAGAACAATGGTTCGCAGCGCTTTGAGTGCGCTGGCGCCATCGACCCAGGCTGCTTCTTCAAGAGACACAGGGACAGAGTCCATAAAGTTCTTGAGCATCCACACGGCCATGGGCAGTGAGGTCGCAGTCATGAAGCAGATGATGCCGGGCATCGAATCGATCAGATCGAGGCTGACGAAGAGTGAGTACACGGGAACCATCAGTGCCGTAATCGGCAAGCAGGTTCCAAAAAGAATCGTGTACATAAATCCGCGAGCGAAACGACTCTTATAGCGAGAAAGCGGGTAGGCCGCGAGCGCACCGACAACAACGGTCAAGATTGCCGTTCCGAAGGAGAGAATCGCAGAATTCCACAGAGGAAGCCAGGTTCGATCAAATGTCGCGATATCCGAGTAATTCTCGGTCGTGAAATGCTCAGGAACACTCAGGGAGACGGTTGCCGTTGGGTTGAAGGAGGCAAAGAGCACCCACGCCAATGGAATCAGGAATGAAATTCCGATCAATGCCAAGACGATGCTTGAGATTAAGCGAACCGTTTTCTCACGCGGATTAGCGACGGAGGGGATTTCCTTAGCTTGCGTAGCCATCAGTCCACCTCCGGCTTCAAGGCGCGAATGTAAACCATAGCAAAAAGCGCACCCAGCACAATGGTTACTGTGGCAATCGCCGTGCCGTAGCCAATCAGAGAGTTCTTAAAGGCTTCTTGGTAGGCCATGACCGGGAGTGTCGTTGACTGAGTTCCCGGACCACCGCCCGTCATCACCCACAGGAGCGTAAAGACACCAAGGGTTTGAAGGGTGGTGAGGAGCAGGTTGGTGGAGATGGAGCCCTTGATCATGGGAAGGGTGACGAAGAAGAAACGCTGCGATCCGCGTGCTCCATCGACTTTTGCCGCTTCTTGAATTTCCGGTGGAACCTCAGCTAGAGCCGCCGAGTACACCATCATTGAGAAGGCCGTACCACGCCAAATATTGGCCATGATGACCGAGAACATGGGGAAAGTCAGGAGCCACGTTGTTCCGCCGAGGCCGATGTAACTGAGCAGGGCGTTGAGCGTTCCGTCTGTAGAGAAGAAAGCATAGAGCGCGAAGGCGGCGACGATTTCAGGCATAACCCAAGCGATCACAACGACGCCACCGACAAGTGTGGAAAGGATCTTCGGCGCCTTGCGCATGAGCATTGCCAAGGCCAGACCCAAGATGTTCTGGCCAACAACCGCTGATGCAAACACAAAGATCACTGTGAGCAGGACTGCTTTCCAGAAACCATTACTGGTCAGCAGTTCCACATAGTTTTCGAGGCCGACAAATTCGGGGTTTGCCGCTTTGTAGCCCGAAAGGGCGGCATTGGTCAAAGACCCATATACCGAGTATGCAATGGGACCGATGAGGAACACCGCCATAAGAGCAACTGCTGGAAACAGCAGGCCCATTCGGCCCGTTTGGCGGGCGATGCGAGAGATCAGTGTCTCGCGTCGCCCGCCAAGGGTCGCAGTGCTCTCGGTCCCCACACGAACCGAGGTGGACATGTTACTTCGCCGCTTCGATGTTCTTCTCGCCGACGATCTTCACCAGGCCCTCGTCATAGGCCTTTGCGGCCTGTTCGGGGGTCTGTTCCTTGGTGACCACAGATTCGGTGGCCGTCTGGATATTCGTGGAGATCTGCGGGTAGTCGGGAGTTGCAGGGCGGAAGTGCGTGTACTGGACGATTCCAGCGAAGAACTCGAAGGAGGGGTTGGCCTTGAGGTACTCGGGATCGGAGACGATATCCTTACGGACGGCAATCGCGGAGGTCGCGATGGAGTACTGCAGGGAGCCCTTCTTATTCAGAGCGGTCTTGACGAAGTCGGCTGCCAGCTCGGGATCCTTGGTCTGGGATCCAACGGAGAGCACCCATCCACCTGAGAGCGTGGTGAATCCGGGTGCTTGCCCCTTCTGAGTCGGCATCTTTGCCAGACCGATGGTGTCTTGCCATTCGGCCCACTTGGTGGAATCCTGCATCCACACGTAGGGAAGCCAGGAACCATCGATATCGATGGCGAGCTTGCCCTTGGGGAGGAGCTCAGTGGAAACGCGAGTACCGACTGCCTTGTCCAGAGCAACATCGTTGGAGGGGGTCAGGCCTTCGGAGTATGCGGTCTGGTAGAAGGTCAGAGCGTCCTTAAAGCCCTGGGAGCCACTGACCCACTTGTTGGTATCGGTGTTGTACAGGGTGTCCTGAGTTCCGTAGAGCAGCATTTCGAAGCCCTGCATGGTGGTCTGTTCGCCACCGGCGCGGCCTGCGTAGATGTTCATGGGGATAACGCCGGGCACCTTTTCCTTGATGGTGCGTGCTGCGGAAAGAATCTCGTCCCAGTTCTTGGGCTGCCAATCGGTCGGTAGACCCGCCTGCTCGAAGATCTTCTTGTTGAAGTAGATACCGCGGGTATCGGTACCGAAGGGAACACCGTAGAGCTTGCCATCCATGCCCTTTGCGCCCTGAGTCGAGCTTTCGGAGTACTGGCTCCACTCATCCCAGTCCTTCACGTACTGATCGATGGGCAGTAGGTATCCAGCTGCAGCATCGCTCATGACCTGGAATGTGTCTTCATAGATGATGTCGGGAGCCTTGGACTTCGACTTATTCATCAGTGCGAGCTTGGTGAAGTACTGGTCAGCCTCGGCTTCAACGGGCTGAAGATCGATGGTGACACCCTTGTGGGTCGACTCGAATTCTTCCTTCGCACGCTTCATGAAGTCTTCAACCTGTGGGAAAGACGAGGTCTTGTAGTAGGTGACGACAAGCGACTTTCCTTCTGAGCTTCCAGAAGCAGCCTTGTCCTTGGATCCAGAGCACGCTGTCAGTCCCACGGCGGCAATGCCCAGAACTGCAACGGCGGCGAGTGCACGACGTGCCATTGAACTCTCCTTTGATAGTTCGGTGACTTCCTTCGGTTTACCTGCGGCTTCACTGTCGCCCGGCTTCCCCGCGCCCCTATGACACGGAAGTCCTTGCTGTGAATTGTATTACTACGTAGAAATGGCTTTCTAGCCCCAATGGTTACACTTCGGTCACGATCTTGACAAAGTTCCCTGAATATTTGGTGAGTGAATATTTGCAGATCACGGGGCATATAGAGAAGGGTGCGACGCCAGCTGCATGCGAGCGTTGTACCCCTCTCGATCTTTTGGATAGTCCCCGTTCTTTCAGCTGTTCTCAGTCATAAAGCGACTGATCAATGAACGAATTTCGTTCCAAGCAACAGAGTCAGGCACTGAAAGCGAACCATGGAAAGTACCCGCGAACATATGCAACTCAGCAATACACCCGCTATCAACCAGGCCAGTTGCCAGCGCGATCCCCTCATCTCGAAGAGGATCGACAGGATTCACAACAACTAATGCCGGAGGGAAGCCAATTTCCCTCATGTGTTCTCGCGGCTTGGGGAAAGCAGATTCGAGGAGCGCGTCAGGGATTTCGGATTCCTTTCCCTCTTCCCCCGTAGCCAGCGCAAGCCCAAAGAAGTGTCGCCACGCACCGGCTGCCGCGCGGCGTGTCCAGATCGGACCATCTGCGAAGAGTGAGCTTGAGTGCGTTGACAAGGTCGGGTCAATGCAAGGCTCCAGTAAGACAACGCCTCTGATCATGGAAGAAATCTGCTCATATCGAGCCATAGTTTCTTCATCTTGCAGCACTGGTGAAACCAGTCCGTAGAGACGGCACACCATGGAATAGGCCAGCCCAGCTCCCGCGGAATCCCCTAAAACGAAAATTGGACGTTCATAACCAAAACGGTCAAGGGCCTCGACAAGGGCGGAAATACAGTCGTCGACGGGAATCGGGAAGGGAAATTCGGGTGCGAGGCGATACTCCGGAGAGAAGACGATCGCACCGAAGCGTGTTGCAAGCTCGTCATTCTTCGCATCGTCGAATGCCGCTCGCCCAGCGACGTATCCCCCACCGTGGATTGACACCAGAATCGGTGCGTTATCCCGCAGACCATCGGGGATGAAGCTGCGCCCACGCGCGGTCACTTCGAGCCTATTGATTGCTTCGTGGGGATTCTCCAGAAGAGCATCTCCCCCAGCGCGCATAGCGGGCAGGTTCCAGGTTGTTTGTTCGGGTGTCGCTTCGATTACCGGCAGCAGCTCAGGGCGTAGAAAGAACGGAGATTCAGCCATCCCTTTTCAGCCCTTCGGGCCGAGCTCTGCAATAAAGGACTCAACCGCAGCGTAGAAGGGCTCGGGAGTTGAGCGGCGCACGCAGTGCCGAGCAGTGGGCATCAGAAGAGTAGTGACCTTCTCTAAGCCCAACTTATCGATGTCAGCGACACCGGCTGGGCCAATGACAACATCGTCTCCATCCCCTGTAATCAGCAAAGTCGGGGTCTGAAGAGATTCCAGAATTTCATTTCGCGTGCGCGCACTACTGACGGCAATATTCGATAGGAAATTGCGATCCACCTGCACCTTTGCCTGTGCCCACCCGGTTGCTTCCGCGCGACTCCACAGCGGATAGCCCTTCAGAATCTGTTCAACCTCGTGTCCTAGATTGTCGGTCACGTGATTGCACCACTTCACCAGGTGTTCACCAAAAGTCTTGGAATCTCGCCGATTATCGGCAGTGAATAGAGCCGGGTCCTCCAGCACCAAAGCATCAACGTGGGCCAGGCCTCGTGAAACAATATCGGCGCTGGTGGCACCACCCATCGAGTGCCCCATCAACAGGACAAAGGGGGCAGGATCATCAGCTTCAATACGGTTAATTACTGCGGCCGCACTCTGCACCAACGCCTCGAAAGGGTCCTCAAGCTGCTCGGGTGTAAAACGAGGGGAGCACCCGTGTCCCAGCGCGTCGACGCAGACGACCTCGAACTCACCGGACCAACGCTCGCTGACATCGCATAGCGCGGCAGCATTATCTGTCACCCCATGAAGCGCATAGATACGTCCCTTGGTGGGAGTTCCACTGGTATTGATAGCAAGTTTTGCCGGCGTCATGAATCCTCCTCGGCGAGAAAACAGCCTGTCGATACGATGTTACGCAGCATACAATATTGGCAGAACGCGAAGCGTCAGTCACCAATGCGCATGGTCCTCAGAGCAGAGCGACCGCCGCGACATTCCAACACGATCGATGATGCTAGCTGAGCACTCGAAGCTATAAAAGAGTAAACAGGATGGTTTTCTCATGAGTTCTGACGAGGGCGGCACGTAGGAGGGGCAGGACCTCGCCGATCAATCAATAGCGGATCGCGTCGATCGGCTTGATGCGCACGGCCGCGAGCGCCGGGATGATGCCGCACAGGGCGCCGATGCTCGTGGAGATGGCGACGCCGGCGATGGCGGCGCCAGCGGGGAAGGCCGGGGTGTCGCTCAGGGTGATATTGAGCGCCTCCAGGGGCAGGAATCGGACGACGACGACCGCGATTCCCACACCGATGACGCCGGCGACGAAGGTCGCGACGACGGACTCCATGAAGACCGCGAAGAAGACACGCGTGGCGGAAGCGCCGACGGCTCGGCGGATGCCGATCTCGCGCACGCGCTGACGCACGGTCACGATGGCGACGTTCAGCAGGCCCAGGGCTCCCAGGAACACAATGATGCCGCCGATCACCATGATGACGTTGGAGATGGTACCCAGCTGCTCCTCGCCGATGTCCTCGTGTTCGCCGCCGGAGACGGAGACCTTCCAGCCCTCGCCGAGGATCGAGGCCAGGGCGCGCGGCAGGGTGTCGCGCGCCAGGTCGGCGTTCTCGGTACCCACCCACGCGATCATGGACGGCGCACTCATCTGCGGGAAGGAGACGCGCGCCGCGTCGTAATGCGCGAACACGGTCGGCATGTCGAAGGAGCTCTTCGACTTGGTGACGCCGACGACGCGCATGGCCGTTCCATCGCTCGTGTGCAGGACGATCGGAACCTGGTCAATGGGGGCGCGCCCCAGCTGGTTCCACAGGCTTTCAGAGATGACGACGGGGATCAGGCGCTGGTCGGCATCACTGCTCTCGACCCAGCGTCCCGCGAGCATGCGGGTGCGGTAGATTACCGCATAGGAGGGATCCACGCCTTGGAACGCGATCCCGTCAACCATGTCGCCGATCTTCGTCAGGGGATAGCCGCGGAATTGCCCGCTAGAGCGGGCCTGTCGAGTTTCGACGATCTCACCACCCCCGCTGGAAAAGCGCGACCAGTAGCGGATGTCCGTGCGTTCGGCCAGGGTGCCCATGGCCTCGCCGATGGTGTCCTTTTCGTCGGGTCGCTTCGCGGTCTGCGCGCCGGTTGCCGAGGCGGGATCGGACGCATCCTGATAGGGGCCGCCGGCCGCCGAACCATCCGAGGAGGCCGAGGAGCTTTCGGGGGTCAGGCGCAGGGTGACGGAGCGCCCCTCGTAGAGTTCCGCCAACTCGCGCGAGGACTGCAGGAGCAGGTCGCCGAGCGCGATGACGATCGTCATGGCGGCAACGGCTGCAACCACGCCCACGAGGGAGAGGACGACGCGCGCCTTCTGAACCTTGACCTCGCCCCAGGCCTCGATGAGCGCGCCCAGGATCTGACTAACGGCTTTCACTGCTCACCCTCCTGCTCGGCCCCGGCCTCGTCGCTGGCATGCCCGGCCTCCGCACGGTGCACGAGAGCGGCAGGGTCCTCGACCTCGTGCAGCGTGCCGTCGTAGAGTTCGTAGGCGCGCTGCGCCCGCGCGGCCACAGCCATGTCGTGCGTGATGACGATGAGCGCGGCGTTGGACTCGCGGGCGACCTCCTCGAGGAGGGCCATGACGACGCGGCCCGTGTCCGGGTCGAGGGCGCCCGTCGGCTCGTCGGCGAGGATGACGCGCGGGCGGCGCACGAGGGCGCGCGCGATCGCGATGCGCTGCTGCTCGCCGCCACTCATCTCGCCCGGGTAGGAGTCCACGCGCTCACCCAGGCCCACGCGCTCGAGCATGTCCACGGCGATCGAGCGCCGACGCAGCAGCTGGGGGCCGGGGGCGTAAAGGAGGGGAACCTCGACGTTTTCGGCGGCCGTGCGCGCCGAGAAGATATTGAATTGCTGGAACACGAAGCCAAAGTCTTCTCCGCGCATGCGCGCGCGGCGCCCCTCGCCCAGGCGCGTGGTATCCACGCCGTCCAGCTCGTATGCGCCCGAGGTGGGGGTATCCAGCAGGCCGATGATATTGAGCATCGTGGACTTGCCCGTACCCGAGCGGCCCACGATGGAAACGTGCTCGCCCTGGGCGACGTCCAAGTTGACGCCGCGCAGAATGTGCAAGTCATCCCCGTCAGGCAAGGTCACCGTGCGGGTCACGTCCCGCAAGCACACGAGACTCATTGTGTGCCCGCTGCGTCGCCCGAACCCCCGGCCATGCCGCCGTAGGGGCCGGTCTGGCCGTCCTGGTTGTCCTTGTTCGAGGTCGGGGTGAACTCGAGGATCTCCTCGCCCTCCGTCAGCCCCTTCTTGATCTCGACCATCTTGCCGTCCGTGATGCCCAGGGTGACGGGGCGCTTCTCGGGCTTAGTCGGGTCGGAGGTCGGCAGGTAGACGGAGCCGGACTGGTAGCGGCCCTCGACCGCGGAGATCGGCACCGCGAGGACGCCCATCGCCGATCCGGCCGTCATTTCGAGGGTGACCTGCAGGCCGGCGAACACCTTCTGGTTGGAGGGGATCGCGCAGCGGGCCTTCAGGTCCATCGAGGCCGAGACCCCGTTATCGGACCCGGCGTTTGATTTCGAGTCCTGCGCCTTGCCGGCCGAACTCACCACCTTCACACCTGAGCACTCGAAGGGCGCGGGGCCGTTCTTAATGGTAACGGTCGCCGTCGAAGGAGCGTCCTGCATGCGGTACATCTGGTCCGCACTCAGGGAGGCGACCGCGGAGAAGGTCGGAGGAGCAATCGTCGCAACCGTGTCGCCAATCGCGAACTGCTGGCCGACGAGTACCCCCGTCGACACCGTGCCATCGCCGGGGGACACGACGGTCTCGTACTTGTAGGTCGGCTCGGAGGTCTCGACGCTCACGTTGCCTTCTTCGTCGGTGACCTGCCGGGTGTCGCCGGGAATCTCCTTGCGGATCTGGAGGAGCGCATCACCCTTGGAAACCTTGTCACCGTCATTGACGAAGGTGCGCACGACGTTGCCGTCCAGGGTCGCACGGGCCACGACCGGCTCATCGGGCTGAATCGTGCCCGTCAGAATCACCGTATTGGTGATATCTGCGCGCCCAACGGAGATTGTCATCTGCCCGAAGGCCCCGCCCGGATCCACGTCGCCGCTCGTCTGCTTCTCCTGCGCGGCCGGGAAGAACGCAAACTTCACCAAGGCCACGGCGATTACTACCCAGGCAAGAACCTTGACAACATCGAGCACCTGGGCGGTGCGGGTCTTTTGTGCCACGTGCGTCTCCTTCGATGAACGGCGTTGCCCAATTGTAAGGTGCGCCTTATTCTCACACAATGCTTCACCCCTTCAGGGATTTCTCAGGGATAGTCTTGCCCACTGGACGTCGCACGTCCTCGCTTCTACGTTGGATGACGAATCGACGAAAGGCAGCACCTAGCTGAAAGCAGATGCCTCAGTCTTCACGGCACCCATAGCTTGCGGGGTTGACGGGCTGTTGATACTTCGGCAGCCCGTCAACTACCAGCAGGTACGACTCCATGACAAGCTCGCGGATGAGTTCGTCGTTAATCCCCGGGCCCGGCATGACGGTGATCCAGTGTTTCTTATTCATGTGGTAACCCGGAGTGATTGATTCAAAGCTTTCACAGAGTGCCCGCGCGTCCTGCGGATCAGCCTTGAGATTCACCATCCGCTTCCCGCGGACGGTTGAGATCATGAACCATTTACCGCATACTCGCGCGGCATCGCATTCTTCGTTAAAGGGATAAAGCTCGCTTGCGGGCAATTCGAGTGCAGCGTCAACAACGCTCTTCCAAAGCTGCTCATCATCTAGATCGGCCTTCATGAGGACCCCATTTGCTGCGTCTTTCGAGTAACAAAATGCATTGTCGGGCTGGTGGGATGTCCTGGGACGTGTCAGGAGGGTGTGCAAGGGTATGACTTCAGGACAAAGCCTTGGCGAGTTGATGAAGCGACAGCGACACAAGCGATTTACGACCACCAGCTGCTGGATCGATCTCTCGTTCAGCGTGAAAACACTCGCGATGTTCTACCTGCAAAAGCAGAAACGTACCAGGTCATTTTCGCGGGCGCTTCCCTCCATTAATGGCTTGTGCATAACGCCCAAGTTCCTTCACATTGTCGCCTCGCCAGCCGTTGGCTGCCGCCCACTCCATCATCTGTGTCGGAGGTAAGTTGAGGCCAGCATCGTGCAAACGGAGCAAGACCTCGATGACTCTGCTCTTCTCAAAGCCACGTGCAGCGATGGTATTGTTGTGGTTTATTACCTTTGTAATTTGCTCTAGCCCGTCAACTACTTCGCTATCCATCGGTTCTTCAACCGTTAACCGATGTGCAGCGCGAGTTTCGTCGTCGAATGACGGGGGCACCAAAACTTCTGACTTAGTTTCCCTCGCCCATGTATCCAGTGGATACGCCCACGTCACCACAGCAAGTGCGGTAATTCCGGTTCCATCGACAACTGAGCCGAGATCATCGGGGTGGGGATACATAGCGAGTACAGGACCATCGGCCCGATATATTCCATCCCTCGGAGTTGTCGACTTGACGCGGCGATCACTAGCGACGGATTCAAGAAAGAGATTGCTTCGCAGAGTCCGCTTTTGTGGCGTCCATAGGGTTAGAAATTGGTTACCTTGAAGGTGAGAACAGCACCAACGGAATGCAGCAATGCAGCCTTCTTCACTGAAATCAGAGATGGCGCATGGGTATTCTGGTTTCTTTTCAAACATCGTGTTCCTCTCGTAGTTGCAATGAGTCGGAGATGTGACCTGCCCGACTCTATCCGACGGCCTTTCTCAGGCATTCGTGATGGGATCGGATTTCGACTTGAGGTCGTCCCACGAATCGGAAGAAGCAATGTCGTCTTCATATGCGATGATATATCCCCAGTACTGATCTGCGAATTCCTCGATTCCGAGGAGGCGGTTGACAATTTCCTCTGCTGCGTGACGCTTGGCTTGCACCGTGTCGTCGGCACGACCGCCCTCGTTCTTTCCTTCGATGATCCAATAGATGCCTTGGTCGTCGAGCGCAACAAAGTCAGGGAAGTAGCGGTCTTTCGCAGTCTAAGCGATGACCGCCTTATCGTGGCTGTGCAACCTGTGCCACCACTTGATGTGTGGCGAGGTTTCAAGGAGTTTGGCGAGAAGGTGAAGCTGGCAAACAGATTGTTGACCTAGCCAAAATGATTTTCCCTAGCCTCGCCGAGCACATTCAGGACACAAGCACATTAGGTTCTATCTTGAACCGTCGTCCTACAAATTAAGCACTTCCGAACCACGGAAGCATGATATCTAACGGGTTCAGACCTATTATATCCAAGCTCAAATTGGAGCGGGCGACGGGAATCGAACCCGCGCTGTCAGCTTGGGAAGCTGAAGTTCTACCATTGAACTACGCCCGCGAGGCGCCTGATACCAATCAGTATGACCGGCACAACTCGTTCATCATAGCGGCTCCCCCGCCTGCAGTCCAAAGCATGACCTCTAGACTTAAAGGCGTGACTTCACCGAATCCACGCCCCGTCGTTGCCGCTGCAATCTTCGACCGCCTCCCCCACCCAAGCGCGCTTTTGTGCGCCTCCCGCTCCTACCCTGAAGATTTGCGAGGCCTCTTCGAGCTCCCCGGCGGAAAGGTTGAGGAAGGGGAAGACCCCCTGCACGGCCTCGTCCGCGAAATCGATGAAGAGCTGGGGTGTGCACTGAGGATTGCTGAACCGATCCTCACCCCCGAGGGGAAGTGGTGGCCAATCCTGAACGGTCGGGTGATGGCTGTGTGGGGGTGCACCCTTGCCGACCCCACCCAAACTTTGACTCCGGGAGCCTCACATCTCGAGTTACGGTGGGCTCCTCTTAATGAAGTGATGGATTTACCGTGGATCCCTGCCGATTTCCCCATCGTCCAGGCGGCAATCAATCAGTTCTCATCTGGGAAATCCATGTGAATCGGCGGATGATCAAGACAGATCCAGAATTTCTGTCAGAATAGCTTTATGCCGAAAATTATTGGAGATTCGCTGGCCGACCATCGCGAGCTCACGCGCAACCGTCTTTTTGATGCACTTGCAAGTCTTCTTGCTGAGCAGCCATTCGATTCAATCTCCATGTCGCAGATCGCTTCGCGGGCAAAGGTTGGACGCACCGCGGTCTACAACCACTTCCCCGACAAGGAAGTCCTACTGCTGGAATTCATGCGCCGGGTCACGGTGCAGTTCTCCCAAAAACTCCAAGAAGCGCTTGATCAGGTCAATGATCCACTTGCCCAACTGCGCATCTACATTCGTGCGCACTTGGAAATGACCACTCGTTATCACCTGAACTCGACCTTTAATCTGCGCACTCAAGTTTCACGTGAAAACTCTGTGCACCTGCACGACCACGCGGCGATTATTTCGACGCGGCTCTTGGAAATCCTCGCGCGTTGCATGGAAACAGGTGCAATTCCGCGGCAAAACCCCCACGTATTGATTCCGCTTATTCATTCATGCCTTGCTGGGAATCGTCTTCCGGCCAACCCTCAGACCCGCGAAGCAACAATCCGCACAGTCCAAGCCTTCATCTTGCGAGGCATAGGCGCTGATGTTGAGGTTCCTTCTTCAGCTGAACGCCCAGGATCTGACACCGCAGTTCAGGAAGTTTCGACTGCAGCAACGCCAGAAGGGGACGCTCGCGATAATTCGTATATGCGTTGTCCCGTCAGCGCCTGACATCGTGTGAATCAGCTAACTCCGATAGGATCGGGGAATAAGTGACCGGCACGAACCGTTGAGCTGGACATCAAGCGGGGCACGTGCCCCAACACGAATCAAAGGAGTGCCCTTCAATGAGTACCATCGAGCTCACCACTGAAAACTTCAACGAGACCGTTAATTCCGACAAGATCGTCCTGGTTGACTTCTGGGCGACCTGGTGCGGCCCGTGCCGTCAGTTCGGCCCCATCTTCGAGTCCGTCTCGGAGAAGCACCCCGACATCGTTTTCGGCAAGGTCGACACCGATGCGCAGCAGGAACTTGCTGCTTCCGCTCAGATTTCGTCGATCCCGACCCTGATGATCTTCCGCGAAGGTGTCCTGATCTTCCGTAACTCCGGTGCTCTTCCGGCAGCTGCTCTTGAGGACCTGATCTCTCAGGCAGAAGCCCTGAACATGGAAGAGGTTCACGCAGAAGCTAAGAAGCACCAGGAATCTCACAACGACTGATGCTTAAACACGGTGTGTGATAGGTGCGCACACCACCAAAACTCAAAAGGGGTTGGAGACGGCTTGACCGTCTCCAACCCCTTTTTCTGTCTAATTAAACGCAGCTTTAAGCGTTCAGCCAAGCAGTTCTTGAGCAACCAACTCTGCCAGCTGAATGGCGTTCAAAGCCGCTCCCTTGCGCAGGTTATCGCCGCTGACGACAAACACGATTCCACGGTTATCCGGAACCGCTTGATCCTGGCGAATACGGCCGACGAAAACATCGTCTTCACCCGCGGCCTCGAGCGGGGTCGGAACGTCGACAACGCGAACTCCGGGAGCACTGCTAAGCGCAGCCACGGCCTCGTCACGAGAAATCGAAGAGGGGAACTCAGCGTGGACGGTCATGGTGTGAGCGGTCAGGACCGGCACACGCACGCAAGTCCCGCTAACCAGAAGATTCGGGACGTGCAGGATACGACGCGACTCATTGCGAAGCTTCTGCTCTTCGTCGGTCTCAAAGCTGCCATCGTCGACAATCGAACCTGCCAAAGGCACAACATCGAAAGCGATAGGCGCGACGTAGACCTCAGGGGTGCCGAAATCAACGGCACGACCGTCGGTCGTGAGCCCCTCAAGATTTTGATCAGCAGCTCCACGGACCTGGTCAATAAGCTCGCGAACACCCTTGAGGCCTGAGCCAGAAACCGCCTGATAGGAGGAGACCGTCAGACGATCGATACCGCCTGCGGCGTCGGCAAGTGGCTTAATTGCGGGCATGACGGCCATGGTCGTGCAATTCGGGTTCGCGATGATTCCCTTGGGGCGCTTCGCAACGTCTTCACCGTTTACCTCGGAGACAACCAGCGGGACCTCGGGGTCCTTACGCCATGCGGAGGAGTTGTCGACGACGACCGCGCCGGCGGCCGCGAACTTGGGTGCATATTCGCGCGAGGCCGTAGCTCCCGCAGAGAAGATCGCAATATCGATCCCCGAGAAGTCAGCAGTTGCGACGTCCTCGACGATAACCTCTGCGCCCTTCCACGGCAGAGTCGAACCAGCCGAACGAGCGGACGCAAAGAAACGAATCGTTTCAACCGGGAAACCCCGCTCTTCCAAGATCGTGCGCATGACGCGACCAACCTGGCCGGTCGCACCAACAACAGCAACAGTCAAACCTGACATTTTCAAGCCTCTCTTATTAGCGACAGACCGACTCAGCGGCCAGTACCCGCGTACACGACGGCCTCGGAAACCTCTGCGTCCAGGCCGAAAGCGGAGTGAACAACGGCAACTGCGCGATCCAGATCATCCAGCTTCGTCACAATCGACAGACGGATCTCGGAAGAGGAAATCAGATCAATATTGATTCCCGCTTCTGACAGAGCAGCGAAGAGCCGTGCGGCCACACCGGGATTCGTACGCATACCCGTTCCGACCAGCGAAAGCTTGCCGATATTCGGGTTGTAGCGCACCTCCTTAAAGCCAATCTCATCCTTCGCGGACTCCAGCGCATCGAGCGCAACCTGGGCATCGGCCTCGGGAATGGTGAAGGTGATGTTCGCGCGGGTTGGATCTGCAACGGGAATGTTCTGAACAATCATGTCGATGTTCGCACCCGCAGCGGCGATCGTCTGGAAAACCATCGCGGCGCGGCCGGGGTGGTTCGGGACACCGGCGACCGTGATCTTGTCCTGGCCGCGGTCGTGAGCAATTCCAGAGATGATGGGCTGTTCCATCTTTCCTTCTTTCGGGTCGAGGAATGCGGCGTCAGGGACCAATCCCTTGAGCGCCGGCGAGGCCGGGCGGTCTGAAATCCAGGTTCCTTCCTTCTCGGAGAAGGAGGAACGAACGTGTAGGGGAACCTTGTAGCGGCGGGCGAATTCGACCGCGCGCAGGTGAAGAATCTTTGCGCCATGCGCCGCAAGTTCCAGGGTTTCTTCCGTTGAGATCGAGCGCAGGCGGTGTGCCTTGGGGACGATTCGCGGATCAGCAGAGAACAGGCCGTCGACGTCGGTGTAGATCTCGCACACATCGGCGTGCAAGGCAGCCGCGAGCGCAACCGCGGTGGTATCGGAACCGCCTCGGCCCAAAGTCGTCACATCATCATCATCAGAAATTCCTTGGAAACCGGCGACAATTGCGACCTGGCCTTCAGAGATTGAACGGGCGACACGTTCGGGGACCATTCCGGTGATCTGGGCGCGACCATACGCGGAGGTCGTGTGGATTCCGGCCTGCGCGCCGGTAAAGGCCTGTGCGGGAACACCCAACTCGTTAATTGCCATGGACAGAAGGGACATTGAAATACGCTCGCCGGCGGTGAGAAGGATGTCCATCTCGCGTTCGGGTGCGTTGTCGGTAATCTGCGCGGCGGTGTCCAGGAGCTCGTCGGTTGTGTCGCCCATTGCTGAAACGACAACAACAAGCTTGTGTCCCGCGTTCCGAGTCTCAACGATGCGCTTTGCAACGCGTTTAATCGCTTCAACGTCGGACACGGATGAGCCTCCGTACTTTTGCACGATGAGCGCCACGGGTGGTCCTAACTGTCTGCGTTTGGGTTATCTGTTCTTATCGTCCCTGAAAACTCGCGCACATGACGAGTACTGACCAACACGTGAACGTTTGTGTCGATTTATGAGCGTAACTTTCGGCACACTTGGCATATTCCTAGGACCAACGAATATGGTTGAGTTACATCCACGGAAGGAGTCCTCGATGCCGCACACGATTTATGGGACCCCGGTAGTTCACGGTGTCTCCTATGCGCCAATTGTTTGGACATCTCACCCGGCCCTTCCTTCCGACGATTTCACTCCCCTACCTCCCGAGGACCGCCCAGCCATTGCCGTCTCCCTTGAGGAGATCTGCAAGAAAGTCGGCGAGGAGCTCTTCGAACGCTCAGTGCATGCACTCGGAGATGTCTCAGACGTCCTCGTCATGACCGCGTCTTTAGCAACAGACCCAACGTGGATTCGCGAAGCTCAGTCTTGGATCTTCTCCGGTGTTCCGGCACCGCAATCAGTTGTTCGCGCGACCGATAAATTCGTCGAGGTTTTCCGTTCCTCTGGTGGACTCATGCTGGAGCGCATCGCCGACCTCTACGACGTCCGTGACCTAGTCCTTGCTCACCTTGCCGAGGCCGACTCTGGGGTCTTGGCATCAGGCGCGGGGACGTCCGTCAGTGCTTCTCAGAAAGCGGCTCCTTTCGCTCCTTATATCGTGTGTGCACGTGACCTATCCCCTTCGGATGCCGCGAACCTTGATCCCAGATATTGCGTTGGAATTGCAACGGAACTGGGCGGTCCGACCTCGCACACATCGATCATCGCGCGCCAATTGGGGATCCCCTGCATCGTTGCAGTACGCAACTTGAGCGAACTGCGCCAGGGGGATCTTGTATTGATGGATGCCTTTGTGGGATCTCTGGCAACCGAGGTTTCTGCCGAAGACGCACAAGCTGCTGTTCAACGAGATCAAAAGCGCGCACAGGCAGTAGCCAATTGGAATGCGCCCGCTCAGACCAACGATGAGCACCCCTTACAGCTTTTGGCCAACGTCCACGACTTCGCAAGCGCGCAGGCCGCAGCTCAATCTCCCCACCTTGAATCAATCGGCCTTTTGCGTTCAGAACTGGCCTTCTTGAACGCACACAGCGAGCCAACAATTGAAGAGCAGGTGAACTTTTACTCGGGGGTTTTTGAACAATTCCGAGGGCATTCAGTGTGCGTGCGCACCTTGGATGCGGGTTCAGATAAACCCCTGGCCTACGCAACGATCCCTGGGGAAGACAATCCTGCGCTGGGCGTCCGAGGAATCCGAACCTCTGGTCCCCACCCGCAGATCCTTCATAACCAACTGGAAGCGATCGCTCTGGCAGCCATCCAACACCGAGAAACTTCGGTATCAATCATGGCTCCCATGATTTCAACGATTGCCGAAGCCCAGTGGTTTGCTTCGACCGTCCGTCAACTTACCGAACGCTTCGAGGTCGAACTGCGCGCGGGAATCATGATCGAGGTCCCCGCGGCGGCAATTTTGATTGATTCCATGATGAAATACGTCGATTTCGTATCGATTGGGACGAATGATCTGACGCAGTACACGATGGCCGCAGATCGCATGTCACCTGACTTGGCTGAGTACTCCGATCCCTGGCAACCCGCACCTTTGCGCCTGATTGCACAGGTTGCGCGCGCTGGCCTTGAGCACGGGGTAAGCGTGAGCGTGTGTGGCGAGGCCGCGGCAGACCCGCTGCTCGCTTGCGTTTTCGTTGGTATGGGGATCCCCGCGCTGTCGATGCCGCGCTTGGCAATTCCCTCGGTGGGCGCGCAACTTGCGCAGGTCAGCCTGGCACAGTGTCGCTTAGCTGCCGCTTCCGTTGTCGAGGCCTCTGATCCCGGCGAGGCCCGCTACCGTGCGCGCGAAGCGCTCCAGGTGGAGTTTTAGGCCTCGCGAGAATAGGTCCAAAAATCCTGCAATTTAGCCGAAGAAATGCTGTACTATCAACGATGACGACGTCGTTATCAGGAGAGTTACAGTGGGTCTGCGTGACATCATTCGCGATATTTCGAACTTAACCGTACCCGGAAACATTGATCGCGCAGTTCAGTCCCACGTAGAGGCAGTACAGTCGCGCGTCGGTGCAGTTCAGTCTCGCGTGGAGTCCTTTCTGCAGCCGTTCAATGGCTCCGGTACTCCAGTTGTTCCTACTCCCACAGGTTCTTTCCCGACGGCTCTAGTCGCTACAACTCCCCCCACTGCAAACACCACCGAGTGCCTAGTCCCCCGCTACAACGGACGCTACATCTTCGAATGGATCGATGACATCAAAGCTTTCAAGCGCTCAGGAGACCTCGACCAGGCGCTGGCGCTAGCCCAAGCTTGCCTAACAGAAATGGTCAAAGCTGCGCTTCAAAACCCTAAGTGCGTCATGGAGTACTACGTCGCCCAGGTAACCATCATTCAGCACAAGATGAAGGACTACTCTGGCGAGCTCGCAACCTTGGATAGATGGTTCTCGCTGGGCCTGCCCGCGCCTCGCGAAGATTACCGCATCGACCTTCAGAAGCGTCGCGCCAAAGCACAGGAAATGCTTGCTAAACAACGCGGTGAGGACGCCTCTGCATATAACGCCGAATGGAAACGCCTCGTCGAGCTTGAAAAACACGTCAAAAGCACAACGTATTTTGACGCGCCGACAACCGGTTACACATCAATCCCTGCTGAAGAGCACTCAACCCCACGCATCACAGAGCAATACAATCCGAACCTCCGCCCCTACGCGCAGGTACGCTCATCTGCGCCCGCACGAGCGGCCTCGTCAAGACGCGAGCAGCCACGCAGTTCTGCATGGTCCGCTCCATCAAAAATCCTTGCGGCGCCAACCTTCGTCGCTGTCGATTTCGAGACCGCAAATCGCATGGGTGGCGTCTCTGCGTGCCAGATCGCACTTGTAAAGGTCCATCAGGGCCAGGTCATCGACCGCATGTCGACGCTGATCAAACCTCCTTCAGGTTACGATCACTTTGAATTCACGCACATCCACGGAATTACTGCGCGCGACGTCCACAACTCTCCATCATGGACAGATGTCGCACCCTATGCGCTGCGTTTTTCCGCTGGACTTCCCATGTATGCGCACAACGCAACCTTCGATAAGAGGGTCTGGCAGGAGCTGGACGAGTTCTTCCAAACCCGAACCTTGCCAAGCGACTTCTTCTGTTCCTATCGGACGGCAAAGGATCTAGTACCCGGATTGAGTGACTACAAACTGCCGACCGTCACACGTGCACTTGTTCCGGGTTTCCGTCTGAATCACCACGATGCAACCTCGGATGCCGAGGCCTGCGCCCTCATCGTCGCGGCTCTTCAACAAAGAAACCGCTAGCGATAACCGTAGGGGCGCCCTCATCGATGTGAGAGCGCCCCTATTCGCATTAGGTCTAGTTTTCTGCCGCCGGCAAGATGACCGAGAAGGTCGTTCCGTGTTCGCCGGGTGCACCCTCGCCTTCGCATAAGGTATCGACATCCACTCGGCCACCCAAGGCCTCGGCAATCGACGAAACGATCGATAGTCCAAGCCCCGAGGATCCTTTCCCCTGACGTGAGCGCGAAGTGTCGCCTCGGACGAAGCGATCAAAGACGGTCGCGCGCAGCTCGGGCGCAATACCCGGCCCATCATCAGCAACGCTCAGGCGCACAAATCCCGGCGTCGATGCGGTACCGGCGATCGTTTGCACCCCAACTTTGACGTGAGTGCCAGCGGGAGTGTGGATCCTCGCGTTATTGACTAGGTTTGCGAAGACCTGGCGAAGCGCAGACTCGTCACCCAGCACGGTGCAGGAAGTGCAGAAATCAGCCTCGTCATCAATTTCGGGAAGGTCCAGGCTCCACTGGTGATCCGGACCTGCCGCGTGGGCGTCTGACACTGCGTCGATGGCCAGAGGGATCACGTCTACCGGATCGCTGGCTAGTTCGCGTCCCGCATCAAGGCGAGCTAAAAGTAGAAGATCCTCAACCAGACCGGACATACGCGCAGACTCAGAGGCAATTCGGGAAAGCGCAAGCTCTTGGTCCGTTGCCCCGCGCTGAAGAAGCTGCGTGTAACCCTGAATCGATGCCAAGGGAGTGCGAAGCTCGTGCGAGGCATCGGCAACGAACTGGCGCAGGCGCTGCTCGGATTCAGCGCGGGCCTGAAGTGCCGTTTCAACGTTGTCGATCATCGTATTGAGGGCGTAACCAACATCGCCGACCTCATCACCAGGCTGGGCGATGGAGTAATCAACGCGTTGGAAATCCTCAACCGTTGGTGTGGCAATCAGGTCCTTGGAGCCGATGTTTCGCGCAGTCGCCGCTACCTCACCCAAGGGGAGCATTTCTTTGCGAATCCACTTGCGACCGATGAAAGTCGCGCCTGCGATCACGACAAGAGCGATGACGCCTTCAAGAGCCACCAACATAATCAGCGTCGAGTTATTGGCTGCCAAAGACAGGCCGACGACCAGTGTTGCCGACTCTGATTGACCGCACATAACCCTGAAAGAGCCTAAATTCGGCAAGCTGACATTGTGCCCATGTCTATCACAGCGCAAGGAGAGAATCTGCTGCTGAGCGGCACTATCGAGTTCCACCACATCAAATTGCTTGACGACACCGGAAACCACCTCATCATCATGTTTGATGAGCTGCAACTGGCCTTCTGCAGAACCTGGGCCTCGCAAACCACGCGGACCGTGTTCACTTGGCGGAGCAGAGGAACTTGGGGAATTCGACTGTGATGGTCCATGGTCATCGTCATGATCATCCTGGTCGTTCTGCGAGCCAGCCGTCGGAGGAGGGGGCGGAGGAACAGGTTGCTGCAAGCTGAGCTCTGCGTTCTTTTCAAGCCTGCTGAGCATGGATTCAAGCGAACTATCGAGCTTGGAGGACATCCACGAATGCATTGCGAGCGCCGAGGCGGCAAGCATGGTCACCAGCGCAAGAGCGACGGCTGCAGCAAGGAAACGACTCAGACGAACAGTGAGAAGACGCGATCGCTTGCGCTTTGGTCGAGGAGTGCTGTGCTTGGGGGTGGTCGCCTGTGGTTCAGAATTCGAAGCTTGGGGGGAAGAGCTTGTCATTGGCGCTCCTAGGAGGCTGGCCTGAGGATATAACCGGCTCCCCTGACCGTATGAATCATGGGTTCGCGCCCAGCGTCAATCTTCTTACGCAGGTAGGAGATATACAGTTCGACGATGTTTGCCTGACCGCCGAAATCGTAGGACCACACGCGGTCGAGGATCTGCGACTTCGAGAGGACAACATTGGGGTTTTCCATGAAGTAACGCAGAAGCTCAAATTCCGTGTTGGTGAGCGTAATCGCTTCACCGCCGCGCGCAACGTCGTGGGAGTCCTCGTCCAAGGTCAGGTCACCAACGGTCAGAACACGTTCAGCGGTAACCGAAGCCATTCCATAGCGGCGAAGCAGGGCATCGATACGCGCTGTCACTTCATCGAGATCGAAAGGCTTAGTGACGTAGTCATCTGCACCTGCACGCAGTCCGGCAACGCGATCGGCAACGGCGTCACGCGCCGTCAAGAACAGAACGGGAAGGTGTGGCTTGCGCTTACGCAGGCGTTCCAAGGTTTCCATTCCATCCAGTCCGGGCATCTGGATATCCAAGACCACGACATCGGGATCGAAGGTATCGGCTTTATCCAGTGCTTCCCAACCGTTTGCTGCCGTTTGGGTTTCCCAGCCTTGGTGACGCAGTGCTGATCCAAGTAGCTCGGCCAAGACCGATTCATCATCCACAACAAGGACGCGCGCTGGTGTCCCATCGGGGCGAATAAAGCTGGACTCTGTTGTACTCACGTCGCGATCCTTTCATAATTTCCGTGGAAATTCAGGACATATTGCGTCGGCCTTCCATCGCCCGTCCCAGGGTAATGGAATCCGCATATTCCAAATCGCCACCCACGGGAAGGCCCATGGCAAGTCGCGTTGTTGTCACACCGATTGTCGAGAGAGTGCGCGCTAGGTACGAGGCGGTTGCCTCACCTTCAATATTCGGGTTTGTCGCGATGATGACCTCTTGAACAACGCCATCTGACAGGCGTCCCAAAAGCTGGCGAATACTGAGCTGATCGGGGCCAATCCCGTGGATAGGATCAATGGCGCCGCCAAGCACGTGATAGCGTCCGCGGAATACCCGTGAATTCTCGATGGCCTGAATGTCCTTTGGTTCTTGGACGACACAGATCACGCTGGGGTCACGCCGCGGATCCCGACAGATCGAGCATTCATCGTCTTCAGTGAGGTTTCCACAGACGACACAGTGCTTGACCTGATGGCGGACCGCATTGATCGCAGTGGTGAGGCGCTCGACATCCTCGGGCTCGGCCTCGAGAAGGTGCAAAGCCATACGCTGCGCACTCTTTGGCCCCACTCCGGGAAGTTGTCCCAATTCATCAATGAGGTCTTGAAGAGCTCCTTCGTACATGCGTCACCACCCACCCTGGTCGTCAGTCTTTTGCTCGATGATGGTTCCGCCCAAAATATCCAAAACTGCTGGGATTCCAAAGAGATTCGATTCGGACATGTCCTGATCATCGATGCTGGCGCTGTCGTCCTCTGCCGCAGAAACGCTGGGGGTTGCGGGAATTTCCTGCGAGTCTTCCTCTGCCGAGGCCTCTGCTGAGACTTCCGGCTCCTCATCCGAACGCGCATTGTCAGTTGAATGTGTGTCCTCGCTAGAAGGCGCGTCGTCATCTTCTTCTATGCGCGCAAAACGCTGTGAAGGAAGTGGCGTCACCTCAGCAAAGTTCGGAACTTCAGGGGCAGACTCTTCTTCAAGCGGGTCAAAGCTTGGAGGCTGTACAACAGTTTCGCTCCAACCGGAGGTCGCGGCAGGCTCATCCTCTGGTTCATCATCAGGTTCAGGTGATGGAGCAGGTACTTCCTGTAAATCCTGCTCTACCTCTTCAACCTGATCCCCCGGATCAAAAGGGGGCGGCGCCTGAGTATGCCAATCGTAAGATTCCGGTGCCTGCGGATCATAGGGTTTCGAAGAATCGATCGGTTCCGCCGGAACATGGAATTCCGGTGTTGGTGCTGCTTCGTGCGCTGAAGCGTCTGTGTTGCCTGGTCCGGAGGGGACCGATTCTTGAGCAGCTGAAGCCTGAGCGGCTGCGGACTGAACGGGTGCGGCCTGGGCTGGCGTGCTCTGCACAGGAGCCGCAACGGAATGTGCATTGGCAGAAGGCGTTGAAACTGCTGGCCCACCACCGGATTGCCCCACCTGTGCGCTCACGTGCAATCGAACACCCAAGACGTCATAGATCGTGTCTTCCACGATCTGCGCTCGTCCCCCGTTTGTAAAGCTTGCGACCATCCCTTGACTGGGGAAGAGGATGACCAATTGGTCTCCGTCAACGGCTCCCAATTGCCCGTTTTGAGACAGCAAGCTCCACACAACCCTGCTGTGCGTGGCCAAGCGCTCAACAACATCTCCCCAGCGCTGCCGTACAAGATCCGCATTGGGTGCAGCAGCGGAGCTTGAAACCTGCGCAGGTGCTGGCGCGGGAGCGGACGAATGAGAAGGCGCAGGAACTTGCTCCGAAGCCTTTTCAGACACTTCATGGACAGCGTCACGAGGTGTCTGAGCAGCAGGAGCATCAACAGGAGCGCTGTGCTGCGCAGGTGCATCACTATGAGCAGCAGGGCGAGCAACCTCCCAGCCGCCGGATGAGGGCTGAGGCTGAGGAGCGCGTTCTGCCTGTCGAGGCGAATCAATACGGCCATCGACAAAAGCTTCTGGCGCCACCGAGGTGTCCTGGTCTCCGCTCTTTTGGGCTTTCTTGCGTGCAAGAGCTTCGCGTGCCTGACGAGCACCAAATGAACCCGAGCCAGCCGGGGCCTCGGCAGGGGCACCGCCCCCAACCAAGCCGACTCCACCAGAGAGCGGTCCCGGGGTACCCGCCATCCCACCAGTGACCGCCGCAGGTGCTACTCCATAGGCACCAGCAGTAGCATCAACGCCTGCACCGGGCACCAAGATTCGGCCGATGAGCAACTCAAGCTGCAACCTGGGTGAGGTCGCACCAGTCATGGAGCGAAGGGCCTCGTCAGTGAGGTCGGCAGCGCGCGACAAGGCCTGCGTGCCCCAGTTCTTTGCCTGGACGCTCATGCGTTCAAACTGATCGTGAGGCGTTCCCACCAAGACATCGTTGGCGCCATCACCCGCGACAGCAATAATCAACAGATCGCGTAAGCGCTGCAAGAAATCTTCGACAAAACGACGCGGGTCATGACCTGAAGACACCATTTTTTCGATCACGCGATACGCAGCAGAGCCGTCGCCCCCTGCAAGGGCATCGACAGTCTCATCCAAAAGCGCAGTATCCGTGTAGCCCAAAAGAGCAACAGCGGTCTTATATGCAATCTCTCCATCGATTGCGCCGGCCATCAACTGGTCCAAGACCGACAGAGAGTCACGCACAGAACCGCCACCGGCGCGGATGACCAGGGGAAGGACACCTTCACCGACGCGAATATGCTCCTCATCGCACAGAGTCTGCAGGTAGGGTTCCAAAATATCCGGCGGAACCAAGCGGAAAGGATAGTGATGCGTACGGGAACGAATGGTTCCAATGACGCGCTCAGGTTCCGTTGTCGCAAAGATGAACTTCACGTGCTCGGGCGGCTCTTCCACGAGCTTGAGCAGGGCATTGAAGCCCTGGGGGCTGACCATGTGGGCTTCGTCGATGATGAAGACCTTGTAGCGGTCACGCACCGGCGCAAAAGTAGCGCGCTCACGTAGGTCACGCGCATCATCCACACCACCGTGCGAGGCGGCGTCGATTTCAACAACGTCGAGGGAACCCGGACCACCGGTTGCCAGTTCACGACAGGACTCACATTGACCGCAAGGCGTATCCGTTGGACCTTCAGCGCAGTTCAGGCAACGCGCCAAAATACGCGCAGAGGTCGTCTTTCCGCACCCGCGCGGACCAGAGAATAAGTACGCGTGATTGACCCTGTGGGCACGCAAAGCTGCCTGGAGGGGTTTGGTCACGTGTTCCTGGCCGATGACCTGTTCAAAGGTATCGGGCCTGTACCGGCGATAAAGAGCTGTCGTCACACTTGAACTTTACGGCCCCGCGCGCTCATTTGCGTCCTGTTTTCACCACAAGCCGCAAGAACACAGCGAAAATCATAAAAGTGGAGGCCCAAGCAGTTTCCCACTGAACACTGTCTGAGTCACTTCGTTGTCGCCAGGCCAGCGGTAGTAATGCAGATATAAAAGAATCCCCCGCGTACCCGGCAGCGCACCCTTATCCTTGCTGCATTCCTGCCCTGGGGAGGTTCGGATGATACCGTCACGCGGAGGATCCGAGAATAGTCTACACGGCACGGGCCACAACCTGCGACCCGTGTTATTTATCGAAGTTTTCCTTCCGCTTCCCCTAGCCCTCTGACCCCCACATTTGGACGCTCATCAGGCTCGATATAAAATTGAATCCAGTTAATTACCTTAGGCACTACGCCTGAACATTTTGGTAGAAAGCTGGAGAGCTTCAATGCGAATCAAACTGACTCGTGCAGCGATCGCACTACTTTTTGTAGCAGCAACGCCCATCCTTGCTCAGCAGTTGACGCAGGCTACTGAAATCGCGGGCCCCACCACTCCTAACTCCACAGAGCCGACGATTCATTCACCAAAGCGCTCAGAGTTGGCTAAGACCGGTTTTGGATCAGAAGTACTCATTGCAGCGACCTTAGTCGCAACCGCTGGCGCAGCCACTTTCACAGCACGAAAGCACCGCGGTTCAAAGAGTAGGTAGGCTACACACATGGCGGCAGATACGACAACACAGTTCGTGCTCGACACAATCGAGGCACTTGACGCGGTTGACGCGCAAGAAGCGGTCGCGTTTTTACGTATGATGCTCGATTGTGATGGCCCTGATGTCGACGGGGCCGTGACGTCACTCATCGATTACGACATCGTCTCCCCAGACTGGGTAGAGCGGCTGCAAGAAGTCAATCGCAACGCATCGGGACTTTACGACGAAGAACTCGCTGAGCTTCGCGAAGGCCTCGCGCTCAAGAAAAACCGGTAGCGTAGCCCCGCGTCCACTACGTTGTGAACCTGTAGGTTACGTTGTCATGCCCCGCACTAGCTGAAGCTGTTGGGTTTTTCTTGCCCTTTTGTTGCCCTTAATGACACGGATAGCTGAAAAAGAAACGAAAAGACGAGCAGGCTTCGTCGCCACGAACCGCGACTTTTCCTTATTCTCACAATGAAAAACCCCGGAACTTCAACAAAGTTCCGAGGCTATCAGCGGAGGATGGGGGATTCGAACCCCCGAGGGCTTGCACCCAACACGCTTTCCAAGCGTGCGCCATAGGCCACTAGGCGAATCCTCCGGAGCGTGAAACACGCACCCCGTAATGCTAGCGGAATTCGTCGAAATCACGAAATTTTCACGCCAGCTTTCGGCGTGGAATCCCTCACGAAGAGCGCCAGAATAGTGCCATCCAGACCAGGAACCAGATCAGAATCCCTACAACTCCGGCGATAATTGCCGCAATCGACGCCCTGCGTCCCACACCGTTCATACTCGTCGAACCGACAAGTCCAATGATTCCTAGAATCACGGCTGCAATCGCGGGAAAGAAGAATAGTGAGAGCGTGCTTACCCACGCCGCAATATTTGCAATCGTATTGACCTGCGGTTTGGGAGAGGTGTAACCGGGGCTTGCAAACACATCAAGCAAAGAGGTGTCGTCACTGCCCGGGAACACCATGCTCTGCGGCTGTTCGGACTTTGGCTGCCCTAAGTGTGGAGTTGGTCCATAGGGGTCTAGGACGGTCGAGGCCATTGCTGGATTGGCAGCATTGGTTGCGCTTGTCCCACTGCCGCCGGGAGCATAGGGATTGAGTGCCATGAATACCCTCCGATACTCCTACGACCTACACACACATTGATTCCTTCCTCAAGCATGCCATATCTCATGCCTTCAAGGTCAATACTGCCGCACTAGGCCGCAACCGAACGAAGTAAGGCCGTCCTGTGAGGCGCCACATAGCGAGCACTTTTACACAATACTCAGATTTCGGTCTATGCTGGTGTTCCGACCGGTTTCGGCCCAGACCCTTCAACTGATCGGAGATTTAGCAGCATGTCTGTTGCACAATCAGGATTCTTCCGCTGGAAACTTCATGGCGATGGCACCAGTATTGCTCCCGGTGACGTAGTTCTTCCCGGCGAACGTCTTTCTTGGCCTCGAACAATTGGAATTGGCGCACAACACGTCGTTGCAATGTTCGGGGCAACTTTTTTGGTTCCTTTGCTCACCGGTTTCCCACCGTCAACGACATTGTTCTTCTCGGCAATTGGAACGCTCCTCTTCTTCCTTATCACTGCAGGACGACTCCCAAGTTATTTGGGGTCGTCCTTCGCTTTAATTTCGCCGATCTTGGCAGTCTCCGGAACTAAGGAACTTGGCCCGAGCTTCGCACTGGGCGGCATCATCGCCACCGGTGCAACCCTGGCTCTTGTCGGCATCATCGTTCACTTCGCAGGTGTTCGCTGGATCGACGCGATCATGCCCCCGACCGTTACAGGCGCAATCGTTGCCCTCATCGGCCTGAACCTTGCACCCGCCGCATGGAACTGGGTGAAGACCGGCCCCATCACCGCAGTCATCACAATCCTCTCCATCTGCTTGATCACGGTTCTGTTCAAGGGAATCATCGGCCGCCTCTCGATCCTCTTCGGCGTGCTCATCGGTTACATTGCTGCTGTCATCCAGCACGAGGTGAACTTCGAGACCGTTCGCGAGGCCGCTTGGTTCGGTCTCCCGCAATTCCAGACTCCCTCCTTCTCCGTCTCCACCCTGGGCCTCTTTATCCCCGTGGTCTTCGTCCTCATCGCAGAAAACGTCGGCCACGTGAAGTCGGTTTCCGCAATGACCGGTGAAAACCTCGATGACCTGACGGGTCGCGCGCTCTTCGCTGATGGCCTTTCCACCATGCTCGCAGGTGCGGGCGGCGGTTCTGGTACGACGACCTACGCCGAAAACATCGGCGTTATGGCAGCAACCCGCGTCTACTCGACGGCTGCCTACCTGGTCGCGGCCTGCTGTGCCTTCCTGCTCTCGCTCATGCCGAAGTTCGGTGCGCTCATCGCAACGATTCCCTCCGGTGTCCTCGGTGGCGCTGGTACCGTCCTCTACGGCATGATCGGCATGCTCGGCGTTCGAATCTGGGTCCAGAACCGCGTTGATTTCGCCAACCCGGTCAACCTCAACACTGCTGCTATCGCTCTGATTGTCGCAATTGCCGACTTCACCTGGAACATCAGCGGCATGACCTTCGGTGGCATCGCCCTGGGCACCGCCGCTGCGATCATCGTCTACCACGGCATGCGCGGTATTTCGAAGCTGCGTGGCACCAACCTTGAGCAGGCTTCGCCCGCTTCGGCTCCGGCAGGATCCGAACTCGAGAGCGAACCCTACGCTTCACGGCATCGCTCCACTCAAGCCTGATCATTTCTGATCGCTATGGCCGGGGTGTCCGAAAGGACACCCCGGCCTTGGCATTTACCTGATTTCCGCTTAATACCAACCATTTCCTACTGAGCGCAGCTCACTTACTAAACCGGACGTCCGTTATAGTTATGTGCTAACATCTGCTCATGCGCTCTGAATCGACACGGACTCGATGGGCATTTCTTCTTGTGATTTCGCTGGGGCTGTTCATCGTTGCAGCCGATAACTCCATCCTCTACGTCGCTCTTCCCACGCTTCGATCTGAACTCCACACGACCCATCAGCAAGGCTTGTGGATCATCAACGCCTACCCTCTGGTTCTGGCCGGCCTTCTATTGGGAACCGGAACCCTGGGAGACAAGATCGGACACCGACGCATGTTCGAAGTCGGGCTCGTCATCTTCGGCCTTGCATCCAGTGCTGCAGCATTCGCGCCAAATGTCGCGATCCTCATCGCTGCACGAGGATTCCTTGGCGCAGGGGCTGCGGTCCTCATGCCTTCAACCCTTGCGCTCATCCGCCAGACCTTCCTTGAACCCCGCGAGCGTAACACCGCCATTGGTATCTGGGGATCCGTAGCCACCGTCGGATCGGCCGTCGGCCCACTCTTGGGCGGCTTCCTTCTCACTCACACGTGGTGGGGAGCAGTGTTCCTAATCAACATTCCCATCGTCATCATCGCCTTGGTCAGCACATACCTTCTTGCACCTGACAATTACCCCAACCCCAAACGCAGCTGGGACTTCATGTCCTCTCTCTACGCAATGATCACCATGGTCGGCCTGGTTCTCACAATTGAAAATCTTGCTCACACACCTATTGACACGACCCTTGTCGCGACCGGCATCGTCCTATTCATCATCGGCATGCTGCTCTTCATCCATCGCCAGCGTTACCTAGACGTTCCTCTTCTGACCCTTGATGTCTTTCGCAGCCGCCTCTTCACAGCGGGGTTCCTCGGCGCATTCCTTGGCATGTTTGTGGTCTCTGGAATGGAAATCCTGACAACCCAGCGTTTTCAACTGTCAGCAGGTTTTACTCCGCTCCAAGCTGGCCTTGTCACAGGCGTCGTTGCTGTAGCAGCATTCCCGGGCGCTATCTTGGGCGGCCGCTACGTCGATCGCTTGGGATTTAGAACTGTCATCTCAGGCGGCTATGTCATTGCAAGCATCGCCGGAATCATTGCGATCATCGCTATCAAGGAAAACCTCTTCCTCATCTTCATGATCGCGCTCGCACTCCTAGGTACGGGAACTGGCCTGGCTATGAGCGTCACCTCAACTGCAATCATCGGTTCAGCCCCAGCCCGCCGGACCGGCATGGCCTCGGCAATCGAATCGGTTTCCTACGAGTTTGGAACGATGCTTTCGGTGGCGGTCTTGGGTTCACTGATGTCGCTGTTTTACACTCTCAATGCGGCCCCCGAAGTCGCCCACAACATGGACGTTTCTGCCCATGACCCAGTTCTTGCACCCATGGCTGCAAGCGCCATCGATACCGCCTATACATGGACACTATCCATTGCGATCGCAGTTGCCCTGAGCGCTGCAATCGCAACAGCCGTACTTCTCAAAGACAATCCGAAGGAGACCAAGTATGCGCACGAGTAAAAAATCGCAGCTCATCCAGGCCGCCTTGGAGATCATCGATAAGAAGAGCCTGGACGCACTGACCTACGACTCCCTCGCGAAGGCCTCGGGAATGTCTAAATCCGGACTTCTCTACCACTTCCCCTCCCGCACTGCGCTACTTTTGGCGCTCAACGAGCACTTGGCCTCGTCATGGAGGGCAAGCCTTCTCGAGGCCGCGGGTGCCCCTCCCGAGGAGCTATCGGCCCGCGAACGCCTACGCGCCGTCGTGGAAGTACTCTCGCAAAGCGCGACCCGCGCAGACCTTCTTTTGGCGCTCGATACCCATACGCGCGAAGAGGGCGCCGAGGTGTGGGATGAGATCTTAGGCCCCTGGTTGCTTCCTCGCGAAGAAATTTTGGCCGATCCAGATATCTACCTGCTGTACATCATTGCCGACGGCCTGTGGGTGCACGACCACATCAATTCCTACGATCTGACCACACAGGAACGCCGTGCACTGATCACGGCTGCGTTGGCGTATTTGGATTCGCTACCCGACGTTTCGCAGGCACATTTCTAAATCTCACCCGCGCGGGTGGATCTCAGCTATTTCCGCAGCGCCAAGCAGGTGCTGGGACCTTTAAGGTCATCGTGATTTTCCTGAACGCGCTGCAGATCCTCGGCGGTCAGGGCACCGTTGTAGAGCGAGCCCAGAAGGACGGTCACTCCCGGTTCGGTGTTATCGGTCAAGGTCACTCGCGATGAGGGGAAGAAACGCGCGACGGTGTATGCGGCATCAACAGATTGGGGACCTGCTTGAATCTGAGCAGAACCCGCGTATTCAGGTGAGGAATTCGAAGGATCTGCCACCTGGAAGCCCACGCTCTTGAGCATGTCTGACGCATCGCGTGCAACACCCGAGCGCGATGTCGTATTGAAAACCTGTACCTTGATCGAGGACGTAGCCAGAGGCTGAGTTTCCTCGCTAGGGCAGGGAATATCCCCTGTCGAGGCGTACTTAACTTTTGCGGAAAAGCCGTTAAGGAAGGGGATAGGAAGAATTCCCGAGAGCACCAAAAGGCTGAGGACACTGAGTCCAGCCATCACCGAAAGAACGATCGAGAAGACCGAATTCTGCTTAAGCTGGCGTTCGCGGCGATAGAGTTCGCGGCGGGACAGTTGGGGTTGTGGTGCACTCACAGGACTAACCTACTTCACGAATGGCACTTTGCGCATGAATTACGCCGAATTTCAGTAGAGCACCATTGTCAGAATCAGGGTGATAACAGCAATCAATGGAAGTGCTCCCTGCTTGATAGCTGCGCTTCGTTTATCTGGAAACCAGAAGATAGCAGTTGCCGGGAGTGCAGCTTAAAGCACTCCCGGCAACGCTGCGGCACCGCACGCTCAACCCCACTTCAGCGCGCATAGCGGCCGCTCACACACTCGACGCTCCCCCAAACACAGAGTCGCCGAGCACGTTGTTTTATGCAGGCCTGAATTCAAAGGATTCAAACCCAAGTTTCTTGATGTCTTCAGCCATCGCCTCGACTTCCATGTCCCACGCGCGATCCCCCGCATTGAAACCTTCTGCAGTGCCCATGGCACGCGCCTGCTGAAGTGCAAAATGCGTTGCACCCAAGTCCTTGACGCACAAGGCAACCTCGCGTGCATCGGAAGGACCATCCGGATACACCGTCAGGCGAACCTCATAGGCAACACCCGAATCCAGCACCTCTCCCAGGCTCTCCCACGCCTTCGGCCCCGCATTGGGGCGCCCGGCCACGGCCTCGTACGCAGGACCCGACATCGCTTTAATGTCAATGCCCACCCAATCAACCAGGTCGGAACGCAAAATCTCACGCAGACGCGAAGGATAAGGACCCGCGGTGTGCAAACCAACCTCGAAGCCCAAATCGCGCACGCGCCGCATGGCCGGCAGAAGGGCCAACTGGCGCGTGGCCTCGCCACCGGAGAAGACCACCCCGTCCAGCAGACCAACTCGACGGCCCAGCAGGTCCTCAACTTTCTCCCAGGACACTACCCCGGGAATTTTCGGATCGATGATCGCCTGATTGTGGCAATACGGGCATGCCCAGGGGCATCCCTGGGCGAATACCGTCGCCACGAATTTTCCCGGCCAATCGACGCTGGACATGGGGCTCAGACCCGCGATTTGCAGGTCCGAGGCCCTCAAAGTCGCAAGGCTCATCGCTGATCTACCGGCGGGAAAGCACTGACCAGTTCACCATGATCCGAAGCCGCAGCCTCAGAGAACATGGTGCGCTCGTTGTACTCCCCCTTCTTTCCGATATTGAAGGATTTCACGGGGCGGAAGTAGCCCATGACTCGAGTCCAGACCTCACACTCTTGTGGTTCACGGTCGGGGTGGGCCTCGGCGCACTTCTCGCAGGTCCAGTGCTCGCCCACAAGGTAGCCGTGCACAGGGCAGATCGAGAAGGTCGGGGTGATGGTGATGTAAGGGACCTTGAATGCGGTCAGCGAACGACGCACCATCTCCTTGCAGGCCGCACCCGAGCTCATACGCTCGCCCATGTAGAGGTGCAAAACAGTGCCGCCCGTGTACTTGCCCTGCAAAACTTCCTGATCTTCCAATGCTTGGAAGGGATCGTCGGTATAGCCAACTGGAAGCTGCGAGGAGTTCGTGTAGTAGGGCTGCTCATCGGTGCCGGCCTGAAGGATGCCCGGGTAGTGGAGGCGGTCGGCCTTCGCGAAGCGGTAGGTTGTACCTTCGGCCGGGGTCGCCTCGAGGTTGTACATGTGGCCGGTTGCCTCTTGGAGTTCAACCATGCGCTCACGGATGTGATCGAGAACCGAGCAGCACATCTCAAAACCGAGTTTATCGGTGATGTCGTACTGGTCTCCCGTGAAGTTTCGAACCATCTCGTTCATGCCGTTCACGCCAATGGTTGAGAAGTGGTTGTTCAGGTGTCCCAAGTAGCGCTTCGAGTAGGGGAACAAGCCGCGGTCCATGTGGAACTGAATGGTTTCACGCTTGGCTTCCAGGGTCTGCGAACCCAGGTCAATCAAGTGATCCAATTCCTTGACAAGGCCGTCCATGTCGCCCGCGAAACGGTAGCCCAGGCGCGCCATATTGATTGTGACGACACCGATGGAGCCCGTCAGCTCTGCGGAACCGAAGAGACCATTGCCGCGCTTGAGCAATTCGCGCAGGTCTAGCTGCAGGCGGCAGCACATCGAGCGGATCATGTGGGGATCCAAGTCGGAATTAATGAAGTTCTGGAAGTAGGGAAGGCCGTACTTTGCGGTCATTTCGAAAAGCGCGTCAACATTTTCGCCCTCCCAATCAAAATCGGGAGTCATGTTGTAGGTCGGAATCGGGAAAGTGAAGACACGGCCATCTGCGTCTCCCCCCGTCATGACCTCAATGAAGGCGCGGTTAATGAGGTTCATTTCCTCTTGGAGCTCGCCATAAGTAAAGTCCACAACTTCGTCGCCAATGAGGGGGTGCTCATTGGCCAGATCATCCGGACAGGTCCAATCGAAGGTGAGATTCGTGAAGGGGCACTGGCTGCCCCAGCGCGAAGGAACGTTGAGGTTGTAGATCAATTCCTGCATGCTCTGGACGATCTGCTCGTAGGTCATGTTGTCCAGGCGAACGAAGGGGGCCATGTATGTATCAAAGGAGGAGAAGGCCTGCGCTCCCGCCCATTCGTTTTGCAAAGTTCCAAGGAAGTTCACGATCTGTCCGCACGCCGAAGAGAAGTGCTTCGGGGGTGCCGAGGCGATGGCACCGCTGACCCCGTTGAAACCTTCTTGGATCAGTCGCTTGAGCGACCATCCCGCACAGTAACCCGCGAACATATCGAGATCGTGGATGTGGATATCACCGCTGCGGTGCGCTGCTCCCGCTTCGGGGGAATAGACGCGCTCCAGCCAGTAGTTGGCGATCATCTTGCCGGCAGAGTTCAAGATCAAGCCACCCAGCGAGTAGCCCTGATTGGCGTTTGCATTAACGCGCCAATCGGAGCGGTCAAGGTATTCCTCGACGGTCGAGATCGCATCGATGTCATAGCGTGTTGTGGGAGATGTAGTCACGGTTTTCCTTTCCGAGCTTCAACACAGACATCGTGGTGGGGGCACAATATCTAGTGCGCGAGACGAACGCGTCCCACAATATCTAGTGGTTGCGGAGAAGGTATAGCTACGACATGCGGCGTGTTGTCATTCGACAAAAATGCGCAAATTACGAAAGTGGGTGAACGCATTGCGCGAGTATCTGAATAGCTTGCGAATAAGTTAAATGAAACCAAAGCGAGCGCGCTTTTGACTCAAAAACGGGACTATTTCGCCGAGAGTCGGTCAACCTCGTGAATAACAAAACCTGCAACAGCGACAACGGCAAAAGATGAAATCCCGGCAAGAATATGCGCACGACGCGGAAGAGCATCCAAAAATTCTGCGTAGGTGATTCCGCCCGAACCCATTTGTGCCAGATCATTGGGAGTAAGTGCCCACACAGAATAGACAACTCCCAAAACTGTGATGAGTGCGCTGGCCATTGCAATGACAGCCATAGCTTTTTGGACGGGCACGCCGTGGCGAACGCGGGTCTCCAGCGGACACAAGATCAGTGCCCAAAAACCACAGATTGCCATAGCGACAAGAACATCGGCGGGGCGGTGCCAGCCAAAAACCATGACGGAGATACCCACCAAGGATGTCCAGATATACCCGATCCATGCTGCGGGGCCTCGGAACCATTCGGGAGCAATCATCACCAATGCCAGAGCAAGGGACATTGCAACTGTCGTATGCCCCGAAGGAAGCGAATTCAAAATGGCTGCCGACACGTGGAAATCCGGGCGATCAATGAGCAGCTTCGCAACCTGAGTCGTCGTATTAGCCGCAACAATCATGCCCAGAGCGCGACCAGCCAGTGTTGGACGACGGCGCAACCACGCAATCAAGACAATCAGGCCACCAACAGCGACCATCGCAGGAACCGAAATAATGTGCGTTACGGTGCTTCCCACAGCGCCTAAGGGCTCCGCCCAGCGCATGGCAGCTTCCATCGACAAGGTGTCAATCGCCTGGCCTGTAACAGTGAAGACGGCAACCCAAGCGACAAGGATGCTGAAGAGCACACACCCTCCCGCAGCAAAAAGTCGACGCACGAGGCGAGGGCGATAGCCGGGAGCCACAGTCCTTGGGGCGCTCCGAGCAGCACCCACACCGGTACGCGCACTACCACCACGCGGGCTTGATTGGCGAATGTTCGGTCGCCGTCCAGCACCAGAAGAGGGGGTTTCAGAAGTAGTACTCCCCGAGCCCTGGGGGCCAGAGAATCGCCTTGAAGAGGTCGAGGCCGCGAGGGCTTCCGGAACCTCTGCAGCATCCTCTGAGGGTGCGTAGGCCTCGGATTCTTCGGAATTAAAGGAAGGATCAGGATAACCGGGAATGCGGTCGCTCATTGTCTCCCCCTTCCCTCGTGCGACAACCAATTTGGGTGGCAACTGTTTCGTTTCGCGTACTTCGAAGGTCTTATTTTAGTCACCCATCTGGGGCATTTTCTATTGGAACACTTGGTTTTTCCTCGGTTGATTGAGGTAACATTTTGTCGCATTCTCAAGCTTCTATCTCGAGCCGCGCTCCGGTCATTCGGTTAGAGTGGAGGAGTCAACAGGCGTGAGTCACTGCGACTCACTGCCACTACCGACTCGGATCAGGGGTGCTACGTGTCGATTTCTCCGGTCAATACCGACCGCATTCGCGCTGTCTTGCACGGTCACGATCTGAATTTTGGTGAATCTTCAGACGAAGAGCTCGCTGTTCCGACACGAAATGCGATCTATTTCTGGAACACATCGAACCCCCACATCCTGCAATTGCGTGCGCACTGGCGTGGAATTGCCAACGATGATGCCGAATTTGCGTCGCTCACTGAAGAAGTTCGGCGCTGTAATGCAACGCGTACAGGCCCGAAGGCGTACTTGGCTCCTTTCGAAGATGGCCGACGCTACGGGCTGATCGCCGAATGCGACATCGTTGCGACAAACGGTCTTTCGGAAGCCCAGCTCGATACCTTCTTCGAAACTTCAATGTCGATGATTATGGGATTCTTCTCTGATCTTGAAGAAACCCTTCCCGAATTCGTCACGTGGAGTGATCAAGATTCGGATCAAGAGTCATCTAGCGAGGCGAACACCATCTCGCTCCACCAGGGAGATCGATCATGAGCACGCTTCCGGGACCCTATCCCGTACCCAAGGATTCGATCACGCCGTACAAAGTGACTTTCGATCGCTTAATGCGCACGCTTTCTGAGCTGCAGTTCCAAGCTGATGTTTTGGCGGAAAACCGCGCTGCTGGCGCCGTTTTCGACGGGGTACCTTTCCTACTCAGCATGGATTCTTCCGAGCGATTCCTGTCGATTCGCGCGGTCTGGGATACCGACTTTGACGCCGAAAAGGCCGGCCATCCACTTTTCGCCGCAGCTGATTCATGGAACCGCGAGAAGTATTTCCCAACGGTTTATTGGATGCTAGATCCCGCCGGCTCTCTTCAGGTATGTGCCGATTTCGCCGTTGACACTTCTGCCGGCCTATCGGACCAGCAGCTCACCGACCACTTGGGCGCTGGCATTTCAACCGGAATTGACGCAATCCGCTACATGCAAGAGGCCGCAACTCAGACCTTGGGTTGGGTCGCTCCGGAGGCGGCTCCCTATTCTGCTTCGCCCGAGGCCTCGGCCCCCGCTGAGTCCTTCGCGCAGCCCCAGCCGGGTAGCTCTGCTTCCACTGATAGCGAGGCCGAGGGTCGCTCCGCTCATAGTGGCGCCGCTTTCGGGCTCTGATGGATTCACACTCTGAGGACCTGCTCGAGATCATTCGTTCCCGAGGCACACAGGGTCAGTTTGTCGATTACCGCTGCCTTCCTGCGCAAGATGCCCTGACTTCAGCGTGGCCCGAGTGGATTCCCACCCCTGTCGTATCTGCGTGGCGCCAAAGCGGAGTCGATGAACCGTGGCTTCACCAAGTGCAAGCCCTTGAGTCGATCCATTCTGGACACGATGTTGTCATTGCGACCGGCACAGGCTCGGGCAAGTCTTTGGTCGCCTGGACACCGATTCTTTCTGACTTGGTTCAAGCAGATGAGTCAAACAGAATCTCCGATATTCACCGGCGTCCAAGTTGCCTTTACCTCTCACCAACCAAAGCACTTGCAGCAGACCAGCTTCATTCACTGAACCGTCTTGTTGACGGCCTCGAACATGGCGCTGCCCTTGCACTTGCCGATGGGGATACTCCCCGTGAAGCCAAGGAATGGGCTCGCGCAAACGCCGATATCGTCCTGACGAACCCTGACTACCTGCACTACGTCATGCTCCCACGACATGAGCGTTGGACTCGTTTTTTGGCATCGCTGCGCTACGTGATTGTTGACGAAATGCATCAGTGGCGAGGAGTCAGCGGTAGCCACATTTCTCTGGTTTTACGCCGACTTCTAAGAATTGCACGCCACCTTGGTGCAGACGTCCAGGTCATTATGATGTCCGCGACTTTGGCCGATCCGCAATCCGTTGCTCAGACAATGATTGGCCGCGAGAACGTCGATGCGATCACGGACGATACTTCCGGGCGCGGAACTCACCACATCTTTATGTGGGAGGGCCGCGAGGTTCCGCGTGAAGAGGATGTATCAATTGATGCCTTCCTTTCTGCTCTTCGCAGCGCCGAGGCCGGCGAAGAAACGGTTCTTGAAGCTCCAACTCAGCGTCTTTCCGCCCAAACCGAGGCTTCGCTTCTATGTGCAGAACTCATTCGTGCCAATGCACGCCTGCTGACCTTTGTTCGCTCACGCGGTGGTGCCGAGGCCGTCGCCGCCCAAACCCGCGACAAACTCCGCGACGTTCCAGAATTAGCCTCGACCGTCGCTGCGTATAGAGGAGGCTTCCTTCCCGAAGAACGCCGAACCCTAGAATCTGCACTGCGTTCGGGTCGATTACGTGCACTTGCAACGACTTCAGCCTTAGAAATGGGTATCGACATCTCTGGGCTTGATGTCACTATCACCGCGGGTTGGCCTGGGACTCGCGCATCATTTTGGCAACAGGTTGGGCGCTCCGGACGTGCCGGGGCAGATGGTATTTCTGTTCTTATTGCCGGCGACAACCCCCTTGATTCTTTCCTTGTTCATCACAGCGATGAGATTTTTTCCCCTGTCGAGGCAGCGGTATTAGATCCTCAAAACCCGTGGGTTTTGCGCGATCACCTGTGCGCAGCCGCGGCCGAACTCCCTCTCCCTGAGGACGAGGCGGTATCTGTTTTCGGAAGTGGAGCTCCTGCTCTTTTAGCTGAGCTCGGTCAGGAAGGGCTCCTAGTCCACCGAAGTGGAGGCTGGAGATGGAATGTCAGCTCTTCTGATGGTCCATGGGAGGAAATCCAGATCCGCGGCAGTGGTGGTGATGTTCAAATTGTCGACACTCGAAGTGGAAGCATCATCGGTTCTGTTCCCCAAGATTCTGCAGATTCTCAGGTGTTTCCCGATGCGATCTACGTGCACCAGGGACGAACCTTCCACGTCCTCTCTCTCGAAGAAGGCCCCACACGCATCGCCTATGTCGAAGAAGTTCGCACACCGCTCAGGACTAGGGCCCAAGACGCAACCTCATTGCGGGTTATCAGTGTTGGTGAAGAATGGGTCAGCCCAGATTCTCTTGTTCACTGGTATCGAGGGACTGTTGATGTCACCCGTCAGGTCACCGATTTTGACCTCCTTCGACTTCCGGGGCTGGAATACATCTCAAATACTCAACTCGATATGCCCGAACGCACTTTACGCACCCAGGCCTGCTGGTACACCTTGAGTCCAGCGACAATGGCAGCGATCGGAATCGATAAAGGCGATGTCTTAGGGGCGCTCCACGCAGCAGAGCATGCTTCGATCGCCCTTCTTCCCCTACTAGCAAATTGCGACCGTTGGGATTTAGGTGGGCTTTCGACAAATCTCCACACGGATACCGATTTACCAACTGTCTTTGTTCACGATGCTTATCCGGGTGGAGCGGGCTATGCGCATTACGGTTTCGCCCATGCACGCGAATGGATGGAGCGTACCTATCAGGCTGTTTCCGAGTGCCAATGCCATGACGGGTGCCCCCGATGCATCCAGTCTCCGAAGTGTGGAAACGGGAATGAACCGCTCTCAAAGGTCGGTGCAAAGCTCCTTTTAGGCTTCCTTGTCGAACATTCACCTTTCGAAGAAATTCCCAGAAAACTTTCAGATACAAAATAGTATCCACACAGTATGACTTCCTATATTTAAGTCATCGAGAGTTGGACCCCGCTTAAGTGGGGATGCCACACCGAAAGACTTTTCGGGAAACTCGCACTGTGTTGATGGGATGCTTGAGGGGCCGGCCGGGGGGCAGGCCCCTCAAGTGCATCTACAGCACTTTCATCATCAACTCCCGCTCGAGCCGAGCGAAAGACATTCCATCCCCAGCCACTGCTCACACGCACTGTGACGATCGTGTCGATGCTTTCACAGTGACATGAGCTCAGCATTGCCCCGTTTTCTTGAGCAACCTCATTTGCTACACGACAGGCTTTTTCCTCAACCGACTCCCACTGAGCTGTTGCGGAAATATCTGCTCCCGCCAAGGCACTGAGATCCGCAATATTCTGGGCTCGATTCCCCGCCGCAAGAAGAGCAATGTAGGCCAGCGCACTGCAGGTAAGAACGGCTAGGGCAGCCAGAACTCCAACCAACATGATTGTCCCGGATCCTTCATCCGGATCAGTCTTCTCACCCATTCTCAATCACCGCCAACCACAGTGCTCTCGCGCAACATCTGATATCTGCATTGCGAGTTCAAGCCGATCATTCCCGCGGGGCCCCTATAGGGAGCTTGCGCTTTGCCGTAGATCCACTTTTCGTCTGCGGAAAACTCAAAGTGGGCCCCAGCTATCGGTGCAGACATCACGCGCGCAGTTTCCTGCCCGTTCCCTCCGCGAGCGCTTTCGCGAATGCCCGCCGAAAGTGCAGTACACAAATTCTGGGTGGTCATGGCAGCAGCAAAGACTGAAAGGACAAGTGCAATCATGATGACTATCGAAAAGGTACCCAGAGCAATTTCAACGCTGACCATGCCGTCATCCGAATGCGTTTCGGATGACGGCATTGAGCGGCCGCACCTTAGTTTCATGAAATGCTCAATGCAGAGCTAATGAGCTGTTCAAGGGCAGATTGAACGACACCGGACTTTAAAACCACTAAGAGCAAACCGGCAAAACCCGCTGTTGCCAATGCCCCAATCGCATATTCGACCGTTGTCGATCCTTCTTCTGGATCTGTCATCATTTCACTCTTGGGATCACGATCGTCGTGAAGTGTTTCTTCCGTCGACATGGGCCTTTCCTTTCTCTTCGTTCCCATGTCTTGAGAGTGCGCCAAGAAGCTCTCGTAAATCTTCGCAGCCTCGAAAATTGTGGATGAATCGTCGACACACAGAAACTGTGGATAGCATTCAGGTGAATTCTTAGAAGCTATTTCGAGCCATTGTCAGAAGTACCGGTGCAACCCCTAGGAAGATGAAGGCTGGCAACATCAGTAGTCCCAAGGGCACAACCAATTTCACTCCCAATTCCTCTGCTCCAGCACGCGCATCACTAAGTCTTTGATCTCTGCTCGCTTCCGCTAAGGCATGCAACTGATGATCAACTGATGCTCCACGCGCCCATGCTTCTCGTAGCACCTCGGCAATCCTTGTTATCCCCTCACTGCATCCCTCCCAGGCACGATTCCATCTCACACCAAGAGTCAAACAACTGGCGACTCTCACCAGCTCTTCAATTCGCGCTGAACATCCAATGCACTCCAAAGCTCGAGGAATGGAGACTCCTGAATCCAATGCAGCAATTACCAGCTCAGAGATGATTGCGATATCTTCCTGAGCGCTCTCCTCCCATTGATATGACGATCGGCGTATCAGACGTAGTGAGACCCATCGACCCGCTCCCAAGAATGACAGCCCGATGAGTGCGCACATCGAACCCACTCCCCCGTCAACAAGCACAGGAAATGGGTTAATCCCCATGATGAATACCGCGACCAGTGCCAGCAGTGGCAGTAAGTTGAGGATCTTTGCGGATAGGGCGGGGCCTGCCCCAGCAACTCGCCGCGCCTTTTGAATGCTCTCAATATCATCGAAGTTTTGCGCCAAAGCATCCAAAACTGCTGACAAAGGAGCACCTAATTCGTAGGAGACGGCGCAGGCTGCAGTAACCATACGCGCGTGCTCTCCAGCCTGTTTGAGAACAATGGAAGCAACCCCATAGGGCACTCCTTCTTCTCCCTCTCCCACTTGCAGCCATGCATCACGCGCGGGCAACCCAGCACGAACCAAAGCACTGACTTTTCGCAGAGATTGAGCCGCTTCACTAATTCCGGAATATGAAGTACTTACCCTCCACGAAAGAGTCTGCACGCGTTGTAGATTCGACCAGAATCGCTGCTGCCCACGCGCCAATGGATGCGGATCCCACATCAGAACACGACGAAATGTCCTGGCCTGCATCAGGGGTCCTCAGTGAGCAATGCGCGCAGTCCTTCCCACGCGGGTCCGGGCTTCCCACGGCCTCGGCAATCACATCGATAGGCACAGGTACACGCAAGTACCCCATCTTCCATCCCAAAAATCCCAATCTGAGTCAGCTGGCGGGTGCCACGCTTTGGACCATGAGCAACACGCTCCATATGGACAACTAGCTGAAATGCCGCCTTTGCCTGCAGATCCGTTGCCCGAGCATCCATTCCCGCGAGCGCTCCCAGCGCTGCAAGTCGGGCGGGAACTTCTGCGGGGGTATTCGCGTGAATCGTGGCAAAACTTCCGCGGTGCCCGGTATTCAAAGCCGTCATAATGTCGCGAACTTCGATACCTCTACATTCCCCTAAAACGATGCGATCCGGCCTCATTCGCATGGCAGCTCGAACCAGTTCCGAAAGAGTCACTTCCCCGCGTCCCTGAGCATTAGCCTGTCTGGCCTGAAGGTGAACAACATGGGGATGTTGAGGATTTAGCTCGCTCATTTCCTCGATGCAGATCAGTCTTTGACTGTCGGGCAAAGTGCCCAAAAGTGCAGCAAGCAGAGTGGTTTTCCCACTCCCTGTCGCACCAGAAATGAGGATGTTGCAGCGCATATCAAGGGCACGCATCAACACCTGATATGAGGTGTCGTCTATACTTCCCATCGCACGCATCTGCTCAATGCTGAGCCCATTTCTTGCCGGAATCCTCAGGGAAATCAGAGTTCCCCCACCAGAAAGTGGTGGGATAACCGCGTGAAGACGAATCCCCATGGGTAAGACTCCATCGACGATCGGAGCCGCATCATCTAAACGCTTTCCGCAGATTCCTGCCATTGTGACGGCTAGTTCACGTACTTCTTCTTCACTGTCAAAAGAGCATCCAGCCGGCTGAACCCCCTGCCCGCAGTCGGCCCACACCTGTCTGGAATTCACCAAAATATCTGTAATTCCGGGAAGGTGAATCAAGGGAGCCAAGATCTTTCCCAAGCCATTAAAGCGAGCTTCGAGTTCTTCCAAATGCGTACCAAGCTCATCGATTCCCATCCCAACAGCTTTGATAGGTATCGCGGCTTGGTTGTCCTCCTTTCCCGAATGCGCTGCTACAAGGCAATCGTCGATCAGGCTCATTGCGTGCGCTCCACAATCTGCTCCCACAGTCGCAAGCGGGCACGTCTTCCTTTCCGCCCCTGCCGAGGCCTCATCCCCGCTGGATACACCCCCATTCCTTTGGTGTGGGTAATTTGAGAGATTTGAGTCGATGAGATTTGTCCACTAAGTGGAGTTCGTGAAAAGAATCCACGACGTGGAGGTGGCGCGATTAAGAGAAAACTTCGACATGGAAATGGAAATGACGCACTGAGAGCACACAGACGCGCAGCTCCAACAGCATCTCCCAGACCAATAAGAATGAGCGCATCAAAATTCCTCGCAGTCTGTTCACACTTCGCTCCCCATTTCCCCAGATCACACACCACACTGCGAGTTTCACGCAAAGCGGCAAGAAGCCCCGGGAGTCGCGAGTCATCAGAATCGGCATAGCCGCGTGAATCTCCGCCAATAAAAGACACCCCCTGAGCGCAGGGAAGACTATTCGCGATCGAGGGAAGGAAATAACGCTCGCCTCTACTCAAGCGCGACCAAGCCACCTGCCCATCCTCGGGAACAAGGATGTGTCCGCCACGGCCTCGTGCGGGTCCAGGTCCCGAGCAATTCACCAAAACACTTCCCGTGTCCACGCACAGATCCCAGGCAAGAGCAGAGACCCCTACTCCCCCGCTCCAACCTGCGATTCCCACACAAAGGTGAGAAGAATACGGCGGAACCATAGCCTGCCGACGCGCGTGATCAGCAAGGATCAGCTGCCCGATCGCCTTCTCACAACCTGGAAGACGCAGCGAATCTCCAATCACCAACACGTGGATTCCGCGGTGCTCCCACCGGGCTCGATCTTCGCTCCTACCAAGGACAGCGCAGATCACTTCCTCAACACGGAATTCTGTGTGCTCACATTCTTCTGGGTGGCACTCGCGAGTATTAATCCCCACCAGAGCACAGACCGCACGCAATGATTGCTCAGCACCTTGAGAAAGTGCCCAAAATGCAACGTAACCTTCGCTCTTCATGGTGCAAGCGTGAATTTTCTTTTCGCGCAATACCACCACGTCCGCGGAATCTGTGGAAAACTAGAGCCAATCCCACCCCTGTGGATAACACTGCTGTTTCCGCATTAAGCCAAGGTGTCAACGATGAGCATCCTCAATGACAACACAGGAATTCCAAAGCCAACCCTGCCCGGCGCCAACCAACACCTAGAAGGTGATACCCGTATCGCGGCCTTTTTCGATCTTGACAAGACCATCTTGGCCACGGCCTCGGCAATGGCGCTGAGCAGCCCGCTGGTTCACGCGGGAGTCATGAGCCGCTGGGATTCCCTACGGGCAACCCTTGTCCAACTTCCCTACCTCTTCACGGGTGCTGATGATGAACGAATGCGCTCGATGATGCATGCCTTGGGGGAGCTCACTCGAGGCTGGGATCCACAGCACGTTGAAAAAATCGTCAATAACGTGACAAATTCAACGATTGCACCTCTGTGTTACAGGGAAGCATTGGCACTGATCGATCACCATCGACTCCTGGGTCACCACGTTGTCATCGCATCTGCCTCACCACTAGAGATCGTTCGCCCCATTGCGCACCTGCTTTCGATCCCCGATGCTTTATCCACGATCGTCGGGCAGGGTCAGGACGGCTTGGCCGACGGAACCATCACCCATTTCAACCACGGGGAAGGAAAAGCCCAGGCCTGCGCAGCTCTAGCCAGCGAGCGCGGCTGGGACTTGAATGAGTCTTTTGCGTACAGCGATTCCATCTCTGACCTGCCGATGCTCGAATTAGTGGGAAACCCAAGGGCAGTGAATCCCGATCGAGCGCTTGCGGCGGTTGCACGCGAGCGCGAATGGCCGACTCTGTCCTTTACGCGAACAGTGCGAATCCGGGGTCGAAAGCGCGCCCGCCTTGCCCGTGCAATGATCCCCATTGCTTTGGCAGGGGGAATAGGCATCGGCTATTGGGCACGCCGCTCAATTCCCAGCTAGTACCGGCATACTTGATATATGTCCAGATTGTCCCTCCCGGTCGGCGCTATCTTGCGTCCAGCGATCTTCGCTGTCATCTTTGCGCCCCTTGCCCTGATCCTCATGGGAATGTCGCTCGCAGATCTTCAGGCGCGAGCTGCGATTGGCGTCCCTTTGGCCTCGGTCGAGGGCATGATCGGCATGGCTTTTTCGGCCATTCTTCTGGCCATGATTTCTATCAACTGTGAGCGCAATTCCATTGGCATGTTTATTGCTGCCGCATGGGCACTTGCCATTGGTTTCTTGCAGACCTTTGGCTACCTCCGGGTCCACTTCCTTGTGGCCTCAAACCTTTCAACCAACGATATTTCCGCCGCACAAACCTGGAATCTCTACCCCATATGCGTAGCTGCAATCCTTTTTGGCGGCGGCGTTGCCTTGGCCCTGACTCATCGCGCACGCGAAAACAGCCCGGATTCCGATCAGCTTGTGTCCTTTCAACGCCACCAGGGTGAGCGAATCGCAGTGGCGGTGGCTTCACTTCCACTGGGAGTTATTGCCGTCGTCCTTCTCGTTCGCTGTGCGCCTGCCGATTCGCTTCCAATGGCTGCCAGCGGACTGCACGCTGTGATTGCACAAACTCCCATGCACACATCGGAGGGCATCGCAGTTGCCGTCATGTTGGGACTTATCACGCTTGTTTCGCGCTGGTCAATGATCGGCCCTCAGGTTGTCGCATGGATGTACATCATCCCCGCCTTCCTTCTGATTCCCGTTGGAACAAGCCTCTCCGGTGCCGTCGTGACCCCCGGAAAATCGATGGGAACCCAGATTTTGATGTCCGCATCGACTATTTCCGCCTACGGAATGATCCTTGCGGCCTCGACCTTGGGAATTTACTGGGCTCGTCGCTACGCTCCCAACGACGCATCAAACTCCGACCAAGTCGCATAATCCAGCGCTTCTCGGCGGGTAATCCCCAAAACTATTCGTTTTCTCGTTATCGTCAGCACGAGAAGAGGAGGTCTCATGTCTGATCAGGAACACAAGGAAGACGTTGACAAGGTGACGGAAGATACCGATCACACCCCTACCGGTGAGGAAACACCACTGACCGGTGAAGAAGTCACCCTTCCCGGTGAGGTATCTGCAGCCGAAGACATCGTCGGTGGCGCATCAGTCACCGAAACCAGTCAGGTTGAACCCGTTCACATGGGTGTCACCCCAACATCCGTGGACGATGCTCTTGCACAGCGTTCGACGTCTGAGCATTCCGAGGCCGAGCCCGAGTCAGCCCAGGAACAAGAGGATGCGCAGAGCGAGGAATCCTCTTCAGACGAGCCCTCGAGCGAAGAAGCCTCGCACGACGATAGCCACGACTCCGCGCACGCTGAGGACACCGTGACCGAGTCTGAGCACACTTCCCACGATGACGTCGATGCTGAGCCGGCCTCGGAAAAGACTGAGGAAACTACTGAGGACAACGCAGAGCCCGAGGATGCATCCCCCGAAGAATCTGAGGAAGCTGCCGACTCCGCACACACCACAACGATCCCGGCTACTTCCGAAGCCGCGGAAGAAGAGCCTGAGGACTCTCCTTCGGTGACCGAGGTTCCCGACGCCCTCTCGCGCCGCACACCTACTCAGCCCGAAACCACCGAGGAACCCGAGGACGAGGTTGAAAGCACCCAGGTTCGTAGGCGTGCATTCATTGCTCCGGCAGCGGAAAGCGCAACGACCGAAGCTTCGTGGAAGCCTCGTGAAGACAGCGGTGAACGTACCGTTCCTCAAGAGACTCCCGAGAGCCTCGACGATGCCCTTTTCGAGGGCGCAACCGTCGTTCCTGAAATGCCTTCTCGCGCGGCTGCTCACTGGAGCTCATTGGCCCTAGGCATCTTTGCTCTGCCTATCACCTGGTACCTCATTGCCGATGCCGGTGCTCGGATGACACTTCCTGAGGGCAATCCGGCAGCAACCGGTGTGATCAACTGGCTTGCTATCACCGAAGTCGCCATCGCATTCGTCGCAGTTATTGCACTATTTGAAGCATTCAAGCGTTCCTCACTGGGTGCATGGATCGGCGGCCTCTGCTTCTTCGCAGCCGGCCTCCCCTGGGTTTTCGCCCCCGGATTTACCTCGGCACACACGGTTTCCGTTCTGCACTTCCTGCAGAATTCCGGTGCCTTGGGCGCTAACCTTGCACACCACCTCCAAGCATCCGGATACTCCGGCCGCCTCCTCTTCCTTGGAATTGCACTGCTTGGCATCGCATCCCTTTCGCATTCGGTTCGTCGCCGCGGACGCAATGAAGAGGCGATGCGCGAGCAAGTAGAGCGCGTCAATCCCGCGGGTGCACACTTCACCGCCCGCGCACGTCGTCGCGCTGAAAAGGCAGCTGGTCTGCGGTGAAACCCGAGGTTTCTCGCGCGGTATTGGAAGCTCCCGGGCCCTGGGTTCACCGTAGGATCTCAGCCTCGGGAGCGTCCTTCCATATCGTCGACGCGGGACCCGAGGATGCCTCTTTTGCTGTTATCCTCCTTCACTCATTCCCAATGACCTGGTGGACGTGGCGGGAGGTTATTCCCGCCTTCACACAGGCCGGTATCCGCACCATCGCAATGGATCTTCGCGGCTTTGGCACCTCCGATCTTGCTCCGGGAGAAGTCGAGCTCACCCAGCTGGCGACGGACGTCGCTGGCGTGGCCTCGGCACTGGGAATTTCTTCCTACACGGTTGTCGGCAACGGAATGGGCGGCGTGGTCGCGTGGATGCTCGGTGCGCTTAAACCCGCGGGCTTGCAGGCGATTGTGCCGGTGTGTGCCCCTCATCCGCTGGGCCTGCACTTCCTGCGTGGTCTTTCTTCCCGAGGCCGAGGCCGCTGGTTCTCAACCCTGCTATCGCGCCGTCCTCGCGTTACCTTCTTTACGTCGCGCTCAGCATGGATCGACCGTTCAATCTCTCAGTGGGCTGCGCCTTTTAACCGCGAGGAAATGCTAGAGAATGCGGAAGTCTACCGCGAGGCTCTTTCCCGTCACATCGCGGTTCGCTCCGCATGGGAGTCACTGCGGGCAACATTTAGGCCCTCATTTAGCTCAAAGAATGTTCTAACGCGGAGCGTGACGGTGCCCGTGCTTTCGATTCAGGCTCGCGATGACGGTTTATGGTCGCACGTTGACTTTGCTGATGACGTCCAGGCAACCAGCGGCGAATTCACCATGCGCGCAGTCGGCGAATGCGGCCATTTCCCACAGGAAGAAAACCCTCAGGCTCTGATCCACGCGATCCTTCCTTTCATTCAGGAATCCGCTCGCTTTGCAGCGGAGAGTCAACTCTAAAGAAACGAATTTGCGCAAACTGTGTGCAAATATGTGATTTAGACCGTTCACCATGCATAATAGTTACGACTATCACACGGTGGCTCTTTTGTGCTGGGCTGCCGTCTTACATGATTAGGACAGCTCAGTAGTCGGCGGCGCATGCTAGCGGCGCTCGCGAATAGAACGGAGTTCCGGCTTTATGTATGGAGATGCAAACTTCATCAACCAAGTCCCGCTCTTCAGTGGACTCGATGAGGCGCAACAGGCATCGCTGCAGCAGAAGATGGGTCAGACAACACTGCGACGCGGCGAAACCCTCTTCGAAGAAGGCGATCTTGGTGACCGTCTGTACATCGTGACCGAAGGCAAAGTAAAGCTGGGCCACACCTCGAATGACGGCCGCGAGTCCCTGCTTGCAGTCCTTGGTCCCGGCGAAATCCTTGGTGAACTGACGCTCTTTGATCCGGGCCCGCGCTCGACCACCGCAACCGCCGTATCTCCCGCAACCCTGCTGCACTTGCTGCACAGCGACCTCATGGAGATCGTCGAAGCGAACCCGACTCTGGCCAAGCACATGCTCCGCGCACTGGCCCAGCGCCTGCGTCGTACGAACGAATCGCTTTCCGATCTGGTCTTCTCCGACGTCCCCGGCCGCGTTGCTAAAGCACTGCTCGATCTTGCAGATCGTTTTGGTACGGCAACCGATAAGGGCATCCACGTTCCTCACGACCTCACTCAGGAAGAACTGGCCCAGCTGGTCGGCGCTTCGCGTGAAACTGTCAACAAGTCCTTGGCGGATTTCGTTTCGCGCGGTTGGATCCGTCTGGAAGGTCGTGCGGTTACGCTGCTTGACGTCGATCGTCTGGCACGCCGCGCACGCTAATCTTTAGCCCAATGCCTTCGGGGCCGAGCAGGTGATAAACCTGCTCGGCCCCGATAGTTTATTGCGAAGAATTGTCCGCAGTATCAGTCTTGCTTCGGACGCTTCAGATATGCGACCAAGCTATCTGAACCAGTCGGTCCTGGAACAACTTGGACGAGCTCCCAGCCATCGGCTCCCCACTGATCGAGGATTGCCTTCGTTGCGTGGGTCAAAAGCGGAATTGTTGCATATTCCCATGTAGTCATAGCGCCATCCTACGGCACTCACGGCAATTAGCCACGTGCAGCAACAGAAAGTGATGCCTCACGTAATGCCTTGGCGTTTGTACGAAGATGTTTCATCGACAAGCTTTGGGGAACTCGCGGTTTGCGCAACTCAACCGCCAGAGGATCTCGAGAGTGCATGAGCCACTCACTCCAGTCAGTCTTCTCTGGATAAACGCGCAAAATCACACGGCGTTCGCGTTCGGTAAGACCTCCCCACACCCCGTAGGACATCTGTGATTGCAAGGCATCTGCAAGGCATTCGAGGCGCACGGGGCATTCCATGCAGCGCATACGAACTTGACGCTGAGCTGCGCCCTGCACAAACAGGGAGTCGGGTTCATCTTCGGCACACAGGGCATACTCAACCCAATCGTGGTTATCAATCATGTGAAACTCCACCCTCTCCATGTGGTCAACATTGACCTCTTCCTCAGAGAGTACACATGAAATTTTCATAAGGGAAATTAGGACGGCTTTGGTCCATAATGTGGCAAAGAGACCGAACGTTGACCTAATCCACCTCTTCCTCTCACTTTCCGAGGCCTCTACACGTATCCTGTACCTATGGCTCAGTCGCATACACGCTTTGTTCGACCCGCACAGCTGGTGGCGCTCTTGCTGTCATTCTTGGCGGCATCAACACTGGTTGGTGTGGTCAGCGCTGGTGTCTTAGTGCCAGCCGTCGGAACCGGTGCAATCACGGCGAAAGCGGGGATGGAGATCTTCGACGAGATCCCCACCGACATCCAAGTTGTCTCTCCCGCAACCGAGTCCACCATGCTCGATACGAACGGCCAAGTGATTGCCCGTTTCTACGATAAGCAGCGCATTGTCATCCCCTCGGACAAAATCGCGCCCATCATGAAGAAGGCAATCGTCGCCATCGAAGACCGACGCTTCTTTGAACACCACGGAGTCGACCCCACGGGCATTGCCCGCGCAATGGTCAACAACCTCGGCGATGACGGCGGGAAACAGGGCGCATCGACCATTACCCAGCAATACGTTCGTAACGCATTGGCCGAAAAGGGCTACATGGAAGGCGATGCTGACCAGGTCGAAGCCGCAACCGAGCAAACCACCGAACGTAAGCTTCGCGAAATCAAGTACGCGCTTGCTGTTGAAAAGCAAATGGATAAGGACCAGATCCTCACTGGCTACTTGAATATCGCGCCTTTCGGTCCCATCACTTATGGCGTTGAGGCTGCCTCTCGGCTCTACTTCTCCAAGTCCGCCAACGAACTGACGATCGGCGAAGCCGCACTCCTAGCCGGCCTCGTCCAGTCCCCCGTTCAGTACAACCCTCTTCAGCACCCCGAGGCCGCGCAGGAGCGCCGTAATACCGTCCTTTCCGTCATGGCTGACCAGGGCGTCATTACCGAGGCCGAAGAAGCCGAAGCAAAGGCCGTGAACGTGAGCGACATGCTTCACCCCACTCAGATTCGAGAGGGTTGTTCGGGTGCTGGCGATGAAAATGCCTACTTCTGTTCCTATGCAGTACGCCAGTTCCTTGCCGATAGCGCATTCGGTAAGACCTCTATTGAGCGTGAGCGTCTTCTTAAGACCGGTGGCCTGACCATCCGTACGACTCTTGATCCGAAGAAGCAGCATGCCGCCTATGAAGCCTTAACGAAGACCATTCCACCCAACGATGCTTCTGGTTTGGACGATGCCTTGGTCTCTCTGGTCCCCCAGACAGGCGAAGTTGTCGCCATGGCCCAAAATACTGTCTACGGCGTGGGTGAAGACGAAACGATGTCGAACTATTCGGCTGATGGTTCATTCCAGGTCGGATCAACCTTCAAGGTCTTTGTCTTGGCCGAATGGTATAAGGAAGGTCGCTCGGGCTATGAAACCATCGATGGGCGAACGAACTTCCCCAATGGCTCCTTCAAGTGTGATGGCGAGCCCGTCCACACTGAAAGCTGGCACGTTGTCGACTTGGCGGGCAAAGACGGTGCTTTCAATGTCATCGGCGCAACCGGTATTTCGGTGAACCACTCCTTCGTCAACATGGCGTCCAAGCTCAACTTCTGCAATATCTTCCAAGTCGCGGCCGATATGGGCATTGATGACGGAAACGGCGAACCAATCTTGGCTGTGCCCGGTAACATCTTGGGCTCCAGTTCTGCTTCACCGCTGAACATGGCACGCGCTTTCGCTACCTTCGTCAACGACGGCAAGATGTGCCAACCCTACTCGATCGCGAAGGTCACCGACCGTCAAGAGAACGTTCTTAAGGAAGGTTCTGCGAACTGCAAGCAGGTCATCGATTCGCAGATCGCCCAAAAGGTCGCAACAACCCTGACGAAGTCGGCAAGCCAGTACTACACGGCTACGCGCTTGTCGGGCGGTCGCCAATTCGCCGCTAAGTCTGGTACAACCGACGACTCAGCAAACACGTGGCTGACCGGATCGACCGCCGAGCTCACCACCGCGACGTGGGTTGGTCACGGCAACGCCTCGACGACCCCGGTTCAAAACGTTCGCATTAACGGACGCTACTACTCGCAAATCTTCGGTGAAACCTTCGTTGGTCAAAACATTTGGGCGCCATATATGAGCACAGCTCTGGAGGGGACACCCAACCAGCCCATGCCCAATGCGAATATCGGAACCCCTCAGGCCGCACCTCGCCAAACTCAAGCTCCTACTCCCAGTGCAGCTCCTGCCCCGCAACAAAATCCGCAGGGCCAGCAACAACCCGGAGACAACGATGATGATGACGATGGGGATGAGTAAGAAATGACTTCACATCGACTCGTCAAGCACGCATTCCGCGGCGCAGCCGCCCTTGCTCTGGGTGGTACCGCGGCTCTTGCCTGGGGAAGTGTCGAGCGGCGTCGACCTGTCCTTCGCCACTACGACGTCCCGCTTTCGACACTGTCAACGCCCATGCTGCGCAGTCATCACCGAATGGCGAAGGTCCTTCATTTCTCCGATCTGCACCTTTTCGCAGGCCAAGAATTTCTTCTCGATTTCCTGCAAGAGATTCGCGATACCGAGCAATTCGACTACGTGATCTCTACCGGAGATAACTTCGGTAGTCCCGATGCACTGGAAATGGTGATCCAAGCTCACGAAATTTTCGCCGATTTCCCCGGAGCCTTCGTTTTCGGTTCAAACGACTACTACTCGCCAAAGCCCAAGAGCTGGACTCGCTACCTTCGGCCTCGCGAATCAGGAAAGATCGAGCGCGCGGTGGACCTGCCGTGGACCGAACTTGCCGCACACCTGCGCGCGATGGGCTGGGCGGATTTGTCGAATTCTTCGGCACTTGTGGAGCCTTACCAGACTGAGACCACGACCGACGTCGACGAGTTCAGCTACGCACCTGCTCCTCTTGCTCTGCTGGGTGTCGATGATCCGCACATTAACCGTGACTCCATCACTGGGCTATCGCAAAGTTGGCTATCCTCTGGAGCTATTCGCATGGGTGTGACCCACGCACCCTACACGCGCGTGCTCGACTCAATGACCCACTTGGGTGCAGAAGTGATCCTTGCAGGCCACACTCACGGTGGTCAGATTGGGCTCCCTGGTGTGACCTCCCTGGTAACCAATTGCGATCTTCCCCGCGAGTTTGGCAAGGGATTGCACGTATGGGAGACCAGTGCCAGCGAGAATGCATGGCTGCACGTTTCCGCGGGCTTGGGTACATCCCCTTACGCTCGAGTGCGTATCGCCACCCGCCCCGAGGCCTCGATCTTGACAATTCACGACTGAACACTGGAAACGGACAATACCCCAGACCTTGGCGTACAAAATTTTGCGCACCGGCTTTGGACGGCTATACTCAAACGGTCACGGGGTGTGGCGCAGCTTGGTAGCGCGCTTCGTTCGGGACGAAGAGGCCGTGGGTTCAAATCCCGCCACCCCGACGTGATTCCCGCAGCATCGTTTGGTGCTGCGGGTTTTTTCTACCCGTTACACAATCCCATCTTCCGCATCGTCGCGCGCATCAGTTTGATACGGCTGATAGCGTGACGTTATGAACGCTTCTCGACCCGCTCATTCTCGACCCTTCCTGGTGGCCGTGTGCCGACCAGACGGCATTCTTGCGCGAGACGAACTGGCGTCGATGAAGGCAATCGGTCAGCTCAGTGACAGCGATCTTCACCCACTTCCATTAGTTGATGCCGCTTCACCGCACCCGGCCAGCGATATCGACTTAGACCAGTATTCGGGTGTCATCATTACCGGCTCTCCTTTCGGTTTCGAGCACCCGCATGAGCAAAAGACTCCCGAGCACCTACGCGTTGAAGAACGAATCGATGCCTTAACATCCATCCTTCTGGAGCGCGATTTCCCGACTTTCGGCATCTGTTTTGGCTTGCAATCCCTGGCTCGAACCTCGGGAGCACCCATCGTTGAGGGCTTCTCTGAGGATCTCCAGGCCCCCGAAATTTCTTTAACCGAGGCCGGACTTGCCGACCCCCTGACCGGCACGCTTCCACCAAAATTCCACGCCTACACCGGCCACGCCGATGCAATTGGATCTATTCCACAGGGAGCCGAACTTCTGGCGACCGGAACTCGCTGCCACGTCCAGATCCTCCGCTGGGGAAAGAACATCTATGGCACACAATTTCACCCGGAAATTACGCGAGAAGGGATGCATCTACGCATTGAGACCTATGGTGACACCTACTATCCTGCAGAAGAGAAACCCGCGGTAGTTGCGCGCTGCGACGCTGCGAATACTCAACCCGCCCACGACCTATTGGCATCCTTTATCCACCGCTACCAACAAGCCTGAGCAGGGGGAGCTATGGCCATCTCGTTCGCACAATCTGAACGTTCAACACTCGGTGTTGAGTGGGAACTCCAGCTCATCGATATCGACTCTGAAGACCTCCGTCAATGCGCACAGGCAATCATCACTCAAGTCTGCGCGCAATATCCGGGAAATACGCTTGTTCACGGTGAAATGCTGCGCAATACAGTGGAGTTAGTTTCTCGCAAACAGACTCGTGTCCGCGATGCCATTGCCGATCTCAATGAGGGCCTAGAGATGCTTGAGCCGATCACATCGGCACTTCGCGTCGACCTCACAAGCGCTGGCTCTCACCCATTTGCCAACCCTGCTCATCAGCGAGTTTCAGACTCAAAACGCTATGCCGAATTAGTCAATCGCACCCAGTTCTGGGGTCGCCAAATGCTGATTTTTGGCACGCATGTTCACGTCGGGATTGAGGAGCGCGCTAAGGTCCTCCCTCTTCTTGCCTTCCTCTCCACTCAGCTCGGGCGAATCCAAGCGCTGACGGCCTCGTCACCCTATTGGGCGGGAACGGACACGGGCTACTGCGACAATCGCGCGATGGTTTTCCAGCAGCTTCCCACTGCGGGTGTCCCTCAGCTGTTTACCCGCTGGGAGGAATTGGAACACTACACTCGCGACATGATGCACACCGGCATCATTTCGAATTTCGATGAGATCCGTTGGGATATTCGGCCCTCGCCCAGGCTTGGCACACTGGAAGTGCGCGTCTGCGATTCTTCCAGCAACGCGGCAGAGATTGGAGCGATCGCCGCACTTATTCACTGCTTGGTTGAATACGGTTCACGAGCTCTTGATCGAGGCGAAGAACTTCCAACCATCTCGCCGTGGTTCTTGGCTGAAAACAAGTGGCGTGCGGCGCGTTACGGGATGGACGCGATTTTGATTGAAGACATTCACGGCAATGAGCGTCACATCGACGAACTGCTGGATGAAATGATTGAAAAACTGCGCCCTGTTGCTGAGGACCTTGATTGCGCAGAAGAGTTGGATTTCATTTCAACGATGCGCAGCATTGGTGTGGGTTATCAGCGTCAGAAGGCGGTTGCCGATGCCTGCGGCAGTCTCGAGGCCGTCGTTTCGCACCTGCGCGCCGAAACTCGCGCCGGCCGTCCGCTTGATCCTCGGGTGACTATCGAGGCATTTTCGGAAGGTGCGCACACACCTCGTTCGGGGAACCACAACTAGGAGCGTCTTAGGTGTTCCGGCACTGCTGGGCATCCGAAAATTATGGTGGGTGTAAAAGCCCGACTGCAGCGTGCCAGACATACAAATGGGGCGACGCATGCGATCTTCGCTGCGTCGCCCCACAAGTTTCAGGCCGGTACCATTCCGACGCGAAAGTAGAACTGTGATGCTGGCGGGTACTTCCTCAGCGCTCGTTCAGCCCTGCTTGCCGAAACGGCGGAAGAACATGGCCAATAGTGCACCGGAAAGGTTGTGCCACACCGAGAAGACAGCGCCAGGAAGGGCCGCCTCGGGGCTGAAGTACTTCGTTGCCAAGCCGGCTGCCAGACCCGAGTTCTGCATACCAACTTCAATTGCGGTCGTGCGAGCTGCACGGTAATCGCCGCCTGAGATACGGCCTGCGAAGTATCCGAAGAAGTAGCCCAGCAGGTTGTGGAGGATGACCACGACGAAGACGATGAGTGCGGATTCCATGATCTTGTCGGCGGACTTACCAACGACTGCTGCCAGCACGTAGGAGATGCCAAGGACAGAGATCCAGGGAAGTGCCGGGAGGATCTTTTCAACGTAGCGGCCAGCAAGCATACGGACAACGATGCCTGCGATGACGGGGATCAGAACGATCTGGACGATCGCGAGAGCCATAGCCTTTGCATCAACAGGCATGTACTGACCGGCCAGCCACTTGGTGAGAAGGGGGGTCATGAGGGGTGCCAGAAGGGTGGAGATCGAGGTCATGGTAACCGAGAGCGCAACGTCGCCCTTTGCCAGGTAAGAGATGACATTCGAGGCGGTTCCACCCGGGGCGCACCCGACCAGGATGACGCCGGCTGCGATTGCCGGATCAAGGTGAAGCAGCTTGGCCAGGAGGAAAGCAACTCCTGGCATGATCACATACTGTGCGATAACACCGACAATGACGGGCAGGGGACGCTTCACGACAAGTGCAAAGTCGGGAAGGGTCAGGGTCAGGCCCATGCCGAACATGATGATGCCCAGGCCAATATTCACACCCGAGGTGAGCTTTGCTGCCTGGGTCGGGAAAATCAGACCAAGAGCGAATGCTGCGATAATAATGAGTGGGAATACGGTGACCGCGATGCGTGCAGAGCGGTCTTCCTGAGAGAGCTCGGGCTTTGAAGCAACCGAGGATGGAGCATGTTCTTCGCGTGTATCGTTTGTTGACATACCTATAACTATTGCGCTGTTGCCCCACTTCAGAAAAAGTACGTCTCAGTGAATGGGATGTCGGTGAGCGCCGGCACAGAATTCGCGGTTTTCTTAGGTTTGCCTTAGTGAATAGGGGCACTACACTGTTGCCCATGGCTCAAAGAGGATCACGGATGCGCTCACTTATTCGCCGAGGATGGCTCTCAAATGAGCACGGCGCGTGGGTAATGACTGCCCTCCCCATCGCTGTCGGAATCTGCACCCTGAAACCTCAGCCCATTCAGTTCCTTTTACTTGCCGCGTGGACAGCGGCCTACTGCAGCTATCACGCACTCACCCTGTACATGGCCGCCGCACCTCAACGCCGCAAAACCTACCTACCGGCGATGGCGACCTGGGCAGCAATCGCGGCCGTATGCGGGATCCCAGTCATCATTCTTCACCCGCGTCCTGTCGCGCGAATCCTAATCCCCGTAACCATCTTCTGCGCAATTGCAACATTCGAGGCCTGGAGAAAGCGCCGCCGCTCACTCCCCTCACACATTGCCAGCGTTTTGGCCAGTTCATGCACCTATCCGCTGTCAGTGTGGGTTATTGCTGAGGACTATTCACCACTCAAACTCTGGTGTGCGGCGGCGGCGATTGCGGCATACATGCTGGGTGCCACTCTCTACGTCAGATCGTTAATCCGAGGCGCCGGGGACACACGGATGTTCGTCGTCTGTATTGCCTGGCACCTAGCGACACTCGTGGCAGGCCTTGTCGGCGTTGTGACCCACGTGGTTCCGCTCTGGTCGTTGATCGCTTTTACTGTGCTTTCTGCGCGAGCGATCATTGTTCCCGCATTACAAAATTCGTCACGGATCAAACTTCGCCCCGCGGTCATTGGGATCGGCGAATATCTGGCCTGCGTTTTGATGTTTAGCGCAGTTATGGCGATCGTCGCATAGTTCTTTGCTCAGCGATAAGTGATAATTAAGCGCATGAACTTTATTCTGCGTCTTATCGGAACTGGCTTGGGACTGTGGGTCTCAGCCAAAATTGTTCCTGGAATCGTCATTGCACAGGGCACAACCCTGACTGAAACAGTCATCATGCTGGGCCTAATCGCCTTGGTCTTCACCATTGTGAATTCGATTGTGCGCCCACTGGTTTCAATCCTTGCCTTCCCCCTGTACATCCTCACTTTCGGACTCTTTGCTCTGGTGACTAATGGCATCGGTTTCATGGTGGCAAGCGGAGTTGCCCACTCTTTGGGTCTTCCTTTCTCTGTCTCTGGGATTGGAGCGGCAATTATCGGCGCGATTATCACCGCTGTTGTCTCTTCGCTTTTTGGAAGCCTGACTGGAGCATCCAAGAAGGATTAATCCTTCCTCGCACACATCACGTCACTCGGCGGGTATCAAAGATATAGGAACGCGTTTGCGTCGTATCGGTGATACCTAGCCGAGTTCTTCTTTGTTCTTCCCAGCGCATTACTTCCCCAATATTGGGGTTCTGTTGCGGATTCACCTGCTCGCATTCACGGATCGCCTGCGTATAGGTCCCGATGTCGTGTGCTGCAATGGGATTGTCACTGCCCTGCTTCACATCCAGGTGTTCGCTATCAAAATGCAAGGTGAGCGCATTTTCCCGATTCGTATTTGCCGCACCATCAAGGGCGGGAACGATATCGCGTGTATTTTCCATGTTGAGCATGGGGACACCAGGATCTGGGTGAAAACCTGCGACGGGAGATCCCGCTGTTAGAACCGAGGCCACGCTGTAGCGTGCGCGAATATCGCTTTCGGAAGCCAGCTGAGCAGCGATGATTCCTCCTTGTGAATGCCCTATGAACTCAACGGGTTCATCACTGCGAATTCCCGCCATATCCATGGCCGTTTTCACCGCACGAAGCTGATCCGAGTCAGATTGGCCAACCGCCTGAAGGTTCGTCAGCATATCCTGAGGATTATCCTCACCGGGTCCCCATTTCTGTGTTCCTCGGATCATGACGGACCACGAACGGCGTTCCTGACCCTGTTCATCTGTAGTGACATGCTGAAGGATTTCGATCTGGCCTTCATCCGCGCTTGAGCGCAATTCCCCAATCCTCTCAAGGGCTGCCGAGGCCTGAAGTGGCGTGTTCACATGAGGGGGAGCTTCGCCATTCCCACCTTGCACGATTCCCGAGTTTGCCTGTTGGACCGTCGGCGTGTGTTTGGGGTAGGCAATAACGCTATGAGCCGCATAGAGGGCAACACCGAAAGGCCCACAGTATGTGCGTACTTTTCCGCCATCAGCAACACCTTCCAATACCCGGGTACGCGATGCAGCTCCCTCGCCGGCAGTCGCTGGAAGTGTCTGGGCTGAGACCTTCACTCCCCTGTGTCGGCCAAACATTAACCAGCCCATCGCCGCATAGAAGGTTGATGCTTGGGCTGCGGCATCGCGCGTCACTTCTGCATTCTTGTGCGAATTCGTACCACTGAGCATTCTGGCCACTTCGCCAACGTCATACTGGGTCCGGATACCCAGCTCTGCATCTTTTGGTTGATGGACAAAGGAATAGCCGTGGGCTGCAACAACCGCCCCTCCATGAACCAATCCAACAGGTGCCATGAGAAAGGGAAGGTTTGGATTCAGGTACTTTCCAAAACGTCCAATCTTTTGCGAGAGTACTAAGCCACCGCCCCAGATATTTACTCCCAAACCGCTGTCTAAGCGGGCGCAGGTGCGCTGGTATGCTCGGACATCGGCCTCGGCACCAGAGTGGATCCGCGCAACATAGGCAAGCTTTTTCGCGCAACTATCCATCCGCTCACTGAGGTGCGCGCCAAGCGAGTAAAAGTGGTCGGCCAGCTCTCCACACTTGTGAATCCTCAAGTCTTGGATCATCCCAGCGAGCATATTCAACTGCTCATCACAGGCATCTTTGATTTTCCTCATTGAGAGGACATCATCCACCAGTGCTTCAGTATCGATGCGCGTCTGTGAAGAAGTGACAAGCATCCACGACACGGATTCATCGCTCATGACTGTCCCTCCAGACTTGCCATTTCTAATTGCGCAAGTTCTTTCAGCTGCGATGCCAGTGCGGACCAAGAATTCGATCCCTTCGCAATTTGATCAATTTCTGCGCGCGCACCTTCACTTCCGTTCCCAGTCCATGACGACAGAGAAAATTCATTCATCGTCGCTGCGATATCCGCACAATTGTCTGCTATTACCTGAAGCGACTGACATACCGTGAACATCCACATACGTGTCAGAGTATGAAGACTCTTTTCTCGATTCAGACGCATCACAATTTCTGTGGAAAACACCGATAACCCGTCACGACTGTGCGTGAATACAAGGTTTCAAAACGTGGTCCCGTGGCAGCACGGCCTCGGTCTGAGATGATTAAGACATGACTTCGCAGCAAGGATCCATGTTTTCGCCCGAAATGGGATACGCAGACCTAGCAGCAACTGGCCAGGCGCTTTCTCCACTGGACGGTCGCTACCGCCCTCAAACCCAAGAACTGACTCAGTACCTTTCAGAAGCTGCACTCAATCGAACCCGAATTTTTGTCGAGATTGAGTGGATGATTGAGTTGCTGCGACGGGGCATCATCGCTCATGCACCCAAAATCTCTGATGCGGAATTGGATTATCTGCGTGCACTTCCTCAGAATTTCAACGCGGATTCCGTTGCCGAACTCGCTCAGATCGAAGCTGAAACTCGCCACGATGTGAAGGCAGTCGAGTACTACATTGATCATCGCCTCGAGGCAGCTCGCGATGTTCTCGGACCTGACACTGTACTTCCCTCGCTTCGTCCGCTGGTCCATATTTTTGCAACCTCGGAGGACATCAATAACCTCTCGTATGCCCTCAATGTTCAAGCTGCCGTTCGCCAAGTGTGGTTGCCTCGTGCACAGGCGCTGCATTCGCGACTTCTTGAATTGGCTCAAAATGGTGCGGATGTTCCCATGCTCGCGCGCACCCACGGTCAACCGGCAACTCCGGTCACTATGGGTAAGGAATTGGCGGTTTTCGCCTATCGCCTCTCTCGCCAGCTGTCACGAATTGAAGACGCGGAATACTTGGGCAAGATGAACGGAGCCACTGGAACTTGGGCTGCTCACCGCGTTGCACTACCCCAGGTTCCCTGGCCGCTTCTTACGAAGGATTTTGTGGAGCGCCTCGGTCTGACGTGGAACCCGCTGACGACTCAGATTGAGTCTCATGACTGGCAAAGTGAGCTCTACAGCGATATTTCGCGCTTCGGACGCATTGCTCATAATCTTTCGACGGATTGCTGGACCTACATTTCTTTGGGTTATTTCCACCAAAAGCTTGGTGCACAAGGGTCGACCGGCTCTTCGACGATGCCGCATAAGGTCAACCCCATTCGTTTTGAGAATGCCGAGGCTAATTTCGAGATTTCCTGCGCGCTGTTGGAAACCCTTGCCCAAACTTTGGTGACATCACGGCTTCAGCGCGATCTGACGGATTCCTCAACTCAGCGCAATATCGGGGTGGCTTTGGGGCACTCACTTGTTGCGATCGATAATTTGACCCGCGGTTTAGAGGGAATCGAACTGAATTCACGGGTCATGGCTGAGGAATTGGCACAGCATCCCGAAGTTCTTTCCGAGGCCATCCAGCAGGTCATGCGTCTTGCCTCCCTTGAGGGGCGCGACGGCATGGAGAACCCCTACGAGCGCATGAAGGAACTGACCCGCGGACACGATATTGATATCCAGCGTCTACGTGAGTTTGTATCTTCTTTGGATTTACCCGAAGACCAGAAGCAACGACTCATGGAGCTCACTCCTGAGACCTACACGGGTTATGCACCCGATATGGTCGATTGGATCAGCGCAGAATAATGCTGGTTTAGACGGGCCTCCAGCCACTATCAAATGCGGGTGCCCCCAAGCGTTCAAAGAGCTCTTCGGGGCGTACTTGCAGGGAAGAGTAGCCCAAAGCGCGCATGTCAGCGATTTCCTGATCACCGCTTTGCAGCTTGCCTTCAATGACAATCGGTGCAATTTCGGGATTACGCCAGGCTGCTTCTACAGCTGCAGCAAGTAAACCCTGCGCAGCTCGCGTACGAAGGTCTTCCGCTAGCTCTTCGGTGCCAGCCGTCATCACTACAGTGAAGCAAACCATGGTTGGTTTCCCAAAGCCTTCGTTAACCTGAACCTCGCAGCGGTCGACATCCCATGGAGCGGAATTCACATTGCCGTATTCACCCCGCGCAACCTGCTTTTCTAGGGTTGCGCGAAGCCTTGCCTCGATCATGCGGGCGAAGCGCTGAGAACGTCCTTCCCTATCGCTTGGCCGCAGACGCGTAAGCGCAGCTCCCACTCCGAGCGTTGCGATTCCCATAGCTGCAAGGCCAAGGGGATTCGAAATCCGTGGGATATCGTCCGAGATGCGCTGGAGCGCAGAGCCATTCATCATCCCCAAGATCCGCTTGAGTGATCTATTCGCGTCCATGCGTCACCCCATCGTGATTGTCATCAGTCTCTTGTGCATTACTGGTGAGTTGCCGAGAATGGATACCTTTCACCCGCGACCAAACCCCCGAATTTGGGTCATCGAGCTCTTGCCAGACGTCATAGATGCGCACGCGGGTAGGCTCATCGCCCTGTGGGAGCATCGCTTGGAGCGTGCGAACCGCCTGCCCGACTCGATCCCACTGAGTGATGGCACTGCGACGCTCAAGGTGTCCCACCGTTTCGGTGTACGTCGATGAGGAATGCGCATAGTACAGGGCACGCAGTCGTGGCTGAATGAGCTTTCGTCCCACCATGATCCGATGATCAGGGGCGCGAGCCGGTGTTCCATCAGTGGATGGAACAACATCCTGATCATGGGCAATATCGACCATGACAATTTCTGGACGAATTCGTGTTCTCCTGGCGGGAGCTCCCATGGCAAGAATCGCACGAACATCAATTCCTATTTCCTGCGCAGATAGGCTTCCTAAATTCACCGCGATCAGACCGCCCTGAGAATGACCGGCAAGCATCACTGGCTCCGTAGCAAAGCCTTCAGGGTCGACTCCTTCTTCATTCATCGCTTGGTGAAGTGCCAGAATAATGCCTGCGCGCATAGACGAGGGCATTCCCAATGCCTCTCGAATATTGGCCTCCATGTCTGCCGGGTTGGGGGTTGATGGAGTATCAAAGTGCTGTGTTCCGGGAATTGACACGAGCCAACGACGTGTCTTCCCCTGGCCTACGCGCGTGATTTTGATGGACTGCCCATAGGTTCCAGCCCAATACATGTCATCGATATCCGCAGCCAAATCTTGGAGCGAGCGCGGTGCCCAAAGACGCTTGACCTGGGAATGCGGTCGCCCTGGAATCTCAATAAAATCCTGGCCACGATCAGAATCAAAATACTTATCTGCGTGTGCGGTTCCACCGGTCATTTGCCCCAGTGAAGTACCGACAATGAGCATCCCCGCCATCAGAGCTTCAAAGCCATCACGAGGCGTCACCTGCGCCAAGCGTTGAAGTTTGCCTGTGCGATCCAATCCAATAACAGAGTCCAGTGCCGCTGCTGCGTGAACGATCTTCCCGGCACTGCCTGCGATGCCACAGAGAACACGTACGAAAAGTGTGTCCAATCCGGGGTCCCGGAAAAAGATCGATTGGGATTGTTCTGATACCTGTTCGCCCAGACGATCTGATTCCATCCGCAGACGCGAGCGAATATCCGATGGAAGAAATCCCAGTGTCGAGGCCCCCGCAACCGCGAGCGCGGAGAGCAGTTTGGGTGCAAGCGGGATAACTTTCGCACGCAGGTAGAGGGAAGTAAAAGAGCCCGGCACACGACGCCGTGCGTAATACGAGCGGTGGTGTTGTCGTCTCATTACCTCTCCTTCCCTAGGTGCAAGCCTAAGCCCCCTGACGTGCATCTGCGTACGGATTGATTCAACGAGAGTTTCCCCATCTTTATTTCCTATTGACACATATACCCCCCGGGGGTATATTTTGAAGCGTAGGGAGGAACACAATGACTCACGGATATACCGAAGAAACCGAGCAGTACCTCAAGCGCCTTCGCAGAATTGAAGGCCAGCTAAGGGGGCTGCAACGCATGGTTGCAGAGGACACCTATTGCATTGATGTCCTCACTCAAATTTCTGCAGTGCAGTCCGCACTGGACTCCGTCGCATTGGGACTCCTTGAAGACCACATGAATCACTGCGTTCTTCACGCCGCTCAACACAGCGAAGAAGAAGGACGCGAAAAGATCCAAGAAGCTACAAAGGCAATCGCGCGACTGGTGAAGTCCTAAGCGTGCGCATACGTCTCTCCACTTTTCCACCACCAAAGAAAGGCGCCATCATGGCACAGGAAATTGATCGTACCGTCGAACTCTCAATCAACGGAATGACCTGCGGACACTGCGTCGCATCTGTCACCGAAGAACTGAGCGAGGTCCCCGGCGTCCTGAACGTCGAGGTCATCCTCAACTCCGGCGCAACCTCCAAGGCCACCGTTGTCACCAACACCGAACTCGATGACAACGCTCTGCGTGACGCTGTTTCCGAGGCCGGCTTCGAACTGGTCGGAATCGCTCGCGATTTCTGATCTCCTCATCCGGGGGCGCCATCAGGTGCCCCCGGATATCCCATGAACCAGACACGACAGAATCGCTCAGAATGACTACCAAAACTCACCGCACATCAACTGATACTGAGAGCGAACATTTAGGAGACGGCCTGCTGCGCCGCGCTGCGGATCTACGCAACCGCTTCCTTGTGACCCTCCCTTTCACCATCATCGTTCTGGGCCTGTCCATGGTTCCTCCACTTCAGTTCCCCGGCTGGCAGTGGGTCGCCGCTTTCGCCTCGCTACCCGTCGTGATCTGGGGTGCCGCCCCCTTCCATCGCGCTGCCCTCCAGGCGGGACGCCATGGATCTTCGACCATGGATACCCTGGTCTCCCTCGGCGTCATCGCCTCGAGCCTGTGGTCGTGGTATGCCCTGCTCTTTGGCGGCGCAGGCATGATCGGCATGCGGATGCATATGTCGCTCATCCCCGCGAGCAGCCACGCAACGCACGCAGAAATCTACTTCGAGGGTGCCTGCGCAATCGTTACTTTCCTTCTAGCCGGCCGACTGATGGAGGCACGGACGCGCTACCACTCCGGTGATGCCTTGCGTTCTCTTCTTGAGCTCGGTGCGAAGGACGCAATCCTCGTTGAAGGAAGTGGCGCGGATCGCCAGTTCCGCACCATCCCCGCAGCTGAACTTCGCGTCGGAGACCTCTTCCAGGTTCGCCCCGGAGACAAGGTTGCAACCGATGGCATCGTTGAAGAGGGCTCCAGCGCTTTGGATACCTCGCTCATGACGGGTGAATCTCTTCCCCGCGAAGTATCCCCTGGTAGCACGGTCACCGGAGGGACCCTCAACACCTCGGGAGCATTGATCGTCCGCGCAACCGCCGTTGGATCCGAAACTCAGCTGGCTCACATCGGCCAGATGATTACCGAGGCCCAGGCAACAAAGGCCCCGGTCCAACGTCTTGCGGACCGTATTTCTTCGGTCTTCGTTCCAACGATCATTGTGCTTTCCCTACTGACTTTGACGGGATGGCTCATTGCCGGAGCTGGCGTTCAAAGCGCAATCACCGCAGCCGTCGCTGTACTGGTTGTTGCCTGCCCCTGTGCTCTTGGTCTGGCTACGCCAACCGCACTCCTTGTGGGTTCGGGCAAGGCCGCGCAGATGGGTATCCTCATTTCTTCCGCTGAGGTCCTTGAGCGCACGCGCAGCATCGACACGATCCTCCTTGATAAGACCGGCACCTTAACGAAGGGTGCCATGTCTTTGGAGTCCGTGATCCTTCCCGATGGAAGCGCGAATTCTCCCGATGCCCAGGCCGGCGAGGATGCACTCAGCGTGACCGCCTCGCTGGAGTCGGCCTCGGAGCACCCGATTGCCCGCGCGCTCACTGCAGCTGCCCACGAGCGCGAGCTTCCCTCGCACCCGGTTCGCGAGCTGCGCAACCACCCCGGACTTGGGGTTTCCGCGCTTGCCGAAGACGGCGCACTCCTTCTGGCCGGCCGCGTGAGCTGGCTGGGTGAGCTTGGTATTTCCCTTCCTCAGTCCGCGCTTTCCGCGATCTCCGAGGCCGAGGCCACGGGAGCGACCGTTGTGGCCAGCGCGCGCGTTGAGGGCTGGCAGGAAACTTCCTCCGCCGGTGATACGGACCCGACGCAGGCTTCGGAGCCCACGCAAGAGGACGAGGATGGTGGGATCATCGTCGATATGGCCGTGGGCGGCATGACCTGTGCTTCCTGCGTTCGCAGAGTTGAGCGCAAGTTGGGCAAGCTCGATGGTGTTCATGCGCAGGTCAACCTGGCAACTGAGAGCGCTCGAATTACCCTCAAGCACGATTACAGCGATGCTCAGCTTGAAGAGGTCGTGAAGGCAGCGGGATATGAGCCGCAGGTACGTTCGCGTCGACTTGCCTCTGTTCAAGCATCCACAGCGACACTCACACCTCAAACGCGCGAACTTCCCGAGCACCTTGATGGCGTGCTTCTGGGTGCATTCGTTGTGCGTGACACGGTGAAGGAGTCATCGAAGGATGCGATTGCCCAGCTTAAGGCCTTGGGTATCACTCCGACCTTGCTCACTGGTGATCACGAATCTGCAGCACGTTTTGTCGCTTCGCAGGTCGGGATTGACTCGGTTATTGCAGGAGTTCTTCCCGCAGATAAGCGCGATGCGGTGATGCGCCTTCAAGAAGAAGGCCACCAGGTAGCCATGGTGGGTGACGGCGTTAATGACGCGGCTGCTCTGGCACAGGCCTCGACTCAAGGCTTGGGTATTGCCATGGGTTCGGGTGCGGATAGTGCGATCGCTGTTGCGGATATGACGCTGGTGAGCTCGGATCCGACGATGGCTGCCGCTGCGATTCGTATTTCGCGTGCGACCCTCAAGGTCATCAAAGAGAACCTATTCTGGGCCTTCTTCTACAACGTCATCGTGATTCCGCTCGCGGTTTTCGGGCTTCTCAACCCGATGCTCGCTTCGGCTGCGATGGCCATGTCTTCGGTATGTGTTGTCCTCAACTCCATGAGGTTGCGCCGCGCGCACTGAAGTATCACTCTCATACGTGGTGCCCCCGCGATTTCTCGCGGGGGCACCCGTGTGTCTTGACCGATATGACGCTCAATCAATTCCAGTAAAGCGCATTAGCTGATGCGTTTAGCGACCTGGAAACCGCCCTGGTTATAAACCAATTCAAAGCTATGCCCCGGATGCGCACCCTGCGCGTAAGCCACGGCATCGACATTCTTCTTGTCTCCCCAGGCGGCTCCTCGTTGGTCGACAACGACATAGTCGACGTCAACATTCTTAGCGGATCCCACCCAATACACCTCGTGGCGTGGAACCAAGTAGGCCAGCAGGGTGAGATCAGTTTCGACCTTCGAATTCTCGGGGATGAGCTCATTGATCTCTTGAGCCTGGGTCATTCGAGGACTCAGCGTTCCAAAACCTGGATTCATCATCTGCCACATCGGAAGCTGTGGAGCGGTCACAAAAGCCGCGGCGCAGGGCAGTGCCAATGCAATTGTTGCCACCAAGGGACGCTGCGTACTGGTTACCCAGCCCCAGCCTCGGGAAATCGAAGAATCCTGCTGCGAAGACCACCGGTGATGAACATCCAGCAAGGCACCCAAGAGGATGGGGATCAAAATCGCGTTGTAGTGCCAGTGCTTCCAATCCCAGTAGTAGTCAACGGATCCCAAAAAACGCCAGGCAATTGTTGGCATGATGACCCAGAACCAGGGGGATGCCATACCAATGATGCCGGCCCCTAAAATCACCATGGCAATCACGCCATACTTTTGGGCAGGCCACAGCGCGCGCTCAATCAGAGTGACATCCCCGCGATTGTTGCTTCCATCCAAGCTGTAGGCCCATGTGCCCGATGCGTTGAAAGCGGGCAAAAGCAGCTTGACAGTCACGAAGAAGGCAAGAAGTCCAAAGACCGCGAAAAACAAGGGATAGGTGAAGGACTTTTCATTCTCTCGGCCTCGCCAGGCCAACACGAGGCCGATCATCATGACGGTGAGGCCAAGGTCTTCCTTCACCAACACCAAAGGCGCCGACCATGCCATCACGGCAACCCAGCGACCCTCAACAAATGCGGCAGAGGCCCACGCAAGAAGGGGAACAGCAAAAGCAATCTCATGGAACTGAGAGGCAACAGCACCCTGGAAACCCCATGCGATGACATACCCAATCCCAACGAATGTCCCAAGAAGCCACCCGGCCTGCTTGCTTGCAAGGCGAACCAGCGGCCATGCAGAAACCGCAATCAACAGATCTTGAACAACCAGCAGGGTTAGTCCCGAGGGGAAGAAGCGATAGACCAGCCCCAGAAGAATCAAGATGGGGTGGAAGTGATCACCCAGAAGGTTGTAACCCGGCCCCTTCACGGGCACGATCGGCGCGGAGAAGTGGGAATAGGACTTCGCTGCCTCGGTGAAAATAGCCAGATCCCATGAGGGGACGGTCAGCGAACGCCACTGGCCCACCGAGAAGGTGATGTACAGACAGGCGCCCAGGACAACGGAAAGTGCAGCGGGAAGATAGGCCGCTAGCGCGCGGGATGTACGCAAACGGGTACCTTTTTCAGACATTAACTGGTTTCTCCTGCGGGTGATTGGGATACGGGAGTGTGCTCGGGATCAGGGTAGGGGGCACCCAAGCGTTGAAGAGAGACAGGGGTTCGGAAGCGACGGCGCAGGCGCACTTTGCGTAAGGCCAGCATTGCTGACGTCCACGACACATCGGCGAAACCTGTCGTGGGGTTGAGCTCGACCAGACTGTGATCATCGCCCGTATGCTCGAAAGCGCAGGGCAGTTCAATGGCTGTCATTCCTTCAGAAAGCAGTCGTACCTTCAGGTCCAGCTCTAGGCCGTAACCATTTGCGAAAGGCATGATGCAATTCAAAGCCTCGCGAGTCAGGCACATTTCTGGGGAAAGCGGCGCCTGACAATCCCAACCGGTCTGGCGACGGATCGTATTGTGAGCTAGGCGCTGAGCGGAGGTCCCCTTCCGTGACTTCCCATCGGAGACGCTCAAGTCCGCGGGCACGCCACACGCCAGATCCGCGCGCCCACTGGAGATCGCTTCGACAAGGAATGCGGCATCAACGGCACTCTCCCCCAAGTCTCCAGAGAGGAAGAGGATATGGCGTCCGGGAGCGTCCACGGGATCGCGCATTGCTGCGACTTTCACTCCCGTTTCGCGTGCCGAGGCCCGGCCTCGGGGAACGGAATGGCGAACGACAACCGCACCGGCGGCGCGCGCATACTTCCCGGTTTCGTCATCCGAGCCGTCATCAATGACAATCAGCAGGTCAACGCCTGGGATTGCGCGGCATGCACGAACAGTTGAGGCGATCTGCCGACCCACATTGTGGGCACAGATGATCGCAGCGACCTTCTGGGAAGGTGAGGGTTCGACGGATTGAACGGGAGTCACTCTGTTAGTCTATCCCGCTCAAGTGCCGCCTCTCCTTAGCGAATCGTGACCTGACGGGAAACGAGGCCCTGGCGCGCGCGACGTTCGTCTGCACTCAGCGGGGTGGTTTCCTTCAGCGCCTTCTCAACGTTTTCCGCAAGAGCCTTCGCATCTGCGGCAACATCTTCTGCAGAAGCGCCTTCAGCGAGCTCGAAAACCGGAATTGCCAGACCGCATGCGCGGAATGCACCGACAAAACGGGAGCCTTCTCCCAATCGGGCATTTCCAGCTGCCTGCAGGCGAGCAAGCGCATCAAAAAGCTTGTGCTCAGGGGCGGCAGATACGTAACGAACAAAGTTGCGGTTCATTTCGCACCAGTACATGCCTTCTGTACCGGGCACTGCAGCGGTAGGAACAACGTCGGCGCGGTTTTGCTCAAGAGCATCGCGCATTTCGGGGGTGAGTTCCTGATTCGGGTCGAACCAATAACCGAAATCGGCAACGATCTCCATATCGCCAAATGCCTTCGGATCAACAATGTCCTGAAGGCGAGGGGCGGGTTCGCGCACATCAATGTCGATGACGCCGTCAACACCGTCGGACTGTGCTTGAAGAGCAGCAAGAAGAGCTGCCGCAACGTCGTGTGAGAGATCGCCCGAGTTCGAACGAGTCTGCAGGCCAACAAGGATACGTCCATCGGGGCGAATCATTGCAGGATGGCCATCGGGCAGCAGGGTAACGATGTCGAAGTCTGCACCGCCGTGTTCTTCAGTGGTGCGACCGCTCAGCGTTGCGCAGGGGATGATTTCGCGCATTGCGACCAGTTCGACTTCGTTGGGAAGTCCTTCAAAAGGACGTTCCACGAAGGGGATCGGGGGGCGGTATGCCGGGCGATCTGCGCTGACTGCTACTTTTTTACGACGTGAGGCTTTTCCCATGGGGCTATCGTAGCGGTTTTCTTCCCCTTCACGAGGCCGTGGCTGCGCACCAGCGCAAAATTGCCTGCATGACGGCGGCCGCACCATCGTTTTCGACTGCTGCCGCAACGAAATCACTGTGAATGCGAACTTCGTCTGTGGCACCACCCATGGCAACTCCAAAGGCTGCCCACTGAATCATGGCAATGTCGTTCGTGCCGTCGCCAATAGCGACACTTCCTTCAACGGGAAGCGAGAGATCCCGTCGAAGTTCATCAAGTCCGCTGGCTTTCGTCACCCCGAGTGAACTGATATCAGCCCAGGAGGTCCAGCCGACGAAAACCTCGTGAGTCTTTGCAAAGGGCAGGGCACACAAGATGCTTTCGAAAGCATCGCGGTCCAAAGCGGGCTCACGAATGACAAGCTTGGGCGTGCGCATCGAACGAAGTTCGTCAACGCTCACCAACTCGGTGTCTTCAACGATCTCCCCTTCGGGAAAACCTGTTGAAATCAAGCGAAGGTTACGGTCTTCAGCACCGAAACGCGCATGCGGAAGAGCCATCAATGCCTCGTCAATGACCTCGGCGGGCGAAAACTCATGGCGATGCACAATCTCATACCCGGCCTCGTGAACGCGAGCAAGGATCGCACCATTCGATGCGACGATCCACCCGCGGCGGAAGCCCAGCAGCGGGAGAACGGGCAGGACCGCACCCATTGAGCGGCCTGTCGCGATAACGACCTGCGCACCGGCCCGATTCAATGCAGCAATCGATTCAACGACCTGTGCGCTGGCACCGCTGGGACTCAAAATTGTCCCATCGATGTCCAGGGCGACCATCACCTGCGCGATATCACGCGGGAAAGTGGAAGGAAGCGCATTGAGCGCCTCCCCCACCAGCTCCTCGAAAGGACGGGGAGCTTCACCGCTCAGCGGTGCCGTTAAGTAGCTGGTCACGCAGCCTCGTTACTTTGCAGCGACGGGCTCAAGAACCTCGAGGCCACCGAGGTAGGGGCGCATTGCTTCGGGAACGTAGATTGAGCCATCAGAGCGCTGGTGGTTCTCAAGGATCGCAACCAGCCAACGGGTCGTAGCAAGGGTGCCATTGAGGGTTGCGACAGCGGTCATGCCATCTTCGCGACGCTCACGGATACCCAGTCGGCGTGCCTGGAAGGTCGTGCAATTCGAGGTCGAGGTGACCTCCATGTAGCGTTCCTGAGTGGGCAGCCAGGCCTCGCAGTCAAACTTACGAGCAGCAGAAGTACCGAGGTCACCGGCGGCCGTATCAATCACGCGGTAGGGCAGCTCAACCTTGGCCAGCATCTCTTCTTCCCAAGCCAGGAAGCGTGCGTGCTCTTCTTCTGCGTCCTCGGGACGGCAGTAGGAGAACATCTCAGCCTTGTTGAACTGGTGGACGCGGATGATGCCGCGAGTATCCTTACCGGCCGAACCGGCTTCGCGACGGTAGCAGGTCGACCAACCCATGTAGCGCTTGGGGCCATCCGACAGATCAAGGATCTCATCGGCGTGGTAGCCGGCGAGCGCAACCTCGGAGGTACCTGTCAGGTACAGGTCATCGGCGGGCAGGTAGTAGATCTCTTCGGAGTGCTCGTTGAGGAAGCCGGTACCGCCCATGACCTGCGGGGTCACCAGGGTCGGGGTCATCATGGGCACGAAGCCGTTGGCGAGTGCCTGATCCATGGCCATGGTCATCAGAGCCAGCTCGAGGCGGGCACCAATTCCCTTGAGGTAGTAGAAGCGTGCGCCAGAAACCTTCGCTCCGCGCTTGGTATCGATCGCATCAAGGCCTTCGCCCAGTGCCAAGTGGTCCTGGGGTTCAAAGCCTTCGGCGGCAAAGTCACGACGCTCCGGGCCTGCGTGGCGCAGGACAACATAGTCATCCTCGCCGCCCACGGGAACTCCATCGAGGACCAGGTTCGGGAGCAGGCGGGCCAGGCGATCGGCCTCGGCATCGGCAGCGTTTGCAGCGGCCTCGGCTGCCTTCACTTCCTCAGCAAGTTCCTTTGCCTGCGCAAGAATGGCGGGGCGTTCTTCCTTGGATGCGCGACCCACGGACTTGGACACCTCTTTTTGCGTCGCGCGCAGGGCCTCAAAGTTCTGGAGGGCCTCGCGACGGGCAACGTCGGCTTCAAGAATCTGGTCAACAAGGGCGGGATCAGCTCCGCGAGCGCGCTGTGAGGCGCGTGCGGGCTCGGGGTTTTCACGCAGTGAACGCACATCAATCATGGGGCCATCTTAGTTCACTGAAGCATGTCAGTGCCGACAAATGTCTGTGCTGTGAGCTCAGTGCCCTTTACACTTTGAGTATGCGAAAGTTTCGTGCACCGTCACCGTACCTGATTGCCCTCGCAGGAATTGCCGGAGCAGGCGTCACAGCAGGTGCAAAGTACTTCATTCAGTCACGGTCACGTCGTGCGCATCGTTCGGCAATTTCACTGCCTCCGAGCATTGCCGAAAACATTCGCCCTTGGGTGGTTTTTAATCCTTCCAAACATGATGATCCGCAGGAATTTCGCAACTCCCTCACAATGGATGCGCGTGCGCTTGGCGTGCGTGACATTCATTTCATTGAGACAAGCATCGCCGACCCAGGTGTTTCTCAGGCGCGCAAGGCTGTGCGAGCTGGCGCAACGCATGTCATTGCCGCCGGCGGAGACGGAACAGTTCGCGCTGTTGCCGCGGGCTTGGCCCACACCGGAGTGCGCATGGGTATTCTTCCCGAGGGCACTGGCAATGTTTTGGCCCGTAATCTTGGGCTTCCGCTGGATTCCCCCCTTGATGCACTCGCGGTTGCGCTTGGGGAGTCAACCCACCGAGTTGATCTCGCCTGGCTTCGCATGGTTGATCCCGAGGAGCGTTTTGACCTTCCCTGTGAAGGAAAGCTGCTGGCAGGCGTGACCTCCTCGCATCCTTCCTCCTCTGACGAGGCCGCGCTGGCCTTAGAGGATGAATTCCCCTTTGTGACCTTGGCTGGGATGGGCTTCGATGGTGAGACCATGTCGAAGACAGATCCTGAGCTCAAGAAGAATATCGGCTGGGCTGCCTACGTACTTTCGGCAATTAATTCACTGGATGTTCCTCGCATGGGTGCCCGTCTTCGTGGACAGGCCGCTCACGGTGGCGATGATTCTTCGGAGTTCACCGCCCGTTGCGTACTCTTTGCAAACTGCGGAGATTTACCGGTGATCACCTTGGCTCCCGAGGCCTCCTTGCATGACGGATTGCTTGATGTCGTCGCTGTGGATACGCAGGTTGGCTTGGTCGGTTGGGCCGATCTGTCCTTGAAGGTCTTTAGTCAAAGCCTTGGACTTCCGCAGGTTAATACGCCTGTCTCCCCTGCCGATCTCTCAATCAGGCAGGTACGCGAATGCGAGCTTGAACTGGATCAACCTGCCGTTGTTGAGGTCGATGGGGATGCTATTGGCCGCAGTGCGAAGGTTGCTGTGCGCATCGATCAGGGCGCGCTGTTGATCGCGGGCTAAACACCGCCGGGTAAACACCGCCTTCTCACTTTCCCGCCTCTTTCTCCCCACATTCCTGGTTTAGCTCACCCATTCCGGGCCTATTGCCGTTTTAAGGTGGTAGGTGAGTGAGCTAAACCAGGAATGGACGCGCTAAAACCGTCTGACGTGCGTGTGATCTCGCTGCGAGCTATGCGCTGCTATGCGCTATGCGCCGTATCCACGTGCGGTGTTAAACGCGGTACTACATGCGCGGTTTCCGAATACCAGACTAGACACCGTACACAAGAAAAAGGCCCAGCCGAAGCTGGACCTTTGGTTGTGGAGCTAACGGGACTCGAACCCGTAACCCCCTGCTTGCAAAGCAGGTGCGCTACCAATTGCGCCATAGCCCCAAAGGGGTTCCCCCAAGCTTACGCCTGCGAGATGTCATCCGTAACGGATGTCCACAGTTCCTCATTGTCGGAAAGATCCTGGCAGACCTGCCGGATCACAAGCCCCACGACAGCAGCACATGCCACTAGTGAAAGAGTTTTCACAAACTTCTTCATGGGAGCCTCCGCTCAATTGTTCCTGCGGATGGTGGGCCTAGGTGGGCTCGAACCACCGACCTCAGTCTTATCAGGACTGCGCTCTAACCTACTGAGCTATAGGCCCATTGCCATGCCGAAAGGCACGCGTTAAATAGTACATGCGCATGGTGACTCACGCAAAATTGTTTTCTGGTGACGTCGCCCACTCATTAGTGATCACCGTGTTGAACCACCAGAAGAATGGCCTGAATACACGTGTGGGGGTCGGTGCCGCGCACCAACCCCCACACAGTGGAACTTAAAGCTCACTCATCCATCAGTGTCACCTTGATGCCACCGACCAGCGAGGCGACCAAGTTGTACAGGAAGGTTCCCAAGGCCGACAGTGCAGTCAGCAGAACAACGTTCATGACCGCAATGAGAGTCGTGTAGGCCATGACCTTCGGAAGCCTGACGTAATCCAGAAGCGAGACCATCTGCGATGCGCCAATGGACTGCAGGGAGCTTTCCGCCGAGGCGAAGACATGCATGGCGTTGAGCATGAGCCACAGGATCATGACTGCAACAACCAGTGCGATACCCAATGCCACGCTGAGCAGGAAGGCAACCTTCATGACTCCCCAGGGGTCCACTCGCACAATGGCGAGGTCTACCTGGCGGGGAAGGTCATCGCGGTCGTTCGATGCGTGATCACTCATTCCTGGACCTCCTGTGAGTCGTCATGCTCTGACGCTACATCCTCAGCAGGGGTTTCGTCATTACTTTGCGAAGAATTGTCCTGTGCTTGCGCCTCCTCAGACTCTTCTTCATCAATGTCGCGCTCGGGGTTACGAGTCACTGCAATGATGCGATCGTCCCCATCGGGACGAGCAAAGATGACACCCATGGTGTTACGCGCAGTCGGGCGCACATCCGAGGCATTGACCTGGACCAGCTTGCCGGACTCGGTGATGACCATGATGTCTTCTTCAGGATCAACAACTAGCGCACCAACAAGTCCGCCACGCTCTTCAACCAGACGACCCACGCGTACACCCATGGTTCCACGACCCTTGGTCGGGTATTCCTCAATGGGAGTGCGCTTGGCGTAACCGGAATCGGTCACGATCAGCAGGTCCGTTCCCTCGCGAGGAACATCCATGGCCAAGAGCTCATCATCGCCGCGGAACTTCATACCGCGAACGCCGGAGGTCGAACGACCCATGGGTCGCAACTGCTCGTCCGTCGCGGCGAAGCGCACGGCCTGACCATCGCGAGACACCAGCAGCAGATCGTCATCGGCATTAGCCAGCTGAGCCGAAACCAGCTCATCCGGCTTGCCCTCTTCGTCCTCACGCAGGTTAACGGCAATAATGCCGCCGCTTCGCGGAGAGTTGTACATCTCCAGCGGGGTCTTCTTCACGAGGCCGGACTTCGTTGCCAGCACCAAGTACTGTGCGTCCTCGTAGGTGCGGATTGCCAGGACCTGCGCAATGCGCTCTTCGGGCTGGAATGCCAGAAGATTTGCAACGTGCTGGCCCTTAGCATCGCGACCGCCTTCGGGAATCTCGTAGGCCTTCGCGCGGTATACGCGACCGAGGTTCGTGAAGAACAGCAGCCAGTGGTGCGTGGTCGTGACAAAGAAGTGCTCAACCACGTCATCGCCGCGCAACTGGGTGCCGCGAACGCCCTTACCGCCTCGTTTCTGGGAGCGGTAGTTGTCAGTACGAGTGCGCTTTGCGAAACCATCGCGGGTGATGGTGACGACAACATCCTCTTCGGGGATGAGGTCTTCCATCGACATTTCCCCATCGAAGGGAACGATGGTGGTGCGACGCTCATCGCCGAACTTCTCAACGATTTCGCCAAGTTCTTCGGAGATAATTGCACGTTGACGCTCGGGCTTGGCCAAGATGTCCTGCAGATCTTCAACGCGGGCGCGCAGTTCGGCGTGCTCATTCAAGATCTTCTGACGTTCCAGAGCTGCCAGTCGGCGCAGCTGCAGGGCCAGAATCGCGTCGGCTTGGATCTCATCAACATCCAGCAGCTCCATCAAGCCGCTACGTGCCTCATCGACCGTGGGTGAACGACGGATCAGGGCAATGACCTCGTCCAATGCATCCAGGGCCTTGAGGTAACCGTCCAAGATGTGCAGACGCTCTTGAGCCTTACGCAGACGGAACTGCGTGCGGCGCACAATCACTTCGATCTGGTGGGCAACCCAGTGGCGGATAAAGCCGTCAATCGACAGGGTTCGCGGAACACCGTCGACCAGCGCAAGCATGTTCGCCGAGAAGTTTTCCTGCAGCGAAGTGCGCTTGTACAGGTTGTTCAGAACAACCTTGGCAACTGCATCACGCTTGAGGACAATGACCAGTCGCTGACCGGTACGGCCGGAAGTTTCATCGCGAATATCCGCAATACCTTGGATCTGACCATCACGAACCAGCTGAGCAATCTTGTCAGCCAAGTTGTCGGGGTTGACCTGATAGGGAAGCTCAGTGACCACCAGGCACTGGCGTCCGTGAATTTCCTCCACGTTGACAACCGCGCGCTGAGTGATGGAACCGCGTCCGGTACGGTATGCGTCTTCAATTCCGCGACGTCCCAAAATGGTTGCGCCCGTTGGGAAGTCGGGACCGGGGATCAGCTTGAGGAGGGCCTCAAGAAGTTCCTCTCGCGAGGCCTCGGGGTGCTCAAGCGCCCACTGCACGCCGCGCGCAACCTCACGCAGGTTGTGCGGGGGAATACGGGTCGCCATACCGACGGCGATACCTTCCGAACCATTGACCAAGACGTTGGGGAAACGCGAGGGAAGAATGGTCGGTTCCTGGTTGCGACCATCGTAGTTGTCCTGGAAATCAACGCATTCTTCGTCGATGTCGCGGACCATCTCCATGGCCAGAGGGGCCATCTTACATTCGGTGTAACGAGGTGCTGCGGGGCCCAGGTTACCGGGGGTACCGAAGTTACCCTGACCAGCGACCAAGGGGTAGCGCAAAGACCAGGGCTGCACCAGGCGCGCAAGTGCATCGTAGATCGCTGCGTCGCCGTGGGGGTGGTAGTTACCCATGACGTCACCAACGATGCGCGATGACTTTGAGAATGAAGAGGTGGGACGGTAACCGCCGTCGTACATCGCGTAGAGGATGCGGCGGTGGACGGGCTTGAGTCCGTCACGAACATCGGGCAGCGCGCGTCCGACAATAACGCTCATGGCGTAGTCGAGATAGGAGCGCTGCATTTCCTTCTGCAGGTCGACCTGGCGAATACGTTCGACGTCGCGGATGTGTCCGGCATCGACTGTTTGTTCGTCGCTCACTTTGGTCCTTCGTTTCGTTTTCTACTGACGAGGCCGCACATGCGTTGTGGCCTCGTCGCTGGGCTTTAGATGTCGAGGAAGCGCACGTCGGTGGCGTTGCGCTGGATAAACGTGCGGCGCCTCTCGACGTCGTCGCCCATCAAGATGGTGAAGGTTTCATCGGCATCTGCTGCATCTTCGAGAGTGACCTGCTTGAGGATGCGGTGCTCGGGATCCATGGTGGTTTCCCACAGCTCGTGATCATTCATCTCACCCAGACCCTTGTAGCGCTGGATGCCACCTTCCTTGGGAAGCCTGCGATTTGCTGCGGCTCCCGCGGCAAGCATCTCGTCGCGTTCCTTGTCTGAGTAAGCAAATTCGTGCTCTGCGTTGGACCACTTGATGCGGTACAGCGGAGGCATAGCAATGAAGGTGTGTCCCTGTTCAACCAGGGGACGCATGTAGCGGAACAGCAGGGTGAGCAACAGGGTTGCAATGTGCTGACCGTCAACGTCGGCGTCGGCCATGATGACGATCTTGCCGTAGCGCAGTTTCGCCAGATCGAAGTCTTCGCCGATTCCCGTTCCGAATGCGGTAATCAGGGAGCGAATCGTATCCGAGCTCAGTGCGCGGTCCAGGCGAGCCTTTTCCACGTTCAAAATCTTGCCTCGGATCGGCAGAATTGCCTGGTGTTCGGGGTCGCGTCCGCCAACGGCTGAGCCGCCTGCGGAGTCACCCTCGACGATGAAGATTTCGCATTCTTCGGGAACTCGTGAAGAGCAGTCGCGCAGCTTACCGGGCATCGAGGCTGACTCCAGCACGCCCTTACGGCGAGTAGCTTCGCGCGCCTTTCGAGCGGCAACGCGCGCTGCCTGAGCTGCCTGGCCCTTCTGGATAATGGCCTTGGCATCCGCCGGGTGCGCATCGAACCAGTCGGTGAGCTTGGAGTAAACCTGCTGCTGAACGAAGGTTCGCGCTTCGGTGTTGCCCAGCTTGGTTTTGGTCTGGCCTTCGAACTGGGGCTCGGTGAGCTTGATCGAAATAACGGCCGTCAGACCTTCGCGAACATCATCACCGGTCAGGTTGTCATCCTTCTCGCGGATGATGCCCTTTTCACGGCCGTAGCGGTTCACCAAGGAGGTCAGCGCGGTACGGAAACCTTCTTCGTGCATGCCACCTTCGGTGGTATTGATGGTGTTTGCGAAGGTGTGAACCGACGAGGAATACGCGGTGGTCCACTGCATGGCGATTTCCACGCTCATGGTGCCTTCGTCGTTTTCCGCTTCGAAGTCAATGATGTCAGCGTTGATCGTTTCGATCTTCTTTGCCGAATCCAGGTATTCCACGTAGTCACGCAGACCGTGCTCGTACATGTAGGAAACCTGGCGGAATCCCTTGTGCTTTTCTTCCGAGGCCTGCTCGTCTCCGGCGATTTCGTCGCCTTCATCCGTGGCAGTTTCGCGCTCATCGGTCAGGGTGATACGCAGTCCCTTGTTGAGGAATGCCATCTGCTGGAAGCGCTGACGCAGGGTTTCGAAATCGAAGACGGTGGTCTCAAAGATTTCGGGATCCGGGTAGAAGGTTTGCGTCGTTCCGGTTTCAGTGGTTTCTTCACCACGAACCAATTCGGTAATGGGGTGGCCGCCGTTAGCAAAGGACATCCGCCATACGTATCCCTGCCTGCGAATCTCCGTGTCGACACGCGTGGACAAGGCATTCACAACCGAAATACCCACACCGTGAAGACCGCCGGAAACTGCGTAACCGCCGCCGCCGAACTTACCGCCCGCGTGCAGGATGGTCATGACGACCTCAACCGTTGGCTTGTGCTCGGTCGGGTGCTCGTCAACGGGAATACCGCGTCCGTTATCGACGACGCGAACGCCACCATCGGCCAGGATCGTGACCTCAATGTGGTCCGCGTAGCCAGCCAAGGCCTCGTCAACGGAGTTATCTACAACCTCATACACCAGGTGATGTAGGCCGCGCTCACCGGTTGACCCGATGTACATACCGGGGCGCTTACGCACCGCCTCCAAACCTTCGAGGACGGTAATATCTGACGCGCCATAGCCGTCGGATCCGTCATCGACTGTTGGTTCTTGCGATTCAGCCACCTAATGGCTCCCCTCATTCTTCACCCGCATGGGTGTGCACTGCCCGAAAATGGCGCAGTAGCAATAAAACAACCGTTACCATTCTACCGAAAAGGCAGGGGGAAAGCCCTGATTGACACCTCTATGAGGAAGAATCACTCACAGGAATTATCCGCGAAATATAGCCGTTTTTGAGGCTGTGACCAGTCACACGTTCAGAAACTAGGCGTAGGTATCGCGAGGACCTCGTCCGGGCACCGATAAACGACCCTTTTTCCACGAAGGAGAGGCCGGTGGACGCAAGATCACCTGCTGCACGACACCCTCACCCACGGCCTCGGCAATCGTACGTTCTAGGCGCGGCAGAAGTAGCTGAAGTTGCTTAAACCACGCAGTGGAATCGCATTGAACAATCAGGCGGTGATCATCAATTGTTTCAATGGAGCAGTGCTCAGCGATTTCATCGCCGACAATATCGCTCCATCGCGCCATCAGATCTCCCGCCCGTGTGTGTTCTTGCCACCCGCGCGAGGCGATTAAAGAATCAATTGTCAGGCCCAGCTTCTTCGGCTCGCGGTATTTTCGCCGCATAGGAGCCATTCCAGGCATTTTGATCCAACGACTTCCAGCCCGAGAAACGACCGTTGACAGCGCGCTAAATTCACCATCTGGATCAGCTTGAGGATCAAGGTTGACCTCCGAAGCTTCTTGCTCATCATCGAGCAAAATTTCCTCGGCAAATTCTTCACTTTGTCCACTCACGCTTCTGCGTCGTGACCGCAGAGGAACGCGGTAGTGGCCCTGGGCCTGCGCTCTGGCTTGTACACGTCGTAGTGCAGCAGAAGCGTATTCGAAATCGGAAAATTCACTCATCACCGACCACCGTTCCAAGCTCAGGATCCCAATGGACTGCATGAACCTGAGCATGTAATTCTTGCGGAACATCATCGGCGACCGCTGCCGTGATTAATACTTGCTCCGCTTCGGTAATCATACGGGTTAATCCCGCTCTGCGCGACGAATCAAGCTCTGCAAATACATCATCGAGAATAAGGATCGGGGTATCCCCATCTCGAGAAAGAAGCTCGAAAGCGCCCAAACGTAGTGAAAGAGCAACCGACCATGTCTCACCGTGGCTTGCATAACCTTTCACGGGCATGCCACCAAGGGTGAGCTTTAAATCGTCGCGGTGTGCACCGAATAAATTCACCCCCCTTTCGGCTTCCTTCATGCGTGATGAGGCCAAAATTTCCTTGAGTTCACCCGTAATCGTGGCCAAGTCCCCACCGACCGGGCAATTCCCCTGGGAAGCAAGGAATTCGATATCCAATTTCCGAGGCGATCCACCGATTTCCTCATAGGCGTGGGCCGCGGGACCACGAAGTTCCTCAACTAGTCCCACGCGCGCAAGACTGAGCTGCGCAGAGAGCTGGGCGAAGGTGTCATCCCAAACTTCTACTGTTGAAAAGTCGGGAGTAAAACCCCGGCGTAACTGCGATTGAGCACTCTTCATCAAGGCCGCACGCTGACGTGCAACCTTGTCAAAATCGCTTTTTACCTGCGCGATCAGCGGGTGCTGCTGAATGAGGAGATCGTCCAAGAACTGGCGACGAACCTGCGGGTCACCGCGAACAATTTGAAGATCTTCCGGCGAAAACACCACGCTTTTAAGCAGGCCAAGAACTTCGCGCGGTCGAACTTGGGTGCGATTAACCTTCGCCCTATTCGCTTTTCCACGAACAATTTCAAGCTCAATAACTGTTTCGCGCTCTCCTGCGGTCACCAGCCTGACCCGAACAACTGCCCCACCGGGCTGAGCTTCATCAGGGGAAAGCGGTAAACGCACCAGGGCTTGTTCGGCACTCACGCGGTGGGAGGAGAATGCGGAAAGGTAGGAAACAGCCTCGACAAGATTGGTCTTTCCCTGACCATTTGAGCCCAAAAGGACTGTCGTTCCCGGCGCAAACTCCACTACCGCATGACGGTATGAACGAAAATCATCCAGCGCAACGTGCGAAACTCGCACACAAACTCCAGATCAGATTCCGTAGCGGATTGGCATCAGCAGGTAGCGGAAGTCAGTCGACTCTCCACCATCAGCCTTTTCTTGACCGGTGATGACAGCGGGCTTCGTCGGGTGGGTGAAACCGAAGCGAACATACTCGGTATCCATGACCGACAAACCTTCACTGAGGTACTGCGGGTTAAACGCGGTCGCGATGTCATCGCCCATAAGTTGCGCCTGAACAACTTCAGAAGCCTGGGCGTTATCACCCTGGCCAGCCTCAAGAACAAGCTGACCATCAGAGAAGGACAGGCGAACACTGGTCTTGCGCTCGGCAACCAAGGAAACACGCTTCACTGCTTCGAGCAAAGTGTGACGCTCGACGATTGCTTGTATGGTGGTCGTTTCGGGGAAGAGACGGCGAACCGGCGGGTAGTCACCATCCATCAGGGTTGATGTCGTGCGGCGTCCACCGGCCTGGAAGCCAATCAGCGAAGAAGCGCCCGGCTGAGATTCCTGCGACAGACCGATTTCGACCTTTGCACCCGAAGTCATGGACTTTGCGACGTCCTGAAGAATGCGTGCCTTGACCAGTGCGGCCTCGGACATATCGGAAACTGAATCCCACTTGAGCTCGCGCATGGCCAAGCGGTAGCGGTCGGTTGCCAAAAGCGTGATGTTATCGCCATCGATTTCGACGCGTACGGCGGTAAGAAGCGGAAGAGTTTCATCGCGAGAAGCTGCGATCGATACCTGAGCAACGGCCTGCTGAAAAACCTGCGAATCTACAGAACCCGCAACCTGAGGCTGTGCAGGAAGAAGCGGGTATTCATCGATAGGCATGACTGCCAAGGTGAAGTGCGAGGAACCGCAGGAAAGAGAAACTTTTTGTCCATCAACTTCGATGGTGACTGGCTTGTTGGGCAGGGACTTTGAAATATCTGCAAGAAGTCGACCCGAAACCAGGACTTCGCCTTCTTCATCTACTGAAGCGGGAATACGCGAGTTTCCAGAAACTTCGTAGTCAAAGGAGGACAGAGTCAGTTCCTGACCCTGAGCTGAGATTCGCATACCAGCAAGGATGGGGCTTGCGGGACGGGTAGGAAGTACACGCGCTGTCCATGAAACAGCTTCTGCAAGCACGTCGCGGGCGACGGTGAACTTCATGGATTCTCCTTGGAACTGAATGTAGATATACCGTGGTCAGTTTACCTGGCTGTAGGCGTCAAGGAAACTGAGAATTACACCTTAACGAGTCTGAGCTCGAGGCCTAACTGATGTTGGCGATTTTTTGTTATTTGTCTTGAACTAAAGTTCGTCATCATCATCGGCTATGTGGATTGTGTGGAAAACCCATTTTTACCGTGAAATGACAGCACTTCTTTCGTGGATGAATATGTGAATCTGTGTGTGAACGAACTACACGTTTTTGTGGACGAAAATTGTTCTGTTGTTTTTCTCCACAAATTGCTCTGCGCCATGCACAAGCGATCGGTGATGTTTCACCACAGTTTCCACAGCTTCTGTGGAAAGGAAGTTTGCACCCCGAAACGTCCAGTTTTTAGTTGAGAGTCGCCGACTGGCGTGCGGCCTGCTTAATGCGGTTGGTCAATTCAGTGACGTAGTTGAAGGTCTCCCTCTTTTCCGCCATCAACCCCACAATCTTCTTATTCGCGTGCATCACGGTTGTGTGATCGCGTCCGCCGAATGCAGCGCCAATCTTCGGAAGCGAAAGATCAGTGAGTTCACGACACAGGTACATCGCAATCTGACGCGCCTCGACGACGACATGCGAACGGTCCGAGGACGACAATTGGTCAATCGTCACGCCGAAATACGTCGCGGTCTGACTCATAATCAGCGTTGGTGTGACCTCGGTGTCCTGGGGGTCGGAAGCAAAATCCTTCAAGAGCATCTCTGCCATCGAAACGGTGACCGGTTCTTTCGACAGGGATTCGAAGGCTGCAACTCGCACCAGGGCGCCTTCCAGTTCGCGGATATTCGAAGAAATTCGCTGGGCAATGTATTCCAGAACCCGGGGATCAACTTCGATATTTTCCGCACTGGCCTTCTTTTGCAAGATTGCGATACGGGTTTCCAAGTCGGGAGGAAGGACGTCGACCAAAAGGCCAGCCGCGAAGCGCGAACGGATTCGATCTTCCAGATCGAGTTCACGAGGCGGTACGTCTGAGGTCAAAACGATCTGCTTTCCCGCGTTGTACAGAGAGTTAAAGGTGTGGAAGAACTCTTCCACCGTACGCTCTTTGCCCTGAATGAATTGGATATCGTCAATGAGCAGAACGTCGACCTCGCGGTAGCGCCTCTGGAATTCCTCAATGCTTTCTTCACGCACCGAGTTGATGAAGTCGTTGGTGAATTCCTCAGAGTTCACGTAGCGCACACGCATCTGCGGGAAAAGTGACAGCGTGTAGTGGCCGATTGCGTGGATTAAGTGGGTCTTCCCCAGTCCGGAACCACCGTGAATGAACAGGGGGTTGTATGCACGTCCCGGGCTTTCTGATACCGCAAAAGCTGCAGCGTGTGCGAAGCGGTTCGAAGGACCAATGACGAAGGTGTCAAAAGTGTGCTTGGGATTGAGATGTGTACTGGCGGTATCGATTGCTAGTTGAGGGCTTCCCGTGCTGCCGGAAGTTTGGCTGAGCTGTGCAGAAGCCTGTGAAGTAGAGGCGCTGTTTTCCGCAATTTCCGAGGCCGTGGAGGAACTTTCCTCTACCGCTTCTTCTTGTGCATACAAAGTGGGGTCGATGGTCACTGCCAGTCGAACACTTCGACCAAGAATTGCAGCAAGTGCTTGCGTGAGGTCATTTGCACCGTTGTTTTCAATCCACTTCTTGGCGAAGTCATTGGGAACTGCGATGAGGATCGTGCCGTCAATATCGCCCAGCGGCTTTGCTGAACGCAGGTAAGACATGGCTGCGGGTCCCAGCAGATCTGAGTTTTGCGACAGTGCCTCAGACCAAGCCTGAGTAAGGGCATCGATCGACACGGGAACCTCCGAAAGCTGACGTGAGATAGGACACGAGAAATGATATCGGTTGCGAATCATTATCCACCGATAACTTTACAAGCATGTCATGTTTTCCACAGCTGGGGATAGACCTGTGGATATTTAATCCCCAAATGACATTTGTGTAGTTACAACACCTCACCCTTGTGCCAAAAAGAAAAGACCTTTGTCCACAGCTCTGTGGATAACTTCGCATGTGGATAACTAACCCCCAATTTATCCACACCTGCTTCCACAGGTGTGGACTCAGTGTGGTACGGCGCTCTTTCGTTGACGGAACGGCCAAAAACCCGTACGCTGTCAGTTCGTATGTGTGCCTAATTGCGGCGCACACTGTCCATGACCAATTCGAGGAGATATCAGTGACCACCAAGCGGACTTATCAGCCGAACAACCGTCGTCGTTCGAAGACGCACGGCTTCCGCCTGCGTATGAGCACCCGCGCTGGCCGCGCAATCTTGGCTGCACGCCGTCGCAAGGGCCGCGCCCGCCTCTCCGCCTGAGCTTTCGCGAGGTGTTGCCCCGCTCGAACCGCATGGTGAATCCAGCGGACTTCCGCCTCGCAATCCGAAGCGGATCGCGCGCGGGTCAGCAAAGGCTCATTGTGCATTGTCGAACCGACGAGGATAGTGATTCACGCCTCGTCGGTTTCGTCGTACCTAAAAGCCAAATTAAACGAGCGGTTGGACGTAACCGAGTTAAACGGCAATTGCGTCACCTCATGAAAGAACGCTTGAGCGCACTTCCTCAGGGAGCACGTGTCGTTGTTCGCGTTAAGCATGACGCCTTGGGTGCAAGTTCGTGCGAACTTGGGGAAGAATTAGACCAAGTTCTTCGCCGTGCATGGAAGAAATGGGATCATCGGGAGGGAGGTCGCCCATGAGCTCTCCTTTTGCGTACATTGCCATTCTTCCGGTGCGTTTCTACCAGCGTTTCATCTCCCCCATGTGTGCCCCGCGTTGTCGCTACTACCCCACCTGCTCAAGCTACGCTTTGGGCGCATTGCACACCCACGGCCTCGTCAAAGGGACAATCCTGGCCGTGTGGCGCATCCTTCGTTGTAATCCGTGGAGCCTTGGCGGGGTCGATGAAGTTCCCGCTCGCGGCAAGTGGACTGGCGAGGCCTGGGTCCCTCCGGCAGATTGGGCCGGATTCGACGATCCTTGGGCACGGCCCGTGATGGGCATGAATAATCAAGACTTCTCGGCAGGAGCCGAGCACCACGCGGACACGAGCGGTGTCCCCCGCGCATCATAAGGAGATCTCCTGTGGATTCCATTCTCTATCCCTTCGTTGTCGCAGTCGCATGGCTGTGGATTCGAATTCACGACTTGCTTCTGCTTGTTGGAATGAGTTCAGGTGCAGGACTTGCATGGATTATCTCCATCATCCTGCTGACCGTTCTTGTGCGCGTGCTCATCATCCCGCTGTACCTCAAGCAGCTGAAGAGCATGAGGGGCACCTCCATTGTTCAGCCCCAAATGCAGAAGATTCAGGCGAAGTACAAGGGAAAGACTGACGTCGCCTCGCGCCAGCGGATGCAGCAAGAAATCTCCGAACTCAATAAGAAGTACGGAGTGAACCCCTTCGCGTCCTGCTTGCCGATGCTTGTTCAGCTGCCCGTTCTTTTCGCGATGTACCGCGCGATCTACGCAATCCACGCACTTGCTGAAAACACCTACTCGGTCGGTTCGCGCCACATTGATTCACTGGGTCCGATCACTCAGTCGGTCGCCAGCGAAATTGATGCCTCCCAGGTCTTCGGTGTCCCGCTGTCGCACACCATTCGCGACGCGCAGCTCATGTCGCTGCCGACTCTGGTCTTCGTCATTTTCATCATTGTTATGGTTGCAACGCAGTTCTTGACCATCCGGCTGACGATGACGAAGAACATGCCGCAGAACCAGGATCCAAACAACCCCATGGTTCGTTCGCAGCGCATGATGATGTACTTCATGCCCTTCATGTTCATCTTCTCGGGCCTGTTCTTCCAGATGGGTGTCGTGATCTACACGACGACCGCGGGCATTTGGGGCTACCTGCAGATGCTGTGGGTGATTAAGAATATTCCGAATCCGAACTCCGCTGCTTACAAAGAACTCTTGGCCAAGCGTCAGGATGCCTACCAGTCGTGGGCACGTCCCTTCTTCGCGGACTACGACGAGAAGCGTCGCGATCTGGCCGATGGATCTGATGAACTCAAGGTTCTTAACGAGACCACGCTGACCGAGGTTCGCAGCCGCGCCAAGCGTCAGAAGATCGCCTCTGATTTCCCGGAGGCCATGAGTGCCGGAGAGATCGTTTCTGTTTACCGCAACCTGTCCATGCAAGAGTGGACGACCCTTCCTGATGAGGTCTGGATGAAGGGTGTCAAGGTTGCGACTGAGCGCGCAGCAGAACGTCGTGAGGCTGCCGCTAAGCGTGAAGAGGCCCAGCGTCAGGTTCGCGCTCGTGGCGGACAGACTGCTTCTTCCGAGGCCTCGTCAGATGATGTAGCCGCAGAGCTCGAGCGCAAGCGCCAGGAACGCCGCAAGGCTCGCCGCGCCGCTGCAAAGAAGAAGAAGCGCTGAGGCGCCCATAGACCATTCGATGCCTGAGGCATCAAACCCCTACGGAGGATAAACATGAGCGAAGAAACGACAAACGAGCTCTCGCGCCTTGAGGAAGAAGGCGAGCTCGCTGCCGATTACTTGGAAGAACTGCTGGATATCGCTGACCTCGACGGCGACATTGAGATTGATGTCGAGAATGGCCGCGCATCAGTAGAGATCATTTCGGAAGATCCCTCTGCTCTGGATCACCTTGTTGGCGAAGACGGTGAAGTTGTTGACGCCCTTCAGGAACTCACGCGCCTTGCTGTTCAGACCGAGACCGGCGAGCGTTCGCGTCTGATGCTTGATATCGCGGGCTTCCGTGCCGATCGTAAGGCTGATCTTCAGGACCTCACTCACGAGGCAATTGCGCGACTTCGCGCGACCGGTGAGCCTCAGAAGCTTGAGCCCATGAACCCCTTCGAGCGCAAGGTCTGCCACGACGTTGTTGCTTCCGAGGGCCTTCGCAGTGAGTCCGAGGGTGTTGAGCCCCGTCGTCGCGTTGTGATCCTTCCTGTTGAGGATGCTGACGCCGATTCTGACTCCGCCGACGAGGCCGAGGAGGCCTGAGTGGACGCGCTCGGTAATTCCCCTCGCGAGGCCGAAAATGAGTTTGAACTTGAGGTTCCCGGACCTGAGGTTCGAGAGCTTTTTGGTCTGGCGTATCCAGACATTGCCGAGTTTGCGAACATGCTTGTTGAGGAAGGTGAGCTCCGCGGGCTGATCGGTCCGCGCGAGCTCCCCCGACTCTGGTCGAGGCACCTGGTGAACTCTGCCGCCGTCTTGGATTTTCTTCCCAAGAAGGGACAGATTTTGGATGTCGGTTCCGGGGCAGGCTTCCCTGGGATCGTTATTGCGATTTGCCGCCCAGATCTTGATGTTCATCTTGCTGAGCCCATGGCGCGACGTTGCGAATGGCTTGCTGATGTTGTGGATACTCTTGGTTTGGACAATGTCAGCATTCATCAGGCTCGTGCCGAGGAACTGCGCGGTAAGGGCAAGGCCGATGTGGTGACAGCACGTGCATTGGCGAATATGACGAAGCTCGTGCGTATGACTTCAAAGCTCATTGCTCCCGGTGGTTCTCTTGTCGCTCTCAAGGGGCGCCGTGCGAGCGAAGAAGTCGAGGCTGCTGCTGTCGAGTTGAAGCGTCATCATCTGAGTGCTCAGATCCATGAGGTTCCCTCGGTAATGGAAGACGATTCGACTTACGTCGTTGTTGCGAAGAGACTTCGTTCCTAATTCCTCATTTCTTTTCCACGGGTGTGTCCTCGGTTTTCTCTCGCGGGCATGACTGCCTACACTTGTGTCATTGACGTGTGAGAAAGGCTTGTGTTTTATGGCCGGCGATACCCCACTTTCGGACCAAATTACGCGGAATTTTCAGGATCGAGAGTTCCTTGAAACGGCTGAGTTTGGCGTACCCGCGTCGACACGTGTCATTGCGGTAGCGAATCAAAAGGGTGGCGTTGGTAAGACTACTTCGGTTGTCAATCTTGCAGCTTCTTTTGCGTTGGCAGGTCTGAAGGTCGTTGTCATCGACGCTGACGCTCAAGGTAACGCATCGAGTGCTCTTGGCGTTGCTCATGGTCCTGGGACGCCTTCGACGTATGAGGTCATCACCGGTCAATTGACGATCGGTGAAGTTCTTCAAGCCTGCCCCGAGATGGATAACCTGTGGGTGTGCCCGGCTACTATCGATCTTTCAGGCGCGGAAATTGAGCTTGTTGATCTTGAGCGTAGGGAGTTCCGTCTTGCTGATGCCGTTGAGTACTTCGTTCAGGCGTATCAGCAAATCGATCTGATCCTTATTGATTGTCCGCCCTCGCTTGGTCTGGTGACCTTGAACGTGATGGTTGCAGCTGATGAGGTTTTGATTCCGATTCAGACTGAGTACTACGCGCTTGAAGGTTTGAGTCAGCTGTGGTCGACCATTGATCGCATCAGCGCAGACCTCAATCCAAAACTACATGTTTCAACTATGCTCCTCACGATGGCCGACAAGCGTACGCGCTTATCTGAGGAAGTTGAGAATGAGGTACGTTCACACTTCCCTGAGCAAACGTTGCAGACTGTCATTCCTCGTTCGGTTCGTGTCTCCGAAGCGCCAAGCTATGGGCAGAGCGTTATCACCTACGATCCGAATGGCGCCGGCTCACTTGCCTATCGCAGGGCTGCCTACGAGTTGAGTCATCGCTTGGCGAAGTAATATCTCTTTTTGCTCATTTAAATCACTTTTTCAGGGTTTCGATCGTTTTGATAGGCGGTTGAGCCCTGATTCTTTTTCTCAGGAGAACGCGTCTGTGAAAACGCATTTTTGCTTGCTCGATACACATTTTGCTGTTTCACGTGAAACAATGTAGTTAACATTCAGTATTTGCGAGATTGGTAAGTGTGCATGGCCGTGCAATCAGAATCAACTCATAAGCCCCAACGACGTACAGGTTTAGGGCGTGGTTTAGGTGCGCTCATCCCCCCAGCCCAAACTGAAAAGCCCGAAGATGTGGCCAAGCGACCCCTCGATGTTCTTTTCCCTGGTGAGCGTAAATCGTCCGGGACAGTGCGTGGAGGTTCCGCCCGTGAATTGCTTGAGCCGAAATCTCGAACGTCTCAGTCGGTATCGGAGAAGGCCAAGTCATCAACTCAGCGTAAGGCACGTGCGAAAGCCGCAGGTAGCACCGCTTCAGCAGATGAGAAGGTTGCGTCTGCATCTGGGGCCGGGCAGACTACCGGTTCGACTCAAAGTGTGTCTTCCTCGCGTTCGAAGCAAGATAGAGCGCATGCGCACAATATAAGCACTGCAACACCTTTGACTGATGATGTTTCACGTGAAACATCGGATTTGATGCAGGTGCCTGGTGCTACATTTGCGGAGATTCCGCTTGAACAAATTGTTCCCAATACGCGTCAGCCTCGCCAAATTTTCGACGAAGACGACCTGAACGAACTCGCGGCTTCGATTCGAGAAGTCGGTGTCTTGCAGCCGATTGTGGTTCGGCGCATTCCCCTTAATGAGGAGCCTTCTGAGATGCTCAAGAGCTTCCTCGAGGAAAAGCCAGAGGCTCGGTATGAGCTCATTATGGGTGAACGACGGTTGCGCGCAAGCGAACTTGCTGGGCTTGATTCGATCCCTGCCATCGTTCGACACACTGAAGATGAAGACTTGCTCCGCGATGCACTGCTTGAAAACCTGCATCGAGCGCAGCTGAATCCTTTGGAAGAGGCTTTTGCATATCAGCAGCTCATGGCTGATTTCGGGGCCACACAGGAAGAGCTATCAAAGAAAATTGCGCGTTCGCGCCCGCAAATTGCAAATACTCTCCGGCTGCTAAAGCTCCCCGCCTCGGTGCAGAAGAAGGTCTCAGCGCAGGTCTTGTCAGCAGGACATGCGCGAGCACTACTTGGCCTATCTACGCCAGAAGATATGGAGATCCTTGCTAATCGGATCATTGCTGAAGGTTTATCTGTTCGAACCACTGAAGAACTAGTTCGTCTTGGATCTGTACAGCGCCCTTCGAAGCCTTCACTGAAGCGAGTCAAGGTTTCATCGCCGCTTGGCGAGCATATGAGCCAGGTGCTTGCGGATGCCTGGGATACACGCGTAACTGTTTCTGAGGGAAAGAGAAAGGGGAAGATCATCATCGAGTTTGCAGGTTCGGATGATCTGCAACGTCTTGCTGATCTTCTCATTCCGCATGCGAACAGGCAATAGAGCATAACTTGAATTCAGTTGTGCTGGATGTGATCGCTTTTAGATAACTGAGCAATGCAATCACCAGCTAGTGGGCGATGTTTCACGTGAAACATCGCCCACAGTGTTTGATATCAGCATGAGTGATAGCTTCCCTGAATCATGCTTTGCATAAAGATCTGAAGATCAGCGTGAGTAGTTATAGGTACAGCAGGTGCATGGAAGCCCTGTTGAAATAAGGGAGGCGAAGGTCAAAAGCAGTTACAAGCCGCGCGAGTACTCGAAGTTAGTTCGGAGGAATTACAACAGTATTGAACGTGAGATTCACACTGGTCAATTTGTTTGAATCGACAGTCATGCGAGAGAATAGAGGCGGAGGTTGACATACATGGCTGACGAGCTCAATACTGAACTAATTTTCTTCGATGTCGGAGGAGTCTTAGTTAGCCAACGTCCGGACCCGCGAGAATTTGCATCGATTATTGGCCTTGATGACTCTGCAGAATGCGTGTCGCTGGTCGATAAAGCCGTGTGGGCACATCGCGACACATATGACGAAGGAATGTCGGATCTAGAGTTCTGGGATTCAGTTGCAGGAGATTGCGGCCTACCCCAACCATCAGAAGATCAAATCCATAAGCTGGTGACCGCGGATGCTTCGCGTATGCACGCTATCGACGAAGCGGCGGCACATCTTCTCAGTGACCTGAGAAGTGTGGGGTATCACTTAGGGTTGCTTACGAATATGCCCGCGACGCACGCATCGGTAGTGATGGAAAGCGTTTGGGCTCAAAGGTATATCAACGGTCCGATGATCTTCTCCTCGCATGTCGGTATCACAAAACCGAATCGAGGGATCTATCGAGAAGCGCTTGCTTCGGCCCAACGAGAGCCAGACAAACTTCTCTACATTGACGATCGATCAGAGTACGTCAAGGCTGCGGAGTATCTTGATATACATGCTCTGACCTGGGAAAACGTCGATGCTGTAAGAGAAGACTTGAAGAAACTGGGCATTCTTTAAAAGCATGAGAATAAAGTTTGGGGCTACACCATGGTGGTGCAGCCCCAAACTTGTAGCCCGAAACTATAGAGCGAAAATGTTCTGGTGGAGGCAGCTATGCACGCTGTGCGACATACTGGACAATCGATGCACAGATCTCGTCGAAAGAGCCCGTCGCTTCGGCGGCCTGAGGGAATAGCGAGGTATCAGTCATACCGGGCGAAACATTCGCATCGATAAACCAGAAGTTTCCGTCTTCATCAGCGATGAAGTCGATACGTGAAAGATCACGCAGGCCCAAGAGCTCGTGAATCTGAATTGCCGCAGACTGGACATCGGTCATCTCGTCGTCGCTCAGCCGAGCGGGGACGAAGTATTCACTCTCATCGGTTGTGTAGCGAGCTTCGTAGTCGTAGTGCCCATCATCGGTAGCTACCTCGACGGGAGGAAGCGCAAGAGGGCCATCTTCTAAATCGATGACCGAAACCGCGATATCACGTCCGGCAACGTAGCGCTCGAGCATGACGTGCTCCTCATAAGAGAAGGCATCAACCATCGCTGAGCGAAGATCGCTGGCGTCGTAGGCCTTTGACATCCCCAGGGCTGATCCACCCGAGGAAGGCTTAACAACCAAAGGAAAGCTCAGTCCGGCCTCAATCATCTTCAGAACATTCTGTGCGCCAAGCTGGCGGAACAGAAGCTGGGGAAGAGCGATCCACCCGGGGGTATCAAGCCCTGCGGAGCCAACCAAAGCCTTGGCAGTGGGCTTATTCGATGCGAGCATCGCTTGGGCGGGAGTTGAACCCACGTAAGGAATTCCGATTCCTTCAAGAAGGGTTTGCAAGGATCCATCTTCACCGATGGAGCCATGCACAAGCGGCCAAATAACATCGGGCTGAAAATCCGAAATTGCCGAGGGAAGGTTTTGATCAAAATCGACAACCTTGGCCGCAAAACCCTGATTGACCAGCGAATTTGCAACACGTCGCCCCGAACGCACGGAAACATCGCGTTCGTGGGTCAGACCTCCGGCGACAATAAGCACCTTCAAAGATTGAGCGGACATGAGGGTTTCTCCTTGTCAGTCTTCGGTGTGAACAGAACCGTCATGACGGTTAGTTAAAAATTCAGCATCTTCTTCAGGGGCAACACCGAACATGTCGACCAATTGTTTTTCGGCATTGACGACCCCAGCAAGGCGGCGGACACCCTCACGAATGCGATCCGGTTCCGGATAGCAGAAAGATAGACGCATGTGATCAGTTCCGCGACCGTCGTAGTAGAAAGCAGTACCTGAAACGTAGGCAACTTGCGCCTTCACAGCGCGGGGAAGCATGCTGCGAGCATTCAAGCCCTCAGGCAGCGTTACCCAGGTGTAAAAGCCACCGACAGGCTTGGTCCACGAACACTCAGGCATGTACTCATCAAGAGCATCTAACATCGCTTTGCAGCGCTCGGCATACATTGCCCGGTAGACCTTTACCTGGCCATACCAGTCGTAATTGTTCAGATAGCTGGACAGGAACATCTGTCCGAACATGCCGGGCGACAAAATAGCTGCTTCCGAGGCCAAGATCAGCTTTGCGCGGATAGCGTGGGGGGCGAGCGCCCATCCAATACGCATACCGGGAGCAAACATCTTAGAAACCGAGCCCAGGTAGACAACACCCTCGGGGGAGAAAGAATGAATAGCCGGCAGAGGATCTGAATGGAAGCCGAGCAAACCGTAGGGATTGTCTTCCAAGATCAGCACATGCTCACGCATACAAATCTCTGCAATGCGTTGACGCCTTTCAAGAGTCAAGGTCACGCCAGCAGGGTTTTGGAAATTCGGAATTGTGTAGAGGAATTTGATCGCGCGACCGGCAGACTTTAGGCGACGGATCGTCTCTTCCAAGGCCTCGGGAATCAGGCCATCTTCATCCAAATCAACGTGAACAACATCGGCCTGGCGAGCACGGAAACATCCCAGAGCGCCCACATACGAAGGAGACTCAGCCAAAACAACATCGCCCGCGTTGATGAAAAGCTCTGCCATGAGGTCAAGGGCTTGCTGTGAGCCGGTAGTGATCACGACGTCGTCGGGGTCGGCGCCAATGATTCCGTCATAGGTCATCACGCTCACAAGTTGCTCGCGTAGAGGTTCCCAGCCTTGACCGGAACCGTACTGCAGGGCCTGAGCACCAGAGGTTAAGATCAAGCTCTTCGCAGTCTCTGCAAGGCTCTCAAGGGGAAGGTCCTTCAAATTCGGCATACCGCCGGCAAGGGAAACAACCTCGGGACGAGAGACAACAGAAAACAGTGCGCGAATCTCAGAAGCTCGCAGGTTATGAGCTCGATCTGCGTAGGCATCAAACCACGGGTCGAGTCGATTTCCCTGTGACTGAGGATCCTGAGACATTAGCGAACCTTTCTATATAAGTATGTCGAAGGACACACGTATCTAAGTGTGCCACTAAAACGACTGTCGTGACATAAGCGCCGAGGCCGTGGACACTTAGTCCGCGCCGTGAGGGTCCGCTTCCTCAACGGAATAGATGCCGGGAAGATCAGAGATTGTGGCGATCAGTGCGGGCAGCGCGACACGGTCGGCGGTCGTCGTCTCAATGAATGCATGTCCGCGCTTACCCTCGGTGTCAGATCGAACTTCGGAAACGCGCCACTTTGAATCTGTCATCACGCTCAATACGCGACGCATGACCCCTTGACCGGGATCGAAAACCAACTCCAAAACAATAGTGTTGGGACGACGGGGAGCATGAGGACCGATGTGGCGTGAAAGGGGTGTGAGTGCGAAAACAACAATGAAGTGCATTAATGTGACAGCGGTTCCCGCGATCCACAAACCTGCGCCACATGCCATACCAATCCCGGCTGTCTCCCATACGGTAGCGGCTGTGGTCAGGCCTCGGACTGCTCCCGAGCGGGTCAGAATAATACCCGCGCCAAGGAAGCCAATTCCGGAAACGATCTGCGCGGCGACGCGAGAGGGATCAACGCGCACAAGATCAGCCGCAAGCACGTCATTAAAACCGTACTTCGACACGACCATGAGAAGGGCTGAGGTCATACCGACAATCGCATCAGTACGAAGACCAGCGCTCTTTCCGCGGGCCTGACGCTCCAAACCGATCAGAGAGGAAAGGAATAGGGCAAGCAAGATCCCGAGGATCTGGTCGATATGTTGGCTCAGAGTGAGCACTGGCCCTCCTTGGCAGCGGCGCGGTGATGGTGTGTCATTGATTGTTTACAAGGGTACATCCCCTAGGGAAAACCAGGGGCCAATCAGGGCCTTACCTCATGGTACAAAAGAGCAGCAAAGCGCAGACTTAAACCATGACTTCACCACTGCAGCAGGGCGCAGGCGCGCCACAAGCTCCTTATGCATCCACGGCCTCGGGAATGGTTGTCAACGGGCTTACGAAACTCTATCAACGCGGCGGAAATACAGTACAGGCGCTCGCGGGAGTCAGCCTATCGATCCCCCAGGGCAGCCAACTGGCAATTATGGGACCCTCGGGCTGCGGAAAGACCACGCTTTTGCACTGCTTAGCGGGAGTGCTGCGACCGACGACGGGAAGTATCACCCTGGATGGCACTGAAATCACACAACTGAGTGAGGGAGCAATTTCAGAACTCCGCCTCAAGCACTTTGGTTTCGTGTTCCAAGATGGGCAGCTGCTTCCAGAACTTCCCTGCCAGGAAAATATTGCAATGCCCCTGATGCTGGCGGGAGTTGCGCGTAAAGAGGCCATTGCCCGCGCACAGCAGATCCTGGTGAATCTGGGCCTGGAGGGTGCAGGTCCATACCGGCCCGGCCAACTCTCCGGTGGTCAGGCACAGCGCGTAGCGATTGGGCGCGCGCTGATTACCAATCCAAAAGTTGTCTTTGCCGATGAACCGACGGGCGCTTTGGATCAAAGCACCGGCGCGGAGGTCATGGGTGTGCTGACCTATGCCTGCCAAAGCACCAGGGCGAGCTTGATTCTGGTGACCCATGATCCTTCGGTGGCCGCGCGGCTTCCGCATGAAATCCACATGCGAGACGGCCTGATCGATCAGCAGGTATCTCGATGAGCACAATACTCACTGCGGCACGCGCAGTCCTGGGTTCTCGTGATCGCGCGACCTCAATTCTGACAGTTTTGGCTTTCGCCCTTCCCCACGCAATTCTTCTTTCCGTCACGGGTGGGGTTCTGATGTTCTTCTCGCGTACCTATGACCTGCCAGCTGGTTTCGAGGGAATGGGTGGCTTTTATGTTTTGCTGGCGTGCTTTGCGGGACTTTTGATGATCGTCCCGACTCTGAGCATGGGCGCGGCCGCTGCGCGTCTGGGAATGAGTCGACGCGCACGGGATTTAGCGGTTCTCCGCCTCATGGGATTAGGGCCTGCAAAAACGCATCTTGCGTGTCTGATCGAGACCGCGGTCTATGCAGCCATTGGTGTTGTGTGTGGTACCGCTCTATACGGCGCACTTTTGCCGGTGTGGCAGCTGATTTCTTTCCAGGGTGAGCGCATAGGAGTTCACGAGATGTGGGTCGGTCCCCTTGCCCTTCTTGCCGAGGCCGTACTGATGATTGTGCTGGCCGCCGCTTCGTCGATGCTTGCGATGCGTAAAGTGGCAATTACGCCCTTGGGTGTTACGCGTCGAACTGAGGGAGCGAAGCTTTCACCACTGTGGCTGGCCTTGATGCTTGTGCTGATCGTAGGCTGGGTGATTGTTGCTCAGTTTATGATGCAGCTGGGGTCGGCGATTGCCTTCGGGTTGTTCTTGGGATTCCTTGGCGTGATTTTTGCGCTGGTTAATGTCGTGGGAGCTTTTTCGGTATCCCTTCTGGGCAATGCCATGGCAAGTCTTGCGCGCACTCCTCAGATGCTTCTTGCGGGTCGTCGTATCGCTGATGATCCAAAGAGCGTTTGGAGGTCTTTCGGTGCGGTTGCCCTGGTCGCCTTCATTGTCGGTGTGCTCATGCCAATCTTCAGCTCGATCGTGGGCAGTACGGGGGACATGCAGGACGTCGAGAAGATCCTCGTGTCGGATATTCGCACGGGAATGCTTCTGACCTTTGGTATCACTATGGCTTTGGGTGCAATTTCGACTGCGATCAATCAAGGCATTCGCGTCATTGATTCCGTTGAGCAGATGAAAGCCTTGGAATTCATGGGCTCACCCCGAAACTTTATGGATCGTGCGCGCAGGATTGAAATTCTGCTTCCGGCACTGCTCATGATCGGCGGAGCAATGAGTTTGGGCATTGTCTTTATGTCTCCGATCATGGCTCTGAGTGCTGGACTCGCCCCGATGCTGATTTTGGTGGGTATGACTGTGCTGGGCATCGGGCTGATTATGTTGGCTTCCGAGGCCACAGGACCCTTGCGTCGTAAACTATTGAGTGATCTTCACGAGGGGAATAACTGAATTAATACGGTACAAAAAGAGCACTTTAAGGTTGCATCTTAATCAGCTTTAAACAGCCTCTGACCTGGGAAAATGTGCATCGTACAATGCACATTTTCCCAGGTTTTATCGTTTAGTCGGGATTAAAATAAAGGCACTGGTTGGGAGGTCAGGGTTTCGACCGGGCTGAGCTTCCACTTGCAATGGCGCTGGTGGAATGACGTGCCGGTGCTTTTGCCCCTACAAAAGCACCGGCAAGTCAGCCGTCCGGAGACCTCAGCTTTCGCAGGCAGATGTCTTATCTGGGACTCCGCGATAGCTAAGTGTCGCGGACTTAATCAATTGGGTAGCCCGTTGGAAGACCCTGATCAGCAGGAACCCAACCGAGCTCAGGTGCCACATATTTGGCGAAGTTGCTGATGATCGACAGATTTTCCTGGAATCCCAACTGGACTATTGGTCAGCCATCACTGTATAGTTCAGTGCATGCTGACTATTGCTTCGCGCCTCGACGTCATGAACCGGCTCGGCCGGGCCATGGCCGACCCGACGCGCTCCCGGATCCTGATGTCCCTGCTTGACGGTCCAAGCCACCCTGCCGTGCTCTCGCGCGAGCTGGGGCTGACCCGCTCGAACGTGTCCAACCATCTGACCTGTCTGCGCGACTGCGGCATCGTGGTCGCTGAGCCCGAGGGGCGGCAGACCCGCTACGAGATCGCCGACCCGCACCTGGCCGCGGCGCTGACGGCGCTGATGGACGTGACGCTGGCGGTGGACGAGAGCGCCCCGTGCATCGATCCGCACTGCTCGGTGCCCGGCTGCTGCGGTCCGAGCAACTCCGAGGACGCCTCGTGAGCGCCGCATGCGGCTGCGACGAGCCGACCACCAACGCCGCTGAAGAGGCAGAGGAGACCGAGCGCCCGTGGTGGCGCGACCCGGGCCTGGTGGTGCCGATCCTCTCCGGGGTCGCGTTCGGCACCGGCCTGGTGCTGGAGTGGTCGGGGCTGCACGTCGCGGCGCTGGTCGCGTTCTCGGCGGGCCTGCTGCTGGGCGCGTACACGTTCGTGCCCGGCGCGCTGCGGAACCTGTTCGCCAAGCGGAAGCTCGGGATCGCGCTGCTGATGACGATCAGTGCCGTCGGCGCGGTCATCCTCGGCTACGTGGAGGAGGCCGCCGCGCTGGCGTTCCTGTACTCGATCGCCGAGGCCCTGGAGGACAAGGCGATGGACCGCGCCCGCGGCGGCCTGCGCGCGCTGCTCAAGCTCGTGCCGGAGACCGCGACCGTGCTGCGCGACGGTGCCTCGGTGGAGGTCCCGGCCAAGGAGATTGCCGTCGGCGACGTGCTGCTGGTCCGTCCGGGCGAGCGGGTCGTCACCGACGGGATCGTCCGCGTCGGACGCTCCAGCCTGGACACCTCCGCTATCACCGGCGAGTCGATCCCGGTCGAGGTCGCACCCGATGACGCGGTCTCGGCGGGGGCGATCAATACCGCCGGAGTGCTGGAGGTCGAGGCGACCGCCCCGGGCACCGACAACTCGCTGACCACGATCGTGGAGCTGGTAGAGCAGGCCCAGGCCGAGAAGGGCGAGCGTGCGCGCATCGCCGACAAGATCGCCCGCCCGCTGGTGCCCGGCGTGATGATCCTCGCCGTCCTGGTCGGCGTGCTCGGATCGCTGCTTGGTGACCCCGAGACCTGGATCACCCGCGCCCTGGTCGTCCTCGTCGCCGCCAGCCCGTGCGCGATGGCGATCGCGGTGCCGGTCACCGTGGTGTCCGCGATCGGGGCGGCGACGAAGTTCGGCGTCGTCATCAAGAGCGGTGCCGCGTTCGAGCGCCTCGGCGGCATCCGCCACCTCGCCGTGGACAAGACCGGCACCCTGACCCGCAACCGGCCCGAGGTCACCGCCGTCGTCGCCGCCGACGGGTTCGACGACGCGCAGGTGCTCGCCTGGGCGGCGTCCGTCGAGCAGCACTCGACGCACCCTCTCGCCGCCGCCATCGCCGCCGCGGGCCAGGGGGCCCTCGCCGCGCAGGACGTGACGGAGGAGGCCGGGCACGGCATCGGCGGCACCGTCGACGGCCGACGGGTGACGGTGGGCAGCCCCCGCTGGATCGACGCCGGACCGCTCAAGGCCCGGGTCAAGGACTTGGAGGCCGAGGGCCAGACCTGCGTGCTCGTGGCCGTCGACGGCCGCCTGGCCGGGGCGATCGGCGTCCGCGACGAGCTGCGCCCCGAGGTCCCCGAGGTCGTGCGGACCCTGCGTGACCAGGGCGTCGAGGTGAGCATGCTCACCGGCGACAACTCCCGCACCGCCCACGCGCTCGGGCAGATCGCCGGGATCGGCGACGTGCACGCCGAGCTGCGGCCCGAGGACAAAGCCCGCATCGTTGCCCAGCTCTCCGAGGCCTCACCGACTGCGATGATCGGCGACGGTATCAATGACGCCCCCGCCCTGGCCGGTGCGACTGTGGGCATCGCGATGGGCGCGACCGGCTCCGACGCCGCGATCGAGTCTGCCGACGTCGCCTTCACCGGGCGCGACCTTGGCCTGATCCCGCAGGCGCTGCGGCATGCCCGCCGCGGCCGGGTGATCATGAACCAGAACATCGTGCTGTCCCTGGCGATCATCGCCGTGCTGCCGCCGCTGGCCATCACCGGCGTGCTCGGCCTGGCCGCGGTCGTCCTCGTCCACGAGGTCGCCGAGGTCGTCGTTATCGCCAACGGGCTGCGCGCAGCGCGTGCCCACAAACGATAGGGGTGGCATCGGACGTCATAACTCAGACATGTGCTAGCGCATATCGATGACGCTGGTACCCACTTCGATATGTGTCGTCCGTGCTGCAACCGCAGAAAGAAGCGGCATAGGCGAAGCCCCCTGAGGCGCAAAGTGATGAACCCTGAACTAGGCTCCATTCACTCCCAGATCATCAGCAGCAACAGATAACTCGATTGCCTGATGAAGGGCATCGCGCCCGCTCAGTCCGCGCCTTCCGTCCCGTGCATAATGTCCAAAGCTCAGGAAACCGAAGGCCTTCATTGTTTACTCTTGAGATTCGAGCCAGTGCTGCGCATCCAGAGCAGCGCGGCATCCGGAGCCAGCAGCAGTAATTGCCTGGCGATAGGTGTGATCAACAGCGTCGCCACAGGCGAAGACACCCGGGAGGTTCGTTGCGGTACCCGGGTCATTGACCAGGATGTAACCGGCCTCGTCCAAAGCAACCTGACCGGAAAGTACGGCGGTGCGGGGAAGGTGACCGATGGCAACGAAAACGCCATCGGCATCAAGAACGCGAGTCGAATCATCAACGGTGGAACGCAAGCGAACACCGGTGACAGCCGAATCGCCCAGAACCTCTTCGACAACGCAGTTCCATGCGAATTCGATCTTCTCATTGGCCAGTGCGCGATCGGCCATGGCCTTAGACGCACGCAGCTGATCGCGGCGGTGAACGACAGTGACCTTTGAAGCAAACTTCGTCAAGAACGTTGCCTCTTCCATTGCGGAGTCACCGCCACCGACAACGATGACGTGCTTATCGCGGAAGAAGAAACCATCGCAGGTCGCGCAGAAAGAAACGCCTCGACCAGAGAACTCTTCTTCTCCGGGAACATTCATATGACGGTATTCCGAACCGGTCGCCAAGATGACGCTGCGAGCCAGGAGGGTCTCATCCTCAAGGGTGATCTTCTTGATGTCGCCTTCGAGCTCCAGCGTGTAGGCATCCTCGTAGCGAATATCAGCACCGAACTTTTCGGCCTGCTGACGCATATTGTCCATCAGCTCCGGGCCAAGGACACCCTCGGGGAAACCGGGGAAATTCTCAACTTCAGTCGTGTTCATCAGCGCGCCACCGGCAGCCAGGGCACCGGCAACGACAACAGGCTTGAATCCAGCGCGCGCAGTGTAAATAGCCGCAGTGTATCCCGCAGGACCGGAGCCGACGATGACGACGTCGTGGATAGTTTCAGACATGATGTCTCCTTTTGAGCAGGTAACGGTTACTTCACTGACAATTCGCTGACCCACGCCCAGGCGCGGCCATCTTGCGATGTTGGCATCTTACGGAAGGTGATGCTGATCGCTTCAGTTTCCACGGGATGTGCCAGCTTGATGTCCGTCTTGGGAGAGAACGTCGTCGTAGCGATTTCTGTTCCCTCTCGAGGCGTATTGGGATTTACAGCACGTACAACGCCTTCGCCACCAGTTGTCGACGGATCCATATCCAAGGTGATCTCAGAGACCGTTGCCTTCTTCTCGAGCTTCACCAAGATGGTGACCGCGGTCTGGTCCAGGAACTGGTTGTAATCGAAGTAGCGCGAGTGCCAATTCGTCTTTGCGTCGCCGTCAATCATATTGACAGCCATTTCTTCGTGGTCACCCTTATCGTTTTGCCAGGACAACACGGAAACGCTGGAAATGACGGGCTTCTCCGTCGCTGCCTGAGTGGCTTCCTGGGTGGGCTGCCCCGATGCTGAGGCGGATGCCGACGCCGATGAGCTTGGCTTAGTGACCGAGCTGCTGATATCGCTGTGCTTGACCGGGCTGAGGGCGGTTGCACCCGCCCAGATCGTAGCGATCACAGTCAGAACTGCGGCAAAGATAATCGTGGGTCGCGTGGGGTCAATTCCCTTTTCGCCCCCATTTCCCGAGGCCGAAGAGCGTGAGTGTTCATCGTGGCCGTGAGCGTCGCCGGAGTTTCCACGGCCACCGCCGGAGCCTCCGTTACTGCCTCCGCCGGCCTCGGAATGACCGTGACCGGAGGAGCGAGTCGGGGTGGCAGCCGCGCCAGAGCCCGCGACGGATGCTGCAGCCCCTCCGACAACCGCGCCCTCGGCGAAACCGTGGGGAAGCGGTGCGGGGATACGAGAAGTTGATTCCTGATGCTGAGCCTTAGCGGCGGCTGTCTCAGCCGAGGCCTCGGCAGCTGCGGCGCCCAAGGGAATACCTGCGGGCGCGGTTGCGTCGACGTCGTACATGCGCGCGGTTGCGGGCAAGGTTGGGACGATGGGGTGTTCGGGCTTTGCTTGGCTCATCTGGACGCTCCCTTGGGAACCGCGATTGCTGTGAGGAAGGGTTGGGACATTCGCAGGTGTGTCCTGCTGGGGTGAATGAGACGATGCCGCAGGGTGGCCCTCGCCGTCGGGATGAACAACATCATCGAAGGTCGGCACCGAAAGGTCAACAGAAAGGGGAACCCAATGTGGCGTTCCTTCACGGGGAGTGTGCTGATCCTCGGTAGCCATGGTTTCCTCCTGAGGGGACGGTGCCACACCATTATGAACGCTTTGTGGTTCAGGTGTAGGCTGCGCGGCCGAAAGCAGGTCACATACCGCGATCGGAAGGTGTAAACGCTTGAGCAGGGGGCGAATACTGGTTGAAGATTCTTGGGGATTGATCACACGCATTGCGACCATGTACACGATGGTGACGATGATGGCCACCACACCAAACTTCACGCCCGAAAGCAGCCAGCGCAGGATCTTCGAGGACAGGGTCGTGTAGATACCCATGAGCCAAAGAACCCCAAAACCGATACCGCCTGCGATGATCGCACACCCGACATAGGTGAGGTAGGAGCGCGTGATTTCTGAGGAATTTACGTAGCTGTTGCGCTGTCCGACCCAGCGCATCGCAATCAAACCCTGAACGATTCGGCAGACCGTTTCGCCAAGAGCCGCGCCGATCACCCACCAGCGCACGCCGGTTGCGAAGTAGATCGACCAACCGACAATGATCTGCAAGATCGTCGGAACAATGCCCATGAGGAAGACGGGCTTGGCGTCCTCGTAGGCGAAGAAGACGCGCTGGCTCATTAGAACAATGCCCGTGGAAGCCACACCGGGCATGAGGGAGACCAGGATCAGCGCGTAGGAAGAAATGAGTTCGGGACGGGCGGTGTTCGTGACAACCAACTGCATCATGGGAGCAGCGCCCGCCATGAAGATCGCAGCGGCAAGAACCGTCAGTGAGGTAATCAGGCGAATGCCCGTGTGGTAGTGCTCGGCGACTTCTTGGTCATTGTCGTCGGCAACCGCGTAGTTCAATCGCGTAAAGATCGCGGTTGCAAGAGAAACAGTGATGACCGACTGCGGCAACATGAAGATTAAGAAGGCTGCCGAATATCCCGCCAGGCCCGCGATGGGCATGGGGTTCTGGTTCAGGTAGTTATCCGCAATTGAAGCGATCGCGTTCGTCGAAAGAACACCAACCTGAGACACACCCAAGGTTGCAAAGGTCCAACCCGCAACCTTTGAGGCAGAACCAAAAGACGTTCCGCGGAAGTGGAAGTCAGGCTTAAAGGAGACTCCCGCGCGACGCATGGGAATGAAGAGCACCAGAGCCTGGCAGACCACACCCAAAGTGGTTGTGATCGACAGCAGCCAGAACTGGGGGGATGTGAAGTCAGAAATTGCGAAATCTTCGTGGGCACCCCACAGAATGAGGAAAGCTACCAGACCCGCGATGGCAATGATGTTGTTGAGCACTGGCGCCCACATGTAGGGACCGAAGACACCGCGGGCATTGAGCAGCTCGCCCAAGAGGTTGTACAGGCCGTAGAAGAAAATCTGCGGGAGACACAAGAATGCGAAAGCAACGGCAAGTGAGCGAATGTCTTGGCTGTATCCCGGTGCCATGATGACGATGAGCACCGGTGCCAAGAGCGTTGAAATGAAGGCGACCAGGAACAGAATCGTTCCGGCCAGAGTAATCAGTCGGTTGATGTAGACCTGACCCTCGTCGCGTTTGAGTGCGCGCACGATCTGGGGAACCAGGACCGCATCGAAAACGCCCGATGCCAGCAGGTTGAAGATTGTGTTGGGAAGAGTATTAGCCGTTTGGAAAGCCGCGGAGACCGCGCCACCGGCAGAACCCAGGGCCGCCAAGAGCATAGCGGCTTTAATGAAGCCAAGGACTCGGGAAACCATTGTTCCCGAGGCCATCAGTACGCTGGCTCGAAGAAGTGAGCCGTTGCGGGCCTGGCTTTCACTCATTCTGATCCTCTACATCTGGTTTGGGTGAATCCGAGCTTTCCGGATGATCCGGGTGGCGCGGGGGACGTCCTGCATGAACAAAACCTCCGCTGGAAAGTGGAACGTTCACTGTGCCCTTTTCGACGCCGCCCATTCCGGGAAGATGTGAAGACTCTTCGCTTTGCGAGGACTTCAAACGACGTCGAATGGTCCGAATGATGCCGCCAAGGAAAGCGATTCCTACAATGACGGTCATGACCGCAGTGGCTGCGTCTTCCCATCCCGCGCGCATTCGCACCAGGACTTTCTGGGAATCATCAAGAACAGCTCCGCTTGGCGTTGACACCTTATAGGTCACGCGAATATCACCCGAACCAATTGCCGTGACTGGCACATCTACATTCGAGGAGGAATTCGCGGGGATCGTGGCTGTTCCCGTGCTGGTTACGCGCAGGCGGGGGTCACTGGGAAGCAAAGTCACTTCGACATTGACTGGCCATGGAAGTGAGTTACGCACGCGCACGGGGAAATTCGCGCTCTTGTTAATCAGATTGACGGCATTCGAGGATTCAACCGAAACGGAGGACCTGAATGCATCAAGTGCCTGCGTATTCGCAGTGATCGTCTGGCTTTGCTGGTCACCCGCATCCGCTTGGAGCGCGCCGGCTACGGTCGAATTCAACTGAAGACGTGCGGCATCGACATTCTCTGTGGCATTGGCCAAGGGAAGTGCGTTTGAATATGCTGCGCTCAGTCCTGCCGTTTGCGAGCGCAGTGAGTCAGAAAAATGCGCGTCCTCGACGGGGTTACGTTCAATGTCGGTGGCCTCGGAATCCGCCAGTTCACTGAAACTGGTGCCCTTAACCCAGCGGTTATCAAGGATCGCACGAACACGCTCAATGCGATTCTCATCCAGCGAGGACCCGCGCTGAAGTGGAACAAATAGGGTGCGCGAGAAGTTTGGGCGCTCGCGGGTGATCATCGCGGTCAAAGCTGTCAGGAATTGCTGAGTATCCAGCTCATCATCAACGCTTTGCGCATCCCACGACAAAAGCTCACTCAGGTTGTCGATTGAGGCAAGAGCAGTGACCGTGTCCCCAGACTGAGCGGAGTCACCCGTGTGGGTCTGGCCGTCGGACGAAAGCTTGACCTTGGCCATCGAAGTGAAGTTCTGCTCTGAGCTTGGTGCTAGTTGCCCGGGAGGGGCAATCACAGTCGAGGCGTATGTGCTGTTGAGCGCTTGGGTACCCCAGCTTTGCGAGGCAGGCCAGGAGACATTTGAGATCAGTGTTGGCCCGGAGTTGTCGTTATCTGACGAGGTCGAGCTTGAGTCCGGCGAGGGGGTGGCGCTGGGTGATTGCGAACTTTCGCTTGAGGGAGTGGCGTTTGAAGACGAAGAGGCAGAGCTCGAGGGAGAAGTAGACGCATTTGAACGCGAGGAAGGCAGGAGAGCCTTGACCTTGCTGACGGAGGTTGGAACCGAAGCGCGCGATGAGGTCAGGTAGTCCATGACCGTGTCATTGTTGAGCGTGGTTGCCAAGGAGAGGTCAGCATCGTGGCTGGGCAGAGCAACCAATTCTTTCGTGCGCTCGAAGAAAGTTTGGAGAAAGGCCGCACGAGTACTGCGATCTGCCGTGATCTCGGCCTCGGAACGCGCAGTGGGCGAGGAAGACGCACTGGGCGAAGCGGAGGCGGTGGCCTCGGAAGAAGAGGAAGTCGAAGGAGAAGCGGCCGAGGCGGATACGGAGGGGAAAGCGCGAGTTGAACTTTGGTCTTCGGGGACCATGAGCTCACGGACCAAAGTATCTGAATCGGTCGCGAAGGTAACACCGGTCATCGATGCTGCGGACAGGATCGAATAGGAGTCGGTAGGAGTTTGCGGCGTTGATTCGGTCCACGGGAGCAGGACATTTGCGCGAGTGGGTTCAAGGGAATAACCCGAATCCCACACGAGGATTGAGCGATCAGAGCCGCGAGTTTCATCGCCTTCAACGACGATGGTGATTCCACGCGGTCCCCACTCAAAATCTGATCCGAAGGGAAGGGATTCAAAGGGAATCGTGATGTGGAAGGTCTGCTCGGTGTGAGGAGCGATCGTTGCCTCGAGGGTTCCCGCGTGAACGCGTCGACCCTGCCAGCTCTGGCCTGAAAGGTATGAGGAAAGTTCCGGTGCGGTCACGGGTGAATAGGTCTGGACGTAAGCATCCAGGGATGGGTTCGTGACGGGCTTATCTGACAGGTTTCGAACAACCCCCGATACCTGCAGGTTGTGCTGCGAGGTAATGACCCGTGGTTCCAGCCTATTGATTCGTACGTCAATTCCCGAGGCCTGACCCGCATCCCCCAAGATCTGCGGTCGCGTTGTTGATTGGGGCGCGAGTGCAGAAGGAGAGGTGGAGTGCAGAGAAGCCGAGGCCTGTGCCCCCTGAGTTCCCTGAGCGTGCGTGGGCAGCGCTTGAGCGCTCGCGGGGGTGGTCCCCAGGAGCAGTGCGCTCAGAGGCAGAAGAGTCAGTGCGTATCGAGCTGCTGGCGGCTTGATCATGATGCATCCCGGTAGAGCAAGTCCAAAGCGATACCGACAATGCGCCTTTCATTGGGATAGGCCAGCTCATGGGTGAGGTCGCGTAAGGGAACCCACGCGGCGTCTTCGGCCTCGTGATCGGGGTCGCCCTCGACGGTGATGGAGCCTGAAATATAGCCCATTAAGTAGTGGTGAACGACCTTGTGAATTCGTCGATCTGCACCTGAGAACCAATAGTCGATTGAGGCCAGGTGACGAATAATTCGCCCGTGGATTCCGGTCTCTTCGGCGACTTCGCGCAGAGCGGCTTCCTCGGGAGATTCACGGCCTTCAAGATGTCCCTTAGGGAGGCACCATTCGATCTTCCCCGACCGATTACGGCGAGCAATGATTGCCGCATAGGGCTGACCATCACGAACATCGACAACGATGCCGCCCGCGGAGGTTTCGGAAGAAACGGGAAGGAAATGGGGTGTCGGCTGGACCGTGCGCAAAGAAGGATTGCGACGCGGAGGCCGGGGCACTCCGGGTCGTAAGGCTTCAGAAGGCACAGTCATACCTCCACTTTAGGCGGGATTGGGGCACTTGGTCAGGTCGCACCATCGGTCAAGTGGGAATTACCGCAATTTTCGTGTGTCAGAAGGTCAATTGGTGCGACCTTCGGCGCATGTCAACCGAAGACGAGGCCGTGGTGCGGATGCATCAAAGATGCGGAAATCATGGCATGCTGGAGGGGATGAGTACACAACTTTCGCGAACGATGGGTCAATCCCGCTCTCACGCCCCCCTTCCCAGCGGTCTAGGCGAGGGCGATCTGGGTCTATTAATGGCTCAGGCACAGCAGGCTTTTTCCCACCTTCCCAAGGAAATCCTCGAGCTCGGTGAAATTTTTGCCGAAGCTGGAGAGGAAATCAGCCTGGTCGGTGGACCGGTTCGCGATGCCTTCTTGGGACTCACTCCCCACGATTTTGATTGCACAACTTCTGCGCGTCCAGAGAAAACTGAAAAGCTATTGGCGCAGTGGGGGAATGCAACCTGGGATATTGGCCGCGAGTTCGGGACCATTGGTGGTCGCCACGGAAAGCTGGTCGTTGAAGTCACGACCTACCGCACGGATTCGTATGAGGTCGGTTCGCGCAAGCCTGAGGTCGAGTATGGCGACACCTTGGAAGGCGATCTAACGCGGCGTGATTTCACCGTCAATGCGATGGCCATGCGATTGCCTCAGATGGCTCTGGTTGATCCCCACGATGGCCTTGGCGATTTGGCTTCGGGCCGTCTGCGTACCCCCGTTAGTGCTCTGCAGTCCTTTGATGACGATCCGCTGCGAATCATGCGTGCGGCGCGCTTCAGTGCCCAGCTGGGTATTGATGTTGATGAAGACGTCATGAACGCCATGGAGTCAATGGCCGGACGTCTTGAGATCGTTTCAGCTGAACGTATCCGCGCTGAACTTGAACGACTCGTTATTTCGCCGTGGCCCAGGCGCGGTTTGGAATTGATGGTCCATACCGGGGTTGCAGATATCGTCCTGCCGGAACTGTCTGCTCTGGTATCGACCGTTGATGAGCATCATCGTCACAAGGATGTTTACGAACATACGCTGACCGTTTTGGATCAAGCGATCGATTTGGAAACGGATGCCGATGGCCCTGTTCCCGGTCCTGATTTCATTTTGCGTTTCGCGGCACTCATGCACGATGTGGGCAAGCCGGCCACGCGTCGCTTTGAATCCAATGGCACGGTGTCATTCCACCACCATGAATTAGTGGGAGCGAAGCTCACTCGTAAGCGGATGAAGGCCCTGCGTTTTGATAAGGCAACGATCGATGCCGTTTCAGAACTGGTTGCCCTCCACCTACGTTTCCATGGCTATGGGGAAGCGAAATGGACGGATTCGGCCGTCCGCCGCTACGTTGCCGATGCGGGAGAGCTTCTTGAGCGCCTGCATCGCCTGACGCGCGCTGATTGCACAACGCGTAATAAGCGCAAGGCTGCCTACCTGTCTGCTGCCTATGACGACCTGGAAGAGCGTATTGCTGCTCTTCGCGCCCAAGAAGAACTCGACGCTATTCGCCCCGATCTCGATGGTGATCAGATCATGGAAATTCTTGGTCTGCGTCCTTCGAAGGCCGTGAAGATGGCCCGCGATTATCTTCTGGATCTTCGAATGGAACAGGGGCCTTTGGGCGAAGAAGCGGCGCGCGAAGCACTCCTTGCGTGGTGGGCATCGGATGAAGTTCGAGAGATCGCCGCGGAGTATCAAGCGCAGCAGGAACGCTGGGAAGCAAAGGCCGCCGAAAAGAAGGCGCGCAAGCGTCGTTCTGCCAGCGAAAACTAAGCCGATCCGGAGCTTGCTTTAGGCAATATGCATGCTTTCTGCGTAGGCTAGTCACGATCACCTATGCTGAAAGGCTGGTTTTTCGTGGCACCTTCTAACGCAAACGACGACCGCGGACGTCGACCTCTTCCCTCGCGGGCCGAGGCCACTCGACGTCGGCTCGCAGAGCAGGCCCGTCGCGATGGAGAGGGAACGATTCCCAAGACTTCCGCATCCTCGGCGTCCTCTGCACCCAAGCGGACTTCCGCAGCTGCACGGGTCTCAGGCGGGGCCTCGGCGCGCACAGGAAGCAGCAGCGAGGGTCGACGCACAGGCACCCAAGGCGCTAGCTCTTCGTCGGCAAGTAGTGCGCGTAAGCGTCCCACTCGCCCACAAAGCGATCGCGAGGCCTCGGCAGCAGCAAGCCGCGCGCGTGCAAAGAAGGGCCCAGCTAAGGGCGGTAAGGCAAATAAGGGGAAGAAGAAGCGGAGCCTAGGTGCACGTATCGGCCGCGGAATCCTCTTTACTTTCCTTGGGCTGATCATCGCGGGGCTGGGGACCTTCTTGGTTGCCTATGCCGCGTTGACGGTTCCCCAGGCTGATCAGGTTGCGCTCGCGCAGACCACGACTGTCTACTACGCCGATGGCACCACCGAAATGGGCCGGATGTCGCAGGTCAATAGGAAGATCATCGATGCATCGACTCTTCCGGACTATGTTGCGCATGCCGTTGTTGCCTCGGAAGACCGGACTTTCTACACGAACTCCGGCGTTGATCTTAAAGGTATTGGACGCGCACTGGTCAACAATATTAGGGGCGGAGCGCGCCAGGGTGCGTCGACCCTGACTCAGCAATATGTTGAGCGCTACTACGTTGGGGAAACGACCGGCTATGTGGGTAAGGCCAAGGAAGCAATTCTTGCCCTCAAGATCAACCGCGAACAGTCCAAAGACCAGATCATCGGCAACTACCTCAACACCATTTACTTCGGGCGTGGAGCCTACGGAATTGAGGCCGCATCTCAGGCTTACTTCGGTCATGAAGCAAAGGACCTGACCCTTTCCGAGGCCGCAATGATTGCCGGCATCATTCCCGCTCCTTCCGCGTGGGACCCGGCGGTTGATGAAGAGAAAGCGCGCTCGCGGTGGACTCGTGTCATCAATCTGATGGTCGAAGACGGGTGGATTTCCCAGGCCGATGCGAATGCGGCTGAATTCCCCAAGACCATTGACCCCGATACTTTGGGCGGGCCGACAATGGAAGGTCCGACCGGTTATCTCATGGAGCAGATCCGTACGGAACTTGCCCAAGAGGGCGGTTTCACAGCCGATCAGCTGGCAACCGGTGGATACCGAATCATTTCCACAATTGATAAGGAGAAGCAGGATCAGGCGGTTGATGCTGCCGAGTACATGTACACGGTGCGTGGCTGGAATGAAGACTCCATGCACGTGGCTTTGACATCATTGGATCCCGCTACCGGTGAAATCGTTGCCGAATACGGCGGCAAGGACTACCTCAAGCGCCAGCAAAATGGTGCGACGCAGGACATCATGGCTGCTGGTTCGACCTTTAAGCCCTTCGCTTTGATTGCTCATGCCGAACAGGGCGGGTCGATCTACGACACCTACGACGGTTCCTCGCCGAAGACCTTCAGTGGATTGGCACGTCCGGTGAGTAATGACTGGGGTGTGTCCTGGGGTCGACAGAACCTGGTCAATGCAACGAAGAATTCGATTAACACGGTTTTCGTTGGGCTCAACCAGGAAGTTGGATCCGCAACGACCAAGCAGGTTGCCATTGAGCTGGGTATCCCCGAAGACACCAATGGCTTGGATGACTCCCTGCTGAATGTTCTGGGCTTCGCGGCGCCTCACAATATCGATCTGGCTCACGCGTATTCGACCATCGCTTCTGGCGGTCAGCGAACCAACCCGCACATCGTCCGCGAGGTTCAAAACTCTGATGGTTCGAAGGTTTTCCAGACCACCGTGAATCCTAAGCAGGTTTTCGACACGAAGACCATGTCAACGGTCCTTCCGGCACTGCAGGCGGTGACCGCTTCGGGTGGTACAGCCGAGGCCGCCGCAGTTCTCAAACAGGATAGCGGCGGAAAGACGGGTACCTCGGAAGAACAGAAGACCGCGCAGTTTGTTGGGTTTACCCCGAGCTTGGTCACTGCCGTTAGCATGTACCAGCTCGATGAGAATGGTAGCCCCGTGTCGCTGACAAATATTGGCGGTTTGGGCCAATTCCACGGCGGTGACTGGCCGGTAACCGTGTGGGTGCGCTACATGAAGGCAGTCAGCGCAAACGATACGAAGCTCCACTTCGACTGGTATAAGCGTCAAACCGCGACTCCGGTGAATCCCGCACCGGTCGCGACGACCACCCCCACTCCAACTGAGGAAACACCAACGCCAACTCCCGAGGCGACCCAAGAAACCCCTGGAGCTGAGGTTCAGCCAACCGTTACTCCTTCTGCCCAAAACAACGGCGGCAATGGCGGCAACGGTGGCGGCTCTAACGGCGGGGGCTCATCAAATGGTGGTGGCGGACGCCCCGGTGGCGGTGGCGGTCCGGAGTAAAGCCTATTCGGGTATAACAAAAGCCGGGGCAATCCCTTTCGGGACGCCCCGGCTTTTGTATAAGCCTTGTCAGACTGTCACTTCACGGCCAGAACGCGAACCTTAAGGTTTGCGCGAACATCGGCGTGGAGGTTGACCGTCACGGTGTGGTCACCGGTGGTCTTGATCGGGTCGGTGATGATCACGCGACGACGATCGATGGTCTGGTTCAGCTGTTCCTTCACTGCGTCAGCGATCTGAGCGGCAGAGACGGAACCGAAGAGGCGTCCGTGTGCACCGACCTTGCTGTTCACGGTCACAACCGCGGCCTGCAGGGCGTCGCGCACGAGGCGTGCATCGTCGACGGAAGCGATCTCACGACGGCGGCGAGCTGCTGCCATCTGATCGATCTGTGCCTGTGCACCCTTGGTCCACTTGGTGGCGAAGCCACGGGGAACCAGGTAGTTACGGGCGTATCCAGACTTGACCTCGACGACATCGCCTGCGGAACCGAGACGTTCCACATCGTGGGTGAGGATGAGCTTGGTAGTTGCCATTTTTCAGTCCTTCCCTTCGAATCAGCGGCCGGTAGAGGTGTAGGGCAGCAAAGCCATCTCTCGCGCATTCTTGATGGCGCGAGCAATGCGACGCTGCTCCTGGACGGAGACACCGGTGACGCGGCGAGCGCGGATCTTGCCACGGTCCGAGATGAACTTACGCAGCAGAGCGGTGTCCTTGTAGTCGATCGATTCGATCTTGGCCGACTTCAGCGGGTTGGCCTTCTTCTTAATGGGCTTATTGCGAAGTTGAGGCTTCGCCATGATGTTCTCCTTGATGATCTGAGCGAGTGAACGCTCCCAAGCATGTGTTCAGCGTGTGTCAGCATGTTGCTGACGAAGCGCTATTTAGAAGGGCGGATCTTCAGCGAAAGAGGTCGCAGCACCGGAATCGGATGTGCGCCACGGATCGTCTTGAGAGCCGCCGGCGGGTGCGCCATAGCTGGCCTGGCCCTGTGAGTAACCACCTTGGTTTCCGTAGCCCTGCTGCTGTCCGTAGCCGCCACCCTGGGAGTATCCTCCCTGGGGTGCTCCGCCTTGCGAGGTCGGGCCGCCCGTGCGGGTGACCTGTGCCTTTGCGCGGCGCAGTGAGGGGCCGACCTCGTCGACTTGAAGTTCGACGACGGTACGACGTTCGCCCTCGCGGGTTTCGAAAGAGCGCTGCACGAGGCGACCGGTGACAATGACGCGCATTCCCTTACGCAGGGATTCGCCGACATTTTCAGCCATTTCGCGCCAAACAGAGCAGCGCATGAACAGGGTTTCCCCGTCCTTCCATTCGCCGCTTTGACGGTCGAAGGAACGCGGGGTAGATGCCACCGTGAAGTCGGCGACGGGTGCTCCGCTCTGCGTCCAACGCAGTTCCGGATCATTGGTCAAATTGCCAATGATCGTAATGACGGTTTCTCCAGCCATTGGATCTCCTTGGTGGGCTGTATGAGGTGATTGCTCAGGTGAGCAAAGGTCAGTGGGCGTCCGGACGCAGGAGCTTCGTGCGCAGGATGGACTCGTTCAGAGTCATCAAGCGGTTGATTTCCAGCGCAATTTCGGGGGTGGTCGTCATGTTGATGACGACGTAGATGCCCTCGGAACGCTTGAGAATGTCGTAGGCAAGACGACGCTTGCCCCAGATGTCGACCTTTTCGACGGAGCCGCCGTTAGCGGTGACCTGCTCGAGGTACTTCTCCATCTGCGGGGCGACGGTGCGCTCGTCGATCGAAGGATCGAGGATCACCATCAGTTCGTATTCACGCACGTTGATACCCACCTCCTGTGGTCTTCGCGGTCACGGTATTTCCGTGACAGGAGGGTCATGCGTTGCAATTACCGGAGTTTCACCGGCTTTTGCACATGGACACATGGGTGTCCATGGGACTCATTTCTTGCCCGGGTGGGTAGAAACAGTCCAGCGTCAAAGTCTAGCGTTTTTTCAGTTTTCTGTCACTACCTGTCACCTAGTTCAAAGCGTGATTTATTCGGCGCTTTGGGCACCGGCCTCGTGGCGAGGAATCAGCGCGTGTTTGGGCGAGAACCAGGTGATCCACGAATTGGTCAACGCGCGCGTGAGCATGTACAAACCGGTGACCAAACCGATGAGGACTGCAACTGCCTGAGTTTCTGTAAGGGCGGGGCGCGCAACCGAGAACAGCCACAGTGCCGGAAGCAGGATCGCCAGGTTGAGGAATGCGGCCTTTGCCAGGGATGCTCCGCGTCCGGCTCCAATTAGGACCCCATCGAGCAGGAAGGCGTGAGATTGAGCGGGGAAGAAGACTGCGTTGACGATCACCGCGGGGATTGCCATATTTCGCACCACGGCCTCGGAAACGAAGAAGGAAGGGATCCAGGGGGACAGGGCCGCGGTCAGGGCGCCGATGATGATCCCCGCAAAAATTCCCCACCACGAGAGGGTGCGAAGCAGAGTGCGCAGCTGTGAGCGATCGCCCGAACCGATAGCGAAACCGACCAGGGTTTGCGAGGCGATCGCAAGGGAATCGAGAAGGAAAAGTGGGATTTGCCAGGCGGACATGACAACTTGGTAGGCGGCCAGGCCGTTGACGCTGATTGCCGTCGCGCTCCAGATCGAGGTGAGGAAGGCCAGGCGAATTGCGACCGAACGCGCCAAGAGGGGGCCTCCGACGCGCGCGGATTGGCGGATTCCCGTGAGTGAGGGCCGCAGGGAGACTCCCAGGGTGTGCGCCGGACGGGCAAGGATTATGACCAGGCTGATCGCCATGATTGTTGAGACGATCGAGGTTCCAATGCCGCTACCGACAATCCCCAGGTTGATCCCGTAGATGAGGAAGGCGTTGAGGCCAATGTTCAGCGCTGCGCCCGCTCCAGCCGCGATGAGCGGAGTTGTGGTGTCCTTCATTCCGCGCAGGACACCCGTGGCCGCCATGGTGATCAGCGAGGCCGCAAGTCCGGGTAGGGATGCGTAGAGGAAGGATTGGGCGTAGGGCATGATTTCGGGTGCTGCGCCCAATGCGTGAAGCAGCGGAATTCCGCAGAGTGCCAAGAGAAGAGCCAAGGAAACACCGATGATGGCTGCGAGCCACATGGCGTGTACTCCCAGTTCGCGTGCCCTGCGTTCGTTTCCGGCTCCCATTGCTTGGGCAGTTTCGGCGGTGGTCGAGTAGGCCAGGAAGATCGACATTCCGTAGACGGTGTTGATGATGATCATGGCCAGGGACATGCCGGCGATTTTCTCTGCACCCAAGTGTCCGACCATCGCGGAGTCAATGGTGAGGAAGAGCGGTTGGGCGATCGTTGCCCCAAGGGTTGGGATGGCGAGCGCCAAGATTTGTCTGGTGAGGCTTGGTTTTTTCGTCACCACAGGGGTGCTGTCACCTGTCTTTTCTGAAAGGATGCTGGGAATGGGATCGGATGCTTCAGTAGGTGTGTGTTTATCCACTGACGTGGATTCATCTGTGGATAGGCCCTGTTCAGAGTGCTCATTTTCAGTTGATGTCGATTCATCGTGGATAGATAAATGTGACGCGCGTAAACCTTCAATCTCCGCTTGAGGCTTATGTTTGCGCTGGTCATCGTTATCCACTGATTCTCGCTCCACTTTTTATCCACAGTCTGTGTACACATCTGTGGAAAGATCTTACTCGGAAAATGGCGTGATTCTAGGGAATCTCAAAACTGAGGATAGCCTGAGAGAGGGCTTGGGAAATACCTGTTATCCACACCTTTCCACAGGACATGTGGATGACACGCGGCCAAATCCACAAGATATCCACACGTCATCCACATTCGTGTTGAACTTGAGGGTGGCACGCTTCCTCACTTGGCAGTACTCTCGCGTGTACGCGCTTTGCGTCGGTAGCTCGAATCGACGCGGCAGGCTAATCCCGTCCACATGCACAAATTCGCCTAGGAGAGCCCTTAATGGCATCGGAAGATTTTGATCGCACCCCACCTCAGGACATCGACGCTGAGATGTCCGTCTTGGGGTCCATGATGCTCTCCAAGGAAGCTATTGCCGATGTCACCGAGGAAATTCGAGGGTCGGATTACTACAAACCCGCTCACGAAATCATCCACAACACGATCATTGATCTGATGGGGCGCGGAGAACCCGCAGATGCCGTGACGGTGGTCGGTGAACTGCAAAGGCAGGGCGACCTGTCCAGGGTTGGCGGGGCCTCGTATATCCATTCGATTATTGCCGCAGTTCCCACCGCGGCAAACGCCGGCTACTACGCGCGAATTGTCAAGGAGCGCGCAATCTTGCGTCGACTGGTAACCGCAGGAACGCGAGTTGTCCAGCTGGGTTACGCGGATGCCGGTGGTGACGTCGATGAGATCGTTGACCAGGCACAGGCTGAGATCTTCGCAGTCGCCGAACGCCAGTCGCAAACTGACTACGTGTCGATGGCAGAGATGTCAGAGAATATTTTGGGCGAACTGGAGCAGATTGAACTCAATCAGGGCAAGCTTGCCGGTGTGCCCACGGGGTTCGTTGACCTTGATCGAATGACCGGTGGCCTGCGAGGTGGGCAGATGATCATCGTCGCAGCCCGTCCCGCAATGGGTAAGTCGACTTTGGCTCTGGACTTTTGCCGTTCGGCCTCGATCAAACACGGAATTACCTCGGTTATCTTCTCGCTGGAAATGTCGCAAAACGATATTGCGATGCGCATGCTTTCCGCCGAGTCTTCAGTTTTTATGAGCAAGATGATGAAGGGCGAAATGACCGAGCGTGACTGGCGCAAGGTCTCTGAAACAACCGGCAAGATTTCCGAGGCTCCGATTTTTGTTGATGACTCGGCGAATGTCACCATGACGGAAATTCGTTCAAAGTGTCACCGCCTCAAGCAGCAGCACAATCTGGGCCTTGTTGTTGTCGACTACCTGCAGTTGATGACAACGGGTAAGCAGGTTGAATCTCGACAGCAGGAAGTTTCAGTTCTGTCGCGAAACCTCAAGCTTCTTGCGAAGGACCTGGATATTCCGGTTGTTGCAGTCGCCCAGCTGAACCGTGGTCCCGAAGCGCGAACCGACAAGAAGCCGATGATGAGTGACCTGCGTGAATCCGGTTCGCTGGAACAGGACGCGGATATCATCATGCTCTTGCATCGTCCCGAATACTACAATTCTGAAGATCGTCCGGGTGAAGCCGATATTATTTTGGCCAAGCATCGTAACGGTGAAACGGGAACTATTCGTGTGCTTTTCCAGGGGCACATGGCACGCTTTGCGAACTTTACTTCGCGCGAAGAACCTGTGTAGTTTGAAGAGTCAGGAGGGATATGTACGACTTAAACGCTTTCACGCCTGCACAAGCGGCTGATCCCTCTTTACCTGCCGAACTGATCGCCCAACTTGCCGCCGCACGCCCTGACCTGCATGCCGTGCTCTTGGAAAACCCCAGCATGTACCCGCAGCTGCGCCAGTGGATTATCGATACGAATGCTCAGCGCGAGCCCCAGTTCGTCTACGGTTCGGGAGTTGCCGCACCAAGTGGAGCATTTCCCTCTCAGCCTCAAGCTGACTACTTCCCAATCCCCCAAAGCAGCCCTGCGCCGCAGACTCAGGTCTCGCCGCAGAGTGAGGCACCGGTCCCAGGACAGTACGCCTCGGCGCAGGATCAGGCACCGGCCTCGGTAGTGGGGGAAGCGGTGGACTGGAGCTGGGCACAACCGCGCCAAAGCGGGCCACTTCAAGACCTCGAGGCCTTTGCGAATGGCAAGCGCGTGCGCGAACCCGGACAGGGAAGGGGCGGGTCCGCTCTTGTGTGGGCAATTGGGGCCTTTATAGCGCTCTGTGCGGGTGTGATCGCTATTGTTTGGAGCGGCGTACTTTAAGCAGACCGTCCACGCTGAGTAAAGCCAGTGCAACCCAGACGATGCCGGTTGCAATCCAGCGCGTGGGCTCCATGTGCTCGTGGAAAATGCAGACGCCGATGATCAGCTGAATGCTGGGCGAGATGTACTGCAAGAAGCCTAAAAGGCCAAGAGGCAGGCCCTGGGAGGCTTTGGCGAAAGTGAGCAGCGGGATGACGGTGAGGATTCCCGAACCAATCAGAAGAGCCAGGTGAAGCTGCCACGACATGGCTCCGTCTCCCAAGCGAGCAAGCGCATGGAAAGAAGTTGCCTCGTGCGCGGCAAGGTAGATGTAGTAACCCAGAAGAATTGGGATGACCACGGCAGTTTCGATCGTCATTCCATCAAGGGGACGGACCTTGAGCGCGACCTGCTTCTTCACAAGGGAATACAGGCCAAATGATGCGGGTAAGGCCAGCGAGATCCACGGCAAGCGCCCAAGGCCGACAATAATGACCGCGACAGCGATCACACCCAAAACTAATGCGACTCCCTGAAGACGTGAGATCTTTTCGCGCAAGACGATCATGCCCAGAGCAACGGTCAGTAGGGGGTTGATGTAATAGCCAAGTGCGGCATCAGTCGTGTGTCCGATGAGGATCGCGTAAATATAGGTCGTCCAGTTGATAACGACAAGGAATCCCGCTGCGACTAGAGGCCATGTGATCGAGGGGTCGTGGACAATGCGCCACACTCGCGGCAGTGAGCGGGTCAAGGCCAAGGCGATAAAGCACGCAATGAAGGCCCACAGTGCGCGGTGGACGATGATCTCTAGAGAACCTGCGGGATCAAGCAGGTGGAAATAGAGCGGGAAGAAACCCCATAAGACATGGGTACCAATACCTAGTGCAAGGTACTTACCGAAGTGCTCGTGTCGTGTGGGATGTTCGCTGGCCATAGATGCAGGGTATCGGTTTGGGTAGGGAAGTGCCCGGTGGTGTGTGCGATTTTTGTGTGGGCTACCCTGATGGCATGTTCATACGCCCTGCCACTTCCGAGGATCTGGATTTCATCGAGTCTGCTTTTGATCATGCTCGGGAATTCATGCGGGCGAACGGTAACCCGACGCAGTGGCCCAGCGATTACCCCAACCGCAGTGATGCGCTCAACGACATTGAACGAGGCGAGTGCTTCCTTGTTTGTGATGAACAGGGGCCTTTGGCAGTGTTTAGTTTCGCTCGCGGGCCGGAAGAGGAGTATTCCCAGATTGATGGTGCGTGGCACTTCGATGATGAGTATGGCGTGATCCATCGCCTTGCCAGCGTCCGAGGCCGTGGGGTCACTCGCGTGGTCATGGACTTTTGCGCGGGACAAGTCCCGTATTTGCGCTGCGATACGCACCTTGATAACGGACCGATGCGTCGAGCGCTGGAGGCTTATGGCTTTGAGCCGTGCGGGATGATTTCGGTACGAGGCCAGTGCCCGCGAATTGCCTACGATGGGTTGTTTTCTCAAATATCGAAATAGTGTCGAGTAATTACTTGCTGAATCAGCTTTCTTCGTTAGGCTGAGGTTGACCTCAACGACGGCGAGGAGGTGTGGTGGTGTCTGATTCGCAGTCCACGCGTGGAGTGCAGCGAGGGCGCGTAAAGCGCTATTTGCGGTACGTGCTGCGTTTTGTAGGTGCAGTGGTGGGATTCCTATTCGCGATATGGGTGTTTATTGGAATTATCTCGCTCCCTTACATCGATGATCCCCCGCGTGAGGGTGGGGATCTTCCTTTGGAGAAGCGCGTGTCGATTGAGGCCTTTCAGCGTGATGTTGAGCCGCGCATTCTTGCCGCACGAAATGAAATTTTTAGTGGTTCTCAGTCTCTTCGTCCTGAGACTGAGAAGAGCGAAATTAGTCGTCTCTACGATGGATGGGAGCTGTCCAGTCAGAGAGTACGTGGGGGTGCCCAATCCCCAGACCGCGTTGAAGAAATTCTCGGCCGGTATCTCGAACCCCTTGGGTATGTATCGATTGTGCATGATCAGGAGCGTCTGGTTTGGCGTGACAAAAAGAATGGAGGACATGTTGAACTCTTAATTAGAGATCAGTCAATAACTTTTCAATATGACACCCAAGATCGTCCTTCTGATGGTTCTGTGCCTGATCCGCGGGTGTTGATTCCTAATGATTCTCGGGATATTGCTGGATACGTGAGTTCTAGTTTTCCCAGTATTCGGTATTTGGATCGGGATGCACCTGAATTTCCAGAGACTGTTGGCAGTGAGTTGTTGCGTGATCGTCAGTCGGTTGAGGTGTTTGAGCGTGAGGTTGAGCCGGGGATTTTGAGTTTCAGAGACGAAGTTGTTGGTGATTCACCGTATTACGTAGCTCTTTCGCCTAGTGAGATAGATGCGGATGCGAAGGATGTTGTTAAGCGGTATTGGTTTGAGAGTCAGCGTGTTCAGTGTGGTCCGCGTGATGCGGGGCAGGTTATTGAGATGGGAAATTCTCATTTGAATCCGCTGGGCTATGAGTTGGTGTATGACTATGCCAGTTCGGTACCTGGGGTCGGTCATTACCTTGCGTGGGAAGATAAGAAGAATGGTGGGCTTGTGACGGTTATTCTTCGCGAGAAGAATACGGAGTTTAGTTATGAAAGTGGGATTCGTTCTTCTGATGGTTCTGTGCCTGACCCGACGGTGTTGATTCCCAACGACCACCGCGACCTACCAGACCCTCTCGCGTAGCAGCGACCGCGGCCTCGGCTATCCCCTAATACCGACGTGGATGGTGGGAATGTAGACCGGTATGGCCAGTGACGCAAGAAGCTCCTCAAGGCTACTGCGTAAAACTCCTAGATCTGCATACTGCATACCCTGATGCGCTTCGCCCGGAAGACGAGAGGGAAGATAGCGCAAAACCTCGTACTGATCTCCTTCATAGTCCGTATACAATCCGGTTTCGACGAAGCCATTGCGCTGATAGAAGGCCAGTCGCCTTTCGCGCTGATGGAAATTAGAAGCATCGGTAGTCATTGGCTCGATTTCCAAAGCAATGGCAAAACCGGGGAAACGCTCCTTCAACTGGTCAAGAATTCGTGTTCCATATCCCCGTGAGCGAAGCGCGGGATTCGTTGCTAAAAACACGACAAAAAGCAAATCATCTGAGTGAATAGTAAAAGTCACTCCGCAAAAGCCCGAGGGCTCTTCCGGATCAAAATACGCCGTGAAATCAATAGAACGGCGTAGTGCAAGCGCATTCATCACCCATTCAGGAATGAGTTCGGCGGGTGGAAAGGCCTCGGCAAGGAGGCGACGAACCTGCGGGTAGAAGTGGGAATGACGGCGGATGGGCAAAGTGATAAGAGATGACTCGCTTGAACTCACCCTTCCATACTAAATTTCACCCGCATCGGCTGCCTCATGACAATTGTCATGTGAAACTTCGTAAAAACGACACTGTTGTCGATGTCCCTCACAGGCTTGACTTAAAGCATGAACACGGACACTCAAACCACGACCCCAGTGATCCTCGCGAAAGACCTGGTGAAGACCTACGGGAATGTGCACGCGCTCAAGGGCATGAACCTGCGCGTTGATTCCGGTGAAATCGTTGCTTTCCTTGGCCGAAATGGCGCAGGAAAAAGCACAACAATTGACATCATTCTTGGCCTTCAACAGGCAGATAGCGGAAGCGTTGAAGTTTTTGGCATGAGCGCCAAAGAAGCAATCCGCCGCGGCCTGATCGGTGTCGTTCTTCAATCGGGTTCGCTTCCTGGTGACTACAGCGTCGCAGAAATCCTCAAACTCTTCTCGCGCGTCTACAAGCGCACCGAGTCCATTGACCCCCTTGTCGAAGAAACCCACCTTCGACACCTTCTTGGCCGCAAAATCCGCAAGCTATCCGGTGGTGAGCAGCAACGCGTTCGCCTAGCAATGGCGCTCATTCCTGACCCAGAACTCATCATTCTCGACGAACCGACCGCCGGAATGGACGTCACCATGCGCAAGGAGTTCTGGGATCTCATGAGTACCCAGGCCTCGAAAGGTAAGACGATCCTTTTCGCCACTCACTACCTGGCCGAGGCGCAGGACTACGCTCAGCGTACGGTCATCGTCAATGCGGGCCGCGTGAGCGCCGACGCCCCCACCGAAGAAATCCGCCGAGCGCACTCGTCGACGCGCCTGGCCTTCTCTATCCCTGCTTCCTCTCTTGAGGGAGTGCGTGCAGGACTGGCCGCGCGTGCGGCTGAGCTTGGGACAGTGTGGGAGCTTTCCGATATTGCCGAGGTCGATTCCCCCGATTCCTCCCCCGCTTCCTTAGGCGAAGAGGACTTGGCTGCCGATCATTGGCTACGCGTGGAGTTCCACACGACCTTCTCTGACGAGGCCGCTCGACACATCGTCGCTATTCCCCAAGCATGCGAATTCGAGGTTGTTTTCTCCAGCCTCGAGGATGTTTTCGCCGAGCTCACGCAGTAGAACGCAGGGCACGAAGTCCTGTCTTTCACTTTGGCCACCTCGCACCTCTTCTCTAAGGATTCACAATGACGACTCACACTCACGCAGCAACAAACCCCTGGATCAGCCGCCGGGCACTGAGCTCCTGGCAGGGATTTGGGCTTCTCACCTGGAAGTCATTCCTGAAGCTGGTTCTCAATCCCGCTATGTTCGCCTTCGCGCTGATCCTTCCGATCTTCATGTACATGATGTTTGGAGCAGGGCAGGAGTACTCGAAAGAGTGGGCGATCAATGCAAATATTGGCGCAACGGTTTTGGTGTCAATGACCCTGTACGGCGTAATGATCGCTGCCGCATCGGCTGCAACCGTTGTCGCACTTGAGCGAACCTCTGGAATCTCCAGGCTCTTTGCACTGTCCCCCGTGGGTTCGGGCGCCTTCATCTTTTCCCGTTTGATCGCGGCGATCTCTATGAGCGCCCTGGTTATTGTCATTACCTATACCTTCGGATACGCGACCGGAGCACGAATGAGACCCGAGGCCTGGGTTGAAAGTGGGCTCATCACCTTGGCTGCGTCGGTGATTTCCGCGGCCCTTGGTCTGGCGCTGGCCTTCCTCATGCGCTCAGATACTGCCTTCGCGGTGATTAATGGTGTCGTTGTCTTGGGTGCTTTCCTTGCGGGAATGTTCATTCCGATTAGCTCCATGGGGTCGATATTTAAGACGCTCGCTCCCTATAGCCCCTTCTATGGACTCTTCAACCTCTCTCAGCTGCCCCTCTACGGTTTCGATAATTTCGAATGGAAATGGGTGATTTCCACGGTCGCGTGGTTTGTTCCCATGGCACTGCTTGCGATCTGGGCACAGCGCAGGGACACTGATCGCTAAGAAGTCCGGCGCAGTCGGGCGCGCTCTCGCACTACTTTCATTGCCAATGACTGGGGAAGGACCGGAATGAGCACCAAAACTCAGGGGACAGATGCCTCGTGGTCACAGCGTCACCCGCGCTTGTCCGCGGTGCTGTGGGCGCTGCCCTACCTGGTTTTCTTGGCCTTTCCCTTGGGGATGATTCCTTCCGTTGAATCTCCCAGGATGATCGCGCTGATCCTCACCCTGGTCTTTGGTGTTGCCGCTGCTGATATCGCAATTTACATCGTCAATCCAACCCCTGAATGGGGAGCGCGCATCACCAAGAAAATGTGGATCTCGCACGGGATCTTGCTGGCCCTGGTGATTGCACTGGGACTCGTCCTGGTTGTCGCCGGCGCATCGCGAGTAACCTCGGCCCTTTTCATCACCTACTCGATTGCAGGCTGGAACCTTCAAGCTCCCAAGAGATATGTGGTTCCCGGCCTAGTGGCACTTGTCGGCTGGGAAGTCATTGCCATCTTGCTGCCCATTGGCAGTATCGACGCAGTGGCCTTGAGCTATGCGATCATCGCGCTGCTGATGGTTTTGGGATTAACCCTGGCCGTGCGCCGCAGTTTCGATAATCGCCACTCAGAGCAACAACGTCAACGCCAAGCAATCAGCCTGGTTCGCGAGCGCGAGCGCCTGCGTTTTGCCGGGGATCTTCACGATATTTTGGGGCACTCGCTGACGGTCATCACCATGAAGAATGAGCTCGCCCAGCGCTTGCTTTCCGTGGGAAAGATTGCCGAGGCCAGTGAGCAGATTGCGCAGACCCTGGAGTTATCCCGCCAGGCAAAAGAAGATCTGCGTGGAATCATCGCTGCTTCGCGAAGCCTGTCCGCCGAGGAAGAGGTCGAGTCGGCCCGTGAACTATGCGAGCAAGCGGGAATCGAATTTATCGCTGACATTCAGGGCGAAATCCCACCCGGTCCCAGGGCAACTTTGGCTGCACATGTCATCCGAGAGGGGACTGCCAACGCGATTACTCACGCTCGTCCCTCCACAATCAGTGTCCGCCTGACACCTGATGAGGTCCTGGTGGAAAACGACGGGTATTCACGCAGCTATTCGGAGGCCTCGGCAGGGGGAGGAGCCGGATTGGAAGGACTGCGTGAGCGGGCGGCCTCGGAAGGGGAGATGACCTGGGGGAGCCAGGGGAATACGTGGATACTGCGCCTGACCTTCCGCGGGGAATCCTCCTAAGCGGAAGATAGAATTGGCTGGTCAAGTACTGGCGCGCAAAAGGAATGCCAATGATTCACGTGATTGTGGCCGATGATCAGGCCTTGATTCGTGGTGCCTTGAGCGCGCTTATTGACTTGGAAGACGATATGCGCGTCGTCGCTCAGGCCGCTGATGGTCGCGAGGCCATCGCCGCAGTCGAGGCATATACCGCCGAGAATTCCCGTGGTGACCAGGCTTCGAAAGCCGCCTCGACACTGGTCGTCATTATGGACGTTGAAATGCCCGTGATGGATGGAATTAGTGCAGCCGCGGCCTTGAAAGAGCGCGGGGCGAATGCACGAGTTCTCATGGTGACGACCTTCGGGCGTCCCGGGTACGTCCAGCGCGCATTGGACGCGGGAGCCGTTGGATTCATTGTCAAAGACGCACCGGCCGAGCAGCTCCTAGAAGCAATCCGACGAACTTCCCAAGGACTGCGCACGGTCGATCCTGCGCTCGCAGTCGATGCGCTCACCAAAGGTCAAAGCCCGCTCAGCGCGCGCGAAGTTGAAGTTCTGCGCGCTTTTGAAAGCGGGGGGACCGTGGAGGATGTGGCCTCGGAGCTCATGTTGTCGGCGGGGACGGTGCGCAACTACGTGAGCTCGGCGATGGATAAGACCCACGCGCGAACGAGAGCTGAGGCACTCAAGGTAGCAACAGAAAACGGGTGGTTGTAAACTGAGATTCCATGGTAAACAGCTATGGACGTCGTCAAGAGACGCAGGAAAACGTTACTCGCCACATCTTCGTCACCGGAGGTGTGGTTTCTTCTTTAGGTAAGGGTTTGACGGCCTCTTCGCTGGGGCGTCTGCTGCGTTCGCGCGGTTTGAGTGTCGCCATGCAAAAGCTTGACCCCTATATCAACGTCGATCCCGGGACGATGAACCCCTTCCAGCACGGTGAGGTTTTCGTCACTGAAGACGGCGCGGAAACCGACCTTGATATCGGCCACTACGAGCGCTTCTTGGACGTGAACCTCTCCGGCGCGGCGAACGCGACGACCGGCCAGGTGTACTCCACGGTTATTGCAAAGGAACGCCGCGGCGAATACCTGGGCGATACCGTCCAGGTCATCCCTCACATCACCGATGAAATCAAGCGCGTCATGCGCGCGCAGGCCATCCCCGATGCCGAGGGCAATGCCCCTGATGTCATCATCACCGAAATCGGTGGCACGGTTGGCGATATCGAATCACAGCCCTTCTTGGAGGCTGCGCGTCAGGTGCGCGCCGACCTGGGCCGCGACAATGTTGCCTTTGTGCACGTCGCACTGATCCCCTTCCTTCCCGCTGCCGGTGAGCTCAAGACCAAGCCGACCCAGCACTCTGTGGCCGCGCTGCGCTCTATCGGTATTCAGCCCGATGCGCTGGTGCTGCGTACGGACCGTCCGCTGCCCGAGGGAATTAAGGGCAAGGTTGCACTCATGTGCGACGTCGACCGGGATGCTGTCATCGAATGTAAGGATGCGGCCTCGATCTATGAGGTTCCCCCGACGCTGCATCGCGAGGGCTTGGATGCCTTCCTTGTTCAGCGTCTTGGCCTGACTTTCCGCGACGTGGACTGGAGCGAGTGGAACGAGCTGCTTGAGCGCGTTGAATCACCGAAGTACCGCGTTGAGGTTGCGTTGGTTGGTAAGTACATTGACCTGCACGACGCTTACCTTTCTGTTTCCGAGGCCGTGAAGCACGGTGGCTTTGCAAATAACGCTCGCGTTGACCTGCGTTGGGTTGCCTCCGACACCTGTGAAACCCCCGAGGGTGCGCAAAAGGCTCTGGGTGGCGTTGATGCGATCATCGTCCCCGGCGGTTTTGGTATCCGAGGCATTGAAGGCAAGTTGGGTGCGCTGCGTTGGGCACGCGAGCACAAGATCCCGACCTTGGGATTGTGCTTGGGCTTGCAGTGCATGGTGATCGAGGCCGCGCGTGACCTGCTTGGCTTGGCTGGAGCTTCCTCGACGGAAATGGATCCCGAGACCCCGGATCCGGTTGTTCACACCATGGATTCGCAGGTCGACATTGTTGAGGGAGATGGCGATCTGGGCGGAACCATGCGATTGGGCGCATACCCCGCGGTCCTTCAGGAAGGTTCTATTGTTGCCGAGGCCTATGGGAAGACCAAGGTTTCGGAGCGCCACCGTCACCGTTTCGAGGTGAACAATGATTACCGCGATCAGCTGGAATCGGTTGGTCTGCACATCTCGGGTACATCACCCGATGGAAACCTGGTCGAGTTTGTTGAGCTGGATCGTTCCTTGCACCCCTACTACGTGGCAACTCAGGCGCACCCCGAGTTCAAGTCGCGTCCGACGAAGGCTCACCCGCTATTCGCGGGCCTGGTTCGTGCCGCACTTGCGCGTCACGCAGAGAACTACGCTGCGCGCGGTGGGCGTAAGTAAGGGCTGTTGAGCTCTCATACCGATCTCACGGGGTCTTGAGCTGTTCTGGCTCAGGGCCCCGTGGGCTATTTGGGGTCTACAAAAGAAAAACTGAAGGCCATACACGGCTTTAGGCTACGACCGATCGGCCCCAATAACCGTATTTCCGGGCACGAAGATTGGATCAAGCAGGGTCAATCCGTGCACGGGGCGGTGGATCTTGGCCTCGAAATCTGACGATGTCGTCGACTCATGTCCCTCAGTATCTACGTCCGCTTCCTTTCGAGGCTCCCCATCGATTTGGGCAACTAGCATCTCAACCGCTCGCCTCAAAAGCTCATCCGGCCGGGTATCAAAATGGTCGACATTGAAAAGACAGTGGGCTCGCTCTGCATGCCATCCGCTGGCAACCAGTGAGACATCGCGTCCTGGTCTAATTCCCAGATCCATTAGCGCATTGCACCAGTCATCAGCGGAAATCGTCGGCCCCAGAATGTAGGAATCAACTCGTCCCTCGCCGGCAATTTGGCCGACCAAGTGGCGAATTGCCTGAATCCCAGTTCCGCAGGTTCGTGAGAGCAGAGGAATCCCAAGCTCACCAGCAGTATCCACAACCGCTTGCTTAAACTGTGCGACGAAGTTCAAGGACTGCACATCTGTGCTGGCCGAGTGCACGAAAGCAACATTGCGTGCCCCCGCGTCGCGAATACGGTGCACGGCCTGGGTGCCGGCCTCGTAATAGTCCACGTCAATGGACTGGATCGGCGACTTAAAGGGCCCGGGCCCGGGAGTACCAACGAAAACCGTTGGAATCTTTCCCTCGGCCACGACCTCCAAGCGGGGATCATTGAAGCGAACTTCCATGATGAACAGACCATCGCACAGCGCGGTTGTCATGACGCGACGCAGCCCAGCCGCTCCCTCGTTCGCGGTGATCAAAAGCAGATCAAAATCATGTTCACGCAAGAGCTGTGCCAGTGAGATCAGCATGTAGTGCTGGTCCGCCCCATCCGCACCCTCGTGGTAGGGGATGACAACTCCAAGCACGCGCGACTTGCGTGAGCGCAGTGAACGAGCGCCCGCATGAGGCTGGTAGCCCAGTTCTTTCATTGCAATTTGGACACGTTTTTCCGTCTCCGGAGACACTGTCCGTCTGCCGCTCATGACGTAGGAGACCGTGGTTTGTGAGACTCCCGCCAGTTTTGCGACATCTCTACTGGTTGGCTGACGTGCCATCAGTTCCTCCTGCTCTCTTGACAGGAACGCTTTTACTACTTATCTTGAGTTTCACATCACACGCGAGCAGCGATGCTCGCAAAAAATTTTTACATAACGAATACGTATGCGTAATGGATATTACCAGAAAAACTCCTGCATAGAAGCATGGAGCGAATACGTATTCGTACTCTTCGCTAAGGAGTCATAGGTGTATACGAAGAAGGAGTACCCGGGCGCAGTCGAACTCTCCTATGCGCACGAGTTCATCCGCATTGAGGCCTGGGGTCGCAATGCACTTCGCGTGCGCATAGGCCCCAATGCGAACTTCCCCCAGGGACTGGGCGCGCTCGAGGCCGCACCCCTTAGTGGCCTCGGCGCGACCTCTGGAGCACCCACGGACCCGTTTGCTGAAACCCAGGCTTCGGCAAGGACTACCGGGAATGAACCATGCTCTGTCACCGAAATCCCCGGCTACGATCGCCCCGAAGAAGTCTTTTCCAACGGACGAATCAGCGTGGTTGCAAACCTTGACGGTGGAACCGGAATTGCCCGATTCCTTCTGGATTTCCACAAGGATGGCGAATCCATCCTGCGCGAAGCCCCCGAACACTTCTGGTGGCCGGGAGCCCACGGAATCTACCCGGGCTTCGGCGGAAACGAAGTGCACCAATGCTTTGCCTCGGACCCCGCTGAGCGTTTCTACGGAATGGGCCAGCACTCCTACGACTTCCTTGATCACAAGGGCGTCGTCTCCGATCTGGTCCAGCGAAACGGCGAAGTCTCCATCCCCTTCGTCCTCTCAGACAAAGGCTATGGATTCCTGTGGAACAACCCCAGTGTTGGCCGTGTGGAATTCGCCAAAGAAGCCACCCGCTGGGTCGCGCAGGCAAGCGAATGGATCGACTACTGGGTGTGCGTAGGAGACACTCCTAAGGAAATCCTCCAGTCCTACGCCGACGCGGTGGGCCACGCACCCCGAATTCCTCAGTGGGCACTGGGCTTGTGGCAATCCAAACTGCGCTACACCAGCCAAAACGAACTTATGGAAGTCGCCCGCGAATACCACCGCCGAGGCCTTCCCCTCTCTGTCATCGTTACCGACTTCATCCACTGGCCGGCAATGGGGGAGTGGCGCTTTGACCCAAGCGAATACCCCGACCCCGAAGCGATGATGGCCGAACTGGACGAAATGGGCACCAAGCTCATGGTTTCCGTGTGGCCCACGGTCTCGCCCCTTGCCGAAACAGATGCGGAAATCCGCGCAAAAGGTTTATTGGTCGGCACCGAAGCAGGAGTTGAATACCACCAAACCTTCCGTGATAAGGGAATGGATCGCCCGCTTCCCGTCGCCTTCTACGACCCGACGAATCCGACGGCGCGCGACTACGTGTGGAACAAGCTCAAGAACAACTACTTCGATCTGGGCGTGCGCGTGTTCTGGCTGGATGCCTGCGAGCCCGAGCTCAATCCCGGTCACCCCTCGAACCTGCGTTTTTATGCGGGAAAGGGCCTGAATGTCTCGAACCTTTACCCACGCGAGAATGCCCGCATGATCTGGGAAGGTATGCGTGAAGAGGGCGAAGATGAATTCCTGACCCTGTGCCGCAGCGCCTGGGCAGGCCAGGCAAAGTACGGCGCCGCCGTGTGGAGTGGAGATATCGGCCCCACCTGGGAGGCCCTCTACACGCAGGTCCGAGCCGGACAATCCATTGGAATCGCAGGAATCCCCTGGTGGACCAGTGATATCGGAGGCTTCCACGGAGGCGATGCCAGCGATCCCGCATATCAGGAACTCTTCGCACGCTGGTTCGAATTCGGAACCTTCTGCCCACTCATGCGCGTTCACGGACACCGCGAACCCCGCGAAGATGTGGCCTCGGAAAACCCCGGCGGCCCCAACGAAATCTGGTCCTATGGCGAGGAAGTCGCGGATATCTGCTCCCGCTACATCCTCCTACGCGAAACCCTTCGCCCTTACCTCACTCGCGTGATGGACGAGGCCAGCGAACGCGGAATCCCCGCCATGCGCGCCCTCTTCCTGGAATTCCCCGAGGACGAGCGCTGTTGGAGCTGGGACGGGGAGTTCTTCTTGGGTCCCGACCTCTTGGTTTCCCCGATTACCGAGGCCGGCTCCCGCACTGCCCGCGTCTACCTTCCCCAGGGTGCGCGGTGGCGCCAACTTCTCATCGCCCCAAGCCGCGGTGATGAGGATCAAGAGGCCACGGCCTCGTACATGCTTGGTGAGACTTTCGAAGGCGGAAGTGAACTCACCATAGATGCACCACTGGAGTGCATCCCATTATTCATCCGTGAAAACACGGATCTAGATAGTTGGTTGACGGACAACTATCGACACTCAAAGGAGAGAAAGAATGGCATACGCATCTAAGCGCGCAATGCGCGGGATTGCCTTCTTCGGTGCCGGCGTAATGGCACTGGGATTGGCAGCATGCTCCGGGACGAAGACGGATTCGGCCGACTCCGGCAGCGCATCCGGCGGTCAAGTAACCGTTGAGATGTGGGACTACCTGAGCGGTGAAACCGCCAATGACTCGATCAATGCATCGATCGCTGAGTTCGAGAAGGCCAACCCCGACATCAAGGTCAAGCGCACCACCTTTGCGTTTGCAGACCTGTCCAAGTCCATCCTTCAGGGCTCGGTCGGCGGTCAGGTTCCCGATGTCGCAGTCGTCGACGTTGTCGACAACCAGAACTTCGCATCCCTGGGAATGCTCAAGGATCTGAGCAACGACGGAATCAATAAGTCTGACTTCTTCGATGGCCCCTGGTCCTCGGTCGTCTACGAGGGCAAGACCTACGGCATTCCGCTGAACTCCAACAACCTGGCTCTGTACTACAACAAGCAGATGCTTAAGGACGCGGGCGTTGAGGTTCCGACCGACTGGGCATCCCTCAAGGACGTCGCAAAGAAGACCACCAAGGGTGACGTGAAGGGCCTCGCGATCTCGGCCGTGAAGTCCGAGTCCGCTACCTTCCAGATTCTGCCCTTCGTGTGGCAGACCGGCGGTGACCTGAACGATTACGCCACCTCTGGCGCAACCGCTCTGGCCTACCTGCGTGGCCTGATCGACGACGGTTCCATGTCCGAGGCCGTTTCGAACTACACCCAGGAAGACGCACGTACCCAGTTCATCACCGGCAAGTCCGCCATGATGATCAATGGCCCCTGGGAGCTGTCAACCCTGACCAAGGACGCCCAGTTTGACTGGGATGTTGCGCCTCTGCCCAAGGACAAGCGTGCAGCAACCTCGATGGGTGGCGAAAACGTTGTCGTTATGAACGGTGCCAAGCAGTCTGATGCAGCAGTCAAGCTCGCAAAGTTTCTGACCAGCGCAGAAGGCGCCAAGATCTACTGCGATGGCTCCGGCCAGCTGTCCTCTCGCCCCGACCTGCAGGGCAAGCTCAAGCTCTCGAACGATGCAAAGCTCAAGGTCTTCGAAAGCCAGCTTGCTGACGCACACGCACGTGCATACGGCAAGGATTACCCGAAGATTTCTGAGGCCATCCAGCTGTCCATGCAGGAAGCTCTGACGGGCGCATCGACCCCCGAGGCCGCAGCAAAGAAGGCCGCGGACTCAATCAACCCCTTGCTGCCCAAGAAGTGAGTAGCGCAAGAAACCGGTTTGCTTGGGGCGATCGCGCCTAGGCAACCAACACACACATAAAGTTCCCCGCGCGAGTGGGAACGCAACGATGAGCAACGGCTTGAAGCCGCAGCGAATCTCCCGCTCGCGTGGGGAAACATCCCTGTTTTGGTGCTGGCAGGCCACTGAGTCCGCCAGGCCACAACAGTATTCCCACACAAACCTCGGATCTGTGAGTGAATTTCGATGGCGCGAACGAAAACAGCGGGCCACGACGACGGATCACGTTCTTTGGCGCGAACACGGCGTCTAGGACTGCTTCTGGCGTTACCCGCACTGATTTACATAACGATTTTTCTTGTTGTCCCACTGATCTATAACATCTGGCTGTCCATCTCTGACGCGAACGGCGCAAACCTCATTTCGGGTGACTATCACCCCACAGGCCTGGCGAACTATGAAGCGATGGTCAAGAGCCCAGGCTTCTGGAATGGCGTGAAGCTCTCCATCATCTGGACAGTTGCCTCACTTGCCCTGCAATTCCTTGTTGGTTATGCGCTGGCCTTGTTCTTCCGCAAACCTTTCCCGGGTAATGGCATCATTCGCGCGCTCCTATTGGTCGCGTGGATCCTTCCCGCTGTTGTCACGGGCACGATCTTCCGTTGGATGTTCGACTCTGACTTCGGCGTGATCAACTACTTCTTGATGAGCCTGCATATTACTGATCACCCGGTGTTGTGGCTGACCGGTCCAACAACCGCAATGATTGCAATCGTCGTTGCGAACCTGTGGGTTGGTATGCCCTTCAATATGCTGCTGATCCTTTCAGGACTTCACACCATCGATGACGGCCTGTACGAGGCCGCAGAGGTCGACGGCGCTGGCCCAATTCGTACCTTCTTCTCCATCACTGAACCACTCATGCGCCCCGTGGTGATTTCACTGCTCTTGCTTGGCGTCATCAATACCTACAAGGTCTTCGACCTGATCTACACCATGACCAAGGGCGGTCCTGTCGAGGCGACCACAACCCTGCCGATCTTCACCTACCTGCAAACCTTCAAGGTTTTCGACTTTGGTAACGGTGCTGCGGCTTCAATGCTGACCATGGTTTTACCGCTGGCTCTGTCGTGGTTCTACGTTCGTTCGCTGGATAAGGAGGACCAGTGATGTCTGAAAAGACCGCTGAAGTTCAAGAAAAAGTCCAGACCGTGGCGGACGAAAGTTCACCTAAAGGCGGGGCGCTTTCCGCCGCCTCGGGAATAAAGGGCTTAGCGAAGACGAAGCGCGAAAAGCGCGAGGGGCGTGTCCGGATTGGGAAATCCGCATTCGCGTGGGTCATGGCAATTTTCTACCTGTTCCCCGTCTACTGGATGGTGTGTACGGCCTTCAAGACGCAGATGGAAACCTTTGCGCAGCCCCCGCACCTGATTCCGCAAAACCCAACCCTGGCCTCGTTTAGGGTCGCTTTCAGTGACAACTTCGGGATCTGGAAGGCGCTGGGAAATTCAGCAATCATCGCAGCCGGATGTTTGGTGCTGACACTGCTCTTTGCAATTCCTGCCGCCTACGCAATTGCACGAATGAGAAGCACAATCACAACGGGCATGTTGATCTTGCTCAGTGTTGTCCAGCTGCTTCCCGCGATCGCAATCTCGATTCCGATGTTCGTGCTTTTCCGTCACGCTGGAATGGTCAACACCCTTCCCTCGATCATCTTGGCGGATGTGACGGGAACACTACCCTTTGCGATCATCATGCTGCGCCCCTTCTTCAAGCAGTTCCCCAAGGAAGTTGAAGAGGCCGCGCGACTTGATGGACTAGGCATCATTGGAACCATTGTCCGAGTCGTCATCCCGACGATTCGTCCCGGTGTCATTATGATCGGTTCCTTCTCCTTCTTGATGACATGGGGTGAATTTACCTTTGCCTTGACCTTGCTCACGAAGGCGGATCTGCAGCCTTTGACGGTTGCGTTGAACCGACTCATTGGCCAGTACGCAACGAACTGGAATGACCTGATGGCCGTCGCAACGGTTATTGCGATCCCCGTCTTGATCCTGTTCGTCGCCCTTCAGAAGTACATCGTTGCCGGCCTTGCCGGCGGCGCGACGAAGGGGTGAAACCCTGACCCTAAAAGTTGGGTGGTGAGTTGCTTGGGGGCGTCGGTGTGTGGGCCGATGCCCCCAAGTTTGTGCCTGAAAGGCAGGAAGAGGGCGTTGCCGAGGCTGGGCCGAGTTGCTCTTAGGAGCGGCGCTTGGACACGTAGCCCTGGAGCCCGATAACCGCTGCTCCCCGGCACCAGGTTTCATTCGCTGGCGAGGCCAACTCGATTTTGACCAGTGAGGCTCGTGGGTCGCGGGTTTCCGCTAAGCCCTGGCGCATCCATCGATTGCTCAGCGATGCCAAGGCAACGCCTTCGCCGCCGATAATGATGACTTCCGGAGCCGTGAGGTTGGCGATTGCGCCAATGAGACGCCCAAGTGCCAATCCCGATGCTCGCAAGACAGCGGAAACCGCGGGGTCTTCGGCCTCGGCCAACGAGATCACCTCGCTCCAGCTGACCTCACGGCCCAGAGCTTCTGAAATAGAGCGGGTGATAGCGGGGGTTGTCAGCATTGATTCTGCGCAGCCGCGATGCCCTTGCGAACATAGCGGGCCCAGCGGGTCTAGGGGCCAGTGCCCGACCAAACCGATCCCTGAATCCTGGTTTTCCAGCGGCCGTCCATTTGCCACGCAGCCATAGCCGGTGCCGACGCCCAAGGTCAGGACCGCGAAATTCCGGTGCTGTGCACCCAGATCAAACCAGTGCTGCGCCTGTGTGTAGGCCGTTAGGTCATTTGCGACGAAAACAGGGATTTTGATGTGTTCGCGCAAAAGACCGACAAGATCGACATCTTCCCATTCCAAGAAGGGCGCGGATCTGATGATGCCCTGATCTGTGACTACACCGCCGATGCCCACGCCAATCGCGTCGATGCGGAAAGTCTTTTCGGCCTGGCTTGCCAAGGAGGCAATACCCTCAACAACGTCCTTGGGGGAGTGCGTGGGAAGAGGAAGCTGATCGTACCTTAAGACCTGTGCCTTCAGGTTAATGACCGCAGCGGTGAGGCAGTCGTCGGCAACTTTGATTCCCAGGAAATGATGGCTATCGGGAACGACGGCTAGGGGGATCGAAGGGCGGCCGGATGTTCCGGTGCGGGTGCTGCGTACTTCGGTCAGGAGTCCCGAGGCGATCAGATCGGTGCTGATGCGGGTGAGCGTCGCGGGTGCCAGTGAAAGACGACGGGCTAATTCGGAGCGGCCGAGTGGTCCGTGAAGGAGGACTTCGAGTGCCACGCTCTGCGCAAGTTCATCCTGAGGCTGCCACCCCATCATGACCGCCTTTCTTTACCAAATTAAATAAATAGCAGAGTAATTAGACTATAGATCACACACTTGACGCAAGTATTTTTATTTGGTGAAATAACCTCCAGTGGCCAATGATGACCGCCTCACGAAAAGACACACAGCGACGAAGCAGAGAAGTCTAACGAAGGTGAGGGCTGGTGCAATGAAAGGATTAAATCCCATGTTCGAACTTCTTCCAGTGTCCGCGGCCTTTGAGGTCAAAGACGATGTACGCATCGACATTGTCGCCGATTCACCCCTTCCTCCCGCCGCCACCTTGCGTCTGACCTACATGGGAGTCGTTATTGCCGAGGCCGAGCCCCCGCTGGGTGAATCAGTGTCCTTTGGCACTTTGGAAGAGGGTGGATACGGCGTTCTGCTGTGTGATGGGGACGAGGTCCTTGCCTCCACCGCTCTTCAGGTTCTTGGCGATACTCGTCAGCGTCTTCGCTACGGTTTCGTTGCCAGCTATGCCCCTGATAAGGATGTCGAGGTCGTAGCCCGTTTGGCGCGCAAGCTGCACCTCAACGGCATTCAGTTCTACGACTGGGCCTACCGCCACGCGGATCTTGTAGGTGGGGGAGAGAACTATCTTGATCCTCTTGACCAACCGATTTCACTGGAAACAGTTCGTCGCCTCATCCGTGCGCTGGCGCAGGCTGGATCTCGCTCATTCGGATACGCCGCTGTCTATGGCGTCGGAAATGAAGACTGGGACCAGTGGAAAGACGCTGCACTCATGCAATGCGATGGGACCCCCTATGAGCTGGGTGGTTTCCTTCAGATTGTCGACCCGGCCGCTAGGGCGTGGCTTGCGCACTTCATCAGTGACCTTCAAAAGTGCGTTGAGCAGGTGGGGTTCCAGGGATTCCACCTAGATCAATACGGATACCCAAAGTATGCAACTCGCGCCGACGGAGAACTTATCGACTTGTCGCAGAGCTTTACGCGCATGATCAACGCTGCGCGCGATGGTCTCTCAGACACTGTCCTTGTTTTCAACAATGTCAATGACTTCCCAACTTGGGCCACTGCTGGTACTCCCCAAGATGCTGTGTACATCGAACCCTGGGCTCCCATCACAACGCTGGGTGCGCTCGCGGGTGTTGCCTCTCGAGCCAGAAGCGTTGCGCAAGGAAAGCCCGTGGTTCTTGCGGCGTACCAAAGCGTCTACTCCAAGGCCTCGGCAGAGGAATCAGAGCAGGCAAACAAACTCACCATGGCGACGCTCTTCTCTCACGGAGCAACCCAGCTTTTGGCGGGAGAAGGAGGAAACGTCCTCGTCGACCCCTACTACGTCAATAACCACCAGGCCGCTGACAGCACCTTGGAGATGCTCAAGCGCTGGTACGACTTCCTCGTTGAGCACGATGAGATCCTGATGGATCCATGCATTGCGGAAGTAACTGATTCATTTGCTGGCCCATTGAATGAGGACGTCGAGGTTGCCTACGACAACCTGTGCGTGACGGAAGATCCTGCGGAAGGGGCAGTGTGGAGGCGAGTAACGACGACCCGCCACGGATTGGTTGTTCACCTCATCAACCTTGTCGGGCAAAAGGACACCCTGTGGGATGGACCTAAGCGTTCAGGGATTCTTGTCGAAGGTGGACGACTGACATTGCGCTGCTGCGCGGGGCGTACTCCCCGCGTATTTGTGGCGGACCCAGATGGTAGTGGACACCTAGAAGAACTTCGTGTTCACTGTGAGGGAGCGCAGGCAAAGGTGGATCTTCCGCCGCTACAAGTTTGGCAGGTTCTTCGTGTTATTCTCTGAGGCTTCACTTCCCAAAACCAATGCCCTAAGCGAGCTTTCAGCTGATGAGTGGTGGAAGAGTGCGGTTGTCTATCAGATCTATCCGCGCTCATTCCAAGACTCCAATGGTGATGGTTTTGGGGACCTTCAGGGGATCCGCTCTCGACTGGGATATCTGAAAGAGCTGGGTGTTGATGTCCTGTGGCTTTCGCCGATCTATCGATCGCCACAGGCTGATAACGGTTACGACATCAGTGACTACCAGGATATTGATCCGGTTTTCGGAACCATGAAGGATTTCGACCAGCTCATTGCCGATGTTCATGCCTTGGGTATGAAGCTGGTTATGGACTTGGTCGTTAACCACACCTCGGATGAACACCCGTGGTTCGTTGAATCACGTTCATCACTGGATAATCCCAAGCGTGATTGGTACTACTGGCGAGATCCGCGGCCAGGTTTTGAAGGCGGAACTCCCGGAGCGGAACCAACGAATTGGGAGTCTTTCTTTTCCGGTCCGGTGTGGAAGTATGACCCGGCAACTGGGCAGTACTACCTGCATCTATTTGCGGAGCAGCAACCTGACCTGAACTGGGAGAACCCAGAAGTTCGTCAGGCCGTCTACGAAATGATGCGCTGGTGGCTTGACCGCGGCGTCGACGGCTTCCGTATGGATGTTATTAACCTGATCTCAAAGGTTCCGGGATTGCCTGATGGAACTCCTGCGCCCGGTCGAGCTCTGGCCGATGGAAGCGCCTTCTATATGGAAGGCCCGCGCCTGCATGAATTCCTTCAAGAAATGCATCGCGAGGTTTTCGATGGTCGCGGCGCTCTTTTTACCGTCGGGGAGACTCCCGGCGTCCTTTTAGAAAACGCGCACCTGTATTCCGACCCCGCGCGGCGTGAAGTCAATATGATCTTCCAATTTGAGCACGTGATTTTGGGGCTTCCCGAAGGGAAGTTTGGCCGCCGCACCTTGGAAGAGGGAGATCTTGCCGATTGCCTGACGCGCTGGCAAGAAGGCCTTGCCGAGAAGGGTTGGAACAGCCTGTACCTGTGCAACCATGACCAGCCCAGGACTGTGAGCCGTTTCGGAGATGAAAAGTACTGGTATGACAGTGCAACCGCGCTGGCAACCGCGCTTCACCTGCTTCGCGGGACTCCCTACGTGTATCAGGGTGAAGAACTTGGCATGTCGAATACTGTTTTCGAAGGAATTGAGGACTTCGAAGACATTGAATCGACGAATTACTATCGCCTGGCCGTGGAAGGCGGGGAAGATCCTCAGGCTGTTCTTTCCGGTCTGCGTGCCATGGGGCGTGATAATGCGCGAACCCCCGTCCAGTGGGATGGTTCTACGCATGCTGGTTTCACTACGGGTACGCCGTGGATTGCGCTCAATCCGAATTACCCGGTGATTAATGCCTCCGAGCAGGTGGGTGATTCGACCTCGGTCTTTGCCTACTTCAAGGCGCTGATCGAATTGCGTCACCGCTTGGCTGTAGTTGCCAACGGAAGTTTTGAGCGCATCGATGCGAGAAGCCGTGAAATCTTCGCATATCGCCGACTTCTAGGTGAACGCGAGCTGATAGTTATTTCAAATCTTTCCTCGCATGATGCCCGGCCTGCACTTCCTTCAGACATTTCCGAGGCCGCGCCGGAGTTTGTCCCAGTTCTGACCAATGCAAATGTTTGGGAAGAGATGGATGCGCCCCTTGCTCCGTGGAGGGTGCGAGTCTTTCTTCGATAAACATCGTGTCAACTGGTGAGACCATTCACCTTTGAATTCCTTGGGAAATCGCGGTTTTCCTGAGTATTGATGAATACGTATTCGCCTATTTAACGCTCTGACCTGCACTGATATTTATTAGTGCAGGTCAGATCATATTCTCTGCGCATTTTTGGTGTGCTCTCAACGATTTCTCGATACGAAAATGAACCGTTTTAAGAGCCTATCCTCCTGATTCTTTACACAGTTTCGGCACTGAATGCCTTCAGGTGATTTCTATACCGTGACGCCGAAGCTCGAAGGAGCTGTTTTCGCTGAAATTCCATAGAACTACAGAGTGAGGAACATGAGAATGCGGACTGGAACCGCAAAGAGAATCGGTGCACTTCTGACCGCCGGTGTACTTGCAGGGACGGCCACCGTTCTTGGCGCCGAGTATCAGGCAGAAGCTGCCCCTCGAGTGACGAAAGTGAGCGTTGATCGAGCGCGTTATGCACCGGGTCAATCCGTGACAGTTACCGCGCAGACCCAGGGAGATGGGGAAGTGAACTTCTCTCTCAAGCACTTGGGGAAGGAAGTTGACCACTTCAGTACCCAGGCCTCGGCAGATGGAAAGACAACCTGGACGTTCACTCCGCCACAGACAGACTTCACGGGGTACCTCGTCGAAGTTGATACACAAGATTCTCAAGCGAACACAGCCATCGATGTTTCCAGCACCTGGACCCGCTACCCGCGCTTCGGCTACCTGGGTAACTACTCGGCCGATCTGAGTGGAAAGACCGACGAGGTCATCAACCAGCTGGCTCAGGACTATCACATCAATTCACTGCAGTACTACGACTGGATGTGGCGCCACGAAGACCCCGTGCGCTATGAGAATAACCAGGTTGCTGATCAGTGGAGCGACTGGAAAAAGTGGAACTTCTCCTCAGATGTCATCAAGCAGTTCATTACCTCCGGGGATAAAGCTGGCGTTGCCTCGCTTCCGTACTCGATGAGCTACGCAGCCCTTGAGGGATATCAGGATCACGGTGTCAGTAGCGATTGGGCTATCTCGATTCGTGGAGAGGGTAATACCCGCGTTCCGTGGACAAGTGTCATGATTCCCGGCCAGCAGGACACGACCCTGCACATGATGAACCCGCAGAATGTTCAGTGGCGTCAGCACATGATCGATCAGTACAAGAGGCAGATCGCCTTGGGCTTTGAGGGGACGCATATCGACCAGCTGGGTAATCCTCAGGGGGCGTGGGATGTCAACGGAAATTCCGTTGATCTTGAGGCCGGGTTCGCAAGCTTGGTGAACGAAACATCTGAGCAGACCCGTCAGCCCGTTGGCTTGAATGCCGTCGATAGCTTTGGATCGACGCAGCTTGCTCAGTCCAAAGCCGACTACCTCTACACAGAACTGTGGGGAGGCCAGGCCTCGAATGGAAACCTGGCAGACTACCTTGAGCGCCAACGCAAGGAATCCAATGGGAAGAGCGCGGTTGTTGCTGCTTACATGAACTCCGATTCCGTGACGGGCGACCGATACGAGGCGGAAGACGCAGCTCACGCGGGACTGCCGACGGCCTCGTATCACGGCGGATACCAGGGGCGTGGTTTCGTCGAGCAGCCCCAGTGGCGCGGTAATGCCATCAGTTTCCGCGTCAATGTGACTGAAAGTCGAAACTATGGTCTGGTCTTGCGCTGGGCGAATGCGACCGGTGATATGGCTGTGCGCAGCGTCTATGTTGACGGTCAGAAGATTGGCGTCATGTACATGGGATCCAGTGAGACCAACTTGCCCAACGAAGATATCTGGAGCCGCTGGAGTACCGGTGAGGCGCGAAGTGCATGGTTGGACAAGGGAACCCACACCATTACCTACCAGCTTGATCAAGGTGACCACGGTGATATCAACATTGACTCGCTGACCGTGTCTTCCTTCGATACGCCTTCGGTTCAGCTGGCCGATGCGATCTTTGCGGCTAATGGTGCACACCATCTGGAGCTTGGGCAAGACAACAATATGCTCAATGGCCCCTTCTTCCCTGACCGTATTAAGTTCATGAGCTACGACCTTCAAGAGTGGCTGCGCAACTATTACAACGTGGTCACCGCCTATGAGAACGTCCTCTATGGTCCCGATTTGCACCGCGTCAGTCGAGGGGTTTCAATTCAGGGGCACAATGTCAGCTCGAACGGAAGCCCGCGAAGCATCTGGGCTAATGCGATGACCAATGGGGATACCCAGATCCTTCACCTGATTAACCTCGAGAAGGACACCGATGACAAGTGGCGTGATCCTACGGCAGTGCCCGAAACTTTGGTGAATTTGCCGGTTTCCTACACGATTGGTGAGGGTGAGGTTCCCGCGCACCTCTATGCCGTCAGCCCTGAAATTGATGGTGGTCGCGCACGTGAAATTCCATTTACCGTCAAGGCCAATGATCAAGGCCAATTAACGGTGAACTTCACGGCAGATGTTTTGTCGGTTTGGGATTTCTTCTATACCCAAAAGGAGGATCCGAAGCCGCACGCTGAGAATCGCGATGCGAATACTTCACTGCCGAACATTGATCAGGCAAAGGATGCAAGTGACGTGCCCGTGGCGGGACCCCAGCAGGGTTCGCTGGTCAATGGCAATGGAAAGTGCATGGATTTGTGGGATGCCGCAAGCCTGAATGGTCGCCGCGTTCAGTTGTGGGATTGCACCCGTACAAGCGGCGCAGATGGACAGTCAGAGCCTATTGAGGCGCAGAGGGTCACCTTTGATCAGGGCAAACTCAGCATTGAAGGAAAGTGTCTGGACGTCTATCAGCAGCGCAATGCGAACGGAACTCCGGTTCACCTGTGGGATTGTGTCCCGGCACCGACCCAGCAATGGAAGCACCTGCCCGATGGACAATTCCAGAATGTTCAGACTGGGAAATGTCTGGCAGTTCGCGAGGACTCTTCGGAGAATGGGACTGTCCTTCATATCTGGGATTGTCACCCAGGGCAGACTGAAAAATGGAGCTTTGGGCGCTAGTCGCTCATAGTTTCACGATCAGGTTGTGGCCCCATCTTCTAGGAGGGAGAGATGGGGCCACAGCCCTATTATCAGGTAGTTTTTAGGTTAACCGAAGGTTATCTTAGGGTTTGGAACCAATGCGTGCAGAGTCACAGTGCTGGACTTTGCGTGGGATGCGCTGTGCGCGGTAACCTATTGACAATTTGGCCTAGATCCAATCCTGTTCATCACGCCATTACCCAGTCTGCAAATGCATGAAAACCGGGTGTGCCTAGGTGACAGAGGTGACGGACCAAACAAGACAGATAACGAACGACGCGCTACGAAACCTCAGAACCTGGAAGGATAACCGATGAGCACAATCGCACCTGAACGACACAAAGAAGAAGTCATTCGACACGATGATGACTTCTCATTTGAAGCAGTTCCATCAAAGAACCGACGGTCATTTTGGGCCGTCGGTTTTGTTATGCTCGGCTTCACTTTCTTCTCGGCCTCGATGAGCGTCGGTGCCAAGCTCGGAAACGGCCTGAACTACACCCAATACGTGTGGGCAGTCATCGTCGGTGGCGCAATCCTTGCGGTGTACACGGGTGCGCTGGGCTACATCGGTGCAAAGACCGGTCTGAGCTTCGACCTCATGTCCCGCCGCACCTTCGGCCGCATCGGTTCCTTCCTGCCCTCAGCGCTGATCTCCTTCACTCAGATGGGGTGGTTTGGCGTGGGCGTCGCGATGTTCGCAATCCCCACCGCTGAGACCCTGCACATCAACGCGTGGCCCGTCGTCATCATCGCGGGCGGCCTGATGACCGCCTCGGCCTACTTCGGAATCAAGGCCATTGAGATCGTCTCCTTCGTCTCAGTACCTCTGATCGCAATCCTCGGAAGCTACTCCATGATCAGTGCGGTGAACGCAGGCGGCGGTATTGCCGCAGTCTTCGGCCAAAACCAAGGCATGACCACCGTTGCAGCCATCGGCCTCGTGATCGGAAGCTTCGTCTCCGGCGGTAGCGCAACCCCCAACTTCACTCGCTTCGCAAAGTCCGCAACCTCGGCAGTAATCACCACTGTGATCGCATTCTTCATCGGTAACACCCTGATGTTCACCTTCGGAGCGGTTGGTGGAGCCTTCACCGGTAAGGACGACATCTTCTACGTAATGATCGCTCAGGGCCTGCTGATTCCTGCGCTGATCGTCTTGGGCGCAAACATCTGGACAACAAACAACAACGCCCTGTACACCACCGGCCTGGGCTACGCGAACATCACCGGAATCAACAAGAAGCCTCTGGTTTTGGTCGCAGGCATCATCGGAACCCTTGGAGCCCTGTGGCTCTACGACAACTTTGTCGGCTGGCTCAGCTTGCTCAATGCCACCCTGCCCCCCATCGGTGCAGTTCTGGTTGCCGATTACTTCGCACGTCGCCGCAGCTACATGGATCTGGGATCAGATGACCCCGAGGTCAAATGGGCACCGATCGTCGCACTGATCGCAGGTGCACTGACCGGCTGGCTGACCCCCGGCTTCGGAATCGTCTCGATCAACGCCATGGTCGTCGCGATCCTTGTCTACTTCGTCGGAAGCGCAATCGAGAAGGGAATCCGTCGATGAGCGCGCAAACTCAGGGAAACAACACGCCTCACAACCAGGCCTCGGCAATGGGAGAAAAGGGCGCCAATCTTCTCATCAAGGGCGTCCGCATTGAAGATGGCCCCGCCGGAGTCGACATCCGCATTACGGACGGAAAGTTCGCCGAAATCGGCGCGGGTCTGGCGCCTCGTGAAGGAGAAGAGGTTCGCGACTACACGGGCAAGCTGGTTCTGCCTCCCTATATCGAGTCGCACGTGCACCTGGACACTGCGCTCACCTCGGGGCAACCGCGCTACAACGAAAGCGGCACCCTCTTTGAGGGCATTGAGGTGTGGAGTGAGCGCAAGCAGACCCTGACCTACGAGGACGTCAAGGATCGCGCCGGCCGGGCACTTCGCCAGCAGGCGCAGTTTGGTATTCAATACGTGCGCTCGCACGTCGACGTTACTGACCCGGACCTGACAGCCTTGCGTGCCCTCATTGACCTGCGTGAGGAACTCAAGGACTCCATGACCCTGCAGTTGGTCGCCTTCCCGCAGGAAGGCATCGAGTCCTTCCCCAACGGTCGCGACCTCATGCGTCGCGCGGCCGAAATGGGCGTGGATGCAATCGGTGCTATCCCGCACTTTGAGTTCACCCGCGAGTACTCCGTGTCTTCACTGAACTTTGCAGTCGAGCTCGCCCAGGAATACGGACTGCTCATGGACGTGCACTGCGACGAAATCGACGACGAGGCCTCGCGCGGGCTGGAAACCCTGGCCACGCGCGCGCTCGAGGCTGGGATTGGCCCGCGAGTCACCGCCTCGCACACGACCGCGATGCACTCGTATAACAACGCCTACTTCCTGCGTCTGGTGCGCCTGCTCAAGATGAGCGGCATCAACTTCGTGTCGAATCCGCTGGTCAATACGCACCTGCAGGGGCGCGTCGATACCTACCCGAAGCGCCGAGGCGTCACCCGAGTGAAGGAACTAACCGAGGCAGGAATCAACGTCTCCTTCGGTCAGGATGATATTGAGGATCCGTGGAATCCCATGGGCACCGGAAACTTGCGAGATGTCGTACTCAACGGTCTGTACGTCACCCAGATGATGGCGCGCAGTGAGATCACCGGGTCCTACAACTTCATCACTCACAATGCAGCGCGCACGCTTAATCTCTCCGATTACGGCATCGAGGTTGGAAACACGGCGAACTTCATTGTGCTGGACGCCGAGGATTGGTTCCACGCACTGAGCTTCGGTGCCCCCGTGCTTGCGAACTTCCGCGCTGGTCGGGTTTTGACCGAGTCCGAGGCCGTGGTGCGTAAGGTGAATTTCTGAGGTCTGCATAAAAGTCCCGGGGTCAGGTGTGAACTGCGCCCCGAAACTTGGACGCGTTTAATGGTAGCCGTTATGCGGCTTCCCGTAGGGCCTGATCCCGGTATTCTGCCGGGTCAGGCCCTTGAGCTTTACGTGGCTCTTGTTGTGTTCCAGTGTGTGATGTAGGTGGCGAGGTAGGCCTTACCGAAGGAGAGCTTGAACTCGGTGACATCGGTACCCAATTTCTGCCAGGGGCCATCGGCCTTGAAGTTGCGACCGATGATGTTCTTGAAGCTTTGCCCCACCGTGCCCTTGTAGGAGTTATACCTGTGGTAGGCCCTCTTGCGGAGTATGCCGCAGCGCAGCCCCATCTCACGCATCATTTTCAAGACCGTCTTATCGGCGAGGGCATCCCACCTGGCCAGCTCGGACACATCTTCGAACGCTTCTACCGGGAGTGCCGCCCGCAGTCGGGACAACGGCGGGGCCGGTATCGGTCTGACCATCTCCAAGGCATTGATCGAGGCCCACGGCGGCACTCTCACCGCCACCTCCCCCGGACCCGGTCGCGGAGCGGTGTTTGCCCTCCGCCTCCCGCTGTCCCCTCCCGACAGTGAGGAGGCTGCTCGGCGACCACGCCCTGCCCCGCGTGAGGGCCGTGCCCTCCACCCCTTGAGCATATACCCCCGGGGGGTATATGCTGGAGAGCAACATCGCCGCATCCCACCGACCCGTAGGAGCTTTCCCATGATCACCTCCCCGCCCCGCCTCTTGCCGATGGCCTCCCACGGTTGCAGCTGTTGCGGACCTGCCTCACATGCCGACACCGCCTCCATCCCTGCCGCCAGCGACTCGTCAGCAGGAGGGTCCTCCTCTAGCTACCAGGTCACCGGCCTGACCTGCGGGCACTGCGCGAAAAGCGTGACCCAGGCCCTTCAGGCCCTCCCCCAGGTCGACGACGTCCAGGTTGATCTCGCTGCTGGTGGTGTTTCCACCGTCACGGTCACCGGTGTCGTACCTCCGGAGATGGTTCGCCGGGCTATCGAGGCGACCGGCTACACCGTCTTATCCTGATCGATTTACCCATCATCTCGACCCCGACCGGGTTGAGCGAAAGGAACGTCATGAACACTCCCCACCATTCCGGCGATCACCATGGTGATCACACCGCTCCGGAAACAGACCACACCCACCACCCGGATCATGCCAGCCACGAACACCACGCAGACGCCGACACCCACGGCCGGGCAATGCACCACGGTCACCCGCACTCCGTCCTGGACGAAGACCACCAGGTTCATGGTCACGGCGAACACGCCGGGCACAGCACCGCAATGTTTCGGGAACGCTTCTGGTGGTCACTGATTCTGTCCATTCCCGTCGTTATTTTCAGCCCCATGGTCGCCCACCTGCTCGGCTACCCCCTCCCGGCATTCCCCGGATCCACCTGGGTTCCCCCGGTACTGGACACGATCATCTTCGTCTACGGCGGAACGCCTTTCCTCAAGGGCGGATGGAAGGAAGTGAAATCCCGCCAACCCGGGATGATGCTCCTGATTGCCATGGCCATCACCGTGGCGTTTGTCGCCTCCTGGGTCACCACTCTGGGGCTGGGCGGTTTTGACCTGGACTTCTGGTGGGAGCTGGCCCTGCTGGTGACCATCATGCTGCTGGGCCACTGGCTGGAGATGCGCGCTCTCGGGGGTGCGTCCTCCGCGCTTGACGCGCTGGCTGCCCTGCTGCCGGATGAGGCCGAGAAAGTCATCGATGGGACCACCCGCACCGTGGACATCTCCGAGCTGGTCGTCGGCGACGTCGTGCTGGTGAGGGCCGGTGCCCGGGTGCCGGCCGACGGAACCATCATCGAGGGAGCCGCCGAATTCGATGAGGGGATGATCACCGGCGAATCCCGTCCCGTCTTCCGCGACACCGGTGACAAGGTGGTCGCTGGTACCGTGGCCACCGACAACACCGTCCGCGTCCGGGTGGAGGCTACCGGCGGGGACACCGCCCTGGCCGGAATCCAACGCATGGTTGCTGACGCACAGGAGTCCTCCTCCCGGGCTCAGGCCCTGGCAGATCGGGCGGCGGCGCTGTTGTTCTGGTTCGCGCTGATCTCTGCTCTGATCACCGCGGTGGTGTGGACCATCATCGGCAGCCCGAACGATGCCGTGGTGCGCACGGTCACGGTGCTGGTCATCGCCTGCCCGCACGCCTTGGGCCTGGCGATTCCGCTGGTCATTGCGATCTCCACCGAGCGGGCCGCGAAATCCGGGGTGCTCATCAAGGACCGGATGGCGCTCGAGCGGATGCGCACCATCGACGTGGTGCTCTTCGATAAAACCGGCACCCTGACCGAGGGCGCGCACGCGGTCACCGGTGTCGCGGCAACTGTCGGCGTCACCGAGGGCGAGCTGCTGGCCCTGGCCGCCGCCGCGGAGGCCGACAGCGAGCACCCCGTGGCCCGCGCCATCGTGGCGGCCGCGGCCGCCCATCCCGAGGCCTCTCGTCGGCAAATCCGTGCAACTGGTTTCAGCGCCGCCTCCGGCCGGGGGGTCCGGGCCACTGTCGATGGCGCTGAGATCCTCGTGGGCGGGCCGAACATGCTGCGCGAGTTCAACCTCACCACCCCGGCCGAGCTCACCGACACCACCAGCGCCTGGACCGGGCGTGGGGCCGGTGTGCTCCATATTGTCCGCGACGGTCAGATTATCGGTGCGGTGGCCGTCGAGGACAAGATCCGCCCCGAATCCCGCGCCGCTGTGAAAGCCCTGCAGGACCGCGGGGTGAAGGTCGCGATGATCACCGGTGACGCGCAGCAGGTGGCCCATGCGGTTGGCCAGGACCTGGGGATTGATGAGGTCTTCGCCGAGGTCCTGCCCCAGGACAAGGACACCAAGGTCACCCAGTTACAGGAGCGTGGCCTGAGCGTGGCCATGGTCGGCGACGGTGTCAACGACGCCCCGGCCCTGGCCCGCGCCGAGGTCGGCATCGCCATCGGGGCCGGCACGGATGTGGCGATGGAATCCGCCGGAGTGGTCCTGGCCAGTGACGATCCCCGGGCAATATTGTCGATGATTGAGCTCTCGCAGGCCAGCTACCGCAAGATGATCCAGAACCTCATCTGGGCGTCCGGTTACAACATCTTGTCCGTGCCCCTGGCCGCCGGCGTGCTCGCCTCTAGCGGCTTTCTGCTTCCCCCGGCTGCTGCTGCGGTGTTGATGTCGCTGTCGACGATTGTGGTGGCGCTTAACGCTCAGCTGCTGCGCCGGATTGATCTGGACCCGGCCCACCTGGCTCCCACCAGTCCGAAGGAGGAACACACCACGCCTACTCCGGCATCCACCACCGTCCACTGATCCACCACCTCGGCCACCAGCACTGCGACGACTACCGCTGAGACGACCGAGACCACGATGGTGACGACTGAGGCGGACGGGGAGATCTCCGCCGATTACAACGACGCGGACATCATGTTTGCCCAGATGATGATCCCCCCATCACCAGCAGGCCGTGGAGATGAGTGAGATGCTCCTGGCCAAGGAGGGTATCCCCGCCTAGGTCGTGGTGCGCACGGTGAATTTCTGAGGTCTACATAAAAGTCCCGGGGTCAGGTGTGGCCCCGGGATTTTTGTATGAGTGGAGAGGCTAGAACTTACCTCTGGTGGATGCTGATTCATTGAGAGTAAGCGGTTCTGCGTGGCCCCTGACCTGGTCGATGGTCAAGGTTGCTTGCACCCGAGTTGAGTAGGTGACTTCGCTTTCCTCAATGCATGCCCCGTTGTGGTCGTAGGTAGAGCCCGTGAGGTGAAGAAGACAACGGGTACCCGCTGGTTCGCCAAGGATCGTGCGGGTTTCTTGGTCGATGCTTTGGGCACGCAGTGAGACAACAGAGAACTTTGGAGAGCTCTTATAGATGTCACGTAGAACGTGATAGATGGACAGATCTGTGAAATCGACATCTTGGATACCAGGCAGCAGATCGATTGGAATGAACGACAGATCAAGGCTAACGGGGAATATCCCCGTGTTGCTTTCGATCAAGCGAAGTCGCTTGAGTCGTAGGAATGGGCGATTTTGCCGGGTGACTACGCCGTGCTCAATGACACGAGCACGTGCCTGGTCACTGCTTCCCTGAAGGCGGTCTGTCAGTGAACCGAAACCCCACAGAATTCTCTTGTCATCCTGCGCAGTAACAAAAGTCCCCTTGCCTTGATATGAGCGTAAGTGACCTTCGTGGGTGAGGACCTGCAAAGCGCGGCGTACGGTGCCGCGCGTGACGGAGAAGCGCTCGCAGAGAATACTTTCGGACGGAAGTCTGGAACCGGGTGGAAGATCGCCATCCAGAATCTGACGCCGGATCGCCTGAGCGATCTGCTCGTATACCGGAGGAGAAATACTGGTCACCTGTTGCTCCTTTGCACATTGCTGACAGGCGCCCATGTTAGGTGACTCACACTCTAAAGGTCAATAGACGTTCTCCGCATCTCCGTACAGATTGTTGCGAGATCGATGGAAATGACAAAAATCCCGGGGAATAGGTATGCCCTATTCCCCGGGAGAAAGTGTGAATCGAAGTGAGACTCAGTTGCTGCCTTCAACGACCTCAAGCGGGATCGTGTATTCGGTGCCGCTGGCATCGGTGACCTTCAGAGTGGTTTCACCGGGCTTCTTGGGGTGGACGCGGAGGTTCTTTGAGCCCTTGACCTGCTCGGCGACCTCGGTGTCAGCGACCTCAACCTTGGCCTTAGACGCATCACCGTTGAGCTTGAACTCAAGGTCACGCTTCTCGGGAAGAGTGACGCCCGTCTGAGTCACCGTTGCGGGATCCTTAGTGATGATCTTTTCGTTGGTTGCTGACTGGGGGCCGCTGGAGCAAGCAGCGAGGCCGGTTGCTGCCATGACAGCAATGCACATTGTTGCAATGAGAGATTTACGCATGAGTCTCAGTCTAGCCATCCTTGAAAAAGCGTCCATCTCAGACTCCACATTTCGGAAGTCTGCACCGAAACTGCGACCAAATTGTGATGAAGCAATGCTGCCAAAGTCCCAGGGTGAGGGCGATTCTTGGTTGACGCAAAAGTAGGATGCACTGGCGAAAAATAGCCGAAAAACGGACAATAAGAGCGACCGTTGTCACCAAAGGAGCAAAAATGCAGGCCGAAGACTACCGCAAGGTCCCCGAAGTTGGAGTGACCAATCCAACGATTGATGTGCTGCGTGCGCACCGCACAATCCGGAAGTTTGAGGACTCTCCGCTGAGCGTGCAGGACCGCGATGCACTGATTGACGTTGCGCGTCGCGCCCCCACATCCCCCTTCCGTCAGCAGTTCTCGATCATTCACGTGACGGATGTAGCCTTGCGCGACCAGCTGGCCGAGGTTGCACAGCAGCCCTACGTGGGCACCTCCAAAGGCGACCTTTTCATGTTCGTTGTTGACCTGTACCGCAATGCGCGTATCCGTGAAGAAGCCGGGCTGGATATCGCTCCCTTGCAGCGGACCAACCTCTTCCTTGCTGCAATGGAAGACGCGGTCCTTGCTGCACACAACATGGAAGTTGCCGCTGAATCGATGGGCTTGGGCACGGTCTACCTCGGTTCTCTTCTGAGAGGACCCCAGCGCACAATCGAGCTCTTGAAGCTTCCGCGCATGACCTTCCCAATTCTGGGCCTCTTGGTTGGCCGCCCGCTTCAAGATCCCCCGTACCGGCCTCGTCTGCCCAAAAACCTTGCTGTTTCCGAGAACACCTACCCGGTGGTCGAAGGTTCCTACCTCGAGGAGCTTGCCGAGTACGACGAAGACGTGCGCGCATACTACGAACTGCGTAAGGCTGGCCTGGGTGCGACCAATGCCTTTACTCAGCAGATTAGCGAGCAGATGGGCCTGCCAAATACCTTCGACACCGCGCCGGTCCTTGAGGTTTTGCGCTCTCAGGGGTTGTGCCTGAACTGATTGAGAATTGCCGAGGCCGGGCGTGCCTTTGGGTCTTTCCCGGCCTCGGCGATTTTTCTTGTATGTCTGGGCGGATATGCCTTTTGAAGGGAAGCTAGAGGAGGAAGAATGAGCACGCAGATTACAAAAGAGTTGGGATTCTCGACCTACGTTTTCGTTGAAAGACTGGGAAAGAACGCCGCAATTCTTCATCCCTTCCCCGAATACAACATTTCTTTAGTCGCGCAGGCGCTTCAAGAGGCGGGACTGCCCATCAAAATCATGGGCGAGCATGCCCCCGAACGCGGTGAAGGAATCTACTTCCAAGAGGATGCTTTCCCGGATGAATTCTTGGGGATTCTTGCTGATGCCTTGAGTGTCCGGGGCATTGGTGCCTACGCATATTGCCTTGTCGATGGCTCAATGGGGGACTTGGATCTTCATCTTTTCACGCGTGTCGGTGAGAGTTTCCCGCGTGCTGGCAAGAAGGTTGTGCTGATGCGCCTCTACCTTGGGCGTTCCAGCGAGGGGCCTGCCGCAACGACCTGGATTTTTGGTTCCCCATCCGATCTGGAAGAAGTCAACCGTCTTCTGGGAGAAAAGTACGATACTCAGCCAGTTTCCGACCCTGCCGGATTCGCGGCGATCGAAATTAAGCACCCTGAGTTTTCCGCGGGATTGCTGGAACCATCGCAGATTATGGATGATATTTTCCAAACTCTTGGTCGTCATGGTTATGAAGGCCCAGCATTTGTAGAAGATCGTTTTTCTCAGCAAAATGGCGCGAATTTATAAGTGGATGTAGATGCTCTGGTAGCGAAGTTGACACTTCGTAAAATTCGTTCAGAAAAGTCCCAGTAAACGCGCGTTTTTCTTGCAGTAAGACTTCATAAACTATCTGCATCAGACAACGAGTGACGAGAGTTGCTCGTATCTCTCCGGAAGACTTTCTGGGAAGACTGCTCTGTGTTGATGGGATAACGAAAAAGGACTGACCACGGCGGTCAGTCCTTTTTCGTTTGTCATGTAGGGCTATGACTTTCGACCCATCGCCGGTTATGCTGAAGCATCCTCACTCAAGCAAAGGAGATTTTGTGAGCGCCAATTCCGTTCTGATTACACGTCAGCACCTGTTGGATCCCTCGTTGGAACACACCCTTATTTTGGTGAAGCCAGACGGTTATGCCCGTGGTCTGACCGGTGAAATCCTTCGTCGCATCGAAGCAAAGGGCTACATCATCAAGGGCCTGAAGCTTATGGTTGCCTCGCGTGAACTTCTTGCGGAGCACTACCGTGACCATGCGGGCAAGCCTTTCTTTGAAGGGCTTCTTGATTTCATGAGTGCGGGTCCGCTGGTTGCCATCATTGTTGAAGGCCAGCGCGTCATCGAAGGCATGCGCACCATGATGGGATCAACGGATCCGACAACTGCGCCTGCCGGTACGATTCGCGGCGACTTGGGTCGCGCATGGGACACCCCGAACATGGAGAACATCATCCACGGGTCGGATTGCGCAGAGTCTGCCCTTCGTGAGATTCAGATTTGGTTCCCTGAAATCGACTAAAACCCAAGGCCCTCCACGATTTCGACGCCGGGAAGCGCAGCAAGGAGCTCTCCGGGAACAAAGAGCTTTGAGCGGCGCAGTCCCGAGCCGATGCAGGACCATCCCTGCACGCAACGCGAATCGATCAACAGTCGCCAGGCCTCGGGGATGCCAAGCGGAGTGATCCCTCCGTATTCCATCCCCGAGGCCTCGACTGCGCGTTCTTGCGGCCAAAACGAGGCTTTTCGTACGTCGAGAAGTTTCTTCACCACGTGATTCACATCAGCGTTGGTCGTTGCGCGCACAACACACGCTGCGATTCTTTCTTCACCCGCGCGCTTGCCCGCAACCAAAATACAATTCGAAGACAGTGCAAGATCCATCCCGAAAGCCTGGGTGAGAACTTCCGTATCAGCCAGTTCCGGGTCAATTTCACTTACTTGCGCTAACGAGGCCACCGCGGGGTTGGCCGCTTCGAGCGCCGTGAGCGCACGCGCGACTGGCTCAGCCACAAGGTTGAGGTGCTCCAGAGCTGGAAGCGTCTCTAAACTCCCCGAACCGGGAATTTCAATCGATTCACTCACGTGAGCTTTCTCCTTCTATGCAAAGCTCCCCGTCCATTGCGTATGTCTGCGCGCGCTGCAAATCAACGGGTGTATCGATATCTGCGACCCACGATTCTGGGACCTCGACATCAATCGTGTCGAGGTCTTCCAATAGGGCGCGCATCGAACGATTTACCCACTGGGAAACCGTGAACTTGCGGACTGCATCCAACGAAAATACGCCGATCAAGTTCTGTCGGTGTCCCGCTGCGCATGCGAGCACACCATCTACGCGACGTCCCTGAGAAATCGACTCTTCCACGGCCTCGAGAAGGAGGGGAAAAGTCAGGGTGGCCAAGGGTGCGTCAACGGGAACAAGGCCAATCCAGCGAGACGGGGTGTCCTCGGGGAGAACTTTAAGAAGTGCCTGAACGCCTGCAATAAAGCCGGCGGCGGGGCCAGAGCGTGGCGGCTCCTCCATGACGCGGATAACGTCGCGTGGAACTGTGACGGTCTCAGGCACCACGCATACGTGAGGAATCCCGGGCTCAGAGGCGAGTGCCCACTCAAGCGCACGTCGGCCTCGGACCACGAGGTCGGGCTTTGATGCCCCTCCCAGCCGCTGTCCGGTCCCCCCGCCGAGGATCACTAATCCACTGAGTGCTAGGCGCTGGGGCGAGTCCATGTTCCGCTCCGACCGCCGCTTTTCTCTTCGACATAGCACTCACGAATCGCAAGCAATTTGTCGATGCCCTTCACCATGTCGATGATGGTCAGTGCGGCGACGGTTACGGCGGTCAGAGCTTCCATTTCGATACCCGTTCGATCTGCGGTTCGAACGGTCGAACGGATCTCCACCCCGTCTTCGGCCAATGACAAATCGACCGCGCAGTAATGAACGGCGATCGGGTGTGCCAGGGGGAGCAACTCGGGAGTGCGCTTCGAGGCCTGAATTCCCGCAATTCGTGCGACTGCAAGAGCGTCGCCCTTGGGGACCGAGTCATCGCGGAGGGCCGCCATGATTTTTGGTGAGCACTCGACGAAGCCGCGTGCTCGCGCCTGACGCACGGTCGGTGTTTTCGCCGTGATATCAACCATGTGTGCTTCACCGCGCTCGGTGAGGTGAGTGAATGGACTGGTTTCGCTCATGTCTAGCCTTTCGGCGCTCGTTTGACGGGAAGAGAATGGGAAAGTGATCAGACTCGAACCGCAGTCAGGATCGACCAGGGTTCAACCGAAGTGACATCTTCGGGGACGATTGCCAGCGCGTTCACCGAGTGCAAAGAGGCAACGAGGTGAGAACGCGAACCCAACCTGTGTGTCGGAACCACAATCGGAGTCTGTTCTGGGCCATCGGGTTCAGAAAGAATGACCGGTACAAACTGGCGCTTGCCTTCGGGGGAAATCCAGCCGTTGGGTGTGGTGACGACGATGGGACGCAGTAGTTCGCGCCCGTTGAGACCGGTGAATTCGGCCAGAACTGGGCGAACAAACATATGGAAAGAGACGAAGACCGATACCGGGTTGCCCGGCAGAGTCGCCAAGTAGACATCGCGACCGTCACTTGCTTGAAGGACGCCAAAGCCCTGTGGCTTCCCGGGCTGCATTGCGACGCGAACGAAGTCCACTCCCTTGCCCAAGCCAACTTCCTTAACGACGTCGTAGGCCCCGGCACTGACGCCTCCCGAGGTGATGATGAGGTCAGCGACCTCACCTGCCTGGCGCAAAACTTCAGCAAAGTGAGCTGGGTCGTCATTGGAGCGGAAAATTCCCGTGACTTGGGCACCTGCACGGCGAGCCAGCGCAGCGATCATCACGGAGTTTGAATCGGGAATCTGAGCGCCCTTGAGGTCTTCGCCCGGTGCACGCAGCTCGTCACCCGTTGAGACGATGGCGATGCGGGGGGTGGGGTAGACCTTCACGCTTGCATAACCAACCGATACTGCCGAGGCGATGGCTGCGGGCGTGAGAACGTCACCGGCATGCAAAATGACGTCTCCGGGCGTGCAGTCCTCGCCCTGACGGCGCACGTGAGCGCCGACCTTTGCAGGGGCGTAGATGCTGATGCTTTCGGGGAGGGGATGGGGACCGGGTTCTTCGGAGGTATGCTCCACGGGAACGATGGTGTTTGCGCCCTCGGGAATTCGAGCGCCCGTCATGATTCGCCATGAGGTTCCGGGTTCAAGAACGTGGGACTCGTTATCTCCTGCCGCGATGTCGCCAGCGACCGCGATGGTGACGGGGTTCTCAGGGGAGGCCTCGAGATCGTGATCGAGGTGAAGTGCGTAGCCATCCATTCCCGAATTTGAGAAAGGTGGGACTGCAAAGCGCGCGACAAGATCATCGACCAGGACGTGATCAAGTGCCTGATCAATGGGAAGCTCAACGGGGGAGAGGGGGTGAACGCGTCCCAAGATGGAGTTCAAATAGTCTTCAAGAAGTTGCATCGTAGTCTCCTTCGCGCGGTCCACATGGGGCCATGGCTCAGTTTATGGCTTATTCGATCGGTTCGGGGGTGGCTTCGGCGGGAGTCACTGAGGGAACTTTTGCGGGGGTGGTTCGAGGCCGGAACGGGACGACGTTCCAGCGACCTGCGGCGGTGTCAACAATGAGCAGGCGCCCGATTAAGGGCTCACCAACTCCGGTGACCCACTTCAGACATTCTGTGGCGAGGACCGATCCCCCCTGCCCGCAGACGGCTCCCAGAACGCCGACGGTTTTTGAACTCATTGTTTCGACGGTGGGGGGTTCAGGATAGATATCGCGAAGAGTCAGGCCATCGGTGAAAAGCGAGGCCTGGAAGGACATTGATACCAAAGTGCCCCACATGTGCGGGCGCCCAACGCGTGCGCACGTATCTGAAATCGCGTATTTTGCGGTGAAATTGTCTGTTGCGTCGACAATGAAGTCGTAGGCCGCAACGGTCTCATCGCTCTGACTATCAATAATCTTTGGTTCGATGTTGACCTGGATATCGGGGTTGAGAGCAAGGACGGTCATCTTGGCAGATTCGGCCTTATTCATGCCCAAGCGTGCGACGCCGTGAATGACTTGTCGCTGGAGGTTAGACTCCTCCAGATTGTCTGGGTCAGAGATACCGATTGTCCCAATCCCCGCTGCCGCCAGATAGGCCAAGACGGGTGATCCCAGGCCGCCGGCGCCGACAACAAGGACCTTAGCAGCGCGGATCTTTTCGATGCCGCTCTCACCGATTCCGGGGATACGAGCGGTCATAATGTCTCGCTGCGCTACCATGTCTGTGTCCCTCCACGACCATTTAAATAAGGGGAGTCCCGTGATTATTGATACCGATATTGTCTCTGTTCCAACGGAGATGTGCTCGGGGGAAGTACCCCTTATTCCAGCTCATTCCGGTGCGCGCGTCGTCTTTGAGGGTGTTGTTCGCGATCATGACGGTGGTGAAGGCGTTCACTACTTGGAATACTCCGCTCACCCTGCGGCCGCCAAGTTCCTTCGCGCAAGTGTTGAGAAATCACTAGAGGTACTTGGAAATCCTGAGGTAGATGGCATTTACGTCCGTCATCGTGTGGGACACCTAGAAATTGGGGACGTCGCACTTCTTGTTGTCGTCGATAGTGCCCATCGAAAGGAAGCCTTCGCGCTGTGCGGTCAAATTGTCGACGACATTAAAGCCAGTGTACCGATCTGGAAAGATCAGTATTTCAGTGATGGTCACAATGAGTGGAGCAATACTCCGTGACCAGATTGTGGGTCTCAGCCACCTGCAAAAGGCGGAAGGACGTCAAGGCGAATCCCACTGCGATCGGCCACAGAGGTCACGGCCTCGTCGCTCAGGGATGAAGCGCCCAGGGCTTGGGCAAGAGTTGCTTGAGCGTCAACAAGTTCTTCGTTCACCAGGAAGGACGAGGCCGCCAGAAGATCGTCGATATCGCGGTCAGTTGAGCGACGAACAAGGTCGACGACTGTCTCATTTGAGTCGTCCGCAACCTCGATCACTGCGCTTTCTGTGCCTACTGCAGCGCTCGCGGCAGCGAAATAACGGATCGTGATCCTCATGGGGACTTTCAACCTCCAATTTTTGACATGGAATAGGACTGGGGGACCGGAGCAAGAAGCTGGTGGCCAGCGGGTTTAGCCCACATGGCATCCTTCCACAGCTCGGCTAATTCTTCATCGCTTGCACCCGCGCGCATGGGAGTGTGTAGGTCAACACTGTCCACACTGAACAGACAGGAATAGATCTTTCCATCTGCACTCAGGCGAGTTCGGGTGCACGAGGCGCAGAAGGGAGACGTCATTGAGGCGATCACGCCGATGATGCCTCCCGGATGGGTGTCGCTGGGAGCAACTGACCAACGGCGCGCTGGTTCTGAGGCAGCGGTAATGACATCGGTGAGCTCGAAGGATTCGCGAAGAACACGCTGGATGTCATGCGCAGTTGGGCGGGAAGAGAACGAGGCAGCCAACGGGCCGATTGGCATGAATTCGATGGCGCGCCACTGATAGCCGCGCTCTAAGGCGAAGGTCACTAAGGCGGGGATTTCCGCCAGGGACTGCTGATCGACGACGACAGTGTTGAGTTTGACGGTTCCGGGAAGTGCGGATGCATCGACCGCATCGAGGCCGCGAAGGACATCGCTTGAGCGTTTGCGGCGCGAAAGCTCAGCAAAACGGACCGGATCCAAACTGTCGATGGATACATTGAGGCGTTGAAGACCGGCGTCTACCAGGGAATCGATGACGCGATCAAGGCCAATACCATTCGTTGTCAAGGCCAAGTCCGGCTCAACCCCCGCGTCTTCGAAGCCCTCGCGAACGGCCTCGACAATCTGGGGAAGATCGGGGCGCAATAAGGGTTCGCCGCCGGTGATGCGCGCCTGGGTGACGCCAAGGGTTGCGGCGATTTTAGCCAAGCGGCGGAACTCTTCAGGACGCAAAAGGTCGCTGCGCTTCAGCCAGTCCGTCACCTTTTCGGGCAGGCAATACACGCAGCGAAGATTGCATCGATCGGTGACCGAGATCCGCAAATCTGTGGCCGTTCGACCGAAGGTGTCCAGAAGAAGAGGTTCGTACATCAAATCAGTCAGTAACCAAGTCAAGCTGTTCAAGAATGTGAGGGACAAGTGGGCCAATTACGCTAATCGTGTCCTTCACGCCTCCGCGTGAACCCGGTGCGTTCACGATGAAGCATGGGGTCTCACCCTGGCGACTGACACCGACAAGACCGCGAGACAGGGAGGCAAGAGGTGTATTGGCCAGGCCGACCTGCGCAATCTGCATGGCGATCGCGTCCATACGTGCGTCCAGAAGGGGAGCGGTTGCTTCGGGAGTAAGGTCACGATCCGTAACGCCGGTTCCACCGGTGGTCACGATCACGCGCGCGCCCTTAGCCATTGCATCAAGGATCGCATTTCGTACAGAAGCAATGCCATCGGGGACAACACGAACCTGTTCGACAATAACGCCCCAATCAGCCAAAAGAGCAGCAGCTAGCGGTCCTGATTTATCTTCAGTTTCTCCGCGGAAGCAGCGATCCGAAGCGGTAATTACCGCACCTGCGACAGTCCCTTCCATTTTTTGCAAACCCTTCTGCTGAATTTTCGCATGGGGGTCGGGACGTACCGGCTGAGCGTCAGAGGTATTACGCAAAACAAACCTCCCGAAATAGGACCTTAAATGGCGTTTTTTCAGTTGACAGGAATCGACGTTCTTGCAAGCGTTTTCGCGAAATTTCGCGCAATTCTCAATTAGAACGAGTTGTCCCTTATATATTAGCGACAAGTATGCGTTTAGGTAGGAAAGGGAGAGTGTCAATGACTACCTCACATGCTGCATCATCAGCCGCGCCCGCGGAAAAACAAGCCAGTAAATATGTCCTTCAGGATTGGGAGCCGAATAACCCCGAAAAGTGGGATTCGAAGCTTGCGTGGAGGACGCTGACCATCACCACATACTCGCTCATTCTGGGCTTCTGTGTGTGGTTCCTGCCAAGTGCCATCGCACCCAAGCTGACGCTTCTTGGATTTAACCTCAGTGCTTCTCAGCTCTACTGGTTGACCGCATTGCCCGGTTTGGCTGCAGGCCTTCTGCGTCTGGTCTACATGTTCCTGCCTCCGCTGATCGGAACACGCAAGATGGTGGGCATCACCTCACTGCTCTTCCTGATCCCCATGTTGGGCTGGTTCTACGCTGTCCAGGACAACACCACCCCCTACTGGGTCCTGCTGACCCTGGCCTTCATGTGTGGCATCGGCAGCGGCGCGTTCTCCGGCTACATGCCCTCCACCGGCTACTTCTTCCCCAAGCGCCTCTCCGGCACGGCCCTCGGCCTGCAGGGCGGCATCGGTAACCTCGGTATGTCCGTCATCCAGCTGGTCGGCCCGATTCTCATGGGATTTGGTCTTTTCGGTATGACGTGGCTGGCTCCCCAGACTCAGGTCGGCGAGCACGCCGGCGAGCAGATCTGGGTGTACAACGCCGCAATCTTCTTCGTCCCGTGGTGCGTCATCGCCGCGATCCTTGCCTTCATCTACCTGCGTGATGTTCCGGTCAAGGCCAACATCAAGCAGCAGCTGGATATCTTCTCGAACCCGAACACCTGGTACATGACCATTCTCTACGTCATGACCTTCGGTCTGTTCTCCGGATTCTCTGCAGTCTTCGGCCTGCTCATTAACAACCAGTTCGGTCGTGCCTCCTCGATCGGCCTGCCCGTCCTGGGCGCGACCTTCGCCTTCCTCGGCCCGCTCATCGGTTCGCTTATCCGTATGTCGTGGGGTCCCTTCTGCGACCGCATGGGTGGTGCAATCTGGACCTTCATCTCGGGCGTTGGTATGGCCATCACCCTCGGCGGTATTGCGTGGGTTCTCTACAACCCCAAGGGCTGGACTGATTTCTACATCTTCATAGCGCTCATGCTGCTCATGTTCCTGTTCTCCGGCTTCGGTAACGCAGGTACCTTCAAGCAGATGCCCATGATCATGCCCGCGCGTCAAGCAGGTGGTGCCATTGGCTTCACCTCCGCGATAGCTTCTCTTGGCCCCTTCTTGGTCGGCGTTGCCCTTTCGGCAGTCGGCGCGAAGGGTGCATGGACCTTCTTCCTGGGATGCGCAATCTTCTGCCTCCTGGCCTCGGCACTGTGCTGGCGCCAGTACGCACGCAAGGGCGCACCCTTCCCGGGCTGATCGCTCACCGATCCTTCGGGAGTGGCGGACCCCGTTTCTCTCCCCGAGTTCGCCACCCCTGAACTTCATAACTTCACGAGCTGGCCGCATCGCGCGGCTAGCACCCGCATCGAGCGGAATGTCCCGCTCGGATACCAACCGTGACACAGCCTCGGACAATCTCGAGGCCTTGCCGATGAGGAAGCACCACAATGATTGACCACAAACTTCTGACCCTGGGCGGCCGACTTCGCCGCGGCCAGGTCAGTGCTGATGCCCGCCAGATGTTCCTGGTCGGCGGCCGCGAGGCCGATGCCTTTTACCGTCAGCGCTTTAGCCACGATCGCGTCGTTCGTTCTACTCACGGCGTGAACTGCACGGGTTCCTGCTCCTGGAAGGTGTACGTTAAGGACGGAATCATCACCTGGGAATCGCAGCAGGTTGATTACCCTTCGACCGGCCCGGATATGCCCGACTACGAGCCTCGTGGATGCCCGCGTGGTGCGGCCTTCTCTTGGTACGAGTACTCGCCGACGCGTATTCGCCACCCCTACGTCCGTTCAGCGCTGCTTGAGCCCTATCGCGAGGCCAAGGCTCGCCTGGGTGATCCCGTTGAAGCATGGCGCGCAGTCACTTCCGACCCCGAAATTTCCCGCGCATACAAGCGTGCCCGTGGTAAGGGCGGCTTGGTCCGTACGACCTGGGAAGAAGCAATGGAAATTGTTGCGGCAGCGAATGTTGCGACCATTGCCGACTGGGGCCCGGACCGCATCGCCGGCTTCTCGGTGCTTCCCGCAATGTCGATGGTTTCCTTCGGCGCGGGTGCCCGCTACCTTCAGCTCATTGGTGGCGTGAACCTCTCCTTCTACGACTGGTACGCAGACCTTCCCGTTGCCTCGCCTCAGGTTTTCGGCGATCAGACCGACGTTCCCGAGGCTGGCGACTGGTACAACTCGCAGTACCTCATCGTGTGGGGTTCAAACCTGCCGCTGACCCGTACCCCCGATGCCCACTTCATGACCGAGGCTCGCTACCACGGCCAGAAGGTCGTTTCGGTTGCCCCCGACTACTCGGACAACACGAAGTTTGCCGATGAGTGGCTTCGCGTGAACCCCGGTACCGACGGCGCTCTTGCAATGGCCATGGGCCACGTGATCCTCAAGGAATTCCACGTCGAGCACCCGACCGAGCGCTTCCAGGACTACATGCTCCGCTACACGGACTCGCCCTTCCTTCTGGAATTGGACGAGACCCCCGAGGGCCTGGTTCCCGGCAAGTTCCTCTCCGTCGCCGACGTTCCCGAGGCCGTGGATGAGGAAACCCGTAACCGTCCGAACCCCGAATTCCGCTTCCTTGTCATGGATAAGTCTGGCGCTGTGCGTGACCCGCGCGGTACCTTGGCTGATCGCTACACCGATGAAGGCAAGGGCAAGTGGAACCTCACCATGGAGGGTGTCGACGCACGTCTGTCCCTCTACGACGAAGGTTGCGAGGCCGTTGAGGTCAACCTTCCGCGATTCGACTTGGTCGCAGACCAGGCTCCGACCGCGGCGGTTGGAGCTGGCGTTGTGACCCGAGGCGTCCCGGTTCGTCGCGTCGGTGGCAAGCTTGTCACCACCGTGTATGACCTCATGCTTGCTCAGTATGGTGTTCCTCGCCAGGGTCTTCCCGGTGTGTGGCCGACCGACTACACCGACGCCTCGACCCCTGGAACTCCCGCATGGCAGGAAGAACTCACCGGCGTTTCCGCTAACGCGGCAATCCGTATTGGCCGCGAATTTGCGCAGAACGCGATCGATTCAAACGGTCGCTCACAGATCATCTTCGGTGCGGGTGTCAACCACTACTACCACGCTGACCAGATCTACCGCACGATGCTGGCTCTGACCACCTTCTGTGGAACTCAGGGTGTTAACGGCGGCGGATGGGCACACTACGTCGGCCAGGAAAAGGTTCGTCCTTTGACCGGCTGGACCCAGTTCTCCTTCGCCCTTGACTGGCAGCGTCCCGCACGCCAGATGATCGCGACCGGTTTCTGGTACCTCACCACCGACCAGTGGCGTTACGACGGTCTGGGCGCTCAGCGTCTGGCTTCGCCTCTGGGTGGCCAGACTTTCGGTGACCAGTCGGTTGCCGACACCTTGGTCGAGGCTTCCCAGCGCGGCTGGATGCCCACCTTCCCCTCTTTCGACCGTTCTTCCCTAGAACTGGGACGTGCAGCTGAAGAAGCGGGCGTGAGTGTTGGCGAGTACATCTCGGGCCAGCTGACCGAAGGCTCCTTGAAGTTCGCGTGCGAAGATCCCGATAACCCGGTGAACTTCCCGCGTATCCTCTTCAACTGGCGTACGAACCTGCTGGGTTCCTCCGCTAAGGGTGCTGAGTTCTTCATGCGCCACATGCTGGGCGCAGATGATGATGTTCAGGCTGCCGAACTGGAAGCTGGAGATCGTCCCAAGTCGATGGTGTGGCGTGACGCCCCTGCCGATGGCAAGCTCGACCTCATGGTCACCGCGGACTTCCGCAACACCACGACCACCCTGCACTCGGATGTCATTCTTCCCGCGGCCACCTGGTACGAGAAGTACGATCTCTCCAGCACGGATATGCACCCCTACGTGCACACCTTCAATGCTGCGATCAACCCGCCGTGGGATGCGCGTACCGACTATGAACTCTTCCAGGATCTCTCTGCCTACGTGTCGAAGATGGCCGAGGTTCACCTGCCTGAGCCCATGCAGGACGTCATTGCAGCTCCGCTCACTCACGATACGCCTGACGAACTGCTGACCCCCCACGGTCGCGTTGCGCCTCGTGAAGAAATTGGCTGGGTTCCCGGTGTGAACATGCCCAAGCTCATCCCTGTTCTTCGCGATTACCGCACGATTTCCGACAAGTACAACACCGTCGGCCCGCTCATCGAGAAGGCTGGAATGGCAACGAAGGGCGTCGCTTTCAACGCTCAGAAGGAAATCGACGAGTTCGTCGCGATGGAAGGAACGCTGGATACCTTTATGGGACCGCGTCCGCGAATGGACACCGACAAGCGAGCATGCGAGTTCATCCTTCGCTTCTCGGGTACCACCAATGGCTCCTTGGCCACCCGTGGTTTTAAGACTCTGCAAGAGCGTGTTGGCACCGGAAATATGGCTGAAATGGCTGAAGGTGACGAAGAAAAGCACGTCACCTTCAAGGACGTTCAGGCTGCTCCGGTTTCGGTTGTGACCAGCCCCGAGTGGTCCGGTTCGGAACACGGTGGTCGTCGCTACACGGCGTTTAGCCAAAACATCGAGTACCACAAGCCGTGGCACACGCTTACCGGTCGTATGCACTACTACCTGGATCACGACTGGATGCAGGCGATGGGCGAGTCGCTCCCGACCTTCCGTCCCCCGCTGGACCTGCACCACCTCTTAGGTGAGGCTGCCCCCGGCACCATGAGTCGTGATGGCCGAGGCCAAGCCGAGGTCGCCGTCCGTTACCTGACCCCCCACAACAAGTGGGCAATTCACTCGCAGTACTTCGACAACCTGTACATGCTCACCCTTGGCCGAGGCGGCCAGACCGTGTGGATGAGCCCGCAGGACGCCGAGAAGATTGGCGTGCGCGATAACGAATGGATTGAAGCCCACAACCGTAATGGTGTGGTTTCGGCTCGCGCGGTTGTCTCGCACCGTATTCCTGAAGGAACCGTGTACATGCACCACGCTCAAGAGCGTGTTGCGAACACTCCTTTGAATGAATCGACCGGGCGTCGTGGTGGTTCGCACAACTCCCTGACGCGCATCTTCTTGAAGCCCTCGCACCTGATCGGTGGTTATGGCCAGTTCACCTACGCCTATAACTACGTCGGTCCGACGGGTAACCAACGCGATGAAGTCACCATGATTCGTCGCCGTAGCCAGGATGTGGAGTTCTGAGGGTTCGCCCCCAGACGTGAAGAGAGGGAATGAAACGATGAAGGTCATGAGTCAAGTTGTCATGGTGATGAACCTTGACAAGTGCATTGGCTGCCACACCTGTTCGGTGACGTGTAAGCAAGCGTGGACGAACCGCGAAGGTACCGAGTACATGTGGTTCAACAACGTTGAGACCCGCCCGGGTGTTGGCTATCCCCGCACTTGGGAAGATCAGGAACGTTGGAAGGGCGGATGGCGCCTGACCAAGTCAGGCAAGCTCGTTCCTCGCAGCGGTGGGCGTTTGAAGAAGCTCGCGACGATCTTCGCAAACCCCGATATGCCGGAAATTGATGACTACTACGAGCCCTGGACATACGACTACGATCGTCTGCTCCAGACACCCGCAGGCGCTAAGGCAATGCCGACGGCCCGTGCGCGCTCGCAGATGACCGGTAAGACCATCGATACCATCGAGTGGGGCCCGAACTGGGACGATAACTTGGGTGGTTCGCTTGAGACCATGCACGAGGACCCGACGCTGTCCAAGATGCAGTCTCTGGTTCAAACGAGCATTGAAGAAGCCTTCATGTTCTACCTGCCGCGTATCTGCAACCACTGCTTGAACCCCACCTGTGTGTCGGCCTGCCCCTCTGGCGCGATGTACAAGCGTGAAGAAGATGGCATTGTTCTGGTTGATCAGGATGCCTGCCGCGGTTGGCGTATGTGCGTCTCCGGATGCCCCTACAAGAAGGTCTACTTCAACCACTCAACCGGTAAGGCCGAGAAGTGCACGCTGTGCTACCCGCGTATCGAGGTTGGCGAGCCGACGATCTGCTCGGAAACCTGCGTTGGCCGTCTGCGCTACCTGGGTGTTGTCCTCTACGACGCTGATCGCGTGACTGAGGCTGCTTCCGTGAAGGATGAGCAGGAGCTCTACTACGCTCAGCGCGATCTGATCCTGGATCCCAACGATCCCGAGGTCATCGCTGCAGCCCAGACCTCTGGCATCCCGCGTTCCTTCATCGAGGCCGCGCAGAATTCCCCCGCCTACAAGCTGATTATCGACTACAAGCTGGCTCTTCCTCTGCACCCCGAATTCCGTACCCTCCCCATGGTGTGGTACATCCCGCCGCTCTCCCCGGTTGTGGATGCGGTGACCAAGTCGGGTGCCGATGGTGAAAACCACAAGATCCTGCTGACCGCACTGTCCACCATGCGTATTCCGCTGGAATACCTGGCAGGACTGTTCAGCGCTGGAGATACCCGCCCGGTTGAGCTGTCGCTCCGCCGCCTTGCCGCCATGCGTTCCTACATGCGTGACGTCAACATGGGTCAGCCCGTGGATCCCTCGATCCCCGAGTCCGTGGGCATGACCGAAGAAGAAGTTCTGGCCATGTACCGTCTGCTCTCGATCGCAAAGTACGAGGATCGCTACGTGATCCCGACCTCGCACCCCGAGGAAATGCGTACCCCGACCCCGTACCTGTGCCCTGTGGGCGAAGGTGCAGAGTCCGGCTGCGGTTCACACAAGGGCGGTAAGGTTCCTGTCTCGATTGGTCGGCGACCCGAATGAGTCAAAAGACCGCGACTTTCATTCCGACGCGTAACCCGGCTCCCGCGGTTCCAGTTGTGAACCAGAGCCGGGAGTCACGCGCCGCAACCTTCATGATCGCTGCTGCCCTTTTGGATTACCCGGGACAGGAATGGGATGAGATCCTCGCCCAGATTGACTCCTCTTTGGGGCAAGTCAGTGCCGAGGCCGCTGCGGAGTTTTCGCAGTTCCTTGAGTGGGCACGAGGCAAGTCGCGTCGTGAGGTCGAAGAGGCCTACGTTGAGACCTTTGACCAGAAGCGTCGCTGCTGCTTGGAGCTGACCTACTACGCTACGGGTGATACCCGCCAGCGCGGTATCGCTCTGACCATTGTTCGCGACCTCTACGCCGCCGTTGGCTGGCAGTTAGAAAACGATCAGTTGCCTGACTACCTTCCCAATATTTTGGAGTTGGCGGCGCGAACCGAAGGTGAAGAGCACGAGCTGGTTGAGGCTATGCTGTCCTCGCACCGCGAGGGAATTGAGATCCTTCATGCTGCATTGCTCTCCCTGTCCTCTCCTTGGGCACATGTGGTCGCTGCCTTGCGAATGGCTTTACCCGAGGTGGATGACGCTACATTCGCTCGCATGCAGACTTTGGTCCGTCAGGGTCCCCCGACCGAGATGGTCGGCATGGCTGATCGAAGCGAGCTGCCGTGGCCCACCATTCAAACCCCTTCTTCCCTTGTTTCGCCCGCGGGTGAGAACGAACTCTAAGGATTGCCATGAACCTTTTCCTCTGGGGAGTGCTTCCCTACATTTCTTTCACCCTCCTTATCGGCGGGTTGATTTGGCGTTATCGCACCGATCAGTACGGGTGGACCTCGCGTTCATCTCAGCTTAATGAAGGCCGCATCCTGCGCCTCTCGTCGCCCCTATTCCACTTCGGTATTCTGGGTGTTGCTGCCGGCCACGTCATGGGTCTGGTCATTCCTCAGTCCTGGACCGAGGCAATGGGTGTAAGCGAGCATGCCTACCACATGGTGGCCATCATCGGTGGTGGTATTGCCGGCCTGATGACGCTGGTTGGTCTGTTCGGACTCTTGTATCGACGTATTGTCAAGAAGTCGGTGCGTCTGGCAACTAGCCGCAATGACGTCTTCATGTACCTTCTCTTGACCTGCGCCATCCTCTTGGGAGCTGCGGCGACTTTGACGACGCAGATCTTGGGTAAGCCGGGTGGATACAACTACCGTGAGACGATCGCAGTGTGGTTCCGTTCGATTTTCACGCTCCAGCCTGATGTCTCTCTGATGACGGATGTCCCGCTCCAGTTCAAGCTGCACATTATTGCTGCCTTCATCCTTTTTGCCGCATGGCCTTTCACCCGTCTGGTGCACGTCGTTTCGGCTCCGATTGCCTATCCGACGCGTCCTTATGTTGTGTACCGCTCACGTCGATCAGCGACTTCTACTTCTCGTCCCGCACGAGGATGGACGCCGGTTCGAGGTGGTGCTGCAGGCCCCAAGGCTCAGAGTTTCCCAGAAGATGATGCTCCCTATCAGGGTGCTTGATCTGTGCTGATGTGATCTGGGGCCTGTATGTGCTGACCCGCGCATACAGGCCCCAGCATTTGAAACGTATGGCAGCTAGTGGTTGCCCGTGCACTAGAATGTCAACCAAGTCCCTGAAGACAAGGAGTAGCTGTGACTAACGGCGAGGTGAAAACCGGTCGATTCTCCTTTCTGATATAAAAACCCCAGGAGGTATTACATGTCTAAACAAAAAATTAATCGCTTTGTCGGATCTATTGGAGCTTTTATTGGGATCATTGTCTTTATTGCATATATTCCACAAATTATCGCTAACTTACAAGGAGAAAAAGCTCAACCATTCCAACCACTATTCGCAGCATTTTCTTGTTTAATTTGGGTAATCTATGGTTGGACAAAAGAACCTAAAAAAGACTGGATCCTCATCATTCCCAATGCAGCGGGAGTGATATTAGGCGGTTTAACTTTTATTACTTCTTTATAAAAATTAAATAAACAAAACCAGCAGCTTCATAAAATAGTTGCCGGTTATTTCTGCCGATTGCAAGCATTCTATTTGTTCGGGCGAACTATATTCAACAATATATATACCGAATTTAAATCTAAATTAACTAAATTAGATTTCATATACAAATAGACTAAAGTTCAATTTGGTACAAATGTGGCACAAATAAGACTTTTCGTAAAACCTGGTTTGACAAGAATAGCTTTCAATTAAAGTAAAAACAATGCAATATCTTCTGTTTTCGGAACTATATATACATATTGATTTTATAAAATATGAATCAATTTATTTTAAACAGGGGAATAGTTTAGTTCTGTAGAAATGTAATTTATACACTTACAAAGCTTATTCTGACAAACTTTATGACTGTTTATGGAAAAGGGGTAGAGATTGAACGGCATCGAATACATGATTACCCAGTTGGCGACCGCATCCCCGGCGCAGCGTAAGGTTCTGCACACCCTTACCGATATTGGTCGCGAAGCAACCGTTGTTGAAATCGCAGATCGTTTGGGAATCCATAAGAACTCGGTTCGTGAGACTCTTGTTCCTTTGGTCGAACAGGGCTTAGTTGTGCGTCGAACTCGCAATCCCGAAGGGCGAGGCCGCCCCGCGATGTACTACGAGATCGCGGTCATCGGGGATGCAGCGCGTCTTCAACGTCAGTCTTCGGAACTTCTTCTTGCCGCGGCCTCGGCAATGGCTCAAACTTCGGACGGCGGCGAACAGCTCGCTGACATCATGGGGCGGAATTGGGGGCAACAGTACGTTGATCTCATCCGCTCTTCCGGTGCGCTTGATGCCGCCCGTGATGACGAGGAAGCCCTGCTTTCGCTTCTTCGAGTTTTCCTTTCAACGCGCGGTTTCCGTGCGTTAAATGCAGAAGATGGCGGTCTGTCCATCCAATCCTGCCCCTACCTCAATATTGGCAACGATAAGATCCAAGGCATTGTGTGTCGGATGCACGGTGCCGCGATTCGGCAGATTGTTGAAGAGCTCAGTGATGGTGGCATGAGTATGACTCTGGTGCCCTTCGGCAATAGTTGTGGTTGCCAGGTTTTCTTTGAGGATATCCCGGTACGAAAGGCCTCGGGCGAATAATCTATTCGATGACTTGCCGCGTCTGCGGAGAAATTTGCATATTTTTGTCGATTAATTACAAAAAACGGCAAAATCCGTTAAAATTAATTCATGCCTTATTACAAAGTTTCGACTCTGGCGACTCTCCTTGGCGTCAGTGATGACACCGTTCGTCGCTGGCTTGATGATGGACTTGTGACTCGTGCAGAAAGCGCTGAGAACTCAGGACCGCTTCGTATCGATGGAGCATCGGTCGCGGCTTTGATTAATAGCCAACCTGATGTTCATCAGCTTGCTCTTGGGCAGGGCACTCAGTCTGTTCGTAACCACCTCCAGGGATTGGTTATTGCTGTTCACTCCGATCCGGTGATGAGCCAAGTCGATTTGCAGTGTGGTCCCTACCGTGTCGTTTCTTTGGTTTCGACCGAAAGCGTCCGCGAGTTGGGAATCGAAGTGGGTTCTATCGCCATGGCTCAAATCAAGGCAACAAACGTTTCTCTTCAGGTGCCAAATGGAGGAAACCTGTGAAGTACTCCAAGGAAATCGTCGCGCTAGCCGCGGCTAGCCTTCTTGCGCTTGCCGCTTGCTCAGGCGGAAACGGCGCATCTGCAGAGAAAACTGCAACGGCCGCGGCATCTGCTTCGACAGAAGCTGCAGCACCGGTCGAACTCAACGTTTTCGCGGCTGCTTCGCTCAATAAAGCATTCCCCGAGATTGCTGATACGGTCCTCAAGGAAAGTGATCCGAATATCAAGGTGACCTTCAACTTCCAGGGTTCATCCACCCTGGTTGACCAGATGAAGGAAGGCGCACCCGCCGATGTCTTCGCCTCTGCGGACCAGAAGAATATGACTAAGGCAACCGATGCGAAGCTTGTCGATACACCGAAACCCTTTGCATCTAATGTCCTGACACTGATTGTCCCCAAGGGAAATCCTGCCAAGATCACCGGTCTTGATTCTTCTCTTGATGGCAAGAAGCTCGTTGTCTGCGCGCAGGGCGTCCCTTGTGGCAATGCAACCAGGCAATTGGCCGAAAAGCTAGGCATCACCCTGAACCCTGTTTCTGAAGAACAGAAGGTAACGGACGTACGCGCCAAGGTTGAGAGCGGCGAAGCAGATGCGGGTCTGGTCTACACAACCGATGCCAAGGCTGCCGGAGATAAGGTCGAGATCGTTGAAATTCCCCGTGCGAATGAGGTTGTAAACTCGTACCCCATCGCTGCGACCATTTCTGCGAAGAACAAGGAAGCCGCGCAGAAGTTCATTGACGCTGTTCTTTCCGAAAAGGGACAGGCAGTGCTGAAGAAGTATGGCTTCTCGGAACCGACTTCCTCGGATAAGGGCTGAAATCGCCTTCCTTTACGTACGGTACTTTCGGAATAATCTTATGACGAATAAGCACAGGTATGCGGGGATCCCGCGTTGGATCGCACTCCCCGCAGCCTGTGCTGTTCTATTTCTTCTTGTTCCGTTCATTGCGCTTCTCATACGCATTGATTGGGTTCAATTTCCCCATCTATTTTCTCAAGCACTAAGTTCGCAGGCCCTTGCGCTCTCGCTGCGTACCTGTATTGCCTCGACCCTTGCCTGCATTATTGTCGGGCTTCCTTTAGCGCTGGTGTGTGCCAGGGCACGTGATACATGGTGGTCGCGAGTCCTGCGCTCCATGGTCACTTTGCCCATGGTTCTTCCTCCGGTTGTCGCGGGCTTGGCACTCTTGATCACCTGGGGTCGCCGAGGCCTGATCGGTGCCTATCTGCAAATCTTCGGCATCAATATTGCTTTCACGACGGTCGCGGTCGTTATGGCGCAGACCTTTGTGTCACTACCTTTCTTTGTTTCTTCACTTGAAGGTGCATTGCGCACTCGCGGTTTCAATGAGGAACGCGTTGCGAGTGGGTTGGGAGCCTCGCCTTCTCGAACACTGTGGTCTGTCACCCTGCCGCTGATGATCCCAGCTCTGGTGTCTTCGACGGCCTTGGCTTTCTCGCGTGCACTGGGGGAGTTTGGTGCAACTATTACTTTTGCGGGGTCTTTGGCTGGAGTAACCCGTACGCTTCCGTTGGAAATCTATCTTCAGCGCGAAGAGTCAACCGATATGGCCCTGATGCTGTCTGTCATCTTGGTCTTTGTTGCGCTTGTCCTGGTCGGCGGCGCTTCGGCCTTTTCGCAGTGGTGGTATTCGCGTCTCTTGAGCGGGACCTCCGCTGACGAGGCGAAAGCTCCTACGGCCTCGCGCTTGGCTACCGAGCATAGCCGCGGCCTCGGGAATAAGGATGGAGAGGCACAGGGCCAGCTTCCACGCGTGCCCGTCCCCGGCGTACGGATTGCTGGAACTCTTCCCGAGAGACATATCAACGTTGACCTCACCTGCCAAGGCGGTGTCGTCACGGCGTTGATGGGACATAACGGCGCGGGAAAGAGCACGCTCTTGTCGGTGCTTTCTGGTGCCCTCGATGCGCCGCAGATGACCTGCACCTGGCAGTGGCCAGATGGTATCTCAGGCCGCCAGCCGAAGATTGCAGTTTTAGAGCAGAAGCCCGTTTTGTTCCCCCATATGAGTCTGCTTGCCAATGTTGCCTTCCCCCTGCGTTGCGCCGGCATTTCCCCTGCCGAGGCCGAGGTGCGTGCGCGCGAAGCCCTAGAGTCTGTGGGTTTAGCAGGCTTGGAGCAGCGTCGTCCGGCTCAGGTGTCTGGTGGGCAAGCTCAGAGGACCGCTTTGGCTCGTGCGCTGGTTGTCGCTCCCGAGGTCTTGTTGCTTGATGAACCGATGGCGGCGCTCGATGTCGAGGCCGCACGTGGGCTGCGTGAGTTGATTGCGCAACGATTCCTTGGGCGAACTGTCATCATGGTGACACATCAGATTGAAGATGCTGCGGCACTCGATGCGCATATCATCGTCTTGAAGGGCGGCCGCTTGCTTCGCGAAGGGCTGTGGCGAGAATTGATCAACCAGTCGATATCGCACGCGGATGAGAGCGATTCGGCGCTGTTGGCAATGGGGCTGAGTGCATTGGAGAGGGCGCTCGGACAGGAGTAAAAGTGAAAAGGCTGTCGCTTCGTTCAATGAGTCGGCGCGCTAAGGTCCACCGGTGGCTTTTCATCATCACCGCGATTGCAGGTCCCTTTTTCTTCCTGGAGTCTCCAAAATTATGGTCTTTCGCTTTGCTGAGCTGGGCTCTGGTGTGTGCGACGCCCATCGCTGTTGCGATCGTGTTGATTCCGGTAATCAAGCGCTATGCCCAGGGTAGTGTGCAAGGTGCGGTGGGATTTCGGCGTCGCTTGTCTCCACGTATCTCCAAGGTGTTGTGTGTTGCGCTGGTGACCATTGACTGCGGTCTTATTGGAATGGGGTCTGTCTTATCCGCTCAGGTGGTGGCAGATGCAGTGTCGGGTAGTGAGGAACTCAGCGTGCGTTGTGTGGCGCACAAAGAAGAGACCTCAACTGTTATGCGAAAGGGAAGCTCAAAGGTTCGCGTATTTATCACCTATGTCACCTTAATGAAGGAGACGGGCGAACGGATTGATGTGAAGTTCACTGACGGCACGAACTACACGGGTACCCATGCATACAGACAGCTTCGAAAGCACTGCGCCTACGAGGATGAATTTACAGTTTCGATGTATCCCCGAACACGTGTAATTACAAGCGTCAGTGAGGTTCGCTGATAGCTCTTTATTGGTCTTTGTACGGCTGTATAAACACTGTGGGGCCGGCAAAGCCGGCCCCACGTGCATCCCATCAACACAATATGCGTTCTAAACAGCGTCCCTCAACAGGTAAAGGAGACGGGGCCTTGCGACCCCCTATGTCTGATACTGAAAATCTACGGGCGTAATCTGTGCTTGATGTGGGCTAAAGCTATGAATCAGCTATGAAACTTTGTGCTTGTGTAGCCTTTGATTTCGCCTATCGCGTCATTGCCTAGATGGTATCGCCGCCGTTAGGAAAGGCGGCTAACATGGGATGATCTACATCAAATGATTAATCCGCCTACCCCGGCCGCAAAGATGCATTCCTTTGAAGGTCTACGGGTAGGTTCCTATTACACGCAGTGATTTTTCGGGGGTCCAGCGCTAGATGTCGACTGTTCGTACTTTGTTGAGAAGTGTGCGTGAGTATCGTCGCGCTTCGCTTCTGACACCGCTGTTTGTCACGGGAGAGGTCATTCTTGAGTGCTTCCTCCCACTGATTATGGCCTCGTTGGTCGATCACCTTCAGGGTGGTGCGCTCACTCCAGTTGTCCGCCTTGGCGTTTTTATGCTGGTCATGGCGATGTTCTCCCTCCTCTTCGGCATCCTCGCCGCCCGCTTCGGTGCGACCGCAGCAGCGGGGTTGGCAAAGCACCTGCGTCAAGACCTCTTCTTCAAGGTTCAGGACTTCTCTTTCGGAGACGTCGATCGTTTCTCGACATCCTCCCTGGTTACCCGCATGACAACGGACGTGACCAACGTCCAAAACGCCTATGGCATGGTTATTCGCGTTGCCGTCCGCGTCCCGCTCATGGTCGTCTTCTCGATCGTCATGACAATTCGCATCAACTGGCACATGTCCCTGATTTTTCTCATCATGCTGCCGTTCCTAGCGGCAATCATGTTCGGGATCATCATCTTCATTTTCCCGGTATTCCGGCGAATCTTTAAGAAGTACGATGCTCTGAATAACTCGGTCCAAGAGAACATCGCAGGTATCCGAGTTGTGAAGTCCTTCGTCAACGAAGAGTATGAAAAGACTCGTTTCGCCAAGCGCTCAGAGGAAGTACGAGCAGACTTCACCTTTGCTGAGAAGATCATGGCTCTCAATACCCCCATCATGATGTTCTTCATCTTTGGTGCGATCATGTTGGTCGACTTCATCGGCGCGCAGATGATTGTGGCCTCAGGCGGCAGTGAATTGACCACCGGTCAACTGTCAGCACTGATCACTTACGGTATTCAGATCCTCACGGCCATGATGATGTTGGCCTTTATTTTCGTTATGGTGACGATCGCTGCAGAGTCCGCACACCGTATCGCTGAGGTACTTCAATACGAATCTCCATTGACCTCCCCCGAATATGGAATCCGTGAAGTGCCCACCGGTGATATCACCTTTGAAGGCGTGACCTTTAAGTACCGCGAAGACTCTGAACGCCCCGCGCTTGAAAACATCACTTTGGATATCCCCGCAGGCTCGACGCTGGGCGTCGTCGGTGGAACTGGTTCAGGTAAGACCAGCTTCATCCAGTTGATTCCACGACTGTATGACGTGACGGAAGGCAGGGTCTGCGTTGGCGGGATCGATGTGCGTGACTACCGCCTCGAACCCCTGCGTGATGCAGTGTCCGTTGTTCTTCAGAAGAATATTCTTTTCTCTGGAACGATCAAGGAAAACCTCCGTTGGGGTAACCCTGATGCAACCGATGAAGAAATCATCCGAGCCTGCGAGCTTTCACAGGCTGACGAATTTGTCCGTCAGTTCCCTGATGGCTATGACACCATGATCGAAAGGGGCGGGTCGAACCTCTCGGGTGGCCAAAAGCAGCGTCTGTGCATCGCGCGCGCCTTGCTGAAGAAGCCCAAGATCTTGATCCTTGATGACTCAACTAGTGCGGTTGATACTCGAACCGATTCGCTGATTCGTCAGGCTTTCGAAACGGAAATCCCGGATACGACAACAATCATCGTTGCGCAGCGCATTTCTTCAGTCCAGCATGCTGATCAAATCATCGTTTTGGATGACGGGCGTATCAAGGAGCACGGCACTCACCAGGAACTCCTTGACTTGGGTGGCGAGTACCGCGAACTTTACGACACTCAAAACAGTACACATGAAAGCGAGGTGGCCTGAAATGTCGGTTGAACGCTACGAAGAAGAACAAGCAGATCAGATTGCCGCTCACGCTTCCGCATCGGTAGAGGTGCTTCCGCAGGATCAAGCTGAGAAAGCACCCGAGGAAAGCCAAAAACAAAAAGAAGGCGCGGCCTCGGGAATGAAAGACCCCAACAAGCTTGATGGAGTGCCGCGTCCTTTTGGAAGGCTGATGGCCTATCTGTGGGCGAACTATAAGATCCACTTAAGTGTTGTTGGCATCTGCATTGTGATTTCTGGTATCGCATCTGCGGTTGGCGCGATCTTCCTCCAGCAGATCGTTGATACCGTGATTATTCCCGGTATGAGCCAGGGGCTCCCGGCCGTGATGTCGCAGCTAGTGCGACTGGTTGTGATCATGGGCATTATCTTTGGCTCGGGTATTGTGTGCGCTTTCATCTACACGCGTCTGATGGCAATCGTCACTCAGGGCACGCTCAAGAAGATGCGTGATGACATGTTCGATCGCATGGAGACGCTTCCGCTGAAGTTCTTCGATACGCACCCTCACGGTGCGGTCATGTCGACCTACACGAACGATACGGACGCGATTCGCCAGCTTATTGGCCAATCGATCCCGACCCTGATCCAGTCCGTACTCACGATCCTTGCGTTGACAATCACCATGCTCAGTTACTCGCTGTGGCTCACTCTTCTCGTCGCGGCGTCGACTGTCGCGATGTTTGGCGTGACAAAGAAAATGGGTGGCGGTTCAGCGAAGTTCATGGTTGCGCAGCAGCGCTCGTTGGCTGAAGAAGAGGGCTACATCGAAGAGATGATGGATGGCCAGAAGGTCATTAAAGTCTTCAATCACGAAGATGCTGTTAAACATGATTTCCTGAGCTACAACCACCAACTGTTCAACGATTCAGAACGTGCGAACCAATACGGCAACATGCTCATGCCAACCCTGGGCAATATCGGGAATATCCTTTATGTTGCCGTTGCTCTGGTTGGCGGCATCATGGTTGAGCTCCAGACTCCGAATTTCGGCTTCGCGGGTATGGGCGCAATCACCGTTGGCGTCGTCGTTTCCTTCCTGGGGATGGTCCGTAACTTTACACAGACGCTGGGACAGGCCTCGATGCAAGTCCCGATGATCGCCCTGGGTCTTGCCGGTGCTTCCCGAGTCTTTGCCTTGATGGAGCAAGAGAGTGAAGAAGACGAGGGCTACGTGACCCTGGTCCGCGCGCGGGTCGATGAAAATGGCGATGTCCATCCCACTGAAGAACGCACGGGTGTATGGGCATGGCGTCATCCGCACAGCGACGGAACGGTCACCTACACGCGTCTACGCGGTGAGCTGGTCATGGAAGACGTCGACTTCTCCTACGACGGGAAAAAGACGATTCTTCACGACATCTCGCTGTGGGCAGAGCCTGGGCAGAAGATCGCTTTCGTCGGTGCAACGGGCGCCGGCAAGACGACTATCACTAACCTGATCAATCGTTTCTACGATATCGATGACGGCAAGATCCGTTTTGACGGCATCAACATCAGGAAGATCCACAAGTCTGATCTGCGTCGCTCGCTGGGCGTCGTGCTTCAGGATGTGAAGCTCTTTACCGGCACCGTCATGGATAACATCCGCTTTGGGCGACTGGACGCGACCGATGAGGAATGCATCGCAGCAGCAAAGCTTGCGAATGCTCATTCCTTCATTGAGCGTCTTCCCGATGGCTACCAGACCGAGCTCAGTGGCAATGGGTCAAACCTTTCGCAGGGGCAGGCACAGTTGTTGTCTATTGCGCGTGCAGCTGTTGCCGATCCGCCGGCGATGATCTTGGACGAAGCGACCTCATCGATTGATACGCGTACCGAGTCGCTGGTCCAGAATGGCATGGATAACCTCATGGAGGGGCGTACGGTCTTCGTCATTGCACACCGTCTGTCAACGGTCCGTAACTCCGACGCCATTATGGTTCTGGATCACGGCCGTATTATTGAACGTGGAAGTCACGACGAACTGATTGCTCAAAAGGGTGTGTACTACCAGCTGTACACCGGTGCTTTCGAGCTCGAGTAATCACGTTGCTCCCTTGTAACGAATACGTTGAGGGGATGCAGTGTGGGGCCGGCGGTTTTCCGCCGGCTTCACCTTTAGGGGGTTGGAATGCAGATTCACGGTGTTGTCCCTCAGGCACCATTTGTGGGGGAACTTCCGCAGGAGGTGACCTGCGTGGGGATCCCTACGTCCGCGGGCGTACTGACTGCCGCTTTCATTGACGAGGCCGTGGCGGGCATTGTTCCCAAGGCGGAGAGCGCGTTGGAGGTACACGAGGTGCCCCACGCTGGTGAGCAGCCCGAGCCTGTTCCGGCGCTTTTAGTTCCGGGGTTTACGGGCTCCAAGGAAGATTTCACTCCCTTCTTGCCGTATCTGGCTGAGCGCGGTCGCAGCGCCTGTGCTTATTCGCAGCGCGGACAGGCGGATTCTGCGGCTCCCAAAGGCGTTGAGAATTACCGATTGGCTGACTTTGTCGGTGACCTGATTGAGATTGCGCGTGCGATGGGCGCAAGTGAGCGTCCAATTCACCTGCTGGGACATTCATTTGGCGGTGTGATTGCCAGGCAAGCTGCAGTGGTTGCACCTGAACTATTCCGTTCCGTGACACTGTTTTCTACAGGCCCTCGGCCGCCTGAAGCGATGCGTTGGACACCCCTGCGTCAGCGTCTCTTGTCCTCAACAACGGGAAAGAAACTATCGGCATGGTACATTTCCCAGTTCCTGAGCAGTGATCCTCGGGATGAGTTGATTGCCGAGCGCGCGATGGTCACCAGCGAGGACTCGCTCATGGGTGCGGCTTTCATTTTGGCTCGTTACCCAGATGTGTCGCTTCCCTTGCGTCAAAGTGGACTTCCTGTCTTGATCACTCACGGAGTGGGGGACACAGTTTGGCCGGAGCAGATGCATCGTGAAGAAGCCGCGTTATTAGGTGCGCGCTATGAGGTGATCTCAGATGCAAAACACAGCGCTCAATTAGAAAATCCGGCTGCGTTGGCTGATGTTCTTGCTGCGTTCTGGGCTGATGTCGAGGCCGGGAGAAACTGAGGACTCAAACAATGTCCCTCTTGCAAGCGGCTTTGGAACCGCTCACAAGAGGGACGCAGTGTATTTGGGCGCTCAGTGGAAGACGCGAGCCAGGAATTCCTGAGTCTGAGGCATCTTCGGATTGTCAATGACCTCCTGAGGGGTGCCCTGTTCAACGATTTTTCCGCGTTCCAAGAACACCACGCGGTCTGCTACTTGGCGTGCGAAACCGATTTCATGGGTTGCCATAAGAATCGTGGAACCCGAGTCCTTAACTTCGCGGACGAGGTCAAGAACTTCGCCGACCAGCATGGGGTCCAATGCTGAGGTGATTTCATCGAGCAGAAGAAGCTCGGGATTGGTTGCAAGTGCACGAACAATAGCGACGCGCTGCTGCTGGCCACCCGAAAGCCGGTCGGGGTATTCCTCGGCTTTTTGAGCAAGACCAATACGTTCTAGCAATTCCATACCACGCTTTGTTGCGCGTTCCGGTGCCCACCCGTGGACCTTGCGTGCAGCCAGTGTCACGTTATCGATCACTGACATGTGCGGGAACAGGTTGTAGTGCTGGAACACGACACCGATCTGTCCGCGAACCTTATCGGCGTTGATGCTGGGGTCGGTGATGTCCATTCCCGAAAGGAAAATCTGGCCGTCATCGACGCGTTCAAGCAGATTCGCGCAGCGCAGGAGGGTCGACTTTCCCGAGCCTGAGGCACCCAAGAGTACAACGACCTCGTGACGGTGAACGTCAAGATCTAGGCGGCGCAAAACGATGTTGGAACCAAAGCGCTTAACGACGCCCTGAACAGAAAGGACGGGGTGCTCCGCGGAGGTTGCCAAGCTTTCGTCGGGGGTGGTGGTTTCCGTGCTCATCAGACGGTGCCTCCCATCTGCTCGCGCTTACGTAGTCGCGCGGTGTACCAATCGGACAGGCGAATGAAGGGGAAAGACAAAACGATGAAGAGGAGGCCCGCGACCACGTAGGAAGTGAAGTTGTAGGTCGTTGCCTGCTGAACCTGTGCTGCTCGGATTGCGTCAGTTGCGCCCAGAACAGAAATCAGGCCCACGTCTTTTTGCATGGAAATGAAGTCGTTCATCAAAGCGGGGGTGACCTTACGAACTGCCTGCGGCACGATGATGTGACGCATGGTCTGTCCGTGGGTCAGGCCCAGAGAACGCGCTGCGTAGCGCTGCGAGGGGTGAATGGATTCGAGGCCAGCACGGAGCACCTCGGAAACGTAGGAGGTGTAGGTGATGACCAGGGCGATGGTTCCCAGCAGCGTGACATCGATGCGCCTGGACGGGTTCAAAGCGGGAATTCCGAAACCGATGATGTACAGGACCACAATGAAAGGCACACCGCGGAAGATGTCCGTGTATGCGGCAGCAAGGAATCGGATTGGGAAGAATACCGGTCCGCCCAAGGTACGTGCGGCAGCAAGAAGAGTTGCAAAGACCGCCACGCCAGTCGCTGCAACCAGCAGCATGCGGATGTTGAGCCACATGCCGGAGAGGACCGCGGGGAAGGAGCTCTTTGCGTATTCCCAGTTGAAGAAGGTTTGTTGGGTTGTCTTCCACCCCGGAGACGAGGCCAAGATGACAACGATGAGTGCCGCGATGATCAGAGTGGAGATCGCGGAGATCAAGAGTGAGCGAGTGGTGCGCGTGCGCCGGTAACGACGGCGCTGGCGCTCGACCTCGGAGACTGGGAATTCAGCCATGGGGTCTGCTGAGTGGGAATCGGTGAGCACTGGGTCCTCTGAGTGGGTTTCGAATGCGTAAAGCAATCAGGACAAGGGAAATGAAAATTCTCCGGCTTGGGACGAATCCCAAGCCGGAGAAGAAGATCACTGCTCGAAGATCGGAGCGGATGCGGCGTCGGCCAGCCACTTCTTCTGAAGTTCGGCCAGGGTGCCGTTATCGCGCAGCGTGTCGACTGCCTTGGTGACCGCGGGGGTCAGAGCGCTTCCCTTAGGAAGCAGCAGACCGAAGTTGTTGCCATCCTCGTTCGCGGTGAACTGGCCAACCACGGTGCCGTTCTCAACCTGGGTTGCGATGACGTTGAATGCGGTGGGCAGGTCCACGACGATTGCGTCAACCTGGCCGCCCTTGAGAGCCTGGACCACGTCAGCAGAACCGTTGAAGATCAGCGGATCGGTGCTGGGCTTGAGCTTGTTCATCACGTAGTTCTGAGAAGTCGTACCGGTCTGAACGCCGAACTTCAGCTTCTTCAGGTCTTCGAGGCTCTTGGCCTCGGCAGCGGGGGTGCCCTTCACGGCGACAACCGCTTCGGAGGTCGTGTAGTAGGGGCTGGAGAAGTCCACTGCCTGCTTGCGAGCATCGGTGATGGAGAACTGCTGGATGTTGAAGTCCCAGTCCTTTGCGCCAGGTGCGATTGCCGAATCGAAGGTTGTGCGCTTCCACACGACCTGATCCTTGGAGAAGCCCAGCTTCTCGGCGACTGCGTAGGCAACTGCGGCCTCGTAGCCTTCACCGGATTCGGGGTTGTCGTTGAGGACCCAGGGGCTGTAGGCCGGATCGCCGGTGGCGATGGTGAGCTTACCCTTGGTTACGGTGGGGAGTGCTTCGCCGGTTGCGTTAGCATCGGCGGTTGCGGAAGTTGTGCTGCTGGAAGTGGTTCCGCCCGCGCATGCACCCAGCGCCATGACGGCAGTTGCTGCGATTGCGACGAGTGCGGACTTACGGAAACGGATCTTGGGACGAACCACGTGTGCTCCCTATGAAGATATTGGGACAGAACAATTTTGAGTGCTTGTCAACCCATGGGAAAAGCACCCACGCTCTAAGGCTAAGGGCAACTACGTGCTAATGGAAAGAGATAGTCTCAAACTTTAGATGTGAGATATGGTCTGCGTGGATCCTCGCTATGATGGGTCTAATAACCGAGGGCAGATCCAATTGGATCTGCCCTCTGATTTATTTGATGCTAATGGTCACTTATCCAGCTCGTCCTTAGCCGCCTCGACGGCGTCTCCGGCCTTGTCCTTAGCGTCTCCGGCCTTGTCCTTAGCCGCCTCGACGACATCTTCGGCCTTGTCCTTAGCGTCTCCGGCCTTGTCCTTAGCCGCCTCGACGACGTCTCCGACCTTGTCCTTAACTGCCTCGACGACGTCTCCGACCTTGTCCTTTGCAGCTTCAAAGCCTTCTTCGGCCTGCTTCTTCAGGTTTTCCAGATCCACGATGACTCCTTCAATAGTGGGGTTTCCAGTGATTACTGGATTGCTTACTTAGGCTACGGCATTGCTATGAGCATTGTCGACACTTAGAAAAGCTTCAGGAATTGGTTTCCGCAAGCTTCCAGTCTTCGAAAGAGAACTCGGGTGACACAATGCATGTTGCGAGTGCTGCTTGGCCCCGTGCAAAAGTACGCTGCCACGAACCGGCGGGGACAAGGAATTGCACGGGGTTCGAAGGCTCAGAAGGGGAGAGTTCTGCATTGCCAGCATCCGGCGAGGCTAAGATCACGATCTGCGGCTCGGAACTTGGGGCCTCGCCATTTCCACCCAAGTGAATCTCCAGCGCTCCCGGACCCGACCAAATCCACAGCTCATCAGAGTGCACCAAGTGCCAGGCAGCTTCCTCGTCGCGATCGAGCACAAAGAGGATTGCCGAGGCCGTGGCTCGCTGGCCGCGAGAGGTTTCCACATGCGTGGGTGCGGTCCACGTGCGACGGAAGTGGCCGCCCTCGGGATGGGGCGCAAGGTCAAGTTGCTTGACGAGCGTGGAAGCGAGCGGAGTGAGAGTAGTCATTGCACGTCTCCCTCAAAGATGTCGGTGAAACGCGGATCGACCCAGCGCAGGTTTCCATCTATAACCGTTGCAATCTGACGAGAAGCACCGGTTTGGACGAGCTCCTCGATAGTGTCGACAATCGTCGTTACGGGCACATCGAAAAACACTATGTCTGCAACCGCGCCAGACTGAAGCTGGCCCACGCGTTGAGAACCCGTCGACAATCCCAATGCGACGGCCCCACCCAAAGTAGCGGTGTGGAGTAGACGACGAGCCAAATCGCTCTCCCCGTAGCCCTGAGCCCGAGCGATCTTATACAAGAGCGCAACGTCTTCCATGACGTCGAGGCTGGGAGAAGAGGACAGAGAGTCCGTCCCCACGGCCAGCAAATTGCCCTCATTCAGGTAGGCGGCAACAGGGGGAGCGTCCAAGCCAATCACACGATTCGAGCGCGGACACAAAGCAACAGCAGTATTGCGAGAACGCAAGCGACGCCGGTCATCTGCGGTCATGTACACGCCGTGGGCCACATGGCAATCAGGACCCAAAACCCCCAGTTGGTCGACGAATTGTGTTGCCGAGAAGCCTCCGCCCAGGGAACGCATTTCCGTGAAGGAGGTCGACGCTCCACTGCGCCACAAATCGTCCAATTGCGCGGTTCGGCCTTCTTTCCACTCGGCCTCGGAATGGGATTCACCCAAGTGGATATGCAGGCGAAGGTTACGCCGACGCGCAAGGTCGGGAAGATCCAAAAGCGGTTCCGCGTCCAATGAGTATGGGGCGTGCGGGGAAATGCCGATCTGCGGGGGAGTGGGCATTGCGTCCAAGGAAGCGTTGACGCTTGCCGGACCACGAGCCGCCCAATCTTCGTTCGACCACCCCATGACTTCCCAGTAGGCGACGCCGTGCAGGCCCAGGTCGTGGAGCGCGCCCGCGGCCTCGGGATCGGTGACGACGTCGGCAGCGCTGGTTGTCCCATAGCGGATCGAGAGGCGCGCACCCCGCGTGGCCTCGGCCTTCCAATCAAACTCTGTGTGGTCATAGACCGCGTCGAAAGCCTGCGCCCACGAGGGGAAACCCGTGTAGCGTTTCGCTCCAACTTCCGCCATTCCCGTGTACTGCAGGTGGGTGTGCGCATTGACGAGGCCGGGCATCAGTACCCCGTCGACGTGATGCTCGACGAAGGTGCGCCCCGACTGCTCGAGCGCGTGAATCACCCAGTCACGAGATCCTACGTGTTCGATTCGTCCACCGGAAACCGCAATAGCACCGTCCAAGACGGATGGAGCGGTGATCGGAATGACGAGCCCAGCTGAGTAGACCTCGACGACGTCGGAATGCGGGCGGGGGCTGAGGATCTCTGCGTCATCCTGGGAAAGCGTCGAAGTCATGGAACTATTGTGCATTGCCTGTCCCACGAAGTGCATCAAGCGCAGCTTGAGCCACCGCATTATCGGCTTGGATGGGAAGGTTATGGAGACCGGGGTCAAGTTTGTCTCCGTGCGTGAGTAGCTCGGTGAGGGCGGCAACCTGAACCCCGAAACTCATGTCCATGATCTCGATGGGGTTTCCTTCGCCGGCTGTGTAGTTGATGCCTTCACCCTTTTCCAGAAGACGCAGGGACTTACCCTTCGGATCGGTCAGCCTTTGCACATGGGGGTCGCCCGCCTCGTTCAGCGTCCACCCCGCGGCGAGCGCCTGCTCGAACTCAACTTCACCGACCACTCCGCCCGCGACAGTGACAATCGCATTTTCAGGGAGGGCCTCAAGCGCACTGAGCGGAATGGTCGAGGGCTCTCCCGTCGCGGAAATCAACATGCTTGCGCATGCGGCAACCTCAGACAGTGAAGCGACAGTGAAACCATCCATGCGCGCTTGGAGAGCGCGAACCGGGTCAAGTTCGACGACACTGACCTTTCCTCCCAGTGCGCGGCCAAAGCGAGCGCAGCCCTTTCCGACGTCACCGTAGCCGATGACTCCGATCGCCATTCCAGGGATCGCGGCGCCAATTTTCGCGGGGTCAATGATGTCCAGGATTGTTGTCCAACAGGATTGGCCGGTTCCATAGGCGTTATCGAAGAGTGTCTTGGAACGTGCGTCATTGCTGGCAATCACAGGAACACGCAGTGGGAAATGGCGTAGCGGTCGCAGTCCCGAGGTCGTTTCCTCGGCAGCGCCGCGCAAAGCGGAAAGCGCTGTGGGAGCGCGACCCGGATCGTGAGCCATGCGAATAAGATGCGAACCGTCATCCAGCAGGTACTCGTTGTTTTCCGCGAGGAAGTCGCGGGCGAGTGCTTCTTCCTGCTCCGGAGTTGCGTGGGAGTCGGCAAAGACCTTCAGACCCGCGCGGCGCAGGGCATCGGCAACGTCATCTCGGGTCTCGCTTGCGTGCCCAAAGACGGAAACTTCAGCACCGGCCTCGGCAAGCATCAGGGCAAGCGCAGCAGTTTTTGGTTCCAAAACCAGGGCGAGGCCAATCCGGCGGCCCGGGAGCAGGTGGGCAATGCGGCGAACCGCGGCCTCGGTCACGGGCATGAGCGAACGGGCCCACGCAATGCGCTCGGGGTCCCCTGGTCCAGAAATTGGGGAACCGTCGGGGGAGTAGACCCCTTCGAAGGTACCGGAGGGTGCGACGACGGTAATTGCACCCGGGTGGGGGCGCGCCTGGTCTGAGAGATCAAATACTGTCTCGAGGCCCAAGGATCCTTCCCTACTGGGGTGGGGAGCGACCTGAGCGCCGAAGGCCTCAAGAAGAGAAGCGAGCTCAGGGTCTGAAGTGACGAAAGGTCGTCCCGCGATCAACATATTTGTTGCGCGGGCGTATTCACGCAGAAGCACTTGCGCATGGGTCATGCCGTTCAAACTAGCAGATGAGCCTTCACGAGGTTGACGGGTAGGAGGTATTAGGTCCATGAAAGGCGTGGTTGTTAGTCTGGTCGCAGGTTCTTTTCTGTTCAATGGGTGCCCTTGAGGACGTCATTTTCGGTCGTGAGGAAGTACTACACATGCGCGAAGCGTCAATGCCGCAGGCAAGTGATCCCACCACATATGCGGATGCTGATATCCGTCTGGCAGCGGTCGATATGGATGGGACCTTGTTGGATGATCAGAAAAACTTCCCCGTGGGATTGGAGCAGCTCCTCGATTCTATGGAGGCGCGTGGCGTGACTTTTGCGCCCGCGTCTGGTCGGCAAATCTGGACTCTGATCAACATGTTCCCGGGGCGCGTGGGGATGACTTTTATCGGTGAAAATGGCGCGATTGTTATGCGTGATGGGGAAGAGATATCCTCAAGCCCCCTTGACCTAGAGACGGTGCGCAGGTGTGTCGAGTTGGTCCGTCATCACGTGCGTCAGGGCGGTTTCTTTGCTGCGCATACCGATGTTCAAGACGGGAAAGTTCAGGATGTAGAAGCTGCGCAGTGGGACGGTGGCCTTGTCGTCTGCGGGAAGAAGTCAGCGTATATCGAGCGCAGTGATGAGCCTTTCTTGCATGCAATCTTGCCGTATTACGCGCGAACTCAGGTTGTTGAAGACCTGATTGAGGTACTTGATGAGATTGAACGCGGTGAATTGGATGACGCAATCATCAAGCTTGCTCTGCGCAGTGCAGGCGATGTGAAGCCCTTGGCTGAACGAACTTTGGGAAGCTTCAAGGAAAGTCATCAATTCGCGCTTTCTGGCGATAACTGGGCTGATTTGCAGATGCGTGGAGTCGATAAAGGCCAAGCTGTCAGCGAGCTGCAGAAGTATCTTGGGGTCTCACCTGCACAAACCGCAGTATTTGGAGATGCGGGAAACGACCTTGGGATGATGTCGCGCGCTGAATTTTCCTTTGCGATGGCGAATGCGTCCCCCGATATCCTTGCCGCCGCTCGCTTTGTTGCGCTTTCGAATAACGAGGCCGGGGTTGTGCGGGTGCTCAGCTCTTTTCTCGAGTAGTCACCTTTACAGGGTTTGGAGCCTTCGATAGGCTCAGTCTTCGCAATATTTATCCACGAGGAGGACAAGGTGAGCATTCCGCAGCCAGCTGGTCAAAAGCTTGGAACATCGTTTGGACAAGGTGAAGCGAAACTCAAGCGTTTCCCGCTGATCCTTGGCGTCATCGGCTGGATTCTTGTCATTTGTTCGTTCTTGTTCCCCTACCTGATCATCCAAGGCGCTATCAAGAGCGGACATCCCGAAGGTGCCGGCTGGGTGTGGATCCTGATCTTGATCATGTGGGTCGGCCTAATCGGCCCGATTAATATCCTCGGCGTGGTCTTATCGATTCCGAGTCGCGCAGTCCAGATCTCGGCGCCACAGCGCACGCTCAATGTGTGGGCGATCGTTCTGAATGTGAGTTCCTTGGCGTTGGGAATCCTTGGATTCGTGGGGCTCTTCTTCATCGCCGGTTAGCGCATTTTCAGCTGAGTATCTTCGCCTGCGAAGATCTGGACAGAGAAATGTTTGGGGGGTCGCGACGCATTGCGTCGCGACCCCCCAAAACGTTAAGCCTTCTCAGAGGCGCTCTGTCTTACTCGGCAGAAGCTTCCTGGTTCTGGTCAGCGCTGTAGTCTTCGACCTCGAGGTCTGCCCAGTAGTCCTCGGCCCACGGATCTTCGATCGGCTGGCTGCGCTTCCACAGGACGTAGCCTGCGCCAGCAGCGGCAGCGGTCAGTGCGGTGAAGCAGAGGGCGCGAAGCAGGCGGCCCTTCTTGCAGCACTTCTTCTTACGAGCCGGAGTCGTCAGGGCCTTTGCGGATGCGGAACGAGCGGCGCGTGCGCGCGAGCTCAGGTCGCCCTCAGCAGCAAGAGCAGTGGCGGACTCGGACACTGCCTTGTTCAGGCGAGGCAGGTAGTCGTCCACGACGTGGCCGTGAATATCGGAAAGGAAGGGCTGAGCGCGGTCGGCAACAGACTGTGCACGTTCGCTTGCGGACTCAACAAGGGGAGTCGCGCGCTCAATTGCGCTTGAGAGCGCGGCCTGTGCGCGAGGAGCTGCCCAGTCCAGTCCCTGCTCTGCCAGATCGGCGGCTCGTACGGCGAGACGGCCCGCGTGTACAGCCGCTGCGTCACGGAGCTGCAGGCCCTGTGCCTTGAGCTTATCGGTGTCGATGTTCGGGGTCCTTGCCATGATGTCTCCGAATCTGTAAAAAAATCGCGTCCGTTGAGCGAACGCATGGACCCTTCTATTGTGCACTCTTTGACCATTAGATGCAGCTTCATCAAGCGAATACCGAGCAAAATAGCGTGCCGATTTCACCTGAATCTGGAACCATGGAGGTATGGAAGCAACAATTCACACCAATAAGGGCGATATTCGACTCGAGCTTTTCCCCGAGCAAGCCCCCAACACCGTTAAGAACTTCACCTCACTTGCACAGGGTGAACGCGAATGGATTGACCCCACCAACGGTCAGCCCACCTCGCGCCCCCTTTTCAATGGCACGATTTTCCACCGCGTCATTGACGGCTTCATGATTCAGGGCGGTGACCCCCTTGGTACCGGAACCGGTGGTCCCGGATACCAGTTCAACGATGAGATCCATCCGGATCTGACCTTCTCCAAGCCCTACCTGCTGGCCATGGCAAACGCCGGTAAGCGTATGGGCAAGGGAACCAACGGCTCTCAGTTCTTCATTACCGTTGCGCCTACCCCGTGGCTCAACGGAAACCACACCATTTTCGGTGAAGTTATCGACGAAGACTCCAAGCGAGTTGTCGATGCAATCGCAACAACTCGTACCGGTCGTAACGATCGTCCCGTCGAAGATGTCGTTATCGAATCGATCGACATCACTGAGTGACCACAAACCGGAAGGTTTATATGTCTCAGCCTCTGTACGGTCAGCGTTCTGATCCCTACGCTGCACCCGAGTGCCCGCGCCACCCCGGAGTGCGCAGCGTCGATTACTGCAAGCGCTGCAATCGCCCCATGTGCACTCAGTGTGTCGTTCCCACGGAAGTCCGTTCAATCTGTGTGGACTGCGCGGGCCGAGGCCGAGGCAACCTTTTCGGAAGCGCCCGCACCGCCCGGCCTCGTCAATGGGGGAGCGTCCGGGTCAGTGCACAAACCCCTGTCGTCACCTACGCAATCATTGGCGTGTGCGTGGCTCTGTGGGTAGGTGACATTCTTACCAAGGGTGTGATCACCCAATACCTGGGATTCACTCCGATTCATGGCCTGTATCAGCCGTGGCGCATCCTGACGACGGCGTTCTTGCATGTGAACCTCATGCACATTGCCTTCAATATGGTTTCGCTCTACGCAATAGGACGTGCCTTGGAGCCAGCGTTGGGGCGCGGTCCCTACTTCTGTCTCTATCTTTTAAGTGCTCTGGGTGGAACCCTCGGCGTTTTGGGGTGGGTGCTGATTGACCCCTCATCTGCGTTGACGGTGACCGTCGGTGCCTCGGGCGCAATTTTCGGCCTTTTTGGCTCTGTTTTCGTTCTGCAGCGGGCCGCTGGGATTGACGTGCGCGCCGTCGTCGGCCTTCTTGCAGTTAACCTCCTGTATGGCTTCATCGTTTCAGGAGTATCGTGGCAGGCTCATCTTGGCGGTTTGATTTTCGGGATGCTCGCAACCTGGGGGATGCTCGCCTTGGGTAAGCCGCGTTCCGGGATGACAGCGAAGAAACAACGCCGCCGTTTGTATCTGGGTATCGCGGGGATGTTCCTTGCTGAGCTTGTCATCCTTGTTGTCACCTACATGGTGCTTCTCAATATCTAAGTGGGAGTTTCGATGCTGGACTTGTGGAATCCGTGGGAGATCTATGATCGGCTGATTGAGCAGATCGACCCATCCGTTCAAGTTACCGCTAGTGGACGTTTTGGTAAGTGGGCCTTCATCGAGAATTCCGAGGCCGGCGCGGGTATGGCCTTCCATATGCCCGTTGAGTCGATTGCTCGCCGTCTTCCCACCGATCCCTCTGGCATGAGTCTGCGCGAGGTTGCCGCTTATGCGAAGAGTTGGAATTTCGCCGAGGCTGCCCTGGGGATGGCGGCTGTGAATTCTTGGTATGCGCTTCCCTCGCGGGCCGAGGCCGCAGGTTTTGTTCCGTGCCAGGTGAATAATTGGCAGAACCTTTTTGATCCTTGGTCGGCTGAGGTTGCCGGTAAGCGCGTCGCTGTTATTGGGCATTTTCCCTTCGCTGCCGAGGCCCTTTCTGCCGCCTCTGAACTCTTCATCTTCGAGCGCAACGTGCTGGATGGAGATTTGCCAGATACAGCCGCAGAATATGTTCTTCCCACCTGTGACTACGTCTTTATCACGGGTTCTGCTTTTGTGAATAAGACGATGCCGCGTCTTTTGGAGCTTTCCCGGAGTGCACAGACGATTATTGTTGGCCCTTCGGCTCCCGCTGCGACCTTGCTGACCGAGTACGGCATGAATTCGCTGACGACCTTCTCGACGACAGATATTGCTTCCTTCCAGCCCGCTTTGGGGGGCCAGCGCCTTGGGGGCATGTACGAGGCCGGTCGGCGTATCGAGTTCCACGCCTAGTCTGCGTGGAGTTATTGCCCCATATCTAGGTGATGCGGGGAGTGTAGTGACCCGCTGCTTGTCCGTACATGGCTTCGTTTTAGCCGCTTCTTAGCTCATTCTGGGCGAAAGCTGGAAGCTAAATGGAAGCTTGCTCATTTTGCCTGTGGATGTTGTGGATAACGTGTGGATACAGCGCGAAATCATTGTGCGAAGCTGAAAAGTGTGCTGCCGGACATCATTTTGTTGTTTTTGTGGCAAAAAAGTGAGTTTTCGTTGATATACCGCAAGTCTGAAGTTTCAATTCAATCTTCATGAAACTAAATTCATTAGTAAATCTGGGAATCGATGCTGGGTAATTACATCGATGGTATTTGTCCCCAGCTGTGGATTTGCCTGTGGATAACTTTTGGCTGTGGATGTGGATTCACGCCTCTAAAGCGCCCAAAATCGTCGATATCTAAGATCTGACAAAGAAAAATCTAGTGACGCGTGAAAGCAAAGGGGCTGGGACCCCCTTACGGGTGTCCCAGCCCCTTGAGACTCAACCGTGAATTCAGTTCATGAGAAAGGAGAATTCACGTTCGGCGATATGCTCAGCGCCAACGCATAGTCATAAGGAAGCCGACGAATGCGATACCGCCACCGACTGCCAAGTTCCACTGACCGATCTTCGGAATCGGGTACGTGGCTCCGGAAATATAGAAGACAACAATCCAGAGCAGGCCGACAATCATCAGGGTCGTGAAGACGGGTGCCCACCACACAGGCGAAAGCGGAATGCCATCGGTCCAGGCATGGATTTCATTTTCTGACTCGGCCTTTGCGCGCTTCTCAACGCGAGATTCGTGATCGCGCTTCTTGCTTGATGAACGCTTGCCGTGTTCCTCGCGCTTCGAGTCCTTCTTCTCGTCCTCATGTGCGTGACGCTCTTCGCGCTTCTCGGAACGCTCCTCGGTCTGTGCGTCTTTCTTCTCTTCCTCGCGCTCTTCGCTCTTCTTCGGCTCAGCCACGATTATCCTTTCATGCGGCAAGTGTCGGGATCTCCCCGGGAAACGCCGCGACAGGCGGCCTTCCTCTAGCCTAGCGGGACTGAGCCAAACATCAAAAGCAACTGGGCGTTGCACCCTCAAACAGGGGATACTAGAGGTACGCCTAGTCGCCAACAGGAGATGATGTGAAACTTTTCGGCCGACCGCTCACCCGCCCGACGGGTCGTACCCTGCGCTCGGCTCTGTCTGTTCTCATCGTCACTACGGCCTCGGGAATGCTCTTTGTTGCCAGTGCGCGCTCAAACTCGGAAACCCGCTCACAAACCGCTGTCGATCTGGCTGGGCTTGTCGCACACCGTCAAAATGAAGTGAAAGACCTCCAAGACGGGGTCCGCAGCCTGAAAGATCAGATTGCGGGCCATGTTCCGGCAGCTGGCCAGCAGAGCAGCGATAACGTCGGTGAGCTCTCTAAAGTTCCCGTCTCGGGTCCGGGTATTACGGTGACCCTTTCAGATGCGCCTACAGACAGCATTCCGGACAACGTCAACCCCAACGATCTGGTCATTCACCAGCAAGACATCGACGATGTCATGAATGCAATGTGGGAAGGCGGCGCAGAGGCGATGACCGTCCAAGGTGTTCGTATCGCTCCGCGAACCGTTGTGCGCTGCATTGGAAACGTCATTTTGGTCGGTGGCACATCCTTTTCCCCTCCCTACAAGATTTCGGCGATCGGAAATGTGAATAAGCTCCGAAATTCAGTCGAAACGAACCCTCGAGTCGTCAACTATCAGCGTTATGTGGCACGCTACGGATTGGGCTGGGAGTTGAAAACTTCAGAGAAACTCGAATTTCCGGCATCAGACCAAGACCTATCCCTTCGATACGCACAGGTGGTGAAAGAGAATGGGTGAACATGTGAAAGAAGCGGCTGCCCCCCGTCGCTATCGCGTCACCTTCCTCTCGGTCATCGGCGAGCTCCTCATTACGATTGCCGTCATTTTGGGGTTATTTGCCGTTTGGCAGTTGTACTGGACGACATACAAGGTAGAAGGCCCCCGCGCGCAAGCAGTCGCGGACTTCTCCAGCAAGCACCCATCGAACCGAACCCTGGGTGAGCGCCATACCGACGATCCGCCGGAGTTCACCCTGAACCCGGCAATCGATGAACTCTACGGAGTGATCCATGTTCCTTCATGGAATTGGATGAAGATCCCCCTGGGTGAAGGTACGACAGGCAGCGTGATCGATCAAGGTTGGGCCGGCCATTACAAGGACACCGCGCAGCCCGGCCAGGTGGGTAACTTCTCGGTTGCCGCACACCGTCGTTCATACGGCAATTCATTCCGTTTCATTGACCTGCTCAAGGACAATGACAAGGTTGTTGTCGAGACCGATAACGTCTATCTGGTCTACACCTACCAGTCCAATGAGATCGTTCCCGCTAGCGATGAAACTAATATCCGTGTCATTGCCCCGGTTCCCGGTGATCTGACCTTCTCAAAGCAGCCGACTGAACGTCTGATGACAATGACCACCTGCAACCCCGAGTACGGCAACTCCGAGCGTTTTATTGTTCACCTCAAGTTGGAATCGTGGACTCCGAAGAGTACGGGTGTCCCCGCCGAACTACTTGATGAGCCCGTGGAGTAAGGAAGGAATTCAATATGTACGGATGGTTTTTCCGCCACCTTCCGGGACCCACGTGGTTCCGAGTTTTCTTGTGCCTAGTGATTGCCGCCTTCGCTGTCGCCGTGCTTTTTGCCTATGTTTTCCCATGGGCAGAGCGTTTCTTTGGGTTGGGTGGCGCTGCGGTCTGATTGACCGAAAATGAGCATAGAGTGGGGGCCGGCAATGCCGGCCCCCACAGTATATTCAGTTCAGATTGTCTGCCCTTCGGGCGAGGTCCCCAAGCAGACTGTTTGTTAGTCCGAAGCGGGCCTCGTGAGCCTTAGTGGCCTGAGGGGCTGGGGGAGGCCGAAGACCCACCCTGTGACACGTAGAGAGTGATGGAGCTGCCCTGTCGCACTGCAGAACCCTCACTGGGCGTTACTCCGGTGACAACACCAGCAGCTGCGTTACGGTCGGGCATCTGGATGACGGTCACGCGCAATCCCAAGGCCTCAAGCTGAGAGGCGACCTCGGTGTAGTTTGCACCCGTCAGGTTCTGAGGAACAGTGATGTTACCCGAAGCGATGTTCAGGGCGATAGTATCGCCGCGCTTGGCCTCGGAACCCACAGCCGGAGAGGTCGAGACGACACGGCCCTGCTGGGCACCGCCCTCATCGACGGTATTGACGTTTCCAACCGACAGGCCGGCTTGAGTCAGTGCAGTACGAGCCTGATCCTGGCTCATGCCAGTGACATCGGGGATTGTCACCTTTTCAGAGCCAGAGGACACGTAACCGGTAATGGTTGATCCGGCGCGGACCTTCGAGCCTGCAGAAGGACTGACGCGTGCAATCTTTCCGCTTTCGACCGAATCGGAGGCTTCCTTCTGGTCGGACAGAGTCCACTTCAAGCCCAAAGCCTCAACAGTTTGCTGAGCCTGCGTTGGGGTCATGCCGACAAGGTTGTCCGGCAGAGTAATGGACGCAGGACCCGAAGAAATCGTTGCAATCACGCGGGAACCGGGTTTGGCAGCGGTTCCGGCCTTCGGATCGGTTGAAACAACGGAACCGGCAGGAACACTGTCAGAAGCAACCTGCTCGTTCGCAACAGCCCACTCGAAGCCCTTATCCGTAATGGTCTTCATGGCCTCGGCTTGGGTCTGACCGACAACGTTGGGCACCTCTGTCGTCGAATCAGCTCGAGTATGCGTCAGGAAAAGCCACGCGATACCAATAACCGCAACCAGAACAACACCGATGATTCCCACAATCAGAGCCGCAGGACGCTTCTTCTCGTCCTCTTGCTCCTCATCATTTTGACGAACCGCAGTTGCCGCAGCCCCACGAGGTCGAATTTGGGTCTCCTGGGCCTCGGAAGGTGAGGACGCTGTGGGGAAAGCCGGAGGCGTGGCAACAGCGGGAAGCGTTTGCGTTGCCTGGGTCGTCCACACCGCAGTGTCGGGCGCGTTCACGTGAGAGCCATGAGCCGCGCGCAGAAGGTCAGCCTTCATTGCAGCCGCTGAAGAATAGCGATCGTCAGGGTTCTTAGCCAGAGCCTTCATGACAACGCGGTCCATTTCAGCTGGAATATCGGGCGCAATCGATGAAGGAAGCGGCGGAAGAGTCTGCACGTGCTGGTAGGCGACGGCTACCGCAGAATCCCCTGTAAATGGGGGCTTTCCGGTGAGAAGCTCGAAGAGCAGGACGCCCGCTGAGTACAGATCCGAGCGCGCATCAACGGGCTTACCCTGTGCCTGCTCGGGGGAAAGGTACTGTGCGGTGCCAACGACTGCGTTCGTCTGCGTCATTGTTGCCTGAGAATCGGCGATTGCACGGGCAATACCGAAATCCATGACTTTGACTTCGCCCTTGGAAGTCAGCATGACGTTGCCGGGCTTGATGTCGCGGTGAATCAGGCCAGCAGAATGTGAGTACTCCAGCGCAGAGAGAACGCCGGCAACAATGTCAACGACTTCGGGAATGGGGAAGGGGCCCGCATCGTCAGAGAGCAGGTCCTTCAGCGGCCGCCCATCAACGTATTCCATGACGATGTAAGGAATTGAGACTCGACGCCCATCGGGAAGGATGGTTGGCTCTTCACCGGTGTCGTAGACCGCAACGATGTTTGGGTGATTAAGCGAAGCTGCGGACTGGGCCTCGCGACGGAAGCGCGCCTGGAAGACGGAATCCATCGCCAGGTCGGTGCGAAGAGTCTTAATTGCAACGATTCGCGACAGACGCTTGTCGAACCCGAGGTGAACTTCGGCCATCCCGCCGCGCCCGATGAGCGAGCGCACCTCGTAGCGTCCCCCTAGAACTCGAGGGGCGGATTCTGCCATGTCGAAACCTCCTGATTGAGTGAGACGTCTGCACTTGTCCTGTGCAGGAGCGACCCTAATCTGTTGTGGATAGTAGCAACCGCAATTAAGAAAATTGTGAGAGAGATCAGGAAGATGACCAGCCATTTTCCGATTTGCTCACTGCGGCTTGGCTCCGGCGCCACAACAGAACGATTGTAGCGAGTCTTTGCTGGAGCGCTCGTGAGGATTGTTCCGTTCTCTTCCGTGATCGCATGCCAGCGGAAAAGCGCGGGGTTGATTCTTGTGGTCTGAGCAGGCCGTTTAGGACGCGATGGGGCTGTAGGCGCCTTGCGTGCCGAGGCCTCGGGGGCGGGAGTGTGCGTCGCGGGAGCTGTCCTGCGGCTTTGTGTCCTGCGCCCCGGTCCGTCACCTGGTTCTTCCCTTCGCGAGGCCGCGGCAATACGGGAGGAGAGGGAAGGGCGTGATGGGGAATCCTTGTGCGAGGCCTCGGGCGTACGCGTCTGCGTCACCGAGCGGGCTGCCAGGGACGGCTGTGCTGCCTGTGCGTCAAAATCGACGGGCTCAAGCATGTCCTCGGGAAGGGAACGACGGTGTGTGTGGCGAATCGGTGCACTGCGTCGAGCCACCGGGTTGACACGAGTTTCAACCGCGGGTTCACTCGCAGCCGATGGTGCACCGTGCTGCGGAGCTGGGACGGTTGGAGCAGGGAGCGGACGTGCCTGAAGGGACACGCCCATCTCACTGGCTGCCGCAACCAATTCACGAACAAGCGCAGAGCCCGATGCGGGACGCTGCTGTGGATCTTTATCCAACAAGCGGTAGATCACTTGGGCAAGGGGAGCGGGAACCGTATCAGGAAGCGCGGGAACCGGTTCATTGACGTGGGCAAAGGCAATATCAACCTGGGACTTCCCAGTAAAAGGACGAACTCCTGCCGCGGCCTCGTACGCAATCACACCCAGAGCGTAAAGGTCACCCAGTGAGGTGGCTTTCTCTCCCATTGCCTGCTCGGGGGGAAGGTACTGGGCGGTTCCCATCACCATGCCATCGGCGGTCAGATCGATCTGGGAATCTGTACGAGAAATACCAAAATCCGTCAGTTTGACCATACCGTCGGGTCGAATGAGTACATTTGCGGGCTTGATATCGCGATGGACGACACCTGCTTGAGCCGCCGCCCCCAACGCCATTGCAATCTGCATGAGAATAGGCATGAGGTATTCGGGAGCCAAAGACTGGCCACCGCGCAGGTAATCGGTCAAGGGACGTCCTTCGACCAACTCCATAATGATCCAGCCGCGACCATTTTCTTCGCCCGAATCCAAGACATTGGCGATATTCGGATGCTCAACGCTCATCGCGTTACGTGCTTCAATGCGCAAGCGGGAGAGCGAAAGTTCCTGCCCGGATAACTCAGGACGCAAGACCTTCGCGGCAAGGATACGTCCGGTGACGCGATCGCGTGCCTTCCAGACCTCGCCCATCCCTCCTTGGGCAATGAGGGAAAGCAACAGATACCTTCCAGCCAGGACTCGCCCGGCCAGCTGGTTTGGTGCCCGTGTCGGTTTGGGATCGCTCACTTCAGACCCTCCTGGAGAAGTGCACGTGCGATGGGGCCCGCATCGGTTCCACCGTGCGGGACGGGATGGGATTCATCGCCTTCAACAACTACCGCGAAGGCGATCTGCGGATTATCGGCGGGGGCGAAGCCAACTGCCCAGGCATTTGCGCGGCCGGAGCCATCGCCTAATTCAGCGGTTCCGGTCTTGGCTGCAACAGGAACGCCCGAAATTGCCATGGAGGTTCCGGTTCCATAGGGCTGGGAGACAACGCCGGTCATCATCTGCGTCAGTTGGGAGGAGATCTCGGGGGTGATCTTCTGACCCACGCGGATTGGTGAGGTTTGCGATTGAACCTGAAGATCAGAATCAACGATCTGAGAAATCAGGTAGGGACGCATCATTGTTCCCTTATTGGCAATGGTCTGTGCGATCATCGCCATTTCCATAGGGGTGACCTTGACCGAGTACTGGCCGATTGCGCTCATTGCCAGCTGTGCAGAATCCGTTGAATCGGGGAATTGAGAAGGGGTGACGCTGAGCGGAATTTTCTGGGAGGTTCCGAACTCAAAACGGTTTGTTACATCGGCCAAATCCGTGTGCGTCAGTTTCTCGCTGGCCAAGACAAAGGTTGTGTTGCATGAACGCGCAAAGGCTTCGGAAAGGGTTGGGTGTCCGTTGCCGCATTCGGTTGATTCAATATTTGACACCGAGGTGGCCGTTCCGGGAAGCGTGGTCGAGACGGGGGAGTCCATCTCTGTTTCCGGAGTGACCGCGCCCTTTTCAAGAAGAGCAATGCTTGTCAGGATCTTGAAGGTCGATCCGGGAGCATATAAGTCGCCTGCAATCGCGCGGTTATACAGGGGCTTAGAGGGATCGTTAATGAGATTCGTGTAAGCGGTATTGGCTTCCTGTGAATCAAAGACCGCCAGCGAATTGGGATCGTAGGAAGGCGAAGAATACATGGCCAAGACCGCACCGGTCTTGGCATCGAGAGCGACAACTGCGCCCTTGCGATTTCCCAGTTTTTCAGCCGCGATCTTTTGCATATTTGGGTTGAGCGTCAAAACGACGCCACCACCTTGGCGGTTTTGCCCAGTGAAAAGGTTACGGAAGCGCTGGGCAAGGAGAACCTGAGACTGTCCATCCAAAATGTCCTCAGCCGCTGCTTCCATCCCAGTCGATTGAGAGAAAGCGGCAGAGAAGTATCCCGTGGTCTGGGCGTAGAGGGGACCCTGGGCATAAGAACGCTGGTAGCGCGAAGAATCCTCGATCTTCTTTGACGAAGCGATGGCTTCTCCAGCAACGATGATCGGACCGCGGTCAACTTCGGCGGCATGGAGGATGGTTCGCTGATTGCGCCCATCGGCATTGAGAGATGGGGCCTGAATGACCTGATTATTCGTCACAATCAGGCCAAGGGCCGCAAACATCGTCAAAACGACGACGAAAAGACGACGAATCTGGGTATTCACAGGCGACCTCCCGCGTGTTCGGGGGTGTGACGCTTCTTGGCATCAACGACGGGGAGATTGCCCGAGGTCCAGGTTGAGGGCACCGAAGGACGACGTGAAGCATCCGATACGCGGATCAGAAGAGCAACAGCCAGCCATGAGGACACCATCGAAGAGCCGCCGGCTGCCAAGAAAGGAGCGGTTAGGCCGGTGAGTGGAATCAGTCGAGTAATACCGCCCAAAACCACGAAAATCTGGATTGCGAAGGAGAAGCTCAGGCCCGTGGCAAGGAGCTTCCCGAAACCGTCACGCACGCCAATTGCCGCGCGCATTCCTCGTTCAATGAGAATCAAGTACAGGACCAAGATCGCCGCAAGGCCAGTAATTCCAAGTTCTTCAGCGAAAGAAGAGAGGATGAAGTCCGAGTTAGCCAGAGGCACAAGCTGTGGATAACCGCGACCCCAGCCCGTTCCCATAAGCCCGCCCGAGGCCTGGCCGAAGAGGCCTTGGACCAGCTGATAGGAGCCGCCGGCTTGAGCGTTGTAGACCTCGGGGTCAAGAGCATTGAGCCAGACGGAGAAACGAGCGCGAACGTGGCTGAAGGTGCTGATGGCAACAAGAACAGCGGGGACGAACATGAGGAAGCCAATGACCAGCCAGGAAACGCGGTTTGTTGCGACATACAGGGTCGCAACAAAAAGGCCGAAGAAGAGCAGCGAGGTCCCCAAATCCCGTTGAAGAACCAGGATTGCTACCCCCACAAGCCATACGACCAAGATTGGTCCGAGGTCGCGAGCGCGGGGCATCCGCATGCCCAGAACCTTGGGGCCGCCAATCGCGAGGTTATCGCGGTTGTTCACCAGGTAACCCGCGAAGAAGATTGCCAGTGTGATCTTGACGAGCTCACCGGGCTGCATTGACAACGGTCCCAGGCTGATCCACACGCGAGCACCGTAGGTTTCCTTACCCAGTCCGGGAATCATCGGCAAAAGGAGCAAAACAAGCGAAAGCAGGCCGAAAGTGTAGGTGTAGCGACGCAGGATCCGGTGGTCACGAATAACAACCAAAATGACTGCGGCCAAGGCAATTGCAATACCGACGAACATCATTTGACGCATGCCGACTGTATCCATGCCCAGCGCGTTCAATGAGAGGTCAATACGGTAAATCATTGCCAAACCCATGCCGGTGAGCGCAACGGCGACCGGCAAAATAACGGGATCAGCGTAGGGAGCCAAGAAGTGGACTCCGATTTCCGCAAGGATTGCAATGGCCAGCAAAATTCCAATGTGAAGGCCGAGGTTTGCCGGGAGCTCGCCCGTCCGGTTGATACTGGTGATGACATAGCCACCAATGCCGACGGCTAGGGCAAGAAGCATAAGGACAAGCTCAAGGAAACGTCGGGGACGAACGGGGTTAATGGACACGGTTGCCATTAGTGTCCCCCTTCCTGATTGGCCGAGGAATTGGCGGAATTATCGCCTGTGGAACCTTGACCTTCTTGTCCCTGCTGGTTGTTCTGGTTTTGCTCGCGTTCCTGCTGTTCCTTTTGCTGCTTCGCTTCGCGTTCTTTCTCCAAAGCGCGCTCGCGGGCATTCGATCGCAGGACTGACACGTAGGCGTCGATATCGCTGCGAGAAGTACGAGTGACGGGTTCTTGTAAACGTTGCTGGTCGACCGCGGCAAGCTGATCGAGCTTCACATCGGTAATTTCCACCGCATGCGAGAGATTCCACGATCCAATCGATTGCGGAATACCTTGGTAGATCACCACAGCACCATCTTTGCCCAGCACGTAGTACTGAGTTTGGCTCCACTTCCAGCCGAACCATCCACCGACAACAACAGCAATGGCCGTGATCAATGAGACGAGGGGAAGTACCCACCCAAAGCGTGCGCGACGGGGGAGCTCAGGCTCGGCCTCGTCATCTTGAGGAAGTGACTTTGTAGGTGCTGAAAGGGCGGCTGCACGCGCGGCTGCGCCTCCTCCGCCTCGGGTTGGAGCTAAGCGGTCCTTTGCGGCTGCGCCGACGACCTGGGGTGCGGCGGGAGGGTTGGTTCCCGCGGGAACAATATCGGCGACAACGCAGGTCACGTTATCTGGGCCACCGGCAAGAAGCGCTAGGCGGATGAGCTCTTCGGCGCATTCACCTGGGTCATGGACGTCGGTGAGGACCTCGGCGATTGTATCGGCAGAAACAACGCCGGAAAGCCCGTCGGAGCACAGGAGCCAGCGATCGCCGACGATCGCCTCGCGCATGGTTTCATCGGGGGTGACATCCGCTTGGGAATCGCCCAGAATGCGCATGACGACGTTGCGCTGAGGATGGTGTTCGGCCTCTTCAGGGGTGATTTGGCCGCTATCAACCAAGTATTGAACGAAAGAGTGATCGGTGGTGACCTGGGTCAGAGTATCCCCGCGAAGGAGGTATGCGCGTGAGTCACCGATGTGGACCATCGCGAGTTTCCGACCCGAACGCAAGATTGCAATGCAGGTCGTTCCCAAACCTGCGAGCTCAGGGTCATGTTGTGAGCGCTCTGAGAGCTCTTCGTGAGCATCCATCAGGGCATCGCGAAGGAGGGGAAGAAGAGATTCTGCCGGGTGAGAGTCGGTGTCCAGAGGGACGAGGTGAGCCATTGCGACCGACGAGGCGATATCGCCGCCCGCGGGACCGCCCATGCCGTCGGCTAAAACCAGTAAATTTGCGCCTGCGTAGCCAGAATCTTGGTTATTTTGACGCACCAAGCCGACGTCGCTGCGAGCGGCGTAGTGGAACTCGACGGGCTTGGATTGGGGCATGTTACTTCACCAATTCAAGGGTGGTTTGGCCGATTCTGACGATGTCCCCAACGTTTAATTCCCGAGGCGAAGTCAGTCTTTCGTCATCCACGAAAGTTCCGTTTCGCGAACCAAGGTCTTCGATCCACCACTGACCATCTGCAGGGGTGAGTCGGGCGTGCTGGGAAGAGGCGTATTCGTCTTCCAAAACGAGAGTTGACGAGGGGGAACGCCCAATGATGATGGGGGAGGCACCCAGGGGAATGATTGTTCCCACAAGGGGGCCGCCGGTGAGAAGCAGGTTGCGTGGAGCTGTACCGGTTTTTGCGCGACGAGACTCACGTCGTTTGCGATCCGCATCCTTTCGCCCTTTTCCACGCGGGGTCACAACAGTGCCGAAAATATCTCGGCGCAGGGTTGAGACCGCTCCTAAGACTAGGAGCCACAGGAATACAAGGTATCCCAATCGGAAGAGGGTAAAGGTGAGATCAGAAGTCACTGGGCATCCTCACTTTGCGGGTGCGTCCAGAACAAGATGCGGGTGCGGCCGATGGTGATCTGGTTTCCGTCAAGAAGGGTCGCCGCGTCGATGCGGTGTCCTTCGACGAAGGTACCATTTGTCGAGCCCAAATCGGTAGCGATAACGCCGGTTGGAGTGATACGAAGTTCCAGGTGACGGCGGGAAACTCCCGAATCGGCGACGGTAATGTCGGCCTCAGTCCCACGGCCAATAACAGTGACGGGTTCGGTGAGGAGCCACTTTTCTCCGTCGACATCAATGATGGGGTGTTCGGGTGAAGGGGACGAGGCTGTCGCCGGGGCTGCTGCACCGCGTTCGTTGCGTGCTTGAACCTGGAGCTGACCGGTAAATTCGTCGCTATCTTTGGTGAAGTCGATAGAGATCGGCCCGAGAAGTGAGTAGCCCTGGGACTGTGCGTAGTCGGTGGCTTGCTGAACGAATTCATCGGAAAGAATATCAAGGTCGCCCAGTGCGTTCATGTCCGCCGGCGCCATACGAATGGTGAAGTGATTCGGTGCGATTGCGCGGTCCGTAGACAGTTCCTGGACATGGTCGTCCATCGCTCGTTTGAGTGCAGAGGTGACGTCAACGGCTTTGATCCCAGAACGGAACACACGAGAAAAAGCACCGTTTACGCCGCGCTCAACGGCGTTTTCAAAACGGTCAAAAATGCCCATGTCATCTGTTCCTTGTTCGCGGTCTTCTTCTTTCCTCAGACATATCGACGCTCAATGTATCGACAGGTCTACACGGGTATTTTACCGTTTCGGTGCTAATTGGGCGGGGTGAAGTCACCGTGTGGAGCCATGTCAAGGTGTTGTCGAAATGTGTTTTGCCACCTGTTTGCTGTATCAACTAGCGCTGTTAAACTCGTGGAAGATCACTGAAATGGAGACGCATGAACCGGCTCAGTAGTGCCCCCCAACCGCAGCATGCGCAGCATAGTCCTCGACGGAGGAATCGTGCTCGCAATGCTCTGGTTTCGTGCATCCTGACAACGCTGGTTGCTCTTCCGGGAGTAGCGAGTTTTCAATCAAGGGCAGAAGCAGATGCTCCCCTAGAGACACCGGGTGCCGCAAGCATTACACTCTCGCGTTCTCAGGGGCGTATTGGTCAGGCCGTCCTCAATGACTCAGAAACCGACCGCACAACGGTTGTGCCGGATAATTCCTACTTCGGCGTGATCAAAGGGATGGAATCCTACAATTCCGCTGATTCGAATGAAAGCTCTGTTCCTTACAGGGCTGGGTATTCCCAAAAGTGGTTGGATGCATCTGTTGCGCAGAATGACTACTGGTCCTACATCACTCGCGGTATTGCATGGGAGTATCACCTGGCCAGTGTCGACCAGTACCCCTATTACGGTGATTACACTCCTTACGCAATTTCCGCATCAACGACCAGTGCGCTGGGCTATAAGCCCAATAATCCCGGAACAGTGTCCTTGAATGACACCTTCCTCATTGGCACGGTGCGACACAACAACTTCCCGATCTCCTCAAAGATCCACTGGGTTCATTCCTCCTTCGATATCCGTCTGGGAGACCTCGAAGAATCTTTCCCTTTCGATCAACATGAAACCGACAACGACACCGACACGACTGCGGTTGCTCGCACGGGTGGTCCCTATAAGTTGATTTCGCGTGCTTCTGCTCCCCGAACCTGTCCAACGAACGCTCCCTACTATGCTCTGACCCGCGAAAATGGCGACGGAGTCTGGTACTGCTATAGCTTTGTGGGTGAAGGTAAGGGCGACCGCGATATCTACACCGATCACCCCAACTACTATCCGCAGTCAGCGGGGAAGCCCGATCAGACGCCCGCATCTGATGACGTCTTATCCATTACGAAGACGACCTCCGATCGGACCATTACTGTTGACGGGATCCCTTACCGCCTAGTGCTTTTTGGTTTTGTCCCCAGTGCCGATGGAACCTGCCCCGCAAAGCCCCCGGCGGATGCAACGCCGGTTTCTACCTTTACGACGAAGGAAAACCAGAGTTCCTTCGGCTGCCTCTACGGCTCTTTTAGTCAAGAACGTTACGTGCGAGTGGCGAAGAAGATTAGCGACGAGTCTGCGGCAGTTGGGACGACAATTCCCCGATTCGGCTTTACAACCCTGGGTGTGGGGGACTGGACTTCTCCGACCGGGACCCCTCTGTCGCTCTATGAACAGGTGGACTCCTTCGTCGACTGGTCTTCTTTTGCGGATTCGCCACTGACCCCAACCGGCTATGGCGAAAACGGTATCGTCACAAGTGGCTACCAGGCCTTCATTCCCGGGTATTCAGAGTTTGTTATTGCAGAAACCGGTCCGACGATCCCGGGTAGAAGACCCCTGCGATTTGGTGAACCCGGCTACTTTGGCCCATGGAAGGTGAGCGACGACCCAAACGCTGCTCGCTGGCAGCTCAAAGATGTGACCTGCCTGAATGGCGTGGGCGAGCGCGTGAATGTCTCTCGTGATGCCTTCACTGGTGGCGTGGACTTCTCAGAGGTTGCGCCGGCACATTCTGTCGCTGCGCTGCCCATCACCTGTACCTTCACCAATGAACAAAAGGCTCCCAAGCTGCGCATTGAGAAGGCTCTTGAGAGCGTTGAAGGTGCGACGACGGACGATATCACCGTTACCTACCGCATTACTGCAACCAATGATGGCACTATCGCAGGAACAACCGGCCGCCTGGTTGATGCCCCGCAGTTTGCCCCCGGACTTTCATTACGTTCAGTAGCGATTGCTGAATCTCTTGATGGTCTTGGGCGCGCACGCCAGCAAGGTAGTGCCTCCTCCTACGTGCTCACAACGGGGACCAATGTTGAAGCTGGCAAGTCTGCTACTTGGTATATCCGTATGAAGGTCCGCAGGGATCGCAATGCATCGGGTTACAACGAGGCGTCCTTGGACTGCAAGATGACGAAGGAGCGCCTGACTCCTAAGAATGGTCTGTATAACGTCGTTAACGGCCCCTATGACCATGATGGTGTGAGCAATAACGAGGCATGTGCTCCGGTTCGTCCGCGTACCATCCGCGTCGAGAAGGCCGGGACTCAGCCCATCGGTCAGAGGAACGAGGACGGGACCTACCCCTTGGAGGGTGCGGCTTTTGCGATCTATGACAACGAGGCTCTGAGCGGTACCCCCGTGAGCGTCCTCGAGGGTGGATCTGCTTTCGTCAGTGCGCCACTAGAAGTCGGCCGTTCGTATTGGTTGGTCGAAACGCGTGCCCCTGCCGGCCATGTTTTGTTACCGCGTCCCATTCCCTTCCATATCAGCGTTGGAACTGATTCCGCTGCCTCGACTGTAATTTCGACCGATTTCGACCCCGACGAAGGATTCACCTCCGTGCGAGTTCTGCCCGCAAAGGCCGGTAGTGGGGATACGGCTCTTCCGGGTATCCGCGTCGTCGATACGCAAGTTGGACATCTGCCTTTGTCGGGGTCAACGGGTATCTACCCGTACCTCGGTGCCGGTGCGGTACTGATGGTCGCAGCCGGTGCGATTCTGTGGATGAAGCGTCGTGAAGGGCTTGAAGCCTAAGAAATAGATGAAGGAGGGGGCGCCCGCCGTGTGGCGGGCGCCCCCTCCTTTAACGCTCAGTCAGGTGAACTGGTAGAGCGCAGCTCAGAAGTCCCAGTCCTCATCTTCGGTGTCGACAACTTCACCCATAACGTAGGAAGAACCAGAACCAGAGAAGAAATCGTGGTTCTCATCCGCGTTCGGGCTCAGGGCCGCAAGAATCGCGGGGTTCACGTTCGTCGCATCGGCGGGGAAGAGGGCCTCGTAACCCAGGTTCATCAAGGCCTTGTTGGCGTTGTAGCGCAGGAACTTCTTGACGTCCTCGGTCAGGCCAAGGGGATCGTAAAGGTCCTCGGTGTATTCCTCTTCGTTTTCGTAGAGTTCGAAGAGCAGGGAGAAGGTGTAATCCTTGAGTTCCTGACGACGTGCTTCATCGGATTCGTTAACGGCCAACTGGTACTTGTAGCCAATGTAGTAGCCGTGAACTGCCTCGTCGCGGATGATCAGACGGATCAGGTCAGCAGTGTTGGTGAGCTTTGCGTGAGCACTCCAGTACATGGGAGCGTAGAAGCCCGAGTAGAACAGGAAGGACTCAAGCATGGTCGAAGCGACCTTGCGCTTCTCGGGATCGTCGCCCTGGTAGTAGGACTTCACGATCTCTGCCTTGCGCTGCAGGGCCTCGTTCTCGTTCGACCAGCGGAAGGATTCGTTGATTTCCTCCGTGGACAGCAGGGTGGAGAAGATCGACGAGTAGGACTTCGCGTGCACCGACTCCATGAAGGCGATATTCGTGTAAACGGCCTCTTCGTGGGGAGTGCGAGCATCGGGGATCAAAGAGACCGCACCAATGGTTCCTTGAAGGGTGTCAAGCAGCGTCAGACCCGTGAAAACGCGGTTCGTCATGCGCTGTTCTTCGGCGTTCAGAGTCTTCCATGATGCCAAGTCGTTGCTCAAGGGCACCTTTTCGGGAAGCCAGAAATTACCGGTGAGACGATCCCAGACCTCAAGGTCCTTCTCGTCCTCAATGCGGTTCCAGTTAATCGCTTCAAAAGCGGGCGTTACGCTCACGCGTCCTCCTGACACGAATGTTTTCCACGGCCTCGGCGTGATGGTCGGCGGGCCTGACAGTTTTTAAGATTACCGTGTTGACGCGCGCACGTCTGCGCCTCGTCAGAATATTCACGAAAGTGTCTCACTGCCTCTAGGCATTAGTCTGCGAGCAGTCCCAGCAGGTGGTCGACAACCTTTCCTCCCGAATAGGCAGAGCCGTCGTGTTGGTACTCATTCGTGATGTAGTGGTGAGCGCCCATGAGTTCGCCCGTCTGAAGCGAGAGCTCGCGCGGCACAAACATGTCGTCGTAGTAGACCGCGGCGGCGATGGGAACGGAATTCTCAGCCAAGGCCTCGGGAAGATAAACCGGCGCTGCATCCTTCACCTGCGCGAGGATATCGGCAACCTCCGCCAGGGGAGCGAGTCCCGGGTCCTCGTCGAAGACTCGGCGCATAAAGTGCTCGCCCGTCAGGTAATAGGGCTCGGAAGTATCCAGGGGATCTGCATCTTTCGCGAATCCGGGGATCTCTTCAGCAAGGCGATCAGCCGACCAATTCGTTGCGGTTCCGTGCAATTCGGGTGTTGCGCAGGCGTAGATGAATTCTTGGAAAACACCGTAAATCGGGGCGACGTTCGTTGCGTCTGCGATTGCTTCGAGGAATTGGGTGGAGAGACGGCGCTGGCCCTTGACGGTCACCCACGGGCCCTCGAGCAGGTAGTGGAGCTGGTCGGTGCGTCCCTGTCCGCCCAGCATCATGCCGATCTGGCGGAAGCGTGCGCTGCTGAGGCGCTCGCCGGTGGGAAGAAGCTCTTCGGTATCGCGCAGGTGTGCGGCGATCTCGCGGACTGTTGTTTCGTCCTCGGGGTGACGCTGGAAGAAAACGCGGTTGCGCGCAGCCGTTCGCTGGTAGGTCAGGCGGTAGATCTCATCGACATGGACGAGGCCGGGTAGGCCTCCCGTGATGAGGCTGGCCTTGAGGCCTTGGGGAGCAAGCGAGAGGTAAGACGTGGTGATGAATCCGCCGAAAGATTGGCCCAGGGTTGTCCACGGCTCTTCTCCGGCGAGCTCGCGACGGAAGGCCTCGGCATCGTAGACGATCTGGTCTTGCCGGAAGTAACGCAGGTAGTTGGCCTTTTCCTGCGCCGAAGGAAGGAAGGAAAGGGATTGGGCGTCCATGCGGGTGGACTGGCCGGTGCCTCGTTGATCGAGAAGGACCACGCGGTAATCCTGCAGCAGGCGGTTCATCCACCCGCTGTCAAAGGTGCCGAAACGAGGGCTGGGGTAGCCGGGGCCGCCTTGGAGGAAGACTGCGTAGGGCGCGTTTTCCTTGCCGGGACGCACGACCTCGCGCGCGAAGATCTCGATACTGGGGTTGTCAGCGCCCAGGGGGCGAGTGTGATCGAGGGGAACGTCAAGGCGGTGCTCGTAAACGGTGTGAGCGTGGTGAGTGTAAGAGGTCGTACGCATGGGACAAGGGTAGCGCCGCGGAGCGCGCGGCGTGCGCCGCGGAGTCGGCTGCGGGCGCCGTTCCGCCTGCCGCTCCCCGAAAATCACACGAAGTCGGCTTGGAAACGGTGGGTGGCGGGGAGTGCGGCGCGTCTCCTGCCGCAATGTCACACGAAGTCTGTGAATGTCGAGGGAAATAAGCTGTGTCATTCGTTGACTTCGTGTGGAGGGCGAGGCGGTGGCTGAGGCGTCGAACGCGGCGCGGGCAGCGTACGTCAGGCTTCTAGAGCCAGTTCAGCATGAGGATGTAGCTGAGGGTCCCGAGGCCGACGCTCCACAGGAGGCGTCGTTTTGTTGCGAGGTGGACAACAACAGTAATGGCGGTTGCGACAATGGCTGCCCACCACTGGGAGCCCGCAGTGCCTGCGTTGTCACTCAGGGTTGCCAGAACAAGGATCAGCAAAATTCCTGGGGGCATCCACACAGCCATATTGCGAACAAAGCTAGACTCGCGCAGTGGCTCAAGGATTTTGAAGGGGAGCGCTCGCAAGGTGAAGTCAATGACGAAGACGACCAGGAGGATTCCGAGGAGGTAGGGGAGTGAGGGGGACATCAGGCCTCCTCACGTCTTGCTGCAAACATGTGGCGCACTACAAGGGAGCCGACAAATAGCAGCAGTGCCAGCAAAAGCCGTTGTTGTGGCCAGACCAGCATTGCGATGAGGAATGATCCGGCCGCCAAAACAACCGAGGGAATGTCCTTGAGGGAACGAATTGAGTCAAGGGTCAAAGTAATGAACAGTGCCGTGAGAGCAAAATCCAAGCCCTGGATCTGAGTGGGGATGAACGAGCCCGCAAGAACGCCAATTAAACCCGAGGCCACCCACGTCGCGTTGTAGGTGACTTGCATGGCAAGAAGACGAGGTTTCGTCCAGCCTTCGGGACGTGCAGCGGTGATCGCGTAGGCCTCGTCAACCAGGGCGTACATGGAAAATAGGCGCGCGAGCTTGCCCTCAACTATGTGAAGAGGGAATGAAAACGCATAGAAGAGATGTCGGAAGTTGACGAGCAACATCGTCACCGCAATGACGGCGATGGGGGTGTGCGAAGCCGCCAAAGTAATGACCAAGAGCTCCGCCGACCCCGAATAGGCAGCGAGAGAGAGTGCCGGTGCCATCCACCAGGGCATACCAAGCTGCATGACTAAAATGCCATATGCAATCCCCAGAGGAATGTAGCCCGCCGCAATGGGTGCGGTCATGCGGATTCCGGTGAGGATTTCCGCTCGGGTTGAAGATGGCATCCCTCTATTTTTCTCGGCCAAAACAGGATGTGCATTCGCTGTTCACACATCGGAACAGCATCAATCCGTTAACCCGGAAGGACGAAGCTCTTTAGCGATACGAGTTATCGAGCTGAAATTGGTGATGACTGGTGCATGAGAATTCGAGGCCCGTTTTCCCCTGTAACCCAGGTGCTGCTTTCGCGCAGTTTTCCGCCCGTCCAGGTCAAAACGTAAGTGATAACCCATGCGTCCGGATAGCTTTCAGCGGTGTTGTGATGGTCGTTTGCGCTCTGCACGCGGCTGACCTGGAAATTCGAGCACTCCACATGCTCGGGTGCACGTCCTTCCAAACCCCGAGTAAGTGAACCGTTGTGCCAGATGCGTATGCAGCCAGGGGCTTCGAGCGCTTTGAGGGCAAGAGAGTTTGCGCGAAGCCAAGCCTCAAGGAATTGGCGTTCGAGTGCTTCTTCCGGCGTTTGCACATCCGTTGAGTCTCCCGGAATTTCTCTGCCTGCCGAGGCAGCCTCAGCTGTGGGCGTGGACGGTTCGAATTCCGTCGCCGCGCTTTCCGCAGGTGAAGCGAACCCCGGGCCTCGAGGAATAGCCCGACCATCGCGGTAAGCTTCCGCGCAGGAACGTGCTGCGTCATCGGCGCGCTCGTTGAGCGGATGTCCGGCATGGCCCTTGACCCACTCGAAGGTGACTGTGCGCCCCTGCATGGCTCGGTCGATTTCTTGAATGAGCTCAAGGTTTTTGATGGGTTTCTTATCGGCCTTAACCCACCCGCGTTTCTTCCACCCCGGTGACCACTTGGAGATCACATTAATTGCGTACTGAGAGTCCGCGAGGATGTGGAGGTCTTCGTCGGCCAAGCCGGCCTGAGCGGTGGCATTGAGCAGCTCAAGGACTGCGTTGAGTTCGCCCAAATTGTTGGTACCGCTGGGCCAACCACCCGCATCCCAACAGTCCTCTGAGATTACCCATGCCCATCCAGCAGGTCCGGGGTTGCCTAAAGAAGAACCGTCTACTGCAGCTGTGATTGTCATAGAAAATTCCTCTACTTGGTAATACCGACCTGGTGCAGCACGAAGGCGAATTCTTGCGCCCTGGCATTCCAGCGTCCCTTGCGTCCAGATGCCCCCGCGTGTCCAGCGACCATTTCGGTTCGGATCACGATGGGTGGTTGATCGGGGACTTGAGCGGTAGCTTGTCGAAGACGTTGAACCCACTTATGGGGCTCAACGTAGAAGACGCGTGTGTCATTGATTGAGGTCGTTGCCATGATTGCCGGATAGCGCACGTCTTGGCGGACATTTTCATAGGGGGTGTATGAGCGCATGAGCGCGAAAACGTCAGGATCCTCGATGGGATTTCCCCATTCTTCCCACTCGCCAACAGTCAGGGGAAGTGAGGGATCCAAGATTGTTGTCAATGCGTCAACAAAAGGTACTCCCGCGATTATCGCGGCAAAACGATCGGGCTGTGCGTTCGTGACCGCACCCATGAGAAGTCCCCCCGCGCTACGGCCCTCGGCGATCAGACGATCGGGGTGAACCCATCCGGAGTTGACCAGGTAGTTCGAAACGTCCAGGAAATCGGTGAAGGTGTGGGTTTTCACCAGTTTCTTGCCGTCTTCGTACCATGCGCGTCCCATTTCTCCGCCGCCGCGGATATGGGCGATTGCGTGCACGACCCCTCGTTTAAGGGCAGGAAGACGCAAGATATCGAACTCGGGATCGAAGGAAATTTCATAGGATCCGTAGCCGTGGATCCACCCCGCATGTGTTCCGTCAGGCTGGGCATCACGTCGATGAACCAAGGTCACGGGAATCTGTGTGTGCCCATCCAGGGCACACACCCACACTCGTTCTTCCGTGAAATTAGACGGATCCCAGTTGGGGACCTCAGTAACCTTGAGGATGCGAGTCTTCCCGTTTTGAAGATCGAGTTCTTCCACGGTGGGTGAAGTCAAAACACTCTGATACCCCACACGAACAAGGCAGTCTTCAAAACGCCCAGAACTGAGGGGGTAGAGGCTGCGGATTGTCCCTTCCTTATTGAGTTCTTCTCCCAGTGCCCACAGATCACTGCAATCTGAGGCAGGAACCGGCTTTCCGTCAGCAATTTCAAGAGGGCGCGTGCGTCGGTAGTAGCGCGCCTGGGGAAGCGCGTCACGCCTGTAGGACAGGGTGAAGAAATCGCGATAGGCCTCTATATCCGTCAGACGCTCGCCATCGTGGGCGGTATAGAGCGTCACCCAGCGATCGGGGTCAATGATCGAATCAGCGTCGCCCGCTGAAGGCAAAGGGATACACGCCAAACTTCCTTCGCGTGAAAGTGCTGTGTGAATGACAAGCAGATGATCGCCTGCGGGTTCAACGTTGATCTGGACGTCATCACGCTTGGCGACAAGGGGAAGTGGAGAAGCACTGGGTGCGTAAGGATCCCACAGCCATGCACCACCACTGGTTGTCGAGGTCGAATGAACAACGACGTGCCACGGGTCGTTCGATGCGGAAAACCACAGATCGAAGGCCTCGTCCGGCTCTTCCAACAGCAGGGAATCCCCGTCGGCATCCATACCCACGCGGTGATGCCAGAGCTGGAACTGCCGCCACGCATCATCAACCCGCGTGTAGATGAAGGACTGTGAATCAGCCGCCCACGCAAAGCCATAGCCGGCGTCACTCACGACCTGGTCAATGATGTCGCCGCTGGATGCGTCCTGAATGATCCACGTCCAGCGTTCGTCCCCTTCGGTATCGCGAGACCAGGCGATCAAGCGCCCATCTGCGGTTGGAACCAATTCCCCAACTTTGAAGAACTCTTCGCCCTGGGCACACAGGTTTTCGTCGAGAAGGAGCTGCTCACCTTCCAGGGTTTCCTCATCTGCCAGCACCGGAGTTTCGGTGTATTGCAAGGCGGAAACTCGATAATGCTTCGCATAGGAATCTTCGTGGAGTTGGCGCTGGAAGTACCACCAGTCACCAATCCGCTGAGGAGCCGAATACACAACCGGTGCAGTGAAAGAATCGAACTCCGAAACAAGAGTGTCGGCCAATTCCCGTGTAGGTTCGCACACCTTGTCAGCCCAGCGGTTTTCCGCCTGGATATGAGCCTCAACCTGCGGATCATTACGGTCTCGCAGCCAATCCCAGGGGTCATCAAAGTAGTCCCCATGGATGGAACGAATTCGCGTCCCAAAACGCTGCGGGGCAAGAGGAGCTGCTTCTTTAGTCATACGGATACTGTAAGGGAGTGCACACGCATCTGGAGACCGTTCGGGACATGCTGGCCAAACGCCCTTAAATTAAACGTTAAAATCAGTACCGTGCCCACAGATCAACACATCACTACACAACCCCCCCAGAGCCTCGCTGAAACTCTGCGCGCGTGGATTAAAGAATTCATCCAATTCGGTTTGGTTGGAGCAACCGCTTTCGTCATCGACATGGGGCTGTTCAACCTTTTTCAGCACGGACCGCTGGGATTCCTTTCAGGCCATGTCAACACCGCGAACGCGCTTGCAGCCAGCATTGCAACCATCTACTCGTGGATCATGAACCGCGTGTGGACCTACCGCGGGCGTACTCAGGAAAACGCGGGACGTGAAGCATTTCTATTCTTCTTTGCGAATGTGTGCGGCATTGGAATTACGCAGTTCTGCCTGCTGTTCACGCACCACATCCTCGGTTTGAATTCACCTCTGGCTGACAATATTTCTGCCTATGTCGTCGGCTTTGCACTGGGAACGGCTTTCCGTTTCGTTTTCTATCACTACGTCGTATTCACGGGAACAAAAAACAGGTAATTTTCGCCATATATTCGTCCCCAGCCCTTCGCGTGCCCCCACTTTGCGCCGTAGAGTCGAAGGGTGAACGCGAAAACTCTCAAGCACATTGATGACACAGCCCTGGTTTTTGAAGGTGGCGGTATGCGCGGTGCTTTCACCGCTGGAATCACCGCAACCCTGATCGACGAAGGAATTGATTTCCCTCATGTTTCGGGGATTTCGGCGGGTTCATCGAACACCGTTAACTATGTGTCTCGTGATGCTCAGCGTGCTCACGATACTTTCACGACAGTCGCCGACAGCCCCGAATTTGGGGGTATCAAGCACTGGGTGCACGGCCGTGGGATGTTTAACGTCGACTATCTGTATGACGAAATCGCTCAGCCCGACGGCGATGCACCTTTGGACCTCGATACTTTCCTTTCGAATCCAGCAGAGGTTCGCATCGGAGCTTTCAATGCGACCCGAGGTGAAGAAGTCTGGTTCACCAAGGAGGATATGCGCACGGTGGAAGAAATAGGCCGCTGCGTTCGCGCCTCCTCGACGCTGCCGATCATCATGCCGACGGTCACGATCGATGGCGATACCTACGTTGATGGAGCCCTTGGGCCCGATGGCGGAATCCCGCTGGATGCACCCATGCGCGATGGCTACCGCAAGTTCTTCGTCGTCCTTACGCGCCCGCGAGAATTCGTCAAGTCCCCGATCAAGCCCGGCGTTTACTCCACCCTCAGGCTGGCTTTCCCCCATCTTCCCTCCATTGCCGAGGCCGTGGCCCGCCGTACCGTTGCCTACAACGCTGCCCGCCGGAAGCTATTTGAGCTGGAGGAACAGGGACGTGCGCTGATCGTGACCCCCGAAGATCTAGCCATCGACAAGATGGAGATGAATGTTGACCGCCTTGAAGATGCCTTTGACGCCGGAGTTGCTCTGGCACGTCGGGATCTTCCCCGTTGGGAAGCTTTTTTGGGGCTCTAAGGTAGTCTTCAGCGCTCATCAGCGGTGAAGAAACTCAGCACCTTGAATAACAAGGGTGTGGGGCCGGACGGAAAACCGCCCGGCCCCACACCCTTACTTGTGATCTGGCAGAAAGCCTGAATATTCCGGTCTTATTCGGTAGCCAGGGCGACCGAAGGACTGACCTTTGCTGCTCTGCGACCAGGTAGCCACGAGGCAAGGAGTGCAGCAAGGATCGCGATCATGACCACCGCAAGGATCTGCATCCATGGGATGGTGATGAAGACCGTTACGCCTTCCAGGGGAAGCGCAAGGATGCCGATCGCTCCAAAGAAGATTCCGCAGGCGGTTCCAATAAGCGCTCCTGTCACCGAGATGAACAATGCTTCAAGAGCGAGCATGGATTTCATCTGCCTCTTGGTCAGGCCAAGGGCTCGAAGCAGGCCATTTTCGCGGGTGCGTTCGGCAACTGACAGTGACAGAGTGTTCGCAACGCCCACCAGTGCAACCAGGACAGACACTCCCAGTAGAGCGACGACAATGAGCAGCATCCGGTTAATGATGCCCGTGTACATCTCACGTTCGATCGCTGAACCGCCAACAGACAGACCGGTGTCAATCTTTTCCAGGTTCTTCTGGACAGTTGTCGCAGAGGCACCATCCTTGAGCTTGACAATCATTCCGGTAATTGGAGCCTTGGGAGCAATTTTCAGTAGATTCGCCTGACTGACCTTATACGGTGCTGTGGAATTCTTGTCGTACTTTGCCTTCAGGGTCATGCAAGACCCTTCGGCTGCACACAGCTTGATGTTCTTCCCATCCAGGGAACCCAAACTGACCATCACAGTCGCATCGTCGATCTGGTCGACGCTCGAGTGCGCGACCGTTGAGTAGTTGGGCTCTCCTAAAATTTGCATCGCTCCGGGCTCTTCAGAACCACTACCGCCGGGGGCAATGGTTCCATCCTCTGCATTAGCGCCGCCGACGGTGGAATAGACAGGGACTGTAGCGGCAACTCCATCGGTCGAAGAGATGCGCGACTGGATATCGCTACTCAGGGCCTCGTCGCTGAAGCTCGACACCGAAATATCGAAAGGACGACGCTCATTGACTTCGTTAATCAGGGAGTCGCGCATCGACGAGGCGCCGACCATCATGGTGACAACTAAGGTGACGCCAATGACAATCGATGTACCGGTTGCGGCTGTTCGACCGGGGTTACGGACCGTGTTTTCGCGTGCCATTCGCGCAAGCATTCCCGGCCACAGCTTCCCAAAGAGCTTTGTTGCCGCGGGGACAATGACGGTGCAGGTAATGAGAATGCCCACCAAGCACAGCAATGACAGGCCGAAAGAGGCCAAGAATTTCTGCGAATCATTGTGAATACGAAGTGAGGCGAACAAACTTCCACCGCTCAGCACCGTCATCAGCAGTCCCAGGGTCAACGCGAAACGGTGGCTCTTCTGGGAAGTCGCATCGGCCTCGTTAATCGGGGAAAGGGCAGCGATCGGTGGAACTTGAGAAACCGCGCGGGCAGGTCGGCGGCCAACGAAAACGGTCAGTAGGGTACCGAAGAGCCACACGAGCACGACATAGAGGGGCGAAATCGAAGAGACCACATCGATAAAACTTGTGTCCTCTGTGAGTGTGCTCAGCAAGCCGCCCAGTAGGAGTCCCAAGACGATGCCGACGAGCGAGGAAATCCCGCCAACCGCATAGGTCTCGCGTCGAACCAGAGAACGCACCTGCTTCGTGCTTCCTCCCAGTGCGCGCAGAAGTGCCAATTCACGCCTGCGCTGTTGGAGCAGTACTCGGAAGGTCGAAGAGACGACAACCGAGGCAACCAAGATCGCAATTGCGGGGAAGATCAGCGCAATCGCGGTGAGCATCGCCGCTGAGACTTGAATCTCTCGCAGGCTTTTATCCACGGTTGCGGAAACACTCGTTACCTTGACGCCCTTGACTGAAGCCAGTTCAGTTGTGAGCTTGTGGGTCCACTGTTCCTGATCATCGGTTGAGGGATTGCCGTACTTATTCACCGCAGGCGCATTGGTCGCAACGTGAATTTCGCCGGTCGGCTTCATTCCCGTGCTCGCCTCGAAACCTTCTGTCGTCACATAGGACGGTGCAAAAGCGCGATTTCCAGAAGAGTAGATTCCGACGATGGTGAACTCGTGCGTAGAAACCGCATCGTCACGGGACAGGCTTGTCAGTTTGTCGCCAATTTTGAGGGAAGATTCCTTTGCCGTGCGCTGGGGAATGACGATTTCCGAGGCCGTGGCAGGGGCTTTGCCTTCACTCATCTTCACTGCGCTGAGGGGGTCCGCGAGCGCTGGAGAGAGGAAGAGCGTTGTCTGATCGTTGCCGGCCTTCACTGCAATGGGGTGTTGCGTTGTAATTCCAACCGCCGTCACGCCCTGGATCTTTGCGATCTTTTGGGTGATGGCATCGAAATCATTGCCGACCTGGGCGGCCGTCATGTTCAGCGCCTCGTCTTCTGAAGGGCTGTAGGTGACCACCGATGTGGTCCCGCGATAGGAATTACGGACGTTACCGGTAAGCGAGGAGGTCATCGTATTTGAGAACAAAAGCGTGATGACGATGAACGCGGTGGAGATGGCAACCGCCAAGCCAGTTGAGAAATAGCGGCGACCGTGGGAATGAAGATTGGCTTTCAACAGCCGTGTTGTTGCGCTCACGGATGTCACCTCAACGCAGCGTTCAGCTGCTCTTCACTAGCATTGCGCAGGTCAGAGACAATTTGGCCGTCACGGACAACCAAGACCCGATCAGCGTAGGTTGCGGCGTGAACATCGTGAGTGACCATAATGACGGACTGACCCAGCTCGGTAACCGCTCGACGCAATAGATCAAGAACCTCTGAGGTCGAGTGAGAATCTAGGTTACCGGTCGGTTCATCAGCAACGATGACTGCCGGACGGCTCATCAGTGCACGAGCAACGGCCACGCGCTGCTGCTGGCCACCCGAAAGTTCTGATGGTCTGTGGCTGAGGCGTTGTTCGAGCCCCAGCGAAGAAACAATGAAGGTGAACCAATCTTCATCGACTTTCTGCCCCGCAAGTTCCAAGGGGAGAAGGATGTTTGCCTTGGCATCCAGGGTGGGAATCAAGTTGAAGCTCTGGAAGATGAAGCCGATGCGATCGCGGCGAAGTTTCGTCAGATCAGCATCTTTCAAAGCGGTAATCTCTGTTTTTTCGATAAGCACGCGACCTGAGGTCAGCGAATCGAGTCCCGCAAGAATATGCATCATGGTGGACTTACCCGAGCCGGAGGGGCCCATGATTGCGGTGAATTCACCAGAGTAGAAGTCAACGGTGACGTTATTGAGGGCGGTGACCTGGGTATCGCCCATGCCGTAAACCTTGGAAACGTTAGCGAGGCGAACGATCGGGGTCGCAGATGGATCTGTATTCATGCCTCCATCATGGCTGTCCGAGTAGAGCGAGTGCTATGGGGGGATGCCCTGGGCCTTCCCTGATTTCCCCCGGTGCGTCCCTTAGTCTTTGGTGGTGCTGGAGGGTTCTTCCTCGCTCAGCCTCAGTCCCCGGAAGCGATTGAGCGCCGCCGCGACATCGACGAGGCGTGGGCGAGCAAGGCGTCCCGGCAGGCCGTGCGCTCCGAACTTGACGACAGCATCTAAACCTTCAGAGTTCAGTGTGCGTTCAAGGCGTGCCAAAAGATCAGTGAGGCTACTTGTCCCATTCGCGTAGGAATACAGCAATCCGCGAAGCATCCACGCAATCGCCTCGGTCTGTCCCGGATCCACAATCTGCTCAACATCGCCCAAGTCAAGGTTGATCTTGTCGATGGTGATCGAGGATAAACCTGCTGCCTTTGTCTTCGGACGATCGGAGGAATGCAAGCGCGCAGGAGTGCGCCGCGCTAAAGGAGCGCTCATTGTCAGGTTCTGATGTACGCGAGGAAGCTCTTCGATGACTTGACGGGCCCGATCGCTCACGTCTAGGCAGCGATAGTGGTCCATCATCAAGACTCGATCAGCCTGATCGAGATAATCTCCCGATCCTCCCATGACGAGGATCGTTGAGACACCCAGGTCTTTGTGAAGAGAGGAAATCCGATCAACCAGGGGAGTGATCGGCTCCTTCTCGGCTTGGACTAGCTCGCGCATACGGGCATCACGGATCATGAGGTTCGTTGCGCTGGTGTCTTCGTCAATCAGTAGGAGCGTTGAACCCAATTGGATTGACTCAACTAAGGATGCTGCCTGCGACGTCGAACCTGAGGCATTCTCGGTGGAGAAACGCGTTGTGTCGGCATTTCCCGGAAGATGAGTGATGAAGGATGAAACATCAACGCCAGTGACCGCCCGACCATCGGCAGCGCGTACCTTCATCGCATCCTCAAGGGTCGCGACGTATTCGCGGCCATCTCCAGGAATGTGTGCATAAACGCCGCGCTGAATCGCGCCCAAAAGCGTGGACTTACCGTGATATCCACCGCCGACAATCACCGTGACTCCGGGCTCGATTGCCATCCCGCGAAGGATGCCCGCGTGGGGAAGCTCGACCTCGGCCTCGAGAGTAGCGGGGGAGGTGAAGGGAAGTGCACCCTCCATGGGGGACTGCGAGACTCCGCTGCGGCGGGCAAGAACAGAACCGTTGGCGATGAAGGATACCCAGCCGCGATCAATGAGGATCTGCTGCAGGGTCCGGTAGTCTTCATAAACCGCGATATGACGCAACAAGCCCTCGCGTTCGCGCTCAACTTCGGGAATATCGCTCAGGTAGTCGAAAGTGTCCTGGACCGCATCCGGAACGTCGAGGTCGAAAATCTGTGCGGCGCGGTGGCCAAGGATTGTGCGGCCTCGTGCGGGCATGCGAACTTCAAAACGCAATTCAACACGGTCGGGCTTGACGGTGCAGGCACTGCGATCAAGAATCTCGACGCTGGGGGACATGACCTGAATGTCATGAAGGCGTCGCTCGCGCAGAGAACGGTTAAAAGCACGGAGTAAGTAATCCGCACACGCTGCCCGAGCATCGGGTGAGGCGATCGCTGCCTGCGGAAGCCCCATTTCCTGCGGGGTTGAAATGGCACGTACCTTTGAAGGCGGAGCATAGGGATCAGCCTGAATTCGGTCGATTGAAAGCGAGAAACTCCCGAAATCCCACATTCCAACGACGGACTTGTAAGCCGGATACGAACGTCCATCAAGTTTGTGAAGCGTGCGGATGAGCTCTTCATCGCTGCCGGTGTGTTTACGGAACTCAGCGGTAGAACTCTGGCCGGAAAGACGCTGTGCGCGCTCTGGATTGGTTGAGGTGCTCATGAGTTCAGCCAATCGCGTGCGAGATCGTGATGATCGCGTAAATGATGAGGAAAACTACCAGGCAAGAGTGAATGATTGTGCCCGCGATGCCCAGAGAACGGGCCATAAGGGCCTTCTGATAAGAGTTTTCGGGAAGTGACGCCGAGCGAGCGTTCTTGATCGCGGAAGTGCTCCATGCCCACGCTGGAATCGAGCCGAAAAGACCGATGAGGAACAGGCCGAGAAGAGCAAGAACCAGTGGGCCGTTGCTGGGGACTGCGCGTGCTTCCAGCGTCGGGGTGGTCGGCGTGTAGGTGAATTGAGGTGCGCCGACTTGGGGCTGAGAGGAAACCGGGGGCTGCTGGGGTGCAGCGGGAGTTGGCGCTGGCATTGCAGGGGACGGCGCTGGCACTTGCGGTACCTGCGCGGATTCCGCGTATCCCGGAGCGTTCATTGGGACGGGGGCTGTGAATGGTCCGGAGTTTTGCGGATCAGGTTGCGTCATGCCTCCATCATAGGCAATGGCTTGAGGTTCAGGCGCGTTCCAAGCATCCTCTAAGCCTGCTCCACACGAAGTCGGTGTTTGTCACAGGTTATGCCCTGTGTCTTTTCCTGACTTCGTGTGACTTTCCGTGGCCGTGGACGAGGCCGCCCCCCGTGTGTCTTCCCGTGGCCTCGGACGAGGCCGCGAGCCCCCGCACCAGCACACATGCAGAGCGGGGGCCGGTTTCCCGACCCCCGCTTTACCCGCTATACGGACCTGACGTCACAGCATGCAGGACACGCAGCCCGAAACTTCAGTGCCTTCCAGTGCCATTTGGCGCAGTCGCATGTAGTACAGGGTCTTGATGCCCTTCCTCCACGCGTAGATGTAGGACTTGTTGAGGTCACGCGTGGTTACCGTATCGGGGTAGAACAGCGTGAGCGACAGGCCCTGATCGACGTGCTGGGTCGCCACCGCGTAGGTGTCGATGATCTTCTCGGGGCCGATTTCGTACGCGTCCTGGTAGTACTCCAGGTTTTCGTTCGTCATGTAGGGCGCCGGGTAGTAGACGCGACCGATCTTGCCTTCCTTGCGGATTTCGATGCGCGAGACGATCGGGTGAATCGACGAGGTCGAGCCGTTGATGTACGAGATAGAACCGGTCGGCGGGACCGCCTGCAGGTTCTGGTTGTACATACCGTACTGGGCGACGTCGGCAGCCAGAGCCGCCCAATCCTCCTGCGTGGGCAGGTGGATTGTCGAGGCCGCAAGAAGTTCGCGGCAACGCTCAGTTTGCGGCTCCCACACCTGGTCGATGTACTTGCGGAAGTACTCGCCCGAGGCGTACTGGGAATCCTCAAAGCCTTCGAAGCTCACGCCGCGCTCGCGGGCAATTGTGCACGAGGCCTTAATGGCCTCGTAGGCGACGGCCATGAAGTACATATTCGTGAAGTCCAGGGCTTCTTCGCTGCCGTAGTAGACGTGCTCGCGAGCGAGGTAGCCGTGGAGGTTCATTTGACCCAGGCCGATGGCGTGGCTCATGGCGTTACCGCGGGCGATCGAGGGCACCGACTCGATATCGGACAGATCGGAGACGGCGGTCAAACCGCGGATCGCGGTCTCAATGGTCTTGGAGAAGTCCGGGGAATCCATGGTTTTCGCGATATTGAGCGAGCCAAGGTTGCAGGAAATGTCCTTACCAATGTGCGAGTAGGAAAGGTCATCGTTGTAGGTCGAGGCCTCGGACACCTGGAGGATCTCCGAGCACAGGTTCGACATGGTGATGCGGCCCTTGATGGGGTTCGCAGCGTTGACCGTGTCTTCGAAGACGATGTAGGGGTAGCCGGACTCGAACTGGATTTCAGCGATGGTCTGGAAGAAGCGACGTGCGTTGATCTTCTTCTTGTGGATACGACCATCGTCGACCATCTCGTGGTACTTCTCGGTGACCGAAATTTCCGAGAAAGGCACACCGTAGACGCGTTCGACGTCGTAGGGGCTGAAGAGGTACATGTCCTCGTTCTTGCGGGCCAGTTCGAAGGTGATGTCGGGGATGACCACACCCAAGGAAAGGGTCTTAATACGGATCTTCTCGTCCGCGTTCTCGCGCTTGGTGTCCAGGAACTGCATGATGTCCGGGTGGTGCGCGTGCAGGTAGACGGCACCCGCGCCCTGACGTGCGCCCAGCTGGTTCGCGTAGGAGAAGGAGTCCTCGAGAAGCTTCATAACGGGAACCACGCCACTGGACTGGTTCTGAATCTTCTTGATCGGGGCGCCGGCCTCGCGAAGGTTGGTGAGCTGCAGGGCCACGCCACCGCCGCGCTTTGACAGCTGCAGTGCGGAGTTGATGCCGCGGGCGATGGATTCCATGTTGTCTTCGATGCGCAGGAGGAAGCAGGAGACGAGCTCGCCTCGGGCGGCCTTGCCGGCATTGAGGAAGGTCGGGGTTGCGGGTTGGAAGCGTCCGGTCATCATTTCGTCGACCAGGTGGCGCGCCATCTCGATGTTGCCCTGTGCTAGGTAGAGCGCGACCATGACAACGCGGTCTTCAAAGCGCTCCAGGTAGCGAGTTCCATCGAAAGTCTTGAGCGTGTACGAGGTGTAGTACTTGAAAGCGCCCAAGAAGGTGGGGAAACGGAACTTGTGAGCGTAGGCCTGCTTGTGAAGGTCCTTAATGTCCTGGAAGTCGTACTGGTCCAGGACGTGCTTCTCGTAGTAGCCCTGCTCGACCAGGTATTCCATCTTCTCTTCCAGGTCGTGGAAGAACACGGTGTTCTGGTTGACGTGCTGGAGGAAGTACTGACGTGCCGCCTGTCGATCGGCTTCGAATTGGATCTTGCCGTCGGCGTCGTAGAGGTTCAGTTGCGCGTTGAGCGCGTGGTAATCCAGCTCGGGGGAGGGGGCTGGTTCTACTCCTGTGTCAGTGAGGTTTTCTGCCAAAACTCGCTCAATCCTTCGCGAACTCGTGAGACGTCTTCGGCAGTGCCGAGGAGCTCAAATTTGTACATGTGGGGGATGTGTAATTTTGCGGAGATGATGTCTCCGGCCAGGCAGTAGGCCGTGCCGAAGTTGGTGTTCCCAGAAGAGATCACTCCGCGGCAGAGGCCGCGGTTGTGTTCATCGTTGAGGAACTTGATGACTTGCTTGGGGACTGCTCCCTTGACGTTGCCTCCGCCGTAGGTAGGAACGATGAGGACGTAGGGTTGATTGACGTGAAGGAATCCGTCGCGGGGGAGAAGTGGGATTCGCTGAGCGGGGAATCCGAGTTTTTCCACGAAACGGCGGGTATTGCCCGTCGCCGACGAGAAGTAGACGACGTTGACCATCTGGTCTTTTCCTTTCACGAGGTCGCCCCTGGGCAGGGAGCAAAAAGTGACCCGGTCCCCCGGTTTGCTTGGGGGACCGGGTGGGTTGCTTTTAGGCGTTGACGACGCGTGCCGTTCCCATTGCCGAGGCCTGTGCTGCGGCCTTGATGAGGTCGGGGCGGTAGCCGCTCCAGTGGTCTTCGCCGGCGATAACGACGGGAGCTTGCTGGTAGCCCAGGCCCTTAATGAACTCGAGTGCCGAGGGGTCTTCGGTGAGGTCGACCTTCGTGTAGTCCAGTCCCTGCTTGTCGAGTGCGCGGTAGGTCGCATCGCACTGGACACACATGGGCTTGGAGTAGACGGTGATAGACATGGTCGGACCTTTCAATGTCGTGTGTTGATGTGTGTTTTCTCCGCTGTTTACCCGGGGGAGCGGAACATGCGACAACACTACACCTTGTGTGTGCTTTCGTCACGAGACCCAATATGTTGTGTCTAACTGTGTTCCTAACCCTAGATGTGGATAGGTGACTGGTCCCCTGTGGATGGGGTGTGGATGAGGGTGGCTTACATCGGTGTAATTTGAGGAAATTGTGCCCGAGGGGGCCTGTGGATAGAGCTCTTCAATTTCTCCACAGAGTGGGTTGAGGCTGTGGGTAAGCGCACGAAAAATTCGAAAAATTTTGCGCCCATGTCGGCGTGTCGCACCTACCACATGAGTATTTGGGGCTTTGTTCCGAATGGATCGCCGCTGGTCACCATGAAACAGTGTCTCAGAAAGATAAATTTGCCTGAGACACGGAATCCTGTAAACGACTAGTTCAATCACCATCACTTAATCTGTTTAAAGATCCCGTACAACAGGAGAACATAAAATGACAACTCTTCAGACCCGTCGAGGCGTCAGCCTCCTCGCCGTCATCGCGGTTGCCGCCGGCGCCGCAGCGGTTCCTGGTATGGCTACGGCAGCCCCCTCGGCATCGGCATTCGGTGTTGTTGCCACCGCTGAGCGTCTTCCCTCACTGGTTGATCTGGATACCAACAAGACCGGCTCCATTACCATCCACAAGCTGGTGAAGGATGCTACCAACGGCACCACCGAAGGCACCGGTCTTGAGGACAGCACCGTCACCGGTACCCCGCTTGACGGCGCAAAGTTCACCGTCGAGCGTCTGATCAATGTCGACCTGAGCACTCAGGCTGGGTGGGAGAAGCTCGTTGGTTTCGACGGGGACGTTGCCACCGCCAAGGCAGACGGCATTGACGCAGCAGTTGAGAAGACCACCTCTGGCGGCGGTCTGGCCACCTTCTCCAACCTGCCCCTGGGCGCCTACGTCGTGACCGAAACCGAAACCCCCGCGGGCTACGTCGGCTCCAAGCCCTTCATCATCACCGTTCCGATGACGAACCCGAAGGACCTGAACACGTGGGTCTACGACGTTCACGCATACCCGAAGAACGCCAAGGCCGGCATCGAGAAGACCCTTGTCGACGAGAACACCCCCGCGGTGGGCTCGGAGATCTCCTACACCATCAAGTCTGACGTTCCTGCAGTTGAGGGCTTTGACTTCTACGACGTCGTCGACCAGTACGACAAGCGTGTGGAACTGCCCGAAGCCGGTATCACGCTGAAGATCATCAACGGCAAGACCGGTGAGGTTGCTCTGACCAAGGGCACTGACTACAAGCTGATCGGCGCCACCGGCACCGACACTAAGACCATGTTCTGGACCGCAGAATTCACCGAGGCCGGCCGCGCCAAGCTGGTTGCGAACCGTAAGGACGACACCACCAAGGTCCAGATGGACCTGGCTGGTACCGTCAAGGAAAAGGTCGGCACCGACGGTATCTTCAAGAACAAGGGCATCCTGCTCCCCAACGCTCCCGCCAACGGTTGGAAGCCTAACTCGGGTGAGGTTCCCCCGCCGGATTACCCGAATTCTGAGGTTGTCTCCAAGTTCGGCAAGGTGAAGATCACTAAGGTTTCTGCAGCAGATACAAGCGCGAAGCTCAAGGGCGCAGAGTTCGAGGTGTACCAGTGCACGCCTCAGAACACTCCCGCCAAGAACTTCGACTCGGTTGACGCAAGCCTGGACACGAAGCTAAGCCCCGCTGGCGTTACCACCTACGTGACCGACGCAAACGGTGAGGTCGTCATCGATGGTCTGCGCAACAACGACTGGGCCAACAACGCCAAGGTCGCCAACCCCCGTTGGTACTGCCTCGTTGAGACCAAGGCTCCCGAAGGCTTCGAGCTTCAGACTCGCCCGATTGCCTTCCAGGTCCTCGAGACCAACTCGACCGCTGATAACCACTACACCCTGGAGACCACGGTCAAGGATGCTCCTCACAATGGTGGATTCCGCTTGCCCATTACCGGTGCTGCCGGTGTGGGCGTGCTGATCGCAGCTGGCTCCGCACTTGTTATCGGCGCTGGTGCTATCGCCATTGCGAACAAGCGTCGCAAGGAAAACGACTGATCTCTAAGTGAGATTTAGCTGGGTGCGGGAAGACCCGTGGGTCTTCCCGCACCCGTTTCTATACAATCAACGCAACCCCCATTTAAAAGGCGACTCATGAGTGAGAACGAGATCCACGCAGACGACAGCCTCTCAAGCACCCAGGTTCAGGAGGCACCTGAAACTGTGGGAGAACGTGATCAACGCATTCGCAAGGCCCAACGTCGCCGTCGCCTCTTCACAATTCTTCCGCCCGTTCTGCTGGTGCTGGGGATTCTGGTTCTGCTTTACCCCGTTATCGCGACCTATCAGAACAACCTCGAACAACAGCGCATTGCCAAGGCCTTCAGTGCCGAACAAACCAACCTTGGTCCCGATGTACTGAAAGACGAACTCGCACGCGCTGACGAATACAACCGTCAGGCGGCTGAAGCTCCCATTCTGGACCCCTGGTTGGAATCGCAGCGCCCCAACACTCCCCAGTACTCCAACTACCTCTCGCAGCTCGATGTCAACCCCGTGATGGCAACCGTTAAGGTCCCTTCGGCAGATATCAGCCTTCCGATCTATCACGGCACCGAAACCTCAACTCTTGAAAAAGGCGTTGGACACCTCTTTGGAACGGCGCTCCCTGTTGGTGGCGAAGGAACTCACACGGTTCTGACCGGCCACTCCGGACTGGGCAGTGCAACTATGTTCGATCACCTCAACCGCGTTAAAGTCGGCGATGTCTTTTACATTGAAGTTCTAGGCCGTCACCTCAAATACAAGGTCACTGATATTCGGACTGTTCTTCCCAATGAAACAGAGAGCCTGAACAAGGTCGCAGGAAAAGACCTTGCAACTCTGATTACCTGTACGCCCTACGGCATTAATACTCACCGACTGCTCGTCACCGGTGAGCGTGTTCCCATGGATGATCAGCAAGTTGCTGCAGAATCGGCAAAGGTTGAACCCGCAGTCGTTCAGACCTGGATGATTGCCGTTGTCGTCGGCATTATTGCCGTGCTCATTGCGACCGCAGTCCTATGGGGCTTTGCCCGCAAGAACCGCAAGAAGCGTGAGGCTGAAGCAGCCGCAGCAGCAGAAGTATCTGCAGCAAGCGAAAACGGCGAAGAAACTGCGATCAACACTCCACAACGTTGACGGCCAAGCCGCCCGCTGAGGTCTCCTTGTACTTCGAGAGCATGTCGTTCCCTGTCTGACGCATTGTCTCGATCGCGACATCCAAGGATACGGTGTGGCGGCCATCGCCCCACAGGGCCATGCGAGCAGCGTTAATTGCCTTAACAGCAGCAATCGCATTGCGTTCGATGCAGGGGATCTGAACAAGGCCTCCAACGGGATCGCAGGTCAATCCCAGAGAATGCTCCATGGCGATCTCAGCAGCGTTCTCTACCTGCTGTGGGGTGCCGCCCAGAGCCTGAGCAAGCCCTGCAGCCGCCATTGCCGAGGCCGAACCGACCTCTCCTTGACAGCCAACCTCAGCGCCGGCAATCGACGCGTTCGTCTTGATCAAAGCACCAATTGCAGTTGCAGCCAGCAAAAACTCGTGAACTGATGCGCGACGGCAAGTTGCGGACTCTGAGGACTCGTCCAGAGGAAGTTCTGAAATCCCAGCCAAATTTGAGGGGGAGAAGTCGGGGAAACTTGCTCCGGCTTCGGGACAAAAAGCAACGAGGTAGCCCAACACCGCTGGGATCACGCCGGCTGCGCCATTGGTTGGTGCGGTGACGATTCTGTGGCCGGCAGCGTTTTCTTCATTCACCGCCAGTGCGTAGAGGTTGACCCAGTCCATGGCACGCAGGGGATCTTGCATGACCCCGGCCCAGCCTCGGCGCTCGCCGGCCGAAAAAGCCTTTTCAGCGCGCGCGCGCAATTGTGTGGCCAAAGCGTTCGCACGACGAGGAACGTCCAGTCCACCGGGCAAAATACCGGTGGAGGAAATCCCCGCCTCAATTGCGTGGAACATCGTGTGCGCGATCTGGTCGAGGTAGGCGTCCAAGGCCACCTCAGAGCGCGCAGAAAGTTCGTTTGCACGGACAACCTCGGCGATGGATAGACCCGAGCGCGCGCATTGCGTCAAAAGCTGTGCGGCCGTCGAGAAGGGATAGGGCGCGGGGGTGCACATTCCCGTTGTCTCTTGCGCAGAGGCCAAGGATGCGATCTTGGGGTGTTCGGGATCGTTATTCGTCTGGGCCATAACGAAGCCGCCACCCACCGAATAGTAGGTGCGCTCAAGGACCAAGCTCTCTCCTGCGTAAGCAGTGATTGTGAGCGCGTTGACGTGGTAACTCAGGACCGTGCGCGGAAGAAAACGGATATCGGACTCGATATCAAAAGGAATTTCCCGGCCACCCGCGAAGGGAAGACTACCGCTGGAAGCAATCTGGGGAATCAGACTCTCGACTGTTTCAATCGACACGGTTTCCGGGTCATAGCCCGCTAAACCCAGCAGCACTGCACGGTCGGTGTTGTGACCTCGTCCCGTTGCGCCAAGGGAGCCAAAAAGGTCGATGGTTACGTGAGATAGATGTGAATAATCGGGAAGCGCACACAGCTCCGTGGAGAAGGCAAGGCCCGCGCGCATCGGACCGACTGTATGCGATGAAGAGGGGCCAATACCGATCGAAAACATATCGAAAGCGGAGAGCGGGCGAGGGGCCTCGCTGGCGGGAACTTCACCGGCGACGATGGCTGCAGGTGTAGGGGTGCCTGCGCTGTACTGATCCGGAGAGGTGACATCAATCGACGGCTGAAGATCCATACCTCTATTGTGCCTGAAAATAACTGGAGATGAACGACGGTGATCACTCCTTTCACCTGCCGCGACGAAGCGGTGTTTTCAGCGAAAAACCGACCAATGATGGTGTTCTACACAACGTGCGGCATCCGAGACTCGCCCGAGCACGCCATCTAAATCCCGATAAACTGGGTTTCATGAGTGAACGTATGAATGTTGAGTCCTTTAACCTCGACCACCGCACTGTCCTTGCTCCCTACGTCCGCGTCGCAGATCGGAAGACTCTTCCCGGCGGCGACGTCCTGATCAAGTACGACGTCCGTTTTACCCAGCCCAATAAGGCACACCTTGAGATGCCCACGGTTCACTCCATTGAGCACCTCAGCGCTGAACTGATGCGCAACCACACCGATAAGCTCATCGACTTCGGCCCCATGGGTTGCCAGACCGGCTTCTATGCCCTGCTCCTAGGCGTTGAGACTGAGGAGTTTCTGCCCATCTTGCAGGCAACTTTCGAAGACATCCTCAATGCCACTGAAGTTCCCGCTGCAAACGAGGTTCAGTGTGGGTGGGGTGCAAACCACTCCCTGGAAGGTGCGCAACAAGCCGTTCGCGAGTTCCTGAATCATCGCGACAAGTGGCTGGTTGTTACCCAGGATGACGCTGCGGCAGCAGAGTAATTATTCAGACCTGACGGCCCCCAGACACTTCTCAGAGAGGTACTCATGTCCCTGACCTTGACCCCTTCGCGTCAGCTTCCCGAGGTCGACGCCTTCATTCAGTGCGCGATGGTGATGGAAGCGCAGCCCTTCTTGGACGCTCTTGCGCCTCTTCCCGGTTCTGACGCGGTTGAAACCCTTGTTGTGGGCGCCGATGGACATCACCAGCAGAGCTATGCCCTTGGCCAGCTCGAAGGTCACACCGTCGTCGTCATCACCTCGGGTGTTGGCATTGCGAATGCGGCAGCAGCAGTGGCCCGAGGCCTAACCCTGGCCACCCCGAAGATCGTCATCGCGGGTGGCACCGCGGGCGGTCTTGAGGGAGGAATCCAAGTGGGCGACATCGCGGGCGCGATCTCCACGATCTACAACGATGCCGACGCCACCGTTTTCGGCTACGAGCTCGGCCAGATTCCGCGTATGCCCGTCGACTACCACTCCTCGCAGCGGGCAATCGACGCGCTCGCGGGCCTCAATGATGCCCAGCCGCACCACGTGCGCACCGGCCGCATCGTTACCGGCGACTCCTTCGCCTCGGAAAAGGTTGTTGCCCGTATTCGCGCCGGCTTCCCCGATGCGCTGGCTGTTGACATGGAAACCTGTGGCATGGCCCAGGTGTGCTGGTCCAACGGCGTGGATTGGATCTGCCTGCGCGCGATTTCGGATCTGACGGGAGAAGGTGCTGACGAGGACTTCCACATGAATGGTGAGAAGGCCGCATACCACTCCTTCGAGGCGATTTGCGCCTACCTCTCACTTTTCTGCAAGTGAGCTGATCCCGTGTCCTATCGCGTCCTTATGGTGTGTACCGGCAATATTTGCCGCTCGGTCATGGCCGAAGAAATCCTGCGTGAAGCCGTCGAACAGCGCGGGCTTGATGTTGTGGTTGATTCGGCCGGGATCAGCGATGAGGAACATGGACACGGGATCGACTCTCGCGCTGCCCGAGCACTGCGAGAGGGAGGGTACCGCGTGCCCTCGCATCGAGCCCGCCAAGTCGAGGTGAGGGAGCTTCAACGTTGGGACTTGATTCTTGCGATGACCTCCTCGCACCTTCGCGCCCTCGAAAGGCTTGCAGGCGGACCTGATCCGAAGATTCGCATGTTCCGTGAATTCGAGGTGGACGCAGGAGAACTCGGTCGCGTGCGCAATCTCGATGTTCCCGACCCCTGGTACGGAGATTATTCTGATTTTGAGGCCACTCGTGAGACCATTGAGAACTGCACTCCAGCCATCATTGAGTACATCATGAGGAGCACAACTCGGTGACGAAACGAAACAAGCGCATAGGCGCGCTTGTCGCACTTTGCGTAGCGGCGGCCTCGACAATCGGGATAGCCGGCTGTACGGACACAACGCCGCAAGAGCAGCCGCAAGAAACAGCTTCTGAGGCGCCTCGCGGAATCCCTTTGGACTACTCGGGTTTTGACCCGGAAAACATCATGTCTGATGCCGTGCTGGATGACTCGCGCGCTATGAATGACGAGCAGATTGCTGCTTTTATCAACGAAAAAGGGGAGGGCTGCCGCGCGGGACGGGTGAACGACCAGGATGTTCCGTGTCTAAAGGACTTCAAAGCCGTCACCGAGACTTTCCCTGCTGATGAGTATTGCCCATGGGGATACCAGGGCGGCGAAGAGGAAAACGCTGCGCAAATTATTGGTCAGTCGGCACGTTCATGTGGAGTAAACCCGCAAGTTTTGTTGGTGACGCTGCAAAAAGAGCAGGGTCTGATCTACGCGTCGGGTGGAATGTTTCAGTGGTTTAGCTATCCCAGCGCGATGGGATATGCCTGCCCGGATAACTCGACCTGTGATCCGGATTATGCAGGTTTTCAGCGGCAGGTCTATTACGCCGCGCGTCAGTTTGCGATCTATCGAGTAAAGCCTGAGCGTTTCCGTTTCCGTGCGGGAGAAAGGGTCGAGGCCCGCTACGGTCCCGCTGAAGAATGCACCTCCGTTGAGATCACTCCGGCTAATCGTGCAACCGCCAGTTTGTACAACTACACGCCCTATGTTCCCAACCAGGGGGCGCTTGCGGGGCACGGTAATGATTGCTCGGTTTATGGCAACGCGAATGTTTATGGCTATATGCGTGCTTGGTTTGCCCAATGATGTTGAAATCCGGGCAATTGTAGGTGGTCGTGGTATACACTGAGCGCGCTGGATACGCTCGTGTCCAGGTGACGAAGAAGTTGCCAAGGGGTGCGCGATGGAGCCATACGATATTCATAAGAAGACTGCTGACCCTCCGGGGCCACCGATTCACATACCGCATTTCAAACGCTCTGATGAGTGTGCTGTTGGAATTGCGCTGTTACCTGGAAGGGTTCATGCCGTTGTCATGGATCGTTCTGGGCGTGTGCGTGAAGAACGTGCGCGAATCGTTGTAAATAACGCGAATGCCATTCTTGCCACGATTAACACTCTCTGCAGAGAAATGGCAGAAAGCGTTCGTTCATATGGGGACATCAAGGGAATCGGCCTATCCCTCGGTGCGAAAGTGATCGATGGCCGAAGGTGTACGGTCGAAGAACTGGGATGGCTGGACTTTCCGCTCCTCGACGTGATCTCTGGTCAGGGCGGACTTCCGCTTTCTCTCATCAACAGTCTTGAAGGATTGGCAACCTACGAAGCCATATACGGTGTCGGACAGCGTATTGATAATTTCATGATCGTTCAGATCGCGGAAAACGTCTGTCACGTCGAAGTGAAGAATGGCACTATTTGTGCTGATCCCGCTGGGGACTACCGAAGAATTGCTCACCTTCGTCTTGAGGGAAGCAATGGGGTATGTGCACAGGGACATTTCGGATGCGCCAGCGGCTCGCTGGTTCCTTCGGCCGTTATTGGGCAGGCACGTGCCGCCCGTATGAGCACTGGGGATCCCGACCAGCCACGTGATATCGAAGATTTGATTCGCATGGCACAGGGCGGCGATCTGGCCTGTCGAAAGGCGGTTCTGGGCTTCGTTCGCAACCTTGCGATGTGTCTGGAGCAGCTCAGCGAAATGACCAAAATTGATCACATCGTTCTTGATGGAAGCGCGGTGCGGATTCTTTCCTCGGAATGGGCGGTCCTTTTTGAGGACGAGCTTTTTACTGTGGGCTCTCCGGGGGAAGTGCTTCCGGTAGTGATTCGGCGTGCCAGTGAGGATTCTCGCTGGGCGTGTGGGGCAGCAGCGCATCTGTTTGAGACCTGCGATCGCGGAAGACCAAAAGTGTCGGGGGGTGACTTAAGCGGGAGTTATGTACCACTCATTGCGGTGTAGCCGGCATCGATTGGAAAACACCGGTCGTTTAAAAACGGGACTGCGAGCAGCGCGCAGTCCCGTATATTTGTGTTCGAAGTTGAGTGTTACTCAGCCTCGACCACGGGCAAGACCGACCAGGGGAAGTTGATCCACAGAGCGGTCTTGCGCCAGATGTAGTCCGGTTCGATGATCGAGACGGGCTTCTTGTAAATAACAACCGAGCGAGCGTCGACCTTTGCGTGGGTTTTGCCATCAAGGCTCAGCCCGTCTTCGTCGATCAGTTCCATGACCTTCTTCAGGGTCTTACCCGAGTCTGCGACATCGTCGACGACCAATACCTTCTTGCCGTCCAGAGCCGAAACATCCATCAGCGGAGGCAGAACTTGAGGTTCATCTAGGGTCTCACCCAGACCGGTATAGAACTCAAGGTTCATGGTTCCAATAGCCTTCACACCCATTGCGTAGGCAATTGCTCCTGCGGGGATCAGACCTCCGCGCGCAATTGCAACGATCAGGTCGGGCTTCCATCCGGAATTCACGATCTGCTGTGCCAGCTCGCGTGCGGCATCGCCGAACTCTTGCCAGGTCAGATTTTCGCGTTCTTCGCCAGTATTGGTCGTTGCGCCGTCATCGAATGGGGTGGAAGCAGACATCTATACGTCCTTCAGCAAAAGTGATCGGGTGAATGGACATATGGTAACGCTCGTCAGTACGTTTACGCATCGTCATTCATTTGGATGTCGAAGTCGTGTCAAACTGCGTAGTTGGCGCGCGTACTGTCCGCCGGGTTGACGAGGTTGTCCTTTGTAGGACCAGATAAAGATCCGCGAGGCATCAAAAGTGCGTGAACACACACCGCAAGAGGTGACCCGTCGGGGAGCCGAATAGAGTTCCCGCTGTGTTCCGCACACTGGGCATACCCCCACCCATGATGGCTGAGGCGAGGGTAAGTGTGCCGATAAGCGCGCGCTATCGGGGGCACCAAGTTGGCGAGCTTTTGCCTGCCAGATCGCATCGTGATGATGTGAGGCACCAACCAGTGCGTGGGCAATTTCGTGCAGGATGACTCCACGTACCGTTTCCGCGTCGTAGAGGTCAGCCAACGGCCCCGAAAGGCGAATTTCGCGTCGCGTGTGGACGCATGCTCCCGCGCGTCTACGCGCACGATCAAATCGCAGCGACCAGTTTCTTAAACCGTGGTGATCCATCAACTCACGTGCCATTGCGCGTGCGTCTTCACGCTTCATATGGCCTCGTGAAGACGATCGATCGCTGCCAACATGCGTTGAGGTGAAATCTTGCGCGCGGTCCCCAGTTCTTGTGCAAATAGAGAAACGCGCAGCTCTTCACGCATCCACAAAAGTTCCTCAAATGCGCTGGCGTGGCGTGCGTCGAAAGGACGCGTATCCATGAGCTCTCGAAGTTCATTTAGCTCATCATCGACCTGTGCCAAGGCCTGCGCAGAGCGCTCGTCACGCGCAAGATCGGAAGGTGAACGCAGAGCTTTACGGACACGTAAAGATTGAGCCTGAATGTATCGCGGAAGGTTGCGAAGACGCTCGATAGGTGTTGCGGCAATGAATCCATCAAATACCAGGGAATTCGCGAGTCTTTCGACATCCCCGCGAAGGGAGGAATAGGCCTGTGCATCTGCAGTCGCAAGGGTGTCTTGAAGCTGCGCCCAGGATTCCATCGCACGCACAACGACTTCAATAATCGAATAGACCTGATCTTCGTGCAGATCCCTCACGCGCTGGGAAAGGTCCTCAAAGCTCGAGTGATCACGTACCGCCCACACTCCCTGATTTCCGCTCAGAGACACCGTGAGCGTGCGCACACTTGCCCACTGTGCATCTGCGATCAGAGCCTCGCTGCTTCGATAGGGAGTTGAGGTCAGCATGAGTGCCTCGCGTCCACTCCAACGCGTCGAGACGCGCTTGGTCGATAGCTGAACGCGGCGCAGGACGAGGTTCGCCACCCCCAAGCCGTGCTCGCTTCTTGCCTGCGAAGCATTTGCCATGACGCGCACGCCCGCCAAGGGATTCGCGGGCTTCCCTTGGGGAACTAGTGCGGGGAACGCGCGAATTGTGAGCCCCTGTGCCTGAGATTCGATCGAGGTTGGCAAAGGAGTGGTTGGGAAATCCTCAAGATTATCTGCGAAAAGTTCGCTTCCAGGAGTGCCCTCACTAGCGTCGATCGCTCCCGAGGCCGTCGCTGCCTTCCCTTGCGTGCGAGCTTTTGCGTCGCTGGCTGCAGGATTTGAAGGTTTCCCAGACTCAGGCTTAGCTTCTGCGCCTGAGCGATGCTTGCCTTGTGCGCTGCGTTCTTGGGCTTCAGTCAATGCCTGGCGAACGGCCGTTCGTAACGCGCTATCGGTCGCACCGGCCAAGGTTCGTTTGAGATACCCCAGATCTTTCCCGCTTCCCAGTTCGCGTCCCTCGCGATCGTAGACAACGAAGGTCATGAGCAAGTGATCGGGAAGCGCATCGTGCATGGTGTGGAGATCGGAATCACTCAGGTCAACACCTCGGAGCTCACGGATTGCGCGAGTGAAAAGTTCGTCGAAGGACGTAGAGTCAGCCTGCGTGGCAGCGGTGTGGGCTCCATCGTGATTCTGGGTGGAAGACTTCGCGGACCTATCGGAGGTTTGAGCTGAGGAAACCGCAGAAAGATCGCGGCCTTTACCCCGTTCGTCTTGGGTGGGTGTACTGGCCTTGGACAGGCGCTTATCGCTGCGGCCCTGACCTGTTTTTTGTCCCCATGCCGCCAAGCGCCCAAGAGCAGCGCTCAGCGAGGCTGGATCTTCATCGGGTGTAGAGGCAGAGGACGCAACGTCAGCGGAAGCACCACCAGAGGGTGCGTGATCAAGCTCCTTGTCAGCACTCACGCGGCCGCTTCGGAAATCATCAATCCACGCGGCAACGCTCTTTGCGACTTCGGGAGCGGGTGCAAGCAGGCGGCGCTTGGCCTTGGGAAGCGCACGAATTGCCTCGGTGATGAGTTCTTCGCGCATACCCGGCACTAACCAATCGGTACCCGCATCGCTCACGCGACCCAAGGCCTCGACGGGAATGGACATCGAAACGCCGTCGCGCGGGGAACCTGGGTGGAACTCATAGGACAGGGGAAGGCGAAGCTCTCCCTGCTGCCAATGGTCGGGGAAGCCCTCTCCGGTCTGGCCCAGGCCTCGGGGAAGCAGAAGCTCAGGAGGGTAATCCAAAAGATGAGGATTCTGGCGCTTTTCGTTCTTCCACCAGCGATTAAAGTGCCCGGCAGAGATGATCGAGGCGGGGAGGAGATCGTCAAAGAAACGCTCCAACGCCATTTCATCGGCGACGAGGCCGTGGGTGCGGCTGCGACGCTCGGTTTCCCTTGCCCGCTCGATCGCCTCGTCGTTGCGACGTTGGAAGGCATGACGCTCACGCCACTGACCCTGAACCAGCGCGTGGCGGATGAACATTTCACGAGCGAGCTCGGCAGCGGTGATTGGGCTTTGCTGGGCGATCGCAAAAGGAGAATCTGTTGGAACAGCACCTCGGATTGACCCCAGGGGAGTAGATCCCAGTCGTCCCAGCAACACCGAGCGGTCTGCGATCAATGTCAGCCCGTAGAGCATCACTTTTTCTTGAACGTAAGCCGCGCCCCGTGAAGAATTCCACGTGGGCTCGGAATAGACATGGTTGAGTAGGTCTTTTGCCAATGGCTCGACCCATTCGGGGCGAATACGGGCGACCGTACGTGCAAAGAGTCGCGAGGTCTCAACCAATTCCGCGGTCATCACCCAATCGGGATGGCCAGTGATTCCCGAACCAGGCCAAATGGTGAAGTGAGTGCCTCGGCTACCGGTATAGTCTCGAGTTGCCGGATCCCACGCGCCCAGACTGGAGAGCAGACCAACGAGGATCGAACGGTGAATATCGTCGGTGTCGACCGCGCTGGTTGAGCGCGTGAAGGCAACTGCAGCCTTCGCTGCGGCGTCCGCAATTCCCGTACGTGATGCCTGCTCGACCACATCTCCTGCTGAAGGCATCCCCAGTGGCTCGGTGTTGATGCCGATGCTGCGGGCCATATCGCGCAGCTGGTGGGCGATATCGCGCCACTCGCGGAAACGCAGGTAGTGAATGAATTCTGCCCGGCACATACGTCTAAACGCGCTACCTGAAAGATCGCGCTGTTGGACGTGCAGGTAGCGCCATAAATTGAGGTAGGTCAAGAAATCGGAGTGGGGGTCAGCAAAACGCGCGTGTGCCGTATCTGCTGCTTCCTGGTGTTCCAGTGGGCGCTCGCGGACATCCTGAATCGATAGCGCAGCGACGATGACTAAAATTTCCGAGGCGCATCCTGATTCATGCCCGGCGATCAGCATGCGGCCCAAGCGCGGATCGATGGGAAGCCGAGCTAAATCGCGACCAATGCGTGTGAGCTCAAGTCCCTGGTTTCCCTGTGCTAGCGCGGAAGAATCGGAGTTCTTTGATGATTCCAGCGGGCGCAGTGCCCCGATTTCAATGAGCTGGTTGATGCCATCGCGGATCGCTCGCGAGTCCGGCGCATCGACGAAGGGGAATGAAGCAACGTCTCCCAGCCCTAAAGCGCTCATCTGTAAAATGACCGAGGCCAGCGAGGTACGCAAGATTTCCGGCTCGGTGAAGTCTGGCCTCGATGCGAAATTATCAGCGGAATACAGGCGAATCGCGATACCGTCCGCAACGCGTCCGCAACGTCCAGAACGCTGATTCGCGCTGGCCTTTGAAATCTCTTCGATGGGTAGGCGCTGAACCTTGGTCTTATTGGAATAGCGCGAAATTCGTGCCAGTCCCGGATCGATCACGTAGCGGATCCCCGGAACCGTCAGCGAGGTTTCAGCAACGTTTGTCGCCAGAACAACGCGCCGATGGCTGTGTTCCTCAAAAATCCGGTGTTGTTCCGCGGAGCTGAGGCGCGCAAATAGGGGCAAAATTTCGATATCTGCGGGGTTTTTCGAGTGTGAGATATCCTTGGGCGCGCGATTTCCCAGGTGATCACGCAACGCCTGTTCTGTATCACGGATATCGCGCTCACCGGGAAGAAATACCAAAATATCCCCCGGGCCCTCGCTGCATAGCTCATCGACCGCATGGCAGATTGCGGTTTCGACGTCGATGTCTTGACCCGCGCCGTAGCCCTCAAGAGCAAGGGGATCATCTGGGTCCTCTAAAACCAGTTGTTCAACGCCGATTCCAGTGCTTTCTTCCTCGATTGCCGAGGCCGTGGCCGGGCTGCTTTCAGCGGGCTGAGCATCGGGGGAGCTACTTGAGGAGGAATAGGAAGTCGGGTTATCTGCAGCAAGGGGACGGTAGCGGATTTCAACCGGGAAAGTACGACCCGAAACCTCAATAACCGGTGCTGCTTCAATGAGCGTGCCCTGTCCAATCGGACCGTTCCATCGACCGAAGTGGCGCGCGAAACGATCCGAATCAATGGTCGCTGAAGTGATGATGACCTTGAGGTCGGGACGCAGGGGAAGCAAACGCGCAAGGTAGCCCAAGATGAAATCGATGTTTAGGCTGCGCTCGTGGGCCTCGTCGATGATCAGGGTGTCATAGCGACGCAGCATTGGGTCCGATTGAATTTCTGCCAACAAAATACCGTCGGTCATGAGTTTGACCAAAGTGGTGGGACCGACCTCATCGGTGAATCGCACTTGGTAGCCGACGACCTCGCCAGGCTCTTTGCCCACCTTTTGGCCAAGCTCAGCGGCAATGCGTTCTGCAACCGAACGCGCTGCGATACGGCGAGGCTGGGTGTGCCCGATCATGCCGCCCACGCCTCGGCCTAATTGGAGGCAAATCTTTGGGATCTGCGTGGTTTTTCCCGAGCCGGTTTCGCCGGAGACGATGACAACCTGATGCTGCGAAATTGCCTGCGCAATTTCGTCACGTCTTGCGCTGACCGGAAGATCGGGGAAAGAGATCAGTGGAATCGCAGCGGCCCGAGCAGCAAGCTGTTCGGGTGTGAAAGGGCGGAAGGGCGCGGATGCATGAGGGGAGCGACCCCTGCGTGAATGTGCGCGCCGGCGCCTTGGCTGCGATGAAGTGGACACCCCTTCAGGGTAACGAAGAACTTTCGCCACAGCTGGGTGTGTACGTTACTGGCGGAACTCCCCACTGGGCTCTGCCCACAGATGCGCCCACTCAAGCGCGGCCTCGAGAAGGATTTCCGGATGTTCGCCGGCACCAAAGCGGGTGTCGTGAACCATTTCAACCCGTGATCCGTCGGGAAGACGGTGGAAAGCATCGCGCGTCAGATCAACCAGGCCCAAATCGATGTCATCGGCATCATGCAGGATGAATGCAGGTGCACCCTTCGGATCGATGATTGAAGAGTCGACCATGGAGAGATCGGCCAGGGTCTGCTTGGAAATCGTGAAAAATTCGCGAGGCCCATCGGAATCATCCGGAATCCGGGTTTGGCCGGTGTGTTCCAATTCGTCTAATTGGCTATTGGAGAAAATTGCACTCCAGTCGTAGGAGAGCGGGCCAAGTACCGGAGCAGAAAGAAACAGTGCGGTCGCATGAATCAGGTGAGCGGCAAGTGCAGTGACCGAGCCAAAAGAGTGACCGTGAATGATCTGGTGGGTGAAACCCTGATCGGCGAGCCAGCCCGATGCGGCCTGGAGGTCCTCGATTTGAGACTCGCGCGTAATCACTTCGTCATCGGAGCGCCCATGCCCCGAGTAATCGAATTGAAGCGTTGCGTAGCCGGCCTTGCGATAGGCGCGTGCGAGTTGGTCGTAGTGTCCGCCCGAGTGCTGATCTGCAAGAAAAGAATGCGAAAACAGGACAGCGGCGTCCCGTGAATCTACGGGCTGAACGAAAGTTCCCGACAGGGTAATTCCTCGGGGTGTGTTCATACGTACTTCGCTCATACCTTTAACGGTACTGGTTTCGTAGAAGATGCGAAATACCCCATCTCACAACGTGCGAAAAGGTAAACAAGTAGCGTGTCGCTTTGGGGAACCACTAGGCTTGTTTTTATTCGATAGTCACCATCGCACACCGGCGCATATGCGCCTGAACGCACAAGAAAGACGCATCATGGGAACGAAAATGGGAATCGCCGTTGGTTTCGGGATTGGCTACGTGCTGGGGACCCGAGCGGGGCGTGAACAATACGCGCGAATTTGCGCGTGCGCGGGAAAGCTCCGTCGCTTCCCGTTGATCGCTCGTCCTCTAGATGCTGCCGGTGAAAAAATGTCTGCGCTTGTGCGCACCCAGGGTGAGAAGGTTACGGATAAAGTTGCCGATGCGGTGAAGGAACGACTCTTCCGCATGCCGGCTGCTGAACCCGAGATTACCGAAGACGATCTACCGACCTACGCGGGCTGAGGCACGGACGCATTCACAATGACTGATTCCCATCACGCTGAAAAGCAAGCTTCGCGCGCGCAGATTCGCCGCTGGCGCCGCTACTTGGCTGAAGAACGTATGGAGGCGCGTACCTATCGTGCGCTTGCCGAACGTCGGACGGGCGAGGAACGTCAGGTACTTCTTGGCCTTGCCGAGGCCGAGGGGCGCCATGAGGAGTACTGGCTGTCCCTGCTGGGGGAGCGTGCGCTTCCCGCGCCGCATCCTCCGCTTCGTACCCGAATTTCATCTGCACTGGCCTACATGTTCGGGACGATTTTTATTCTGGCGATGGCCCAACGAACCGAGGAACGTTCCTCTTATGGTGACGACGCTGACGTTCCAGCGGCGATCGCTGCCGATGAGCGTCTGCATGTCGAGGTTGTTCGTTCACTTGCACAGCGTTCCCGTGAATCCCTAGCGGGTACTTTCCGGGCTGCGGTCTTTGGGGTGAACGATGGTTTGGTATCAAACCTTGCGTTGATTCTGGGAGTCGTTGGTGCGGGACTGAGCTCGCAAGCGATTTTGACGACGGGAGTTGCTGGTCTGCTTGCGGGTGCAATGTCCATGGCTGCCGGTGAATGGGTCAGCGTGAGTTCTCAGCGCGAGCTATTGGATGCATCGATTCCAGATCCCGATGTCGACAACACTCTGAATTCAGTTGACGTTGATGCCAATGAATTGGCACTGCTTTTCCGCGCTCGCGGGGAAGATGAAGAAAGCGCGAAGGCACACGCAGCAGATGTCTTCGCGAAACTTGCAAAATCTGATCGTCGTTCGGGTGGTAATGCCGCTCCAAGTACAGATGGCACAGAGCGACGCCCGATCTTTTCAGCGTACAAGGATGAAGATGCGGGAGCTAGCGAAGAGATCGGTACTCCGGCGCGTGCGGCGGCCTCGTCCTTCATTTGTTTCGCTCTCGGCGCTCTTTTGCCCTTGATTCCCTATATTTTCAGGCTTGATGGATTGTTTGCCGCGGGAATTTCGGTTGTCCTTGTCGGTATTGCGCTCATGTTTACCGGTGGAATTGTTGGTGTGCTTTCGGGTCGTTCACCCGCCCCGCGTGCTTTCCGTCAGCTGGTGGTTGGTTTTGGTGCGGCCGGTGCAACCTACCTGCTGGGTCTTCTCTTCGGTACCAGCGTTTCCTGATCGGGGGCAGTCGCGCGACTGTGCTGCGCTGCGGAGGGGAATGGCCTCGCGCTTGATCTTGGGTACTGAGACTGCGCGTCCACGACCTTGGATTCTGTTGAGAGGGGGAAGACAATAGTGAGCGTGCTCGATACTCTTAATCAAACTTTGCCGGACCTGTTCCGCGTCATTGATCTTCTTGGCGTGCTCTTGAACGGGATCCTCGGCGGACGTATCGCGCGTATTAAACGTTTCGATGCTGTTGGCTTTATGGTGTTGGCCATCATGTGCGCGTTGGCCGGTGGAATGCTCCGGGACATTATGTTGGACCAAGGCCCACCGGTGGCATTGACCGATCCCTTCTACTTGGGGACTGCACTTGTCGGTGCACTGATCGCTATGCTCTGGCGCCTCGATTCTCGCTTCTGGCGGATTGCGCTGGTGCTGGCTGATGGAACCGTTCTGGGATGCTGGGCGGCTACTGGAGCGCTGAAGACCTTGAATGCCGGACTGGGAGTAGGGCCCGCAATACTACTGGGAATTATGACCGCAGTCGGTGGCGGCATGATTCGAGATATTTCTGCTGGGATGGTCCCGCAGGTATTTGGCGGAAATAATCTCTACGCAACTCCTGCATTCGTTTCAGCGGCGATCATGGCTGCATTTGGCCACTCGGGCCTGGAACAAATTGGCATGTTGGTTGCGACGATTGTCGGGTCGAGCTTCACAGTACTTGCGCATTGGAGAAAGTGGCAGCTTCCTTCACATAATGATTGGACATTGACCATGACGGCAACGCAGCTGCGGGCACTCCTTCGGTTGCGTTCGCTTGATGAACGTGACGTCAAGAAGATTACTGAGGACAATTCGGATCAATGAGTGCAGACAAGGCTCAGAGCGGAGCAGGATCTACAGTGGAAGGTGCCCGCGGACCGCAGATGGCATCCCCGGGTCATGGCACGCCTCGGTCAAAAGGATTCAAGGCTGCACACCTGTCGATGATGGCGCTGGGAAGCGCGATTGGTGCCGGCTTCTTCCTGGGTACCGGTGTCGCCGTTTCCGAGGCCGGCCCGGCCGTTTTGGTGTCCTACATCCTTGCCGCACTCATCGTCGTCACCGTGATGTATGCGCTGGCTGAGTTGGCCGCTGCGATTCCTTCCTCTGGATCTTTCTCGACCTACGCCGAGGCAGGCATCGGCCGGTGGGCAGGCTTCACCTCTGGCTGGCTCTACTGGTTCATGCTGATCATGGTGCTTGGCCTGGAAATGACCGGCGCAGCGCAGATCTTTACAGCTTGGTTCCCCAGTGTTGATCAGTGGGTTGTCACCTTGGTCATCGTTGTTGTCTTGGGTGGGATTAACCTGCTGGCGGCCGGCGAATTCGGTCGTGTTGAGGCGTGGCTTGCAGGATTGAAAGTCGCGGCAATTATCTTCTTCCTGGTCGTTGGACTGGGCCTTCTGATGGGCATTATTCCCGGGCGCGCTCAGAGCCTGCATCAGGCTTTCATTGGAAATGGTGGTTTTGCTCCTGCTGGCCTTCCCGGAGTCGCGGTTGGTTTGCTTGCGATTATTACCTCCTTTGGTGGGCTTGAGATTGTTACCATTGCCGCCGCCGAGGCCGATGATGCGAGGCGCGCAATGTCGCAGGCGATTCGCTCGGTGATTTGGCGCATTTTGGTGTTCTACGTGGGCTCTGTCGCTCTGCTGATCTGCCTGCTGCCGTGGAATTCGGATGAGATGAAGACCAGTCCTTTTGCCGCGGTTTTGAACATGGCGGGAATTCCCGCGGTCGGAATGATCATGGAGATCATTGTTTTCACCGCACTGATTAGTGCCTTCTCTGCAAATATCTACGCGTCTTCCCGAATCGCGTACTCGCTGTCGGCACGCGGAATGGGACCGACGTGGATTCTGGGTGCACGCGTGCGCAAAGCTGTCGATGAGGGGGACGAGTCCCTTGGAGTAACTGCGCTTCACGGTGACATTGAGGACGGACGAACCCCGCGTCGCTCGGTTGCGGTTTCTGTGACTCTGGCTTTTATTTCAGTCGCCTTGAACTGGTATCTTCCATCGTCGATCATGCAGGTGCTCATTAATGCAGTGGGCATGGTGCTGTTGATTGTGTGGGTGATGATTGTTATTTCGCAGATCCGCTTGCACTCGAAGCTCGAGGCCGAGGGAGTTTTGTCTCTGAGGATGCCGGGTTGGCCCTGGCTGCCGTGGTTCGCTGTTATCGGATTGGTGTCGATAGCGGTTCTGATGATGTTTAACGCTGCCGGACGTGCACAGCTGGTTGCAATGGGATCGCTGACCCTGATCCTGGTGTGCCTGTACTTTGTGCGTGAGAATCTTCGAAATCGCAAAGCTGCACGCGCTTCGGTTGCGAAGGTCGTCGGGAGTGGTGATTAAGCCGCTGTTGTTTGTGCAGCGGCTTTTTCCACAGGATGAATTTATTTGGCGTTTTCCACATATTCTTGCCTCTTTGTGTCTAGGTGTGTTCTCTGTACCAAAGTGGCTGAAGAGCTCTCAGAAGGAGGTAAGTGTTGACGCGCCGAAAAGGTCCCAGACGCTCACGGCTTCTGATGGGGGCTCTTCTTATATGCATGGTTGTGGGTGTGCTCTTTGCGCTGGTCCACGGTGGAATTATCGGCGGTGCTTTCGGCGTATGGGGCGCAGGGTTCAATAGTTCCAGCGGTCCTTCCGATTCTTCCTTAGGAAGCGTGGATGACAGCGCGAAATCCCTGGATCAGCTTCCCGTGCTTCAGACGCGCAGTGGGTCTGTTCCACGCTATTCGCGTGATGAGTTTGGTCAGCGATGGGCGGATATCGACCATAACGGCTGCGATACTCGAAATGACATTCTTCGAAGAGATTTGCGCAGCCTGCAGATGAAGACTTCCTCTCCGAACTGTGTGGTCGTCGGGGGGATTCTTGATGACCCCTACACGGGGAGAACGATTGATTTCCGCAAGGGCGAAGAATCCTCAGATCAGGTGCAAATCGACCACGTCGTTGCACTTGCCAATGCATGGCGAAGCGGTGCATGGCAGTGGGATGCTACGCGTCGACAAGAGTTTGCGAATGATCCAGCAAACTTGCTGGCTGTTGACGGCAACGCAAATCAAGATAAAGGCGCAAGCAGAGCGGATCAGTGGCTTCCGCCGAATAGTCGCTATCGCTGTGCGTATGTACAGCGGCAAATTGTCGTGAAGAGCTCCTGGGGATTGGGGGTGACACCGCGGGAAAAGAAAGCGATGAAAGCGGTGCTCGATCACTGTGAATGAATAATGCTGGGGTGACAGAAGTGTGTGTCTGGGCGGGTGAGGCCCAGATCTGTACGCCAACGTGGGGATAGGCGGGTATAGCAAAGCCCCGACCGGTGGGACGCACCGAGCGGGGCCGCTTGCGCGCTCGAAGGGACTCGAACCCCCAACCTTCTGATCCGTAGTCAGATGCTCTATCCATTGAGCTACGAGCGCATTGCCGTTTGATTGGCCGAGAAATAGTTTAGGCACAACGCGCCTTTACAAGCAAACTCATAAATGCGTCATCAATCACATCGGCCTCTTTTTGTTGCAGAGAAAGTCGCAGAATTTTGCGGAAAAGAAAGAAAACTTATGCGAGTGTGTCAATCGATGCAACCGAAGTTTCCGTGAAACGGTGCTTTCCTTGCGTCTTATGGATGGGTGAGAATTAAGAGGTCCATTTTTGAGCGACATGCAGGAGCAGCGCAATGGCAAATAGCCATCCAAAAATGTCCACCACTCGAATCGACCCGGTCAATGCGGTCCCTTCTTTTCCCAAGCTCACAATCCTCGGTTTTCAGCATGTCCTGGCGTTTTACGCCGGGGCAGTTGTCGTTCCGCTGGTAATTGCAACTGGTCTGGGACTTGACTCGGCTACTACTGTTCACCTGATCAATGCGGACCTCTTCACCTGTGGTATCGCGTCAATCATCCAATCTGCGGGTCTTGGCCCGAAGATTGGTGTTCGTCTTCCCTTGCTTCAAGGCGTGACATTCACGGCAGTCTCACCTCTCATCGCAGTCGGTTTGGCTGCTGGTGGGGGAGTCGAAGGCCTCGCGACGATGTACGGCTCGATTATCGTTGCGGGTATTGCAACCTTCCTTGCCGCTCCCTTCTTTGCGAAGCTTCTGCGCTTCTTCCCGCCTGTCGTCACCGGCACGCTGCTAACAGTTATGGGAACGACCCTTATTTCGGTTGCCGCAAACGACATCGTGTACTGGGGAACTGAGGCAGCGAAGGTTGGCGGTGATCCCATTCCCGGAACTCTTCGCGGACTTGCATACGCTCTGGGCACTTTGGCTGTAATCGTCATTATCCAGCGCATTTTCTCTGGCTTTATGGCAACTATTGCCGTCCTCTTGGGTCTGCTTGGAGGAACGGTTGTTGCGTGGATTCTGGGGGATGCAAACTTCTCTGCGGTCTCTCAGGCGGCGCCGATCGGAGTGACCACTCCCTTCTTCTTTGGAATTCCAAAGTTCTCAGTTGCAGCGATTATCTCGATGCTCATCGTCATGGCAATTACCGCCGTCGAAACCACCGGTGACGTTTTTGCGACCGGTGAGGTTGTGGGTAAGCGCATCACTCCAGCGCACATTGCGAATGCTCTTCGCGCCGATGGCCTGTCAACCGCACTGGGTGGTGTCCTGAACTCTTTCCCCTACACCTGCTTTGCTCAGAATGTTGGTTTGGTTCGTCTCACGCGCGTGAAGTCTCGCTGGGTCGTTACTGCTGCGGGCGTTTTCATGATCATTCTTGGAATCCTGCCCAAGGCTGGCGCGATCGTCGCCTCGATTCCGAAGCCTGTTATCGGTGGCGCGTCTCTGGCAATGTTCGCAGCCGTTGCTGTTGTCGGTATTCAGACCCTTTCCACTGTCGATATGCGCGATACCCGTAACTCGGTGATCGTTGCGACTTCGCTTGGCTTGGGGCTGCTGGTCACTTTGAAGCCCGAACTTGCTAGCTACGTACCCTCGTGGATGCAGATTCTGTTCGGCTCCGGCGTGACGATCGGTTCAATCTGTGCCATCATCCTCAACCTGCTCTTCTTCCACATTGGTCGTAAGCCGTCTCCGGTCGTCTCAATGGTTGACGGACGTCCGCTGGACTTGGATGCAATTAACCGCCTTGATCAAGCACAGTTCACTCGCGCCTTCGCTCCCATGTTCTCGGGAGTGACGTGGCCGGTTGAACGCGCGTGGACACACGCTCCTTTCGACTCCGTCGCTGACCTGCGCCATGCTTTCCAGGATGCAGTTGGTCAGGCTGACCGTGAAGAACAGGAAGCCTTGATTTCCGGCTACGCCGACATCGTTGATTTGATTCTGGGCAGCGAAGCCGATGAACAGGCCTTGCTGGACACCGGATCGACCCTCTTGGGTGACTTTAATTCGGAGAAGCAGGAAGAATTGCGCGCGCTCGGCCAGGCATACCACGAGCGTTTTAACCGCCCGCTGATCGTATGCGTCTCGCGTGTGGATTCAGCCGATCAACTTCTTGCTGATGGCTGGCGCCGGGTCGAGGGCTCTGACCTGCGAGAGATCCGCGTGACCTTGAACGAAGTCATGCAGATCGCCGAAAACCGTTTCGAGGCCATGGTTGCCGACGCGAACCCCATCCATTCGGCGTGGGCACACTCCTTCGACCAGTTGGACTAAGCTTTCGCCACTGAGGAATACTGAATAGCGTTTGCCCCCGGGTGCGTGAGCACCCGGGGGCAAACTTTTGTCTCGTGGGAAATGCGATTACTGCCTGCGCACATGCTCTAGGATGCGCTCTTCTCCCTGTCTCTCGAGGGGCCAGCGCATTATGTGCCGACTGCCAATCGTCACCCATTTAGTCCTCCCTCCTGTTTTGGCTCACCCATTCTGGGTCTATTGCTGTTCTAAGGCGGTGGGTGAGTGAGCCAAAGCAGGAAGGGGAGAGCTAACGCATGCCTCCACGATCTAAACCACCGCGTTAACTGATAAGCCATACAAAAGGGCCGGGCCCCGATTTTCATCGGGGCCCGGCCTTGTGCTTTGCGCTTAGAAGCGCATTCGCGTTATGCGATCAGTCGCGGCGCTTGCGAGCGGCACCGACAGCCCCAACACCTGCTGCCAGCAGCATGGAGGTGAGGATGGCGATCCACTGCGCATCTGAACCGGTCTTCGCCAGAATCGACTTCGCGGGCTTCGAAGGTGACGGGGCGGCCGGGATCTGGGTGAGCGGGAAGTCCATATCAAGGTTGACTTCGCCCTCTGCCACGGTGACATCCTTGGAGGTTGCCACTGCCTCGTAACCGGCGGGAACCTCAATCGACACACTGTAGGTGCCGGGGAGGAGTCCCTCGAAGCGGTAGTTACCGTTTGCGTCGGTCGTCGTGCGAGCAACTTCGTTGCCAGATGCATCCTTGAGGATCACGGTGACACCGGGGACGCCGGGTTCGCCGTTGTCAACACCGTTGTGGTCCTGATCGTTCCACACGCGGTCACCGATGGTCGCCGGCTTCACGAAGCCGAAGTCCACACCCTGAACCGAGGCATCGGAGATGGTTACCGTTGCCAGGGTTGCGCCGCGGCCCTTGTAGGCCTGGGTGTTGGTGAGGCCAGCCAGGTCGCCCGCGTTCGGGTCGACGATGCTCACGCGGTAGGTGCCCTTGGGAAGACCAGTGAACTGGTAGTTTCCGTCGGCATCGGTCACGGTGGTGACGGGCTTGCCATCCTTGTCGAGGATGGGGTTGCCGTCAGCATCGAGCAGAGCGATGGCCACGCCCGAGAAGCGGTCTTCGGTATCGCTCTTGGAGTAGCTTGCATCGGAGTCACGGAAGAGTGTTCCACCGATGTTGAAGCCACCCTTGAAGGAAGCCGAGGATTCGTTGTTCGTCGGGTCGTCACCGGCCTGATCCTGGTGGGTGATGCGTGCAACGTTCGTGATGAGCGTGCCTGCACCTTCACCGGTGATCTTCACGGTGATCTTCATGGTCTTTACGTCGCCCTTGGCAATGGTCTCTTCGGACAGATCCCATTCGCCGGTTGCCGAATCGTAGGAGCCATCGCCTTCAGCCTTGACGAACTCAACGCCCGCGGGGAGCTGATCGGCGGCCTTGACACCGGTTGCTGCACTCGGACCGTTGTTGGTGACGGTCAGGGTGTAGGTGATGACCTTACCGGGAGCGAACTCGAAGGTTGCCTGGTCGACTTCAGCGGGATCGGTGATCGCCTTCTTGATGGCGGTGTCAGCCAAACCGGTGAATGCCCAGTCCTGCGAGTCATTGGACATCGAACCGCGACGAAGTGTGACATTAGAGGTCAAGGAGAGCGTCTGGTTCGCCGATGCCTTCATGTTGCCGGAAGGCGCGTAGCTCTGAGCAATGCAATCAGGGCAGGCTGCCATCAGCGAATCGCGATCCACGGAGACGGTGTAGTCACCGGGGGCCAGATCCTCGAAGGAGTACCTACCATTTGCATCAGTGGTGGTCGTCAGCGTCTTTTCAACACCTGCAGGGGTCTTGAAAGTCAGCTTGACAATGACACCTGCCAGCTCCTTGTCGTGCTCCGTGGGATTGAAACCGCCAGTGTTGTCTATATCCCAGAAGATGGTGTCACCGATGTAGCCGCTAGCGACCAGACCGAGATCGATGCTCATGTCTTCCTGACCCTCAGTCAGAGTGATCTTTGGTACAGGACCGTTGGAGTCCTTATCCGTGTCAGTACCCGCGTTCGTCACAGTTACCCCGTATGAATCGGGAGGCCAGAGGCGCACGGTGTAGCTCTTGCTACCCTTGTCACCCTCCGTGTTCGGAAGCAAGTTCTCGAACTTGTAAAGGCCGTTTTCATCACTTAGGACGGGCTTGACGGGATTTCCGTTCGCATCGAGAACCGGCCTATCAAGGGCGTCAACTAGAGAAATACGCGCGCCTGGAACGCCATATTCATCAGCATCCTGGATGCCGTTCTTGTTGGCATCAAACCATACGTAGTTACCAACCGCAGCAGGTTTCACAAAGCCGAAATCAACCTTCGTGACGTTTGCCTTGGAGGCAGTCAGCGAGATTGCCGGGGTCGTGAGCTTGCCCTTCCCGGCATCGGTGCGGCTGGTTGAGGTCTCGTAACCGTAGGTCTGCTTGTAGTCGGAGAGTTTTACGTTCTTTCCGTCGACAGTTGCTTGGTCAGGAACAACCTCAACCTTGTAGTCACCCAAGGGCAGGCGGTTGAAGGTGTAGTTACCGTTGGCATCGGTCTTGGTGGTGATCTCTGCGCCGGTGGAATCCTTCACAGGGTTTCCATCTGCGTCGAGGAGACGAACCGTCACACCCTCGAAAGGTTTATCGGTATCTGTATCGTTCGTCCACGAGGCATCCTTGTCGTTGTAGATGGTTCCCGAAATGGAGCCGCCCACAGTGAAGGAAGCACTCGAGGTGTTGTTGTCCTTGTTCGAATCAACCTGGTCATAATCGCCCAAGGTTGCGGTGTTCGTGAGAGTCTTACCTTCGGTGCCCTCTTGGACCTGCACGAGCACGTAGAGGGTTTCCACTCCGCCAACGTGGAGGTTGACGTCGAGCTTGCCCGACTCCATAGCCATCCACTCGGGGTCAAGAACATGGTAGCCAGGGTCGGCTGCAACCGTTCCATTGACACAGGGAACATCTCCGCTGGTCTGGCAGATACGCGTTTCTGAGGAGATGAATTCCACGCCGGAGGGAAGCACGTCTGCGACGTTCATACCCGAGGCAACAGCCGGACCGTTGTTCTTCAAGCTGACCTTGTAGAGCATGTAGTCGCCAGGCATGACGGGATCCGTCGACTCGATGGTCTCCGGGATACCGTTGGCATCGCGGGCAACTTCGGTGCCGTTCATCTTGACGCGGGAAACCGACTTGTTGACCTCAACGTCAGTGGAGACGTTGATGCCGACCTTGGGTGCTTCGTTCGGCTGCAGGTAGGAGACCTTACCGTTTTCGGTAACGCCGCCAGCCATTGCAACGGAGTTCCAAGCAATCAGGTTCGCGTTGACCGGAGAGGTCATCGTAGCAACGAACTGGATCTTTTCGCCGACCTCAATATCGCGGTTCATGACCAGGCGGAAGCCCTTAACGGTCTTCAGGTCTGCAGGTGCTGCTCCCCAAGCGTTGGGTGTACATCCCGCAGGGCCATCGTTCATTGCGCCACCGACGCTCATCACCTCACCACGGCAGGGATTCTCAACCGTCGTGTACTGGATCGTGATATCGGAGGCGGGGATTTCGCTGGTCTCAGGGTCCTGACCTGACTTCTCCTTGATCGACTGGAAGGTCCAGTTGGTCGAGTTCAGGTAGGGCTGCCAAGAGGAGCCGCGTGCCTGAGAAGAGGCAGGGCCAACGCCCACGTCACCCTGGTGGGGGAGGAGGTCATAGGCGACAACCTTCGTCAGGGGAGTGTTACCAGCGTTTGAAATGGTGAAACGGTATGCGCCATCCGAACCCGGATCGATCTTTGCGACCTCACCGGCAGGAACGAAATCGGCGTCCTTATTGCCCTTGACTTCCTTCGTGATGTTCATTGCGGGGGTGGTCGCAACGTTGAAGTTGGCATTGGCGGAACAGAGGTAATCCTCAGTTGAACCATTGCCATTGACGTCGAAGGTGTCTTTGTCTCGACCGCTGGAGCAGTAGTTCGTGTTGCGCAGACTCTTGTCTACAGCAACGTCCTTGGCGCCGTCACCGGGCATGTACGTCATTGCCTGGTTCACGGTTTGTCCAGCAGGTGCGGTGCTCTTCACAGTCGTGTCGAAACTTGTGTAAAGCGATCCCTCAACCGGGTCGGGGACGATCATGCGGAGCAGGGTGCGTCCGGTACCGTTGTAGTTCTTCGTGATCTCGATCTGGACCTTGCTGAGGTCGTACTTGCTTCCATCAGGGTTGGTCAGAGGTGAACCAGGAAAGATGCTGACCTGAGATGCATCGTCGATGTCAAAGCCTTCAGGAAGAAGATCTGCAATGGTAAACGGTGTGGGTTTGCCGCCTTGAGCAGCAGTGCGAGCAGTGCCGTTGACACCGAAAGATGCTTTCTTCCCGACGACTACGGGATTCGTCCTGACGACCTTAGCTACTCCCACGCTGGGGAAGTCGTCACGCACGCGCATCCAGGAGCACAGGTCATCACTGGAAGCAAGGACAGCGCCGGTGTCCTTATCCGTCAGAGTGCCGGTTGCACAGTTCTGGAAGCGGACGTAGTCCGGAGAAGCCACATAGTTGAAGTACTTCTCAGGCGGAGCGACCGGGTTGTAGTGGCTGGCGAAATCCGAGGGTTCCGTCTTGGGGAGGGAATCGGGAATCGTGCCTTGGAACCAAATAGATGCGCTGGTCTGAGGAGCAATATCGCTATCGATGGTGAAACGGGTGATCCACTCGCCATCGGGAAGGGTGATGTTCGCCGTCTCGGTGTAGTTGGCGACAACGTGATTACCCTTATTGGTCCAATATTCGAAAGTCCAGCCGCCCTTATCTTCATAGCCAGACTTGCCGAAGATGGTGAAGCGGTACGGGCTCACCATGGTCGGTTGGTCACAGTTGCCACCTGCAGCCTTTGCGTCCTGAGTGGACCATGTGCACGGCAGGGTGTCATCGAAGTGAACGTGTGTCGTCGTATTGCCGGTGTTGGCAGCACCGAGGCGCCATGGAGTGAGGCCCTTGCGAACCTGGTACTGCCAGTCGTTGCCGGTCTTACTCACGCGACCACCAGGCTTACGAATGGCGAAACCATGGGTGATTTCAGAGCTCTTCGTCATGACGGTTGTGGGGTCATTCTGAACCGCAGCCGTGATGGTGGCCTTATTTGTGACCGTGTCGGCCGTCGTTACCGAACCTTCGGGGTATTTCACGGTAACGAGGGACTCGATGGGGTTTTGCCAAGCCCACTTGTCATAGGACCAAGTAACAGTGTGGGTTGCTGCATCGTAAACGCCGCCGTTGGTAGCGGAGACGAATACTGCCTTTGCAGGAAGCGGATCGACGACCTTAATGTCCTGGACCTGCACGAAGTTGGTGCCGAGGACGCCATTCTTCAGTGCGGAACCAATCCAACGGGCACCAACCTTATTGGGGTTGGTTTGGTCGATCTGCTGGTAGCCATAACGCAGTTTATAGGTCGTTTCCCCGCCGACAGCAGGGTAGCCATTCGGGTTTGTCGCACCGCTCTTCTCGATGGCGATATCGGTGTCCGCGGTCCACTTGGTGGTCTTTGAGTCATCGATAGAGTCAGCGTTGAGAGCCGTGAAGTTCACCTGTTGGGTGGTCGTTGAGTTGTTCGGCGCATCGTTACCGTCGTAGTTCCAGGTGATCTGGATACGGTCCGAGGTACCCGCGGGGATCGACTTCTGTAGAGGGAAGAGAAGTCGCTTCATCCTTGGGTTGCCTGCGACAATGGTCTGCTCGGTGCGAAGAACCGTCGAACCGGTGACTGCGACTGCAGTGTAGAGCTTGTCTGTCAGCGCCGTACCCGCAGGGGTAACGGGTGCAGGAAGCAGTACCTCAATGGCAGCGCCTTCACAGGGAGTGGTCACCGACGAACATGCGTAGTTGATCGTCGTGATCTGCTTGTCGCGAATTGCAAGGGTAGGACTGTCGTTCGTGACAGTCATTGCCAGGGTTGCCGGCTTCGAGCTGGTCGCACGCGCGCGACGTGAACGAGGCTGGTTGGCCTCTGCAGAAGTGCCTGCGTCCTGAGCGGAGGTGTCCGAGGCGTTTGCCTCAGTTCCGCCTGCTACAGGAGTCTCAGAGTTGGAGGCTGCCGTCTGCTCGGATGCGGAGGCGCTAGCGTCGCTAGTGTTCTCCGTTCCCGAGGCCGAGGCGGCCTGGGTGGTTTCGCTTGCGCTGTTGTTGTCTGCCGCGACACTACCGTTAAACGGAGTGAAGGAAGTCAACAGAAGCGAGGCTGCTGCAAGAGTTGCAACACCCGCCGCTCGCGCGCGCGTTTTTAAGAGTTTGGGATGTGACATCGAAAATCTCTCTCAATCGCACAATTTACAGGGATTCAGTGTCTAATCTACAGTTCGAAGAATCGCCGGGCAATTGCTTGTGGAATTAGTCATTTCAAGCTATTTCTTTCAAAAAAGTGGTTGACTAATAGCCATTTGTATGCTGCGTGCTCTGGGTAAAAGGAAGCCCCACGATTCCAAGGGAACCGCGGGGCTGTTTGCGGAGACGGCGGGATTTGAACCCGCGAGGGGCGTGAACCCCTACCTCCTTAGCAGGGAGGCGCACTCGACCGGACTATGCGACGTCTCCAGTGCCGACTACTCTAAGACATTTTCCCTTCGCGCGCGAAATGCGCACGCTGGGACGCTCAGCATTGCCGGTACAGCGGAGGGCAAGGGATTCGAACCCCTGGTGCCATTGCTGACACAACGGTTTTCAAGACCGTCACCTTCGGCCACTCGGTCAGCCCTCCAGACCCGCCAATCATAGCGGATCTTGGTCTATTCGCACATTCGTCTTCCCAAATATGCCATCGATCCCTTTATTTCTCAGCGGTGGCGACGGAAAGGAACCCACGAACGATGGTCGGCTGGAGCCTCTTCCGGATGGTCCAACAGGCCTCGGGAAATCGCGGAAGCAAACGGAGGCCACATCGGCACTCGGCCAACCAAAACGCACTGAATTGCCCAGGCAATATCCCCGCTGCGAGGCCTCGAATCTTCAATCCGCTCATTGTCAAAGGACAAGGCATGCAACCATTGTCCAGGCTGGACAATAAGCTCATCGTTAATGAAGTCTAACCACGAGCGATAGCAGTGTTCGTAGTGCTCGACTTCACCTTCGCTGGCACCGTCATCGCGCAGTGCTCGCGCCAGTGATACCGCCGCACAGACGCCTTCGCAGGCGACCCACATGAAGTGGCGGTCGTCCAGAATTTCGGCCTCGTGGTGCTCGAAGCCCACCGAGGTCACGAATCCCGCGTAGCCCTTCTTACGCCATCCATCAACGCGTGCTCGTTCGAAGAAATCTTGACCGGCCTCGAGAAGCGTGTCATCGCTCTTACGTCCCAGGGACCTTAAGGCTGCGCGAACTTGAATACACAGGCGCGACCAGCGCAGCAAGCTGCCGATTTGCACGCCTTCAAGCACCGGAGTTGCAGACCAATGTTCCCATTTCTTCGACCAGTCGGCTTCGGTTTGGACAACGGGGGAGAGCTCCTCGATATCGATGTATTCGCCTACCCTCCACGAGGCCTCGCTTCCCATCTGCACGACCGCGCGGGTGATGGATTCGGCCCGGTCGATCCATACGGGGTCGGCGGTCGCCTCGGCGGCAGCTAGGTACGCTTCGGTCGTCGAGGCCAGGGTTCCAAGAGAGATAATTGGTGCTTTGTGCTGCGTGCTTCCCGAAGCGATGGCTCCGTAGACCAGTCCGTTGGGGGCAAGCCAGCGGCGCTCTTGCTCGTGGAGGGCATCGAGGAGGAGCTCGTGGGCACTGGGGCGATTGGCAACCGCTGCGGCCGCGCTCGCGCTAATGAGCAGCGCGTTATCAAGCTGGTAGTCGATCTCCCCGCTGCGCACCTCAGCCTTGTATTCATCGGAATTAATGGTTTCCGGATCGTCGGTGGCAGTCGCTTCGGGAAGCTTTTGAAGATGATCATGGATGACGCGGCGAAGAGTTTTAGTCGCGTGGTCGGCATAGCGTCGTGAACCGGGAAGACCAAGAAGTGTTCCCAAGGAAAAAGCGTCGAGCATTCGAGCGCTGAGGGTGAATTGATCGCGTTCGCTGGGTTCCTCACCGTCTGGGCCTTCGCTAAACCCCGAAGGTGTCGTACTAACTTTTGCTTCTGCAATCAGTGCTTGAAGTTGTGCTGACAGCCAGCGATTGTGCTCGATCGAATCCAACCAGCCCATGGGGTTCTCCTTTGTCTTCCATGCATGTCGCGCTGCGTCGTTGCCGGGGCGACATTCACATTGAGTTTAACGCAAGGGAGTAAAGCGTGTGAGTAGGCCAATCTGCTTGCGGAGTGAATCTGTCCCTTATCGTGAAATGCCTTGCACGGTTTAGGGAAACATTGCAGACTGAAAGCATGCATGAAAGAGCTGGCACTGTTGCCCTTCCCGAAGACCTTACTGATATTGATGCGCTGATTTCTGCGTATTACGACATTGAGCCGGACCCCTCAAACCCCGATCAACGGGTGTCTTTTGGTACCTCCGGTCACCGCGGTAGCGCATTCGATGGCAAGTTCAATGAAGCACACATCGTTGCGATTACCCAGGCGATTGTTGACTACCGAGCCGAGCAGGGTTTCAACGGCCCGCTCTTCATTGGCCGCGACACTCACGCGCTCAGCGAACCCGCATGGCGCACCGCTCTGGAAGTCTTGGCCGCGAATAACGTTGATGTTCGCATCGACGCACGCGGTTCCTACACTCCGACCCCTGCGGTTTCTGTGGCGATTCTCGGTGCAAACGGTGCACCCAAGCACCTGCGCACGACGGGGGATGGGCTGGCCGACGGTATCGTCGTGACCCCCAGCCACAACCCGCCTCGTGACGGTGGATTCAAGTACAACCCCCCTCACGGCGGCCCCGCGGACTCCGATGCGACCTCGTGGATCGCTAAGCGCGCCAACGAAATCCTCGAAAAGGGTTGGCGCAGCGTTGATCGCGTGCTGGGTTCGGACCTGCTGGATCACCCCAGCATCCATCGCTTCGACTACCTGGCCTACTACGTTGATCAGCTTGACCAGGTCATCGATATTGATGCGATTCGCGAGGCCGGCGTGCGCATCGGCGCCGATCCGCTGGGTGGAGCATCGGTGGACTACTGGGGCGCGATTGCCGAGCGCTACGGCTTGGAATTGACCGTTGTGAACCCCAAGGTTGACCCCGCATGGTCCTTCATGACCCTGGACTGGGATGGAAAGATCCGTATGGATTGCTCCTCTCCCTATGCAATGGCTTCTCTTCGCGATGCGATGACTCCGGATGAGAACGGGAATACTCCCTACGACATTGCGACCGGTAACGATGCCGACTCGGACCGTCACGGAATCGTAACCCCCGACGGTTTGATGAACCCGAACCACTACCTGGCTGTTGCGATCGAGTACCTCTTCACGCACCGCCCGAACTGGCCCGCAGATGCGGCGGTCGGTAAGACCCTGGTGTCTTCGGCACTCATCGATCGCGTTGCTGATTCGATTGGCCGCAAACTGGTTGAGGTCCCCGTGGGCTTCAAGTACTTCGTTCCAGGTTTGGTCAGCGCTGAGCTTGGTTTCGGTGGTGAGGAAAGTGCAGGAGCATCCTTCCTTCGCAAGGATGGCACCGTGTGGTCCACCGATAAGGATGGAATCATCCTGGCCCTTCTGGCCTCTGAGATTCTGGCCGTCACCGGCAAGACCCCCTCGCAGCTGCACGAAGAACAGGTCGAACGTTTCGGCGCCTCGGCTTATGCGCGTATCGATGCGCCCGCGAACCGTGAGGAAAAGGCGAAGCTCGCTGCTTTGTCTCCCGAGGATGTCTCCGCAACCGAACTGGCCGGTGATCCCATCACCGCAAAGCTCGTTCGCGCTCCGGGTAATGACGCTGCGATCGGCGGCCTGAAGGTCACGACCGATGTCGCATGGTTCGCGGCTCGTCCCTCGGGCACCGAGGACGTCTACAAGATCTATGCCGAGTCCTTCCGTGGAGCCGAGCACCTTGCTCAGGTTCAGGAAGCGGCGAAGCAATTGGTGAGCGAGGCCTTGAAAGGCTGAGTTTCTCAGAGAAAGCATTGTGGGGTGTGGGGTCGCGTTGCGGCGCCGCACCCCACTGCTATTCACCTTCGGGTCTGCTGCTTTGGTGGAAAAAGATCCTTCTGACCGGTACCTTTGAAGAGACTTCATTAAAGCAGGAGAGGCCCGGTAAAAATGGCGGAGAAGGCACACGACCGCGCAGATAGCTCAAGTCCTGCGCGTCCTCCTTTTCCGTGGCCTCGGATGATCCTCCTCATGGGTGCGGCTATTGCACTTCTTGCGGGGCTCGATGCGGCTCTTGTTCGCTTGGGAGCTCTTGCTCCCGTAAACTCCACGGACTTGGGGACGATTCATGGAATCCTCATGGTCTATGGCTTCTTGGGAACAGCGATCTGTTTAGAACGCGCGGTAGCAATTAATTCCCGCTGGGCATACCTTTCCCCGGCTGCTTCGGCGCTCGCGGGAATTGCGGCGATCGTCATCTCTCAAAGTCGCGCGGTCACCAATTTTCTTGCTGCAGCGCCGCTTCCTGCCTTCCTAAGCAGGGTTCTTCCCGGTTACCAATCCCAGCGAATGCTTCCGGCAGTTCTGTGGACAATCTCCATGGTCACCCTGGTCATGATCTACCGGCATGTGTGGAAAAAGCGTCAAGCCTCGTACGCAGTCCTCATCCAATTGATCGGTGCATGTGTAGGCCTGTGCGGGATTCTCTTGTGGATGCGAGGCTTGGAAGTAGCCCTCATCATGCCGTGGTGGCTCTTCTTCTTGCTTCTCACAATCGTTGGCGAGCGCTTGGAATTGGCGCGGCTTGCCTTCAATGAGGTAACCGAGAAGCGAATTTTGGTCTGGGTCGGAGCTCTGCTCATTTCCTTGGCGCTGACGCTGATTGTGCCCCTTGTGGCCTACCCTCTTTTAGGAATTTCTCTCGCGGCACTTGCAATCGATATGGGGTATCACGACGTCGCTCGTAAAACCATCAATATCCCTGGAATTCCGCGTCTTTCCGCGGTCGCTATGCTCGCTGGATACGGGTGGGCGATGCTCCCTGCCGCTCTGTGGATTACCGCGCCCCCGACCTTTTCCGGCTATGGCTACGATGCGATTGTTCATGCCCTAACGGTTGGCTTCGCAGTCTCCATGGTCATTGCGCACGCACCGGTTATTATCCCCTCGGTCATTCGTCGCGAGGTTCCCTACCACTTCTCGATGTGGGTCCCTCTGGTTCTTTTCCACCTGAGCTTGCTGATTCGTTTCCTTTCTGGCGCGCGCGAGGCCGCACTTCCCTGGCGTTTTGGCGGAGCGCTGGGAGTGTGTGCGTTCCTTCTCTTCGTCGTTACGACTGCGAGCGTGACAATTGTGAACACGCGACGTGGGCGGAGTGCTCATGCCTGAGATTTCTTCTCCCAGGGCGGGACTGAGTATCGGCGGGGGACCGACAGGTGCTCCCACCGGCGCCCCGGGGCGCGGACGCCCCTCCCGAATGCGTATCGATCGCTTGGGAACCACGTGGATGATCATCGCGGTTCTGATGGCGGTAGTGACCCTTTTCCTTCACCGCCGCATGCCGCAGCCCCTGTGGACCATGATCCACCTGGTGACATTAGGCGTCTTAAGCAACGGAATTTTCCAATGGTCATGGTTCTTTGCCCGTTCCCTTGCGCGCTTGGCAGCCGATGACCGTAGAGCCCACTCGGATAACCTGCGTCGGATGCTGAGCTTCAATGCGTGTTTTGCATTGCTCTTAGTTTCGATGTGGCTTGGCTGGTTCATCGGAACTATCCTCGCGGCAACGGGCATTGCGGTAATTGCCGCCTGGCATGGAGCCGCGATGCTGTCGGTTCTTCGCGAGCGTTTGGCCTCGCGCTTTGTCGTTGTTGTGCGCTACTACGTGTGCGCGGCAGCTTTCTTTGTACTCACCGCGCTTCTTGCTGGTTTTGTCACCACCACAATGTTTTCTTCTTCCATTCCCGAGGCATTGCTTGCGATGCGTGATCGCCTGACCTTTGCACACGCTCTCAGCGGTGTTGGCGGATGGCTGGGCCTGAGCATCGGTGGCACCGCAATTACCTTGGGGCCGACAATCTTGCGTACACGGATGTCTCCCGATGCGGTTTCCTGGGGGATTAAAGTTCTTCCGCCTTGGTGCGTCAGTTTGCTGATTGCGGTATGCGGAGCTCTCTTAGGAGTTATGCCCCTGGTCGGTGCCGGAATTTTAGGTGCGGCCGCCTGTGGGATTATGGGGATTCTTATCCCTTATGCGCGTGTTTTAGCAGCAAAGAAACCTCAAGAGTATTCTGCATGGTCATTCCTGATCGGATTGGGATGGATTGCTCTAGGCATTCTTTTCTTGGGGATTACGGCGCTTTTTGTCAGTACTCCGAGCGAAATTCGAGCACTGACCATGATGTGGCTTCCGATTATTGGCGCGGGCGGCTTCGCCCAGCTCTTTGTGGGAGCACTGAGCTATCTGATGCCAGTTGTCATTGGAGGCGGTCCTTCGGTTGTCAGAATTGGTATCGCAATTCTTGACTGGCAGTTCGCGCTGCGTGTGGCGCTGAGAAACGGAGCCCTGTTCCTTCAAGTTGTCCTTTTCTGTGCTGCCGCAAGCACAGCGGTTACTACTCTTCGATACGCGCTTTGGCTGGTCGTGATCATGACCTTCGCAATTGACATCGTGATGTTTGCGCGCGCGGGAAAAAATCAAGCACGAGCGCGTCGAGAACGCATCAAAGAGATGAGTGAAAGTAGGCAGGTTCAATGAGCGAAGAAACCACTGGTCCCTCGCGGGCAGCAATGGTCTTCACTGGCCTTGGCGCTGTTGTCGCCCTTGTTCTTGCCAGTGTCCTAGCTGGCGGAAGTAGCGCAACGCAAAACTCAGCGGTGGGGAACACCTCAAGCGTGGCCTCGTCGACTCAGGTGAAAGAAACCGGTGAAACTACCCACGTGGAAATCGGTGTCCAAGGGATGTCCTTTACTCCCTCTGTCATCCATGTTCCTGCGGGAAACCGACTGCACATTACTTTTACGAATACGGCTGAACAACGCCACGATTTGGTCCTGGCCAATGGGCAAACAACAGGTTCTCTGGCCCCTGGTGCAAGCGCGGAACTGGACGCCGGAGTGATCACTGCCAACACTGAAGGCTGGTGCTCGCTGCCGGGACACCGTGAGATGGGAATGACGCTCAGCATTGTCGCTGATGGTGCCTCAAGCAGCGGCAGCTCAGCAGGCTCGCACTCTGGCAGCGGCTCCCACAACCACGAGGTCGCAACGGGGACGGGAATCCCAACTGCAGACCAACTACGAGCCTACGCGGCGAAAGTCGATCCCTATCCCGCTGAAGTTGCACCGGCCTCGGAAGAAAAAGACCACTACTACACCCTGGTTGCCCGCGACGATATCGTGCAGAACCTGAGCGACGATGTCAGTCGGACGGTCTGGACTTTCAACGGGAACACTCCTGCTCCGACCCTTCGTGGAAAGATCGGCGATACCTTCCACATCACCCTCAAAAACGAAGGAACCATGGGGCATTCTCTGGACTTCCATGCGGGCGATATCGCGCCAGATGAGGCCATGAAGACCATCGATCCCGGTCAGACGCTGGAATATACCTTCACAGCGAAGGCAGCCGGTATCTGGATGTACCACTGCTCGACGCACCCCATGTCCATGCACATTGCCAACGGTATGACCGGCGCGGTGATTATTGACCCCAGTGATCTGCGCCCAGTGGATCACGAGTATGCGATGGTTGCGACCGAGCTGTACCTGGGGGATAACGGCGGTACTGCAAACGCAACGAAGATCGCCTCGATGATGCCTGACCTGCAGGCATTCAACGGGCGCCCCTTCCAGTACGATGCGCACCCCCTCAAAGTGAAGGTCGGCGAGCGCGTGCGTTTCTGGCTGATGGATTCGGGGCCAAATACCGCCATGTCCTTCCATATCGTCGGTGGGCAATTCGATACCGTCTGGGATGAGGGTGGCTACACGCTCATCGACGGAGGCAACGCTATCAGTCGCGGGGGAGGGGGATCTCAGACCTTCCCTATGCTTCCCGCGCAGGGTGGTTTCGTGGAGCTTTCCTTTAAGGAACCGGGTACCTACACCTTCGTTAACCACATCATGAGCCTTGCCGAGGCCGGGGCTCACGGAAAGATTGAAGTGACGAACTAACCCACTTTTGCTTGGTGCGCGGCACCATAAGCGTGGGGAGTGCCAAAGGCGCCTAAGAACGCATAAACTGGCACAGTGCTGTCGACCTATGGGGAAATTCTTCGTCTGAACCGGGCATGGCGTTTTTCAGCCGCCGGCTTCATTTTGCGCCTACCCATGTCCATCATGCCGATCTCGATCATCTTGTCGATTCAGGCGGCTTATGGAAACTACACCCTTGCGGGTGCGGTGTCGGCAATTAATATCATCGCTTTGGCAGTAACTGCGCCGATGTGGGCACGCTTTGTTGACCGCTACGGACAGCTCAAAGTCATGGGGCCGGTTTTTGCGGTGTCGGCAGTTGCAACCATCGTGTTGTTCGTGGCGACTCTTCAGATGGCCTCGCCGTCGATCCTGTTCATCTCAGCCGGAATTGCTGGTGCAACCTGGGGGTCTCCCGGTGCATTGGTCCGAGCTCGGTGGATCCGCAGCACCGACACGGTGTCACAGCTCAATAGTGCATTTGCTCTCGAGGCCGCTGTCGACGAATTCGTCTACATCGTTGGGCCTGTCGTTGCAACGGTTTTGGGAACGGTTCTGCATCCGACGACCGGCGTCGCGGTCTCTATTATTTTCCTGTCTGTCGGCGCCGCGCTCTTCTTGTCCCAGCGTTCTTCGGAACCCATTCCATTGGGGAAGGCTGGTCGCGGCGCGAGGGCAGCTAGTGACGAAACTGAGGGTTCGAAGGACGCAGCCGCGGATGCTAAGGGCGCGGCGGCCTCGGCATCACCGCGTGAGCGATCCCTGCTTCTTCTTCCCGCGATGATCGTCCTCATGCTGACTTACATGGGAATGGGCGCACAATTCGGTGCGAATGACATTGCTGTTGTTGCTTTCACCAAGGAACTTGGGGTTCCCGCTCTTTCGGGTGTTCTCCTTGCAATGTTCTCGGTGGGTTCGTTTATCTCCGCCCTGATCTACGGTGCTCGGAGCTGGCGACGTCCCCTGTGGCAGCTCTTTGCAATCGGTGTTGTCGCCTTGGCAATTGGTATGACCGCCTACCTGCTGGCGCATACGATCATCGCCCTGGCTGTCATCATGTTGATCAGCGGTATTGCCTGTGCCCCCACCATGACGAACGTCAACATGATGGTCACCAAATCTGTTCCCAGGCATCGTCAGACTGAAGGCCTGGCATGGTTGAGTACCGCCATTAATCTGGGTGTTTCGCTGGGATCTTCTGCCTCGGGTCCCGCTGCTGACCGTTATGGTTCGGGCGGTGCCTACGTGATGATTGCAATCTTTGCGTGGGTCATGGTTCTGATCATGCTCGTTGGGCTTCCTCCCCTGAAGCGTTCTTTGGAGAAGTCTGCTGTGGAAGAAGCGCAGCATCAGCGCGATCTTCTGAATGAGGGCTGAAATTGGTGTTCGCCCGAAAGAACCTTCCCTCCCTTGCGCTTTCCGTTGCCTCTCGCCTTGACGAGGCCACGTCGACGGGGCTTGCCCGAGTGCTGGGATGGGCGGGCTTCTACCCGGGTGTTGTCGGCTTCGGAGGCTATGCCTCGCAAACTCGTGCGCGCGTTCTGGCTCGCGTCGTCATGGAAGATCGAGTGGGGGAGCGCTCGTGGTTGACCCAGCGGCGAGGATGGCGTCAGTTTTTTGATGCTCAGGTTCCTTTTCAACCAGTTCTGGTGACCTGTGGTCAAGCCCAGAAGGTCGTATTCACCGATGGTGGTGGATACGTCGATATTGAACTTGTTGGGCACGGTTTGCAGCCGGGTTGGCAGGTCGCCTCGATTCAGCCTCTGAACGCCGTGGATGTTCAGCGAATGGGTGTTCGCGAAGGAGATCGCCTGTATCCCTCTTCTGATGTTGAAGGGGCTAGCGCTGCGGGAGAGTCTCTTTTACGGGTGGGTAGGGCAGAAGAAGGCCGCGTTCTTGGCCGTATCCGTGCGGCAAAATCTGTTGATATCCCGCTACGAGTGATCGGTGATGATGAACGCTACGGTGTTGTTTCAGATATTGATGACACGATCATTGTCTCGATGATTCCGCGTTTGTTGACCGCGGCAAAGCATGCGCTGATGGAGAGAGTTTCCGATCGCGAGGCCGTGCCAGGGATGGCAGGATTCTTGCGTCGAGTGGCACGTTTCAACCTCTATCCTTTGCTTCAGGAGAAGCACACTGAACGCAAGAAGTCTTCTTCGGCCGCGCACAGAAGGCAGGCGAATGCCTTGCCGGTGATGTATCTGTCGACTGGCCCGTGGAACCTGGTACCCGGCTTGCGCGAATTCTTGCGCCGAACAGACTTTCCTATGGGTGCCTTTTTGATGACGGATTTCGGGCCGTCGAATACAGGGTGGTTCCGCTCGGGTGTTGAACATAAGAAGCGCGAATTGCGACGCCTTGTGCGTACCTTCCCAAATATTCAGTGGATTTTGGTCGGTGATGATGGTCAGCATGATCCGGAAATCTATGCGGAGTTCGCACGCGAGTTCCCGAAGAATGTCGCGCTGATTGCAATTCGCTCTCTGTCACAGCTCGAACAGCTGATGGCACACGGCACTCTTGATCCAATTTCCTTGGGAGAACTGGAAAAAATCCCCGACCAAATACCTCGTTTGTACGGTGAGGATGGATTTAGGCTAGGTCGAGCGGTTGCGGCTCTGGTGCCACAACCGCCCGACCCGCAACGTCTAACCGGATATTTGGATCGCTGAAGCTAGCCAAATATCCGGCTTCAGTCCTCGAGGCGGCGAGTCCTGCATTGTTTAGATTAGTCTGTTTCGCTTCATATCGGCAGTGCTTAGTTCGTACCTTTAGCTTAAATTTCGCGCCTTTTATGGGGCTGTTGACAAGGCAATAAGCCTGATCGGACCGGGTATGAATGGTTGACGAGGAAGCAAAATCTGCCACGATGTGATTTGTGGCATAGGTTGACAAATTTGAGAGCTTGTCACAGATATCTCTTTACCAAATCTTTGTAATCGTAACCGAAATGTAATGTTTACATCATGGACATGTGAAGGTTTCGGGAAAAAAGTGGGCTATGCTTCCGAGACATCAGCACATATGACTGAACAGAATTCCTACAGGAGGAATCTCATGAATCTTAAGAGGTCGTGGCTGGCAGTGCCCGCCGTCCTTGGTTTGGCACTGACCGCTTGCTCTTCTGGCAGCACTGGTTCTTCGGACAACTTTGTTACCGTTAACGGTTCTGAGCCGCAGAACCCGCTGATCCCGGCTAACACCAATGAGACCGGTGGCGGCCGCATTGTCTCCAGCATCTTCTCGTCCCCCGCTTACTACGCGGCCGACGGTTCAACTCAGCTGGACGCTGCGGAGTCCATCACCCCCAATGCTGACAACACTGAGTGGACCATCAAGCTGCGTCACGATGGCAAGTTCTCCGACGGCACTCCCGTCCTGGCAAAGAACTTCGTTGAGGCATGGAAGATGGCCACGAAGGAAAACCTGGGCTCCGCAAGCTTCTTCGCTAGCGTTATCGGTACCGACGATGACGGCGCTGGCGACATGGAAGGTGGCCTGGAGATCATTGACGACTACACCTTCGTCGTCAAGCTGAAGGGCCCTGAGTCGGACTTCATCAAGCGCCTGGGCTACACCGCCTACTCTCCGCTTCCCGACTCGACTCTGGCAGACCCCAAGAAGGGTGGCGAGCACCCCGTGGGTAACGGCCCGTACATGCCCAAGGATGAGAACGCTTGGCAGCACTCCAAGCAGATCGATCTGGCCGTGAACCCCAACTACAAGGGTCCCCGTGAGGCTAAGAACAAGGGTCTGAGGATTGTCTTCTACCAGTCCCTCGATGCTGCTTACGCTGACCTGAGCTCCGATAACCTCGATGTCCTCGATGGCGTGCCCTCCTCGGTCTTCTCCAGCTACCAGCAGGAACTGTCCGGGCGTACTGCTAACCAGCCCGCAGCCGTCATCCAGTACATCACTATTCCTGAGCGCTTGGAGCACTTCTCCGGTGAAGAAGGCAAGCTGCGTCGCAAGGCCATCTCAATGTCTATCGATCGTGACTCGATTGTCAAGACGGTCTTCTCTGGCACCCGTACCCCCGCCAAGGACTTCACTTCCCCCGCAATTGACGGTTACAAGGAAGGCCTGAAGGGCTCTGAGGTTCTGAACTACAACCCCGAGAAGGCTAAGGAACTGTGGGCGCAGGCCAACGCGATCTCTCCGTGGAGCGGCAAGTTCCTCCTCTCCTACAACTCTGATGGTGGCCACCAGCAGTGGGTTGACGCAACCTGCAACTCCATCAAGAACACCTTGGGTATCGAGGCTGAAGGCGATGCCTACGCAGACTTCAAGTCGCTGCTTGGCGATATGAAGGCCGGCACCACCAAGGGTGCTTTCCGTCAGGGCTGGCAGGGTGACTACCCCTCGCTCTACAACTTCCTCTTCCCGACCTACTCGTCGAGCGCTTCCTCCAACTACTCCGGTTGGAAGAGCAGTCAGTTTGACAAGTACCTGAGCGACTCGCTGTCCGCTTCGCCTACCGAGGCACTTGACCTTCAGTACAAGGCCGAAGAGCTGCTCTTCGAGGACATGCCGGTCATCCCGACCTGGTACGCCAACACCAACGGTGCATGGTCCACCAAGGTGAGCAACGTTCAGTTCACCTGGAACTCGAACGTGCAGTACTTCGCGATTACCAAGAACTGAAAATAGTTCTTCCCCGCTAAATACTTGAGCGGAATGGCTGTGGGGTGGAAGTCTCTCGACTTCCACCCCACACGCATTGAGCGTGTGTCTTTCAGTGAATTCTCAATGGGGGATTCTTCAGAGTCTTCTCTACGTAATTAAAGACACACGATTGACCATTTACCACTTCTTTGCATTACTATGAGCGATAGTGCGCGTGCGTTTGTGTGTATCTCTTGCGGTATCTCACTGATCCGTTTGTAGCTACAGGCGTATGTGAAAACCCCGTTCATGATGATGAACCCCGATACGTTTACGGAAATTCTTCGTAAACACATGTAATAAAGGACCTGTCCATGCTGCGATACATCGGACGACGTCTCCTGCAGACCATCCCGGTCTTCTTTGGAGCAACGTTCCTGATCTTTGCGATGGTCCACCTGATGCCAGGTGATCCCGTCGCGGCCCTCGGAGGCGATAAGGGCTTAACTGAGGCTGCGGCAGCTCGAATCCGCGAAGAGTACAACCTTGATAAGCCTTTCTGGCTGCAGTACCTGCTCTACCTCAAGGGCATCTTCACCCTTGACTTTGGGAAGACCTTCTCCCAGCAACCGGTAACGACGGTGCTGGCAACCGCATTCCCGATCACCATCCGACTTGCCATCTACGCCCTGTTGATCGAGGCAATCCTCGGTATCCTCTTCGGTGTTATTGCAGGTGTGCGTCGCGGAGGTATCTTCGACTCAACGGTCCTAGTCCTCTCTCTGGTTGTTATTTCTGTGCCGACCTTCGTTATCGGCTTCCTCATGCAGTTCTTCCTTGGCATCAAATGGGGATTGCTTCCTGCTACGGCAAGTACGGTTTCCTTTAAATCCTTGACGATGCCTGCGATTGTGCTAGGCGCGACCTCTCTCGCATACGTCATCAGACTCACGCGCCAATCGGTGTCCGAAAATGTCTCTGCCGATTACGTGCGTACCGCACGCGCTAAGGGCCTGAAAGAGGGCACCGTAATGACGCGCCACATTCTGCGTAACTCACTGATCCCTGTCGCAACCTTCCTCGGTGGCGACTTGGGTGGCCTCATGGGTGGTGCAATTATCACCGAAGGTATCTTCAACATCAACGGCGTTGGCGGTACCTTGTGGCAGGCGATCGTTCACGGTGAGGCAGCTACCGTTGTTTCCTTCACGACAGTTTTGGTCATGGTTTACATCTCAGCAAACCTCCTTGTTGACCTGCTGTACGCCGTTCTTGATCCGAGGATTCGCTATGAGTGATTTCATTCCTTCGCAAGCTATTTCGCGTACTCGTGCCGGACAGGATCACTACGTCTCGGATATCGATGAGACCGGTTTGGGTGCAGTTGACGCCGTCGCCGATGAATCCGCACCCGCCTCAATGTGGGGGGAAGCGTGGAAGAATCTGCGCAAGCGTCCCCTGTTCTGGATTGCTGCGGTCATTATCTTCGTTGCCCTCATGGTTGCTGTCTTCCCGCAGCTCTTCACGAGCACCAATCCTCGCTTCTGCGAGCTCTCGCACTCTTTGGGCAAGCCCGAGGCCGGACACCCCTTCGGCTACACCTTCCAAGGCTGCGATATTTACGCCCGCGTCATCTACGGCGCACGCGCCTCGGTTTCCGTCGGTGTCCTGACGACGATCTGCGTCGTCTTGATCGGTGCAACTCTTGGCTCCATCGCCGGCTTCCTCGGCGGCTGGATCGACGCCGTGATCTCACGTGTCACCGACATCTTCTTTGCAGTTCCCCTGCTGCTCGCAGCCATTGTCTTCATGCAGATGTTCAAGCAGTACCGCAACATCTGGATGGTCATCTTGGTCTTGTCGTTGTTCGGCTGGACTCAGATCGCACGTATTACACGCGGCTCGGTCATGAGCGCCAAGAACGAAGAATTCGTGACGGCCGCGAAGGCAACCGGTGCATCGCGTTGGCGCATCCTGCTCTCCCACATCATCCCGAACTCGATAGCACCGATTATCGTCTACGCGACGGTTGCTCTGGGTTCCTTCATCGTCGCCGAGGCCTCGCTGTCCTTCATGGGTATTGGTCTTCCCACGACAGATGTGTCTTGGGGTGCTGACATCTCGCAGGCGAAGGATAACCTGAGGCAGGCACCGATGGTTCTCTTCTACCCCGCTATGGCACTGGCCTTGACCGTGCTCAGCTTCATCACGATGGGTGACGCCGTTCGCGAAGCCCTTGACCCGAAGGCGAAGAAGTGAACGAAGAACAATTCGAAGAGACTGTCACCGAGGTCATCCTCGAAGGTGCTGAGAAGGCCGAAGTCCACCCGGACGACGCCAACCCTTTGCTGAAGATCACCGACCTGGAGGTCACCTTCACGACCTCGACCGGTGTCGTTCCCGCCGTTCGCGGAGCCAACCTGACCATTTACCCCGGTCAGACCGTCGCAATCGTGGGCGAGTCCGGTTCGGGTAAGTCGACCACCGCTGCTGCCGTTATTGGCCTGCTTCCGGGTACCGGTAAGGTCACCGGCGGCTCCATCGAGTTCGACGGTAAGGAGCTCACGACGATGAGCTCCAAGGAGTGGATCGAACTGCGTGGATCCGGCATCGGCTTGGTTCCCCAGGATCCGATGAGTAACCTGAACCCCGTTCTTCGCATTGGTACGCAGGTGAAGGAAGCTCTGCTGGCGAACAATATTGTTCCTCGTTCCGAGGCCGGAGAGCGCGTCACCGAGCTCCTTGAGCAGGCAGGCCTTCCCGATGGTGAACGTCGCGCAAAGCAGTACCCGCACGAGTTCTCGGGCGGTATGCGTCAGCGCGTGTTGATCGCTATTGGTCTTGCTTCTCGTCCGAAGCTGCTCATTGCTGACGAGCCCACCTCGGCACTGGACGTGACCGTTCAGCGTCGTATTCTCGATCACCTCGAGACGCTGACCAAGGAAATGGGCACGGCAGTGCTCTTCATTACTCACGACTTGGGTCTGGCCGCTGAGCGCGCCGAACAGCTGGTCGTTATGCACCGCGGTCGCATTGTGGAGTCTGGTCCGGCACTCGAGATCCTCCAGCACCCGCAGCACCCCTACACGAAGCGTCTGGTATCTGCGGCCCCCTCACTGGCCTCGGCACGTATCGAGTCCGCTCACGCGCGCGGCATCACGCACACGGAAGAAGAACTTACTGGCTCAGCCAAGAATGCCTCTTCCGAGGAAATGATTCGCGTTGAGCACCTCACCAAGGAGTTCCACATCCGCGGTGCGAAGGGCGAGGCTTCGAAGCTTCTCGCGGTCGACGATGTCTCCTTCACGCTTCGCCGTGGAAAGACTCTGGCGGTCGTGGGTGAATCCGGTTCCGGTAAGTCAACTGCCGCGAACATGATCCTCCACCTGCTGGAGCCGACCTCGGGCAAGATCTTCTTTGACGGCGAGGACACCTCGGAGTACAGCGAGGCACAGCTCTTCGCCCTGCGTCGTCGCCTCCAGGCCGTGTTCCAGAACCCCTACGGTTCGCTCGACCCGATGTATTCGATCTACCGAATCATCGAAGAGCCGCTGAAGATTCACGGCTACGGCACCCTGGAGTACGCGCGCGCCGAAATCAAGCGCGCCGAGGCCACGGGCCGCGAGCCCGAGGAATGGATGCGTGTCCTCGTCGAGGCCTCCGACGGAAAGCGCACACTAACCGCCGCCGAGAAGCGCAAATTCAACCCGAAGAAGCTGCGCGAAGCTCGCGTCGCCGAGCTGCTCGATCTGGTTGCTCTGCCGCGTAGCGCTATGCGTCGTTACCCGAATGAGCTCTCCGGTGGTCAGCGTCAGCGCGTCGCGGTTGCGCGTGCTCTTGCGCTCAACCCCGAGGTGATTGTCCTTGACGAGGCCGTTTCCGCACTGGACGTGCTGGTTCAGAACCAGATTCTGCACCTGCTTAACGACCTGCAAGCTGAGCTTGGACTGTCCTACCTGTTCATTACTCACGACCTGGCCGTTGTCCGCCAGATCGCGGATGATGTCGTGGTTATGGAGAAGGGACGCTTGGTCGAGGCAAACACGACCGATGCGCTCTTCGACCACCCGGTTCAGGATTACACTCGCGAGCTGATCGAGGCCGTCCCCGGACGCAAGATCCAGCTCAACCTCTGAGAGTTTTCTCCAGCTTTTCGTGTGGGCAGGCCTTCGGGTCTGCCCACACGTGTATCTGGGCGAAGTTAACCGCTGCGCAGGATTCGCAACCGTGTCAGACGCGCCTCGTAGATTCGCGGACGGTCAACGTATAAGAGACCGTGACGTCAGAAACCTGCGTTGACGGCTGATTGTTGTGGGCCGGGTTTGATGCTTCAGCGGCGTCCACGTCCGTCTCTGCTGCTCCCCGCGGGTCTCCAGCCCGGCCGCTACCCTCAATGAGCGCAATCAGGCCAGCCACGGCCTCGTGCGCGATTGCGTGCGTATCCGGGGAAATGGTTGTTAGTGCGGGTGTTGAGAAGCGCGAGAGGACGGTGTCGTCCCATGAAGAAACCAAGACGTCTTCGGGGACGCGTATCTGTGCGCGAGAAAGTGCACGTAGAGCACCGGCCCCCAAAAGGTCATTCATCGTGAAAATCGCATCGGGAAGCGTATTTGATTCCAGCCACTGGCCAAGAGCTGATTCAGCCCCTTCGGCGGTCCAAGGAGAGACTTCGACGCTACGCCAGGCCCATGAATCTAAGCCGAGCTCGGATAGAGCCTTCTCAATTCCTCGTTGGCGAAGGGCCCCTGCGCTGGAGGTCGCGCGAGTATGTGTCGAGCCAAGAATCAGGAAGCTGCGCGCGCCCTGCTGGTAGAGGTGGTGAACCATTTCCGAGGCCGCAGAGACGTTATCCATTGAGTAGTGGGGGATGCCGGCGTCTTGGATTCGTTCGCCCAGCAGAACAAGGGGAGCGTCAAGGGCAAGTTCAGCTAGGCCTTCGCGGTCCAATTCGATGGGGGAGAGAATCAGGCCATCAATGAGATTGGTTCTGAAATCTCGCAGGACTGAAACTTCATGTTCGCGAGTTCCGGCGGTTTCGACAACCATGATTGAGTATCCGTTGCGTCGCGCCTCGTCTTGAATCAGGTGCGCGATCTCTCCGAAATATGGCCAGGCGAGATTGGGGATAGCGAGCGCCAAGGTATGGGTCTGACCTTGGCGAAGTCGTTGTGCCGCAATATTTGGGCGGTAGCCAAGTTGACGGATTGCGTCTTCGACAGCACGCCGAGTAGTGGGGGAGATGTGTGGGAAATTATTTACTACGTTTGAAACGGTGCGCTGTGAAACACCGGCAAGCTGCGCAACATCGCGCATGTTCGGCCGTGAAGATTTCATGTGCGTCTCCAAAAAGTGTTGTTAACACCGATGTCATCAGGGATTATTGCTTCAGTCTACTGAATATTCTGGTTGATCGCTGAGGAATTGTACTTAATTTGCTACGTTGCAATTATGGGGTGAATCGTGCATGATAATCCCATGAAGGTCAACGTAGACACTTTCGATGCATGGTGCGACGCGAATTATCCGCGCCCGGATCTCTGTCGTGAATCCTGGCTGAATCTCAATGGCCTGTGGTCCTTCGCCACGGATTCAAGCGATGAGGGACTCACCCTGGGGTGGTACCTCCCCGGAGTCACCTTCTCTAAGACGATCACCGTTCCCTTCCCGCCCGGAAGCCCGGACAGTGGCTGGAGCGGGGAACGATCCGATGTTGTCTGGTATCGGCGAACCATTACCCCCGACGACCTTCAGCAGGCAGGCGCCGATGACAGCTCTGCGCGCCAGCACCTGCGTATTCACTTCGAAGCGGTTGATTTCACCTGTGATGTCTGGATTAACGGCCGTCACCATATGCATCATGAAGGTGGGTACACGCCCTTCACCATCACCGTTGATTCATCCGATTATCTAGATGATGGCCTTGAACTTGTCGTCCGCGCACAGGATCGTCTTGACGCTGTGGACCAGCCGCGCGGCAAACAAGACTGGCAGGAAAACCCCCACGGTATTTGGTACCACTCGGTCGTTGGAATCTGGCGCGATGTCTGGATGGAAGTTGTCCCCGAAGGCTACATTGAGTCGCTGACTTGGTCTTGGGATATCGAGAATGCTCAAGTTACCTGCGACATCGCGCTGTCGGGTCTGCGTGAAGCCAGCGGCGACATCGATCCGATTGAGGCCAGTTTGACCCTTGAACTTGCAGGCGAAACCTTGGCTGCAAGTATGGTCCGGATGCGCTCACGCTCGCTGCGCCTCGTTGCTCAAATCCCCGGACTGGCAAACCGGCAGGAATGGGGGCGCTTACTGTGGTCCCCCGCCCACCCCAACCTCATCAATGCGCGGATCTGTGTTGGTGATGACGAAGTTGTCTCCTACGTCGGTATCCGCGATGTTAGCCTCTCGCACCGCTACTTGGAAATTAACCACCAGCCCACCTACCTGCGCGGTGTTCTGGATCAGGGTTACTGGGCCTCGTCCTACTTCACCGCCCCCAGCCCGCGGGCCCTGAAGGCGGATCTGGAACTGGCCCGCGATATGGGCTTCAACTTCGTCCGTATCCACGAGCGAAGTGCGGATCGACGCACACTGACCTGGGCCGATCGCATGGGAATGATGGTGTGGGCGGAATCTGCATCCGCCTATGCCTTCAGCGATCGAGCAGTCAGTGTGACGATGCAGGAATGGCGCGATCTGGTTTTGCGTGATCGCAACCATCCCAGTCTGATCGTTTGGGTGCCCTTCAATGAAAGCTGGGGAGTGGACCTGATTGTCACCTCACCGCGCCAGCAGGCTTTCGTCCGCTCGGTCGTTGCCCTGACCGATGCGCTTGACGGAACTCGCCCAGTCATCGCCAACGACGGGTGGGAGCAGCTCGAAACTCCGATTGTGACAACTCACGACTACGGGGTTTATGGCGAGCAGCTCCGAGTCAACTACGCCGACCGTGAATCGATTGCAGAGCTGGTTAACGGAGTCGGCCCGCAAGGACGCAAGATCCTTCTGGGGCAGCCATGGAGTGATGATCGTCCCGTTATGGTCACGGAGTTCGGTGGGATCTCGCTGCCCCTGGATGCGGAGGACGCCTGGGGCTACGCCGTTGTCCCCACTGTCGAGGCCTATGAGGAGCGCGTGAGTGGACTTTTCGATGCTCTTGAATCCTCGCCCATTCTGGCTGGCTTCTGCTACACGCAACTGACGGATACCCGTCAGGAAACCAACGGCCTCGCCGACGAAAATCGCAATCCCAAGCTGCCACTAGAGGTTATCCGAGGATTCGTCACCAGTTCTGCTCGCCAAAGCGGGCAAATCCGGCCTCGCACGATTGTCGAGGCCAGTGCGGTGCTTGGTACCGATGAGCGAAGCGCCGTTTCACGGGCCTTTGAAGGTGATCGCGATGCCTAAAGCCCGCGTACTTCGCCGGTGGGCAACTAACTTTGCTTTCACTCTGCCCTTTCTGATCTTCTATGGGATCTTCATCCTCTTTCCCGTGGTCCAAGCGATTCTGATGTCCTTCTTTGACTGGGACCTGCTGGGTAGCACCCGGGAATGGATCGGGCTTGAGAACTACACCCACATGCTGGGTGGAACGGGCTTGGTCTGGGACATCAGCTCCATGTGGATTGCTCGACTGATCTGCTTGGCATGCGGAGTGTATGTAGCCATCAAGGCGGTGCGCGAACGCGACCTGAACTCAGGACGCATTCTGTTGATCGTCACTCTGGTCGGAGCCGCGATTCTTTTGGGGATCCACCCGGGAGATGGCGGTTCCTGGTCTGATCCGCGTTTTTGGAACGCGATGATGAACACCGCGGTTTTTACCTTGGTGTCGACCCCCATCATCGTTGGACTCGGCCTGATCTACGCTCTGCTTCTTCAGCGCGGTGGGAAAGCCTCAGCTTTCTATCGCGCAGCGTTCTTCGTCCCCTATGTTCTTCCGGTTTCGGTGGCCACACTGATCTGGGGCTACATGCTCAACCCTTCACGAGGAATCGTGGCTCGCTTCACCGAACACATGGGGTGGGGAACCATCGCTTGGCTGTCAGATCCCAAATGGGCAATGACCGCAATCGTTGTCACAACCGTGTGGTGGACCGTCGGTTTTAACCTCATCCTCTTTGGTGCGGGATTGCAGGATATCGATCCGACGCTGTACGAGGCCGCAAGCTTGGACGGCGCGAACTCTTTCCAAAAGTTTGTCAGCATCACCCTTCCGGGTCTGCGCCACGCAACGGTACTGGTCCTCGTCACCCAGATCATCGCCTCGTTCCAGATCTTCGGCCAGGTCAACATCATGACGGCCGGAGGCCCGGGTGGCACGACTGATGTTTTGGTCCGCTATATCTACCAGACAGGTTTTAGAGACACTCAGCTTGGCTATGCCTCGGCAATGTCCCTGGTGCTCTTCGTTCTGATGGTCTTCATCTCTTTGATCCAATTCCTGATCTCACGGCAAAGGAGCCGCTGACATGCGCGAGAAACTCAAGTCGTGCGGCTACCACGTCGTCATGATGGCACTTGCTCTGCTGTGGCTTATTCCGCTGCTGTGGACGCTGGTGATCTCTTTGAGTTCGAACTCGTCATTGAAGACGAACTCGCAGATCCTTGTGCCCACAGAACCGACTTTGTCGAACTATGCCGATGTTTTCCGAACTGGCTTGGCTGGTCGATGGTTCCTTAACTCGATGGTCGTGTCGATCACTGCCACGGTCATTACGGTGATCATCTGCGCCGCTGCCGGTTATGCATTCGCGAAGCTTCCCTTCCCGGGGCGAACCATTGTTTACGGACTGACTTTGGCTGGAATGATGGTTCCCAAAGAAGCGATGTTCGTTCCCCTCTTCATGATGTTCTCCGAGGCCGGGCTGGCAAATTCCTACATTGCGCTGATTTTCCCCCGGGTTGCCTTCCCCTTGGGCGTGTTCATCATGACTCAGTTCTTCTCGCAGGTGCCCAGCGAAATGGAGGAAGCCGCGCAGGTTGATGGGGCTTCTCCGATTCGAGTCTTCTTCTCCATCATGGTGCCCCTTGCGCGGCCGGCTCTGATCGCGCTTGCGACCTTCTCCTTCGTTCAAACCTGGAATGACTACCTGTGGCCATTGGTCTCGGCGACGAAGCCCGAAATGTTCACGGTGACGACCGGTTTGGCCTCCCTGCAGGGAACATTCGCACAATCGACGGAATTGGGCTCGCTCATGGCCCGAGGAATCGTCGGTGCGGCACCCCTGCTCATTGTTTTCCTGCTGCTTCAGAAGTATCTGATCCGAGGAATCTCACTATCCAGTGGCGATAAGTAGGCATCGCCACCTGCGCCACACGCCTGATCGTCACTGTTGGGAAAGGGAAACCCGGCCTCGGCAATGAGGATCTTACTCCCACGAAAACTCACCATTCACCACACAACGAAAGGCATGACAATGCGACAAGGACGCGCACTGACACGTCACGCGGGAATCGGTGCATGCGCACTGGCTACGACCGCGCTCTTTGTACTCACCGGATGTGGAGTGAACTCCGCCTCCTCCTCGAAGACTGTTGATGGGGCGGCAATTGCTTCCGTCAGCGATGACGACCTTAAGGGAACCACTATCACCATGGCTCGCTTCTTTGGCGACTGCCAAGAAAAGACTGATGGCGTCACTGACCTGTCCAAGGCCAACAGTGAATGCACGGCCATCTCGATCCTCACCAACAAGTTCAATGCAGAGAACAAGTGGGGAATCAAGGTTGAGCGTATGGGCGGTGCCTCATGGCACAGCTACTATGACTCGCTCAATGCCGCTCTGGCCTCGTCGGATCGCCCCGACGTGGCAATCATGCACGGCTCCAACCTGCCCGACTATGCTGCCAAGGGTCTGCTCATGGAGGTGCCTGATGGAGTGGGCATCGACCTGTCCGGCTCGACGAAGCCGGCTTTGGACGCGGTGACCTACAAGGACAAGAAGTGGGGCGTTCCCTTCGACACCCACGCCATCATCAGTCACCTGAATATGGATATCCTCTCCCAGGCCGGATTGGTCGGTGAGGACGGTACCTACAAGCTTCCGACTTCGCCCGATGAGCTCCTTGCTCACGCAAAGGCCGTGAAGGAAAAGACCGGAAAGAACTACATCGATATCGCCCTGTCAAAGGACCCGATGGGCGAGCGCTTGTGGATGACTCTGGTCCAGCAGCAGGGCTCGGACATTATTTCCGCAGACGGCACCAAGGCGAATATGAACTCGGCTGAGGCAAAGACTTCACTGGAGTTTATCAACACCCTGGTTAAGGACGGCTACACGACCGTCAACCACGACTACGATGCCTCGGTTCAGGGCTTCCTGCGCGGCGAGTCGGCCGTCATGTACAACGGTGTGTGGTCGGTCAACCAGTTCACCGCTGAAGCTCCCTTCAAGTACGAGACCAGCGATGCGCTCATGCTCTTCAAGGACAAGGCAACCTGGGCGAACTCCCACGTGTGGACCGTCCCCGTTTCGGCCAAGCCCGATGCGAAGAAGTACCGCGCAGCCTTCGAGTTTGCGAAGTTCCTCAATGAGCACACCGGGGACTGGGCGATCGCGACCGGTCACATGCCTGCAACCCAGAAGGCTCTGGAATCTAGCGAGTACCTCAATGCTCCGCACCGCTCGCAGTACCTGAAGACCGCGACGACCTACGCTCGTATGGCTCCGCGTGTCGAGGCCTGGCCGAAGATTGCCGACCAGATTCAGGAGCAGATTGAGGCCACCTGGCTGAACGGAGCTGCAGTTGATACGACTCTGGACAAGCTGCAGGAAACTGCTAGCTCTTCACTGAAGTAGGAGTGTGTATTTCCCTATGGGGTACTTCGTTGAGGGACCTCTTGCTGCTCCCTCAACGGTGACAGCCGCTTGTTAGCGCGAGACCATGATTCGATTCCAGTGGGGTCAGGGGCCGACACGTGAATTAATGCCAGTGATGTGTCGGAAAGAGTGCTCGCTGAGATATCTCAAAAGTCCGTGCTAGTTGCGAGAGAGCGGCTAAATAATCGGGACGGGAACGTGTTCCATGAGAATGCGTTCCCGTCCCTTTTCCTTGCTATGTAATCAGAGAAGGTTGCTCCTTCATACGGTTTATCAAATCGTTATCATCGGTGGTCAGAACTGGTTTTGGTGTCGATTGCGCTTTGGTACCATGGCTTCTAACCGATGAACTTAACCGGTTTTTCTCATCGGCAATCGATCGCAGCGGATCGGGCGCCGCCTGTGACTCTTGGAATCCCACATGGGCCACATTGGTACTCCGCGTACCCACAACTACACACAAATCGACAGGGCGAAGGAGCTCCTGGCAGATGTCGACACATAAGAATAAGAGGCGCCTTGTTGCCATTGGCGCACTGACCGCCGCTAGCGCGTTGATAATCCCCGCTGCATTCGCTGCAGACTCCTACCCACCTCAGGGTGATTCTGCGGTCGGAAGTGCACAGCCCGTGGTCTCGGGCTACCGCGTTCAAGACCTGCGTGACTGGACCCCCGAATCTGACCCGTTTGCAAGTCAGCTTCGCGCAACCGTCCCTCTCCAGCCTCGAATTGATCGAAATCCTGACACCCAGGTGAAGCCAGAACTGGATGGGAAATCCGAAATCATGCTCATGCAGGGCGACTACGGAAATTCCTTCTTCGGCTCAACAACCTTTAACAACACTTTCACTGACCATACTTTGAACTTCTGGCAGTACACGGACTACTGGTCACCGTGGCACGGCGGTGCTTCCTTGGGGGTTCCGCAGGCAATCTACAATCCAGCAACCTCGGATTGGCGTAACCGCGGATTTGAGTTCGGTGTTCTTACCCTGCCCAGTCCCGAATACACCAATGCCGCACACCGAAACGGTGTGAAGTCGATTGCGATCTTGTACTTCGACCCCTCATTCCGCCCGGGCCTGACCTTCACCGAGATGTTCGATAAAGATCCGAACTCCCAGGGCTATATCATCGCCAAGAAACTGGTTGATATGGCCAAGTACTACGGTTTCGACGGTTATTTCCTCAACCAAGAAGAATGGGGGGACGACGAGGAATTCAAGCCCTTCATGTCCTATCTGACCAGCCAGGGTTTGTGGACTCAGTGGTACGACACCAACTCTTCCTTCAACGAATCTAAGGCCGCGTGGCTGCGCGACGAGGAACACGGGCGTATTCACTCTTCTGTCTTCGTGAACTACGGAAACAACGGCAAGCGAATGAATAGCTGGGCGCTTGCGAATGGATATGACCCCTACAAGGAAGTATTCGCTGGAATCGAAGCCAACCAGACCGGTTTTCGCTCCAGTGGCGGGGTCGACCAAGGCTACGCCTCGAAAGAAAATCACTCTCCGCTGACTTCGATTGCTCTCTTTACTCCCTCGGATCACTACCAACGCGGTCTGGATGACAATATTCAGGAAATCACCGGCCGCACCGATTCGGCACGTCCTTTCATGCAGCAACAGCCCTATCAGTGGATGATCGCTCAGCGTGAGCGCATGTACTTCTCTGGCATGAAGCAGGACGTGACTCAGACCGGCTCTGCCAATGGACAGGCCAATCCTGCCGTAGGTGTGAAGGGCAAGGGATGGGTTGGAGTTGCAGACTTTGCCCCGGCTCGAAGCGTCATTCAGGGAAGCAATTTCTGGACGAATTTCTCGACTGGTAAAGGGATGCGTTCCTACACAAAGGGTGCTGTTAGCAATACGTCCGAGTGGTCGGACATGGGAGCCCAATCCATTTTGCCGTCGTGGCAGTGGTGGATTACAGGCCAGGGTGGGGCAACCCTGAAGGCGGATTTCGATTACGGCGAAGAACCCCGAGTCGATCTGCAGGGTAAAGAAGTGGCTTTGCCGTATTCGCCAGTCGGCGCATATCAGGGAGGAAACTCTCTTGTCCTCTACGGTCAAGCGCAGCAAGCGCAGACCATTCGCCTGTACAAGACGAACCTGGACGTGAAGGGCAACTCGACCGCTGAAGTTGTGTGGCGCGCAAAGGATGCGTCAACGAAGGCTCGCCTGGCACTGGTCTTTGCCGACAAGCCAGGGGAAGTTGTCACTCTCTCCTTGGGTGCGGCCTCGACAGATGGATGGAAGGATTCGCTTGTTGATCTTTCTGACTTCCAGGGCCGAACAATTGCAACGATGGGCCTGCAGGTTGAGGGAAGCGGCGATGTTCAGGTGAACGTCGGCAAACTTGCTGTTAGTGATGAGTCCGCGACACCCGCGATCCCCGCTGGATTTAGGATCGATGAGCTGACCACCGATGGTGAGATGAACGTTTCGTGGCAGAAGGCAGACTTTGCCTCCGTCGATTCCTACATTCTCGAGGCCGTGGATGCCTCAGGCAATGTGCGTCATCTTGCTCAGGCCTATGGGGATTCGCGCTACGTCAAGAAGGTTGATCTTGAGGGCAGCTATATGCTCCGACTTCGAGCAGTGGGCAAGGATGGATCGATTTCGCAGCCTGCCGAACTGGTCGTTAATCGCTCAGCACTTCCCAGTGAATTGACTTATGCAACGGCAAAGGATGCTAACGGCAACTTCACTCAAGCAGCGACTTCAGGGCAGGTCGAACTGTCGTGGAAGGCACCCGCTTCGGGGACGCCCACCGGATACAAGGTTCGTCTTGAAACGTTGTACGCGGGTGAGGATAACCCCTACCACGGATACGCCGAATACACGGTCGGTCCAGAAGATACTTCGGTATCTCTGCCTGCACCCGCGGAGGGGTTGATGTTCCGAGCAACGGTTCAACCATTGGGTGTCGATACCGGTGCGATTTCAGCTCTGGCATTGCGCGGGCGTTACAACGATTCATACTCGCGGCCGATGGGACGACAGGACTTTGTTGGACTAGACGGTGCGAAGTACAAGCTGGTTAACCCAACGACAAAGGATTGGCAGAAGATCAATGCGATGGGTGACCAAAGCTGGACCGCTACCCGTGGTAAGAACAACCGTTCCGACTGGGGTAACCGGGATGAGAACGGCCAGCTTAAGCGCACACGTCCTCTGGGCACCCACGGTGCAACCTACTCGATTACCGACTACGCGGGTAACACCTCGGGACAAGTGGTTGTGAAGGCAAAAGACGGGGCAATGGGAATTGTTGACCGTGCGGCGCCTGAGCTGTGGGCCAGCCCGTGGAACGATCAAGAGATCGCTGCGGGTGCGTCAATGAAGAATATCGTTGCGACTGCTCGCGATAACTTCTCGACCGTTACTTTGTCGGCCAAACTGGTGGATCCGGATGGACCCGAAGGCAATTCTGTGGCAATTCCGACCACGGGCGAGGGGCCGAAGGCTTTGAATGACCCGATGCTTCTGCCCGATACCAATGAGCCGAGCGATGAACCCACCACTGAGCCAACCGCAGCGCCCACCCACGGTCCTAATGATGGTTGGGATGACGATGATGAGCCGATCTTCGATTGGGGAGCTCGCTCTGCGAATACACGGAATAACCACTCAATGGACCGCGCAGCTTCTGATTCGGGAGTGACCGCATCGGGTCTCTCGCTTGATGTAGCCAGTGGAACCATTTCGGGAACTCCGACGTGGAGTGGGACTCGAGAACTGGTCCTCACTGCAACGGATGAATCAGGCAACGCTTCGACAATGAGCCTGATGCTGACGGTGAATGGGGGAGCGGTTACGCCGACTCCTACTCCCACGACTGAGCCCTCTGCGGAGCCGACAGTAGCACCTACGGTTACGCCAACAGCTGCGCCGTCAACGCAGCCCAGTGCACAGCCCTCGACTGATCCAAGTGCTCAACCCACCGCGGAGCCTTCGGCCCAGCCGCAGCCATCCGAAGAACCCACGACTGCTCCTTCTGCGTCAGTGAGCCCCTCGGCCTCGCCCACTGCCGAGGCCACCGCTGAGCCCAGTGCTCAGCCCACTGTTCAGCCAAGCCAGCCCAGCGAGCAGCCCACCACGCAACCTCAGCCTTCCGCCTCGGCCTCGTCCGATAGCGACCAAGGCAACGGCCAGGGAAGCACCCAGGGTAACCAGGCTGGAAATGGTGGAAATACGGGGATTGGTATTGGGAATGTGCCGAATGATCCCCAGGGCAATGCCCCCGGAACAAACGGCCAGCAACCCGGCAAGGATCAGGCGAGCCAAGCCGGGAATGATCAGGGCAAGTCAGCGATGACGAACCCGAAGAACAGCGCGAGCAAGAAGGCGGGCTCGTCTCTCGCTGGCACCGGTGTCACTGTCGCGGTGATTGGCGCAATTGCACTGATCCTGGTGATGACCGGTGGGACTCTCACCGCTTTGCGTCGCAAGCGCGAGGAAAGGTGAGCGGCTCTTCTAAGTATTGAGAAGAGCTTTGTGCCCGGGAAGGAAACCGCATCCGCTGCATACGCGGTCTCCAACCCGGGCACTCGTATATCTGAGTGAGTGTTGCGGCTATCCGTGCTCGCGTTTGTGCTGCCGTTGCAGCCCTGTTTGCGGCCCCCGTTGCGTCCCGTTTGCGCCCCCGTTGCGTCCCGTTTGCGCCTCCTCCACACGAAGTTGTGAAATGACACAGCTTATGGCCTGTGTCTTTTGCCAACTTCGTGTGTCATTTGTGGGGGTCGGGCGGAGGAGGAGGGAGGCTTGAGGCGTTACGCCGATCGATCAAGCGAAGAGCCTTTCCAAGTCTGGTGTCCACGGCTTTTGGGGGAGCGCGCGCAGTTTCTCAACATCCATTGATTCAAGAAGCTGCGAGGCAGAATGAACCCCTTCAACCCCCATCGAGCGGGCTAAAACCTCAATGATCTGGGCAATCGTCACCCCGCGTTCCGCAAGTTCCTCGATGGTTACCGCACCATCGCGCTTAGCGAGCCGCGCTCCCGATTGCGCTAAAACCAGGGGGACATGTGCGTAGGTGACCGTGGGATAGCCCAATAAACGCGCCAGAATTGCTTGTCCGGGCGATTGAGAGAGCAGATCGTCGCCGCGAACCACTTGGTCAACTCCCTGGAATGCGTCATCAATGACGACCGCAAGGTTATATGCCGGTGCTCCATCAGAACGCTGGATGACAAAGTGATCGACAGGACCCGTGTATTGGCCAAAATATTCGTCATGCACCGTCCACTCCGATACGGGAGCCTTCAACCGCAAGGCGGGACGGCGTCCCTCGGCCGCGAATTCTTCCCGCTTTCGGGCGATCTCAGGTGCGCTCAGGTGCAAGCAAGTCCCGGGGTAATGGCCGGGTGGTACGTGTGGCGCGGATGCAGCTTCACGGATGTCTTTACGCGAGCAGAAACACTCGAAAGCGTAACCCTCGTGGAATAGGCGGGTGACGGCCTCGTCATGGACGTGTGCGCGCGAGGACTGGATCAGGACTTCACCATCCCAATCAATTCCCAGCGCTTTCAGTTCGTCAATCTGACGTTGTGCGGAGCCCGAACGCACCCGGTCGATATCTTCAATCCTCAAAACGAAACCTCGGCCGGTCACTCGTGCCCACATCCACGCGAGCAGCGCGGTGCGAAGATTACCAAGGTGGAGGTCGCCGCTGGGGGAGGGCGCGAAGCGTCCGGCGCCTAGGGCATGCTCAGGGTGGCCTTCTCCGATTGTGATTTCCGAGGCCGAGTTCTCAGGGGAAGAAGCTGAGTTTCCCGCCCCATCGTGTGCCTGGGATGTCAAGGTCGACGCAAATGCCATACCCCCAGACTAACCTTGGATGCATGGAGACACGAGCGCATCTGAATGGTGATGAACAGGACGTCGGCGTATCGGCGCATCATCATCTGAGCTGGCTCACGCGCATTCCCTCGTGGTTGTGTGTTGCTTTCGGAGCTTTCCTTGGCACTGCAATTCGTGCGGGATTGGATCTTGCTGCTACGGGTAGTGGGAAACTTACGGTTTTTTCTTGGTCCACGGTGGTCGTAAATCTTGTTGGGGCCTTCTTTCTTGGTTTTGTCACTGCCTGGGCACAGAGCTATTTCCGTGAGGATGCGCTACGCAGAAAAGTCATGCTTGTCGCAGGAAGTGGCTTCGCAGGTGCTCTGACCACATACGCCACCATGGTCATGGCCAGTATCCATAATGCACTCCAAGCAATGACAGCAGTCCCCGCTGCCGGGGGTGAGCTTTCCGGAGTTGTCTCTTCTCCGTTTAGTGCTGCGGCGCTGTCCTCCTTGCCTCTGCTTATCGAGGGAATGCTTGCAAGCCTTGTATTGCTTGTAGTTGGTATTGGGGTTGCTGCTTTGGGGTACTCTCTTACTCCACATGAGGAGCCAGGCCCTCAGGGGGCAAAGAAATGACCCCACTGCTCTTTCTTCTCGTGTGCCTTTTCGGTTCGCTGGGCGCTCTGTGTCGCTGGCAGCTGGATCTTTATCTCAAAAAGTGTCATGCAAAGCGAACACCCCAGTGGGGGATCGGCATGGTCAATCTACTGGGATGCATATGCGCTGGTGCGCTCGCGGGTTTTCTTGCCCCTAACGCTCCTGTTTTCTTCCTGCTCTCAACGGGCTTTTTAGGCGGATTTACAACCTTTTCCACAGCTGTGCTGGACACGGTGATGCTTCTGAGTCATCGTCGGTATTTGTCTGCCGCCGGTCTTGTTTTCGGCGTCTGGTTGGGGGGAAGCGTCCTGGCTATCTGCGCGTTTCTTCTCACGTCTAGTTTCGCAATGTGAGGTTGTGTAACGAAAAATTTGGACACTCCGTCATGGACTCATAGTCTAAGGGTGCATGAAAGGAGGACCCAGTGATTGATCTGATCGACGTCTCGAAGATCTATCCCGTGAAGGGAAGTGATGATGTCGTTGCCCTTGACCACGTGAATCTGCACGTTGAAGCAGGAAGCATTCACGGAATCGTGGGCCAATCGGGTGCCGGTAAGTCAACGCTCATTCGCTGTCTGACCGCTCTGGAAAAACCCACTTTTGGGTCAATCATCGTTGATGACATTGATCTGTCGCAGCTTCGTGGGCGCGAACTACGCCAAGCGCGACGCAAGATCGGCATGGTCTTCCAAGCAGCCAACCTTTTCGATGCCAAGACCGCGGGAGAAAATATCGCATTCCCGCTGAAAGTCGCCGCGAAGAAAGAGTTCACCCGCGAGCAACGCAAAGGACGCGTTCGTGAACTTCTTGCGCTAGTTGGTCTTGAGCATCGTGGCGGTGCCTACCCCTCAGAGCTTTCCGGTGGCCAGCGCCAACGCGTCGGTATTGCGCGTGCACTTTCAGATACCCCTCGAGTCTTGCTCTGTGATGAGCCAACCTCAGCCCTTGACCCCGAATCAACCCGCGCGATTCTGTCACTCCTGCGTCAAGTGCGCGACGAAACCGGTGTCACCATTGTCATCATCACCCATGAAATGTCGGTCGTTCGCGAAATCTGTGATTCCGTAACACTCCTGAAAGACGGAGGAATCGTGCAGAGCGGAACGATCGAAGAAGTTCTTGCTAACCCGGGTTCGCCTCTGGCAAAGGAATTGGTTCCTGCACCCAGTGTTGACGAACTGGATGTCACCGACTTCAATCGTGAGCTGACCGCGCGTGAAATCGCTGCACAGAGCAACTCAGCGGAGGCCAAAACCTCAGCCCAGCCTTGGGAGTCTGGAAATATCCTTCTGGACGTGATCTTCACGTCGCATCCGGGTGTTCCCACTGGCTCGAATATGCTCAACCTTGCCGCAAAGCTTGGTGCGGATGTGACCGCAGGGACTTTCGAATCGATGGGTTCTGTTCAAGTTGGTCGCCTGGCTCTGGCGATCCCCGCAGCCGAGCGTTCTTCGATTATTGAGCAGCTTCGCGCCCAGGGCGCGCATGTGGAGGTGAGGTCGCTGTGAACCTTTCGGCTCTTTCAACAGTCCTGACGCTGCTTCCACTGGGTAAAGGTGACCCGACGTGGGGAGACAACCCCGCACTCACCCAGCAGTTCCTCCCGGCAATCTGGGAGACCCTGCTCATGGTCTTCTTCGGCACCCTCTTTACCGTGCTCATCGGCCTTCCTTTGGGTCTGCTTCTTGTCCAGACCTCGAAGACGGGACTTACCCCTAACAAGACCATCAACCAGATCGTTGGTTTGATTGTCAATGTTGGCCGTTCTTTCCCCTTCCTTATCCTCATCATCGTGCTGCTTCCGGTGACCAAGTTCGTCATGCGCAGTGCAATCACGTGGCAGGGAGCGACCTTCCCCTTGGTTATCGGTGCGATTCCGTTCTTTGCTCGCCTGGTGGAAACCAACCTGCTTTCCGTCGAAAACGGTAAGGTCGAGGCCGCCCTCATGGCTGGAGCCTCAAACCGCCGGATCCGTTGGAGCATTTTGGTTCGCGAGGCCCTGCCCGGCATCATCCAGTCCGTGACGGTTTTGGCGATTACCCTGGTGGGCTACTCGGCAATGACGAGCGTCGTTGGTGCGGGTGGTCTTGGAAAGATGGCGATCGAATACGGGTATCACCGCTTCCAGACGGACACAATGGTCTGCTCGGTCGTTGCGATCATCATCATCGTTCAGTTAATTCAAATGATTGGCGACATGCTCAGCCGGCTGGTGGATCACCGCTGAGCATCCACCAGCCGGGTCGCGAACTCTGCTTGGTAATTAGTAAAAATTCGCGGGATTATCGCGGGCCACTCAAGTCCCCCCGCTTGTAGGAAACAGACAATCTAAGGAATTACTCTCATGCGTCACTCTCGTTCTCTTCGTACTCTTGCCGGTCTTGGCGTTGCAGCAGCACTGGTCCTCTCGGCCTGCTCCAGCGGTTCCACGGGCTCTTCATCATCTTCGAACGGTGCAACCACAATCACCGTTGCTGCCAGCCCCTCGCCTCACGCGAAGATCCTCAAGTACATCCAGGACAACCTGGCAAAGGACGCGGGAATCAACATCAACATCAAGGAATTCACCGACTACGATTTGCCCAACCGTGCGTTGGATCAGGGTGAAGTTGATGCCACCTACCACCAGACTGTTCCCTACTTGGAGAAGGCTAAGCAGCAGTTCAACTACGACTTCACTCCCGGTAAGGGCATTCACCTCGAGCCCCTGGCTATCTACTCCTCCAAGCACAAGTCCCTGGATGAGCTTCCCGAAAAGGGCGGAATCATTGGCGTGATCTCCGATGTCACCAACCAGGAGCGCGCACTTCGCCTTCTTGCTGCAAACGGTTTTGTTGAGATCCCCGCAAGCGGTGACGTCAATGTTTACACCGTTAAGAAGCTGAAGAACTTCGATTTCAAGGAAATTGACGGACCCGTTCTGGTCTCTAACCTGGGCGAGACTGACTACTCGGTGATCAACGGTAACTTCGCACAGGAAGGTGGCCTGGCACCCTCGCGCGATGGTCTGGCTGTCGAGTCCCCCGAGAACAACCCCTCGGTGAACGTCCTGGTGTGGAAGACCAGTGTTTCGGGCGATAAGGCTGAGGCCGTGAAGAAGCTGGATGAGCTTCTGCACTCTGACCAGGTGAAGAAGTACATCGAAGACACCTGGAAGGATGGCTCGGTGATTCCGGCCTTCTGATCAAGGCTTCTGGCGATTAACTGATCGCTACTTTGATGTGTGGGGGTGCGGCAAAGCCGCGCCCCCACACATGTCCCACACGCATAAAGGTGCCGCGTCCTTTTGGACGCGGCACCTTGAGCGTTTAAAACCAGTCGTTAGACTCAGTCAACGATGCCGTAGAGGCGGTCGCCGGCGTCGCCCAGACCGGGGACGATGTAGGACTTTTCGTTGAGGCGCTCGTCAACAGAAGCGACAACGACGGTCACATCTGCACGATCACCCACGAAGTCTTCCAGAACCTTCAGGCCCTCGGGAGCAGCCAGCAGGCAGACGCAGGTCACGTCCTTGGCTCCGCGGTCGAAAAGGTACTTGGTTGCGGCAACCATGGTGTGACCGGTTGCGAGCATGGGATCCAGAACGAAGCACTGGCGGCCCGAAAGGTCTTCGGGAAGACGGTTCGCGTAGGTCTCAACCTCAAGAGTCTTTTCATCGCGCTTCATTCCCAGGAAGCCAACCTCGGCGGTGGGAAGAAGACGGGTCATTCCTTCGAGCATTCCCAGCCCAGCACGAAGTACGGGGACTACGATGGGGCGCGGCTCGCTGATGCGCTTGCCAACGGTAGGCGCAACAGGAGTGTTGATTGCGATCTCAGTGGTTGAGACGTGGCGTGTGGCCTCGTACGCAAGAAGGGTGACCAATTCGTCAACCAGTTGGCGGAAAGTTGCCGAGTGGGTGTCGCGGTCACGAAGAACGGTGAGCTTGTGGGCAATGAGCGGGTGATCAGCAATATGAAGGCGCATGGTTCAAGAGTAACCCGCGAAGTAGGGTTTACGCGATAGGCTGAAGGGGTGGCAACTATGGATCAGTACAAAGAAGCGATGGCTCGCGCACTCTTCCTCGCGAATAAAGCACGCGAATTGGGAGATGTCCCCGTGGGTGCGGTCGTTATTGACTCAGTAGGACGGATTATCGGCCGCGGCTGGAACTGCCGCGAGGCCGAGCATGATCCCTGCGGTCACGCTGAGATCATGGCCCTGCGAGAGGCCGGAAAGCGTTTGAATCGATGGAATCTCATCGGTTGCACGCTGGTTGTCACCCTGGAGCCCTGCACGATGTGTGCGGGCGCAATAGTTTCATCTCGTGTTGACCGCGTCGTCTTTGGCGCATGGGACCCCAAGGCTGGAGCAGCTGGGTCGCTGCGCGATGTTCTTCGTGATTCTCGCCTCAATCACCAGGTCGAGGTCGTTCCCGGAGTTCTGGCTCAGGAAGCAACCGTCCAGCTTCGTGCATTCTTCGAAACGCGTCGGGATCGCCCGGACAACCCCTTCGTTGGAATCCCTCCGCGTGAACGTGAATCTAAAGAACCTGAAATTGAAACCCTGAGTGGCTGGGCCGCTTCCCATGCCCGGCCGGAAATTTCCATTCCCGAGGCCCCTGCCGCACAGGAAACCCCAGACGCCGACCCGACCGCTGCAGCTCTGCACAATGGCCACAGCTCGGTGCCGCCTCGTCGAGTGCGCTCTTACGCGGCGACGAACGATGCCCCTCAGGCGAGCTCCCAGGCTCAGCAGGCTCCTCGAAGCGCTACACAGCCCGCTACTCAAGCGAAGCAGCCTCTGGTGCTTCCTCAGCTCAAGCCCGCTGAGTTTGTCCCCGGAACGGCCGGGATCGTTGTTCGTACACGTGCGTCAAAGCATGGAAGGGCCACTCAGGAGTAGTTCGGCCTTGAGGAAAGCGCCGAGCGCTCCTCATTAAACGATATGGGTGTGGCCCGCGCATTGTGCGCGGGCCACACCCATCAAAACTGTCGACGTCGGTTTTATCGATCGAGTCCCACCCGGCCGACCGCCTTCCACAGGCTTCCAATCACAGCGGCCCCGGCGATCGCCTTAATGATTCCGCCCACGATAAAGGGCGTGAATCCTGCATTCATGGTCTGCACGAAAGACATGCTGACACCACCCATGCGGACAATAAGCCACATGTAGGGGATGCCAAGCAGGAAGGGAACTAGTGTTGCGCCACCAAATGCCGCGAGAGACAGCCAGAGGTGACGATCCCATGCGCGCTCAGAGAGCTTTCCGATCAACCATGCAGCCGGAATGAAGCCAATGATGAAACCAAAAGACGGTTTTGCAAGTGCTGCAATACCGCCACTTGCGGAGGAGAACCATGGCACTCCAGCAAGGCCAAGTACCAGATAAGAAAGCAGTGAGAGAGCCCCACGACGTGCGCCCAGAATAGCGCCGACCAGCAGAACACCAAGAGTTTGACCGGTGATGGGCACAGGCCACATAGGAATGGCGACCTGTGCCAGGATGCCTACGAGTCCCGCGCCAGCAAGAACGGCAAGAGCATCTCGACGAAGCGATGCGTTACCAAAATGGTCAGCGAGTACCGGTGAGAAAGTCGAAGAAGCCAGTGGTGTCGTCATGAGAAATCCTTTGAAGAGTGTGATTCGGATGGGTACGCATGAATCCATGCGATCGCGTAGTTACCGTCGTGGGATAAAGAAACAAGCCATGTGAGTGAAGCTGAAATCTCGCCTTCTGTTTGCTTAAGCGCGTCGGCAATTGCTCCGTGGAAGCGCAGTGATGGGCGCCCCCAGCGGTCATTCACTACTTCGATTTCGGCCCAATCAACCTGGTCTCGCTCAAGTGGATCCTCGTGACCGTAGTACAGCGAGGACCAAGCCTTGATGAAGGCTTCCTTCGCTGCCCAGCGAGCTGCAAGGGACTGAATCGAACGCATCGATAGTCCGGAAGCCGCGCGGGAAGGCGAAAGGGCCTCAGAAGCTTCGCAGGCGGATGCCCCCTGTTCGGGAGTGAAACGCGCTGCTGCATTCCACTCCCGAGCAGTGAAGACTTGATGAAATACCGAGCCTTCCTGGCCGAGTTGCTCCCCGAAAGAAGCAACATCGACCAGGTCGACACCGATAGCTGCCGGTTTCATGCCGGTTCTCAGTTCTGAGCTTCCTGTGAATCCGAAGCCGCCGATGCGTAGGTGCCATCTGCACCCAAGCGAGCGGAAGGATCCAGGAGCAGGGCAACCTCGGCCTCGTGAGTGTCGGTTGCCGGAAGGCGACGCCCCTCAATGGGAACGAAGAGCTCCGCGTGTCCGATCATTCCCTGCTCCAGGTGACGACGTCCCTCTTCCAAGCGCTTCTGGGCGCGTTCACGCCACTGAGCCAGAGCGGCCTCGCCGCGCTCGGCACGCAACGCAGCCTCAAAGGCAGCGGGGTGAACAAGGACGACCATCGCGGCGATGTGGCCAAAGCCCAGCGAGGTCAGGACACCGGCGCGGATGGGGGAAGCGGACATGTCCAGCGGCTGACGCAGCCACAGAAGCGGCATCCACTGAGCCATTTCCGGATCCAAGCAATCCAGCGCGCGGTTTGCGGGCAGTTCCTGGCGACGGAAGATATCGATCAAACCTGCCGCCTGGAAGAGCGCAGCGCCACCCTTTGCGTGACCGGTCAGGGTCTTCTGCGACACGACATACAGCGGGTTACCCGCTGAACGTCCGAGTGCCGCCGATAGGCGCGAGTGAAGCTCGGCCTCGTTCGGGTCATTCGCGCGAGTTGAGGTGTCGTGCTTGGAGACAACCGCGATATCGTCCGCACTCAGACCGAGGTCCTCAAGGGCGCGGGCCAGCGCGGAATTGCGACCACCGCGTGCTGCCGCCAGGGCGCCGAGGCCGGGGGCAGGGATCGAGGTGTGCGCACCGTCTGCGAAGGAACGTGCGAAGGCGATAACCGCTTGGACCGGCAGGCCCAGATCCGCTGCGATATCGCCGCGGGTGACCAGCAGGGTGCCGCCACCAGCGGCCTCGAGGAAGCCTGCACGACGACGGTCTCCGGCGCGAGAGAAGTGACGCGGGGTAATTCCACGTGCTTCAAGCGCGGCGGACTCGGCGGTCGCGTTCATGTTGCCGAAACCGGTGAGCGATTCGACTGAAATATCGTCGATACCGCCGGCGACAACGAAGTCAGACTTGCCCAGACGAATCTTATCGACAGCTTCCTCGATGGAAACCGCGGCAGTTGCGCAGGCACCCACCGAGTGGATCATCTGGCCGTAGCCGCCAATGAAGGACTGCATGGTGTGTGCGGCCACAACATTGGGCAGGGCCTCTTGAAGGATGTCCTGCGGGCGATCTTCACCTAGGAAGCGCGAGAGGAAGACGTGGCGCAGGGACTCCATGCCACCGATACCCGTGCCCTGTGTCGAGGACACGTCCGCGGGGTGGACGGCCTGCAGGAGCTCAGCGGGGGAGAAGCCCGAAGTGATGAAGGCATCCACTGCGGTGACCAAGTTCCACACAGCGATGCGGTCCAGGGCCTCGACCATGGAAGCGGGAATTCCCCACTGAGCCGGATCGAAGTCTTCAGGGATCTGGCCGCCGACCGTACGAGTCAGAGTTGCACGTGCGGGGACTTGGACGGGGGAACCAGCGGACTTGGTGACATGCCACGTACCGTTTTCTTCCCAGATCGTCGTGTGCGAAGGATCTGCCAAGACGTAGTCTTCGGCTTCAGCCTTGGTGTCCACGGTGAAGGTCTGCTCGCTGGTCAAGAAGACCGTGCGAACGTCATTCGAACCGCAATCGATCATGTTTGAATCGTCGTTGAAGCGACGGATACCCGATCGGGCAACAACTTCATCGCGGAAACGATCGTAGATTTCGGCCTCGTCAACCGGTGCTCCAGAAGCGTCGTACCAGCCGGGCTGCGGGCTATCAGACCAGTTGATGAGCTTCATCATCCAGGCCATCTCGAGGACGCCGGCAGCGGTCAGATCAAAGTCCTGACCGAATTCGGCCTCTTCGCGGGTACGTCCCGAACCCCAGGTGCCAATTTCACCGGTGCCGACAATGACGATCTGATCGCGCAGTTGCGCGCGAGGAGTTGCCCACGCGATTGGTGCAGCCAGCGAAGGAACAACCGGGTTGGGCAATGCCCGCAGGGTTGCTTGCTTCTCCGCCTGAGCTTCCTGTGCCGAGGCCGTCGCCTGCTCGCGTGCTTGGCGAGCCAGCGCGGGAAGGTCAAGTCCCGCCTCGGCCAAGCCGCCGGTCAGGTCAGCGTGAACAGGAGCCTGCGCAGCCTGCTCGCGGACCTCAGGGGTGAGGAGGTGGGCGAGTTCGCCGGCGATTTCTTCGGTCGTGTAGACGTGTACGCCTGCCGCCTCAGCCGCGGGAACTAGGATGTCGTTCCCACCCATGAGGGAGGTTCCCTGAACCCAACCGATCAGCGGGTGAGCGATGCTCGTGCGTGTCGGCCAACCGGACTCGTGCTCCCACTTGGTCGCAATCGCGTCGAAGGCTGCCTTTGCTTCGCCGTATGCACCGTCACCGCCGAAGATTCCGCGGTTCGGCGAACCGGGAAGCAAGATGTGCGTGCGGTGGTTGGGAGCCGTGTCTGCACCCAAGCCGGACAGCAGGTGGATTGCGCGTTCGACGCTCCACAGAAGCAGGCGTTCTTGAGCAAGAGCACCCTGAGGATCCGAACCAACGGTCCCAGAAACGCGAGGCGCTGCGAAGGGAACGAAAAGATCGGGAAGAAGCGCGGGCTTGACGACTTCGGTCGTTGCTCCGTGGGTCTCGGTCTGTTCGCTACCAACCCAGGAGATCAGTGCGTCAACATCGCGGAAGGATGCCATGTTTGCGGGGACGATCCACAGGGTTGCGTCGATTGCGGCGTGTGTGCGGTACAGCTCCTTGGCGAATGCCAGTCGTGCATCGTTGACTCGCGAGGAGGTCATGATGACGGTTGCGCCACCGGCAAGAAGCTCGCCTACGACTGCAGCCGCGATCGAGTGGGGAGCAGCGCCGGTCACAAGAGCGACATCTCCGGCGAAGCGGCCTTCAGGTGCCTCAAGAGCAGCCTGGGCGACGCGGGCGAAGTAGTCCTTGAGACCTGCATCCGAGGTGTTGGCGCTGTACCACTTTGCCAGTTCGCTCAGTGATTGTCCCGCGCCGCGTAGGCGTTCAGGCGCAAGGCTTTCAGCGGAAGTCGCACCTGCAAAGATGCGGGCGAGGTCTTCGCGAGCAGTTGCCCAGCGATCGTCAAGGAGGACCGCACGGCCTTCATCAAAGGCGGGGCGCACGGAGGCTTCCCAATTTGCCCCAAGTTCGGCCTCGACAGCCGCGATCAGAGCGGAGGAATCTTCGCTCTCTACTGCAGCGGGGGCAGTAGAGATACCCAAAACCTTGAGAATGTCGCGTGCTTGGTTGGCCAAGATGCCGCGCTCACCCAAAATGCGATCTTCCAGGTCGCGCAAAGCCGCAGAATCAACGACCTCGCCGCCGGCGCCACCACCGGAGCTTGGACGCGAGAGAGTCAAGCCCTCGCGTGCTGCGATCAAAGACAGAGCCTGATCGATGAGCGCCGAGGCATCCTTCGCGGAGGAAACCGAGCCGGGCAGAGTCGAGAGGCTACCGCCACGAATCGAGTCGCCTTCACGGGTGCCCAGCAGGATTTCTGCATTCACGCGTGCGGCCCACTGTTCGCTCAGGCCCCAATTGTCCTTGACGTAACCGGTTGTGAAGCTTGCGGGAAGACCGGCCGAACCGAAGATCTTGCGCAACTTGGAGTTGATTGCGTCGCTGAGGACCGGACCAAAAGGCGTGTAGCTGGGAACCAGAGTGTCGATGGTCGCGAAGAGATCGCCCATCGATGCTTCGGCCGCGCCTTCGATGGTCGAGAGCGAGAGCTCAGCGGCCATGTCCATGAGCAGCTGGTTGCGCTTTGACGACACGCCATTTGTCAGGGTTTCGACCGTGTCAGAGGCATCGATCTGCTCGGGGAGGAGCTTGTTCGAGAAGGCGAGAAGAACGCGGATAGCATCCGAGGCCGAGAGCGGGAGTTCCGGCATGGTTCCGCTTGCCGCAGCCGCGGGGGCTGGCGCCGGGGTGGCAGAAGGTGCTTCGGCCGCAGGAGCGCTTGCCGAGGGGGCTTCCACTGCCGAGGCGTTGCTTTCGGGTGCAGCGGGAGTGGCCTCGTCGCTGGGTGCCGACGCGTCGGATTGTGCACGTTCGGGCTGAGCGACCGCGTCCTCGTTACGGGTGCGTGCGGCGTCACGCTCGACGTTCAGCACATCGATATTTGTCTGCGCGAACTTAGGCTGTGAAAGCGTCCGCGAAGCCATGTTTGCCAGGGTCGGCGAGGATGCCAAACCGATCTCAATCACGCGCTCAACGCCCAAGCCCTGCGGGGGAGCGCTGAAGAGCAGATCCTGAGTCTCAATCCATCGAACCGGCGAAGCAAACTGCCACGAGAGAAGCTCGATGAGCAGGGTACGTGCGGTGGCCTGCGGATGAGCAATCGATTCATCCCAATTGTCGACGATCTTTTGAGTTGCCTCAGACGGGACAACGTCAAGGATCGACTCAGCAAAATCTTGAGTGAGCTCGAAGGGACGAGCAACCAAGTTCGGGATGTAGCGTCCTTCGAGAACCTCAAGGTTAATGTCCTGGGGAAGCAGAGAATCGAGCTTGTCGCGGAAGGCCGGGACACCAGCGCGCAGGCGTGAGGAGTGGAAGGGAACATCGATTCCGGGGATCATGATGAGCGCTCGGCGACCACCGTGTTCGCGGGCACGCTGTGCGGTGTCCTCTTCCAAGGCCTTCAGGCCGGCGACTGTTCCAGCAACCGAGTACTGAGAACCAGCCAGGTTGTAGTTGACAATCTCCAAGAATTCGCCGGACTTTTCAGCGATCGAGGCCACGTAGTCGCGGACCTCTGCGTCGCCCATACCGAATTGGTTGGGGCGAAGAGCTCCCATTGCGTAGTTCGATCGACCCTGTGCGTCGCGTTCGACCAAGTGGTGCATGGCTGAACCGCGCTGGAACACGATTTCCAGAACCTGCTCGAGGGGGAAGATCCGTGCGTAGGCGGAGAGGGCGGTGTATTCGCCCAAAGAGTGTCCCGCGTAGAAGGAGTGATCTACAAGGGCGTTTTCCGTGCGGAGTTCCTCGGTCTGGGCGTAGGCCAAAGTGGCCAGAGCGACCTGGGTGAATTGCGTGAGGTTGAGGACGCCCTTGGGGTGGCGGAAGACCTCGTTACCGACGCGAAGTTCGGTCGGGTTTGTGCGAACAATGGCCTCGATGGAGAAGCCCAGTGCCTTGCGAGTATGAGCATCGGCTTGTGCCCACACCTCGCGAGCGGTTGAGCTCATGTGCTCCAAGCCCATCATCTTTCGCTGGATACCCTGACCGGGGTAGACATAAGCGGTGCGGGGTGCGCGAGTGAGTGCACGCGCGATGGAGACGACCTCATCGCCAATGCGGCATGTAGCTTCAAGGACCAATTCGCCACCGATACGACCCACGCGCTCAATGGTGATATCGACGATGTCCGAGAGCTGAACCATGCCGAACATGCGGTAGGACCATGCTTCAATCTCGACCTCGGGCATGTCAACGGAACGAATGACCCCCAGTCGATCAGGGCTGTCAACCGGCTGAGTTGAGTGAGCGCACAGCAGATGCTGAACGGTCGCGGACAACCACATTCCGTGAACCAGCGGAGCTGAAAGGCCGGAAAGGCGTGCAGCAGCGTAGGAGGTGTGAATGGGGTTGAAGTCTCCGGAAACAATGGCGAAGGCCGTCATGTTTTCGGGAGCCTGAACGCGTACGTGACGCAGGAAGGAACGCGGTGTATCCGTGTAGGAATCTGCGACCTCGGGTGCCGGAGCGGGCGGCTGGGTCGAAGCAATGCGGCCTCGGATAGCGAAACGCTCAACCAAGCGGGCAAAAACGGTACCTTCAGCACTCAACTCAAGTTCGACGCGCACCACGCGACCGGCCGAAGACTCAGCAAGCTCGGCGCAGCGTCCCACGACCTCGACGCGGGTTCCAAAAGCGGGAAGCGGGGCATCGAAGAAGATCGAGTGATCGAGGTGAACGGCGTTGACCAGACCTTCAATGACAGGCACTCCCTGGTACATTGCCGAGCCCAGTGCGGCGTAAATCGCGGGCCAGCAGGGGCCGACCAACGCATCGGGCACTCCCGAGGCGAGCTGTGTTGACAGCGCACCACCGGTCACTGCTCCGTGAGCGTAGCCCAGGTTCTCGGTGAAAGTGAAGGAGTCGCGAACCGTGCCAAAACCTTCGCCGGGGATGACAGCGGGCATCTTCTCGATGTGGTCGCCATTCACGGTTGTCGTGCCCACACCAGCGGCGCCGGCAAGCAGATCGTAAGCGGTCATGGACAGTCGCGACATGTCAACAACCGGGTAAGCGCCGGTCATGCATGCGCTGGAGAGAAGAACGGGGATGTCGATGTACTCAACTGAGTGGTGAGAGCTATTCGGGGTCTCATCCCACATCGAATCGCAGTGGATGCGAATCGAGTAGCCGCCCTCATCGTGAAGGATTTCCGTGGCCTCAACCGAGGTGTAGGCCGGGTTGTCGACCAGGTTGCCCGCCCACTGGATGTGGGAGATTTCCCGCAGGAACGAGGCCGCGTCAGCCAGATCGTGGAAACGAGACCAGACCTGGGGAACGCGCGCGTCGTCTGTGGAGACAGCATCGACGACTGCCTGCTCGAAACGGGCAAACATCTCACCGATGGGCTCATCAACGCGATCAATTCCGGCGACCGAACGGGGACCGGGGATGATGCGGACTGCGTCTGCATCAAAACGCGCGTCTTGGGACTGCCACAGCGTGTCGGTTCCCCACCAGCGAGCAAGATCGCCGTCCAGAACGGGAACGAAAGGCATGGGCTTGTGGTGCTTGCGGCACAGGACCGGGAACCATGCGACATCGGCGGGAATCACGCGGGTGGTCTCGGCCTGAGGGTAGGCCTCGAGCAGGCGGGCCAAAGCTGCCTGGCCGTCTTCAAGATCATCGCGGCTTTCAAAAAGCGTGGGGATATCGCCGTGGTCGGCCGGGTTCAGGCGGGACTCAATACGGTGGAAGAGATCCAGAGCGCGATCCGTCCACGTCCAATCGGCCCAGGGGTAGGACAGGTCAATGACGCGGCGCGCCCAATCGGCGTAGGTCATCTCAGAGAGCTCACCGAAGTACGGCTTTGCCGTCTTGTTCATGGCCTCGATGAGTTCATCGCGGTGTGCGTCGATGGACTCCTGGTCGGAACCGACCTCGTGAATCAGGCGGGAAGCGCGAGCAGAGGAGTTCTCAATCTCATGCATGTCCGCGTTCAGGTGGGACAAACCGGAGGTCATACCACCGCGGACCTGGCCGGTACCGACCCAGCCATCACCGCCAACACCGGGGGTGTCCTTGAGCAGTTGCTTCACCTGAGGAGAAGTTTCGGCTTCCAGGGTTGCCATCGAGGCCGTACCCACCAGAACAGCATCGACGGGCATCGGTGCCGAACCCAGATCCACGGACCACTGTCCGGTGATGTAGCGAGCAGCGTCCGCAGCCGAACCAATACCGCCACCAACAGCAAGAACGAGGTTGGGAGTGCGACGGATTTGCGCGTAGGTAGCCAGAAGCAGATCGTCGAGGTTTTCCCACGAGTGGTGGCCGCCAGAGTGGCCGTCTTCCACCTGAATAATCAGGGTCTGATCCGGGTTCGCCTGTGCGATACGAACGACCTGTTCGATCTGCTCGACGGTTCCGGGCTTCAGGCACAGGTATTCGAAGCCATCGGCGCGCAGCTGCGCGATCAACTCGCGGGCCTCGTCCAATTCGGGGATACCGGCGGCGATGGTTACCGCGTCGATGGGAGCACCTGCGCGGCGGGCCTTGGGAACAATGCGGTTGACGCCAAATTGCAGGTTCCACATGAAACGATCAAAGAACATCGTGTTGAACCCCGCGGTACGGCCGGGTTCAAGGAGCTTTTGAAGCTCAAGACGGTGCTCGGTGAAGACCTCTTCGGAGTACTGGCCGCCACCGGCCATTTCCGCCCAGTGACCAGCATTTGCGGCCGCGGCAACAATACGAGGCCCGACGGTCGTGGGAGTCATACCCGGAAGGATGATGGGAGAGCGTCCCGTCAAGCGGGTGAATGCAGTGGAAACCACGCGACGTCCGTCGGGAAGTGCAACAACCTTGGGAGCAAACTGTGACCAGTCTGCGGGCGCTTCGATTGACGAGCCTTCTTCATCCAGTTCGGTGCGGCGCGATGCAGTCGAGGCATCCACGATCTGTGCGCCGGTTCCATCCAGGAGGTCCTGGGTCAGGCGAGTGAGCATATTCGACGGCCCAAGATCAACGAAGGTCTTCACGCCTTGGCCGAGGGCTGCGGAAATCGCTGCCGACCAGTCATCGCGCTCAACGAGGATTGCGCGGGCAACGCGCTCGGCCTCGGCGTCATCAATTCCGTGACCGGCTGCCGCCAAGCTCCGTGCCCACGAAACCACCTGCGCGACTGCTTCCTCCAACAGAGGCGAATGGAAGGGGGCAGAAACAGGCAGGAACTCGACGATTGCCTCAAGAGGAGTACCACCGGTCAGGTGCTCTTCCAGCGCGCGGTTCGCGGCTACAACCTGAGCCTCAAGCTGACGGCGGCAGGCTTCAAGATCGCCCGGGCGACCGGAAAGAACAACGGAACGCGGGCCGTTGACAACGGCCAGAGAAACGGGAGAACCCTCAACGGCCTCGGTAATCATCGAGGCCGGCAGACCGCGAACGGAAAGCATCGGGGTTGCTTCGCCCAAGTTTGTCGCGCCCAAACGGATGCTGACTGATTGTGCAGCGGCGCCGATGAGCACTGCGAGGGCCAGGACGTGAGTGAGGCGCTGGTCATCGCGGGTGATCCACGCGCGGGCAACCTCGGCGCCCAAGATGCCCTGGGAATGACCGAGCAGCAGGGGAGAAGTCGTGTGGACATCCAACTGGGTTGCATCAAGATCTGCCAGAGCAGCCAGCTGAGCCAAGGTAATACCGGGGACAGAGACGGAGGCAGAACGGTCCAGAGGAAGGTCCTGAGTGTTGCCGTCCAGAAGAGCGTTCAGGCGTTCCAATGAACCGGGGGCGCTGGTGAGAAGCTCACCGGCAACGGGAGCAAGAAGCTCACGCATCGCCTGGTAGTGCTTGCGCAGCAGCGCGGCGTGAGGGGGGAAAGACAGAGAGGTCGAAAGAGCAGGGCGCCACGCGGACCCCTGTCCCGCAAAGGTGAGTGCGTAGGGAGTGGGGATTTCGGCAAAAAATGCGGTCATGATTAATCTACTTTCCTCATCACATAGGGGCGTTATCGTGGACGCGTGGGGTCGTTACGGTGCGGTCCTTCAGATGGAGGACCGATAGGGCTTGGCAAATGTTCTGGCGGGTTGTTGAAGGCTCGATCAGAGCATCGAGCTCTCCGTTTTTCAGAGAAAGATTCGGGTTCATCGCCTGGCGCTCATACATTTCCTGGTAGTGCGCTCGCTGCTGGGCAATATCGCGCCCTTCCTTCCCGGCCGCGGCAAGCTGGCGACGGAAGACGATGTCCACCGCCCCTTCAGAGCCCATCACGGCAATTTGAGAAGCCGGCCATGAGAAGTTCACATCTGCGCCCAGCGACTTCGAGCCCATGACGATGTAGGCGCCGCCAAATGCCTTGCGCAAAATAACGGTGATCATGGGGACGGTTGCGGTCGCATAGGCGGTGATCAATTTGGCGCCACGGCGAATGATTCCCGCTCGTTCCTGTTCAGAACCGGGACGATATCCAGGGACGTCAACAAGGGTGATAATCGGGATCCCGAAGGCATCAAGGAATTGAACAAAACGTGCGGCCTTTTCAGAGGCGTTCACATCCAGAGTTCCTGCATCGATGCTGGGCTGGTTGGCAACAATTCCAACCGGCCGTCCTTCAAAGCAGGCGAAGCCAACAACGATGGAAGGAGAGAACAGGGGCTGAACCTCTAGGAATTCCCCGTGATCGACAAGCGCTTCAATGACCTCGACCATGTCGTAGTCCTGCTTGGGGGATTCCGGAACCAGGGATGCGACCTCGTGTGCGCGTTCTTCGGTGCCATCGTTTTCGAAGAGGTAGCGCGGAGGCCTCTTATCGCAGTTCTGCGGCAGGTAGGACAGCAGAGTACGTGCGTAATCCAGGGCCTCATTCTCATCTTCGGCAAGGAAGTGCGCAACGCCCGACACCGAGTTATGCAGGTCGCCACCACCCAGGTCTTCAGAGGAGATTTCCTCGCCGGTCGCAGCCTTCACAACAGAGGGACCGGTAACAAACATGTACGAGGAGTTCTTCGTCATGATGATGAAGTCGGTGAGCGCCGGCCCGTAGACCGCACCACCCGCGCAGGGACCCAAGATGACCGAAATCTGAGGGACGACTCCCGAGGCTTCGGTGGTCTTTCGGAAAATTCGACCGTATTGTGCAAGCGCGGTGACGCCTTCTTGGATGCGAGCGCCGCCCGAATCCAAAAGCGCAATGATTGGAATTCGCATGGAGAGGGCGCGATCCATGAGGAGAAGGATCTTATCGCCTTCCACCTTGCCCAGTGTGCCGCCGCGGATAGAGAAGTCCTGTGCATAAACGGCGACTGGGCGACCATCCAGCGTGCCGATACCCGTGATGACGGCAGAACCGAGCTCGCCGGCTTCGATGTCGCCGCCGGCGTAGCGGTTGAGCTCGCTGAAGGAGCCTTCGTCAAGCAGGTAGTCCAAGCGCTCGCGGGCGGTTTGACGTCCGCGAGCATGCTGCGCCTGACGTGCTTTTTCTTCTGCCGCTTCCAAGATGCTGTGCGTGCGATCGTAGAAGTTTCGGCGGCTGATGGCTTCGTGCTCTTCGGCCTCGTCGATTCGCTTGGCGCTCGATGGGGTCATGCTTCCTCCTTAATGCTCACCAAGACGTCTCCTGCTTTGACGGTGTCGCCCGCGCAGACGTGAATCGCCGAGATCGTTCCCGAGCAACCCGCGTTTAGGGCCTTTTCCATCTTCATGGACTCAATGACTGCAACCAGTTCGCCCTCTTCGACCTCTTGGCCTTCTTCGACGGCGATGCGGATGACGGTTGCTTGGATGGGGGAGGTGACGTTCGGGCCCTCGTCGTTTGCCCCAGTGCGCGGGCGCAGTGAGCGTCGCAGTGGCTGACGAGGCCGGAGTGCGCGGCCCCCCGATTCGCCCCCGGCTGCGGCCAATAGTTCCGCTGGAAGGCTCAGCGTTGTGCGCTTTCCGTCAATTTCAATGACGAAGGAGCGCAGTGCGTGCGCTTCGTTTCCTTCTTCCGAGGCCTCACGTGATTGTGTGCCGCCCGCAGCCGAGAGCTCGCGTGCAACCTCTTCGAGAACTCCTTCGCGTTCCAACCACTGGGTGTAGACACCCAAGCTGTCGCTTTGTTCGCTTCGAAATTCGGGAGTTGCCAGGATATGAGCGAGTAGGGGAGCGGAGGTTGGCAGACCCTCGACGCGAAATTCATCCAGCGCCCGCTGGAGGCGAATAATTGCTTGAATGCGCGTCGGCGCATGAACGGTGATTTTTGCAATGAGAGAGTCGAAGTCGGTTCCGATTTCTTCACCGGGACGGATGAAGGAATCGACACGGACCCCGGGGCCGCCGGGCCACTGGATTGCGCTCAAACGACCGGTTGCGGGCATGAGTTCCTGAGCGGGATCCTCACTGGTGACTCGCACTTCGATCGCATGACCGCGAGTAGAGGGGATCTCGCTCAGTGGAAGACCTTGAGCAATTCGGATCTGTTCGCGAACCAGATCGATTCCGGTGACCTCTTCAGAAACTGTGTGTTCGACCTGCAGGCGAGGGTTGACCTCCAGGAAATAAGCCTTGCCATCTTCTACCAAGAACTCGCAGGTGCCGACACCCACATACTGGACCGCGTCAAAGAGTGCGCGGGAGTACTCCTCAAGTGCTGCGTGGAGTTCTTCGGAGATGAAAGGAGCAGGAGCTTCTTCAACAACCTTCTGGTTGCGACGCTGGACCGAGCAATCTCGCGTCGAAACGACTGCGAAAGTTCCGAAAGAATCGCGGGCGCATTGGGTTTCGACGTGACGACCGTGAGAAATAAATTTCTCCATGAAGCACAGGGTCAATGTCGAAGGATCGATCAGGTTCGTGTAGAAATCACGAATATCTGAGTCGGAATTCATGCGAGTGATTCCGCGCCCACCGCCGCCATCGGCACGCTTGATCAGGACTGGGTAGCCAATGGACTGTGCCAGCTCAAGTGCATCCTCGACGCTGCTTCCTTCCAAGGAACGACCGGTGATCGTTGGGACCTGGCACGAATCAGCCAGTTCGCGTGCTCGAATTTTGTCCCCCAAGGCCTCAATGGCCTCGGCGGAAGGACCAATCCACACCAAGCCGGCTTCTGCGACGCGCGAGGCGAAATCGGCGTTCTCGGAAAGGAAGCCGTATCCGGGGTGGATTGCTCGTGCGCCCGACTTTGCGGCGGCCTCGAGAATCGCTTCCGGATTCAGGTAGGTCTCAGCAGCGCTCTTCCCACCCAGGCTGTAGGCGGAGGTTGCGAGCTCGCAGGCCAAGGTATCCCGATCGGCCTCAGCGTAGACAGCGACGGAATCCAAACCCATTTCGCGAAGGGTACGAATGACGCGAACCGCAATTTCACCTCGGTTCGCAACCAGAACGGGAGAAAGGGCAATCGTCATGACAGGTGTCCTTCCACTAGTGGGGTGGGGGAAATTTCCCCCGTAGTGACGGTGAGAATTTCGCCTTCCGTGGAGCGGCAGATCAGGTGCGCGTGCTCATCGATGCTGATCGGAGTCGCGGTGAAGCGAATGCCCCCGGGAAGGTGCAGTGGACATTGCGTGCCGAAGATGCGCATGTATGAGCTGTACTCCTCGCGCCAGGATTCGGGTGCGCCGGGTAGCGTGAAGAGCCGTTGGAGGTTTATGCGCAGTTCGCGGATGAATAATTCGCGTTCGTCGCTGCTCATTGAGGTGTCAAAGCTTGCGGCGAAGTCACGAACTTCAAGCGGTAGTGCGCCGATGTTTAACCCGATGCCAACGATCACGCGGTGGGTCTCATCGCTTGTGTCGAGGTGTTCGCAGAGAATTCCAGCGGCTTTACGTCCGTTGATGAGCAGATCGTTTGGCCACTTGAGTGAAAGTGTGTCCTCACCGCCTGCTGCTGCGTCGAGCCCTGTGCTGCGGATCGTGCGCAGGAGTGCGACCCCGGCCAGCGCGGTCAGCCATTCCAATTCGCTTTCCGAGGCCTCAACCATGAGAGAGAAAGTCAGCGCTTCATCGGAAGAGAGCCAGACGCGTCCATCGCGTCCGCGACCCTTGTTCTGGCGGCTTGCCCACAGCGCTATCCCCGAAGGCGCAGTTGACCCCTCGCCGAGCACGATGTGGGCAAGGTGAGTGTTCGTTGAGTCAACTTCGTCGCAGTGAAGGACGGGTGCTTCTTGATCAATCTGCATTACACCCATCGTTCAATTCGCCGCATGAGCGGACAAATACAGGGGTGCATATTGTGAGGGATGCGCCCGGAACGCAGATGAGATGCTATGAGTTTTCGGCGTAATTCTGCGACTCTTGAAGTTTCCTTTGAAAACGCTTTGAGAGCGATACCGATGTGTATTTTCAGTCGATTTCGCGCGAGCAGGCGTAGAGCAGGACCAGGACGACTTCGAGAATTGATCGGGTTGCCGGGCTGGCCTGTGAGGCTGTGTGGGCAGGTGGGAGCGGGGGGTGATCTTCGTGAGGAGCTGGCGCTGGGTAGCCGGAGTTTGTAGCAGTACTCTGCTTACTCCGGTACTCGCGAATGGATTGACGCCAACCCGCAAGGCCTGCAGCGCGCATGACGACACCGATGACACTTTGGGTAAGCGCACCAATGGGAACCGTAAGTTCGCGGCCAGCGGCCGTCAGGATTGTCTGCAGAACCGAACCGAGTTGATCTGCAAATTCACGATTGAGGTCCAGCAGTCGCATACCCCACTCGGGGTCGCGGATTGAGCGCATGAGCATCTCGGAGTGGAGGATGTAGAGCCCTTCGTCAATATGGATTGCGTCCAAGGCTTCGTAGAGCAGGTTTTCCATGAGGAGGTGACGATCCCCCTCACCTCCCTGGGAAGCGGGGGTTTGGGCGTTCTCCCACAAAAGGACGCGTTCACGCAGGCGTTGGATCAGGTCGGCGTATTCGCCTTCGGCCAAGATTCCCAGCAGTGAGTCTTTAGAGGAAAAATTTGAGTAGAAGGCGCCGCGGGTAAAACCTGCAACTGCGCAGATGTGCTCAAGTGATGTAGCTTCAATGCCTTCGGTGATGATGATGTGTCGAGTTGCTGCGAGGAGACGGTCCTGGGTTTCGGCTCGTTTTCCCATATATAACCGCCTCTTCCTGCCGACACCGAGTGGAACATGCACAGGCGAAGGCGATGCGTCTTCAGTGACATGTTCGTTTAGAGCTGAGGGCTCTATTCTCTCACGACCATTGTGCCCAGTGTAGGGTGAATGCATGATTGGTGGACTTCTTACGCTACTGGGCAACCTGATTCTGATCGTTGTCATCGGTGTTGCACTGATTTCAGCTGCCTTCATTTTCTTTGTCCGTCGCGCGATGCGTCGCGGCATGGGGCAAGACGCTCCTTCGCGCTATGGGGCCCCGCGACCGGGTGTGCGCGTTGTTGACAGCACCGTGGTTGATGAGCCTTCGACTAGTGCTTCTGGAAAATCTGCTCCTCGCGCGGCTGATATCCCAGATTCCGCTGAAGTTCAGATCATTGAGGTTACGACCCGCGAAGACTAATCACCACCGCTAGATGCGGTTATAACAGGGTGGGGGCCAGACGCGCAGCGTCTGGCCCCCACCCTGTTGTGTATTGAGTCGATTGCGTATCGGCCGATCAGGGCTGTGCCCTTGTGTCCCTATGTCGGGGCTTCATGCACAAACCTGATTGACTCTTTGTCTCAATCCTGTTCGCGACGAGTGCGGGCTACAAGCAGCCCGCCGCCAATTGCCGCACTCAGTGCAGCAGCTGCGGCAAGAGTCGCATCGGTGCCAGTCGAAGCAAGGGAACGATTCGCTTCCTTGGGTGAAGGAGCCGCGGGGGGCACATTCTGCTGTGGTGCCGGCGGAAGCGGAGGGTTGCTTGTCTCGGGGCTTACCGGAGGAGTCGTGCTACTTGTCGAGGCCGCAGGCTGAGGAGTTGTTGTTGAGACCTCCGGAGTTGGCTCAGTAGTCGTCGGTGTTGGTTCCGGAGTGGTTGTGCTTGGGGTTGGCTCCGGTGTTGTTGTCGTTGGGGTCGGCTCGGGAGTCGTCGTGCTGGGAGTAGGCTCCGGGGTGGCCTCAGTCGTCGTGGGGGTTGGTTCCGGAGTCGTTGTGGTAGGGGTCGGCTCGGGAGTGGTTGTGCTTGGGGTTGGCTCCGGTGTTGTCGTACTCGGGGTAGGTTCCGGAGTCGTTGTCGTTGGTGTGGGGCGAGGCAATGAGGGATTGTCGTCGGTTGAACCGCCACCATCGGCTGTGATTACCGCTTTTCCGACCAATGCAACGGCGTTGACAGAGGCGTTGTTAGTAAAGGTTGCAGACTTACCGACCATTGCCGAGTTCTTGATCTTGGTGTCATAGGAGATCGAATAGATTGCGTTTCCGTTGCCCTTCGGCCAAGTTGCGGTGAAACCGCTGCCGTCGGCCTTCTTTGTGACGGTGAAGGTGCCGCCGTTCAGAGCATCGCCATTCGATACCGTTGTGGAATCTCCCAAGGGGAAGTCGTCTCCGTTAGCCCACACTAACATTGAGGGCTCGTTGGCCAAGGTGTAGCCACCATTGTCATTCGTGAAGGTATCGTCAACAGTGATGGTGTCGACCGAGATTCCTGACTCCACGACGTTAATCGACCAGTTAATCAACGAAGGATCATCGGAGTCGACTGTTCCGCCCTTGTTGTGTTTGGTGGTTTTTCCGATATTGGTGTCGCCAATTCCGGTTCCGTCACCGGGGAGCTGAACAGAAACAGCCTTGCCATCAATCAAGAAGGACACTGCGCCAGCAGTAGTCTTTGCAGCTGCGCTCATCTTTGCCCAACCTGAACCGGTGATGTTCTGGTGGGAGTTTGCGTAGTCTGTGAAGGTACAGGTGATGACCGCTCCGGGTTCAGGTGCGGGAGCAGAGCAATTGACAGCGACCTGACCATCAGGGGCAATCATGTCGAATTGAAGTTGCGTGCCGGTTGAAGCGAAGGTGTTGAGCTCCGGGGGCGCTTGGATGGTGAAAGTGTCTCCCTGGCGGATAGCCTTCCCCGTTCCATCGATGGTGAAGTCAACCTGCATCATGGTGCCAACGCCGAGCTTCGTCGAGGAGCTGACTCCAGAGAGCTTGACATCCTTGACGATGTCATTGACGGTTGCAGCCTGTGAGGCGCCTTGAGAAACGATGAAATAGGCCAATGCGAGGAAACATGCGAGGAGCATTGAAAGCCCCGAAATCGCTGATCTTGTGAGAGTTTGAACGCGTATCGACACCTGAAAATCTCCTGATTGATTTGTGTGGGATATCTAAATGCTAGTCAGTTCAGGGATGAATTCACAAATATCTGGGATGGTCTAAAAGTTCTAAGGCAGCTTTTTTGGTGCCTCGCCATGGTTGACCAAGTTGCCAAAAAGTGTTTTCTGGCAAGTGTTGTTGCAGGTCAAGAAAGGTTTGTGCTCAGAGTTGTGGAGCATGGGGGAGGAAGTGTGATTCTGGTCGCAGTAGATACAACAAAACCCTCGCGATGCGAGGGTTTTATCTGGTGGCTCCGACCGGCGTCGATCCGGTGACCTTTCGATTTTCAGTCGAACGCTCTACCAACTGAGCTACAGAGCCAGGACCGAAACCTACTGGCCTGGTCTTGCGACCCCGACGGGACTTGAACCCGCGACCTCCGCCGTGACAGGGCGGCGCGCTAACCAACTGCGCTACGGGGCCTCACAATAGGTGAAGCCTATTGAATTTTTCTTCACTGTCGACACGAGCGACTTCGAAGAAGTACCCCCAACGGGATTCGAACCCGTGTCGCCGCCGTGAAAGGGCGGTGTCCTAGGCCTCTAGACGATGGGGGCCACTGTCGGCCACCGGTCTGGCGTCCGAGGACGAAGAGAATATTAGGCAGAAGCAGGGCCTTAAAGCAAAAAGAATGGCAGTGATGACCGTCACATAGCTACTTTTCCTTGATATTCTGGGATTTGCAATGGTGTCTATCGATTCAAGCCTCAGGCGATTCTCAATGATCGCGCCTAGGCTTGAGGGAGTACCGAATGAGTGATTCAAGGACGGTTTTATGATTTTCAGTGCTGACGATCCGACACCCTCGCCTTCGCCAACGGGGGTTGCACAAGATGCTGTTCAAAATGCACTGGACTTGGCATCACTGATCTTCGGCGCCGCAGTTGGTTTGGTTATCGCCTTCGTTGTGGCGCTGGTGATCGTCCTTTTGACGCGTCCAATTGCCCGTCGCTCGCGCTATTTTGCGGCGATTACCAAACGTGTCCGGACCTCGTACTACATCACTGCGATGGCTTGGGGCGCGTGGGCTGGCCTGCAATTCATGCTGGTCAATACCACTCTGTCAGATTGGTCCAATGGCGGAATGGTGGGCTTCATCTCCCATGTTCTGCTCATTATTGGCATTTTGACGATGACTTGGATGGTTTACAACAGTGCGTGGATCTTCGAAGATGCGGCACGAATCCGCCAGGAAAAAGACGGAGGCGTTTCCCGTAAGTTTGAAACTCAAGCGCAGGTCATCCGTCGTCTGCTACAGGCTCTGGTCATCCTTCTTGGTGTTTGCGCAGCCCTCTTCACTTTTGATGCCGCGCGTCAGGCAATGACAACCGTTCTGGCCTCTGCAGGTGTCGTTTCGGTGATCGCCGGTCTTGCAGCCCAGCAGACCTTGGGAAATGTTTTTGCCGGTATCCAATTGGCCTTCACGGATGCGATTCGCGTCGGCGATGTGGTTGTCGTCGGTAAGGACAATGTTTCGGGCAAGGTTGAAGAAATCACTCTTTCTTACGTTGTTGTTCGACTTCCAGACGAACGCCGGCTCATCGTTCCTTCGACCTACTTCACGTCCAACACCTTCGAAAACTGGACGCGTCGCGCTACGACCAAGCTGGGTAATGTCGAGCTCAAGCTCGACTGGACTGCGCCTTTAACTCTGATCCGTAGTCACGTTCAACAGCTCCTTCTTGCAACTGACTTGTGGGATGGCCGTTCGTGGGCCGTTCAGGTTGCTGACTCGGATGAAACGACAATGACTGTTCGCATTGTTGTCTCTGCGAAGGACTCCGGAGCGCTGTGGGATCTGCGCTGCTATCTACGTGAAAACATGATTCGGTGGGTTGTTGATGAGGATCCTGCGATCCGTCCGCATACGCGTGTCCAGCCCTTGGAGGTTGAGACGGTTACGCAGGATACCTCTCGCGAGGCCGTCGCCCGTCTTGCGAAGGAACTGTCAGGTATTGCCGCCGATACGACGGGTGCCCCCAACTCGCACCCGGTATCAGCGCCAGGAAAGCCCGCTCAGGCCTCGTCGGTTTCTTCCCAGGGCAAGGCAGAAGATGCCGATTCGGGTCCCCTGGATGATGCAGTCCATTCTGTCCGCCTGCTGGCAGCCCGGCAAAAAGCGAAGCGTGCACGAAGGAGGGCAATGGCTCAGCGTCAGCGCGAGCTCGCTGATACGGGGAAGGTCACTGCTGTGGCCTCGGCCAGTGACGCGCAGACCCAGGTTTTTTCGCAGACAATGCTGCATTCTTTGGTCGCCGAGCAACTAGCGGAAAAGGTTGCCCAGGCCAATGCGCGTCTAGGCAAGAACCACCTCGGTGGGGGACCAACCGCGCTTTTGCCTCAGGCTCAGGTGGACAGTGACAATGCGCAGGCCTCAGCCCCGCAAGTACAGGCCGCTCAAGCCCATCTGGATGCGACTGTCGTTCGTGGGGAGCGCCTCTTCTCTGGGTCACCCGACGCCGACGAACGTAATCAGATTTACGCCGGTCCCGGTGACGAAGTCCTAGCAGAACGCGAAGCAACGGCGAAACGCCATGAAGAAGAAACAACTCGTTTGAACAGTGGACCTCGAGTGCCCGAGGATGCAGTGCGTCCGCAGCGCAGCGATGTTCAACAAGACTGAATCGAGGAAAATAACATGAAGATCATTCGAACCCGTGATCGTGCAACGCAGCTCGAACACCTTGCGCAGGCGCAGCAGGCGGCCCCCAGCGTGAATTACAGTGACGATGAGTGGCGTGATCGCCTCACTCCCCAGCAGTACTTGGTTCTTCGTCAAGCTGGGACTGAGGCGCCTTGGACAGGTGAGCTGCTGGATGAACACCGCTCGGGTACCTATCTGTGCGCGGCGTGTGGCGCTCAGCTTTTCCCCTCGTCAACGAAGTTTGAATCGCATTGCGGGTGGCCGAGTTTCTATGAAGCGCTGCCCGGTGCAGTGAACTATTTCGAGGATATTTCCCACGGTATGCGCCGCATCGAGGTGCGCTGTGCAAGCTGTGATTCTCATCTAGGGCACATTTTTGATGACGCACCGAATCAGCCAACGGGAAATCGTTTTTGCATGAATTCCGTCTGCCTACAATTTGTCCCTGACCCTGTGGCATAGTGGGGGAGTGCTCTCCCATCTTCGTGCGCTTCTTTCACGTGTTCCCGCGCCTCTTCTGATTGTTGGTGCTGCGCTTAGTGCGTATAGCGGTGCGGCTGTTGCAGTCCTGATTTTTGGGTCTGTCCAGCCCGGTGCTGTGGCATGGATGCGTGTTTTCATCGCAGGGATGATCTTGTGTGCCTGGCGACGCCCCTGGCGTGTTGGCCTGAGCGCGAAGGATCTTGTTGAGTCCGCTTGCTTCGGCTTGGCGTTGATCACCATGAACATCACGTTCTTTGAATCGATCGCATATTTGCCCCTAGGTCCAGCCGTCTCAATGGAGTTCATCGGACCTGTTGCCGTCGCAGTGATTCGTGGCCGAGGCTGGCTTCCGCGCCTTGCTGCTTTCCTTGCCTTGGTGGGGGTCGTTGCTATTGGCGGGCTTGGCCTCGACACCAATGATCCAGGTTTTATTCCCGGGCTGAAATGGGCGGGCTTGAGTGCTGTCGCGTGGGCGGTCTACATCCTTTTGGGGCAGCGTGTGGCATCGAAACGCTCGGGAATTACCAATGTTGCGGTCGGTTGTGCGCTCAGTGGGCTGATACTTTCACCTTTCATGGCTCAGCCAGCCTTACCTGCGCTCACTCAACCATGGTTGCTTGGGATTGTCGTGCTTGTTGCGGTCCTATCCACCATCATTCCTTGCTCCTTTGAAGCCCTTGCCATGCATAGGATTTCGGCGGCAGACTTTTCGCTTTTTACTGCGCTTTCTCCGGCCTCGTCGCTGCTAATGGGTGTGATCATCCTCTGGCAGATTCCCACACTGTGGCAGATTCTGGGGCTTGTTCTCATTTCGGTCGCTGTTGGAATTGCTTCAAAGGATTCCTCGAAGGAAGGTGAGATCCTTGCCGAAGAAGTACGTGAACTAATTGGAGGAGGATCGTGAGCAGCCGATCATTAGCGGGAATAGCAAACCGCATTCCCGCACAGGTATTGATCGTTACCTCGGCTCTCATTCAATACAGCGGGGCTGCCGTCGCAGTTTTCGCCTTCTCTGTCGTTGAACCGGCCTCGGTCGCCTGGTGGAGGGGATTTGTTGGCGGTTTGGTCCTGTGCGCGTGGGTGCGCCCGTGGCGAGGCCTTGATCGCGCGACCCTGAAGGGCGCTCTCTTCTTCGGCATTGCCTTGGTCTGCATGAATTCGTGCTTTTACGAGGCCATTTCCCGCATTCCTTTGGGAGCGACAGTATCCCTGGAATTTCTTGGCCCCGTGGCGGTTGCGGTGTTCCGAGGCCGTGGCTGGGCGCCGCGAGTTGCCGCATTTTTTGCACTTTGTGGGGTCTGCGCCATTGGTGGTCTAGGCCTGGATTTGAGCGATCCGCAAACACTTCCGGGATTGGCCTGGGACATGGGGGCCGCGGCCTCATGGGCGGGATATATCCTCCTTGGACAAAAAGCTGCGTCTTCGAGCTCCGCGATGACCAACCTTTCGCTGGGTTGTGCGTTCAGCGCCTTGATCTCTGCGCCAATTCTGGCCCCAGGTGCGATGGCCGCATTCAGTGATCGAAAGGTTTTAGTCGCGGTCATTGCCTTGGCATTCTTGTCGACAGTTTTCCCATACAGCCTTGAAGCCATGGCGATGAAGCGGGTTTCTGCGGCGACTTTTGCCTTGTTTACGGCACTTCTTCCCGCGACCTCGGCTCTGATCGGTGCAGTGCTTTTGCGTCAGATTCCTAGCCTGTGGCAATTGGTCGGTTTGGTGTGCATTTCAATTGCCGTGGGGATTGCCTCGATGGCGGGGCGTGCGCATCCCGATGTCAAAAGTGTTCAGGGCACAGAAGAAACAGAAAACTAGAAAAGCACAAAAGAAGTAGGCCCAGGGGGACTCGAACCCCCAACCCACGGATTAAAAGTCCGCTGCTCTACCATTGAGCTATAGGCCCGCGGGTAACCCCGCTGTGTGGCCCATCGGGTGGACCAACCCCACCATCTTACTGGTAGGAGAGCAAATGGGCGAACCGCAACGCATCCCAAGACGTCCGGCGATTTTGGACTACGCGCAAACAGAGGCAATTGTTGGTGCGCCAGATGTTGCGGATTCTTCTGTTCTTGCCCACTCAACTGCTTGGGCACTGTTGGGTGTGGGAGATGAAGATTTTGATGCCGAGGCCTTGCGTCGCCTTCGCGAGCTGCTTTCCACCGGTGGAGTTCCTTTAGTTGCCGAGCTGTGGTCGCTAAGCCCCGATTTCACTCTTCCAGGTGCGCTGTGGCGCGTGTACTTGTTCAGAGAGTGGTTCCACCGTGACCCGCTCACGGTTGCTGATCTGTACATCTTGGGATTGCATGCGGAGCAGGTCCCAGGACTCGAAGAGCCCATTCATGCGCGTCCTTTGGAAGATGTTATCCATGACGCGGATGCACTTCTGTCCGGAGAAAAACGTGATGATGATCTGGAAGACATCTTCACTGAGCTTGCACATGCGATGCGCATTGTTGCTGCGGGAGATCCCAGAGTGGGAAGACAATGGATCGATGATCCGCACGATGCCTTGGCATACGGAGTGACGATGCGCGCGCGGGCGCTGGTTATGACTGCTCAAGAGCTCGAACGTGCTGCCTCCCGAGCGCGCATCGGGGAGTTGGACTGACTTCTATTTCTCGTGGCTTCCACGTCGTTTCCTGGTCGCGTTCGCGTCCCTCGGAGCCAATCGAAGGCGTGACCTACAACCACGGTGACCTTCTTGATGAGGATGTCCTCCGCAGTGTTGTCGATGGTGCGGATGTCGTCATTGGTGCACTTTCGCCTCGAGGTGACTTGGACGGCTCTCTTCGCTTCCTCTACTCGCAAGTTGCGGACCTTGCTCAGAAGGCTGGAGTTCGCTTGGGGATCGTCGGTGGCGCCGGATCGTTGCGTGTTGAAGAGGGGGGGGGGACGTACCCTTGCTTCGCTCCCGGACTTCCCTGAGGAATTCCGTTCCGAGGCCGGCCAACTTGCCGCAGTCCTCGAAGATTTGCGCTCGCGCAGTGATGATCTTCAGTGGTTCTTTGTTTCTCCCGCTGGTAATTTCGGGTCAGACAATCCCGGAACCCATACCGGGCATTTCCGTCTTGGTGGTGATGTCCTGCTCACTGACGAGAATGGGGTTTCCGATATTTCTGGAGCAGACTTTGCCCAGGCTTTTGTCGACGAGATTGAAACGCCCACTCACACGGGACAGCGTTTCACCGTCGCCTACTAAAACAGCAATCTGAGAAGAGCGTGGGTCCGGGTTTCAAGCCCGCACCCACGCCCACTCTAGGTTAGGGTTAATAACGTGACACCCAGCCCTCAGCCCATGCCCCCGATGCGCCTTATTCGCGCAGGCGGCGCCCTTGTATGGCGCTTACGCCACCCGGGTCGTCAGGTCCTTCCGGGAGATGTGCTTGATGAGGCTGAGATCGAAGTTCTGCTAGTCCATCGCCCCCAGTATCACGATTGGTCGTGGCCGAAAGGCAAGATTGAGGGACGAGAGACCATTCCCGTTGCAGCTGTGCGTGAGGTCGAGGAAGAAACCGGTCACGTCATCAGCCTCGGCGCCCCTCTAACCACTCAGCGCTACCGCCTTGGCTCAGGGCAGACCAAGGAGGTCCGCTACTGGGTGGGAACCCTCATGGGAGAAGATCCCCATTCTGATCGTGGCCTCATCCATCTACGCAAGCCGGTCCACCGCGCTCCTACGCGAGAAATTGACCAGGCGCGGTGGATGTCTCCTTCGCGTGCCCACGATCTTCTTACTCGTCGCGGGGATCGTCGTCTCCTCAATGAACTTCTCATGCGAGGCCGAAGTGGCGAGCTTGTGACGACTCCTTTGGCTATGTTGCCCCATGCGCGTGCACTTCCAGCCCAGCATTGGGAGGGCGATGACGACGCGCGTCCTCTGTCGCGTACCGGGGTCCGCGAGGCACTTGAACTGGTAGACCTGCTGTCTGCATACGGGGTTCGTCGAGCGATGGCGACTTCTTCCGCGCGGACTCGGCAGACGCTGGGGCCTTGGGCTGCGCTCGCGGGAGTATCAATCGATACTCTTCCCTCACGCGATGGTGCGAATTCTTCCTCTGACGAGGCCTTTGTGCGTGCGCTTTTGGCAGATCGTGAACCGCGAGTTCTCTGCGCGCCACGCACGATGCTTCCGGGGCTTTTTGATGTCTTCCGTCAATTCACGCCCTCCGGAGTGCGGATGAATTTCCCGCTTGACGCCAGGGAGCTTTCTGCATCTGAGATGGTTATTCTGCATACTCTTCCCGAAGGGGACTGGGTGCGTGTGGTTGACATTGAACGTCACGCACCCAGGGTTGCAGAATAGCTGCTAGCTGCTGCTAGTACGCCGAATCGCGAACAGAACCGCGAAGGGTTTGATCGCCGTTCGCAGCGGCAAGACACACAATCTGCCGGTCGCCCCGCTCCCATGACTCTCGGCTGGGCGTCATCCAAATGAGGTCAAGGGCCGAGTCTTCGGCACTGCTTCCTACGTAGGGCGTGAAGTCTTTTTCGCACGCGCGCCGCGCTTCCGACTCAAGTTGCGCGGCCTCGGGGAACTCTGATCCCCCCACAGTGGGGAGGGCAAAAACCTCAGCCTGGTGAGGGCTCGAGCAGGAAACAGTTTCCAAAGAGTACGCGCTGGTTGAGGTTGGAATCTGAACGCAGGCTCCGACAGAAAGCCGCATGACAGAAGAAAAACCGCACCCGCTGAGTGTGCTTGCACCAAAGAAAAGGGCAAGCACACCGCAGCAGGTGCGAATGAATGATGCTTTCACTGAATTGGGGCCTCAGACTCCAACGATCAGTGCGCAAACCCAATAGACAACCGCAGAAACTGCGGCAGCTGCCGGTAGGGTCAAGAACCAGGCGGTCACGATCGATCCCGCAACGCCCCAACGCACTGCTGAGAAACGTTTCGTGCACCCAACGCCCATGATCGACGTCGAAACAACCTGTGTTGTCGAGATCGGAGCGTGGACGACGTAGGAGCACAGGTAGAGGATCGAGGATGACACGGCCTCGGAAACGAAACCGCGGGCGGGATCAAGGTCGATGATCTTACGGCCGATGGTTCGCATGATTCGGCCACCACCAGCCATGGTGCCCAGGGAGATTGCAAGAGCTCCTGAGATCTTGACCCACATCGGGACGGTCATATCGCCGGTAATGGGATCGTAGATATGGTGGGTCTCGCCGTAGCCACCTGCCAGAAGGGCCATGACAATGATGCCCATGGTCTTCTGTGCATCTTGGATGCCGTGGCCAAGGGCCATCGCGGCTGAAGAAAAGCGCTGCGCAGCGCGGAAACGACGCATGGTGTGGTGGTATTGCGCGTTGCGAAGCAGGAAAAGCACGATGCGCATGACGATGTAGCCGACAAAGAAGCCGATGATGGGGGAGGCGAACATCGGGATGATGACCGACTTGACGATTCCCCACCAATAGACGGCGGTGCCGCTCATCAAGCCTGCACCGACCATACCGCCAATCAATGCGTGCGAAGAAGATGAAGGAAGCCCAAACCACCACGTGATGAGGTTCCATATGCAGGCACCGAGGAGCGCTGCAAGGATGATGACCAGACCCTTTTGCTGCATTTCTACCTGGGCAGATTCAGCATATGGGGAGATCGAAATAATCCCCTCGCCGATGGTCTTTGCAACCGCAGTTCCCATCATGGCGCCCAGGACATTCATTCCTGCGGCCATCACGAGTGCCGCGCGGGGAGTCCATGCCTTGGTGGAAACAGAGGTTGCAATCGCGTTCGCAGCGTCATGGAAGCCGTTGGTGTAGCTGAAGAAGAGCGCAACGGCAATGACGACGCACACCAGGATCAGGTTAAGATCCACGGCTCAGGATTCCTTTAGTGCAAGGGCTTCGATGACATTGGCTAGATCTTCGAAAGCGTCCGCGCATGACTCAAGGCTCTGAATGACGTCCTTGAGCTTGATGACCGTGATGGGGTCAAGACCGGAGTCGAAAAGTGCCGTGAGAGTGCGGCGGTACGCCAAGTCACCCTCATTTTCGAGGCGGTTGATCTCGATCCAGTAATCGCGCAGGTCCACGGGGGACTTGAGCGCCGGGATGTTCTTAGCCGTCAGCTCTGCGCAATGAACGATGACTGCGATCTGCTCGTCAAGCAGGTGTGCAATCTGTTCGGGGATACCTGCGATGCCGTAGACGACCAGCATGTCGCCGGCCTCGTCAATGAAGTCCATGCAGTCATCCAAGTGGGATGCAAGGGACTGAAGGTCTTCGCGGTCGAAAGGAGTGATGAAGGATGAGTTAATCCGTTGGAAGATTTCGTGGTTGAGTTCGTCGCCCTGGTGTTCGACGCCATGAAGCTGGTCACGAAGTGCGATTCGCTCTTCGGGGGAAGCGGCGTAGATATGCGAAAGAATTTCGACTCCCTCGACAAGCTTGCTCGCTTGCTGGGTGAAGAATTCGAAGAAGTTTGGGCCCTGCGTTCTGCTCCGGATCCCCATAATGTCCCTCCGATTGTGTTGAGACTGCCTCAAGGCAATCGTCATCCATTACACACTGGATATTCAAGTTCACTTTAGGGTGAATCTCCTGTTGAAGAATGTGTCTATTGCCACACTCGCATGAATGGCTGAGATATTGCGGGAAACTGCAAGGAAACGTGGTCACAGTTGACGGAATTGTCTGATTCAAATGGAAAGAGGGACTTTGCGCCCGCGCAAATACCGGTGGGGTAGAGGATGATTAAGAACGTAGATCGGGGCGTGACCACGTCCCAGAATCACCGAGTGCCTCAGGAGGCAAAATGTCCGTGACTGAACAGGATGTGCGCGCAGCCGCTCCGGCGAACGCTCCCGAAGATGTCATCAAGTGGGTTGCTGAGATTGCAGCACTGACCACCCCTGATCGCGTGGAGTTCGCTGATGGCTCCCAGGAAGAGTGGGATCGCCTGACCTCTGAAATGGTCGAGAGTGGCATGCTCACCAAGCTGAACGAAGAGAAGCGCCCGAACTGCTTCCTCGCTCGCTCGAAGCCCTCCGATGTTGCGCGTGTTGAATCGCGTACCTTCATCTGCTGTGAGAAGGAAGAGGACGCAGGTCCGACCAACCACTGGGCAGACCCCAAGGAAATGAAGGCAACCCTGCACGAGAAGTTCACGGGTGCCATGAAGGGCCGCACCATGTACGTGGTTCCCTTCTCCATGGGTCCTCTGGGTGGCCCCATCTCCCAGCTCGGTGTTGAGATCACCGACTCTCCTTACGTTGTTGTCTCCATGCGCATCATGACCCGCATGGGTGCAAAGGCAATGGACCTCATCAACGAGGGCCGCGTGTGGGTTCCCGCCGTTCACTCCGTCGGTGCTCCTCTGGAGCCCGGTCAGGAAGATTCCACCTGGCCCTGCAACGACGAGAAGTACATCACCCACTTCCCCGAGACCAACGAAATCTGGTCTTTCGGTTCCGGTTACGGCGGCAACGCGCTGCTGGGCAAGAAGTGCTTCGCACTGCGTATCGCTTCGACCATGGCAAAGCGCGATGGCTGGATGGCAGAGCACATGCTCGTCCTGCGCCTGACCCGCGAGTCCACCGGCAAGCAGTACCACGTGACCGCAGCATTCCCCAGCGCATGTGGCAAGACCAACCTTGCCATGCTCCAGCCCACCATCCCCGGCTACAAGGTCGAGACCGTGGGTGACGACATTGCATGGATGCGTCCGGGAACCGATGGCCGCCTGCGCGCCATCAACCCCGAGGCAGGCTTCTTCGGTGTTGCACCGGGAACCTCCTACAAGACCAACCCCATGGCAATGGAGACCGCAAAGGCCAACTCCATCTTCACCAACGTTGCACTGACCGACGATGGTGACGTGTGGTGGGAAGGCATCGACGGTGAGGTTCCGGCCCACCTGATCGACTGGCACGGTAACGACTGGACCCCCGAGTCCGGCGAGAAGGCTGCTCACCCGAACAGCCGCTTCACCGTTCCCGCCTCGCAGTGCCCGATCATCTGCCCCGACTGGGAAGCACCCGAGGGTGTTCCGGTTGACGCAATCCTCTTCGGTGGCCGCCGCGCGACCAACGTCCCGCTGGTTGCTGAGCAGTACGAGCCTGCACACGGCGTGTTCATCGGCGCTTCCGTGGCCTCTGAGGTCACCGCTGCTGCAACCGACGTTAAGGCCGGTTCGCTGCGCCACGACCCCTTCGCCATGCTGCCCTTCTGCGGCTACAACATGGCCGACTACTGGGGCCACTGGCTCGAGATGCAGGACAAGCTGGGCGAGAACTTCCCCAAGGTCTACCAGGTCAACTGGTTCCGCAAGGACGAAGACGGCAACTTCATGTGGCCCGGATACGGCGACAACTCCCGCGTTCTGGACTGGATCGTTCGCCGCGCAGCTGGCGAGGTCGAGGCAATCGACGGCGTCACCGGTCGCTACCCGCACTTCGAGGACTTCAACCTTGAAGGTCTGGACATCGACGAAGCCAAGTGGGCAAAGCTCTTCGAGATTTGCCCCGACGCATGGGCAGCCGAAATGGACGACACCGAGGAATACTTCTCGCAGTTCGGTGACAAGCTCCCCGCAGCTATCACCGAGCAGCTCGCGAAGTTCCGTGCACGCATCGCTGCTGCAAAGCAGGCCTGATAGCTTCTAGCTAGCACACTTAATAGGCGGGCGGTTCCCCACAGTGGGGCCGCCCGCCTATGTTTGTCTTTCCGTGATGTTTTAGAGTAGAAGATACGTGCGCATTTTTGGCACCCACATGGGGAGGCGAATTGGCTGTTAAACGATGGACGACTGTTAACGGATACGAGTGGGCAGTACTCGAGCCATCATCGGGCAATCCGGATGATCTGTGGATGTGTTTGACACTGGCCTACGGAACATTCAATGTCGCTCCTGAAGAAATCGGTGCCCTTCATGTGCTTATGGAGTCCATTGGCACCGAGCTCAAACGTCCAGTTGAATATGCGCCCGGTCAGTTTGCTTCCGCGCAGGTTGAATTAGCAAGCTACCTGTCTGAAATTGATATCCGCGTACATGGGCCGCGCGAAATCGTCCGCCAAGCGTGGTTGCGCTTGCCGGTTTGCTTCGAAAACCCGGAGGGAATACTTCCCTCCGCGGGACATGCAGGTGCCTCTGATATGTGGGCATCCGAAATTGCCAATCGTGCAGGTATTTCCGAGGCCCTGCTCGCTATTTTTCGTCCAGATACCGTTACTTTCGAGGCCGAGAAGTACTTTCCTGCGGCTTGCGAACTTGCGCGCCGGATCTCGCCTTTTGAAGCGCGCTACCCCTGTGTTTTTGTGACGACAGAGCCTGACTTCTTGGGACTGGGTTTTGATCGTGCGCCAGATTCTTTGGACCTGGATGACCTTCTAGCAGTAAATACCGCTACGCCGCGTGACCAGTATCAGCCGGGTAGTCAGTGGCAGGGGGGAACAAATTATCTATTCTCTTTTGCCGTCCCAATGACGCGCGCAGGCCTTGCGGCACGTTGGGCAATAGCCATTGACGCTACAAATGTTCTCAGAGCGATGAATTCGCGTTACTCGGACATCAAAGTATCAAGCGCTGCTTACTCAATTGCTCCAGAACTCATTGGAATGATCCGTTTCAAAGAGATGGACATGTACTGGGATGCGCGTCGTTTCCTTGATCAATTCTTTAAACCGGGGCGCAAGCTAACAGTCGATCTTTCGAAAATTATCGAGCGCGTTGCAGATGATGAGAATCTTGATGTTTCGCAGCACTTGCACCGGATCAATGACACCAGTGTGCCGACCCCAGCAGAGGTCCGCGACATCATCGACCGAGCAATTGCGAGCGCCCACATCGCATACGATGTGGCATCGCCTCAGCTGCTCCAGCGTTATCCGCTTCTTACCGCACCGAAGTCCACCTACGACCACTTCCCGCTCTATAAGGGGTATCCCGAGCCGGCCCCATCGATTCCGTATCCCTCAACAGAGGGGACAGACCTTCTGTCGAGCGTTCCTGAAAACCTCAGCGGATACTCGATGATTCTGCCTCATCACCTCATGGTCTCCAGTGACAGGCTGGTCGCGCAGTGGTTCGATCCATTACGGGAGGGTGATCCGACCTTAGTGACCCGTCGTGTTGAAATTGCCATTGCAAACATTGCGGTACTTCTTCGTACGGGGAAGGCCTACATCCTTATTGATCAGGATGGGACCTTCTTGCCGCTCTATCCCAAAGCTTTTATCAGCCCGGAGTCGCTGGTCATCTTTGACTCATTGCTTGGGTATCTTCAAGAAAACGTTCCAACTCTGACTATTGATTCGCTTTTCGATCAGGAAATTGAACTGGTTGATAGCTTTAACCAATACGGTCCCCGGGGGATTGAACAGGGCACTGTCAAGCCTCTGCCCGACTACATCACGCACTTGGACACTGTAAGTCTGTGGCGCAAAAATGCTCCGGAAATGGAGGAGGCCTGGCGTAATCCCGGTGGAACTCCTGCCGACAATACTCTTTCCACGGAGGCCTACGGGTATGAATCGCAGGCTGTCGCGCGAAAAAAGAAGCGTACGGGATGGATTCTTGCGGTCATTTTCATGCTGGTTTTCGGAATTATTCGCGCATGTGCGCACACGACGATCAAGAGTTCGAATACCCCAACAGTGACACATATTCCGACTATTTCGGTGACCATACCCAGTTTTTCTGTGCCTCCAATTACCCTGCCCACTCCCAGTAGCACTCAGTGATTGGGGAAGGCGGCTGACTAACGGGCCTGAATACACCTCTAAAAAACAGTAAGATATTCGTAATTATTCAATGAGCCAGGAGTTTCCTGAATGTCCACTTATCTCACCGATGATGAGCTCAAACGCAGCAAAGAGCTCCTGGACCGTATCCAGAAGATCTTCTCAGAGCGCGTTGTCGGCCAAGAAAACCTTCGCGAAACCCTGATTGTTGGCCTGTTGGCTCAAGGGCACATCCTGATGGAGTCTGTCCCCGGTTTGGCAAAGACGACGGCCGCTCAAACTATTGCGCAGGCAATTTCGGGTTCATTCCACCGCATCCAGTGCACTCCAGACCTGATGCCGAACGATATTGTCGGTACGCGTATCTGGAACCAGGCCGAAAATGAGATGACAACGGAGCTGGGTCCCGTCCACGCCAATATCGTGCTTCTGGATGAAATCAACCGTTCATCGGCAAAGACCCAATCTGCCATGCTCGAGGCCATGCAGGAAGGGCAGACCACCATTGGTGGAATTGTCTATCCACTGCCCAAGCCCTTCATGGTGATGGCGACTCAGAACCCCATCGAAGAAGAAGGAACCTACGTTCTTCCCGAAGCGCAGATGGACCGCTTCTTGATGAAGGAAATCATCACCTACCCAAAGCCCCTGGAAGAGCTTGAGGTCCTTAACCGCATCGAAGCAGGGACTATGGAGAAGCCCATTGATGCGGAGCCCATCTCCCTCGAGGATCTGACTTTCCTTCAGCAGATGACCAGGCGTGTCTTCCTCCACGATACTTTGAAGGCTTACATCGTCGACATCATTAATACCACTCGAGGAATGGGGCCCAACCCGCTTCCCGGTTTCTCGCAGCACGTGCGCGTGGGCGCTTCGCCTCGTGGCGGTATCGCCCTCATGCGCGTGAGCCAGGCCGTGGCACTAATGGCCGGTCGCAACTACGTGATGCCCGACGATATTAAGAAGCTTCGTCACGCGATTCTTCGCCACCGCATCATTCGCACCTTCGACGCGATGGCCGACGAGATCTCAGTTGATGGCTTGATCGATGCCGTCTTCAACGCGGTAGCGGTACCGTGAGCCCAATCCTGAAGAAGGGGGTCGTTGAGAGCGCGTCTCAGACCCTCGGCGATGTCGACCAACACCAAAAAGCGCACGCAAATAACGCACAGCTGCGTGCGCTGGGCGGTCGAACTCAGCTTCCGATCTTGCGTAAGCTGCTCTCTTTGATGGAGGGTCAGCACTATTCTGCGCGTGCCGGACAGGGCTGGGAATTTATGGACATGGCCGAATATAAGCCCGGCGATGATGTGAAAGATATCGACTGGGCAGCAACCGCTCGTGCTGGAAAGCCCATCGTTAAGCGATTTGAAGCCAGTGCAAACGTTCAGGTCATGCTGGTTGTTGATACCGGACGCTCGATGAGTGCGCTTGCCCCTTCGGGCGAAAGTAAAGAAGCGGTCGCGCTGACGATTTGCCAAGTTGTCGCATGGCTTGCCTCTAGTCGAGGTGACCAAGTCGGTTTAGTATCGGGCTGCCAAGGGCGTATGCGGCATATGCCCGCCCGATCGGGAAATGCGCATATCGAACTGATTTTGCGACGCCTCGAGGAAGACATCGACCTGCGCTCGCCCTCTTCGGATCTTGAAACCCTTCTTGCGCGAGTACAGGCAGCGACCTACCGTCGTTCGCTCATCGTTTTGGTCACGGATGAAACGCACCCCCAGCCCACGCCTCGTGCACGGGAACTGCTCAAGCGCCTAAGCGTCCACCACCGCTTGCTCATCATGCAGGTCGCAGACGCGGATCCGACGCAGCTCCCCGCGGGCACCCGAATCGTGGATGTTGACGCCGGCCCGCTTCCGGATTTCCTTTTGGGGGATAGCCAGATTGCCGCCGAGGCCGCCGCGCGCGCCGACCAGAGCCGCACCGCGGTGCGTCAATTCCTTGAGATCCCTGGGATTACCCGCGTGAGTGTTTCGTCCAGCGATCAGGTCGTTCGCACTCTTCTCTCCGCGTTGGAAAGGGAAAGTCGTGTCCGGTGAATTGCGCGAGGTTCTCAACTACCCGAACTGGATGTGGATTATTGGAGTCTTACTTCTGGCTCTTGTCCTGGTGTGGGTAGGAGTGTGGCTGATTCGCTGGCTGCGCTCGAACCGCTTGCAGGAACAGAATCAGATCGCGCTTATTCCCTTGGATGAGAAGCGTCGTCAGCGCTACCTGGGCTTCATTGACGAGGTCGAGGGCCGCTTGAACACGGGCGACTTGGATGAGCGCGGGGTGCACTTGGCAGTCGCGGGCATCTTGCGTGCGCTGGGCACTGAACGCACCGGTCGTGATCTTGAGACTGCAACCGTGTCTGAGATTCGAAAGCTCATTCCCACGTGGCCTGATCTTGCGGATGCTCTTTCCGCCTGTGAGGACAGCTTTAAAGCAGACTCGGAGGCCAATGGTGAAGAGACTCATTTCGATCCCGCATTCGTCATGGATTACGCGCGGGAGGTGGTGAAGAAATGAGGTATGGGTACCTCATCGCCGTCGTCCTGGGTGTTATTGCCGTCGCTGCAGCGTTTGGCTGGTGGCGTGTCGGTCTGCGCCTTCATGCAAGAGAACGTCGAGGCTGGGTTGCCAATACCGGTTATGTACGTGACCTACCGCGTTACCGTGCGCTGATGCGCCGTACGCGTATGGCGGTTGCGGGCTTGCTCGCTGTTTTTTGTGCCGCTGCCGTGTCGCTTTCCGTCGTGGCTGCAAACCCCGTTGACCGTCGAGTTGATGACCGTCGCCTGGCCTCGCGAGATATCGTTCTATGCCTGGATGCATCAGGCTCGATGCTGGAATATGACAGCGAAATCGGTGATGCCTTCAAGAGCCTTGTTGAGCACTTCAACGGCGAGCGAGTGTCTTTGTACCTGTGGAGCGCTCGTTCGGTTCGGAAGTTCCCGCTCACTGATGATTACACGATGGTGAACGAGAACCTCGAGACCTTGAGTTCACTACTGAGGAATGGCGTCATTTCGAAGACCTCGAACGGATATCGCATCACCAATGATCTTGCCCGCTATCTTGAGGGAACTGATGACCCTGATGAGCAGGCAGCGTCCCTTATCGGTGATGGTCTAGCATCCTGCGTGCTTGGCTTTGATCACACGGATCAAGAGCGCTCGCGGACGGTTATTTTGGCCTCGGATAATGAAGTCAATGGTGAAGGCTTGTATTCCCTCAAGGAAGCGATTGACTTCGCGAAGCGCCAGAAGGTCGAGGTCATCGGCCTCTACCCAGGTTCGACGCTGACCACTGAGGGCGAAGATATGAAGAACCAGGTTGAGTCCACCGGTGGCGAGTTCTATACGATGTCGAGCTCCGGCACAGTGGATTCGATTGTTCAAAATATCGAGGCCCAGCAGAAGCGCGAGGTTGAGGGCGACGCTCGCGTCACGGTTACTGACCGCGTCAATAAGCCCGTGGCCTGGCTGGCAGTTGCCATCGTGGCCTTCCTTGGGCTTGTTGGTTTTGCTAAGCTCTGAGGCTTAAGAAAGAGCCGGAGCGGGGTCCTTTAGTAGAGGTCTAAACGTAGTAGGGGTCTAGACGGCGCTCTTTGATTCTGACTCGATTGCTCGTGAATACATTTGTGGGGCCGCAGCATCAGCTGCGGCCCCACAATGATTTATTGCTTGAAGCGCTTAGGCCTTGCGACGCTTAGCTGCAAGAAGACCAGCAATCAAGGTCATTCCTGCTGCGCCCAGAACCATTCCGCTCGTGGCACCGGTGTGTGCCAGAGGGCCTGCCTTCTTCGGGTTTTCAGCCTTGGGATTTTCAGGCTTGTTGGGCTCCTGAGGCTTGTCGGGAGTGGGCTCAGTTGCCGGGGTGGTCGGAGTCGGCGAAACTTCGCATCCGGGGATAGAACCAACCAGAGTGTGGAAGAAGACCATGGGCTTCGACGTTGGGGTATCGAATGCCTTTTCGCCGGTCAGCACTGCGGTAACCTCAACGCTCAGAGAGGAGTTTTCCGGCATCTTTGCGATCGTGAAGGTGAGGGTCTTCTTGTCCGCGCTCACGGTCGGCTTGGAAATTCCCGTTACCGACTGCGAGAAGCCATTGGCGACCAGAGCGCCGCCACCGGGGGTCAATGCAGAGGCGATCGAGGCCTCGTCAAAGGTTGCACCCTGGGGAGCGCTCACGGTCATCGTTGCATTGTTCAGCTCGCGCTTGGTTGCAGCGTAGAAGCGCATACGACGCGTCGCACCGGCGGCATCAGAGTACTGGCGTGAAGGATCCCAGCCGTCAGCTCCGGCCTCGCCCCAGAGAGCGCCGGTTCCCTGCCAGCGATCGGAGAACTTTTCGCGAAGGTCAATATCCTTCGAGTAGGGCGAGAAAGTCGTGCGTCCAACGACTCCGGCTTGGCACTGTCCAACAGTGAGTTCAGGCTCAGGAGTCGTCAGGCATGCGTTGCCCTTCTCGTCGGTTTCGCGCAGGCCGCGGAAGTGAGAGGTTGCCTCGTAGTGCTTCGTACGGTCACCGGTTCCGACGAATTCAACGACCGCAGCGTGGCCTTCCGGCAGACCATTCGGGAAGGTCAGCGTCCAGATATTACGTGCTGCATCGGTCTGGGTTGCATTGGGGACAATATCCCAATCGAGCTTGCGTGCCAGTGCACCGAAGGTCTGACGCTCCATGAACTGATCAACTGTGGTGTTCTTAACCTCAGTGCTCAGGTCGCTAATCAGACGGACATTGGTCATGTCGTCGGGAAGATCCACAGTCAGTGTTGCGCCGGGAAGGATCCCGAACTCGGCACCGATCGGGATGCGCCAGTACTGGACATCGCTCACCGGGTTGAACCAGTGATGATTTTCAAGAACCGCCTTGCTGCCGTAGTCGGGGTGGACGCTCTCCATGAAGCCAGAAGTGGAGTAAGGGCCCTTGCGGAGTCCGACCGGGATATTCTCCATGTTCTGATCGAGCATGGCACGTGCGGTCCAGTCAACGACGCAGCCGGAGCTGCGGTCACCATTGATTTGCCCGGGAACGCGTTCAACGGCCTGAGCATCCATGGCGGTGAGAGAGGAAAAAACGAGCGCCAGTCCGAGTGAACCGGCGGCAATGTTTCGGAGGGTTTTCATCTTGCCTCAATTAAATTTTGTGGTGTGTATCAGGACACCATGATACAGAAATGAATTTAGTCGTGGGGCACTTCAGGTGTCAAATAGATCCCCCTAGAGGATGAATTTGAGATGGGCACTATACTTGCCAGTGTTTGATCCGATCCGCAGGAGGAATATTGTCGCTCTCCTTCCGACCCCTTATGTCGGTTGCAATCATCATTGTGATCATTGCAGCGTGCGCTTTCTTCTCCTGGTGGAGTGCCCGGCGTCATCGCCCTTTTAGAACATCGGATCTGGTGCGCAGAGGCGCTATCACCTGCGCTCTGCTCTCGATCCTGATTGGTCCCTCAGTTCCTGGTGAAGCGCAGAAAGTGACGACCAATGTCGAGGTCTGGCTTGCGATTGACCGCACGGGTTCGATGGCCGCTGAGGATTGGGAAGGTGGAAAAACTCGCCTTCAAGGTGTGAGCCACGATGTTGAGCAGATTCTTCAAGCTGCTCCCGGTGCTCGTTATCGCATTATTACGTGGGATTCCGAGGCCGATACCGAGCTTCCCCTGACCTCTGACCTTGGTGCAGTTCGCTCCTTCGTTTCGACACTGACCCAGGAAGTGAGTTCTTCTTCGCGCGGTTCGTCCCCGGACCGCCCCGCACAATACATTGCGGAAGAAATGCAGGAAGCAGCAAATAAGCATCCTGAAAATACCCGCGTGCTTTTCGTATTCACCGATGGTGAGACCTCGAACAATTCTGCTTGGAGAAGCGCTGGTGGAGGCGACTCTCAGCAGTGGGACAAGATCAAGCCCCTCCTGACGGGAGGCTTGGTGATTGGCTATGGAACCGAAGAGGGCGGGAAGATGAAGGTTGCCGCTCTGGGGAAGCAGAATGATGGCTCGAATCCCGAATACATCAAGGATTTTTCCCAGCCCGGAAACCCCGACGCAATTTCGAAGATTGATGTCAAGAAGCTGAACGAGATCGCTCAAAAACTTGGTATCGATATGGTTCGGTCACCCAATGATTCCGCCATTAGCTCAGCAGCTTCATCCTCGGTTCAGAATGCGCGAAATGTTGCCGACGCAAACGATACGATCCAAACCTCGCGCTATATTTTGTGGCCATCCGCCCTTGTTTTGACTGTGCTATTAGCTTGGGAGGCCGCTATTTTTGCGGGTCGTATCCACGCGCTGAGGAGGACCCGTGCGATTTAAGCGCCGCAGCGATAAGGAACAGCGTCCTACTGCTTTCTATCAGCCTCCTGTAGACGGCGAGGCCGCCACTGACGCCCAAACGGGAGATGGTGGCCCCAGCGCGACCCCGGCCTCGGCAAAGAGGAACGGGGCGGAGAAACCGCGACGCAACGGGAAACTATTGCGCCCTCTGTGGTGGTCTCTCCCCATTGTTGTGGTTGCGCTAGCTGTCGGAATTTATATGACCGTCCTGCCGCTGTGGGCATGGAATACGGGTCGCAGTGCGCGCGCGGGGAATAACGAGGGTGCACTGAAATCCTATTCACGGCAGATTTATTGGGGAGATCTTGGCCCTGCCAGCTGGGTTGCGCATTACAACGCGGGGACGCAGCATGTGAAGCTTGATCATCCTGACGAGGCCGTCGCTGAGTTGCGCATTGCTTGGGACCGGGTTCCGAAGGCGAAGCAGATCGAGGATGGTCGAATTGAGACCTACTCCTATGAATGCACCGTCAGAATGAATTTGGCGCTTGCTCTGGAAAAGCAGGGTGATGCGGCGATGAGTACGGATCGTGCGCGCGCTGCTGAAATTTATAAAGAAATGGGAGAGGTTGTGGCCCCGTGTCAGTCCGCGGCCTCGACGCAGAATCAGCAGAACCAGAATCAGCAGGGCGGCGGCGGTGGCGCCGATGCTGACAAGGCTCATGATCGTGCTCAGCAAAAGCAGCAGCAGGCTCAGAAGCAGGAAAATCAGGACAAGGACAAGGACAAACAGAATCAGGATAAGGACAAGCAAAACCAAGACAAAGATAAGCAAAACCAAGACAACAAGGATAAAGACAAACAAAACCAGGATCAGCAGAATCAGGATAAGGATAAACAGGACCAAGACAAGTCCAAGGATCCTTATCAGGGAGAGACCAAAGAGCAACGCGCGAAGCGTGAAGAGATGCAAAAGCGTCAGGAGCAAACCGATCGCGAGGAGCGCCAAAACAAAGATCGCAAACGTGGAACCGGTGGTACTGGCGCCTGGTAAATCTTCTGTGATCTAGGACTTAGGTCGGAATAAACCGGAATCTAGGTGGCGTTTATATCTGCAGTGCTGCTTGAAAGCGGCTCCTAGATGAAAGGCTTATCCCATGACGTACAAGGTCGCTTACATCATTGGTTCGCTGTCCTCGAACTCCATTAACCGCAAGCTGGTTGGTGCGATGATTGCCGATGCTCCGGCTGATCTGGAATTTGTTGAGGCTGATTTCTCGAAGCTGCCGCTGTACAGCCCTGATTACGATGCGAACTACCCGCAGATCGCCACTGACTTCAAGAAGATCCTTGAAGACGCCGACGCGGTTCTGATTGCAACTCCTGAGTATGATCGCTCGATTCCCGGTGGTCTGAAGAATGCTATCGACTGGTTTGGTCGTCCGTGGGGATCCAACCCCATCGGTGGTAAGCCTGTTTATGTCGTGGGTGCATCCATGGGAGCGGTTGGTGCTGCTGCTGGGCAGATCGCAACCCGTCAGACTCTTGGGTTCTTCAACCCCTTGTTGATGACGCAGCCCGAGGTTTTCGTGAAGATGTCGCATGAGGATATCGGTGAAGATGGTCGCTTTATTGATGCGGCAACTCAGGGATTTGTGAAGTCGGCTATTGAGGCATTTGCGGACTACATTCGTGCGCACGCCTGAGCGTTGAGTTTGCTGAGTTAAACAACCCTCCAGCCAAAACCGGGACTAAAGTCCTTTTTAAGGCTGGAGGGTGTTTTTTTTGGTGCGCCTCCGGTGCTGACACTTCTGGTTCATGTAAATCGCATCACCCTGTTTTATTGGGGTAGACAAGGTTGTCATTTGCGTTCAAAACCTTCTCATTCAAACGAAATTTCCCAGAAAAACACAGAAGTAAAAACCTCCGAATGGTTTCTTGCCGGCGCTAACGTGAGGAACGGAGACGTAAAACACCCCCTGACATTCTGCGTCTCCACGAGGGCGCCTGTTGAGTCTCTTTCCGGGCGCCCTCAATCTCTTTTCTTCGAGTCTTATGCCGATGATGTGAGCTCGAAAAGCCTGCGGTGTTGAGGTGCAAAAGATGAAAATGAATATTCTCAGAAAAGCGGAAGGATGAGCCTTCTCAGACTAGGCTTGTGGCTACACGTCTACGCATGAGGAAGGGACATGAGCGAGAATCGCGTATCGGCCATTGAGTCGAACTATGAAGGCGATAACGCCTCCATTCATTCGCGTCCGCGTCCCCAGAAAGCCCCTGTTTACCAGCGTGCATCTGACAAACTCTCGTTTACACAGGATCGTGACTGGGGTTTCGATGATGTTGTCGATGCCCTGTTCTTTATCTTCTCCGGTGTGGCAACACTGTGGCTCGCCTACGTTTTCTTGGCGGGGTCAATCAAGCTCAAACCCACCGCTATCGCATGGTTCCTGATCTGCTGGGCCGTTACCGCATACCTCGCACTCCCCAGAATCCATCAGTTGCTCACGTGGCTCTATGTTCCCGACTATTTCATCGGTCGAACGAGGACTGCTGATGGTCTCCTTGGCGACCCAGTAAACCTCGCTCTTGTCGGCAGTGAGATCGATATTCACGCTGCCATGACTGAAGCTGGATGGGTACGTGCTGACCCGATTACGCCCCACACCGTTCTTCGAGTAATACGCGCCTTCGTCAGTCGTAAAAGCTACGATGCTGCGCCAGTTTCAAACCTTGTGCTCTTTGGACGTAAGCAGGACTTTGCCTACCAAAAAGGCGTTCCCGGTCGTTCTTCAGAACGCCATCACGTGCGTTTTTGGCGGACGCCTGATGGCTGGGTTCTTCCAGGCGGTCGTCGCGTCGAATGGCTTGCAGCGGGAACCTTTGATCGCGCTGTCGGATTGAGCCTTTTGACCTTCCAAATCACCCATAAGATCGATGCTGATATCGACATCGAGCGCAACTTCATTGTTGATGACGTCCTCTTTGCTAACCCTGCGGCAGAGCTTGAGATTCTTCCCGATTTCTTCAGTTCATACCACGACAAAAATGGCGGTGGCGACCGAGTCATCACCGATGGCGATCTGTATCTACTGGACGTTCACGACGTTGAGCCCAACGATGATGATGCGCATGAAATGGCAGATGCTCATGATGTCGATTCTCAAGCAGATCGCCAGCGCCCAGTCCAACTGGTCGTCGGTATGGTCCTGGTTGCCCTCATGTTTGCAACCGAGCTGTTCCAGACCTATCTAATCCTTCAAAATCCGTGGAAGTACATTGCACTTAATGTCATCGGCATTGATGATGCTGCCAATGCGCAAATCTACATTTTGACGCTGAGGCTGATTGTCGCCCTTGTGACTTTGATGCTTCTTGTCATGGAAATCATTACTGCTGTTATGACGTGGAATGGACACCCTCGTGCCCGAATTATCCTTTTGACAGCTCTGAGCGCCGACATTATTTTCGGCGCTGCAGATATTGCCAGTTCGGGTGCGACTCACATCGTCTTAATGACGCTGATCCGTTCGTCTTTGGGAGTGCTTGCCCTCTTGGCTCTTTCTGCGCGCGCCTGCCACCAATGGGTCAGAGACCGTAAGAAAGAACGGCTTCAGGCGAAAGCAAAGGTTGCAGGCGTCCTACCTACTTCACCGGCTTCATAAACCACGCGGCTTGCGAGTCCTCGGGCACTCCATCGTTATAGGCAAGTCCCGCATAGGCCGCGGCATTCTTCCCCAGCTGGGATTCGAGGAATGCTTGGAAGGAGCGAACGGCTTCGGAATTTGAAGAAGACTGTGGGACTGCCACTGAGATGGTTGAATCCACGCACGTCCCGGGGATAGCCTCAGCGCGGCTTTCGGTGCCGGTATTGGAGGCTGCAGCAACCGCCAAGCGCGCATCCCAGATCAGGATCGGACGCTGGTGGGATCCCTGCGTGCTGGTGGCACCCGAGATGAGTGAAAGGTGATCATCCGCAAGGGTAGCGCTCCACTGTCCCAGGGCCTCCGCTGCGGAGGGAGCGATCGAGTGCGCGTCGTTCAGGTTTCCTTTCCAGTCCTCGTAGTCCTCGCCGAGGAGTGAGCTGGCCTTTGCGGCAAAAGCGGCCCCGGCCTCGGAATCTTGGGAAGGGATCGCGGTCAGGGGAGCGAAGTTTGCAGAGGAAAGGTCCTTGAGCGAAGAGGGGAGTGCCTTGCTATTTGCGGAGAACCATGAGCGATCGGCCCACGCGCATACCGGGTCATTGCCGATGGAGATTGCTGTCCCCAAAGCCGCGGCTTGTTTTGAATCGACGCCAAAGATAACGTCGGCATTTTGCGAAGAATTTGGAGTGTACTCGGTTTGCTCAACGGTGTATCCGCTGGCAGCTTCGAACGCAGAGACGTAGTCAGCGGGAAGCTGCCAACCCGGCGCGTAAGCGATGCGTAGGGTTCCGCTTCCTCGTGGAATTCCGTCAGTATTGCCTGCGATTGCGCGGTTCTTTGTTGCCGAGGCCGTGGTCCCCTGAGCCGAAGACGTTGAGTCTGTGCGGAAGGGATCATCCGTCCACTGTGCTCCCTGTGGGATGGAGGGGGAACACGCGCTGAGGGCTAATGTGCCAAGAAGCATGATGCTGAGGCGGCGCAGATGCTCTGAGCGTTGGGTGGACGGGGAGGCGGTCTTGGTCTTTCGCACCGTACCAGTCTAAGCAATAGTGCATGGAAGGAGAGATATTCCTGCGGTGATAGGGCAAAATGTCAGTATCGAGTGTTCGATGCTATCTGACGCAAGGAGTCATCATGGGAAGCAGTCTTAGCCAGAAACTCATTACCGCAGGGCTGTCGATGGCCGTCGGTTTCGTGGCCGGAAAGGCCGCGGAGCTGGGGTGGAAGGCTGTGACGGGACAGGCTGCACCTCAAGATGATGATGGCACGGCATCCTTGGTTTCCGTGGTCGCTTTTGCCGCGGTTTCTGCAGCTATCGCAGCGATCGCCCAGCGCGGCGTGGTGAACAAGACGAATAAGTGGTTTGCGCCGGTTGAAGCCGCATCGCAGATCCTGTCGGATCTTGATCAGCCGGCTATCGCAAATTAGAAAATAGCGGAAGATACGTGGAAAGATCGGTGCGCTGTCCCGAGGCCTGAAGGTCCCCGCGCGAGAGCGCGTCATTCCAATCCAGTATTCCGCATGCCAGTTTGAGCCATGTTTCTGGCGACATTTCAATCACCGCCGGGGGAGTCCCTCGGCGGTGAGTTGTACCCGGGAGGATTTGCGTGGCACCGGCCGGGGGAACGCGGAGTTCGACGGCGCGACCGGGGTGAAGTTCGGCAATTTCTTCAAGCGTGTAGCGCACTGCGGTGAAGAGTGTTTGTCGCGAAGCGCTTTCTGGGGCGCGGTACCACGTGAGGAGAGCGCTGTGGCCTTCTGCTGGATCGATACGCCGTTTTGCCATGTGGTCAGTCTAGGTCGCTTCGTCTATGTTGGCGTGGAATTGCCCCATCCTGCCAGATCCGCTATTGTGGAGTGCCGAGGTAGCGTGTCCGAGCGGCCGAAGGTGCAGCACTCGAAATGCTGTGTGGTGTAACAGCCACCCAGGGTTCAAATCCCTGCGCTACCGCGTTTAGGCTTGTGGCCCCAACTGATGTTGGGGCCACAAGTTTTTTTGTTCGGCAGGTTAGTTCGGTGCTGGGTGCAAGGAATCTGGGGTTAGGGTTATAGGACACCACGTCTTGCTGGAAGGGTGACTTTTCGGCTTTGTCGCGCGGGAAAGTTACTATTCAAAAACACTCTTACCCGACAGCTGACAGGCAACCTCAGTATCGTGACGGACGAAACCGAGAGAGCAAAGCTCGTAGAACGCCTCAACAACTCGACGCTCCCCAGCGAAGTCAAAGAAACCCTGAGCCATGTCATTGAATCTGCCCGCACCCTCGAAGAAACGCGCGCCCAGCTCGCCCGCGCCCAGCGTGAAACCAACGACGCCAACGCCAGGCTTGACCAGATGCTTCACCTCGAATCAGCAGCGCGCGATGAAGAAACCCTCGCTCGCCACCAGAGCGAACACACCGACCAGGAAGCCTCACTAGGACTTGCCAGCCAAGAAGAAAAGGACGCAATGCGCACGCGCGCCGATATGGCCACCACTGCTGCTCAGGACGCGACCGGCGATGTTGACGACGCGCGAGCACAAGTCAGCTACACCACCACCCGTGAAGCCCAAGCGCAAGCACACTACGTTGGGACGGCTCAGACGCAAACATCTGTGCGTATCACGAAAGAATCATTCCCCACCTCAGCCCTCAAAGGCCTGCGCGCTCTCTTGGGTAAAAAGACTACGGTATCGGCTACGCCAAGGCCTCGCCCGCGCACCCAGTCCACCGGACGTAGCCGATAAAACCCTTGGGAGCCTCTCATGAACGATGACCTTGAAGAAGAAAATGAACACAAAGAAACAGACGCGGCTGCCCCCGAACTGCTCTACCCTGATGCGCCTACCTGGTTCGAGGACTACCTGTCCTACCTATACAGGCGTGACCTAGGCCGATCAACCACGCTCTGGTGCGAACGCTGGTTTGACCACCCCGAAGCCCTGACCCGCATCCAGATTCTATGGCGATCATGGGAAGCAGCCCGCCAAGATGACACAATGAGTGGCCTAGCCACATGGTTCGTCAATATCGCTGACCCGATGATGCGCGAACTCTTCAGCCCCGAGGGCACATTCAAACGCTGTATTGACCGCCACGAAGTACGCACCTCCGACAAAGACCACCTACCATACCAGCCCTACTATGAAGAACTGCGCCAAGACTTTCATATGAACACGTGAATATCATGATCGGCTATGAGTCAAGAGGGGAGTCATGGGCTACCTCATCGTCATTGAAGATTGACAACGCCTTCTCGAGAAGAAGAGGCAGGAGACGATAGAACTCGCGTTCACCTGCGTCGTTGAGCCCAGAGGTGTGCATGATGATGTTACGCAAATATGCGATGACTCGAAGCTCTTTCTCGTCAATCTTGTAGGAATCGGGGATCACCGTCAGATCAGGATCATCAAAGTAGCTGTTCAATGAAGATAGGAGATATCGAATACCTATGTAGGCGGGATCATCAGTCTGTCTGCGAAAACTCGGCTTTGCCTTGTCATTGGCAAACAATTGCTCCTCTGAGCGTTTCCCATGCTCCACCTCCTTGCGCGCTCCCCTTGTTAAAGGGAGGTGGCGTTCTCGGATTGCGGTGCGAGCGAGATTTTCAAGCGTGAACAGAAACTGATACTGGATACTCGCTTGCGTGCTTCCTTGACCAGCCTCGTTAAGCCATTTCTTACCGATTGTGGCGATCTGAGGATCGTTTACGGCGCGCGAAATGTGATCAATCCACCTAGCGATCTTATCTTCAACTGCATGAGCGAGATCTTCAGATGCGCGTTCGACAGGACGGATACTCTCATTTTCAGCATCACCTGTCTGCTTCGATTCACGTCTCCACGAATCCCATTGTGAGGCAATCGTGCCAAGAGCTTTTGTGAGCCCGCCAAGCATTGTGTCAAACTGCTCGTTCCCATCAACGACGCCTTCTCGTGACGACGTAAAAGGATCTGCATCAATTGTGGCGTCAAGTTCATCAAAATGGATCTGCCCATAGAGGTACTGCGTGAAAAGACGAGCATCGGGGCAACGACGCAGAATATCTTTTTCACGTAAACGCCCGTTCACGTACAGATCCACTGTTAGGTGCTCCCCCGTGCCTCGAATTTGTCGATGTGATGGCTTGTGAACAGACGCGATAAAACCGTGAACTCCTGGAGCAAACTCAATCTTCGACATTCGTGTTGCTGACGGACACAACGCAAGATAAGGGTCATCGGGTGTGTCTTGTACCCATATAAATTGAGTATGTTCTGCAAGGTCTGTAAGATCTTCGACAGTGATTGGATCGTCATTGAACCGAATTTCAAAACTCTCATCACGGATCGTGTGAGTGAAGAAAAGGGCGATGAGCCGACGAAGTGTGTCACACGTGTTGTTTTGTACTCGAACGTTTTCGAGATAGAGCGCAGTCCCATGTTGTTTCGTGCTCAATGCATCAAGTGCTTGCTGAGCGGGTGCGCTAAGCTGCACATCATGAGGATTACCGTCATTCGTGATTTGAACGTCGAGAACGGAGTTATCGATCAGACAGCCAACCACTGATGACCCGTTTTTGAGCGACGCAACGCTTACCATATCGGCGCACGACAACAATGCCAGCTTGCCGATGCCTTTCGCTCCAATAAAAGCTCTTTTAAGCCGTTCAGAACGGGTCGACTTGCGGTCTTTACGTTTGGAATAACCGATTCGTAAGAAATGATGCTGCAGGTCGGTAGCATCCATGCCTTCACCGTCATCAACAATCAACATTGATTGTGACTTACGGTCGTACGTGATCTCAACGTGTTCAGCGTCAGCATCCCAAGCGTTGGAGATAGCTTCACCAAGAATAGTGATGAAATTGCGATACAGCTGACGTCCGAGGTGATTGAGTACCGTCAACGAAATTTCAAACGAGAAACTGGTGTTTGGAGTGCTCATATGAATCCTTTAGTGTTCGGCTACCTCATCGTTGATGGCACAACTCATTATAAGCGTTCCAACGTGCTTACCGAATGGTGGGGGAACTGCATTGCCAATGAGTTTTCCTAAACGTGTCAGCCTCGGCTTCTCCCATGGAGCAATGAACTCAAAGTCACGAGGAAACCCCTGCAAGAGCGCAGCCTCGCGTGGAGTGAGCGTGCGTGGCTGTGACGGATGCCCGAAACGTCCTGAGCCGTAGTTATAAAACTCAGTGGTGATCGTTGGTCCTAGCTTCGTCCCATCTATTACTCCGTAAAACGATTGAAATGATGCTCCGCTCGCCTTGCGATGGCATGGTGCACGCAACTCTTCAGGCCAGTCCCGCCATGTTCCCCCAGGAACAGATGCACGAATACGTGCGAGATTGATCGGAGACAAAGCCCGAGCATAATGCAAACGATCATGCGGATCTGCCTGTCCAGCGACAAGAGTAGGTAGTCCGCGCAGAACATCATTCACACTAGGAGCCACAACGCCACTGTCCTCGGGAATCTCAATCGAACCAAGAGCAGAAGCTACGAGCACAAGACGACGACGTGTTTGAGCAAGACCATGCTTTTCACCTTTCAACACCGTGTAATCCACCCAATACCCACACTCACGTAGCGTCGAAAGGAAACGCTCAAAAACAGGCTGAAAACGCAACGGCGCAACATTTTCCATCGTGACAAATTCGGGTCGAGTCTGACGAACCAAACGGCCAAACTCATCAAGCAGATCCCACGCCTCTTCCTCACTGGTGTCCCTGCCACGTCGCTGCTGAGAAAACGGCTGACATGGCGCACAACCTGCGAGCAACCGGTAAGGCGCATCCGCCCACACCTTATTGAGATCCTTCGCCTCAACATCCCGAACGGACGCTTCAAGGAAAGGAGCGTGAATGTTATGTTCATACGCCCACTTGCACGCCGGATTATTATCAATCCCTAAAACGATGTTGATACCAGCTTGTTGAAGCCCAAGGGAGAGCCCACCAGCTCCGCAAAATAGGTCAATCCCCTGAATCAGTGGCTCAGTCATGTAAGTCTCCGCCATCCTTCAAAACTCACTCCGCAATCTAATGTTGAGAACACACGCAACTTCCCGACTCCTTATCTCGCGCGCCCGTGAGGAGGTTGCGAGCGGGGACGAGGACGTGTAGCCACCGGCGGGGGAGTGGTCGTACCTTCCCTCTTACCTTTACTTCTAAGCACATTCAAGAAGCGATTGTTGGCTAAGAATTCTTGCCTCCTCATGCTTCTTGAATCCCCATTAGTACTCACGTCATCAGTCCGCGGCTCGGTGTGACAGTGTCAATGGGCGCATCAGTTTCTGAAACAGCAGGGCGCTCCAAGACTGCAACATTTGTCTGTGAACGACCCTCCGTCGCCTGCGAGCGACGTTCAGCAATATACATAATACATACGAAACTCATCGGCAGCACTCAGGTCTTGCAGATCCCACGCGCTCTGCAGATTCGAAACTTCGCCAATGATACGCAACGCAGTATCACGTTGCTTTTGGTGGCGGACAGCTTCGCTTAGCGCCATAGAAATCTCAATCATGGAGGCAGCAATAGCTACACCACGATTGTGCTTACCGAACGAACGACTTGCGCGCATAGCACGCACACCATTACGAACTGCCAGCGATGAAACCCGATGCTGATGAGGGGCATCTTTGAGTTGAGCAAGACGCCCAAACGCGCGAACGGTCGCAGCGATACGGGGATAGGTGTTCCCCACATCAAGCGCAAGCGCAGCATGCACGCCTGCAAGATCGCTTGCGATATTCGCTAAACCAACTCTGTCTCCAGGGGGAAGCGCACGCGACCGTTCAATTGTCTCAACCGTCAAATCAGCAATCGCTCGATCGTAATCGCCACCATGCTTTGGGCGATCAGGACGAGTAGCGCGTTCGGCATGGTGCCACAATTCCAGCGCCTCACGGCGAGTATGAGAATAGTCAAACCAGTTCTGCCTCATGTGAGGTAACGTCAAATCGTAAGCAAGACTCGACCCACCATACCAGTGCGGTTGACTGCCAGGTCTGGGGCGTAACGCGACCGAATCTCCCACCACGACGTTGGTATCGCCACGCGCGTAACGGGGACGGAAGATAACATCTTGTCCACGCAACTCTCGCAAAAACTCTGCTTCGGCCGTTGCAACAACAAGCGCTGCTCGCACGCGAAATTCCGACGCTTCACGGTCAGTTAAGTTTTTCCTTCCACGCAACGCGCGAGCTTGCTCAGTCGGTTGAATACCGTTACTGTCACGACCATGCCCGCGCGAATCAAGAATCTCCAACCCGTACTTGTACTCAAGCATATTAGCGGTAGCTTGAGCCTTCTGATAATTGCGCCGTACCTTGGTATGCGGCCCATCAAAACGCACGAGATTAGTGGCAAGGTGGAGGTGATCCCCGCCGTTTTTTGTCACCCCATGACGCACCGATTGCCGTATTCGCCAAGCCACCACGACGTGCCCCAAACTGGAGGCCTCGCGAGGCTTATACGCTCTTGGACAACAACTCTTGTGCGCGGAGGACCTGGAAGCAGCCACGGAGAGGCTTGCGCCTGACCCGACGCATGAAAGCCGTGTTTTGGTGGTGCTACACCCACTCTGCTCACCCTGAACCGGCAGCGATAATCCTGGCCACCATGCCCACCGACGCGCCCTCGAAAATGCCTGGCAACAAGCCACACAAACCCACCGGAACCATCCCCGGCTGGGGCGACGCAATCTGCTTCAACGAACTCCACCACCCCACCCCCTACCACAACACCTGGGACTAACCCCCGACCAACACGTTTTGTCCTATAACCCGAAGATCATTCGATTCTTTTGGATTGGGTCAACGTCAGGATGTTTCGGCTACTTTCAGCCGGCCAGTCAAGTAGGTCTGGTTGAAGCGCGTGATAAAGCGTGAGGTAGTGTCTGAAACCCTCTGAAAAACTCCTTCGTTTTCTTTCTCCAAACTGGACGCAAATGAAGGTACCGGTCTTTATCCTGGCTTCTGTCAGGTTGAAGGGCCTGATGTTCAATGAATCGCAGTGATGCTGAATCGTTGAGCAGGATCGACTGTATTTCGAATGCAGGAGGTTGTGATGGCGCGAGATGCACTAGCCGCAATGTCATCTTGGGCGAATTCTCTGAGCACACGTGGCACTTGTGTCGCTTCTTGTTTTCCCCGCACACGCGGGGATGAGCCCAACGCAGGCAGTGATTGATCACATTCTTTACGGGACAACAAAGGCAAATGGGAAGCGCACGGGCGGACACTCATACAGGCAAGCAGAACGCGAAATGAGGCCAGGACAAATCGCCTTCCCAAGAACCTGGAGCAACACCGACATTATCAGGGCCGCGTTTCTAACAATTACCAATCCGACGTCTCTTAGGATTACGCAACAAGGGTGCCGAATTTACGCATACAGCACAGTTAATGGAGTGCGCAGATAAGCGTGAGAGGCAAACACGCGACAAAGGGCGCAACAATTACTACACATCCCATTGGAGGCGTAGGTGTACTTCGCGCATCAAATGGTAAATTGACACCAGTTGAGTGAGGGAGTGATCATGACTGAGGCAATGTATACGGTCGAAGACCTCATCAAATATGCAGACAGTATCCTTCCTATTCCCGTTCTCGAAGATGAGAAGAGTAAGTTCCTTCTTGAAATAGCCGAGGACGAATCGCTCACGATGAAAATCATCGGAGACCTCACTATTTACGGAGTAGACATCCCGGAAAAACTAATCGACGGCCTTGTAAGGGGGTACAACGAAGAACTGATCCGGGAGTACTGGGAGGACTGCCTGTACGACAGGCAGCACGCCTAATTCCCTCTCTTCATTTTCCCCGCACGCGCGGGGCTACAAATCAATGTTGTCTCACTGCTACTTGCCGCCCAAACAATTTCCACGCGGTTTCTTGGTGTGCATGCAGCGCAAGCCAAGCCTGGCTTTCCTGATAAATCCCTGTTACGCTTGACCTGTCGGGTTGGTACCCTCCGCCAGGCTTGAAATAACAGCACGGTTCAACGCGGGGGCCGAAGGCCCAACATTTGTATAAGGCGAGGGAAGCCAGCCAGCCCACCAGTTACCCCGGGCAGGCCTCGGGTCTCTCGCCTTTACTATGCCCGATAAACCGGGAAAGCGATCATCTTGACCGCGCGCAAACAACAAACGAACGACGGCAATCCGCCTAAAACCCTCACCTCAGCAGCAGCGGCGTGACCTTGCATTCTTCGCCCAGCTTCATCGGCGCGATCGAACATTCATCCCGCATAACAACCAGGCGTTCCAGCATCCGCTGGTGCACGGACCATGGATCGATCGTATTGAGGTAAATCCTTGTCCCGCCCTCAAAACCGGCGATTGTGGAGATCCTCCACTTGATCAAAATCCTCATGCGCATAGGAATTGATGAACTCGGGGGCCGGTAGTACCACTCCTCGTTACACGGCACCTCCGCGCCCGTCGCCGCGTGCATTGCGTGCACAAGGTCGCTGATGCCTCGTAATTGCTCAGGGGAGTACTCCCAGGGTTCAGCCGGCGCGTGAAGTGGCCAAATCGCCAAGGAGGGATAGCGATGCCCAAACCCAGCCATCGCCACAGCATGATCGTTTTGCGCCAAAATTAGCCCACGCGTCGCCGCGATCTTCAAGAGCTCGTCATAGATTCCCGGATAGGTCCGTACGCGCTCAATCTCGTCATGCGTCTGAGTCGAGAACTCATCAATCGCCACAAGCTGCTTATGCAGGTGATCAAAAGACGCGCCCGCGGGCTTAAGCCAGTTCTGGAAAGCCACAACATACTTCACGGCTGGATCCAAGTCGTACAGGTCCCGCATCGCCCGCACAGTCATCGACATGTACTGGAAGTGTTCCTCGGGAGTCAGCGTCCCGGCCGATGCCAACTGGGACGTATCCTTCGCCCCATCAACATAGTGCCGACGACCAACGATCAGATCATGCCCGCCCGAAAAGAAACCATTTGCCTGACTGAGCTTCTCAGAATCCGAAAGAGCGGCGAACTCTTCTTCGCTCCCGCCGGAGGCCATGAAGCGTGCGCGCACCACGTGCATCACGTGGTCGTAACCCTGGGGCGAGGCAAGGTACTCCGCCATCCTGCGCCGCTCGGCCTCGGAAGGAACATGGTCGTGATTGAGGTGCCAATAGTTATACGAAACGATCTCGAAAAGGTTGGGAATCCGCCGAAATTCTGCAACGGTATCTCCAAGTTCCTCAGCGCCGAGGCCGTGGAGAGTTTCCCATTCCCCTGCGTGTGTGCGGATCACGCGGGCTTTCTCTGGCGGAGTCTCAAGATAGCGCGCCGAGCAGAATGCGCAATGATGCCCATCAGCATCATGATCGATCAGGGGTGGCGTGGAACCGGGACGAGTCAGGGGACGATGAGCTCGACCGGGAACTGTCCACACTTCAGTTCCGGTCAGAAGATTTCGCTGTTTCACCGTGCCGTCGGCTAGACGGAGGATTGCCTCATCGCTTCCCGTAGGTAGTACAGCCATGCTTCTACTTTATTCCGAACGCCTTTCCGCGTCTGATGAACAGGAAAATTTCAGGCGGGAAGCCAGCCCTTTGCGCGCCTTCCCAGATCTTCAAGAAGAGCCGTTGCCTCCTGAGCGCGATCAGGCTGAACAAAGAGGTGATCGTGGCGGCGGCTGGCAATGAAATTCGCAGTAATTGAACGCGCAGCAAGGATCTGAGCGATAGATGCCGTGATTCCGATCGCGGCCAGCTCGGTCGAAGAACCCAGGTCAATTCGTGTGTACAGCTCATCGGGGTTGATTCCTGCTTCGCGCGCGGCTTCTTCCTCGACAACCACAGTGTAGGAATCCTCGTCGCGGATCAGCGCAAAAATGTCGACATTCTGGGGGATTTCGTTAACCAAAGAGAATGCGTAAGTACCGCTGGGCGTGGGATCAAGAGAAGCAAGAACGCGATCAAGATCGGTCGAAGATGCATGTGTCATAGCTTCACGATAGCCCAGCGGTACCCACAAAATACGGCCCTGTCTCACATCGAAAAACGATATAAGTTGCGCCTGAAGCGAAAGTTTTACATCCGGTCCATGACATCTGGGTGCTTACCGGTGCGTCCCGCTTCTCCACGGTCCAATGCATCGATTCGAGCTATCTGCTCCGCAGTCAGCTCAAAGCCCGAAACATCAAGGTTTTCTGCTCGGCGTTCATGTGACGAGGCCTTGGGGAAGACAACGTCTCCCCGTTGAAGTGCCCAACGCAAAACTACCTGAGATTCGCGTGCGCCGACCTCGCGGGCAATCTCGATGATGCTTGGTTCGCTCAGGACAGCTCCTCGAGCCAGGGGAGCCCAGGCCTCGGTAATAATTCCATGCTCAGCGTTAAAACGGTGAAGCTCGCGGTTTGTGAAGTAGGGATGGGATTCGATTTGGTTAACAGCGGGCATGATGCGCCCCTGCTCAAGAATCGGGGCAAGGTGATGGGCCTCGAAATTAGAGACTCCGATAGAGCGCACCAGGCCCTCATCCACAAAGCTTTCCATTGCGCGCCAAGTCGGCATGATGTCGCCCCCGTAGAACATCGGAAGCGGCCAGTGGATCAAGAACAGGTCCAAGTAGTCCAGCTGCAAGTCCTCCAATGAGCGCTGAAGGCTCTCGCGGGCAATATCAGGCTCGTGATTGGGGTTATTCAGCTTAGAAGTGACGAAGATCTCCTCGCGTGCGAGAGAAGTGTCGGCCAAGGCGCGGCCAACCTCGGCCTCGTTCCCGTACATCTGTGCTGTATCGATATGTCGGTATCCCAACTCGAGCGCATCACGAACGCCGTCATATGCGTCTTGACCGGTCAGTTTGTAGGTCCCAAAGCCAAATTGAGGAATAGAGGCTCCCGAATTCAAAGGCAGGAATGCAATTGACTGACCCATAGAAAACTCCGATACAAAAACGTATAAAATGCCAAAAAATTATGCCCTGAAACACATGATATGCCCCCGTGGTGGCGCTGCGACTTTCGCAGCTTCAGATTTGGGTCTTAAAGCGTGAAAATCCCTTATTTTCCGCGTGTGACAGCAGGAAAATCTCGTTAGACTTTTCGACGTAGTTAGATATACCGCGGAGGTGGCTGTGGTTAAGAAGCGTGCAGAAGGCGAAAGCAGGGCGCGTGCGAATACGCGTTCACGCCTGGTTGACGCCGCCATTGAAATTCTGGTGGAGCGAGGTTTCGCAGGGACCAAGATCGACGAGGTCGTGGCCTGTGCCGGATTCACCCGCGGTGCTTTCTATTCGAATTATTCGAATATGGATGAGCTGTTGGAAGATGCATTTATTGCATACTCAACGCGGCTATTAACAGAAATGACGCAGGCCTTTGATTCAATCGAAGGGCCGCTCACCCTAGAACGCATTGTTGATACCCTCGACAGTCTTTCCGCGCAGGGGCGCACGGCGTATATCCTCCTGATGGAATATCGCCTGTACCAAATGCGTCACCCCGATGCAGATGGAATTCCTGGAAATCAGCGCAACCAGCTTGCTGATTTTGTGACCCAGATGCTCGAATCCGCTTTGGAACGCATGGGGCGGCGCGCACTATTGCCCACCAACATCATGGGAGAGATCCTCTCGATCTTCTACCTCGAGGCTCTAGGTAGCGTGAATGACTCCGCCGAAGCCAATCAGATGCCCATTCGAAAGATCGTTGATGTGATCGTCTTTGGATTCTCAGTTCCCAAGGACAGCGAAGAACCAGTCGCTCAGGGGCTCGAAGGTACCGACCGTGAGCAGTTCCTTGCCGAGGCCGTGGATCCTTCGCGTGAAAAGCTGATCCCCTTGGTCCGTCAGGCACTTGCACATAGCTGAGGTAACACTCGCAAATAGCTGAAATACGTGTTGAGGGGGTACGCCACAGTGCGTACCCCCTCAAGCTATAGCTGCCGAAGCATCAAGCGTTCTACTTGAGATCGCTTGGCCACCACTGCAGGTTTGTGACTCGACAGGTCAGTGCCCGACCGGGAAGGTCTGCCTCACTCTTCCAGTCTTTCGAACCACCCGGAGTGACATCGGGGACCTTGACAATGCTGGTTGCAGTATCTGTTGTGCCCTCGAGGGTGTAGGTGATCGTCAAAGTGAGATCGGCCTTCGTCTTTGTCTTTTGAGCAAATTCAGGTCCCTTGAATTGATCGATCGTGCCGCTGAGACGAACGTGGTTGCCATCCGTTTCGCACTTGATCGTCCCGTTTTCGGTGCGTGCGCTCACGCGTGAGTAATCCAGAGAGGCGGTCAGCGCCGAGTACTTATCGCCGCAGACGTTGCGGACTGTCTTCTCGCTGGGATCGATCATCTTGAGCTGCTTAAGAAGCTGGTCAATCTTCTCTCGAGTGCCTGTTGAGTCAGCGTTCACCGAATCGCACCAGGGTTTCACCTGCTTCTCTGCGAGCTTCGTCTGTGCCTCGTCGAGCTGTTCCTGAAGGGTCTGCGCCTGCTGTTCCAACTGCGCAGATTCATTCTCCAACGAGTGGTACCTGTTCAGAGCGACCATATTCTGCGTGAAAGTCACCAGCGCAAAGACCAATGACACAGCGCAGATAATCGAAGTAATCAGGAATAAGCGCTTCGATGAAGCGGTCTTGGGCGCAGCTGCCTTCTGCTGTGCTGCTTCAGCATGGCTTGCCTCTGTCGCGGCTTGAGCTTGGGTTGCGTTTGCTGCCTGTCCCTGATTCGGAATCTGGGGTCCGTTCGTGCTCACTTGCCTGCCTCCCCGAGCTGCTTATTCAACGTATCGACTTGCTTTTGCAATTCGCTGATGGACTGACGTGCTGGCTGAAGTTCTACATTGACCGTGTTGGCTCGCGCATTATTACGTGATGCTGCGCCAAGGAAAAGGAAGCCAAGAACGATGAAAAGAACGCTCAGCACAGTGAAGATAATGGCCCAAGTCTTTTGCTTATTGCGGGGTTTCTTCGGAGCCTTAGGCTTCTTCGGCTTTGCGGGAGCCAGGGGAGAGCCGGGGATGGTTGATGCCGTCGCCGGAGTGCCCGTGTAACTTGCAGGACGTGGGGGGAACCCTCCCGCGGCGAGAGGCGCACCTTGCACGGGTTGCTGGCTTGGATATGTGCCTGGAATTCCTCCCTGAGCGGGGGGATAACCACCCTGTTGTGCCTGGTAGTGCGCCTGAGCAGAGCCGCTATTTGCTGCAAGAGGACTTTGGGGAACAGCACTGTACGAGGATGAGGTTGTCGTTACTGGACGCTGGGGAGCTGATGCCTGTGCGGCACCCTGTGCTGCCTGAGTGTTATTCGTCCACTGCGTCCCATCCCACCACCGCAATTGTGAGGGATTTGAGGGATCGCTGTACCAACCCGCTTGGGGATTTGTCATGGAGGGATCCTTCCGTATTTGTCCTTTTATTGAACGGTAACATGCTGGACGGTATCTGTAAGAATTCTGGGTGCAATGCGATTGGATGCGTGGGTGTATTCACACTCCACGCCCATCTTGCGTCCCTTTTTTAGCCATTTGGCCACTACCCTTAGACCTATGGCCCAATTCCTCGCACAGAACCATCTTTTGACGATTTTCCTGGTTGTCGGACTGGGTGCTTTTCTAGGCGCGATCCGCTTTGGGCCGCTGCGTTTCGGTGCAGCCGGTGCACTGTTTGTGGGCCTACTTGTCTCTGCTTATTCACCCCAAGCCGGTCAGGGGACCGCGATCATCCAACAGATCGGTCTAGCATTCTTCGTCTACACGGTTGGTATCGCGGCCGGTTCCACCTTCTTCTCCGACCTTCGCAAACAGACCTCGCTTTTGGGGTCGGCCACAATCATCTGTGTTGTCGGTGCGGTCGTCGCCACGATCGGAGGACATTTCCTGGGACTGGGCAAAGGCCTCGTAACCGGGCTCTACACAGGTGCGCTGACCGCTGCGCCGGCGCTAGACGCAGCGACGCGAGTCAGTGGCGATCCTCAGGCAGCAGTTGGCTATGCCTTTGGTTACCCCATCGGTGTGATTGTCGGAATCGTTGTTGTCACCATGACGGTGACGCGAAAGTGGCTGGGGGAGAAGGACACTCCATCGCTCGCGGGCGCTGGCCTCGACGCCGTTACTGTTCGGGTGGACCGTCCGATCTTGACGCGAAAGATTCTCGCTTGGCGCGAAGGACGCGTACGTATGTCCTACCTTCAACGCGAAGGTCACACTCGTGTCTTGATTCCCGGTGAAGAACTTCGCGCCGGCGATCTTGTTGTTCTAGTCGGTGGAACCTCTGCTATTGCCGAGGTCGTTGAGCAGTTGGGAACGCAGGTTTCCGATCACTTGGCTGATGACCGCTCCGATGTTGCTTTTGAACGAATTGTTGTGTCGAGTCCTGACGTCGCGGGACGAGCAATTGTTGAGCTCAATCTAGCGACTCGTTTCGGTGCGACCATTACCCGAGTCCGTCGTGGTGATCTTGACCTGTTGGCACGTGATGATCTCAAGCTCAATCTGGGTGATCATGCGGCAGTCGTTGTTCCGCAGGAGGAGCTTGATAACGTCCAGAGCTTCTTGGGTGACTCGGAGCGTCGGGTCAGTGAAGTTGATGGAATGGCCTTCGGTATCGGCATGGTTCTGGGTATGGCCTTGGGGGCGATCCCCTTCCCAATGTTTGGTGGGGCAACCTTCCAGCTGGGATCTGCGGCCGGACCTCTGATTGTCGGAATGCTGCTGGGGGCACTCCGCCGAACCGGACCTCTGGTGTGGACGCTTCCCGCCTCAGCGAATATCACGATTCGCTCCGTAGGACTGATGCTGTTCCTGGCTGCTTTGGGCTTAAATGCGGGGCCCGCACTTGTTGATCTTTTGCTGCGTCCGGAGGGCTGGAAGGCTGCGATACTAGCGACGATCATCGTAGCGGTGTGCTGCGCCGCTCAGGCGATTGCCGGCCGATATCTGGGATTGTCTGCGCCGCGAACCGCGGGGGCTGTTGCAGGTTTCTTGGGGCAGCCGGCGGTATTGCAAGCGGCAGATGCTCGTGTTGCTGATGAGCGTATCGAGGCCGCTTACGCGACATTGTTCGCCTTCGCGATCATCGTCAAAATTTTCTTGGTTCCATTTATCTGGACACTGTGAGCTAAGGAGTAACTCATGGCAACACCGGATTTTGTTCTGGAATTACGTCGGCACGTGGGGCATTCCATGCTGTGGCTTTCAGGTTGCACCGCTGTCGTCTTACGAGGCCGTGATGGAGCCGCGATTAATTGGTGCTCTCCCATCGACCCCTCCTCGGTTGAGGTACTTGTTGTTCAACGCGCCGATAATCACGCGTGGACACCGGTGACGGGAATTATCGATCCGGGTGAAGAGCCGGCTCAGGCCGCGTGCCGAGAAATCCTCGAAGAGACTGCATGTCAGGTACGAGCCATGCGCTTGCTGAGCGTTGAAGTCGTTGGCCCGGTTACCTATGAAAATGGCGATCAGACGACTTACCTGGACGTAGCCTTTGCGTGTGAATGGCTCAGCGGAGATCCCTTCCCCGCAGATGGTGAGAACACCCAAGCGATGTTCGTACCGGGGGATCAGGTCCCGCAGATGAATGACCGATTCACTCGGACTATTGTGCGGGCATTCAGCGGTGAGCAGGCGGCTGATTTTCAGCGCTAATACTTCGCTACATGTCTTGTGACAGGTTTTAGTTGAAAGTGGGGGGCGGGGAGTTCGTGAAC